>CAWGSC010000025.1:0-198338 GCA_963825145.1 uncultured Nitrospiraceae bacterium
AGTTTCTTGAAGATTGCTCACCATCAATTCGACAGAGAATCAAGCCCTTGTCGAATCTCTACTTCTAATGGGACGCCGGGTGTAACGTTGTCACCGAGCTCTGGTAAGAGACCTTGCTGTCTTCCGCTACGATGGATTTTGAATAACTTCAGTGGGTTTCATATATTCACCTGACTACGCCACCTTGTATCTTGAGTTGAGCTTCTCAATGATACGACGCATCATCAACCTGGGCATGATAGACCGACGTGACCGAGGTCTTCAAAGACCGTGGGGCAGCGAGGGTCGTCATGCCCTTCTGCGGAACAAGCCCGAACAGTTGCGTGGGCTATTGAGCCCGTATCATGCAAGGCTGGGCCACCAAGGAGGACATGATGACGAGTACTCAGGTCTTTGTCGGTGTTGATATCTCCAAGGCGCAGTTGGACCTCGCCCTCCGACCGGAGGGGCAGTTCTCCGCTCCCAACAACGAGGCCGGATTTGCTCAGGTTCTCGAACATCTGAACGCCGTGCACCCAACGCTGGTGGTGTTGGAAGCCACCGGCGGGTTGGAGATCCCGCTCACGGGGGTATTGGCCGCCGCCGGGGTGCCGGTCGTCGTGGTCAATCCGCGACAGGTGCGCGACTTCGCCAAAGCCACCGGGCGGCTCGCCAAAACCGATGCGTTGGACGCCCAGACGTTGGCGCACTTCGCCGAGGTCATGCGACCGGAGCCGCGGCCCCTGCCGGATGAGCAGACCCAGGCACTGGCGGCGATCCTGGCGCGTCGCCGGCAACTCGTCGAGATGCTGACGGCGGAGAAGAACCGCCTGGGGACGGCTGGCAAGCCGGTGCGCAAGAGCCTGCGCACGCACATTGCCTGGCTCGAGCGGGAGTTGAGCCACACGGACCGCGGCTTGGCCCATGCGATTCGAGAGAGTCCCGTGTGGCGTGAGAAGGAGGCGCTCTTGCGGAGCACACCCGGGGTGGGGCCCGTGGTGACGACGACGCTGCTGGCGACTCTGCCGGAACTCGGCACGTTGACCGGCAAACAGATTGCCGCGCTGGTGGGAGTGGCCCCACTGAATCGTGACAGCGGGACGTGGCGCGGGAAGCGCACGGTCTGGGGCGGCCGGGCGCAGATCCGGGCGGTGCTCTATATGGCCGCGCTCGTGGCGGCGCGCTTCAATCCTGTCATACGTGCGTGCTACCAACGCCTGTGCGCCGCGGGCAAGGCGAAGAAGGTGGTGCTGACAGCTTGTATGCGGAAGCTGCTGATCGTGCTGAATGCGATGCTGAAACATCGGACCCCCTGGCGCGCAGAACTGGTTCAGTGTGCTTGACAGCCAAGACAGTTGCTGTCTACATTTTAAGCAGGGCACAACACACACTTCTGAACGTAAGCGCGAGTTGTCTGGCGCGGTCATGATGATGGTCTCAGCTACGCCCGTCAGTACTGTAAGCAACTTCACTCTGACCACGGTTTCACATCAAGAGATTGGGCAGCGAGCGTCTCAATGAATGTACGAGAACGCAGAACACTTCGTTCACACTATTGCTTCTCCAAAAGCAAAACCCAGTCACTGAATCCCGTGCCGTTGTCGCCGGGAGGCGCAAAGACCATCGTGCCGAGAGGCGGGAGCCCTATCCCGGCGTCCGTGTAGGCTGCCGTCGTCGGGTTGAACCATCGCGCTCGCGTCCGGCCGCTCATCACCGTCATGTCGATGGTGATCGGCCCCGAGTGATTAGGCGGCACGTAGGCCACCAGCAGCGTACCATCTGGCGACGCTGCTGCAGCCACGTAGTCGCTCAAGGCTGGTGACGAGCCGCCGGCGGTAACAAGCATCCCCATCCCACCCAGGTCGGAGGGGACCAGGTTAAACCAAGCGATCGAGTGGATGAAGGTGTTGAGCCGTGCCATGTCCTGTGCGCCCTGCGTATTCAGGTGCGCCTGCCAGCCGGAATTAAACGGCCAGATGTAGCCGTTGCCCGAGATATAGCCACCGATGTTCGATAACCAACCCCACCATTGGAACCGCCTGACCGGCTGGGTGGCGTCCAAATTGAAGCCATTGCCATCAGGGCCCTCCTGGTCATAAGGCTCTTCCAGTAAAAAGGCCGGGATCGTGGGAGATCGCGCGTAGGCCCTGCGGCCCTGGTTGTTAACGTCAAGTGAATCGGCGTATGTTCCATTCAGAGTCATCTGTGCACCAAAGTCCGTCTGATCGGTAGCGATCGAACCCCTCGTCCATTGCGCGCTGAAAAGTATCGACTGCTGGTTGGCTATGCTCTTGAGCCCGGTGAGAAGAGAACTCTCAACGGCAGTCTCGCTCGCGTCGAAGGTTATCATGTCCCCGCCTGCCATCCATACGAGATTCTTCTGGTTCTTATAGCGGGTCGCGATCCAGGCGCCGTAGGCCTGCATCTTGACCGATCCGTTAGCAACCATCTCCTGCATCCAGCCCTGATCGCTCCCTTGGAGCCCGGTATAAGCGGGGAATATGAAGCAGAGAATCCCTTTGGACTCTGCGTACGTAAGGAGCGCATCGACGTGCGTCCAGTAGGTTTCATTCGGCTGTGAGAAGTCGGGCGCCTCATTGTTGATGTTTCCATATGAAAGCGAGCCGAGCCAGATCGACCCGTTTAGTCGCTTGGTGAACGGCACGGCACCATTCCCGCCGAAAGGCGGATTGTTGCCTCGCGGCCAATGGGTAACGACCATAAACTCAATCGCGTTATAGCCCTTGCCTGCAGTATCGTCGATAAACGTCTGGTAGTCCGTCACCGAGAGCGAGGTGATGAACCAGGCCGTGCGCCCCAGGATGGGGAAGGGCACGCCCCTCTGGTCCTGCAAATATCTGTGATTCTTCGATCCGACCAGCGGGAAGGCAGGGAGGGCCGAGGGGGTAGGAGATGATGAATCTTCTCCTCCACATCCCACTAAACCGCAGATAATGAGGCCTAGGATCAGGGTATAGCCCCGTGGCATGCTATGCATGATTTTGAAGGGTTTCATCGAAACTCTCTTGAAAACATAACATATAGCGGGTGAGCATCGCGGGTTCCAGTAGCCCGAGTGGCTCGACTGTGCACGTCACTCATGTCTAGCGACTTTTGTACGAAACGTATCACAAAGTGCTGCAGAAGTGCGTAATACCAGCATGTTGCCAGGAATGCGCCGCATGGGGCCTAGGAAATGCCCTAGAGGGGCGGGGCCGTCAGCGGAAGCCCGCCGCGTCTACTATATGCATGCCAACAATCGCAATGAGGGGCGATGAGGGGAATGTACCATCTGGGTAGACTCAGTTTCGAGAGAGTGGAGATTCGACAAGGGCTTGATTCTCTGCCGAATTGATGGTGAGCAATCTTCAAGAAACTGTCCACAAATTAAGTGGGGCACTACACATACATAGAATGTATCTCGTATCTGAAGGAACTTTGACTCACGATCAAGTTGTCGATCGCGAATCAATACAACGCTGGCTCAGCCCCATTTTTGCTGGTGGGGTGAGAGGCGCTTAAGGGACCCATGCCCAAGGGTACGCCGGTCTGTGCCCCTTGGGGGGCCGGTGTTATTCCAGTGTTAAGAGGAGCGGGCTCACGCCTCTGGGCGATGTCCAAGGCCGACCGGCCAGTCAGGGTGATTATCATGGTCGTGACAGACGGCGAGGAGAACTCGAGTCGAACGTGGACGAAAGAAAAGATCAAAGAGACAGCGGAGCAGCAGACAAACGTGTATAAATGGGAGTTCGTGTTTCTCGGAGCCAACGTCGATGCGTTCGCCGAAGCCGGCGCACTCGGCATGTCGGCGTCGCACTCGATGCAGACGCATCCGACCAGGCAGAGCGTCGCGTCGCTCAATACCGCGAAGTTTCGGAGCGGAGCGTCGTCATCCATGGCGAGGACGGACGAGCAACGGAAGGAACAGGAGAAGGCCGCAGGGGGCACCACATAATAAGCCTCATCGAGAGTTCGATCCGCATAGTTAGCGGACAGTTTGCGCGGACTCTAACGGATGGAAATCAGGGGTTGAAAAACCAGGCACCGAAGCAGTTATTCGATCACAGGCTGGTGAGTATGGTGAATGAACGATGGACATCCTGAAATATGTGTTCAGCTATGGGCTCCTCTTGTTCGTGGTCCTGGTCGCGCTCTATTTCTCTCGTAGCCTGGATCTGCGAGACCTGAACTTGAAGCCAGCCTTGCGAATGAACTCTCATTGACTTGGGCGAGGGTGGTCAAAGAGTGATTTGGACGACACACGCTCCAAGCAAGGAGGGCTGGGAAATATATAGAAGTATTCGTATGAACTGGGTAAGAGCCCTCACGGGAGTTCTTGTATTGTGGTCGAGCACTGCGTGGGGTGCCACGTTGACGTGGGATGTCAACAATGAACCGAATCTTGCGGGATATCGCGTCTATCGCTGCGGTGGGCTTCCCTGCATGCGGCAGTCTGGGGCGTCTCTTCTCGCTACGGTGGGAAAAAACGAGACGAGTTTGGATATCGGGCACCCGGCAAAGATCCAGTACTACTTCATTACGGCCTTTGATTCGGCCCATCGGGAGTCGAACGAGAGCGGCATTGTGGTCTTCATACCAGTAGGATCTCCTCCACTACCGCCGACTCCGGGAGGCCTGCGCATCGATTCTCCCAAATAATACCTGTCCAAGATTGAGTGTCCCGCCAGCTCTCTACCCATGTCGTCTGCCCCAGCTTCACGTCTCCTACGTCTTCAATATCAGCGCCCCGAGTCAGCATTCTCGGCCCTTGCACCTAATTAGCAACCCTCCTACAATATGCCTCCCTGTGAGGCTTCTATGCCCTTCACGCTTCGTCCCCTACTGTCGATAGCGCTTCCATTCCCCATCGCCGTTCTGCTGTCACTCGTCTGTCTCGCCGTGCCCGCGATGGTTTCCGTCGAAGTCCCACCTTCACCGCAACCCAGTCGGTGAGGTTGGGTTCTACCCCTTTTCCACGGACGGTTGAGTGAAGAGTAATTCCTGTTGCTTCGCTTCTTCAAGTCTACGTCGACCTCGTGGGTTATAGCATCGCTCAATGTAGTCGAAGATGTCCGCACGCGCCTCACGACGGGTTTGATAGATGCGGCGGTTCACCCGCTCGCGTTTCAGCATCCCGAAGAAGCCCTCCATCAAGGCATTGTCAGCACAGCTGCCCACCGCACTCATACTCTGGATCAGGTTATGGCCATTCAGAAAGCGCCGGTACTCGCCGCTCGTAAACTGGCACCCGCGGTCGGAATGCAGAATGACCGGGGAGCGGTCCGTCCGCTGCCAGAGAGCCATCAGGACAGCTTGGAGTACGAGGTCGCGCGTCTGGCGATGACTCATGGACCAGCCTATGATCATATCGGAGTAGAGATCCTTGACGGCACTGAGATAGAGCCACCCCTCGACTGATTCAATACATGTGATGTCGGTGACCCACTTGGTGTTCGGCGATGAGGCCCGGAAGTCGCGGGCCAGGTGGTTCACCACTCCCGCCGGACGCACGGTGGCCTCCTTCGTGCGCCAACGTCTCTTCTGCGGGATCCCCTTCAGGCCCCGCGTGTGCATCAGCCGGGCGACTCGGTTGACGCTGCAGGTCTCACCCGCCACGCGGAGGTCTTCCCAGATCCGGCCCGCGCCGAGCACGCCGTCACTGTCGGCGGGCAGGGTTTCCATGCGGGCCAGCAGACGGCGGTTCTCCCGATCACGAGCGCTGGGCCGACGCTCCCGCCAGCCGTAGTACCCGCTTGGTGAGACCGCGAGACACCGGCACATCATCCGGACGGGGAAGGTGTCGCGGCAGCGGTGGATCATGCGGTACCTTACCTGGATCCCTTCGCGAAGAACGCCGCCGCTTCTTGCAAAAAATCTCGCTCCTTCTTAACCCGGGCCAGTTCCCGCTTCAGATGGGCCAGCTCTTCGTCTTTCGGTCGGCCCGGACCCGGGAACGCCTGGCCGCCCTCGGCCTTCGCCTCCCGACACCAGCGCGACAAGAGGTTCGGACTGATTCCCAGCTCACGCGCAACCTGGCTCACCGGTTCGTCACTGGAACAGGCCAATTGCACCGCTTCGTGCTTGTACTCCTGAGAGAACGTCCTGCGTCTCGCCGTAAGCTCCCCAGAAAAGTAGACAGGTCATAAGGAGAACTTTCTGGCACAATAGCCATCCTAGCCAGGAGGTTCCCATGCGCCAATCAAAGTTCACTGAGACGCAGATCGTTAGCATGTTGAAAGAGGCCGATGCGGGTCGTCCCGTCAACGAGATCTGGCGTAAGTACGGCATCAGTTCCGCCACCTACTATAAATGGAAAGCCAAGTACGGAGGGCTGGAGGCCTCCGATGTGAAACGGCTGAAAGAACTCGAACATGAAAACGGCCGTCTCAAACGGATGTATGCCGACCTGTCGCTAGAGAATGCCGCGCTCAAGGATGTCATCGCAAAAAAGCTCTGAGGCCTGCTGAGCGGCGGGAGGTGGCGGCCCACATGGTCTGTCAGGGCGGCCTCCCGATTCAGCGGGCCTGTGCAGTGGTGGGACTGGGCCGAGCGACGTACTACCGGCCCCTCGTGAACTGGGCTCGACGGGATGCGCCAGTGACAGGCAGGCTTGAAGGTAGGAGATGTATTATTGTCTTGTAACGGAAAATCCGGTTTTCAAACAATGATACAGTACCATCTGGCATGTAAGACAGAGGCAGGGCAAACGATTACTTTACAAACAAAAAGAGGAGACAAGACCACCACAAGTTCAATGACCGCTGTCTCACGCACAGAGGTTCAGAAATAAATCGACGATACATTCTAGGTCGATTTGGCAATCCATTCTTGCAAGGCAATCCATGTGAAAGTTCAAAAGCTCATTGTCTCCACGCTTCTGACCATTATTCTCGTGTTCATCCACTCAGGCATTCTCGCCTACGCTGACTTCACCGGCCCCGTCGTCTCCGTCCTCGACGGCGACACCATCGAAGTCCTGCGCAATCAACACCCTGAACGCATCCGGCTCAGCAACATGTAAAGGCGACGATTTTTCTAGCCTACTAATCTGGTCTCCGCTCAAAATAATTTCATCACCGTCTCGGCACATCCACGATCTGATTCTCATACTTATTCAGAGGCCTCAGCTGGATGTAGAGGCGCAGGATGGGGCGACCCTCTTCGAGCGGGACCGGATCTGTATGGTCTCTCCGTCAACTTCTACACATCCAACATTTTCGCACCACCACCCCATCGTTTAGACACCTCAATAATTCAGTTCGTTACAACGCGCTTCGATGGCACACGCATTGCTGTTGCTGCAAGCGTGTTCTTCTTCTTGCCCAGCATCGCGCACGAAGTAGATCGAACCTAAATCAACACGATCATATCCGATTCTCTGAAGCAGCACATGAGCACTTTGACGAAGCAACAATCCCTCCCACGGACCCGAGTCACAGAGACCAGTTGCATACCGCTATGCCTGACCGCCGTCGTTGCGGGTCTTCTTCTCACGATATTGTTCTTTCTGACCGGATGCGGGGGAGGCAGTGGCAACGGCGATGGCCAGGTGTCGACCCCAGCAGACACAGGAATCACTGCGTCTCTCACATGGGATCCGGTTCCCGACCCCTCGGTCATTGCCTATTTCGTCCATTATGGTCGGCAATCACCAGGTCACCCGGGTAGCTGCGCTTACGAAAGTTCCATGCATGTGCATGTTGACTCTCCGTCAGCCATTGTCACAAACCTCGAACCTAATACGCGCTACCACTTTACGGTCAGTGCTTATAACGGGCTAGAAAGCGCCTGCTCAGCTGACGTATCGACCGTCACGTCTTCTGCTCCCGCCTAGACCGATCGACTAAGCCCATCCCATGCCCCTGCAATACGGAACACTACCCGTATCATCGGGCGCACTAGGATTGGCTAGGGTATCTCCATCCTCGATGGCGATACCATCGAAGTTTTGCACAACCAACGCCCCGAACGTATCCGTCTAAGTGGCATCGACTGCTCGGAGAAACGCCAGGCCTGGTGACGCTATGTGGTGGAGGACCTCTGCCTAGTCTCACGACTGTATGGTTTCTCTCTCCTCCGTATTGATTCCCATACACACGTCCTGCGCCTAAGTACCTTCCCCACTACAATTCACGCACTTGCGAATCTTCATGAACGGTGCCCTCTCGGCATGAGAGTTGCTGATCTCTTCGTGCATCATAGGATGCCTCGCATGAAAGAGAATGTCGCCATGGAGGAAACATTACCCATGTTGTCCGAGCGGGATCGCCACGAACAAAGAAAGAATCTACGGCGGTATGTGCGAAAGATGGTGACTCTCCCCATGACCGCCGCAGATAAAGCAGGACTCGTCAGTGGGCAGGTGATCGATGTCACGACGCGGGGGGGTGGACTCCGCCTCACGAAACCCCTCACACGTGGGCAGTACCTGACGCTCAAAGTGGATCTGAACGACGGGACCGGCTCCGTGCTATGTGAGCTTGTCCAAGTACAGTGGGTCGAAGAGGACCGGGCAGGGGTCGCCTTCCTGCGGATGTCGCTGGAGAACGAGCGTCGGCTGCACCAATTCTGCGGCGATCAGCCCGTATCCGAGTTGTGGGACTAGATGCTCACGGAACATTCTCCAGATGTGTCTGTCGAGAACGTCGAGGCCCGCATCCCCTCCGGTGCTGCCTGTGAGATCGCTGTGACGAGTGTCTTACTCGAAACATGGTACACTCGCGAACTCCAGTGGGTCGTGTAAGAGACCACCGCCAAGCACGTCGCCTCTGACCTCGCCTTCCGCAATAAAGTTACGCTCCAAACGCACCGCCTCGACAAGTACGGGCGCACCCTTGCAGACGTATTCCTGCTGGATGGCACCCACGTCACTCACACGCTGGTCAAAGACGGCTGGTGCTGGTGGTATCGGAAGTATGCGCCAGAGAATGCGGTGCTGGAAGGCTTAGAAGCTGAAGCACGAGAAGCCAAGAAGGGCTTGTGGGCTGACTCGCAGCCCGTGCCGCAGTGGGAGTGGCGGAAGAGGAGCCGTTGAGGAAATCTATGGGGAGAAATCAACGGGTGATCAGTGTCGGGGAATTGCAAATAACTGAACTATGAGGCTGATGAATAACTTCGTTGGCCTTGGTGTAACAAAAGGGGGAATGTCAGGCGCCTCTGAGTTGGTGTTGGTATAGGTGTGTTGGGGAACTCAGGCCCTTTTAGAGCCTGAGTTGTGAACCGTCTGCAAGGTCTGTGATCCCAATCGTGAGTTAGTCCCGCGGTTTTCGTTGTCTCGCGCGCCAAGCCACCAGGCCAACAAGCCCGCCACCCAATGCCACTAAGGTCCCAGGAACGGGAACGCTTCTCCTGTCCTGTTTGTGGAGGTAGACCGTGCCGGTGGGGATCGTCACACTGGGCGTGTTCGCTTCAACTTGCGAAACAAACAATCCTGTAAACAAAATGAGCGTGAACATGCTCCCCAACGCCACACTTCTCATGGACACCACCTCCTTGTTACTGAATTAGACGCATCAACCAATTATCATTACACGGATCATCTTCATGCTGGTCAATAATTGACCCATCCGCTTGCAGCTCTCGTACGTTCTAGCACGCAGTCAATAGTGAACTTCGGACTATTCCCCTCGGTCTGTTGTGTCCCCTGAGCCATAATGTTATGCGCAGGATATTGTGGGAAAAGGGTGCGTGGCTATTCCTCAGGAGGTGGGGGGGCTTACCCGAAATGGTGGTGATCGGCAAGATACAGTAGGGCTGTTCCGCAGCCGGTGCCGCGTGGGAGTGGCAGAAAAAAAGTGAAGATGGAATCGAGTAGACCTCAGATCTTCTTCTCCACCTTGATCATGTCGCCAATGATTTGAGCAAGCCCCTCTCATACAATCCCTCGTTTTAAATCCGTGTGGCTTACTTCCGAGGTACCTCTTTTGGGTCTGTCGCTGGCCATGGGGTGCGCTATTTTTCTTCTATGAGAGACGAGTTCCACGGGCTGAACCAAGGAGGGCGACCATGACCTGCTCACGCTGCCTGGGTCTCATGGTAGACGATCAATTCCTAGACCTTCAGGGCTCATATGGACAGATGTGGACGGCCAGCTGGCGTTGTGTGAATTGCGGTTGTGTCCACGACTCCGCGATCGAGCGGAATCGCCTGGTGCGACAGGAGAAGGTCTGGGCACTCCCAAGTGGTGAGCCGGACTATCAGGATGAAGAAGTCTATCTTGGATCAGAGTCTTTTATCAGGCGAGCAGCCTGACGTAGCTACCATACAGCAAAGAAGAATGAACCTGAAGAGGCAGATGCGCTGATGCAAGCAAAAGGAAAACGGGAAATAATGATATATCCGCAATCGGCGGGAAACTTAGCCTCAGCCGATGAGAGCCTGGGCGTACTTCAACAATCCACAGCCGAGCCCCGCTCCCAGGTGCGGAGTGTAGGACAGGACAATACAGAGGAGGCATCTGACGCTTACGCCCTGGTTCCCGCAACGGGAATGATTGTGGAAATTGGGCTGTCGACTATGCTGTGGTGTCTCATCATTCTCACCATGTATTGGATTCATGTACAACTCTAACCTTCTAGGTTCAAGCCGTCCCCACTCACAGCTGGTGTCGTCGTGGGAGTGGCGAAAGAGAACCCGGTGCGGCCTCCAGTGAAGCCCACCTCCTGCGGCACGTCCCTGCCTGCCGACAAAGTTCCTTGGGGGTAATCGAGTGCCTACTCCAGGCCTTTTTGAATTTCCAAAATATTTTTGGAAGTTCTTTTCTATGTGCCCTGTATCTCCCTTTACCTGACAGGCAACCGCCCCACAACTGACACTCCTTCCCAAGGGTGGCCCCCCTCGGTGGGTACCCCTTACACCATCTGTTAATTCCAGGTGTTAATAGAGTGTTAGGAATAGCGCTAAACAGACTGGATTAGCGACCAGAAGAGCCTAGTAGAAATGAGCAGCTGAATGTGCGAACCTCCAGTAATGAAAAGGGGATTGCCCAAGCCTTCAATGACTTGAGCAACTCCTTCAGATATAATCCCGCCTTCGGCACCAAATGTTTCTAAATTATTGAGAAACTGAGCCGGTTGGTTGGGCAGGCTGCGAAACGGTCGTATTGAGGTCGTATTGCAGAGCCGACATCGGCTCATTTTTTTCTCCGAAGGGACCACTCCTCACGGCAGTGGCCCACTAACGGAACAAGCGTCATGTGGGAAGTTCGGTGTGGTGGTCTATTATGGAACCTGAGGTTGACGATTTCTTTATGCAAACATCTGCATTCCGGATGAAACGACCGGCTCGGCTAGCGACTGGTTTGCGTGGTCTCTAACGAATTAAAATCAGGGACTGAAAACCCTGTGCCGAAGCAGGTATTCGGTTACAGCCAGGGAAACATAAGAATGATCTGGACGACGAAGAAGCCGACGAAGCCTGGGTGGTATTGGTATCGCGGTGAGTGCGATCGGGACACCGTGAAAGTTCTACATTACATCGATGACGACGGAGATGGGCCCTACCTCGCAACGTCAGATGATTGGGCACTTAATGACTTAGACGGCGAATGGGCTGGACCGGTTGAGCCGCCGTTGTCGGGTCAAAGTCGTTAGAATCCGGTTGGCACGCCTCGTAACCTGCTGAAATGGCGTTTGGTCTTGATGGCCTTGAAGAAGCTTCCCAATGGGAACTTATAGCGAGTATCTAGATAAGAGGCGGGGGATAGGTCAAATCATCGCTGAGCGAAAAGCTCAGCTCAATAGGACCTCGGCGCTCCGCGATGGCCGCGATATTCTCGTCTTCGCGTCAGACCTGAATAAGAACGATGCTAACATACAGTCACCTGGGTCGGCACGATCGTATAAGGAGGAGAGAGCATGATACGGTACGGGAAACAGTATGGCGCGATTGTAATTGTATTAGTCGGCCTCGTGGCGCTGCCGGGTGGCGGGCAGGCGCAGCAACAGGAGATCACGGGCAAAGACGGGGCGCCAATGGTGCTGGTGCCAGCGGGGGAATTTACGATGGGGGGCAACGAGGCTGTGGAGGAAAAGCCCGTGCATCAGGTCTCCCTCGATGCCTACTACATAGACAAGTACGAAGTGACGGTGGGACAGTACGCGAAGTTTCTGGAATCGACGAGTCGGAAAGCGCCGCCAGAATGGAAGATCATGAATCAGCCGTCCCATCAGCAGCATCCGGTCGTGATGATGGATTGGTCGGATGCGAATAGGTATTGCCACTGGGCCGAGAAACGGCTGCCGACCGAAGCGGAATGGGAGAAAGCGGCACGGGGGACGGATGGGCGGATGTATCCGTGGGGCAATGATTTGCCCACTTCGCAACGGGCGAACTATGGGAAAAAGAAATGGGACAAGAATGCGGCGTTGGTGCCTGTGGGGACAATGGAAGATGGCAAGAGTCCCTATGGCGTCCATGATATGGCCGGGAATGTCTGGGAATGGGTCAGTGACTGGTATGACAAAGTCTATTACAAGAAGAGTCCGTCGCAGAACCCGAAGGGACCGGAACACGGTGACTACAAAGTGTTGCGGGGCGGCTCGTGGCACAGCAAGCCGCAGTCCCTCCATTCCGCGAATCGGAACTACAGCCCACCGGAGCACCACCAGAGCCACTACAACGGGTTTCGGTGCGCGAAAACTCCGTAGTCCTTCGTCCTTTAACCCGTGGGTCTTGGCTCTGCGTCCGAAGGACTCTGAGATCCCCCGCTCCCACGAAGAAGCGGGCGCTCTTCGCCGCGAAGCCGCCTTATCGCGATCTGCGCTACGGGTTCAACATCCCCTGACCGTGACTGCGACCTATCGCCGCAGGAAGGCGATCCACCGCCACAGGTTCAGCAGACTCGCTAGAGAAGCTGCCACGTATGTCAGCGCGGCCGCGGTGAGGATACGGCGGGCCCCTTGCTCATCTTCAGGCGATAGGTAGTTTCCCTGCTGGAGCACCGGAAGGGCACGCCTGAAGCTTGCGTCCCACTCGACCGGAAGGGTGAGGAGGTGCACAAGCGTGGAGATCCCCATCGTCGCCATCCCGGCAACCATGACGAGTACACCTGCCACAGGGGTCTGAGCCAACGCCGCCGCGATCGGAATGCCCATCATCACCATCCCCCCGACCTTTTCCGCCCCGTGCGCGACCCGTACGAGCCGCGTACGCTCCGCGAGCGGCTGGTAGCCCGTATGGTCTTGAATGGCGTGCCCGACCTCGTGGGCGGCCACGGTGACAGCGGTGAGGGATTTCCCAGAGAACTTATCGGGCATCAGGCGGACAGTTTTAGTCGCAGGATCATAATGGTCGCCCATCTCGGTCATTTCCACCTTGATGTGCTTCATGTCGAGCCGATCCAGTAGGTGCCGCGCCAACTCAGCTCCAGTTCCTGGATAGTCAGGACGGGGCACACTATGCTGGGCAAACACCCGCCTGGTCCATAGTTGCGGACCGAAAACGACGATACAGACAATGATCACCAGCAGGGCTATACGCACCATCGACCCCCATCACCCCGATCCCACTTGTCGGACGAGATAGCCGGCCAAGGCCATTGGTAAACATATGTGTAGGATCGACCCATTGTTCACTCCCGCTAACATAATGAACGGAGGGAAAAACTGGTGGCGAAGGGCCGCCGCGTTTAGACCCTTGCACCCTCGTTCAACTCCCTCCTAGAATACGCGCTATCCTGCGGGGCCTCAATGCGCATCACGATTCGTCCCTTCCGTCGCTTCCCCGTGCAATGTTCTGCCACAGAAGCTCGGAGATATTGAGCCGCCTGCCAACTGTCCTGGCATGGGACGGTGTAATAACGACGATGACTCGTCTCCCAGCCGTATCTCATTGTGGCCGCGCCGAAACCGCCGCACAGCCCTCAGTGCGCCAGTCCTTGCGTGTGTGGTCCACCGAAGGCCGTGGAATGTCGAATGAGTTTATCCAGGGTCGAACCGCTGATTCGACCTCATGATCCATTCGCCCTCCCCAGTTGATCTCGATAACCGATTTGGTAGATGATACTTGATCGGACAACGGTATCGGACACTGGAGGTGGATATCATGACGAAATCACAAGCTGCTGCGTTACGCGTGAAGTGGGCAGAGGGAGAGGATCTACCTTGCAAGCATCTGCACCTGGAATTGGAACACGGCAACGACGACTATATGACGGACAATTATCACTGTACTGCCTGCGGTGAATTGGTTGCCGCCAACACCCATGATCCCTTTCAAGTCATCTGACCCAGACCAATCCACCATCCCCACGTCTTCAGGATCCACACCCCCTGGTCTGTTCATGAGATCCCCATTCTGATCAGTTCCTGGAAGGAAGACGTTTGCTCACCGTTTGCTGGTCCATCTAGATACTGGAAAACACGACATAGTTAATCCGAGGCCGAACCGCGCGTTCGACTACAGCGGCCGATTGCACGAACGGCCTATCGACAAACGTCATTACTTTGATATTCTTTTCCTAGAAGAGAGCCGGCCTGGCAGCTTCTGTCGTTGAAGCCTCACCATTTTTACTCTGGGAGGTATTATGGCCAAAGTTCTCGTGATCGATGATGAGCAGGGCATACGGAGTCTCCTCGACATGCTCCTCAGTCGAAAGGGCTATGGCGTGGTACTCGCCGATGGCGGTCGGAAGGGCCTGGAACTCTTTCGCCGCGAACGCCCGGACGTCATTGTCCTTGATCTGAACATGCCTGAGATGGATGGGGTCGCGGTCTTGCAACAGGTCCGCAGTCTCAATCCCGATCAGCCGGTCATCATTTTGACAGGGGCCGGAACGCCTGAAAAGGAACAGCGGGTGCATGCATTGGGAGTGAGCGAGTTCGTCGAGAAAGAATTTTCACTGCATCGCCTGGGAGACGCTCTCAAGCGCGTTCTCAAGACTCCCGACCCTGCAACATAGCGAGCACTGGCGTCACCGATCGGATAATGCGGGGACGTGAGGTGTTCTCAGTTCAGTTGCGATGAAACCGCATCCAGCAACTCTTGCAGACTAAATGGCTTCTTGAGTGTGCCGTCCGCCCCCAACTGCTTTGCCGTGTCGAGATAGTCCCACTCCCATGAACCTCCTGACATCGCAATGATCTTGCTGCTCGGTCTGGTGGCGCGCAAGCGCTGGATAAGTTCCAAGCCGTCCATCTCCGGCATGAAGATATCCACGAGGGCCAGATCCACCTCCTGATGCTGCAAGAGATGTAGACCGTGTGGCCCACTTTCGGCGGTCAGGACACGGTACCCCGCCTGTGCGAGCGCCATCTGGAAAAGCATCCGCACCTGTTCTTCGTCATCAATGAGCAGAATGGTCGGCACCCGCTTTCGCACCACTTCTCCGGTCTCCTCGCAGACTAAGATACACACATCGTGTTCTCTTTTAGCGTAACCAGGGAAGGGCTACTACTGGCGGAATGGCCAGGGTAAGCGCAGCCGACCGGGGGACACAACCCCTCGGAGGGTAAGAAGGAGATCAGGCCCAGGGTGTCCGCGCCACAACCAACACCCTGAACGTACCCCCCTCAGCATCATCGACTGCTCCGAGAAAGGACAAGCCTACGGGACGCGAGTAGCACAACAGCGCAACTCAACTTGTCTTGCAGACGATCGACGCGTATGAATGGTCAGCCGCGAAGTGTGTCGCCCAGTGAAATCGAATGGGAGACCGGACAATCCTCAACGCTCCACTCCGCACGCCGGCGAACGACACCTGCATGCGTTGCGGGGGATTGATGGTCACGGAGTATTCCATGGACCTTCAGGACGATACGGGTCAAATCGGCATCACGGGTTTCCGTTGCACCAGTTGTGGCGAAGTCATCGACCCGGTCATTCTTCAGAACCGATTGAATCCCGACGCCGAATCTCTTGCATGTCGTGAAGCAAAGAAAATATGCTCAACGGGTCGATCAGGGTGAGCCGGATGGCCAAGATCAGAACGGCCATGGAAATGACAGGCAACCCGCCGACTAACCACTCGCCGGTCCAGCATAGTGGTCCGGTGACGGGATTAAAACATGCAGATCGTTATGACCGGCGGAACGGGGTTCATCGGTCGGCCCTTATGTGCCTCGCTCTGTCAGGAGGGACATCGGGTCACTCTCCTCACGAGAAGGAGGGAAGACGCGCAACGGTTGTGTGGCTCAACCGTTACGGCGGTCGAGTGGAACGGCCGAGAGGCGGGGGCCTGGGAGCACTGTCTCGAAGGTGCCGATGCCGTCATCAATCTCGCCGGTGCGCCAATTGCCGATGGACGCTGGACCGAAGCCCGCAAGCGACTCCTCACAGAAAGCCGGGTTCTCACCACTCGTCTACTGGTAGAAGCCATGTCGCGCCGCTCTTCGAAACCCCGGACGCTGGTCAGCGCTTCCGGTATCGGCTACTACGGGGCCAGCGACGATCGTGTGCTGGACGAGAGCGCCGCGCGCGGCCAAGGCTTTCTGGCCGATCTCTGTCTCGCGTGGGAAGCGGAGGCGCTTCGGGCGGCGGAGTTCGGTGTGCGAGTCGTCATGTTACGGACTGGAATGGTGCTCGAACAAGACGGCGGCGCCTTACCGAAGATGCTGTTGCCGTTCCGGCTCTTCACGGGCGGCCCGATCATGCCGGGAACTCAGTGGGTGTCCTGGATCCACCGGCGTGATCACATCGGTCTGACCCAGTGGGCGCTCACGACGCCGAGTGTCTCTGGTCCCGTCAATGTTGTGGCTCCCGAAGCTGTGACGATGAACCGGTTCTGCGAGGGGCTCGGACGAGTGCTCCACCGGCCGTCCTGGCTTCCCGTGCCGGGCTTCGCGTTGTCCCTGGCACTGGGTGAACTGGGGACACTCATGACCACGGGCCAACGGGTCAATCCGGCGAAGGCGCTCTCCGGGGGATACGTCTTTCACTACCCGACGCTGGAACCGGCCTTGCGGGCGATCGTGACGAAGAGATAAAGGAGGGTGTAGCATGGCCCCAGCGATCGATCTATCAGAATCCACTCGTACTCCTGAAACTCTTTGTACTCGGATTTGTACATCTATTGTCGTTCTCAAGGAGGCATTCACATGATGACCAAGAAGATCAATGTCACTACCACCGTGCTGCTGAGCGTGCTGACTGTCGTGCTGTGTCAGATCTCAGGGAAGACGAGTGAAGTCAGGGCCGCTGAGGAGCAGGACAAGATAGAGAGTCAGACCCAACGACCGCACGGAGACGATGCTAATCTGCCGAAGGGTGTGATCGGCGTGTCGCTGCGCGTCGGGGCGGAACGTATCGGCGATCCGGCTTCGCTGTATGTGGCCCATGTGCATCCGGAAGGCCCGGCACAGCAAGCAGGCCTCAAGCACGGAGATGAAGTGGTGACGGTGAACGGTGCGGCAGTGACCGGTAAGACCTATGAGCAGGTGATACAGATGGTGCGCGGGGAAGCAGGCACAGCGGTGAAACTGGGCGTGAAGGGAGACGGTGGTGTGCGCGAGATTGCGATCACGCGTATCGCCGGGGAAAAACTATACAAGGGCGAGATGGGATCACATGGGAGGCCGGCACGATAGTCGTCACCAGTCTGAACAAAAGCGAAGTCGATCGGCTGTGGCAATAATAGAAGCAATGGCATTCGGCGAACCCACCTAGGTGATGAACTAGTATCCCGGCCGCATGGCGTTGACGCGAACGCGAGGTGGAACGTTCAGCTTGCGCGCATCGTGATTACCGGCAAACAACAGGGAACAAGATGACGACCGCGCCGCTCCGTCTTGGCATCAGCCGTTGCCTTCTCGGTGAAGAGGTCCGTTTTGACGGGGGACATAAGCGGGACAATTTTCTGACGGAGGTGTTGGGCCGCTATGTGGAGTGGGTTTCCGTCTGTCCCGAGGTTGAGGCAGGACTGGGCACTCCTCGCGAGGCGATGCGGCTGGTCGGCAATCCTCAGTATCCCCGCCTCGTGACGATCAAGAGTGGAAAAGATCACACGCGCGCACTGGAGACGATGACCACGAATCGTATCGCGGAACTTAAAAGTTTGGATTTATCCGGGTACGTCTTTAAGAAGGGTTCGCCGAGCTGCGGTATCGAGCGAGTCCGCATCTACAATGAGCACGGGATGCCCAGCCGGAATGGAGTCGGACTGTTCGCCCGGGCCTTTATCGAGCAGTTTCCGCTGATTCCGGTCGAGGAAGAAGGGCGGCTCTGCGAGCCTACGCTCAGGGAGAATTTTATCGAACGGGTCTTCTGTTACCGTCGCTGGCAGGATCTCGTTCGGAGCGGAGTCACGAGGCAGGCCCTGGCGCAGTTCCATACGATTCACAAATATCTTGCTGTTGGCCCATCACCCACAGCAATGCGAGGTGCTCGGACGGCTGATCGGTCAGGCTCATCTGCACCGTCCCAAGGAACTCGCCCACCGGTATGGGGAGCTGTTCATGAAAACGTTGGCCGTGAAGGCGACGGTGCGCAAGCACGTGAACGTGCTCCAGCACATCCTGGGGTATTTCAAGGAACGACTCGGCGCTCACGAGAAAGCCGAGCTGTTGGGCGTGATCGACGATTATCATCACGGGCTCACGCCGCTGATTGTCCCTCTCACGCTGATCAAGCACTACGTCCAGATCTTTGACGTGAGCTACATTCGCGCGCAGGTGTATCTCAACCCGCATCCGAAGGAGCTCATGTTGCGCAATCATGTGTAAATCTTCATGTCTGCGGAAAGGAGTGCGCTGATGGCGACTGTTGTACGGGGAGTGATTCTTGTGGGACACGGGGGCATTCCGAAAGGTTGCCCGCAGGAATTGATCACGAAACTGAAACGATTGGAAGGACAGCGGCGGGCGGCAGGCACGCCGATGTCGGCAGAGGAACATGAATTGGACACGAGAATCCGCCAGTGGCCGAGGACGCCGGAGACGGATCCCTATCAATCAGGACTTGAGGCAGTGGCTGCTCAGTTGCGAGCCAATCTGGGGGAGGTGCTCTTTGCCGTGGCCTACAATGAGTTCTGCGCGCCGACCTTGGAAGAATCCGTGGAGGAGTTGATCAAGAAGGGCGCGACGCACATTACCGTCGCAACGACGATGTTCACGCCTGGTGGATCGCATTCGGAGATCGAAATTCCAGAAATTCTTGAGCACCTGCGCCGACGGTATCCTGGAGTGGAATTGCGGTATGCCTGGCCGTTTGATCTCTCGTTGGTTGCCGACCTGTTGCACGAACAGGTGGCGCGGTTTTCCTGAGAGTCGTGGACGGCAACATCCAACCGGCCGCCTGCTGCGTAGTCATGAGAAGGTCCGCCGCACGCCGTTCAGCGGGCGGTGACACCATCCCGCTCCACAGGGGTGGTGAGCGAAGTTGCGGCCGGCTTGCAAGCGCTGGCAGGGAAGCAGGGCGGGATCTCCCTACTCACACTCTTCTCGTTCGACTTCACGTCTACCTCCGCTTCTGTCACGACGGATTTAGGCAGATAGGTCGCGAAAACGCTGATCATTGGAGGATCGGACGGCTCGTGAAGGTACCAAGGCACAATTGAATCGTAGCTGAACGAGGGAGTCAATCCGAAGACACCACCAAATGGATTGTTGCTCGGAGGGACAGGACAGCCGTTAAAGCAGACGAGTCCGGGCGGCACGTTCAAGAGCGTGAGGGTGTTACCCGGGAGCACGGTTCCCGTTAAGAAGGCTGAGATGCCGGCAACAGCGGTTGTGGCACGAATGCTCAGCGTGCCGGGATTCACGTTGACCGTCATTGGCGCCGCTTGTGTCCCCACGACCCCGTTGAGGGCCTGAAGCGTCGAGTTTGCGCCGGCCGTCACGTTCGTTCCCGAACCAACCGCGCTCAACACTGAGCCTCCTGCGGTGACGTTTACCCCTCCACCCGTGCTGAGCGATCCCAGTGTCACATCCGTTCCCGCCGTATAGGTGATGGTCCCGGTACCGCTGCTGGTGGTCGCGGTTGCCAGCCATCGTGATCGAACCGGTCGTCGTAGTTACTGTGACGCTGTTCGCACCATTCACCGTGAGGTTGGCGAGTTGGGTCACCGTATTGGCGCCGGTCAGGTTTAGATTTCCTCCGGTCGAAGCCACCGGCCCACCGATTGTCAAGTCGTTGGCGCTGACGGTGATGTTGCCGGATGCTGTTGACGCATTTATTGTCAGGGCATTGGCGTCGGTCAGGGCGACATTGTTCCCGCTGGTGATGCCGACGGTGCTGAAGTCGTTCGCGGCATTAGTTAAGGTGATGTCGTTGCCTCCGGCCGCCAGCGTCGTGGTGGCGGCCACGGTCACGGCCCCACTCTGCGTCAGGGCGCCGCCGGTGGTGACGTTGAGATTCCCGCCGACCGTCGAGGCACCGAGATCCAGCGCGTTGATGTCATTGAGCGTCACGTTGTTCCCGTTGGCGATCGAGACGGCGCCGATGAAGTCGTTCGCATTATCGAGCGCGATGTCGTTGACACCTGCGGCCAAGGTGGTCGTGCCGGTGACGATCAGATTCCCGCTATCCGTAATGGCCCCACCGGCTGTGACGTTGAGACTGCCACCGGCCGTGAGGGTCAGGGTCGGAAGGGTGACCGGGGCAGTATTGAAGGTCAGGGTCAGATTGCGCAGACTCGTGAGACCCGCCAGGGCCGGGACGATGGCGCCCGCATTGATGTTGCGCAGTCCCACGTCACGAATGTTGCTCTGCGTCCCGCCGAACGACACTGCCCCCCCGAAGTTGTTGGCTTGTGTGTGAAGGAGAATGTCGGACCCAGCGACGGTCGTGGCCAACGTGGTCATGCCAGGAACGGTGATTGCGCCGGTTTCTGTGATCGAGCCGCCCGCTGTCACATTCAGATTGCCACCGGCGGTCAGTGTCAGAGCCGGGAGTGCGATCGGGGCAGTATCGAAGGTCAGCGTCAGGTTGCGCAGATTGGTCAGACCGGCCAGGAGCTGGGATGGTCGCACCGGCGTTGAGGTTGCGCACTCCGACATCTCGAATATTGCCCACCGTGCCGCCGAACGAGACGGCGCCCACGAGGTTATTGGCCTGCGTGTCGAGCAAGAAGTCTGATCCGGCGACGGTGGTGGCCAACGCCGTCGTACCGCCGACCGTCACGGCACCGGACTGATTGATCGAGCCCCCCGCCGTGAGATTCACATTGCCACTCGCCATCAGGGTCGGTACCGTCATCGCGGCAGTATCGAAGGTCAGCGTCAGGTTGCGCAGATTGGTCAGGCCGGCGAGGACCGGGACCGTCGCCCCGACGTTGACATTGCGCAACTGCACATCACGGAAGTTGCTCTGGGTGCCGGCAAACGACCAGGCCCCTCCGAAGTTGTTCGCCTGCGTATCCAGCAGGATGTCGGTGTTGGCTGCCGTGGCCGTGAATG
Source organism: uncultured Nitrospiraceae bacterium (assembly GCA_963825145.1). GTDB lineage: Bacteria > Nitrospirota > Nitrospiria > Nitrospirales > Nitrospiraceae > Palsa-1315. The sequence continues at coordinate 21,309 of CAWGSC010000025.1, forward strand.
ATGTGGTGCCGGTCACCACGAGCGTCCCGGTCTGTGAGAGCGGACCACCCGTTGTCAGGGCAAGATTGCCGCTGACCGTGGAGGCGCTCAGCACCAGGGCATTGGCGTCCGTCAGCGACACATTGTTCCCGCTGGTGATGCCGACGCTGCTGAAGTCGTTACCTGCGTTGGTCAGGGTGATGTCGTTGCCTCCGGCGGAAAGCGTCGTCAGGCCCGTCGCCGTCACGGCCCCACTCTGTGTGATCGGACCGTTGGCCGTAATCGAGAGGGCTCCGCTGGACGTGGTGCCGGCGTTGGCGCTAACGGCCCCGATTGTCGCTGCATTCGCCTCCTGCCACGCAATATTCCCACCGGTGAAGTTGACCGTGTTGAAGCTGTTCCCCGCATTCGTCAGCGTAATATTGCCCCGTGTACCGGCCGTGCCACCCAGATCCGTGACGCTCAAGGTCTGGCCAGCATTCAAGCTCACCGAGGCACTTTGGGTCAGATTGTAGGTGGCGGGCGTAGACCCTGTGAAGGCCGGTGCAGCAGTCGTCACTTGCACGGAGCTTCCGAAAGAGTTCGATGCATTGGACAAGTTGATCGCAACCGGAAGAATTGGCCCGCCCGCAAATGAGGCGGTGGTGCCGGTCGTGTTCACCGTGATGTCCCCCGCCGCCGGCAGAGCGAACGAATTGAGGTTCGCATCCCCTGCCAAAATAATGGTGGAGCCGGTTCCTCCGTTGAGCGTCTGAGCTCCACCGATCCTGGTGGTGCCCAATAGATTTACGTTCCCAGCCGATGTCAACGTAGCATCCCCGACAACGGTGAGTATTTGGCCGACCGGTAGCGTGAGGTCCCCGACCGTTGTGGTCGCGACAAGATTGCCACCGACCGTCGAGGTCCCGAGGGTGAGTGCGCCGCCGTTTGCGAGAGTCACGGAACCGAGCGTGGCGGCCGCTGTCGTATCGAAGGCCGCATTACCAGCAACGCTTAACGCACCGGACTGACTGATCAGCCCGCCGGCCGTCACATTTAGGGTTCCGCCGACCGTCGAAGCTGCGAGGTTGAGCGCATTGGCATCCGTGAGAGCGACGTTGTTGCCGCTGGTGATGCCGACGGTACTGAAGTTGTTCGCGCCGTTCGTCAGGGTGATGTCGTTGCCTCCGGCCGCCAATGTTGTCGTGCCGATCACTGCCAGCGGGCCGGTCTGAGTTAATGTCCCGGTCGTCGTCACGTCTAAGGTACCGGAGACGGTTGATGCGGCAAGGTTCAGCGCATTGGCGTCGGTCAGGGCGACATTGTTCCCGCTGGTGATGCCGACGGTGCTGAAGTCGTTCGCGGCATTATTTAAGGTAATGTCGTTGCCTCCGGCCGCCAGCGTCGTGGTGGCGGCCACGGTCACGGCCCCACTCTGCGTCAGGGCGCCGCCGGTGGTGACGTTGAGATTCCCGCCGACCGTCGAGGTCCCGAGATCCAGCGCGTTGATGTCGTTGAGCGTCACGTTGCTCCCGTTGGCGATGGAGACGGCGCCGATGAAGTCGTTCGCATTATCGAGCGCAATGTCGTTGGCACCTGCGGCCAAGGTGGTCGTGCCGGTGACGATCAGATTCCCGCTATCCGTAATGGCCCCACCGGCTGTGACGTTGAGACTGCCACCGGCCGTGAGGGTCAGGGTCGGAAGGGTGACCGGGGCAGTATCGAAGGTCAGGGTCAGATTGCGCAGACTCGTCAGACCCGCCAGGGCCGGGACGATCGCGCCCGCATTTATGTTGCGCAGTCCCACGTCACGAATGTTGCTCTGCGTCCCGCCGAACGACACTGCCCCCCCGAAGTTGTTGGCTTGTGTGTGAAGGAGAATGTCGGACCCAGCGATGGTCGTGGCCAACGTCGTCGTGCCAGGAACGGTGATTGCCCCGGTTTCTGTGATCGAGCCGCCCGCCGTCACATTCAGATTGCCACCGGCTGTCAGTGTCAGAGCCGGGAGTGCAATCGGGGCAGTATCGAAGGTCAGGGTCAGGTTGCGCAGATTGGTCAGACCGGCGAGGACTGGGACCGTCGCCCCGACGTTGACGTTGCGCACGCCGACATCTCGAATATTGCCCACCGTGCCGCCGAACGAGACACCGCCCACGAGGTTATTGGCCTGCGTGTCGAGCAAGAAGTCTGAACCGGCGACGGTGGTGGCCAACACCGTCGTACCGCCGATCGTCACGGCACCGGACTGATTGATCGAGCCCCCCGCCGTGAGATTCACATTGCCACTCGCCATCAGGGTCGGTACCGTCATCGCGGCAGTATCGAAGGTCAGGGTCAGGTTGCGCAGATTGGTCAGGCCGGCGAGGACTGGGACCGTCGCCCCGACGTTGACATTGCGCAACTGCACATCACGGAAGTTGCTCTGGGCGCCGGCAAACGACCAGGCCCCCCCGAAGTTGTTCGCCTGCGTATCCAGCAGGATGTCGGTGTTGGCTGCCGTGGCCGTGAATGATGTGGTGCCGGTCACCACGAGCGTCCCGGTCTGTGAGAGCGGACCACCCGTCGTGAGGGCAAGATTGCCACTGACCGTGGAGGCGCTCAGCACCAGCGCATTGGCGTCCGTCAGCGACACATTGTTCCCGCTGGTGATACCGACGCTGCTGAAGTCGTTACCTGCGTTGGTCAGGGTGATGTCGCTCGCCACACCTGCTGCGAGTGTGGTCGTACCGGTGACTGTCGCCGCGCCGCTCTGAGTCAGGGCACCGTTGGTCGTGACGTTGAGATTGCCACTGACCGTAGAAGTGCCCAACACCAGGGCATTGGCATCCGTCAGCGACACATTATTCCCGCTGGTGATACCGACAGTGCTGAAGTTGTTGCCCGCGTTGGTCAATGTGATGTCATTCGCTGCGCCTGCTGCAAGCGTGGTCGTGCCGGTGACCGTTACCGCACCGCTCTGGGTGATGGCACCGCCGGTGGTGACATCGAAGCCTGCCCGTGATACTCGAGGGACCGAGAACGAGAGCGGTGGCATCGTTGTATTGGACGTTGCCGGTCGTGTTGGCCGCGAGGCTCGTGACATCATTCGCACCGTTAGTCAGCTGGTATGGGCCGTTTCCCTGAAGACTCAAAGCCGACGCGAGAATCCGTTGGGTCTGTGTGACCAGCCCACCGCTCTGCAAGGTGATGGTGCCGGCGTTGGCAGTGAAATCAGTGATGGCTGGATGGAAACCATCCACGGTGGCACTCACACTACCGATACTGAAGCTATCTGTATCCGTAAAGGAGATGTTGCCCGCTGTAGTCTGAGCGGCCAGCGTCGTAACGTTGTTCGCCGGCTGCGCGAGGGTGATACCGGTACCGGCTGACAGGCCGGCTATATTGGCCGTGATGGCTCCGGCAGTCTGCGTGATGGCTCCCGACGTAGTCAACCGCAAGGTGCCGGTCCCGATCGTCAGGCTGCTGTCCACGGCGATGCCACCTGAGCCGCTGGCAACACCAAGATCCTGATTCCCGCTCACGTAGGGTGCGTTCTCAAAGGTCACAGAGCCAGCGCCGCCGTTCACCACGTTTATGGCACTTGGGGCTGCCGCGACACCGGTGACAAAGATATTGCCGGTGTGGGTGGGTCGGCCGATCGTGAAGCTGCCCGCCGTCACGCCGGCGAAATTCGACCCGTAATAGACGTCGGTCACCCGCCCGGTATCCACATCGCCGAATTCGATCGTTCGCGTCAGCACGTTGGGCGAGAGCGAGAACGCGCCGGTACCTACATTGATGCTGGCGCCGTTCGGATTCAACGTGTCGGTGAAGAAATTGATCGGTCCATTACCGGTTGTCGCGACGGTGGTGCCGCCCGTGAGATTGATTGTAGGCGCGTCGACCGTGATGCCGGCGCCAGCGGCGTTGTTCGTGGCATTGCCGCCGAACGTGATGGTTCCACCGGTCGAGGTCAGGATGGTGGCTTGATTCATTGTCACGTTGTCGTTGTAGGTTTGATTTCCTAATGTCGTGATGCTTCCGCCGTTGATGGCCGTAGTCCCGCCCGCGTTGGTGGTCAGACTGGTCAAGGCCGTGGCCCCACCGACGATGCCGCCGAAGGTGGTCGTGCCGGTGCTGTTGGCGGTCAGGCTGAAGGCGCCGTTGAGCGTGTTGCCGAATGTGATCGGACCAGCGCCTGCGGTTAAGATGGTATTGGCGCCGAGCGTGACCGGGCTATTCAACGTGATCGCACTATTCGTCGTCGTCATGTTGCCGTTGAGCGTGGTGGCGCCGGTGTACGTCTGCGCGCCGACCGTGGTCACTGGACCGAGGCTGATGGACCCGACAGTAGCAGTGAGCGAGGACAGAGGAGTGGTGCCTCCGATTGCACTTAGGAAATTGATGCCCCCCGTGCCGCTCGTCACGTTGAGCTGAGAGCCTCCATTGACCGTTCCCCCAACCGTCATCGTTGTGCCATTGGCAACGGTGATGGCGCTGTTCGCCGTCAAGGTGGTGGGCCCGGCAAAGGTATTGTTCCCTGCGAGACTGGCGAGCGTCCCGCCATTGAGCGTGACCGGTTCCGCCGTGGCATAGTTGATCCCGCCGGAGAAGCCCAAGGTCGCGCCGGCAGCGACCGTCGTGCCACCCGCTGCCGTCCCCAGCGCGTTGTTGACCGCGGCAACCAGCGTGCCCGCATTGACGTTGGTCACCCCGCTGTAGGTGTTGTTGCCGGAGAGGGTGAACGTGCCGGTACCTTGTTTGGTCAGGCCACCGGTGCCGCTCATCACGCCAGAGAAGGTGGTGGAAGAGTTGTCTCCACCGGCTGTCAGAATACCGGTGCCCAGCGTGACGTTGCCCGCGCCGGCTCAGCGAGCCGATCGTCTCGGCAAAGTTATTCAGATTGAAGGTCGCCCCACCCGCCACGGTGACCGCACTGACATCGGCAATCCGATTGGCGGCCCCGAGCGTCAGCGTGCCCGGCATTGATGGTCGTGGCGCCCGTATAGGTGTTGTGCACCGGACAGCGTGAAGATCCCGGTCCCTGCTTTCGTCAGACCGCCGCGTGCCACTCAGGACGCCGGTGTAGGTGGTCGTCCATTGGTCGCGATCCCGTGGTTAGCGTCCCCGCCCCGAGCGTCACGTTGCCGCCAGCGGCCCCGCCGCCCGCGAGCGAGCCGATCGTTTCGTTCGTCCCATTGAGATCGAGTGTGGCCCCCGCAACATTCGCGAGTGTGACAGCCGAGGTGTCCGCAATGGCTGCGCCCCCGGCCACCTGCAGCGTGCCCGCATTGATGGTCGTCGCACCCGTGTACGTGTTCGCGCCCGAGAGCGTGAAGATGCCGGTCCCGGCTTTGGTCAGGCCGCCCGTGCCACTCATCACGCCGGAGAAGGTCGTCGACGTATTGTTTCCACCAGTGGTCAGCGTGCCGGTGCCGAGCGTGACATTGCCTGCTCCGGCGAGGGAGCCAATCGTCTCAGCGAAGTTGTTCAGATTGAACGTCGCCCCCGCATTGACGGTCACAGCATTGGTGTCTGCGATGCGGTTCGCGGCCCCGAGTTGCAAGGTCCCGGCATTGATGGTCGTCGCGCCGGTATAGGTGTTGTTGCCTCCATAGATGAGCGTGCCGGTGCCGTCCTTCGTCAAGGCGCCGGCGCCGGAAATCACTCCGTTCGCGGTCAAGGTCGTTCCCGCTGCTGTTGTCATCGTCTCACTGCCAGCCGCGAGGACGATGGGACCAGCAAAGATGTTGTTGCCGGCCAGATTGCTCAGCGTGGCGCCACTGTTGAGCGTGACCGGTTCCGCCGTGGCATAGTTGATCCCGCCGGAGAAGCCCAAGGTCGCGCCGGCAGCGACCGTCGTGCCCCCCGCTGCCGTCCCCAGCGCGTTGTTGACTGCGGCGACCAGTGTGCCCGCATTGACGTTGGTCACCCCGCTGTAGGTGTTGTCGCCGGAGAGGGTGAACGTGCCGGTGCCTTGCTTTGCTGAGCCCACCCGTGCCACTCATCACGCCAGAGAAGGTGGTGGAAGAGTTGTCTCCACCGGCGGTCAGGATGCCGGTGCCCAGCGTGACGTTGCCCGCGCCGGCTCAGCGAGCCGATCGTCTCGGCAAAGTTATTCAGATTGAAGGTCGCCCCACCCGCCACGGTGACCGCACTGACATCGGCAATCCGATTGGCGGCCCCGAGCGTCAGCGTGCCGGCATTGATGGTCGTGGCGCCCGGTATAGGTGTTGTCACCGGAGAGCGTGAAGATCCCGGTGCCTTGTTTCGTCAGACCGCCGCGTGCCGCTGATCACGCCGGTGTAGGTGGTCGTGCATTGTTCCTGCCCGTGGTCAGCGTGCCGGCCCCGAGGGTCACGTTGCCGCCAGCGGCCCCGCCGCCCGCGAGCGAGCCGATCGTTTCGTTCGTCCCGTTGAGATCGAGTGTGGCGCCGGCCACATTGGCGAGTGTCACGGCCGAGGTGTCCGCAATGGCTGCGCCGCCCGCCACCCGCAGCGTGCCCGCATTGATCGCTGTCGCACCGGTGTACGTGTTCGCACCCGAGAGCGTAAAGATGCCCGGTCCCGGCTTTGGTCAGCCCCCCCGTGCCGCTCATCACGCCGGAGAAGGTGTGACGTATTGTTTCCACCAGTGGTCAGCGTGCCGGTACCGAGCGTGACATTGCCTGCTCCGGCGAGGGAGCCGATCGTCTCGGCGAAGTTGTTCAGGTTGAAGGTCGCCCCCGCATTGACGGTCACGGCACTGGTGTTTGCAATACGGTTGGCGGCGCCGAGTTGCAAGGTCCCGGCACTGATAGTCGTCGCGCCGGGTGACCGGTTCCGCCGTGGCATAGTTGATCCCGCCGGAGAAGCCCAAGTCGCGCCGGCAGCGACCGTCGTGCCCCCCGCTGCCGTCCCAGCGCATTGTTGACCGCGGCACAGGTGCCCGCATGACGTTGTCACCCCGCTGTAGGTATTGTTGCCGGAGAGGGTGAAGATGCCGGTGCCTTGCTCGGCGAGGCCACCGGTGCCGCTCACGATGCCGGAGAGGTGGTCGAGCATTGTCTCCGCCGCGGTCAGCGTGCCGGTACCGAGGGTGACGTTGCCCGCCCCGGCCAGCGAGCCGATCGTCTCGCCGAAGTTGTTGAGATTGAAGATCGCCGCCGGCCACGTTGACCGCACTGTCATCGGCGAGTCCGATTGGCGGCCCCCAGCGTCAGCGTGCCCGCATTGATCGCTGTCGCACCCGTGTACGTGTTGGCGCCCGAGAGCGTGAAGATCCCGGTGCCGGCTTTGGTCAGCCCCCCGGTGCCGCTGATGACGCCCGGAGTAGCCGTGGAATTGGTTGCCGCCCGTGGTTACGGTCCCTGTCCCGAGCGTGACGTTGCCGCCAGCGGCTCCGCCGCCAGCGAGCGAGCCGATCGTCTCGTTCGAGCTATTGAGGTCGAAGGTGGCCCCGCGACCTGCGACAGTGACGGCCGATGGTATTGGCGATGGCGACGCCGCTCGCGAGCTGCAACGTGCCCGCATTGATGGTGGTGGCGCCGGTGTAGGTGTTGGCCCCCGAGAGCGTGAAGATGCCCGGTGCCGGCTTTGGCCAACCCGCCGGTCCCGCTCATCACGCCGGAGAAGGTCGTGTTGGTTGCACCGCCGGTCGTCAGAGTGCCGGTGCCGAGCGTGACATTGCCCGCTCCGTCGAGGGAGCCGATCGTCTCGGCGAAGTTGTTCAGATTGAACGTCGCCCCGCCCGCCACGGTGACAGCACTGGTATCGGCGATGCGGTTGGCGGCCCCCAGCGTCAGCGTCCCGCGTTGATGGTCGTCGCCCCGGTGTAGGTGTTTGCGCCCGAGAGCGTGAAGATCCCGGTGCCTTGCTTCGTCAGACCGCCGCGTGCCACTGATCACGCCGGTGTAGGTGGTATTGGTTCCGATGCCCGTGGTTAAGGTGCCCGCCCCGAGCGTCACGTTGCCGCCAGCGGCTCCACCGCCAGCCAGCGAGCCGATCGTTTCGTTCGTCCCGTTGAGATCGAGCGTCGCACCGGCGACATTGGCCAGCGTGACCGCGGAGGTGTTGGCGATGGCGGCACCGCCCGCAACCTGCAGCGTGCCCGCATTGATCGTCGTCGCACCCGTATAGGTGTTCGTCGCCCGAGAGCGTGAAGATGCCGGTGCCGGCTTTGGTCAGCCCCCCCGTGCCGCTCATCACGCCGGAGAAGGTTGTCGACGTATTGTTCCCACCAGTGGTCAGGGTGCCGGTGCCGAGCGTGACATTGCCTACTCCGGCGAGGGAGCCGATCGTCTCGGCAAAGTTGTTCAGGTCGAAGGTGGCCCCACCGGCCACGACGACGGCACTAGTATTGGCGATGCGGTTAGCGGCGCCGAGCTGCAAAGTCCCGACATTGATGGTCGTCGCCCCAGTGTACGAGTTGTTGCCGGAGAGGGTGAGGGTTCCCGCGCCATTCTTTGTGAGTCCTCCTGTCCCACTGATGACGCCGCTGATCGTTAGCGCACCGGCATTGTTCAGGGAAAGCAACCCAGTGCCGAGCGCCACATTTCCGGCAACGGTCGAGACAGTCGTCGATTGCAATGAGATCGTTCCGGCGGTGGTTGTCAGCGCTTGTGCTGTAATACCGCCTGGACTGAACGGCGCGACGACCGAGTTACCGATTGTGAGAGAGATGTTCCCACTCCCCGCGTTTAATGTAGTGCCCGCTCCCATCGTGATATTTCCAACTCCAGCCAGTCGATCTGCCGCTGTAGCGGCGGAATCGTTTGCAGTGAGGGAGATGTTCCCGTTGGTCGTACTGACATTGGCATTGACAGCGATCGAACGACCAGCCTGCATTGTAATTCCGACACCGGCATTGGTCATGGCAATCGCGTTGGTGACAGTGATGTCATTATTGGCTTGGAGGACGACGTTCGCCAGTTGGCCATTGATGCTCGCCGGTGTAATTATGGTTGTGGCGCCGAGGTTGTTGCCGAACAGATTGTTCACACCCGGGTTGTAGGGCACACCGCCTGCCGCGGCGATCGTAATGTTGCGAGGATCTAGCAGTAGCGTACCCGCGCTGCCGAACGGCGCCAGCGCGTTGACCGTTCCAGCGAAGCCCAGGTTTTCCTTGCCGGAGAGTTCGACAAATCCGCCGTTGCCGCCCAGTTCGCCGCCGCGGGCAAGGATGGTCGCTCCGACTATCAAAGAACGTATCGTGATCCGACCAGACACGCAGCCGGCCTCCGGAGGAATGGCCGATGCCGCTGATGTCGATGGTGCTGCCGCTTGCCAGCAACGTGCGTGTCGTCGAAGCAATGACCACGTCTCCGCCGTTCGCACCCTCTGCTCCAGTGGCCATGATCGAACCGAACTGTCCGACTCGCTCCCCGACCATCTGAACGGAACCGGAAGCTCCTCCTGCTTGAGTGGCAGCCACATCGATCGTACCGGTGTTGACGACCGCTCCACTCACGTCGCCGGCCGGACGCATCGCCCCGGCTGCAGTCGCTGCGACAAGGGTCTCGTCTCCGCCGAGGAGCTGTACCACTCCTCCATGGCTCTCCAGGCTGCGGGCTCTGATGACGCCGCTCTGGTTGACGACGGACGAGAAAATGTCGCCGGAGGCTTTGGCCTGCAGAATGACGTGGCCGCCATCGGCTTGGATCGTGCCGGTATTGCTGACTGCTGAGCTGAGGGGCTTGCCATCAACGCCCATCACTTGATCGAGCACTTTTCCGCTGAGGGCGTAATTGATGAGTCCGTCTCCCATCAGATCGATCGTGAGCGTCTGGCCCGATCCCAACACCACTTTGCCGAGGGTGGCCACGATCAGCCCTTCGTTCGAGACACCCGGTGCCGCTAGAAACACAAAGCCGTGATCTGACACTTGGATGGTTCCGCGATTGATGACTGTATGGAGTCCCTTGAGCGGATCTTGGGCAAAGAGGTACCGGCCTGCCATGAAGTCGTCGTTACGGATTTGCAGCGTGGTGGCGAGCAATCCGCCGACATCGATCTGGGCACCGGCGCCGAAGAGGATGCCGTTCGGGTTTAAGAGGAAGATGCGGCCGTTCGATTGCAGGTGTCCCAGAATCACAGAGGGGTCGGTTCCGATCACACGATTCAATGCGATCGAACTGCACCGACGGTTGCATAAAATGAACGGTTTCATCCCCTGCGATCGAAAAGCTTTTCCAGTTGAGAATGGCCTTGTCGGTGGTCTGTTGTATATCCAACTGGTGCGGATTGACCTGTTGAATGGTCGCGTGGCCGCCGACCACGTTGCCATCGGTTGGAAGGGCCACGACCAGGCTCGGCAGGAAAAGCTGCAGTAAAGCCAAGACGGCACAGAGGGCTCGGTACGGATTTGAAAATCCACGCCACCGGCTACCGACTGTGATCCGCTGAGGGGTCCGGTTGGTCATTGTTCCAGAGGGCTCCTTCTCTGTAGATGATCGCCCATACCTAAAGAAAAGTCGTTATACAAACGATATGCCTCGGAGGGGCTATCCCGAATGCACGCAAGGAAATACTGCTGTTCCAACGAGTTATAACGAATCACAGTGGACATCATTGTGTACCTATGGCCAGGAAGAGTCACTCGCATATTGCTTAGAACCGTGCAATGGCTTGTAAATAGAAGATCGGAGAGCGGTCTCCGGCAATGGTTCCCCCGGTCGGCGTGGGGCCGATGGGAAACCCGACATCGAATCGCAACCTGGTTGAAAAATAGGGCAACTCTGTCTGCAAGCCGACACCAGTGCCGGTCAAGCTGCTGGAGGGCTGTTCGCCGGGCTGGGGATTGCGCAACCGTCCAGCGCCATGGTCGATGAAGACTGCCTGCTTGCGTCGCGCCAAGCACCGACGGAAAGAACGGGACGCGCGTTTCAGCCGAGACGGTATAGCCCTCGTCGACGAACCGTTCGCCGAGCTGATAGCCTCGTACCGAATCCGGTCCGCCCAACAGCATCTGTTCGATGACCACGAGCGGCCCTGTCGTGGCTTGCCCATTCGCTCGTACGACCAGCAGCGCGCCGTGGCCAAGACTCTGAATGCGCCCGGTATACAGTGTCGCTTTGGTGAAACGATCGTCGGCCCCCTCTCTGCTGACTTGTGGCGAATTATTATCCATGCCGCCCAACAGCTCGCCGAGCCCCTGGAAACCATATAGCGATAAATAGGTTCGGCCCGACATGTCGAGCCGATCGTAATTCACGCCGAACTTGACCAAGCGGATTGCGTCGTCAGCGGTAAGACTGCCCAGACGTAAAGAATTGACTGTCTTTCGACGCGAACCCCGTTTCGGCCATCAACGTCTGAAATCGCGTCTTGATGAAGGGGTGGTTCACGGAGATGTCGTACGTTTTGATGGTGCCGTGAATCTGCAACGCGGCCAACTCGGCCCCGACGTCGAATCGTCCGTCGGAGCCTGAGAGGACCAGTTTGGTGCCGTGAACTCCAATGGGAACGGCATAGGCTCCGAGGAAGAACAACAAACGGTCCGGATCTTGGCCCATGATTCCGTTGAGGTTCAGTGTTGCGCCGTCGAACAGCACGTTGCCGACTTCGATACCGGCGCCGAAACGGTTTCGCGAGATCCTGTTGAAACCGTAGTTGTTGTAATCCAACGTGGCATGAATCGGGAACTTGTCTTCAGCCTTTGACGTGTACGTTCGTTGATCCGGTCGAGGCGCCTGGCTCCAGTAACGCGGAGACCTTCAGGTTTGGGTACTCGTTGAGCAGAAGCAGCGCACGCTCGAGCGCGACGTTCCGGACAACTTTGTCCTCCATGGCTTGGGCGAACCTGCCTCGAATGAATTCTGTCGAATAATGCTGATTACCGGTGACGAAGATTTCTCCGACTCGGCCTTCCAAAATCGCGATGGTGACCACGCCGAATCGGATTTGTTGTTGCGGCACGTAGGCTGTCGCAAGCGTGTAACCTTTCTGTTTGTAGAGAGCGGCGACGCTGGCCGCGACCTCTTCAAGTCCTGACAACGTGAGCGAGCGACCGACGCTAGGCTGAGTGAGCGCTTCCAGCTCGGCTTGCGATATCACTGTGTTTCCGGTGAAGGAAAATCCTTTGACGAGCAGGCTATCGGTAGGGGCGGTCGGTTCGGCAAGGGTTGGTGACGAGAGGCCAAACAGACAGGCACTGAGTAATAGGATCACACTCCAGCTGAGTTCGTCGACGTTCAGGGTAGGGTATGTGGCCCATCGAGTTGTCGCTTCACTTTGCCATCACGCTATGCCAAGATATTCAACATTTGATGCACAGCCACATTTCGCAATGAGGTCGCAAGCTTGTTGAGGTGGATCTTGATCATGAGTCTAGTGTCGGTCTGGTCCGGTTGTGCGATTCACCCAGATCCTTCGTCAGAACCCCGTACGAAGGATTCGGTCGAGGGCCAGCCCCCTCCGGATGTCGAAAAGACAGAACCGCCAAAACGACCAGCGACCACCTGCCCACCAGGGATGTATGGGTCTTGCTAACCCCGCGATTTCACGCAAGATAGATGTTGCTAGGGTCATTCGACCCTAGCGTGGAATGGAGCACAAGGCAATGAAATATCTGTTTCTTTACGTGGTCGCCCCGCGGCGAATGACGCAGCATTTCGCGGTCGTCGTGGACAATCGATCATGACGGTACGAGAGGAACTCGCGCGCGCATTTCATGACACGCAGTCGTTCAAGTGGGATCCGATCAAAGGATTCACACTGGCGTCCGGTCAGACCAGTCCATTCTATGTCGATTGTCGATCGCTCATGGCCTATCCTGGGTCTCGTCGGCTCGTGGGGCATCTCGCGCATGACGCATTGGCCGGAGTCACGATCGACTGCCTTGGAGGGCTCGAAATCGGTGCGATTTCTATTGCGACAACCATCTCGGACTATGGATACGGAACGACTCCTCTCCGGGAGTGGCGGACCTTCGTGGTTCGAAAGCAAGCCAAGGACCATGGACTGGGAAAGCTGATTGAAGGAGCCGTGCGTCCGGGAGATCGCGCGTTGATCGTCGATGATGTGTTGACGAGCGGGGGCTCTCTTCTCAAGGCCGTTGCGGCTGCCAGGGGTGCCGGCCTGACCGTGACGCATGCCTTGGTGATCGTAGATAGGAAGGAACAGGATGGGCGGCGCAAGGTTGAAGCTGAAGGGGTGGTGCTCGTCAGCCTGCTGACCATCGATGACCTGACCCGTGCACAACCGACTCGGTCCTAGCAGGAAGCGGAAAAATCTCGCCAGCTCAGAGACCGCTGCGCGAGAAACGCGTGACCAGAGACTCGAAGCTCACAGTGGGACGTTCAGAAACGCTCAAATCTTTTCATCATCACCCGTCCCGTTCGGTTATTCTCCGAGAGGATTCTCCTGTTGTACCGTTCGACTGAGTTCGTCACAGACACACAGTCGGTCAATTGAAGTTCTAGAATGCCGACAAACTGTCTCAAAGCCTGCTAGGTTTTCCTTTGCGCCGCACCTCACTTACACTGAAATTGCATGCCCCATCGACGTTCCTCAACAATTTCCTGTGCGCCTTCCACCGAACTGAATATACGGCTTCTCCCTTTCGTTTCCCCTTCGCGCACGATCGTATAGGGTCCGCCGCATTTCTCCTTCATAAGCGCGAGGGCGTCTGTGCGAGAGGACGACAGCATCGAACCCTGTTCTCCCCTGAAAGGATAGACGACCACCCCTCCATCTTCCCTTTCCTGAATCAGTTTTGCCCCATCGGCACAGCCGGCCAAGGCGATGACGAAGAGGATGGCGAGGCTTGACCAGATCTTCATGCGGTCCCTATTATACTCGTGAGAGTGACCCGGTCGGACGACTCACCGCCCTGTTTGTTGAAGGAGGCCTACCATGACCAGGCGCATTGTCATCACCCTTGTCAGTCTGATTCTGCTGTCTGCAATCTCGATCAGTGGCGTGTCAGCCCATCATTCCTACTTGCTCACAGTCCAGCAGCTGCGTGCTGGATTGACCAAGGCGCCTTCGATGCCTCAGAAGGGTTTCATCTTGATCGATGTACGATCTGCGGAAGAACATGCGACAGGATTCATTCCCGGAACCGATCTGAACATCGATTTCAGGGAAATTAAGGCTCGGCATCGGGACATTGGAGCCCAGTTGGAAGACCATGTGGTTGTCTATTGCCAGTCCGGCCATCGCAGCAACATTGCGGCAGAAACGCTGGCCGATTTGGGCTACCGTCATGTCTACAACGTCAGCGGCAGCATGAATGCCTGGCTCGCGGCCGGCTTTCCGGTTGAATCGGGACGCCGGTAGTTCGACGTACATCTCGACAAGTCATTTGTCCACAGTCTTGGCACCGGCCTGTTTTCGGCGCGGGCTGATCCCGATCACAGCTGGAAGTCCAATGTGGGTTGCAATGCTGTCTTCTAACAAGGGTATCCAGCTATGTGAACCGGCCATCCTAGACGTGGCTTGTCGGAGCGAGGGACTGACGGCGATGTCGGAAGAGGATCCTCCATCCATGGCCATGACCTGTCGTAGGGAAGGAAAGGCGTCCCGTAGACATTCCCCAATGGCATAGAGTGACACCACTTCCGTGGTCTTGAGGACGAGAAGATGCCCATTGCTCTGTTCTGCAACGAGGGTCTGATGTGCGCGTTTCCCGGTTTGACGCACACGGACCTTCCCTGTCCGGTCGAGGAGCATAAGCGATTGTGCAACTTCTCGATAGGGAACGCGCTGCTCATCAAACGTGTCAAAGCTCAAGTCCAATACCCGCGCGCGTCGTGAATGATCTTCCGCCGGTTCTGCCACAAACAGCCCCAGCCAGGTGGCGTGCCGCTTGCTCCCCAGCGAACGGCCGTTTCCATAGAGCAGCCCGAGATACGCATAATTCTCACGGAAGAGCCCGGCATTGAATACCAGATCGTGGCCGGTTTGCTCTTGCCATTGGCGAATATCGAGCGGGTCTGAGAAACCGTCTTGCTGGTAGTAGTGCACGGTAAAGCGATGGCGATCGGGATCGATCTCCACGGCGATCAACGGCGCGACGTCCGGGCACTGCGTGTGAGGATCCCAGACTGAAATGGATAACCCGTCTCCAAGTTGATCCCCTGTGAGGGTCTGAGCCGTCGTCGTCGAGGGCCTGCTGAACATGACGAAAACGACACCCAGGAGAAACAAGGCGGCAGGGGTGAAAAGAAGAGACCGGTAGAAGCTGTTGTCCCGTACCATAGTGTCTCAGGATTGAGTATAGAGAGAGCCGACACGGAGCGTCAAATCGTTCAAGGAAGAAGGGCAACGGCTTCGATGCGAGTCTCGCATGGTTAGCGTGGAGGTTTTTGGGGGTGTCGATGGGGAAGCGCCGGTCTTGTCCGATGGCGTGCTGGCATCGAGCAGATTGCGGACCGCGCGGGCGAGCACCTCAGGAGTGAAGGGCTTTTGCAAGAAACTGCTCGTGCCCTCTTCTTGTCCAGCCATGATACCGACGTCATCCATATACCCCGAGATAAACAGGGTTCGTAAATCCGGCTTGATGACCGAGAGATGCTGCGCCAGTTCCCGGCCGGCCATGCCTGGCATGACGACGTCGGTCAAGAGGAGTTGAAACGACTCCTGCTTGTTGAGTCGCCAGTAAGCAGGCTTCGATCCCGTTCTTGGCTTCTAGTACCCGGTAGCCCAGCTTCCGCAGTTCGTCTCGCACGAGCATCCGTACGCTTGGTTCATCTTCCACCAACAGAATCGTTTCCGTGCCTCTCCGAGGCTGTCCCAATGGCTGAACCGGAGCCGTGGTAAGGACGTCGGACTCGGCGCTCGGGAAATATAGGTCGAAGCGTGTGCCGTGGCCCACTCGGCTGGTGACGTCGATGGCGCCGCCGCATTGGGTGACAATCGCATACACCGTGGAGAGGCCCAGACCACTTCCCTTTCCCTCCCCCTTCGTGGTGAAGAATGGTTCAAAGATATGGGATTGTGTCTTGCGGTCCATGCCACAGCCGGTATCACTGACGGCCAACCGGACATAGGAGCCTGGCAGTAATGGGGTGAGGTGGTAGACCGGACTGCGGGTCAGTTCGACCTGGGCCGTCTCGATCGTGAGCGTTCCACCCTTCGGCATGGCATCCCGCGCGTTGACAACGAGATTGACCAGGACCTGTTCAAGCTGGGCTTGGTCGGCGCGCAGCCGCCCATTCGTCGGATCGAGTGTGCAGACGAGTTGGATGTCCTCGCCGATGAGGCGGCGCAGCAGACTTTCCAGGCTCGTGACCGCAGCATTGAGCGACAGAATTTTCGGGTCCAGCGATTGTTTGCTGCTGAATGTGAGCAGTTGTCGGATCAGCGTCGCGGCCCGTTCGCCGGCCTTCAGCGTTTCTTCGATCTTTCCACGAAGGGGGTGTTGAGGGCCGAGTTCCGTCAAGAGAACTTGGCTGTAGCCCATGATGACGGTCAGGAGATTATTGAAGTCATGTGCGATCCCTCCGGCTAGCCGACCAACCGCTTCCATCTTCTGGGACTGGCGAAACTGTTTCTCGCTCTGCCGAAGGGCTTCTTCCGCCCTTTTCCGCTCAGTGCGGTCATCGAGTTCACGTAATGCGCGCTGGACCGAGGGCACGAGCCGCCCAAGCCGTTGTTTGAGCACATAGTCCGTCGCGCCTTGATGCATCGCGTCGATGGCCAGTTCCTCTCCGATGGTGGCCGAGACGAAAAGGAACGGCACGTCAGGACAGTGCTGACGGGCCAAGGTGAGCGCCGTCATCCCATCAAAGCCTGGAATCGAATAGTCCGCCAGGATGAGATCCATCCGGCCTTCTTTGAGCGCCGCCACAAATGCCTGACGCGTGTCGACGAGTTGCGACTGGCAGGGGATGTTGCCCTCCATCAGGGTGGTCGTAATGAGGTCCGCGTCGATCGGATCGTCCTCGAGGTGGAGTAGGCGGAGCGGAGTTTTCACAGGTCCTTTGTGGGGAGACTACTTGACCGGGCCAGAGCCTTCGGGTGGAGGTTCATTGATCACACCCCAAAAGACACCGAGTTCTTTCACGGCCGTGATGAACTGGTGAAACTCAACGGGCTTCACCACGTAGGCATTGGCGCCCAACGCATAGCTCTGGGCCAAATCGCGCTCCTCGCGCGAGGACGTGAGCATGACGACAGGAATCGGTCTCAGCTTCACGTCGTTCTTAATCGTTTTCAAGACCTCGAGCCCGTCGACTTTGGGCATCTTGAGATCCAGGAACACAACCACGGGATTTCCCTGCTCCCTGGCAACATAAGCTCCGCGACAATAGAGGTAGTCGAGGACTTCAGCTCCGTCGCGGCAGACCACCACTTTATCGGCGATGTGCTGTTCTTCCATGGCGGCCAGCGCAAGCTCGGCGTCGCGCGGGTTATCTTCAGCGAGCAGGATGGGCTTGAGAGTGGTCATCTGAGAGACCTCGCGAGCGGAAGCGAAAAGTAGAAGGTAGCCCCTTGGTTCGGGGCTCCTTCGGCCCAGGTCCGTCCACCATGCCGATGGATAATTCGTCGTACGTTGGCGAGCCCAATACCGGTTCCTTCAAACTCGTCGTTCCGATGGAGGCGTTGAAAGACGCCAAATAGCTTGTTGGCATACTGCATGTCGAATCCCACCCCATTATCGCGCACGAACACCTCGGCTTCACCGGAGTTCCGCCTAACGGCGCCGATCTCGATCTTGGTCTCCAGCCTCGTGGCTGTGAATTTTAGCGCATTGGAGATCAAATTCACGAAGACTTGGCGCAACATCGCCGGATCGCCCGACACGTTAGGTAATGGGTGCATTGTCCAAGAGATTGTCCGCCCTTGCAAGTCAAGACGTAAATCGTGAAGGACGGTCTTGACGAGTTGGTCCAAGTTGACTGTCGTGCGGAGCATGTCCTGGCGACCCATGCGGGAAAAGATGAGCAGGTCGTCGATCAGTTGCCCCATCTGCTTCGCGGAGTCTGAAATCGTCTGCAGATAGCGGCGCGCTTTCTCGCTGAGTGACTCACCAGCCGCTTTGGACAAGAGGGCCGCATACCCGTCGATATGACGGAGCGGGGCGCGCAGATCATGCGACACGGAATAGCTGAACGCCTCCAACTCTTTATTGGCGGCCTGGAGCAGTTCACCCCGGCTTTGCAACTCCGTGGCCACGCGGCGTCGTTCGGTGACATCGTGATGGATCAGAAAGTACACAGAGGCCAAGAGGACCAATTGCAGGAGCGCGCCGAGTCCGAGCAAGGCGATTGTATTTCTTGTGCTTCCTGCCGATTGCGCCACGCGAGCCTGAATCGCTCGTTGTTCGGCCGTGTCGAGTTCTGTCATCAGGCGATGGATTCCCTCGATCTCGTTCTTTGCCGCTCCGGAGAGTGCAAGGTGGCGGACGCCTTCGTAGCCATGCTTCTCGCGTTGGACGATGGCTCCGGCCTCTGCTCCCAATTGCTTGGCGATGAGCTGTTCGAGTATCGCCACGCGATCCCGCTGTTCAGCTCCTTCGTTCGTCAGGCCTCTGAGATACCGAAGGTATTCGGGCATACGCTCGACAACGGTCCGGTAGGATGTGAGGTATGACTCGTCGCCGGTGACGAGATAGCGCCGATGGCCGCTTTCAGCGGCGTCAAGGGCTTCTCCTACCGAGTTGAGCAGTTGTACCAATTCGTGGCTCTTGGTATCGAGGCGGCTATTCTCGATCAAGACAGCGGTGTTGCGGTAGGAGATGGCGCTGATGACCACTATGCCGGCAAAGACCAGCCCAAATCCTGCAAGAACGCGGCGCTCGATCGACCAATGGGAAAACCACTCCATCAGCCCGCCGGTCTTGGGAGTCGGTGCCGGACTGCTGTCGGGAACTGGTTCCGATCGAACGGGTGCGGGCGTGGCTGGGTGTTCCTGCGTGACGGATTCCATGGTTCAAACGTGCGCGGGCGTGGGGCTGTAAGCCGATGTCGTAGAAACTGTACCCTCCTCCGGAAGACCCTGCAAGAAATATTTTAGCAGAGTACTCTCTGGACGCTGGGGAAACCATACCCAGTGGCCTTCACCCGCACGATTCATGAAGCTTCTGCTGCAAGCGAGGAGACGCGGCTGTGACAGGCAGTCTCGCCGTTCAGCCCTTCGACGTACTGCACGAGTATACCTAGCCAACATTATTCATGACGGTTCGTCGCGAAAGCGTGCAGACGCGTCGCTAGACCGGCGCGCGGAGCCGTAAGGACCCGATGCGTGCCCGTGCAGTACGGTGAGGGTCCGAGGGGCGAGCCCGCCGGCCGAAGGCTCGTCGTAGCAGCGGATCGGCGATTGCAGCAGAAGCGCTCATGAGTAATACGGGCTAGGGCTTTACGCCTCCGAGTGCCCGTCTCGCGACGCGTCTGCACGCTTTCGCGACGAACCGTCATGAATCATGCGGGTTAGCCGCCGAAGGGGATGACGGCAGGGGGAACGGGAAGGGATGCCGTTGGATCAGCCACGTTTGAAAACATCAAGATGGCCGAGACAACCCAGTCGGCTACGGGTTGTGGATAGATGCCGATCGCCAGGGTGCCGGCGAGGCAGACGTAGACCACCGCTTTGATCGGGCCCGAGACCTTGAGAGGTGACCGGTCATGGGGTTCACTGACGTACATCTTCTTTACGACGATGAGGTAGTAGTACATGGAAATAACGATGTTGATGAGCCCGACAGTGATGAGCAGGTAGAGCCCTTCCTTTATGGCCGCGACAAAGATGTATAGTTTCCCGATGAAGCCGGCTAGCGGGGGCACCCCGGCCAACGACAAGAGAAAAATCAGCATCGAGAAGGCGAGAAAGGGTGACCGGCGGCCTAGGCCGCTGTAGTCGTCGATTTCTTCGCTGCCGATGGATTCGCTGACGGCGATGACAATGGCGAAGGCGCCGAGATTGGCGAACAGATAGGTCAGGAGGTAGAACAGCATCGCGTCGCTGCCCATCTTCGTACCGGTCGCGAGACCGATCAGCACGTTGCCGATCTGGGCGATACCGGAATACGCCAGGAGCCGTTTCATGTTCTTTTGGGCGATGGCCACGATGTTGCCGTAGGTCATGGACAAGATGGACACAGCGACAATCAGCAGGACCCAGACCGGTTTAAAGGTCGCCAGGGCGACGAGGAGCATTCTCAGGAGGATGGCAAAGGCCGCTCCCTTGGGTGCGATCGAGAGGAACGCCGTCACCGGGGTCGGCGATCCGTGATAGGTGTCTGGAATCCACGAGTGGAAGGGCACGGCGCCGATTTTGAATCCTAATGCGGCAAAAATCAGGATGAAGCCGATGGCCAATCCTGGTGTGGCCTGTGCCGACGTCATATCGGAAAACACCAGTTTGCCTGTTTCTCCATAGACCAAGCTGATGCCATAGGCGAGGAGGGCTGCGGCGAAGATGCCCAGGATGAAAAACTTGATGCCCGCTTCGTTCGAGGCCATGTCTTCGCGGAGATACGCCACAAGGACATAGAAACCGAGGGTGGAAAATTCCAAGGCAACGAAGACCGACAGGAGGTCGTTTGCGGAAGCCATAAACATCATCCCGAGGGCCGACATCACGACCAGGAAATAATATTCTCCTCGGAAGAACTTGAATTGATGGATGTAATCGACTGAGGCCAGAATGACGAGGATTGTCGATCCGACGATGAACATTTTGAAGAATAGGGCCATCCGGTCGAGGGCGAACATGTTCGCGAAGAGGGTTCCGGTGATGCCGGTGATATCGAACCAAGCCAGGCAGCCGAGGGTGGCAACAAGCCCCGCGATGCTGAAATAGGCTAATTGTTCGTTGGGCAGCCGAGGGAAGGAGAAATCAATGATCAGGATGAGACATAACCAGGACGTGAGCAGGATCTCTGGTAACAGCAACAGGATATCGGAGGAAGTCATCGTGAGCGAAAAGGTCATTGATCGCTCCGGAAGGCGTCATGTGTGAGGCGTGAGGGGTTGTTCGCCACGAGCGGATCATCGGAGGTCACCGGCAGACTCGTCGTTTCACGTTTCACGTCTAACGTTTCACGGTCGAGCGAAGCCACCGGCACGACGCGGGTGATCTTCGCGATTAAGGGATCGACGCCTGACCGCACCACATTATAGAGATGCATGGGAAAGAAAAAGAACCCGATGCTGACGGCGATCATGATCAAGAGCGGAAGACGATCGGCTGTGGAGACGGCGTCGTGCGCGTGACTGTACTTCTGGTCCATGGGTCCATAGAAGATCCCGCGCATCATCTTGAACAAGTAGGCCAGGGTCAAGACGATGCCGACCACGGCCACGATGACTTGGAACGGGTACTTGTTCCAACTGCCGACGATAATCATGACTTCGGCGATGAAGTTCACGGTGCCGGGCACGCCGATCGAGGCCATGCAAGCCACCACGAAACATCCAGCGATGAACGGCATGCGATTCGAGAGCCCGCCGAGCGAGGGAATGTCGCGGGTGTGCGTCTGATCGTATACCCACCCGGCCATGGCGAAGAGCATGCCCGTGGCCATGGCGTGGGCGAACATATACATCACCGCCCCGGTCAAGCTGATGTAGTCCAGGGCGGCCATGCCTAAGAAAACATAGCCCATGTGGCTCGAACTGGAATACCCAATCACATACTTCGTGTCTTTGGCGTAGAACGCCACGAACCCGCCATACACGATACTGAACATGCAGAGCACGGCCGCGATGGGCATGAGTTCTCTGGTGGTCTCCGGCAGAATCTCAAAGGCCACCCGGATAATCGAAAAATGGCCCAGCTTCATCAGCACGCCCGCGTGCAACATGCTCGTGGCGGCCGGGGCGGCAGCATGGCCCACAGGAGACCAGGAGTGCAGCGGCCACAGCGGCGCGATCGAGGCAAAGCCGAAGAAGATCAGGAGCCAGATGATCTTATCGAGCGTTGTGCCCAGGACCGGGATGTTCATCAGCCTGGCCTGTTCACGCAAAACCAGAATGTCGAAGGTATTGAGCCCCGCGTACTTGTAGATCAGCAAGACGCCCATCAGCGCCGCGACGGCAAAAGCCGAGAGGAAGAGCACCAGTTTCATCGCGGCGTATTCTTTACTGTTGGACTCGAAGTTGAAGATGAACCCGACCGAATCCCGTAGTTTAAGGCCTTTCGGATCCGTCATCTCGTTGTATGTTTTCGTGTGGCTTCCCCACATGCCCAACAGGAGATACATGGGAATCACGGACATTTCGTAGAAGAAGAAGAGAAAGAACAGATCCAACGACATGAAGACGCCGATCGTGGCGGCGGCGAGGATGAGCAGCCAGATATAGAATTCTTTCGTCCGATCTTTGATGTGCCAGGAGACGAAAATTCCTGCGAACAACAAGATGCTCGATGCCAGCACCAGCGGGGTGCCGATCCCATCCACGCCGAGGTGGAGCGAGATACCCAGCTGACGAGACCATGCGAATTGCTGGACGAATTGGAAGCCTCCCTTCACGTGATCGTAGGCGTAGAACAGGTAGAGTGAGGCGAGTAAAGAGACAAGGGCTGATCCTGCCGCGATCCCTCGCACGAGCATCGCTTGCCGGTTGGAGACAAAGATCAGCGCGATGGCTCCCGCGAAGGGAGCAAACAGGATAAAGAGCAGTGTGTAGTCACCCATATGAATTAATCCACTCGTACCGGCTGTTTGGGCTCGATTGATGCTACGGTCCCCCGATCCAGTCGATCCACCAACGCCTGCACCGACCCATTCATCATTCTCAAGAAGGGAGCAGGATAGAGGCCTATCCAGAGGATCATAACCGACACGGCCGCCGCGATGAACACTTCGCGGGGATGCAGATCACTGATGGAGTCCTTGACGGCCTTGCCGAGCGGACCCAGCATCGACCGTTCGTAGTACCAGAGAAAATAGGCCGCGCCGAAGATGACGCCGGTGACCGCGATCCCACCGTACAGCCAATTGGCCTTGAAGGTTCCCAAAAGAATGAGGAATTCACCGACGAAGCCGTTGGTGCCCGGCAAGCCGATCGACGCCAGCCCAATGAACAGGAAAAAGCATGCGAGTAAGGGGGTCTGTTTGGCCATGCCGCCGAATGAACCCAGTTCGGTGCTCTGCTGCCGTGAGTAGAGAAAGCCCGCGATAAAGAACAATCCCGCCGTACTGAATCCCAAGTTGATCATGGTGAGCAGGCTGCCTTGAATCCCCTGATAGTTCAGAGCGAACAGACCGATCACTACAAACCCGAGGTGGCTGATGCTGCTGAACGCCAGGAGTCGGCGAAAGTCTTGCTGGATCAGCGCCATGATGGCCCCATAGAGAATCGCCGCCAATCCCAGCGCCATGGTGACTGCGACGACGGTTTGACTTTTCGATGCTTCTGGCAGCAACGGAATGCTAAACCGAATGAATCCGAACGTCCCGAGCTTTAACCCGACCAGCACCACTGCCATGCCGATCGGGCCCTCTATGAGGGCGTTCGGGAGCCAGGTATGGAAAGGAAATACCGGAGCCTTGAACGCGAAGCCGAGGAACAACAGCCAGAAAATCAGGATTTGCTGGCTAAGCGGGATCGGAACGGAAAGCAGTTCCAACAGATCGAATGAATAGGTTGGTTCCACATGGCGAAGTGTCGCCCACTGATGATAATTGACGTCCAGGAGAGCAATGCCCACCAACATAAACACGCTACCAAGCAAGGTATAGAGCACGAATTTCAAAGCCGCGTAGTGTCGCTCCGCTCCTCCGCCCCAGAGTTTGATGAGAAAATAACTGGGGATCAACATCAGTTCCCAAAACACAAAGAAGAGGATCAAGTCGATGGAAATGAAGATCCCCATTGTGGTCGTTTCGAGCGCAAGGAGGGCCATCATGTAGAGCTTCACTTGATGGCGGACGGTGTCCCAACTGTAGATGACGATCAGAACCGTGAGAAAGGCCGTGAGCCCCACGAAGAGCACACTGATTCCATCAACCGCGAGGTGATAGCTGACTCCGAGGGCGGGGATCCACGACACGTGTTCCGAAAACTGCATGGCAGCCGATTCGGGAACGAATCGTACGAGTACGAATACGCAGAGGGCCAACTCCAAGAGCGCAATCGTCAAGGCGGAAGTCCGGACCATGTCCTCGTCGTCGAACAGCCATAGGACGACGGCCCCGATGACAGGGAGAAAAAGAATGCAGGTGAGAATCGGAAACGTTGATGCGAGTTCTTCTATCATCACGGTGCGTTAGAGTTGCATGATGAGTTGAATAATGACCGCCAGCAGAAACAGCCCTGCCACAATAATGGCGACATAATGATGCACCATCCCGGTCTGCAGTTGCCGCCACTGGCGGGCCGCAAGATGGTTGCCGTATCCAATAACGTTGATGCCGCCGTAGATCACGTATTTCTCAGCCCAAGTCGAACCGGCCGCGACCAAATCGGCCAACTGCGCGACGGCGCGCACGAGGCCATCGATGACGGTGCGGTCGAACCAATCGAGCAGAAATCCCAGCTTCTTGGTCGGCTCCACCCATAACAAGTCATAGAGCTCATCGACGTAGTACTTGTTGAGCAAGGTCGTGTAGGCAAACTGGAATTTTTCCGCCAGACGATCGGGTGCCGAGAGATTGACGCTATAAAAATAGTGCGCGAGGCCCCAGCCCAGCAACGCAATCCCTGTGGCAATCACCATGAGCATGAGCACGAGTCCGGTGCTCACGTCATGTTCCCCTCCCGTGCCAGCGACCGGCGCAAGGAATTGATGGAGCCAGCCATGCTCAGGGGGAAACCCCAGGAATCCCCCGAGAATGGACAGCACACCTAACGCCATGAGCGGACCGACCATCACCATCGGGGACTCATGTACGTGTTCCTCCGTATGATGGTCCACGCGAGAAGTGCCATAAAAAGTCAGATAGATTAGGCGGAACATGTAGAAGGAGGTCAAGAGCGCGCCGATGGCGGCCACGGCATACAGCAGATAATGATGATGCGTGAAGGCATGGGCCAGGATTTCATCTTTGCTCCAGAAGCCTGCCAGAGGCGGAATACCCGCGATGGCAACTGTACCGACCAGAAACAGTCGATAGGTCCATGGAATTTTTGAGCTGAGGCCACCCATCTTTCGAATGTCCTGCTCACCCGAGAGTGCGTGGATCACCGATCCGGCTGCGAGGAACAAGAGAGCCTTGAAGAAGGCATGGGTCATGAGATGGAACATAGCGGCCGTATAGGCTCCGATCCCGCACCCGAGAAACATGTACCCGAGCTGGCTCACCGTCGAATAGGCCAAGACGCGCTTGATGTCCGTTTGCGCGAGGCCGATGGTGGCGGCAAACAGCGCTGTGAGTCCACCGATGACCGCGACGATCGTCATGGCCGTCGGCGACAAATCGAAAATGGCATGGTTCCGCACGATCATGTAGACCCCGGCCGTGACCATCGTTGCCGCATGGATGAGTGCGCTGACGGGTGTCGGACCTTCCATCGCATCCGGGAGCCAGGTGTAGAGAGGGAGTTGGGCTGATTTGCCGATTGCTCCAACGAGTAGGCAGAGCGCAATCGCGGTGGCCATCTCCGGCGAGAGCTGGCCGACCTGAGCAAAGACTTTCGTATAGTCGAGCGTCTTGAAATTGACAAAGATGAGGAAGATGGCCAGAAGAAAGCCCGCGTCGCCGATGCGGTTCACCACAAAGGCTTTCGAGGCGGCCTTTGCAGCGGAGACCTTGTCGTAGTAGTAGCCGATCAACAGATAAGAACAGAGTCCAACCCCTTCCCAGCCTATGAAGAGCACCAAATAGTTGTTCCCCATGACGAGGAGCAACATGGAGACCATGAAGAGATTCATGTAGGTGAAGAATCGCGTGAATCCGCTTTCCCCATGCATGTAGCCGACGGAGTAGACGTGGATCAGGAGCCCGACTCCCGTGACGACGAGCAGCATCATGCACGTGAGAGGATCGACGAGATAGGCTAGATTGACGGTGAGGTCGCCGCCGAAGATCCATTGATAGGCGATGACTTCATGGGACGTACCGGTCCGTAGGATGTCGGCAAACACGCCGATCGTGCAGAGAAACGACAATCCCACCGATCCCCAGGCAAGCCGGTGCGCGACCTCGTGGGAATACCGCATGCCAACGAGCCCATTCAGAATCACGGCCAGTAAGGGAAACAGCGGAATGAGCTTGATGAGTAGATCGGTCACGTCACCACTTTAAGAGGTTCATCTCATCCACGTTGGTGGAGATCTTTCCACGGAACACGACGATGATGATGGCCAGTCCGATCGCCGCTTCCCCGGCGGCAATGGCGATGATAAAGAGGGCCACCAGTTGGCCCGCCATGGATTCCAGGTAATGGGAGAAGGCTATGAGGTTAATGTTCGCCGCGTTCAACATGATCTCGACAGACATCAGCACGATGATGAAGTTCCGTCTGATTAATACACCGAGCAGGCCGGTGATAAAGAGCACGGCGCTGACGGCGACATATGCGCTTAGAGGAATCATCGTTACCCGTGAGCCGCACGACCCATTATCGTTTCTCTTGCCCCTCGTCCCCTCACGCCTGACCTCTTATGTCTTACGCTCTCGGTTGACCGATTTCGGTGTTTTTGCCAGCACGATCGCCCCGATGACGGCGCCCAGCAGGAACACTCCGACGATTTCAAACTGCAACAGATACTCGCTGAACATCTTGATCCCGACCGCGTGGGTATCACCGTCCTGAAGTATCGCCACGGTTGTTGCATCGCCCTTTGCGCCTCCGAAGGGTGAACGGACCAGGAGGGCCAGCACGTACAATGATCCGATGGCGGCCGGCGCCAGAAAGTACAGGTATGAGGAGTGGAGATACCGGTCGTCGGTCTTCAAGTTCATGAGCATCAGCACGAAGAGGTACAAGACGAGGATCGCACCGGCGTAGACGATGATCTGTACGGCCCAGAGGAACTCAGCGTTGAGGAGAATGAAGAGTCCGGAGACATGGACTAACAAGGCTAGGAGCGCAAGGCCGCAATGCACCGGGTGCCTGAGCGCGACCGTCAAGACGCCCGCAGCAATACTGGCCAGTGCGAAATAGGCAAAAAAGACCAAAACCATCGAATGCTTAGCTCAGATGCTTGGGTGGTGGTTGAGTCGACTTGAGTACCGATTGCGGGAAGTAATACCTGTACTCCCGGCTTTCCTCAACGTTCTGTTCTTGATTGTGCGCGTACAGGTATTTTTTCGCATCGGCGAGATGACGCTCGCCGATTTCGTACAGCCGCTTCTTGTCGAACAGCAAGGTGCGTTTATCGTGAGTCGAGAACTCGTACACCTTCGTCATAGCCAATGCGTTGACGGGACAAGCCTCGACACAATAGCCGCAAAAGACACATTTCGTAATGTCGATATAAAACTCGCTGGCGAATCGCTGCAGCGGACGCTCCGCATCTTCCGAACTGATGACCTTAATGCAGCGGGATGGGCATGCGGCTTCGCAGAGGTCGCAGCCGACACATCGTTCCTGGTGATCGTCATAACGTAAGAGCGCGAGTGCTCCTCGGTGGGTGTCGGGAAGCGTTCGCTGTTCCCGAGGATACTGGAACGTGATAGGTTTATGAAACATGTGCTTGAACGTCACCTTCATGGCGTCCCAAATCTCATAGAACAATGCGGCCTGGAGGATTTGCTTTGTCAGTGCGGCAACACGCATATGTGTTCCCTGCTCCCTCTTATGCCTTTTCGATCGTCACGCGGGTCTGCTTGAACGTGGGAACGCCGGTCGTCGGATCGACCTGGACTGACATCAAGTCCTTCACCGGCGGCTCATTGAAATGTTCCGGGAAGAAACAGGTCTGCGGGGCGATGGATTGATCGGGCTGCACTGCCAATTGCATCGAGCCGCGGTCCGATGTGAGGCGCACCGTTGTCCCCTCACCCACTGCGAGCCGTTCCATATCTTGGGGATTCATCCTAAGCCGCCCGGTATTGGGGGCGATCGTGATGAGCCCAGCGGCTTGGGTGGATAGCTTGCCGGAATGATACAAGACCTGTCCCATCAGCAACGCAAAGGGTCGCCGGTTCTTGGAGTCTGCTGGAGCAGAGGCTCGATAGCGCGCCCCCACATCGGTTGTGTAGCCGTTGGAGAGATAGCGGTCTACCGTCGGCACAACTTTGCGTGGCTGTCCGAGATTGTAGTATCCGGGCAGCAACTTCATGATCTCGGCTTGAATATCGTTTGAGGATTCGTATGCCCATTGACAGCCCAGCGCGTTGGCCAGTGCCGTCATGATGTGCCAGTCCGGCAAACTTTCCCCGATGGGATCAATGGCCTCCCGGACGCGCAGAACTCGGCCTTCCAAGTTGGTGAAGGTGCCGTCCTTTTCCGCAGAGGTACAAGCCGGCAGCACCGCATGCGCCATCCTGGCAGTGTCGGTCAGGAACGCATCCTGGACGACGAGCAACTCCAGTCGATCCAACGCGGCGCGGACTTCCATCGATGCGGGTAACGTGGCGAGCGGGTTTTCTCCGATGACATAGAGGGCGCGGATCTGGCCGCTCCTGCAACGCTTGAGAATCTCGACGAGATTCGCGCCGGAGCCAGCAGCTGGGAGCGTGACGTCCCAGGCCTTGGCAAAGCGATCACGAGCCGTCTGATCGTTGAACGAGGCTTGACCAGGGAGGAATTCCGGTGCGGCGCCCATGTCCACGGCGCCCTGCTCGTTCGGCTCTTCTGTCACTGTATTCACCCCGCAGCCGGGTTGGCCCAACTTGCCTGTGACCCAAGCGAGGTCGATCAGTTTCAAAACGTTCTGATACCCGTCTGGCTGGCGGACGATGCCTTCCCCGCAGAGGATGATGGAGCGGGCCGCTTCCGCGAAGATCGCCGCAGTATCTTTCAACGATTCGACCGACATGCCGGTCTGGGCAGCCACCTGTTCCAACGATACGTGGGCCACGGCGGCCTTCAGGGCCTCGAAGGCTCGTGGGTGTTTCTTGGTGCTGTCTTCGTCGATCAAGTCCAGTTCCAGAGTGGCCTTTATGAGCCCGTCGATCACGAGTCCTTCCGTTCCCGGCTTGATCAGGACGGGATGGGATGCGAGCTTGGCCATGTTTGTGACGGCGGAATCGATGACCACGACTTGCGCTTTATAGACGCGAATCGCTTCTTTGATGCGCACGGCCGTGAGCGGGTTTGTCTCTGTGATGTTGGACCCAATGAGTATCACGGCTTTGGCTCTCGTCAGATCTTCCCAGTCGTTCGGGCTCCGCCCGATCCCCAAGGCGTGCCGGGAGGCATGGACAAAGTTGAGATGGCCATAGCGGGCGCTGCTGTCGAAATGGTTGGTCCGGAACCCTGCGCGCATAAGTTTCTGGAAGAGATACAGCTCTTCGTTGGTGCAGCGGGCGGTGATCAGGCCGGCAATCGCATCTGGTCCGTTCTTGCGTTGAATTTCTGAGAACCGATCCACCACCTGGTGCATGGTTTCGAGCCAAGGAGTTTCGACGAGCTGATTGCCTTTGCGAAGAAGCGGTTGCTTCAGACGTGCGGCGCTATCGATGTACTCGAACCCGAACCGCCCCCGCACACAGAGCCCGCCGTGCCCCTTGGCGGTCTCGGCTCGGTCGCCCCATTTGTTCTTCCAGGAGAGAGGCGAGGTCACTCGGACAACTTCAGCATCCTTGGTCTCAAGGTACATCTGGCAGCCGTCCCCGCAGTAGTTACACGTCGTGGTGGTTTTCTTCATCTGCCACGGCTTGTACAAATACTTAGAGAACTTGTTCGTGATGGCGCCGACTGGACAGACGGCAAGGCAGTCGCCGCAGAACTCGCAGGACAGTGCGAGGTCTCCCTTCGGCACAACTTGATTGAATCCGCCCTTCTTCATGAACTGGAGGGCATCAATCATCAACACGTCTTTACAGACGTTGATGCATTCCGCGCAGGCGATGCAGCGGTTCATATTGAAGTCGAGCACCGGGCTACGCGTATCTTCCGGAATAAATTTCTGCTTCGCGTTGGCCAGGTTCGTGACCCCGTGCTGGAAGGCCATGTCTTGCAGTTCGCAATGGCCGTCGGCGTCGCAGACCGGACAGTCGAGCGGATGGACCGAGAGGTGTTTTTCCACTGCCTTCTTACGGGCTTGGAAGAGTTCGTCTCCGTCGGTTTTGATGATCATGCCGGCCGCCGCTTTGGCAGTACAGGAGCGGACGGGCGCTTTCTTGCCTTCCTGCATGACCAAACACATGCCGCAGGAGCCGAAGGGATCGAAGGTATAGTGGTAGCACATGGCCGGGATGATCTTGCCTGTGCTCGAGATGACGTCGTAGAGCGAGACCCCGCTCTTTGCCGTCACGGATTTCCCATCGATCGACAATTCGATCGTGACGGCTTCCACGTCAGGATTGGTTGCTGGCTTCAAACCCATGTTTCTTCCTCATGAACAGTGCAACGACTTCTCCGCGCTACCTCTTACTTTTCACATCGCCCGTTTCACATCTACCGATCGCACTCCCCCATCACAATGTCGTAGGTTCCGAAGATCGTGACCGCATCGGAGATCATGTAGCCCCTGGACATATGGTCGAATGCGCCCATGTGAATAAACGAGGGCGCGCGAATTTTCAGGCGGTAGGGTTTTCCGCCGCCCATACTGACGATGTAGAATCCCAGTTCGCCCTTGTGCGCTTCGGTCCCGCAATAGATCTCTCCCGGAGGGGCGTCGAAGCCCTGCGAGAAGAGCTTGAATTGCTGGATCATGGATTCCAGATTCGTAAAGACTCGTTGCTTCGGCGGCAACGTCACGCTGGGCACATCGGCCATAATGGGGCCGTCCTGCATCTGTTCCAGGCATTGTCGGATGATTTTCACACTCTCGTAGAGTTCCTGGACACGGATCCAGTACCGATCATAGGTGTCGCCATTCTTGCCGAGCGGGACACTGAATTCGCATTTCGGATAGGCCGAATAGGACTGGGATTTACGGAGGTCGTAGTCGACGCCCGAGCCACGGAGCGTCGGCCCACTCAGGCCGAAACTCACGGCGTCTTCCGCCGAGATGATGGCCACTCCCTTGGTCCGCCCGAGCCAAATCCGGTTCGTCTCCAGGAAGACCATGTACTCGTCGATTTTTGGCGGAAAGTAGTCCAAGAATCGTTTCAGTTTCTCGATCAGCGAGGGCGTCAAGTCCCGCTCGACGCCGCCGATGCGATACCAACTCGTCGTGAGACGCGCGCCGCAGAGTTCGTCGAACCAATCCATCAGAATTTCCCGATCACGGAAACAGTAGAAAAATACGGTCATGGCTCCGATGTCGAGCGCCTGGGTGCCGAGCCAAAATTGATGGCCGATGATCCGTTGGACCTCCGCCACGATCGTGCGCAGGTAGTCTGCACGGTCCGGCACGGTCATATTCATGAGTTTTTCGACCGCGCGGCAGTACGCAAAATTGTTGTACATCGCGCAGACGTAGTCGAGCCGGTCGGTATGGGGAATAAATTGATGATAGGTGCCGTCTTCCGCAAGCTTCTCCACACCGCGGTGCAGGTATCCCAACACGGGGGTAGACTTGACGAGACGTTCTCCTTCCAATTCGAGGATCACTTTCAGTACCCCATGGGTGGCGGGGTGCTGGGGACCCATATTGAGCAGGAGTTCTTCCGTGCGCAGGGTCGGAAGGGTCTCGCTTTCCGGATGGGCCGGATCGATCTTGTAGACGGTTGTTCGTTGATCTTCAAAGGCCATCGTACGTCCTACCGAGCCGTTTCGTCCAGGAACTCGAATGTGTCGCGCCAGCCCTTGCCACGGAGTGGAAAATCTTTTCGCAACGGATAGCCTTCGGTGTAATCGTCAGGCAGAAGGATCCGGCGAAGATCCGGATGGTGTCGGAAGCGGATTCCCATCATGTCATAGACTTCGCGTTCCATGAAATCCGCGCCCTTCCAGATGTCAGTCAGAGAATCCACGATGCAATCCGACTCCGGTATCCTGGTCTTGAGCCGAATCCGATGGCGTTTCCTGATCGAGTAGAACTCGTACACAACTTCAAATCGCTCTTCGTCGTCGGGCCAGTCAACCGAACTCACATGCACGATGTAGTCGAAGTCCATGGCCGGGTCGTCATGAAGGAGTTGTGCGACCTCATGGAGTCGGTCCGGCGTCACAGTCACCGCAAGATCACCACGCCACTCGACCGCTTTCACGAAGCCGGTGGGAAAGTTTTCTTGAAGCCGACTGGCCAGTTGCTGCAAGGACATCAATCGAGACCTATGCTTTAAAGCCAGGCTTGACTTGATCCGGTTGCTTCTGAAACACGGGTTTCAGCATGATTCGCTCTTGTAACTTGAGGATGCCGTCAAAGAGCGCCTCCGGTGTTGGAGGACAACCTGGTACGTAAATGTCGACCGGCACAAAGCGATCGACACCTTGGACGACGCTATAGCTGTCGTAGATATTTCCTGATGTCGCGCAAGATCCCATTGCAATGACATATTTTGGTTCGGGCATCTGATCGTAAAGTTTTCGGATGACGGGGGCCATCCGCCGGCAGACGGTACCGGCCACGATCATCAGATCGGACTGACGTGGTGATGCCCGGAAAACACCGGCACCATAGCGGTCCATATCGTACCGTGACGAGACTGCGGCGATCATTTCGATCGCGCAGCAGGCCAGACCAAATGTCATGGGCCACAGTGACCCCTTGCGAGCCCAGTTGACGGCTTTTTCCACTGTCGTGGTGACGACGTCGGACGTGCCGTCTTTTTCATGACGACCAATTTCGATCAGTCCCATTCCAGGGCTCCCTTGCGCCACGCATAGACATAGGCCACCAAAAACAATCCAATGAAGACCAGCATTTCAATCAACCCGATCAACTCGATCTTGGTGAAGACCACTGCCCAGGGATACAGAAAGATGACTTCGATATCGAAAATAACGAAAAGCATCGCAAAAATGTAATATCGAACCGGAAAAGGCATTCGAGCGTCCGAGAACGGTTCCGCTCCACACTCATAGGTAGACAACTTCTCCGATTCCGGATATTTCGGCTGGACCAGATGACTGATGATCAGCGACCATAGGCCGAACGTCAGTGCTACGATAACAAAAAATAGAATCGGAAAGTATCTGGTCAGATACTCAAGAAGTAACTCTGAACCGCTCATGGAGCTGACCTTTCAACACCTTGATATGCAAGGAGGGTTGGATTTTAGACCTTGGATTACGGGGATAGCAAGCGTCCAAAAGACCTGTGAGATCGACCCGAAAGTCCTAGGCTTAGCTAGGTTGTGAGCCATCGCGGGCACGAATGCGAATCCAGGGTGGTGGGGCCTCCGCAACCAGCGGCATCGCCGAGGCGCAACCAATAAAAACTCCCTGTTCTGATCACGGATTCAATTGTCCTACTGAGGTGGCTTATTTCATGAGGGGCTCTTTGCTCTATTTGTTGGTGGAGTAGGTGACATACGGCCTGATGGCATGCGCAGGTGAGAGGGTGGTACTTGGTCAATTTGATCCCATTCAGGCTCCAGTGCCGATAAGGCCTTGGATTTCTTGCGTCGGTGAATCTGGGTTTCGATGCGAGGACGATTTTGGCGGCGCGCGCCCGGAGTCGGAGGCTGGTCAGGAACCATGGATATTCTTCCCCTGTGAGAAATGACTCTTTTGATCACCATAGCATCCAGTGAATTGGCGGTCAATGAGGGCAAGGTCTCAATATTCTTGACAATACAGGGCTATTTGCTATGGTTCTGATAGCACTACTTGCCTTACATGAAGGACAACCACCATGGCTAACTATTCAATGAAATGTGTCGTCTCTCTCATGGTCTGGACCTTGGCTACGCCGCTCCTTTCTCTAGCCTTGGCAGCAGACAACCTCACTTCGATCCAATTCGGAGAACGGGCTTTGGCCTATTCGTCCGGCTCCATCCAGCGATCGACTCCACAAGATGGGTTTGTAAATGTAATTACCGGTGACAATCAGACCACCGGCGATCATCTGATACTGGGAAGCCGGGATATCCTGTACCTCCGACTGAAGAATCCCGATGATGTCGCCCTCGGAGATTTTTTCACGATATACAGACGACCGGAAAAAGTATTCCATCCTAACACCGGTCAATATCTCGGTTACTTGGTCCTTCGACTCGCTGTAGTTCAGGTGACCCAAATTGACAAGGACCTGACCACTGTTCAGGTCATGCGGGCGTTTGCTGCCGTATCGCCTGGTGATCCGGTGATGAAGTTCGTGCCTCCGACTGACCAGCGAGCAGCGGTTGACCAACCGTCCGTCGGCGATGTGGAGGGACGAATTGTGGCGTTCCAGTCCAACATGGGGATCATGACCCTGATAGGGCAAAGGAATATCGTCTATCTGGACCGGGGACGGGAAGACGGAATTAGGTCTGGGGACCGAATGGAGGTGGTTCGGTCCGGAGGAAACCTTCCTCAACGGGTTGTGGGCGAATTGAAAATCCTGTCCGTCGAAGACCGAACTGCCACGGCGGTGATCATAAAGTCGATCTCCCGCATTCTCAAGGGCGATCGCTTTAGGGTGAAGGGTTACGCTCCTGAGGCCATGCCGATCTCTCAATCCCCCCAGCAGTCTCCGGATGTCTCCCCTGCTGTGGCTAGTTCTGCGGTGGCTACTTCTCCAAGCAGGTTCCAGGTCCAGAATGTCGCCAGCGAAACCCGACTCAGCCTCAGTGATTTGATGAAGCAGCTTCGGTTTGAATCTGGCGAAGCCACGATCACGTCTGAGGGCCATCAAGTGCTCGATGAACTGATAGCGTATCTCAAGACCACTGCCGGCGATCGGTTGATTCGAGTCGAGGGCCATGCGGATAACATGGAAATCGGTCCTTCACTTAAGTCTCGTTACCAGACGAACTGGGACTTATCGAAAGCTCGAGCTGGGGGTGTCCTCCGTTACTTGCTTGAGAAGGGCGGGATCGACTCAGCAAAGCTTTCGTCGGTCGGCTATGGCGATACGAAACCGATCGCCGGCAATGCGACTGAAGAGGGTCGACAGAAGAACCGTCGTGTAGATATCGTGCTCTATTCCCCCGAATCAGCCAAGGAACAGTCTGAGTCGTCGGCAAAGCCAATTGAGACCGGCGATAATGGATACAACGTATCCCGTCTCAGTTCAGCGGGAAGCGGAGCTCCGATCTCCGCAGTGGATACGACGGTCCCAGTGGCTCCAACGGGTTCGTCCAAGGTGGAGCCCTCATCTGGCTCTGCAGATCTTGCTCCGGCAACAATTCCGGCATCAGTTGGCCAGGGCAAATCAGATCAGCGCCCCGCTGCTCCGACCGCTCCGCCACAGTAAATTCTTCGAGTATCGTGCGGAGGGTTGACGATTCAACGTCAACCCTCCCGGTTCCTCCTCAGAATCTTTCTGTTCTTCCTCTCTCATTGTTCCCCCTTTTCCTGTGCTGCTACAATGCCGCATGATTTCGACGCAGACAGCCCCTCCACGTATGGAGCCAGAGGCCTTATTCGCAGATGTCATTGTCCCGAGGCATCTGGCAGGCCCGTTCACCTACACCGTGCCCTCGTCGCTCCGATCCATTCTCCGTATTGGACATCGAGTGCTCGTGCCCTTCGGACGGTCGATCCTTCAAGGAGCGGTGATCGCCCTCCCCCACGTTCTTCCTCAGGGTCTTGATCGAGCACGTCTCAAGGAGATTCGCTCGTTGCTCCCGGAAGGGGCTGCAACAGATGTGTCCTCGAACCTGTTCCAGCTCTCACGGCAAGTGGCCGAACAGTATGTTGCGCCATGGGGGCAATGTCTCAGGTTGGTGCTGCCTCCGGCACCCAAACCACGAGCGCAGGTCAGCCACTATGAACTGACGGAACAAGGGCGGGCCACACTTGCGGCTCGAAAATCGTGCTCGGTGAAGGCGCGGGCACTTCTCACACGTCTTAAGAAAAAGCCTTCAGGACTTCGCTCCTCGTCCCGCAGTCTTGGTCCGGGCGACTTGTTGCATGATCTTGAGGTCCGCGGGTGGGTGGTGGAGGTCCGAAACCCACCTCCGACCTCGGTAGTGCCCCCTGGCCTGCCAACTACACACGCGAACCAGATCAATTTCGGCATCACGACACCGCTCATTCCTGACCCATCCATGTCTTGGGCGGAGCCACTATTCGGCGCGCTCAGAGGCCAAGGACCCACTCGGGTTCTGGTACAGGCTATCTGGACCAATCGATTGAGGCTGTTGCAGCAGACCGTTCGCCTGGTGTTCGACCGTGGACAGACGGTCCTCATCATCGTTGGCGAAGCAGAACGGGCTCAATGGGTTGCCGACTTGATTCGTAATGATGAGACGGGCATTTATCCGGTCTGTTTCCATAGCGGGCTTTCAGACCAGCTGAAGGCCGAACTTTGGGATCAGATTCATCGGCAGATCGTTCGTGTGGTTGTGGGGACCCGGTCGGCCATTTTTCTCCCACTGACTGCAGTCGGAGCGATTTGGGTCGAGGGAGAAGAAGATGCAGCGCTCAAAGAACCACAGGAACCACGCTATCATGCTCGGGACGTGGCCTGGTTGAGAGCGCAGGATGAACAGGCAGTGTTGGTCCTGAGTTCTGCCCACCCCTTGCTTGAGACCAGAGCAGCAGTGAAACAACAGGGGATAGTTGTACATAACCCAGTACCTTCTCATGCGCGACCGAATGTACAGGTCGTTGATTTACGGGAGCATGGTCGCGGCACGGTGCTGAGCCAGCCGCTCGTTCGGGCCATTGAGCACGCTATCGGCCGCCGGGCCGGTGTCCTGTTGTTTCTCAACCGGAAGGGCTATGCCGGTGCCCTCGTCTGTCGTGACTGCGGCCAGGTTCCCCGCTGTCCTGTTTGTCGTGTCGCACTGATGTACTCTCGGCAAGCGGATCGCCTGCTCTGTTCCTACTGCGGGGACATTACAGCCATCCCCGAGACCTGCGCCTCCTGTTCCGGCCCTCGCATGGAGTTGATCGGAGAGGGCACAGAGCGGGTAGAAGAGGATGTAAAGCGACTGTTTCCCCACGCGGCAGTGGTTCGGCTCGATGGAGATACCATGCACCGGCCAGCGCAGGCCGAGGCCCTTTGGCGGAGGGTCGAGCAAATGGAGTGGGATATCCTCGTTGGAACACAACTGCTGCTCCGCCGCCGGCCTCTCCCGACGATGGGCCTCGTAGGGATTGTGCAGGCGGACGCAGGACTCAGCGTGCCGAATTTCCGATCCGCCGAACGTACGTATCATATGCTTCTTGATGCAATCGGCCTCGCCAATCCGGCAGCCGACGGCGGCCAGGTTATCGTGCAGACCTATCTTTCATCGCATCATACGATCCAGGCTGTGGCTCAGAACGACGAATCCATCTTCTTATCGGAGGAGCTGTCCCATCGGACTGCATTGGGGTATCCGCCTGCGGTGTATCTGATTGCCCTCCTTGTATCCGGGACCAACGAGAAAATGGTTCACGACGCTGCCACGGGCTGGGCAGCTCGACTTACCGCATGCTCTTCACCGGCCTTGGGAAAGGCCTCTTCGACTGGTCAATCGATTGATCGGCCTGACCGGCTCACTGTGCTAGGGCCAGTCCCTTCTCCGGTGCCGAGACTCCGGGGTCGCTACCGGTGGCAAATTCTCGTGAAATCGCTCGAACGGGAAGCGGGGCTCGAAGCGGTGCGGATCACGGTCAAGGAGCTGGAACAGACGTATCAACACCGGGCTATCAAGTTCGATGTCGACGTCGATCCGATCGAGATGTGGTAGGTGTTACTTGTTCCTGCGGGAACGTTCTGATTGCGGTGAAGGTGGATGGGTGTCGGTGGCATCGGTTGAAGCGGGAGCGATGAGCTGACCGCCTCTCTTGAAAAACCCGTAGGAAAACGTAATCCAAAACACTGCCGAGAAGAGTCCCATCAGCACGGCCGAGAGGATTGTCCCCATTTGTTCGTCGTTCGGCTCAGTCGTGGCCAAACGGACCTGAACCATCGTGATAATAGGCCATGCAAGACTCTCTAAGCCAAGGAACAGAGTGGCCCAGGCCCAGACCAGCCCGATTGTGCGTCCCTGCCAGATTAGAAACCCTGCGACACCTCCTGCGACGAGCAAGACTTCCCAGAGTGAGAACGAGTCCCACGCCAGCCATGCACCCGCCGCCACGACGAGGCTGCCAAGCAGGGCATTGAGTTGGGGACCCCACCATGTGGTGACCATACTGGGTGTTGCTCTCCGTAGGCGATGTGTGTGGGCTAGTGTGAGTTCCGACGGCGTGGTTGTCAAATGGAGGTGCCCGACGGCGAGCCGGGAACCTAACCACACTAGATCTTCGGCAATGAATCATCGCCGAAGACTCATCATCAACTTCAAACTCACACTGTTTGAGCGCACGACCGAGGATAATATCGACCTAGAACGATCTTATCTTTCTTACAGCGACATTCGGAATGCTCTGCGCTTCACCGAACTGAAAGAAAACGTCAAGGTGCTCCCTCAGGGCTCAAGGCCCACATTCGAGCCCCGGGAAAATTCTAGCCCAGACGCATATCGTGCAATTCTTTCCGCCCAACGTGTAAGAATTCAGCATGCCACGGATCGCTATGCGGCCTCGACGAGCCGAAAGATCTCGAGTTGGTCCGGCATAGTCTCGGCCAGTATTTTTCCGTGGCAAGCACGACCGTACATCATTGGCGGTGGCCCCACTCCCGGTACTGTGTCCTGAGTCGTTCGCTTTCAGGTTACCCTATCTGCACATCACTCTGACTACTGCCTCGCCCCACCGCCTGAAAGAGCTGCGAACGCTCCTCTCCCGTGAGCGGTTTCCATGCCCCCGGCGCCAGTCCGTCAAGCGTCACGTGCATGATCCGAACACGATGCAGCGTGAGCACCCGATACCCGACGACTTGGCACATACGCCTGATCTGTCGATTGCGTCCTTCGGTGAGAATGATCCGGAACCGTGCAGGACCGAGTCGTTCAATCCGACAGAGTTTGGTCGGGCGCTCGAGAATGACGACTCCTTGGGCCATGCGGTCGATGAACGTCTGATCGAATGGACGGTCGACCGACACCTCGTATTCCCGCTCATGCCCATGCTCAGTTCGTAGAATCTCGTTCACGATGTCCCCGTCGTTCGTAAGCAGGATGAGCCCGGACGAGTCCTTGTCGAGTCGGCCGATCGGAAAGATCCGCTCCGGATGGCCGATCTCCGTAATAATGTTATGAGGTACATGCGACTCACTGGTCGTCGTCACACCCACCGGCTTGTAATATTTGATATAGAGTGGGTCTGTCCCCCAGGGAATCACTTGTCCATCTTGTGCGATGACGTCGTCAGGACCGACCTGATCACCCAAGCGAGCCACTCGCTGATTGATGGTCACGCGACCAGACTCAATCAGACGATCAGCCTCTCGCCGAGAACAGATACCGTGGTGTGTAAAGAACTTATTGATGCGAAGCTTGTCGGTCACAGCGTGGGCATGCCATTTCAGTGGACGCGACGGCCCGCCTTGATCCGTCCCAGCATGCGATAGATCAATCGGGCGATACAAAACTGGGGTGCGACAAACCCTTCGATCGGGGCGATCTCGCTGATATCCATCCCGAGGATACCGGGTCCATTGGCCAAGGCCGTCACGAGGTTCACCGTGTCGTACCACCCCAACCCACCGGGCTCTGGAGTACCCAGCGCGGGGACCAGCGAGGCATCAAGCCCGTCACAATCGAAAGTTAGATAGACCGGTCCGCGACAGGCCTTCACCACCTCGGGAACCCAGCGGGAGGCCTTGCCTTCGTAGGGGCCGGATGGGTCAAGAATCTCGGCGGCAAAGAACGTGGCAATCCGATCAGTGCCCCTAATGCGATCGATTTCCTCAGAAGAAATGGAGCGAATGCCGACTTGGACTAACGGCAATCCGTCGTCGACCACACGAGCCATCACGCTGGCGTGGCTATAGGGGTTCCCTTGATAGGCCTTCCGCAAGTCGCCATGCGCATCGATTTGCAGCACGCACAGATCAGAATAGCGACGGGCATGGGCTCGGATGGCCCCAAGTGCTCCGGTATGTTCCCCGGTCAAGGTGACGACGAACCGCCCGGTACCGACGTGGGGAGTGACGAAGGCGTCGATGGCATCCACCGCCTGCCGATCAACTTTGCCGTCAAGATCGAGAGAGCGAATGGTGGCAACCCCGCCCCACTCTCGATAGGGCTCACACCGGAGAGTTTCGTCGTATAACTCAACTTGTTGAGACGCCTCGATGATGGCTGACGGGCCGCGATCGGAGCCCCGCACATAGCTGGAGGTATGCTCGTAGGGCGCAGGCAGGATATAGACGCCCGCCTGATCGGGATGGCACCAGGGCTCCTCGAGCCCGAGGAAATTCTGGTCGATACCTTCCCATCCGGCGGGAAGCGTCATGGACGTATGCTCACGCGGCAGGACTACCGACGCCGCTTCGATATATTTTCTTCTGGAATGAACACGGCCAATGCGATCACCGTCGTCCAGCGATTGGGTTTTCCGATAGCGGACTGGGTGATGTTTTGGGTCCGAACGATCTTACCTGCCATTTTGAAGACTTGTTCCCGTTCTTTCCACGCGATGTCGGGATCGAATTCGACACCGAGCGTCGTGGCCAACATCTGCGCCGCCAAGTCTTCCGTATACTCACCTGTCTCTTCATCGGTTTCGCCATGCGCATGGTGTTCGGACAGATACCCGTAGGTTCGACGATCAGTCGGGACCGCCAACCCAATCGACGCGGAAGCCAGACGATTTCGTTCATTCGTTTCCGACCGCGCCATCACACAGAACGTGATTTCGCCGGGGTTCAATAACTTCTCGCCGCGCGCACGCGGAATAATTTTGCAATTCGGAGGAAGAATCGACGACACCGTGACAAGGTTGCAATAAGCGACGCCGGCGCTACGCAAGGCTTGTTCGAAGGAGGCCAGCTTTTCTTTGTGGACTCCGACGCCTCGCGTCAGAAACATCTGCGTAGGTACCATCGTTTCTTCTCCTTAGTTTGTCCGACCAATCGGGTGACGGGCGCTTCGTGAGCTGAAATGCATGCCCTTAGTAATTCTCATAGCGGCACAGGGTCGCTGTTGTACCAAGATTGGCCCAGCTTCGCAATATCCTGCGACAATTTTTTTCCTCGAGCATGCTTCGGAAAAACTACAAAAGGAAACTATCCAGCAAGATAGCTGCCCACGACCGATGGGGAAGGCGAGACACTCGGAATCAAGGCTTGCGCGTCACGCCTTTCTCACACGTCTCGCGCTTCACGCATCACGATTTGTGACGCTAGCGTATTTTTTCAGTATCCTGCTAGGTCCCGGCAGGCGGTTTGAGGTTTAACACCAGCATGCGGGGCTCGGTCATATCCTCAATCGCAGCCTGAACCCCTTCACGCCCAACACCAGAGTCCTTCACGCCACCATACGGCATGTGGTCGGCGCGAAATGTCGGAATCTCGTTTGCCAGCACCGCCCCAACTTCAAGGCGCCGGAAAGCATGAAAAATCTTATTCACATCCTGGGTGAACACTCCAGCTTGGAGCCCATAGTCGGATTGGTTGAGCGCCATGATCGCTTCGCCGAAGTGTCGGTACGGAATCACGGTCACCACCGGCCCAAACACCTCCTGACAAGAGACTTTCATCGTCGGCGTGACGTGCGAGAGCACAGTCGCCTCCATCACCGAACCCATGCGTTTGCCCCCCAGAAGCACACGCGCCCCTTGCGACACCGCTTCCTCAACCCACTCCTCCACACGATGGGCCGCGGCCTGATCGATCAATGGCCCGACTACCGTCGAGTCGTCGCTCGGGTCGCCAGCCTTCAGACGCGCGACTTGCAACAGGAGCTTCGTGGTGAAGAGGTCCGCGATGGAATGATGGACAAAGATTCGCTGAACGGAGATACAGGTCTGACCGGCATATCCGAACCCGCCGACCGCACAACGCTGTGCGGCAAACTCCAGATCGGCATCGGGCTCCACGATGACGCCCGCGTTCCCGCCGAGTTCCAACACCACCTTCTTCTTCCCGCACTTGGCCTTCAACATCCATCCTACAGCGGCGCTACCGGTAAAGCTCAAGAGTTTAAAGCGGGGATCGACGACGAGCTGTTCTGCGACCGTATTGTCGCAGGGCAGGATGTTGAGTGCACCGGGAGGAAGCCCAGCCTCCAAAACCACTTCACCCAAGAGCAACGCGGTAAGAGGTGTCTGTGGCGCCGGCTTGATGAGAATGGAATTGCCGGCGGCCAGAGCCGGCGCGACTTTATGGGCCACAAGATTCAGGGGAAAATTGAAGGGGGTGATTCCGAGCACTGGACCGATCGGAACCCGACGCAGAATGCCGAGATGTGAATCCGTCCCCGGCGTCCAGTCGAGAGGGATCACCTCGCCAGGAATACGCTTTGCCTCTTCAGCCGCAACGGTAAATGTCTGCACGGCCCGACTGGCTTCCCGCTTCGCGTCGGCGATCGGCTTGCCGGATTCAGCCGTCATCAGGCGGGCAAATTCCTCCCGCCGGTCATAAAGTCCGCCTGCGATCTTTTGTAACACATGATAGCGAGCGTGGGACGGCAACGCCCCCATTGCGGCAGCGGCATCAACCGTCGATTGAATCGCCGCCTCGGCGTCGGCGGAACTTGCGTTCGATACCTCGGCGAGTAGTCGCCCTGTAAACGGATTGTTCACAGGGACAACGGTCTCTCCGTGCCGCCATAGACCTCCAATTAAGAATGGACGTGGTTCTTGCACAAGAGACGTCCCGCGGGTGGTGAAGACTTAGCAGGATGCTGAAAAAGTCCGCCAGCAGCGTTCTCGCATCGTTCAGACCCTCAACGTACCCAGAGGGTACGCCTCGGTCCTTCACTCCTGCGGCCTTGCTGGACGAACTTTTTGAGCATCCTGCGGGTTCGTGTCCTGTTGACTCAGACATGGGGACCATTGGATTTCCGGCAGGCCGGCTTCGTTTTTCCGCAGCCTGTCAGTCGGCGGAATTAACCGATGCCGCAGAAGCCGGCTCAAGATTGGCCGCCTGTTGGGCGATATCGGCTTTGGCAACCAAATCCTCTGTGCCCCAGTCACGAATTGCCTCAAGCGTGAAGGCCTCATAGGTCGAGACGCCGTGGCACGACGGACAATCGGGCATCGGTACCTTG
Organism: uncultured Nitrospiraceae bacterium; assembly: GCA_963825145.1. GTDB lineage: Bacteria > Nitrospirota > Nitrospiria > Nitrospirales > Nitrospiraceae > Palsa-1315. Next base: position 64,297 of record CAWGSC010000025.1, read on the forward strand.
CGATAGAAGACTTCTGACAAGCACGACATGCACATCCAATAGGGTGGTTCCCCGTCGCGTTGCGGAACAGACCAAAACGATTGTGTTGCAGACATAGGTAATCCTTAGTGAATAATGAATGGACTGTTCTGTGCCACCGCCGTCGACCCGTGAGGCTCGGCGGATTCTCCCTGGGAGCGTGGGGCAGCGGCCAACATGCGATCAATCTCCTCGGCAAACTTGTTGAACGGGAATGCGCCGGGAATCGCGATCGCCGGCTCTTTCTCAGTGGGTCCACCAGCTGTTCGCATCAGAACAAAACCAGGGGTGCCATGAAAACCCCACCGATTCGCCTCTTGGCGATCCTGGAAAATGGATTCGAGATAGTGCCGCTCGTCGAAACACTTATCAAACGCCGTCTGATCCAAGCCGATCACCTTCGCGTAACCTTTGAAGGATCCCGAGTCTAAGCGGCCTCGTTCGCTGAAGAGCCGATCGTGCATCGGCCAATATCGACCCTGGGCTCCGGCACAGCGCGCCGCCACAGCAGCCTCAATGCCGACTCCATCGTCCGATCGAGGATAGTCGCGATAGACAAACCGCACTTTGCCCGTATCGATATATTTGGCCTGCAAGCGAGGCCAGGTCTCCTGAAAGAACTTCGCACAATACCCACACGTGAAGTCAGAGTACTCGATCAAAGTGATCGGCGCGTCCGCCTGCCCTCTGATTCGTCCGTCGTCCGTGATCGACCCAGCGCCAGCCTGAGTCAGCTGCACGAGCAACAGCAGTACCGCCGCAGCAACTGTGCGAAAGAGGTGCGAGCCCATCATGTGCGGGAAGTGCCCTTTGCTTTTATTCGCTCCAGCAACCCGACCATGAGGAGAGGCCAGACAACCGTGGCATCGCTCAATACTTCGGCAAAACGCCCGCCGTCTTTCGGTGGGACAAACTTTCCCCACGAAATACCTTCTTGATAAGTACAGCCGCTCAACCCGCCCCAATAATCCGGTTCCGGACAGATGCGCACACCATACTGGAATCGAGGTGGTTGCACATTGAGGCCGAGCCGCGTATTGCTGATCTCAATGTAAGGGCCGACCTGTTGTGCCCAATTGCGAGGGACTCCCCCGCCAATTGTAAAGATGCCACGCCGCTTGGCAGAGATGACATGGCTCGCATAACTATTGAGATCGAGGTAGGGATTGAACGAAGGATAGGAACGCTGAATCGCGCGCAGCACCTCAAGATCACTCTCTCCATTTAATTGCGTACGAGCCCGATCGAGCTCTCGACTCATGGCCCAGGTTCCAAGATCCAGCCCCATCTCCGAATCGGTAAACGCTGGGATGAAGACAGGGACTTTTTTCACATAGGCACTTTTGAGAATACCCGCTCCGTCATATTCTTCCGCGAGCGTCTTGCCCAGTTCACGGGTGAGGGTCTCGGAGGAAAGAGGCTGGTCCTGATCCATCCGCTTCATCGTCAGAGACACAACATGCTCAACGTAATTGAGGTTGGACTCCATCTCTAACGTGTCGTAGACCCGATTGTACCCCTTCTTGAACAATTCTTCATCGGACATGGACGAATGGTGCCGATAGTGTGTCTTACCAACAGACTCGGTCAGCCCATGGGCAATCAATGCGCCGGTCGAGACGACACATTGCACCATCCCATGATCGATCATCGAGCTGATAATCTTGCCCATCTTGGCAATGGTCATCGCCCCTGACAGCGTCAACACGACGAAGCAGTCGGGGTCTTCGATCATTGCCCAAAGCACTTCGTAGGCTTCGCCCAGGTTGCGGCCACCAAATGCGGTCTTTCGCATCGCGGTCAGCAGGCCGTCAAAAGATTCTATCTGTTCCGGGTCGAGAGGCTCGAGTGCTTCGAGTCCATCTTGCGCCCCATCGTGGAATTCACGTGCACCCATGGAAAGTCTACCCACCATAAAAGTGAATGGAGAAACGGCGCACTCTTTATACACAACCAACGATAGAGGCGTCAACGAAGTGGTCCCCGAAAAATCCCTCGCGGCATCCTGGTTCGTGAGGACAAAGGATCTGTTCATCGAACCACTTCAATTGACGAGAATAGGATCGCGGAGAGCGATCAACGCGATCCTGAGCGATCGAGACGTGGATTCAACGACCTTCATCACGTACGTCCTCAGAAGCGCGATCCGCCTCACCGGATGTGTACGTAAGTAGCTAGCCTTATATTGACCGTCCCTGCACCATGCTCAATTCAATGGCTCTGGACTGTGCAGGCGAATTATGGGTGCAACTCCTCGTGAAAGGCTTTATTCACGCGCAATCATGGACGAGGCGCGCGGCACGAGCGAGAACGAACAACTCACTGGAGGCGCTTTATCCGGTCGCCAAGAGCAATTAAAATGGCTCCCGGTCGGGTCAAGCAAGGTTTGGTGGTCCCAACGGGATTTGAACCCGTGTTTAAGCCTTGAGAGGGCTCCGTCCTAGGCCAGGCTAGACGATGGGACCAGATATCAATGGTGAGGGATCGAGCCGGAACAGTAGCATAGGATCTTTTCACTTTTCAATTCCTAACGACTCTGAGCAGTATTTAGGCCTCTGCACTGCTGGTTCACCCACGACTTGACAGAGACGGTGGTATAGCCTACCTTGCGACAAACACGTGCAGCGAGCCTCTGGGAGAAGGAATTCTTCGGTCGTCGGTCCCTTCTTCTCGTCGGCAAACTCATGGTGGAACATGAACAACCCGCTCCAATTCAAAACGATCGGTATCACAGATTCTCCGGAACTGGTCGACATCGAGAAGCCCGAACAGGGCCTTGAGTTACACGTCGGCTCGAATGTGTTTCGAAACACGAACGGTGTCGTCAAACTTCAAGGCAAGGAGCAGTTGGTGTTGGAAACGCAACTCGACCCACTGATGTTGCTGCTGACAATGGACCTGTACGATGAGCAGGGAACCCGTGTCGGCCATATCCGACGAAATGCGCTCTCAGCCCATAGCGCGGGCCGCTATACCATCAACGTAAAGACCAGCAGCGAGGCAACACCAGGACGACCCTCCTTCGGTCACCGTAGCAGACCGAGTAACAGGACACACGGTGTTCGAGGCCTGCCTCATGCAAAGAAGAAAAATTCGCATAACCGTGGGCCATTTCTATACTCATAAGGGCGAATTAGTCACCGTCAGCCCACACTACTGCCGCATCGGCACCGGTGTCACCCTGTTCGGCGATGTAGCGGAAAGTCGCGGCAGCTCAGCGGCAATCGGATAAGACTCCCAAGTAGGTCCCAGCCTCAATTCTTGCGTGTCCGCACCCTACAATCATAAGAGCAGCAACCGGCGCCGTCTTGGTTCCTTGTTGAAAATCACATCCTTTTTGACAAGGCGCGGGACTCCCGTACAATGGCAGTATGTCGGACGTCGTGAAGCCAAGCGTGCAGGCTTTCTTGGTCTGCGACCAGGTCATCGAGGACAGTGTCACCAAGAAGAAATGTCTGATCGGCCTCTTCACCCACCTGCAGGCCGTGAGCTTCCCCTTCCAACATTCACAAATGGGGCTGTATTTCTGCCTCACCGATGCCGAAGGGACGTATCACTTCGACATCGATTTGATCTACCTCAACAACGAACAGCTCGTTTGCCGGGCCACACTTCCAAATATTGCCATCGGCGACCGCCTTCAAATTTCAGATTTTGGGATCAATATCCCCTCACTGGTCTTCCCCGCCCCGGGACGCTACGAGTTTCGCCTTCGCATGGAAGGGCATCTCATCGCGCAGAAAGACTTCAGCGTGATGCAGATGCCGACTCACCAAACCGCGTAGTGCTCGGTTCGCTCCGATGTTCTCCTTTTCCGGATAAGCTCTTCTCCCGTATACCACTCTTGTGATAGAACAGCCCGCGACGACCCGATCTCATACATTTCTCGTCCATAGAGGAGTCATCGTTCTTTCGTGTCTGAACCAACTGGCGCTTCAAACTTTATCCGCGACATCGTGGCTGCCGATCGCGCAGCCGGCAAGCATGGTGGTCAAGTCGTTACGCGTTTTCCACCCGAGCCAAACGGCTATCTCCATATCGGTCACGCGAAATCTATCTGCCTGAATTTCGGCATAGCGAATGACACCCCGGGCGGCATCTGCCACCTGCGATTCGACGACACCAATCCGACCACCGAAGATCCTGAATATGTCCAGGCCATTCAGAGCGACGTCCGATGGCTGGGGTTCGACTGGCATGAGAAGATGTTTTTTGCCTCGGATTACTTCGACCAGTTGTACGACATTGCCGTCCGGTTGATCCGTAAGGGCAAAGCCTATGTCGATAACTTAACGGCCCAGGAGATGCGTGACTATCGAGGCACACTGACTCAGCCGGGAAGGAACAGCCCTTCTCGCGACCGTTCCATCGAGGACAATCTTGACCTCTTTCGAGGCATGCGAGCCGGGGAATTCGCCGATGGAACCTACGTCCTCCGAGCCAAGATCGACATGGCGTCAGCCAATATCAACCTACGCGACCCAGTCCTCTATCGAATCAGGCATGCGGCGCATTATCGAACAGGGAGCGCCTGGTGCCTGTATCCCGGCCTACGACTATGCGCACCCCCTCTCGGACGCGATCGAGGGAATCACGCACTCACTCTGCACCTTGGAATTTGAAGATCACCGGCCTCTCTACGATTGGGTCGTCGAACAGGCTGAAACACCGCACCGGCCGCAGCAGATCGAGTTTGCTCGCTTGAACCTGGCCTATACCGTCATGAGCAAACGGAGACTGCTCGAGTTGGTCGAAAAGAAGCTGGTGAGCGGATGGGATGACCCACGACTGCCGACGATCAAAGGACTTCGTCGCCGCGGGTATACTCCAGAAGCGATTCGGGCCTTCTGCGACCATATCGGCGTAGCCAAGCGCGAAGCCATCGTCGACATGCAGCTGCTCGAACACTTTATTCGCGAAGATTTGAACAATCGAGCACCCCGAGTGATGGCCGTGTTGCGGCCGCTCAAAATCGTCCTCGACAACTATCCCGAGGACCGGTCCGAAGAATTGGAAGCCGTCAACAATCCGGAGGATTCGTCTGCAGGAACCAGGAAAGTCCCTTTCTCACGCGTCCTCTATATCGAGCAAGACGACTTTCCGTGAAGATCCGCCCAAACAATTTTTCCGGCTTGCCCCAGGACGCGAAGTGCGGCTCCGGTACGCATACATCATCAAATGTGTCGAGGTGACGAAGAGATCCGCAGACCGGCGAGGTCACCGAACTCCATTGCACCTACGACCCCACGACAAAGAGCGGCGCTTCACAGGAACAGCGCAAGGTCAAGGCCACCATCCATTGGGTCTCCGCAGCCCATGCTGTGAAAGCCGAAGTCCGACTCTACAACCCCCTCTTGGTGACGGATCTGGCGAAGGTGCCGCCGGACCACGATTGGACGACCTATCTCAACCCCAACTCGTTGGAGCGAATCACGGGCTGTCTGGTTGAGCCCAGCTTGCGGCAGACAGTGCCCGGCACACGGTACCAATTCGAGCGCCTGGGATACTTCTGTACTGATTCCGATTCGACCTCCGGCACACTGATATTCAACCGAACCGTGTCACTCAAAGACGCCTGGGCGAAGCTCGAAAAAACTCAGCCGGCCCGGTAACAAACCGGCCATCTTCCCTCGTTTGCCAGGACTCTCCCGGAACTTCCCTCTCTTTCCACCCTGTTGGAACCTCTTTACAGACTCAGTATCCCTGCTACGCTTGAGGTAATCGGCCTAAACCAATGACAGGAGCCATGTTACAGTGACAACCATCATCAACATGAAGATCATAATACTGGCATATCTACTGTTCCTCTCGGGAATAATGGCTGGACTGACCATGGCATCTCCTTCGCTGGCCACCACCACACCAAACGGGACTACTTCGAGCGCGACCGAGGCGGTGAAGGGTGCGATCAACGACCTGATCCAAGTCCTCGATAACGAAACTTTGAAGCAGCCGGAGCAGGCCAAAGAACGGCGACATGAAATCGAAGAAGTCATCAAGCGCCGCGTGGATTACAAGGAAATGGCAAGACGTGCACTGGGAGCCCCCTGGTCCACGCTTTCCCATCGGGACCAACACGAGTTCGTCGACCTCTTCGTGCAACTCCTTCGGGACACATTTGTAGGCCGCATCACCGAACGCACCGATGAACAGGTGGTCTACCTAGGGGAACTTCGAGAGGATGCCTTTGCCGAAGTCAAAGCGCAAATGAAGGGACCGAAGATCGACACGCCGGTCGACTTTCGGCTGATTCACCGTGCGCATGAATGGCGGGTCTATGACGTAGTCATCGATGGAGCCAGCATCGTGAGCAATTACCGCTCACAATTCACCAGTATTATTCGTGACGTCTCGTATATCGGACTGGTCAAGAAGATGAAACAGAAGGCGATTGCCGTAAAGGTCTTCGAAAAATATCCGGCGCCATAACACTCCCTCTCGCCATGCATCGTACAGTTTCCATGTTTTACTTTACCGTGGCTTTGGGCTTGCTAGACTAGCCGGAGTATGAGGTGCCGGCATGACGAGGAACCTCGAACCGGAGGAGGACCACATGATTGAGTGTCGAGAATATCCACGAATCCCCGTCGACATGCAGGTCTTTTTCTCCAGCACCAACAAGACAGACATCCGCGAAGGCACAATGTTCGATCTGTCGGCCAGAGGATGCGCCGTCACCAGTGTGTCGTCGGTTCAGCCCGGCTCAGCGGTAAGAATCCTCATTAGGGCGACCGATCTGGGTTCGCCCATTACGATCGAGTCCGCCGCAGTCCGTTGGAGTCAAGGAGGGGAGTTCGGAGTCGAATTCCTCGGCCTCTCGGAGATCGATCAGCGCCGCCTGCACCGATTGCTGCAAGTCGCCACCACGCACCAGATCCGCCCGAGTTGACCGCGAACGATTCTCGGATTCAGCGTGCTACAATGCCGGGCATGACCTGTCCCCTCTGCCACAAACCCAGCACCTGGGAAGGCAACCCTTGGCGCCCCTTCTGCTCCGAACGATGTCAAGTGACCGATCTCGGCGCCTGGGCGATCGAACGTTATCGCATATCAGGACCTACCCTTACGATGGACACCTCGCTCCCAGACTCGTTGGAGGGAAACGACGACGCAGAGACACAGGGAAACAGTTAAGCAATAGTCTAAGGACAGATCGTCCATCTCTCACAGGGCGCAACCGCCAGTCTCCACGCAACAGTTCCATTTACTGCACGATATAACGACTGCACGAGACGTTGGTTGAGACCAGCTTCGTTCGCACGTTTCAGGGTTGGCAATCTCACTGCAACTTGATATGGTCACGGTCGAATCAGGCCCTTCTCACAAGGAGCACACGTCATGCTGCCGACCCAAGGCTATGCCGCAATGACCGCCAGGACCGCCCTGCAATCCTTCTCGTTCGAGCGGCGTGAAGTCGGGTCTCATGACGTGCTCATTACCATCACCCACTGCGGCATCTGCCACTCGGATATTCATCAAGCTCGCGACGAATGGGGCGGATCGATTTTCCCCATGGTACCAGGCCATGAAATCGTCGGCACCGTGGCGCGAATCGGATCTACGGTGAAGAAATTCAAGACAGGCGATCGCGTTGGAGTCGGCTGCTTCGTCGATTCCTGCCGGACCTGCGCTGCCTGCCGCGAAGGGTTAGAACAATACTGCGAGGCCGGGATGCTCCTCACATACAGCGGCCGCGACAAAGACGGCCAGCCTACGCAGGGTGGTTACTCCACGCAGATTGTCGTGGATGAGCAGTACGTGCTGCGAATTCCCTCAGCCCTGTCGCCTGCCGGAGCAGCCCCGCTCTTGTGCGCGGGAATTACAACATACTCCCCTCTTCGCCACTGGGGCGTCGGCAAATATCACAAACTTGCGGTGGTGGGATTGGGTGGACTGGGCCATATGGCGGTGAAGATCGGCAAGGCGCTCGGAACCGAAGTGACTGTCTTGAGCACCTCTGAGCGGAAGCGAAAAGATGCGGAACGGTTGGGCGCCTTCGACTTCGCCCTCACCTCACATCCCGAGACATTTACACGAATACCAGCGTCGCTTTGATTTTATCCTTGATACCGTTTCAGCCCCGCACGACTATAACGCCTATGTGAACCTACTCAAAACCGATGGGACCTTGATTCTCGTGGGGGCCCCGGATAAGCCGACGCCGCTGGAACCCTTTCCACTGATTCTGCATCGCCGCCGCATCGCCGGGTCGGTGATCGGCGGCATCCGAGAAACCCAAGAGATGCTCGACTTCTGCGCCACGCACAGCATTGAGTCCGATATTGAAATGATTCCGATTCAACAAGTGAACGAAGCCTACGAGCGAGTCCTCAGGGGCGACGTACGATTCCGATTCGTTATCGATCTGGCGTCGTTGAAATAGATATCGAGGTGGTCAAAGGAAAGTGGCTGGGGGACTAGGAATCGAACCTAGGTAGCCGGCTCCAAAGGCCGGCGTCCTACCGCTAGACGATCCCCCAGCGCGGTACGGCAGCGAATCGTAGATCAGGAACGGCAGGGAAAAGATTATTGGCTGGGGGACTAGGAATCGAACCTAGGTAGTCAGATCCAGAGACTGACGTCCTACCGCTAGACGATCCCCCAACCGACGCTCACAGTAATATACAGGTCTCAGTTCCGTCAAGATCGATGCTCCATACAGTAGAGCTAGAGCTGCTTTATGCCTGAGTCGCCCGCTCGATTCCCTGACGGAGGCGAAACAGCGTCCGGTCTCGCCCCAACACCTCCATCACGTCGAAGAGACCAGGGCTGGCCGTACGACCGGTTAGGGCAACGCGAACCGGCTGGGCCAGCTGCCCCATCTTCACCCCCTCCTCCTCAACCAGCTGCTTGAAGGTCTCTTCCCATTGCTGTTTTGAAAAGGCAGGGAAGGCCTCGAAGCGAGTGAGCAATTGTCCGAGAATCGGCGCGATGGCCGGCGTCAAAAATTTCCTGGCTGCCTCTTCGTCACACGTCACGGCCTGCCCAAAATACGGCCTCACCCAATCGACCATCTCCACGAGCGTCTTCGCCCGCTCTTTCACGAGGACCACGAGTTGCGCGAGCCAGACGGCCGAGACAGCCTGAACTTCGTCTTTCAATCCCGCTGCTTCTAAGAGGGGCACAAGCGCTTGAGCGACCTGGGACGGCGGAGTGATCTTGATATATTCCGCGTTTACCCAAAGTAGTTTCTCAGGATTGAACACGGCCGCTGACGTTTGAACGTTCTTCCAGGAAAATTGCTCGATCAGCTCCTGGCGAGTGAAGATTTCCTGATCCCCGTGTGACCACCCAAGCCGAACAAGATAATTCAACATCGCATCCGGCAGATACCCCATGTCTTTATAGGCCATGATCGAAGTGGCCCCATGCCGCTTCGAGAGGCGGGATTTGTCCGACCCCAGAATCATCGGCAGATGCCCGAACTGAGGGACTGGAAACCCAAGCGCTTGGAAGATCGGAACCTGCCGCGGTGTGTTGGTCAGGTGATCGTCTCCCCGCACCACGTGGGTAATATTCATCAGCGCATCATCAACAACCACTGAAAAGTTGTACGTCGGGTAGCCGTTCGACCGGAGAATGATCAGATCGTCCAGCACATTGTTATCGAAGAGGATCTTGCCCTTGATGAGATCGTCGACGACGGTTTCTCCCTCTTGCGGAGCCCGGAATCGCAGGGCCGCGTCGCCGGTCGAATTCGTATGGCCACGATCACGGCAACGGCCGTCGTATTTCGGCGACAGCCCCTTGGCCTCGGCTTCCTTACGCCGTGCATCGAGTTCTTCTGCTTTGCAGACGCACCAATAGGCCTGCCCCTTCTCAAGAAGCTGCATCGCATGACCGCGATAGAGGTCGATGCGCTCGGTCTGGCGATAGGGCCCTTCATCCCAATCAAGCCCAACCCACTTCATTCCCTCAATAATGGCTTGGATGGATTCATCCGTCGAGCGGCTTTGGTCCGTGTCTTCAATGCGGAGGACAAACACGCCCTTCTGCTGGCGGGCAAAGAGCCAATTGAACAGCGCCGTGCGGACGCCTCCGATGTGGAGAAAACCAGTGGGGCTAGGCGCGAATCTGACCCTGACTTGGCTCATAGAATGGCCCTGCATTGTTGGAGAAACGGTCGGTATCTATAGCACGGGCTGAAAAGTGTTGTACAGAATCAGCTATCGTGCACCCTTTTATCTGGATCGGCCTTCTGATAAGAGAGCACAAGGGAGATCGTGATGGCGGAACTCACACAACCGGCAACGGTTCTGTCGGTCACGGATCTCACGCCCCATGTCCGCCAATTGGTTCTTCAGCCCAACACTCAGCGGATCCTATTCCAACCAGGCCAGTGGGTCTCCTTACAGTTACCGGTAGGTGCTAAACCGCCGCTCAATCGTGCCTACTCACTGGCGGAGCCCCCCTCCCCTACCGGGCAACTTACTCTGGTATTTGATCGCGTCCCCGATGGAATTGGTTCGAGCTATCTCTATGGGCTCAAGGCCGGGGATGAGCTGCTGCTGTCCGGCCCCTACGGAAACTTTGTATTGCCACTTTCACTCGATCGAGAGCTGCTCCTCGTCAGCCGCTATACCGGTTTAGTCCCGATCCACTGCATGTTGAAACAGTTGGCAGCATCAGGCGCACTGCCACAATCAACTCTGATCACGGTCGCTCCGGCTGAGAGTGAATGGCTCTACCACGATGAGTTACTCGCCTTAGCCGCGCGACACCCATCATTCCGTTATATGCCAATGGTGAGTGAATGGAACGAACCAGGAAGTTGTCGAGGCTACCGTAAAATTGCTTCGATCGGTTGTCATCGGCAGATCAAAAGTGATGCCGTTGCTTAGCGGAGTTAAAGGATTCGTGCGACCGGTGCGGGCTTATCTCGTGGAGGCCGGATACGATCGGAAAGAAGTGAAAACTGAAACCTACGACTAGTGTCCTTCTCTGACCAGGTTCTTATTGACCGCCGGAATCTCGACAACAATGTCCTTCGTCCCATTTGGCACACATTGGCAACCGAGCCGTGACTGTAACGTGGTAATCGGCGCTTCTTCCAACTGATCGAATTCATCGTCTGTACCTTCGTTACAACTCTCAAGCCCCTGTTTCACGATGACGTGACAGGTCGAGCAGGCACAGACACCCCCGCATACGTGTTCCAGTGCAACCCCGTTGCCCATCGCCACATCTAAAAGACTCCCTGGAAGCCCTGTCGGACCATAGGGAATCTTGGTTGGATCGACTTCAACCTTCGTCACCACGCCGTCAGGGGCGATAAAGGTGACGGTATAGGCGTACTTGAGGAAGTTCATAATCAGCTTTTTCAATATAGGGATTGGTCCCACCCATATGCCTGTTCCTTTCTCAGCCGAACTCAGCTTTACTTTCCACTGTTGACAGCCTTGAAACTTGCGTGCTAGTCTTAGTCCGACCATATTGATCGGAGATCATTATAGTCTCCGACCGGGGAGATCGGCAATAGCAATGTTGAAGATTTCGAAAAAAACAGATTATGCCCTCATGGCCCTTCAGCACATCGCTGCTGTTCAATTCGGCGACGTGACGCCTGGGCGCGTGGTGAATACGAAGGAAATCGCGGAAGAATATAACATCCCCCTCGAGCTGCTGGCCAAAGTGCTCCAGACCCTTGCCAAGAACGCACTGATCGAGAGTCACAATGGTCCCAAGGGCGGATACCTGCTGGCCCGACGCGCGCACCAGATTACGATCGCGCAAATTCTCGAAAGCATCGAGGGCCCCTTGGGTATCACCGATTGTTCGCACGAGAAGGATGGGGAGTTCTGCATGCAGCGGGAAAATTGCCATATCCGCACACCGCTCTTGAAAGTTCAGGACAGCATCGCCCAATTGCTCAATAGTATGACCCTGCAAGACATGATGGGTGGCACACCTCTCATTACAATTCAGTCCCCTGCGGCACAAGGAGTTGAACGATGAAACTGCCGATTTTCTTGGACAACCATTCCACGACACCGATGGATCCACGCGTGTTGGATGCCATGCTTCCCTACTTCGTCGAGAAATTTGGAAACGCGGCCAGCCGCAACCATGCCTTCGGATGGGCCGCGGAAGAAGCTGTCGAACAGGCCAGGAAGCAGATCGCGAAGCTGATCAAGGCCGATCCAAAAGAGATCGTCTTCACGAGCGGCGCCACTGAATCGGACAATCTTGCGATCAAGGGCGTGCTGGAAATGTACAAAGAGAAGGGCGACCACATTATTACGTCGTCCACCGAACACCGCGCGGTGCTCGACACCGTCAAATCCTTAGAGGGCAAGGGCAAAGCGACAGCCACCTATCTCCCCGTCGATAAATTCGGGATGGTGAATCCCGAAGATGTGCGGAAAGCCATTACCGAGAAGACGATCCTCATCTCCGTCATGCTGGCGAACAATGAAATCGGCACGATCAACCCCGTCAAAGAGATCGGCAAGATCGCCAAGGAAAAGGGCATCCTCTTTCACTGCGATGCGACGCAAGGTGTCGGCAAGATTCCGGTCGATGTGCAGGATATGGGCATCGATCTGATGTCGTTCTCGGCCCATAAGATCTATGGCCCCAAAGGGGTCGGAGCGCTCTACGTGAGAAAGAAGAATCCGCGGGTTCGCATCGCGGCGCAAATGGATGGCGGCGGGCACGAGCGCGGCATGCGCTCCGGCACGCTCCCGGTGCCCTTAATCGTGGGATTCGGCAAGGCCTGCGAACTCTGCGAGCAGGAGATGGCCAAGGACACCGTGCGGTTGATTGCGATGCGCGATCGGCTGGAGGCCAGTATCATGAAGGCCCTCGAAGAAAGCTATCTGAACGGCCATCCGACCAACCGGCTCCCCGGCAACCTCAATATCTCCTTTGCCTATGTGGAAGGCGAGTCGTTGCTGATGGGCATGAAGGATATCGCCCTCTCGTCCGGTTCGGCCTGTACCTCGGCCACATTGGAACCCTCGTACGTGCTCCGCGCGTTGGGGGTCGGGACGGAACTGGCACACTCCTCGATTCGTTTCGGTCTGGGCCGTTTCAACACGGACGATGAGATCGACTATACGATCAAGAAGGTCATTGAGGTCGTCACCAAGTTGCGCGAAATGTCCCCGCTGTACGAGATGGCAAAAGAAGGCGTTGATTTGAAATCAGTTCAATGGGCTGCCCACTGATTCGGGTAGTCAAGAGGAGGATGAACCATGGCTTACAGTGACAAAGTCGTCGATCATTTCAATAACCCCCGCAACATGGGGAGCTTCAAGAAGGACGAGGAAGGGGTCGGCACCGGCATGGTCGGAGCCCCGGAGTGCGGCGACGTCATGAAGCTCCAGATCAAGGTGCAGAACGATACGATCGTGGACGCGAAGTTCAAAACCTTCGGCTGCGGGTCCGCGATCGCCAGCTCGAGCCTCGCCACCGAGTGGTTGAAGGGCAAGACGATCGAGGAAGCCCAAAAGATCAAGAACACCGACATCGTGCAGGAGTTGAATCTGCCGCCCGTGAAGATCCATTGCTCCGTGCTCGCCGAGGATGCGATCAAGGCCGCCCTCGCGGACTACCAGAAGAAAGCCGACGGAGTACTGACCGACGCGAAGTAACGTGAACAAAGGGAGTGCGCTATGGACACGACGAACGCAGAAATTCAAGCTCCGGTGATTACGCTCAGCGAGTCGGCACTGAAGGAAGTGAAACGCCTCATCAACGTGCAGGGCCTCACCGAAGGGGGGCTCCGCCTCGGCGTGAAAGGCGGCGGCTGCTCGGGCCTCAGCTACACGATCAACTTCGACGAAAAGATCGGCCAGCACGACCAAGTCCATGACTTTGACGGTGTGAAAGTCATTGTCGACGCCAAGAGCGCGATTTATCTTCAAGGCACGCAGTTGGACTTCCAAAAAGACCTGATGGGCGGAAACTTCAAATTCGTCAATCCGAACGCCGACAAGACCTGTGGCTGCGGAGAGTCCTTCTCGGCATAACGAGTGTCAGCAGAGCATCGCAACCGTCCACGGGCATGGCAGGCTGCCATGCCCGTCTTGTCAGAAGAGGTAGCGGGATGGATCATCAGCACACCCACAGCTCAAGCCCTCGTGAGCTGCAGATGGCTCGCAGCATGTGCTGGCACTGCCAGTCTGAAGTGTCCGGTGAATACTTCTGTGACCGATGCGTCAAGGTCCAGCCGGTTTCGAAAGAACTCGATTACTTCACCTGCCTGGGCTTCCCCCGCCGCCTCACGATCGACCAGCACCAGCTGGAAAGCAAATTCTACGAACTGAGCCGCGCATTCCATCCTGATTTCTATCAGAACAAGAGCGCTGACGAACAGACCATCAGCCTCGGCAATTCCGCCCTGTTGAATACCGCGTACCGGACGCTCCGTGACCCGATCGAACGGGCTGAGTATCTGCTCGATCTGGAAGCCGGGGCGGTGAAAGAGATTCGGAATTCTCCTCCCGCCGACCTCTTTGAAGAAATTCTTGAACTGCAAGATACCTTGAGCGAGTACCGAGCTGCCGGTCGTGCATCAGAAACCGAGTCGACGCTCCGCGCGAAGCTCCAATCGGAACGGAATACGCTCGAACAGCGGCAACGGGACATGGAGGCCGCCCTGCAGCAACTCTTTGTTCAGTGGGACACACTTCAAGATCGCGGGGAAGCCACCGATCAGGCGAGGGCCGAGCGCGACCGAATACTGAAGCAGATGCGAGAAAATCTCTCCAACCGCACCTACGTCAAGAACATCGTGAGCGATCTCGTCTCAACCATCGGATAATCACCGCCATGGCACGTATCGTCGGCATCGATCTCGGCACAACGAATTCGCTCGTGGCCTATATGGCGGACGGACGCCCGCGCGTCATACCAGGTCGGAACGAGCGGACGATGGTTCCCTCTGTCGTGGCGATGACCGACAACGGGCTGATCGTCGGCGATCCGGCGAAAGAACACTTGACGCGCAGCCCGGAACGGACCGTCTATTCCGTGAAGCGATTCATGGGAAAGGGCCTTGAGGACGTACAGGGCGAGCTGGCCTACTTCCCCTACCACTTGACGGAACAGGGCGGAGTGATCCGGATCAAGCTCGGCGAGAAAACCTATTCGCCCCCGCAGATCTCGGCCATGATCCTGAAGGAACTGAAGCAACGGGCCGAGGCGCATCTCGGCGAGAGCATTACCAAGGCCGTCATCACCGTCCCCGCCTATTTCAACGATAGCCAGCGGCAAGCGACGAAGGATGCGGGCATGATTGCAGGGCTCGACGTGTTGCGAATTATCAATGAACCGACCGCGGCCTCGCTGGCCTATGGGCTCCAACAGAAGACTCAGGGCACGATTGCCGTCTATGACCTTGGCGGGGGAACCTTCGATATTTCCATCCTGAAGCTCAAGAGACGGCATCTTTGAAGTCCTTGCGACCAACGGCGATACACATCTCGGAGGCGATGACTTCGATCGCCAGATCGCCGATCTCTTCGTCAAGGAAATCCGCGAACAGCATGGTCTCGATTTGAATGCCTATCCCGACCATATGCAGGCGGTCAGACTGGAGGCTGAACGGACAAAGATCAGACTCTCCGATGAGCTGAAGACCACGGCCATCCTCGACCTGCCGGAGGGCAAAGGCCGGTATTCGAGAGAGCTTACCCGCGATCAACTCGAATCCCTCACCATGGAATTGGTGGAGCGCACGCTCGGGCCCTGCCGTCTCGCCCTGAAAGACGCCGGCCTCACTCAGACCGACATCGATGAGGTCGTTCTCGTCGGCGGCTCGACTCGTATGCCACTGGTCCGCCGACAGGTCGAGGCACTCTTTGGGAAACAGCCCCATTGCGAGCTGAACCCTGACGAAGTCGTCGCGCTCGGCGCGGCCGTCCAGGCCGACATTCTCAGCGGCGGAACGACCGATCTGTTGCTGCTCGACGTGACGCCCCTCTCTCTCGGCATCGAAACCATGGGCGGAGTGATGAGCAGCTTGATTCGACGCAACACGACCATCCCGGCCAGTGCCAAGGAAATGTTCACGACCTATGTCGACGGCCAAACCGGTGTGGATATCCATATCCTCCAAGGCGAACGCGAACTGGTGAAGGACAACCGCAGTCTGGCCCGCTTTCGGCTGAAGGTCCCCCCGCTGCCGGCCGGCGTGCCGCGCATCGAAGTCACGTTCTTGATCGATGCGAACGGAATCCTGAACGTCTCGGCGCGGGATGTTCGCACCGGCGACACCCAATCACTCGCTGTAAAACCGTCGTACGGCTTGAGCGACGACGAGGTCGAACGGATGATCGGTGAGTCGTTCAAGTTTGCGGCCGACGACTTGAAGGCGCGCCAGCTCATTGAAGCCAGAACCGAGGCTGAGGCCATCCTCATGGCCACGGAGAAGGCTCTCAAGCAAGGCGCCCATTTGGTGGCAGAGGAAGACCTGTCCTCGATCAGGGCCGCGATGGCCGCAGTCGAGGCGGCCAAATCCGGAACAGATCACAAGGCCATCCGAGCCAAGATGGCCGATCTCGAAAAGGCCACGCATCATCTCGCCGAAGTCTTGATGGACACATCGTTGAAAGAAGCCTTGGAGAACAAGAAGCTCTCCGAGTTGACATCGAAAAAGTAGGAAGCGTATGGCCAATAGCAGAAGCAAGGTCCATCTCGCTGCATCCCACCATACGCCTTTTGCTATCAGTTCTGGAGGCTGCGCATGGATCTGAAGTGGCAGGATACCGAAGATATTGCGATCCGTTTAGTCGAAGAACATCCGGAAACGGACCCACTCACCGTTCGATTCACCGACATGCACGCCTGGATCGTGGCGCTCCCCGACTTCAGGGACGATCCCAAGAAATCGAACGAGAAAATCCTCGAAGCGATTCAGATGGCCTGGCACGAGGAATATCAGGACTCGAAGTCCTGATTCGTTGACCCTCCCACCTCGAAGTAATGCCGCAAACAACGGAAGACAGTCCTGACCTGATTGAAGGGCCGGCAGCGGCCAATAGTGTTTCCACAGCCTGCGAGCAGTCTAGCACCTATAAGCCATTGTAATGCAAGTGCAATTAAACATGATCCGATGTGACAGGCGAGGGAGTAGCTCTCTCTGTAGAGCCAGGTTTCCCCCTCCCTTTGGGTCATTGTGGAACAACCAAGGATTCGGCGATAAATGAGTCTGGCCCAATGATCGAACTGGAGCCTCTCCGATGTCCAAGATTTTGAACCTGAGCGCACATACGAGTGACGAGGAATTGCAGCACCTCACGAACTTGCTTCTTTTTCACTTCGTTGAGCAATGTGGCGGACAGATTCAATTTAAGTTGGAAGATGCGATCGGGTTCGTGAAAGCCTGACCACCAAGATGGTGCAAATGCAGGTGGGAGATGAGGTAAGGCTGCGAATTATCGATCGCCTGCCGGAACTACAGTAGACCTCGGTCGTTCGTGGTTATTCAGGCATGACCCCTTCGGTCATGACCCCAACCAAACTTCTAGAACATATGAGACCCTGGTTGCTTGTGGCTAGGGACTAACTGCTGAGTAGCTCCAAGGCTGGATACCTGCTGGACTTTGCCTTAGACTTGCCGATCAAGTATGAGGGAGCGGTATGACCAATGCGCAATCTTTTGAGTTACAACCAGGAGGTCGGTTTAACTTCGTCAATTAAATAGCCTCCATGTTGTACATTTCATCACACGTCATCATCCCCGATTCTGAGATCGACATCCATGCGATGCGGTCGCAGGGTGCCGGCGGACAGAATGTGAACAAAGTCTCGTCCGCGATTCATTTGCAGTTCGATATTGCTGCCTCGTCGTTGCCCCCGTTCTACAAGGAAGAGCTTCTGAAATTGAAAGATCATCGCATCTCACAAGAGGGCGTGATCACCATCAAAGCCCAGCAGTATCGGAGCCAGGAGCAGAATCGAGAGGATGCTCTCACTCGCCTGAGCGAGCTCATTCAGAGTGTGGCTATCCCGCGCAAGAAGCGCAGAGCCACGAAGCCGACGAAGGGTTCGAAGCAACGGCGGTTGGAGAGTAAGACGAAGCGCGGGAAATTGAAAACCCTCAGGCGAACGCTCGAATAGCTGCTAGAAACTGTGAACGTGTGATCTCGTGAAGCGCAGATTCCTGGAACCGAGAGACGAGATTCACGAACGACGTTTCACATTATTCCACTGACGCTAGCGATCCCAGAATATGATACCCACCATCGACATAGATCACTTCTCCGGTAATTCCACGTCCTAGCGGACTGACCAAAAACAACGCCGTGTCGCCGACTTCGCCTTGTTCCGTTGCGCGGCGGAGAGGTGCGAATTCTCGGTGGTGATCCACCATCTTGCTGATGCCGGAGACGCCACGGGCCGCAAGGGTCTTGATCGGACCGGCAGAGATGGCATTCACCCGGATGTTCTTGGGGCCGAGGTCGTGGGCGAGATAGCGGACGGTTGCTTCCAGTGCGGCTTTGGCGACCCCCATGACGTTGTAGTGGGGCACGACCCGTTCTGCTCCGAGGTAGGTGAGGGTGACGACGGAGCCACCGTCGGTCATCAAGGGCATGGCGGCGCTGGTCACGGCCACCAGCGAGTAGGCGCTCACGTCGAGTGCCGTGGCAAATCCTTGCCGCGTGGTATTCACGAACTGCCCCGTGAGTTCTTCGCGCGGGGCAAAGGCGACTGAGTGGACGAGGAAGTCGAGCTTTGCCGTTTCTTTCTCCACACTCTGCATCAATGCTGCGATTTGCGCATCATTTCCCACGTCACAGGGAAAGGCTTTCGCGCCTGGCATGGTGGCGACCAGTTCTTCGACGTTCTCCCGTAGCCGTTCGTTCTGATAGTTGAAGATGAGCTGCGCCCCTTGGCCGGCTGCCGATTGGGCAATGGCCCAGGCGATGCTGTGTTTGTTCGCGACGCCGATGATGAGACCTTTTTTACCGTCGAGTAACATGGTGTGCCCCTGACAGGATGGTGAAAATCGTAAAAATGTGTCTCATGAAGCGCACAGGGGAACGAGAGACGAGTGGCGCGTCATGCTGGAGGCCGAAGATAGCATGATTTAATACCTGGCGCCAGGAAGAGCGAGTGGGAGGGGCTAATTTGCCTTGGCAGCGTTGACTCGAAGCTGAGCCAACACTTTTGCCGCTTCAGGCGCGAAGTCATCTTGCTGTTGGGCTTGAGCGAGATCCAGCGCTTCGGAGGCGAGCGAGAGGGCCTCATTGTGGCGACCGTCGGCACAATAAGCTCTTGGCCAGACTGAGCCTGGCATTGACGGACTGCGGTGCTTTCAGGAGTACGTACCGGAGAAGCTTCTCGCCCTTTTCTCTGTCTCCCCCAAGCAGAGAAGGAAGCCTGAGAAGGAACGTCCCTTTAGCTGACAAGGCGTCCAGGTGATCAGGCGCAAGTTCCAGTGTCCGGTCGAGCTCTTTCGTGATGCGCCGGAAGCCCATGACCGATGTGATGTTCACTTCTCCATCGACCCGCATTAATTCGCCCAAATTACAGAACAGGGCGAAGTGTGCGTCGGCAGATCGATCGTCCAGGGCCACGGCTTGCTCCCCCAGGGCCTGGCCTTTCTCGAAATGGCCGACTCGGCTGGTCCGGTCTTGAGTGACACGACCTGTATTGCACTCTTTCATCGCCCCTTCACTCAATAGTTGGGATGATTGTTGCGCCAGGAGGGCATCGGGGTTCGCCAAGATCCAACAGCCGAGCAGAACAAGGAGTGTCTTCTTCATCTTCCTCTACCAGTTGAAGGGGAACTTCCAAGCGGGACCTGCGAGATACAGCAATCCATATGCCAATTCATGGGAGTACGTATGTCTTTGGAAACGCTTTCTTTATCGAGGATACTTCCCAGCGTGGCTACATTCTGTTGTGACGACAACACAGTGCTTGTGAGAAATTTGCTACAGCTAGCTTGGACGTCCTACCGCGATCGTCCTCTTCGTCTTACCAAGAAGAGGCTTGTTTGTCGCATTGCGCAGTGCGCGGAACGCCGTGAGCATCGTTCGATATGAATAATGGGCATTCCGACCGCTGGGATTAGGCAGGACAAAAACAGGGCGGTCGGCCAAGGTCTTGGCTTGCAGCCCCAGGCTGATTCGTCCGGTCCGGTACTCTGGGAATAACGTGCGATAGATCGTGACACCAAGTAGGGCAACTGCGTGAGGGCGATAGTGTTTCACTGTGGCGATGAGCCTCTTCCTGCCGGCTATATATTCTTGCGGCTTGAGCACATCGATCCCTGCGCTGGGCCGCTGGATGATGTTTGTCAGGCCGAGCCCCCAATCCGGAAGACGCCAATCGTCTTGGTGCGTGAGTGGCTTGGGCACGAGCTTCGATTCGAACAAGAGTTTCCAGAAACGGTTCGAGTACCCGGCGAAGTGATGTCCAGTAGCGGCTGAACGAAGACCTGGATTGATGCCGACGAAGAGGATCCGGACTCCTGGTTTAATGTGATCAGTGAGCCGTTGGCGAGACAGAGTCCTTTGTGATGGCCGAACAACGATTCTCCTTCTTGATTCTGCCAAGTGGCTCACCTGATTTTTCATCGTAATTATTGTCATCTCTCACAAGGGGCGAAGTCGCTTAACCTGTGCTGCCTCGATCTCGATTGGGATGTGCCATTCCGACATTGAGGCGGTTTAGCCGACCTTCAGCCATTTCGCCACAGAAAAGCAATGGTCCAGCCCTTGAGATGTAGCTTGGAGAATATGCATAACAGATTGATAAATCTCAGATGACATGGACATCAATGATGCGGCATCAAGCTTGCTGACTACTCTCAGCAGGTGCCGATGAATGGCACAGATCTTCAAACATTAACGGAGGGTGACTTATTATGAAGAGCATGTTGATGGCAATCATGGCAGTGGCAGTGGCAGTGACGTTCAGCGCTCCGGCCTTCGCTGGTGAAGAGAAGGATAAGAAGGACGAGAAGAAGGGCGGCCACGTCCTCGTGTACGGTGACGAGAAGAAGGACGAGAAGAAGAAAGACGGCAAGTTCACCGATACCTTCGGCGAAGAGAAGAAGGACGAGAAGAAGAAAGACGGCAAGTAATCGTCATTCTTTGGCGAGGCTAGTTAGCTTGAGGGGTCTCCTGCCTAGAGCGGGAGACCCCTTTGGCGTTTTTCCTACCTGGTGACTGCTTCGAAGATAGACCGCTTGTAGTCCCACGATCGACTTTGCATCCCTGATCGCTCCAGTCTCAATCATACCAATCGCTTCCGATAGGGGCATCTCAATCACTTCGAGAACCTCGTCACGATCGAGCTGTTGCCGACCTATCGTCAACCCGGTCGCCTTGTAGATGTGGATCACTTCGTCGGTGAACCCCGGCGCCGTAAAGATGCTGGAGAGAAGATCAAGCCTGCCGGCTCGGTATCCGACTTCTTCTTCAAGTTCTCGTGCCGCACAGACTCTGGGATCCTCACCAGGATGAAGTTTCCCCGCAGGGATTTCGTAGATGAACCCGCCTGCCGCATGGCGGAACTGCCGAATCAAGATGACCGTGCCATCGTCTTTCAGCGGCACCACCGCAGCCGCTCCAGGATGGCGCACGACTTCCAAGTCGACCGTGAGGCCGTTGGGCAGCGTGACGGTGTCGACGTTCAAGTTCACGACGATGCCTGTATAGATGTTCTTCGTCATGTGCATTTCGCGAGGGGTAAGGCGGTAG
Organism: uncultured Nitrospiraceae bacterium; assembly: GCA_963825145.1. Lineage (GTDB taxonomy): Bacteria > Nitrospirota > Nitrospiria > Nitrospirales > Nitrospiraceae > Palsa-1315. The sequence continues at coordinate 85,974 of CAWGSC010000025.1, forward strand.
GCGTCAGGGGTGTTCATACACAGATCTCCCCTCGCCTTACGTCATGACGTTTCACGCCTCACGCCTTCTTGCGCTTATAGAACGGAGGTTTGACGACGTGTGCGGGGACACTCTTGCTACGAATTTCGATAAGGATGGAGGCGCCGGGCTCTGCAAAGCGCGCAGGCACATAGCCCAAGCCGATGCCCTTTTGTAGAAGCGGCGAGAGATTGCCGCTGGTGACGTCGCCGATGGGTTGGGAGGCTGTGGGGTCGAGGATTCTGAATCCATGGCGAGGCACGGCTTTCTCGACGAGTTCGAAGGCGACGAACCGGCGAGCGACACCGGCCTGTTTCTGCGCCAGGAGGGCCTGGCTGCCGATGAATTCGCCTTTCTGGAAGCTGACAGTCCAGTCTGCATTGGCTTCAAGCGGCGTCGTGTCTTCGCCCATGTCGTTGCCATAGAGCAGATAGCCCATTTCCAACCGGAGAAGATCCCTCGCGCCGAGCCCCGCCGGCTTGAGTCCCCATGCCTGTCCCTTGTCGACGAGCAGATCCCAGAGGCGGCCGACCTTGTCTGCGTCGATGTAAATTTCATAGCCCAGTTCACCGGTGTAACCGGTCCGGGCCAACAAGCAGGACAGGCCGCCGATCGTGGCGTCACAGGTGTGATGGAGCTTGAGTCCTTCAAGCGCCGTCCCGCCAAGACTCATGAGCAGCTCGCGAGATTTGGGACCTTGAACGGCGACCTGGGACAATTCGACTGACCGGTCTTCGAGACGAACCGTCTTGTCCTGGGTAAGCTGGGATTGTAGCCACGACAGGATCTTCTCGCGATTCGAGGCATTCACGCACAAGAGGAACTCGTCCGGGGCGAGCCGATAGACGAAGATGTCGTCTTTGATGCCGCCGTTCTCATTGCAGACCATGGAATACTGGGCTTGAGAAACGGCGAGTTTGCCGACGTCGTTGGTGGTGACTCGCTGGAGAAAAGAGACAGCACCAGTTCCGGCGATTCGCACCCGCCCCATATGGCTCACATCGAAGAGCCCGACATGGGAACGGACGGTATGGTACTCGTCCACGACACCGCTGTATTGGATGGGCATCTCCCATCCGGCGAAATCGACGAGTTTGGCGCCGCTTGCTACGATGTTGCTGGATGAGGGGAGTCTGTTGCATCATGGTCGTGCTGACGCATGTGTCGGCTCAATTATCGGACACCGAGCAACTCAACATCGAAGATCAAGGTGGCATTCGGTGGAATCACGCCGCCAGCGCCCTGTGCGCCATAACCGAGCTTGGAAGGAATGGTCAGCTTTCGCTTCCCTCCCACTTTCATACCCTTGACGCCCTCGTCCCATCCCTTGATGACTCGCCCAGCACCCAGAGGAAACGAAAACGGCTGGCCCCGGTCTACGGAACTGTCGAATTTCTTCCCATTTTCTAGCCAGCCTGTGTAATGCACGGTGACGGTCTGTCCCGCCTCTGCTGTCGCTCCGGTTCCGATTGTGAGTTCGACATACTGCAATCCCGATGACGTCGTGACTTCATTCCCTTGGGCACCTGCTTCCCTGAAACGGCATGACAGCTCCTTTCCCAATCGTCAGTCACTCAACCGCGATGACCGACGACAACAGAATCACATAATTATTGCGGACAGAAACTCCTGCCAGCGTCGAGCCGGCGATCCTGTTCGAGAGCTCAATGAACGTGCTGCCCTCACGGATGTTCCTTGCGGGAGTCAGGCTCGGAGAAAATGACCACACTCGCTGTGTAGCCATGCAGGAAGTTGCGCCCTCCGACCGGACCGATCTCGCCTTGGGCAAAAAATCCCGCCGTCGGAATGGGCCCGAGCCGCTCTTGCACGACCCCGCTATCATGATGGGGGTGGCCGAAGAGTCCCTCTCCACGCCCGCAACAACTGAACAGGAGGGCCCCGAGTGGAGGATTTTTGTGCTTCGCTCGATCCGCAGCCAGGCGAAGGTGTAAGTCGTCGCTTGCAGACTTCGCATCGCGAAGGTGGAACTGCACGGTCTGGCCTTCTTGAACGACATCTCCGATCGCGACGGCTCCGGCCTGTTGATCCGCTCCAATGAGGTTCCGAACGAGGAAGTCGCCCCTCTCGAAATGACTCCCGTGCTCATCAATCACGATGCCCAGATGCAACGCGCGGTGCGCATCGCGGCGTTGGGCTCCCCCCATGGATTCGAAGACGTCCTGGAGCCGTTTCAAGGCCGAGACGCCGCCCAATTCATAGATCAGGTTTTGCTCCGCTCTCGTCACGACAAACCGTTCGCCGATCGGACGGCAGCCTTGCGAGGTCACGGTTCGCACGGCGATCGGTCCGGTGAGTTGCACTCCCACCACACCTCCGTCGAAGCCCTGATCATTGAGGAGCAGTCGATTCTCTCCAGAATCCTGGCCTCCGCCGGCAAGGCCCCCACCAGCGTTGCCGTGAGGGTACCGGTCGTTCATGAGGGACAAGACTTCCTGCATCGGTGTCGAAAAGGGATCAGCGAGAAGGAGAAAGGTCGAATCCTCGAGTCCCGGCTCCGGCCACCCGGGCATGCGGATTTGGTCCTGTAGCTGAGACACAGAGAGCTGTAGCGGAGTCAGTTTGACATCAGGAAGGCACGCGACCCAGACAGTCAGGGCTGCAGCGGTTTCAATCTCTTCGGAGCCGGCGATGACACCTTCACCGGAACAGCCCAGACAGACCTTCGTCCGAAGCTCCCTCTGCAGCATGGCTGAGATCATGGAGGCATTGGCCGCATGGTGGGCGGAAAAAAAGACGAAAGCCAGATCGATGGGGGCCGTGCCGATTTGCATCCGGATGGCATCCGCGAGATCGCGGGTGGCCGCTTCCGTATCGGTCTTGCGCGAGAGTGCAGTCGCGAATTGAAGCGTGGCCGGAGTGGTCGTGCCTGTGGAATGAATCATCATGGTATGAATGTGTTTCCGCAGTGGTCGATAGGTTAGCAGGATGCTCAAAACGGCTAGACCCCTGGGTCCATCCGTTCCGGTCGGTCCTTCGCCAGCTTCTTATAGTAGCGCCACAAGTAGGAATGGTAGTCGTCGAGTTGGGCCAGGAGATAGTGCAGTTCCGCGGGATCTTCTGTCTCCACGGCATGAGCCATGCGGGTTCGTAAAAACTCGGCGAACGCATTGGTTTTCCCCAAGGCGGTAATGAGACTCAAGCTACCACCGAGTTGGTACTCGTTCATGCTAATCCTCCAGATGCTGGTGAGCCGCGAAAGGATAGCGAGGCATGAGAGGGAAATGCAAGTGAGAGAATCCTCTGGCCGCGGGGTCCGATTCCCCGCAGTTACTTGGCCTGGTGATCGAGGATGGCACGGAGTCTGGTGAGAGAGATGGCCTCGACGCGATGGCCGTCACGCCCCACCACCGTCGTCGCCATGGTCAGCGCGTTGAGAATGGCTTCTTCCGTGGCTTCGACCGTTGCCGTGATCAATGGGTTCAGATGCGTGTCGGCGAGGTGAGTCTGCTGAAACGTCGGCTCTTTCGGGTAGTGCGGAATAACGTTCGCGGTGGAGAAGGCCAGCATAAAATCGCCGCTGCCGTGGCGCGCAGTGGAGCCTGTGCGCGCCAGTCCCAGCGCGGCGCGCTTCGCCAGCCGAGTGAGCTGCCGACCATCGAGAGGAGCATCGGTGGCGATGATGACGATGATCGAGCCTTCGCTTTGCCCAGGTGAAAGGGCCTGCGCAACGGGCGGCACAGCCTCATAGAGTCGACCGACCGGGACTCCGCTCACGACGAGCTCAGGCCGTCGTCCATGGTTCGCATTGACGAGCACGCCGATCGTATACCCGCCCTCAGTCTCTGGTAATCGCCGTGACGAAGTCCCGATACCCCCCTTGAACCCATAGGACACCATCCCGGTTCCGGCACCGACGGTCCCTTCCTGCACGACACCAGCGGAAGCGCTGTCGAGCGCCTTCACCACATCCGCCTCCGAGACATGCCGCCCTTGAATGTCATTGAGCCGCCCATCGTCACATTCGGCGACGACCGGTGTCAGGGTGTCGTCGGTAATGCCGATCTCCGGATAGCGGGCGATCATCCAGCTCATGACCCCGTTGGCCACTCGCGGCACGTTCAACGTATTTGTGAGGGCAATTGGATACTCGAGGAAGCCCGACTCGCTGATCCAGGCAAGTCCGGTCATCTCACCGGTTCCATTGAGAACGAACGACCCGGCCGGCACTTTCTTGTGCCACACGTCGTCGCGAGGGATGACGACCGTCACGCCGGTTCGTATTGGACCGAGCCCTGGCTTGAGCGGCCCGTCGCCGGAGATGAGGGTGGTCTGGCCCACAGTGACGCCGGCCACGTCGGTAATCGCGTTCAGCGGTCCAGGGGGATAGGAGCCGACGACGATGCCAAGAGCACGAGATCGCAATCGAGACTCTTCCGGCTCACCGGCTTGAGCAGACACAAACGGGGCTACGCAGATCCCGATGGCCAGGATCAGCAGCGGAATTGTCAGACGGGTGCTGCTGTTAGACCTCATGGCTCGATCCGACATAGGGAACGGTGACCTCAATTTGGGGGTGTTCCGCCTGAATGGCAGCGGCCAGTGATAGAGCCTGCTTTTCTTCACCATGGACGAGAAAAATCTTACTCGGGCTTGGGTTGATTGCCCGCACGTAGGCCAAGAGATCCTGGCGATCCGCATGGGCCGAGAGCCCGTTGAATTTCACGATCTGCGCCCGCCGTGGAGTGGGCACGCCAAAAATTGGCACGACATCCCATCCTTCAACGAGTTTGCGCCCGAGAGTATGTTCGGCTTGAAAGCCCACGAAGACGATCACATTCGCTTCGTCTTGAATCGCGTGTTTGAGATGATGCACGACGCGACCGCCTTCGCACATGCCGGAGGCGGAAATGATGACGCAAGGGCCCTTCATGCTGTTCAAACGCTTGCTGTCTTCCGGCGAAGAGACATACTGGATATAGCGTGAGGCAAAGAGGTCGCCGGAGGATGTGAAGGTTCTGGTGGTGTCTTCATCGAAGCATTCCGGATGGCGACGAAAGACCTCTGTGGCCCGCGAGGCCAGCGGGGAATCGATATAGATCGGAATGGGATCGAGGCGCCCCTCGCCGACGAGTTCCTTGATTCGCATGACCAATTCCTGGGTGCGCCCGACGGCGAAAGCTGGGACGATGATCTTGCTCTTGTGGGTTTTTGCATGAGTGAGAAGGTCCAGTGCCTTCTGTTTCATGCTCTCCCGGTCGGCTTCGTGCAGGCGATCGCCGTAGGTCGACTCAAGAATCAACACGTCGCATGGCGCTGGTGGCTCAGGATCGCGAAGAATGGGCATGTTGGAACGGCCAAGATCCCCGCTGAAAAGCACGGTGGTCGTATTGCCGCGTGCCGTGTATTTCACCCGAATGGCCGCCGATCCCAAGATATGGCCGGCATCGTGAAAGGAAGTTGTCACGCGTGGCGCGATCTTGAGCTATGTCTCCGTATCGTGCGCCCTCAAATCGTCGGACTAGCTTACGAACGTCATCGGTATTGTATAGTGGTCGAACACAGGCTTTCCTGTTCCGTTGTTCCTGCTTGTTGACGTAGCTGCAGTCACTCACCTGTACTCGAGCCGAGTCTTCGAGCATCAGTTCGGTCAGATCTGCGGTGGCTCTGGTGAGGTACACTTTTCCGGAGAAGCCGTGCTTCTTGAGCATCGGTAAGGCACCGGAATGGTCGACATGGGCATGGGATAGCAAGACCGCACTGAGCGACTTGGGGTCGAAGCCCAAATCTCGGTTCTGCCGGAGGGCTTCGTCTCGGCGTCCTTGAAACAGTCCACAATCGAGCAACAGCCGAAAGCCTGGGACCTCAAGCATGTGGCGACTGCCTGTCACCGAACGCGCGGCCCCGTGGAACGAGAGTTTCATGATGAAGGCACCCCGTTGTGGCGGGCGATCAGGTCCCAGGCTTCCTGAGCCGTCTCGGCATAGCGAAATAGCCGCAGATCTTGTTGCGCGATCAGCCCGTTCTCGACGAGCCATTGCCAGTTGATCAGGCGCTCCCAAAAGTCACGTCCGACCAGCACAACCATCACGTTGTCGGTCTTGCCTGTTTGGAGAAGCGTCAGCGTCTCGAACAGCTCATCGAGCGTGCCGAATCCTCCGGGAAAGGCGACCAGCGCTTTGGCGCGGATCAAAAAGTGCATTTTCCTGATGGCGAAATAGCGAAACTGAAAACTCAGCTCCGGTGTGATGTAGGGGTTCGGATGCTGTTCGTGAGGCAGGGTGATGTTGAGACCGATGGATTTTGCGTTTACGTCCGCTGCCCCGCGGTTGGCGGCCTCCATGATGCCGGGCCCTCCGCCAGTGACAATGACGTAATCGCACAGGCCGTCGATCTGGCAGGTCGACGACACCAGCCGGCCGAACTCACGCGCCACGTCGTAATACTTCGAGAGCGCGAGTTGGCGCCTGGCGATCTCCACCTGTTGCGCACGCATTCGATCAGTGGGGAATCGTGCGGCTTCCTCTTCCGCGAGGCGGAGCGCGTGCTCCGCGGCTGCCTGTTCTTGTAGTCTGGCACTGCCGAACACGACGATAGTCGACCGGATCCCCTGTTCACGCTGGATCAACTCAGGCTTCAAGAGTTCGAGCCCGATGCGGATGGAGCGGAGTTCTTCCCGCTGGAGAAACTCCGTATCGCGATCTGCGGGAGTGTAGGAAGAGGGGTTCCGTGGAGACGGGTCCATAGGCCGTGATTATAGCGACCTGCGCCCACTGCGGCAATCGCCGGACATTCCCAGGAGAAAATGGCAGGGGACCTGATATGACTCAGTCAACGTCAGATTCACACCGTGGCGGTGTTTGCGGTTCAGGAAAACGCCCTGCGGCATACTTCCGGAGCGTCCGCATTTGATGCAAGACGATAATCGAAGTAAAAACGGGATGTCGGATGAGTCTACGGCCCGTAGCGGCTCGCATTTTGATGATGGGCAAAGGCGTAATACACCACGACCCAGTTCTTATCGAATTCCACCTGCAGTTCCTCTGTGCCTAATCCCCCGCCGCTATACGTGAGTTGATACAGGTCGCTGGGGAGTGCTTCCAATACTGGAAAAAAGAGAGACAGCGGGCGCGTGATGTTCACCGTAAAGTACTTGATATCAAGAAACTGATATCGCACCACTGTGCCACTGTCTACCGGCCGGATACTCCCCGGGGCTCCCAGGTTCTTCACGATATCGGCCAGTGTTGTGGTCCCAGGCACAATGAAGGAAACATCTGTTGGCTGAATAACCTCATTGACCGTGAAGCGACGCCAGACCAACGGGCATCCTTCTAAAAGGATGGCGAGCAGGCACAAAAGAATCAACAAACCCCTTCGCCGAGCCGGCATCGTCGACTAGTCTCCGAAAGGCCAGAATTGTAGTTTAGGAGGCGGCTTCTGGCGTCCCAACACTACCTGTTGGACGATGCCGTCACGGGAGAAAAAAACGTACAAGTCGTTTCCGACGACATTGGTTCGAGAGAAGAAGAGGACGGTTCCGGATTTGAGGGTGTAATTGTAGTAATGGAATATCTGCTGATCATGAACTTGAATGACACGTTCTGGTGCGCCTAGTATTTCCGCGACGTCCTGTCTGGTAGAAGCCCCGATCTTAATCGACTCCACATCCTCCTGTTTGAAATCGTCATCATAGTTGCCCCGGAAAAACGCGCATCCCTGCAGTAGGGTGGCGGCAGCCGCAGCGAGCAACAGCGATCGAATCAAAATCATTGAGCCTCCTTTTCTCAAGGGCCGTCCTACTACTGGCGATGATGCCTCAGAACGAAATCGTCTTCGTAGACCTCATACATCGATGGCGCCAGACCGACTCGCCGGTACACCGTTTGAGCCGCTCGATTGTCTCGTGCCACGTACAATCTAATGCCGCAGATCTTTTTATCGGCTTTTCCGATCGCAACGACGGTATCATGCAACCGTCGATAGACTCCTTTCCGTCTCCAGGCCGGATCCACATAGACACTTTGAATCCACCAAAAAGCGCCGTTGCGCCAATCGCTCCATTCATAGGTGATCATCAGCTGACCAAGCAGCCGGCGATCGTCGGCCTGTTCTAGTTCGGCAACCATGAAAAATCCACGGTCGGGAGATTCAAGGAGGGCAATGGTCCCATCATGCAAGCGGTTGAGATCGAGGCGGCGTCCCTCTGTTTCAAGAGCCATGGCTGCACTGAACGACTCGATCATTGCTGCATCTTCTGGCTTGGCGAGTCGAACATTCATCTGGTCGAGGATTGACATGAGGCTCAGGCCGTTGTCTTTGGGGGTCGTAGCCATCCGGTTTCGGGCTTGTACAAACCGGCGGTACACTCCATCTTGATGGCGTCTTCCGGCAGCAGATTGATCGGGCGCAGCTGTGGCTGAGGGACAAACGCGAGGAAGCCGGTGAACGGATGGATGGCCGTGGGCACGAAGACCATGAACAAACTTGTTGCTGGTGCAACCTGCAGCGCCGACGGTGCGGTTCCCATGACAAATCCGATCGCCCAGAGACCGTCTCGAGGAAAGGGAAAGGCCACTACGGTGCTGCGCCCGAAGCGAGAACGGAACTGAAGAAGATCGGTCATCCCTTTGAGGGTCATGTAGACACTGCGGACCAACGGAACGTGATCGATCCACCGCTCTGCATGGGTGATGATGCGCCGTCCGACTATATGGGTGGCGATGGCGCCCACGAATACAACAATGACCAGAAACAAAACCAGGCTGAGTCCAGGGCTCTGTCGGGTTCCGATATTCCACGGGAGGTCTTGGATTACATCGTTGAGAGCGTGAAGTAGTGCGGATAGGATCAAGAATGTGGCCCAGGCCGGCAAGAGAACCAACAATCCGGCCAAGGAGTATTTCAAGAATGCTTTTAACATCGCCGCTTGTTTCCCCCGATAGGATCGGGCAAGGCCTGTAGTGTAGCAGAAACCGCTAGCCGAAATAGAGTCTGCACCCAAGGCTTGATCTCTTCGACATCGGTGATCTATTCTACCCGTGTGTTATCGGTCGGGGTCACACGGAGGGGCATTATGGCGGAACGTACTGGGGCAAGGCGTCCGGTCAATATCGACAAGGATCTTCTCGCCATCCTCTGCTGCCCCGACACGAAACAGGACGTGAGTTTGGCTGATGAAGCGCTGATTGCCAAGTTGAACGAGGCCGTGAGCCGTGGCCAATTAAAAAATAGGGCGAATAAGCCGGTCACGGAATCTCTCGACGGAGGGTTGATCAGAGGCGACCGGAAGATGTTATATCCTATCCGCGAAGACATTCCTGTCATGCTCATCGAAGAAGGCATTCCCCTGGAAGGGATGATCTAGCAGGGCTGGTTAACGGCCGCTTTCTTCGGCAAGTCTGTAGTTCGCCCATCTCATCTGAACGTTCTGTGCCCCGCGTGATGAGGGGAAAGGCCCCTATTACTTCGATCATCGTTGATGCGCAACAGTGGACGCAGTCTCCTAACTGTTGTCGGTCTTGGAGCCGGTCGACGTTCCGCAGTGCTGGCAGAGATATTCGTACAGATTCCCGGTCGGGAGCACAAGCAGGAGTCGCTCCCGTGTCGGGGTCGCCACTCGACAGGAAGGGCAATAGAGCAGCGAGGCATTCAACGATCTGAACTGGTCCGGCTGTTCCGAGGTATCCGGTCTTGGCGGTCGAGCTGTCCTGGGGGATAGACCGGGCGGCCACGTATGCCGGATTGGTTTACGTGGAAAGCCTGACATACAATACGTCCATACAGATGCGGCAGTACGGGTCAAGGCCGAGAGTCCAGCCTCTGAATGCTCGCCTGTTCACCATGAGGCCTTGGGCTCATTCTTCGACGGGAACTTGGGAGTCTGCCGGAACAGTTTCCATCCCCCACGTCCTACTTGTACCAGACCATAGACCACTAGTCCGATCATGAAGCCATAGTATCCGGTCATACTCCATGGCCAAAAGCTAGGAGCATGCATGACGACGCCAAGCGCGATGTGGCCACCGACTCCCAGGCAAAGCGCGAAAATGATCCATTCCCGCATCATCTTAACGAATGGCCATGCGTCATGACGGGGCGGCAGGTGAAGTTGGTCCGAAAAACTCGATTGAAGACGGGAGCGTTATGCCGTCGGCGTCTTGGCCGACTCAATGTCTGTTGCTGTGATCAGGCTAGATAAATAATCAGCGACAAAATTGAGAGCCTCCTCTCGTCCGTCCGCACGACGTCCCTTTTCTCGCCGCTGGACCGATAATTCGTGATCGAGATCGGATTTGACCTCCGTGAGAACTCGCTGGAGAGAGGAAGGAGTCAAGTTCGCATCCATGTCTTCGAGCTCTTGGCAGCGGTCAAGCACCCAATTTAGCCCTTCAATCCGTCCCGCGTAATGTTCCTGCTCTGCGGTGTCAATCCGTGACATCGTGGTAGCAAATGTTTGGGCCTCATAGATGAGATTATAGAAGCTGGTCACTGCTCGCTGTAGGGTTGGATTCATGTCACTCCTTTGCACAAATTATCAACCACCTGATTATACACGAGAATGCCAATGTGACAAGGAAAAAGTTGTCGGGCTGTAGGTAATACATCACTTGTTGGCCTTGTGTGGCGCATGATCTGTCCGGTTGAGGTTGGCCCCCTCAAGCAAAGCCATCATGACAAGAGCGAGATTCCTCCGATCAGGTGCCCGCTGTCCGCACATTAGAACCCGTCGGACCACCGCAGGGTCATCAAATCGCCTCAACAGGCTTCCTCCAATGAGAACTGATGGTTGAATTCGGCTGTTGTTCGCGGGTACTCCATCGTCCCCAACGACAGCCCGGAGGCAACTCAAACCATGGTACTACCCGATTGCCATCTACAGAACTAGACTGGGGATCGACGCATAGTTGCGCCCGTGACTCAATCGGCAGGCCGATTGGGTTCCCGTCCTGCTCGATGTGCACCGAGGTTGCCCCTCTTCACCCGTCGTGTGTGACGCGTCAGCCGATGCAGGAATCGATTCGCTGACTCTATCGATGCAAGGGATCTTTCGTCCCGCGCGATGTGCTTTACGATTCGGGAGGGGTTGGAACGTCGCTGCAGACCTTACTCAGTATCCTCTCTGTTGGTCGCCGTCGCGGCCGCAACGAGATACCGGCGTAGGATGGCCTGCTCGATTCGTGAACGCCCGCGATCAGGTGCCGGGAATCGCAGCACCAAATTGATGCGTCCAGGCTCGGACAATTGGATCGTGACGCGGGACTCCGGCGACGGCGCTTCGAGCAGATTCGTCTGCTCCAACAACTTCATCTGACGACCGGCTTCTTCCATAAAGGGAGTGCATTCGGCCTTGGCCGCATCGAGCAGGTGGCGATCGGCATCCCGCCAGTCATCCTTGTCCGTGAGAGGTATCACCAGGATGTAGAGCCCATACTCCTGGCCGGGACTCTCTTTGACCAAGGCATTCGTAAACAGCATGCTGTTCGGAAATACTGTCACACGGCCGGTATAGAGATGCGAGGCTTGGCCCGGCCCGATCTCGAGGAGCTTGGTCGCAAAGATGTCATGATCCAAGACGACGCCTCGATGGCCGGCGATCTGAATGCGATCACCCACCGAGTAGACTTTCCCGCCCACCCGTAGCGCCGCCCCGCTCCAACAGAGAAGGAGTTCTTTGGTCGCCAACACGAGCGCCGCGGCGAGCGCCACGAGAGACACGGCAAAGGCTTGAAGTTCGTGCGCCCAAATGACGACCAACCCCACCAACAACACAAACACCATGCTATTCGCTATTGCGGACAGAGACCACCCATCGCCGTTTCGCCTCCATCGAGAGGGTCGGATTCTTGGAGATCGCTCGGACAATCAACGCCCGCACGATGAGGAGGAAGAGCAGCAACAGCAGCGAGGTGAGCCCGTCAAGCACGACTGAGCTATCGACCTGCGGCAACCAAGCAGACATGGATCACCGCATCAGAACATTAATTGGCGTTAAGCGTATCATGGGTTCCCGGCACGCATTCTTCACGTTTCCACTCTTTCAGGATCTTTTGTTCGTTGAAGACCAGGGTATAGCGGTAGCAGTACAACATGGCCTTGGGACCTTGTTCGGTAGCCTTTCCCATTAATGCGGACGCGTCTTTCACCGTGTCGCCCAGTTGGGCAAAACTCACCGAGGCCAATTCCCTGTCACTGATCGGAACGCGATAGGTCCAGACCGAATCCCCCCCGAGAGCCGGTGTCTTGGCCGTATGGGGCGGCCCGAGCTTCTCCGTCACTTCGTCTTGAGTGAGTCTATCCACGCCCTTCTTGAAATAACCGTCGCGCCACGGACCTCCGCAGGCAAGCATCACCCCTGTGAGGAGGAGTATCCCGACCAGGAACAGATGCTGACGCACTCGTCTCATGACTTGGGCTGGCCCTTGATCTCTTGCATGCGCTTCACGGAACAATAGAACGCATAGCCCTGGGCCATCATGCCGGTAATCAGCAGGCCCAACGCCGTATTCATCCACTGCGCTCCTGTGTCTTCCAGTCCGTAGATCCCGATGACGAACCCGAGTGCAATCGCCACGATCCCCACGAATCGCGCGATCATCCCTTTCATGCGCCAATTGATGGGAGCCGACTCGTTGGGCATCGCCATGATAGGGGGTACGCTACACTGGATGGCGCTACCGGTTCAACAGGGCATGGGTGAGGCTCTCACAGCGTCCTGCGACCTCCGGGCGGGGCGACTACAGCGCCAACTGTCACTGGCTTCTTGCCACGCGTCGGTCTTCCAGACTGATCGCTTCTGCTTTGCGCACCGCACAAGAAGCAACCACTCCGTACTCGCGTAACAGTAAAATTACACGGCCCACTGCCCTGCCGCCGTCACCGATTTCCACTTCTATTACTAACTACTAACGGCAACCTGACCATGGCAGCAGGGAAGGAAGTTGAGCGCGAGCACACAAGGCCTCTTCTTCATGTTCATGCGCCCAACCGTTCAACGATCGACTCGGCTGGGTAGGTGACGATTTCGGCCAAGGTCGGATGGTAGTGCGGCATGCGCATCAAGTCCGCTGCTGTGCCATGGTAATACATGACCGCAATCAATTCATGGATGAGTTCACCCGCTTCCGGGCCGACGATCTGCGCGCCAAGAATCTCACCAGTCTGAGGAGCCGCGAGCAATTTCACAAACCCCTGCGATGCGCCAAGACAGAGGGCTTTCCCATGATCGGCAAAGGGATAGGAGGTCGTGAGATAGGGAATCTTTTCGGTCTTCGCGCGGGTTTCATTGAGTCCCAGCACCGCGACCTGCGGATCCGTAAAGACCACCTCAACATCGAGACGATGGTCGAGCTCTTTCACCGGCCCTCCAGGATGCGTCGCGTTGTACGCCGCAATCTCTCCTTGCTGGATGGCGAGATGCACAATGGGCGTGACATCATTCACATCACCCACGGCATAAATATGTGCTTGCGACGTGCGCATAGTGCCATCAACGACAATTCGCCCGCCGTCGACTGTCACCCCCGCCAGATCGAGATGAAGCCCTTCAATGTTGGGCTGTCGTCCTAAGGCCTGAAGAATCTCTTGGCCGACATAGGGCCGCTCGCGCCCGTCTTTCATCATCCACACCGTCTTCCTCGTCGCCTCGTGGGTCGTACGCAACCACTGTGCGCCCGTGACGATTTCGATGCCCTCTTCGATCAAGGCGGCTTCAAGCGCGCGTCCGACATCTTCATCCATTTCAGAGAGGAGCGTGCCTCCCCGTTGAAGGATCGTAACCTTCGACCCTAGGCGAGCAAAGAACTGGCCGAGTTCGAGGGCGACCGCTCCACCGCCCAGAATGATCAGTGAGCCCGGTTGGCTACGAAGATCCAGGATCGTATCGCTCGTGAAATATCCGGCTTGGGCCAACCCAGGGATCGGAACCTCACTGGGCCTTGACCCGGTAGCCAGTATGAATGAGCCGGACGATAAGACGGTGTCTCCGACAGAGATTTCGTGGGGCGACAGAAAGACCGCCCGCGATTGGTATAGTGTGATCCTTGGGTCTTGAAGCTGCTGAATGCGATAGTCGGCAAACTCGCGGACCAACCGATCCTTTCGATCCACGATCGCCGACAGATCAGCGTGTGCCGACACCGGAGAGAGTCCGAACTCCTTCGCCCGCTTGAAGAGGGCCGCGACTTCTGCAGAACGCAGAATGGCCTTTGTCGGCATGCAACCACGCAGGATACAGAGCCCCCCAAGCGGGCCCTGATCCACGATCGCCACGTCGGCGCCGGCATCACGTGCGGTCCGTGCCGCGGCATAGCCCGCCGACCCGCCGCCTATGACGATCACATCATGTGTCTTGCCCTTCGATACCCGACTCTGTGATTTCATCATGTGTTCCCTTATAGTAGGACGTCAGAAAGGAAAGGATACACGATGGTGCAACCTGGCCGCTATCGGCACTATAAGGGCTACGAGTACGAGGTGCTGGGGGTGGCTCGGCACTCAGAAACGGAAGAGGAATACGTGGTCTATCGCGCACTCTACGGCGACCGCGGTCTGTGGATCAGACCAACGGCGATGTTCCTGGAGACTGTGGTCGTTGATGGTCACTCTTGTCCGCGGTTTCAGTTCCTTGCAGCCCTCTAGCAGGATGCTCAAACCGTCGCTCTACGAACTCGCCAGAACATCTTTTTCGCGTCTGTAAGTCGGTCAGGTCAACCAGGTCCAGTGCGAAAAGGTGGCAGCCTGCCCGACTCTCTGTCCCTCTGCATCCACGACATTCCAGATGAGGGCGTTCTCGACGAGAAAGCGGCGCCCTGTTGAAGCAATTCTCACCCCTTGATAGGTATCGAGATAGCCGCGAGACCTGGCCTGCTCCAACATCCATTCCCGCTCGGCTCGATTGACCGGCTCAGCTGTGAGCCGCGACGGGGTCTTCACGAGTTGCTCCCACGTCAGCTCCCAGAGCTCCAGCGCGACTTGATTGCCGTAATTAAGGAGAGGGTCTTCTTCCATCCCGTGGGATACGACGACAAAGGGAGACTGGAAGAGCGCGTGGGCCTGATAGTCCGGACCGCCCGCCCGCTCGAGCAGTTCACGCCCGATCCAGCGACGGAAACTGTTGAGGAGCAGTTGCGACCACTCTATGATGGCGGGATTGGCCCATACCTGAGAAGTCACGGCACAATCCTCCGGGGCAATCGTAAGGAAGGAGCCTGGTACCCACCCACCAGGCGGTGTACCACGTCCATTCGGTCAACGCAAGAAACATGGTGCGTACTCTTGTACAGACCATGGGAGGACTCTGTATAATATGCATCCGCTCGGAGGTACCCTCCGAGAGAGACCGATCATTGAGGATCATGTATGGCTGCTCAAACCCTCTTCGACAAAATCTGGGAATCCCACGTCGTCCGCGCAGAGCCCGACGGGACCACCCTGCTCTATATCGATCGTCAGCTGGTCCACGAAGTGACTTCGCCGCAGGCGTTTGAAGGGCTCAAGCTGTCGGGCCGCCGGCCTCGACGTCCTGGCGCCACGTTGGCGGTGCCGGACCACAATGTCCCGACCACCGACCGGACACTGGGCATCGCCGATCCCCTCAGTGCGAAACAGATCCAGACGCTGGAGGAGAATTGCCGTGACTTCAATATCACGCTCTTCGGCATGAACGACATCCGCCAAGGCGTGGTGCATATAATCGGACCCGAACAGGGCTTTACCCTGCCGGGGACGACCATCGTGTGCGGTGATTCGCACACGTCGACACATGGAGCGTTCGGCGCGCTGGCCTTCGGCATCGGCACCAGCGAAGTGGAGCACGTACTGGCTTCACAGTGCTTGGTGCAGAGACGACCCAAAACCATGGAGATTCGCGTCGACGGTGTGCTGCCGACCTTCTGTTCGGCGAAGGACGTGATACTGGCAATCATTGGAAAGATCGGAACAGCCGGCGGAACCGGCTATGTCATCGAGTACACAGGCTCGGCGATCCGCGCCCTCAGCATGGAAGGGCGCATGACGCTCTGCAACATGTCGATTGAGGGGGGCGCGCGGGCCGGAATGGTCGCACCGGACGAGAACACTATTGCCTATATCAAAGGACGTCCATTGGCTCCGAAGGGGGTGATGTTCGAGCAGGCGGTACAAGCCTGGCAGCAGCTCAAGACCGATGCAGACGCGACATACGATATGACCGTCACGATGCGGGCCGAGGACATCGCGCCACAAGTCAGCTGGGGCACGAGTCCGGGGATGGTGGCCGGCATCGATCAACGAGTGCCGGACCCGCGTACGATCACCGACGAGAACCAGCGCCAGGCTACGGCGCGGGCGTTGGAATACATGGGCCTCACTCCGAACATGCCCATGACCGATATCAAAATCGATACGGTGTTCATCGGATCCTGCACCAATTCACGCATCGAGGATCTTCGCCTGGCCGCGAGCTTGGCGAAGGGCAAGCATGTCGCGAAGACCGTTCATGCGATGGTCGTGCCCGGTTCCGGCCTCGTGAAACAGCAAGCCGAACAGGAAGGGCTCGACCGTCTGTTCAAAGATGCGGGATTCGAGTGGCGGGAAGCCGGCTGCAGTATGTGTCTGGCGATGAATGCCGATATGCTTCAGCCTGGAGAACGCTGCGCCTCGACCAGCAATCGAAATTTCGAAGGGCGCCAGGGAGCCGGCGGCCGGACTCACCTCGTGTCGCCAGCGATGGCAGTAGCCGCGGCAGTCGAGGGCCATTTCGTCGACATTCGTCATTGGTCGTGAAAACCGGATGAGGTGAGGCGTGAAGGGATTGACGAACGAATTTCAAGATATCACTCACGCCTCACGCTCCACCTTTCACATTTTAGGAGGATCATGATGCAGCCCTTTACCACCATGACCGGTCTGGTCGCGCCGTTAGACCGTGTCAATGTCGATACCGATCAAATCATCCCGAAACAATTTTTGAAAACGATCAAGCGAACCGGGCTCCGCGATGGGTTGTTCTACGATTGGCGCAGGCAGAAGGACGGGTCACAGAACCCGGAGTTTTTTTTGAATCAACCGCGCTTTCAGGGTGCGACGATTCTCCTGACGCGCGATAATTTCGGATGCGGATCGTCGCGTGAACATGCCCCTTGGGCGCTCCTCGACCAGGGCTTCCGTTGTGTCATCGCGCCGAGCTTCGCAGACATCTTCTACAACAACTGTCTCCAAAATGGCATGTTGCCGGTGGTGTTGAGGGCCGACGAGGTTCTGGCAATGATGCAAGACGTCCTGGCGACGCCCGGATACCAGCTGACAGTGGACCTCGGAAATCAGACAGTGACCACCCCGGACAATACCCATTGTCGTTTCGAGATCGACCCATTCAGAAAAGACGGCTTGTATCGGGGTCTCGACGCTATCGGATTGACCTTACAACATGAGGCAGCCATCGCCGCCTACGAAACTCGACGGAAGACCGAGGCTCCCTGGTTATTCTCCGATCTTCGATCGAGAACTGAGGAGATTTCCGCATGAAGCGGCTGTGGCGCGCGACGGTGATGCTGACGTTGCTTCTGGGGGCAGCCTATTTGCTCATCGCCTTCAACTACAGCTACTCCGACGGAAGCCGGGCCGGCTATATTCAGAAATTTTCCAACAAGGGCTGGGTCTGCAAGACACACGAAGGGGAGCTGGCCATGACCACGGTGCCGGGCGTGGCCCCGGTATTGTGGAGCTTTTCAGTCTGGGACTCGAAGGTGGCAGCGCAGCTTTCGGAGACCATGGGAAAACGATTGGTCCTGCACTACAAAGAGTATCGCTACCTTCCCACAAATTGCTTCGGAGAGACTGCCTACTTCGTCGATCGCGTCGAAATCAGTGAATAGACTCCCACCTTCTGGTCGCCCCGCGCCTCTCACCTGAACTTGAGCAATTGCAGCAAAACCGTCCATGAATCATGCGGGCTCGGCCGGCCAGCATGGACCGTTCCGGCCGATGCCCCAGGCTGCCGGCCCGCCGCAAGCGATCATTTCGTTCCAATCGCCGAAGTCTCACGGCTGATCCGCAGTCATGCCATCACGGACACACCAGACTTGGATGCTGTGGGCCCAATTGATGAAGGTCGCGCCTCCTCCTAAGCCGAAATGCACGCCCCACGCGCCTTTGGGATCCTCGCCAGGCCTCGTCGACGACCAATAGACAGCCGACCGGATGGCCAGAAATGGATGGCCCGGCGGAAGAGCCAGGCCCGGAGGGGCTATTGAGAAATCCACCAGACCGGACAATTCTTCGAGGGACGGCAACCGCCATCCTTTCTGGCCTCCAACATGTTTCTCGATGCAGATGCGGCGGCCCTCGGTCCATCTGGCGCTCGTCGTCTGCGGGGACCTCTCCCAGACCAGACCGGTTGCTTTATCTAGCACCGCGTCGTTTGTGAATGTCGGCAAGATGACAAACCGCTGTGCCACCGGCAAGTCTTTGTTCCGGTTCTGGGTAGCTCCCGGCAGCTCGGACGGTACTCCTTGCGCACCCGCCGGCGTGTCTGCCCTGCCATAGCCTGCCTCGATCAACCCACCGAGCACTAGCACGCCCATCGTGACGGTGACAAACCGTCGTCTCCTCATCACTCCCTCCCTTGATGCGTTGATGTGGCGCCAGTTGCCTGAGCCTTGCTCGTGACATCGGCCTCCCGGGGCACGATCATCTCTGACGATCCCCCTTCTCGCCCCATGCCTCCATCCTCTGGCCCGTAGTCTGGCCCTGCCACACTCGCGCGTGAGTCAAGGCGCGTCCCCTTAGCAGATTGTTTGCGTGATAGGAGATAGAGAGGTTTTGAGCAGAACCATGGCGGCCTATCGCACCAGGTTATTAGATCCACTTCTTCAATTTAAAAAATCCCAGCATGGCGATCGAGATTGCCACCATCACGCCGAGCACCAGCGGGTAACCCCACTCCCACTTCAGTTCCGGCATGTGCTCGAAGTTCATCCCGTAAATACCGACGATGAAGGTCAGCGGCATGAAAATCGTCGTAATGATCGTCAGCACCTTCATCACGGCGTTCAACCGATAGCTGATGGTCGACAGATAGATATCGAGACAGGCTGAGACCATTTCGCGAAGCGTTTCGATGGTATCCACGATCTGAACCACGTGATCGTACACGTCACGGAAGAATACCTTCGTCGATTCCTGTAAAAAAGGGCATTCCGATCGGGAAAGATTGTTCGTCGCTTCACGGAGTGGCCACACCGCCCGCCGCAGAAATAGCAACTGCCGTTTGAGAGCGTGAACCTGGTGTAGCGTCTCCGGCTTAGGATCGCTGACCACCAGTTCTTGCAGCGCTTCGATCTTCTCGCCCAACACCTCCAGTACGGCGAAGTATTGATCCACTATTGCGTCGACCAGTGCGTAGAGCAGGTAATCGGCCCCGGATTGCCGCAGACGCCCCTTATTCCCACGAAGACGATCCCGGATCGGGGTGAAGACGTCAGCCCCGTTTTCCTGGAAGGACAACACAAAGTTCCGTCCGAGGACCAGACTCACCTGTTCGACGACAATATCCTGTCGGTCGGTGACTGAGAGCATCTTCATCACAAGGAACAGGCAGATTTCATAGTCGTCGAGTTTCGGCCGCTGATCGGTGTTGGCAATGTCTTCGAGGAGCAACGGGTGGAGCTGAAACTGTGTTCCGAACGATTCCAGAATGTCCATCTTGTGGATGCCCCCGACATCCACCCAGATGACGGACTCATCGGTCGGTGGCGCAAGCGCATCGGGCAACACATCCTTGCGTTCGTCGCAGCGATCGCCTGCGTAGTTGAACGCCGTGATCGTGACCTTGTCCGTTTTTTTCTCGCCGATATGGACAAGGGTGCCCGGAGGGAGCCCCGTCTTTTTGGATCGTTTCTGGACCAGCTTCATCGGTAGAGACCTCGCAGGACCCCCTGCTTGTACGCAGGTTCTCCGCGATGGTCAAGTGGGCCACCACGCGGGTTGCCGGATGCCGTCTTTCCGCTTTGCCGATCGAGCAAGACCTGCTACCCTTCCTGATCTACTCTGCGAGGCATGCAACATGGAACGAGAATTGGCCGCGTTGGTCGAAGCGGTTCGGAACGCCGGCGCGATGGTGCGTGAAATGGTCAGGGTTGGGTTCGAAGTGCAGACGAAGCCGGACCGTTCGCCGGTCACCACCGTGGATCACGAGGTCAACCGGATTCTGCACGAGATGCAGCGCCGGGAGTTTCCACAGGATGGATGGCTCTCGGAAGAGTCTCCCGACGATCCGGCTCGACTCACCAACGCCCGCGTCTGGATTGTGGACCCCATCGACGGCACAAAGGCCCTGGTGAATCGGATGCCGGAGTTCTGCATCTCTGCCGCATTAATTGAACGAGGCGTACCAGTCGTCGCCGCGATCCTCAATCCCTCGACCGACGAACTCTTCACTGCGGTGCGCGGCGGCGGACTGTTCTTAAACGACACGCGCGTCACCCACTCCCACGCTCGTGAGTTCGATCCCGTCATCATGGTCAATGCGTGGGAATTCAGGGGTAACAGATGGTCGACCCTCGCCGAGACCGCTCAGTGCCGCCCCATGTACTCCATCGCCAATGCACTTGCCCTGGTCGCTGCCGGTCGTGTCCAAGCCGTCTTGACCATCGAGCCGGAAAACGAGTGGGATCTCGCGGCCGGAGTCCTGCTCATCGATGAAAGTGGCGGCGCCATCAGTGATGCGGCCGGGAAACCCTTCGCCTTCAATCAACCGACACCGAGGCTTCATGGTGTCATTGCTGTAGCCGCCACGGCCGACAAGAACCTGCGCGCCAGCCTTCAGCTCCACGCCGAACATGCCCGCTCGCAATGATAGCGAAGGCGAGCCGCTCCAGGCCTGCGCTGGAGCAGACCATTGCGCAGAGCTTGGCGACTGCGATTCTTCAGCCATCTTCGACGTCGTCAACCCGATTCCGCAGCCTCACCATTCCCCACAAGCTTGTTGCCGGCTCCCGCGCCTGTTTAGCTCGCAAAGGACCGCGTTTCCTTTTTGATATTGGTTGTGAACGAGGGAAATCCCTCTATACTGAACAGTAATTACGACTAACAGTGGAGCACCGGAACGAACTGCGTGCTCCTTCCAGGACGCTCATAATGGGAACAATGCAGAAGCCGGCCCGCAGAACTATCGAACCACGTGCCTACGATCCCTTGATCCACGAGGGCCTCATCCGCCAAGCGGATCTCGTGAAAGCGATTCAGGAGTC
The DNA here is from genome assembly GCA_963825145.1 of uncultured Nitrospiraceae bacterium. Lineage (GTDB taxonomy): Bacteria > Nitrospirota > Nitrospiria > Nitrospirales > Nitrospiraceae > Palsa-1315. Next base: position 107,180 of record CAWGSC010000025.1, read on the forward strand.
TCTGGAAGGATGGACCGACTTAGAAGGCCTGTTGATTGAGAAATACCGAGTTCCGAAAGCGGCGCTCGGCAAGACATTGAGCACGTTCTTCGATTGCCCCTATATCCCGTACGACAAACGGACCATCGCTGATCCCCACCTTCTCAATAATCTCAGTCACGATTACCTTCGCAGGCATCACTGGCTCCCGCTGAAGCAGCAGGGAGATATTCTGGATGTCCTGATCGACAACCCCCATGATCTCGATAGAGGTCATGACATCCAGCGCGCCTTCCCGGGCCTGACGATACGATATGCCCTGGGCCTGCGGTGTGATATCGAGCGGTTTCTCAACGCCACGATCGGAGAAACCGACAGTGGGTCAATTGCGGATACGCTGGGCGAGCTGGTCAGCGACGCTCACCATGAAGAAGCTCTCGACAGCGACTCCGATGGCATTGACGAGAACGATTCCGCGATCGTACGGCTCGCGAGTCAGATCATTGTCGAGGCGTACAAACACGAGGCGTCCGACATCCATATCGAGCCGTACTCGGATCGCAAGGAAACAGCAATCCGTTTTCGCGTGGATGGTACATGTTCAACCTATATGCGGATCCCCGCGATCTATCGCCGAGCCTTGGTGTCCCGCATCAAGATCATGTCCAGTCTGGATATTTCTGAACGCCGGAAGCCGCAGGACGGGAAGATCCGGTTCAAGCTGAATCAGGATAGAGAAATCGAACTGCGCGTGGCGACATTGCCGACAGCCGGTAACAACGAAGACATCGTCATGCGGTTGCTCACGGCGAAGGAGCCTCTCCCTCTCGATGCCATGGAGTTTGCTCCGGCCACGCTGACGTCGCTCCTGGAAATCGTGGAGAGACCGCACGGCATCATCTTGTGTGTGGGTCCCACCGGGTCAGGAAAAACGACGACGCTACACGCTCTGCTTCGCCATCTCAACACAGACGAACGAAAAATCTGGACGGCGGAAGACCCGATTGAGATCAGCCAAGAAGGCCTCCGCCAGGTGCAGATCCATCCCAAAATCGGGTTTACCTTTGCCGCCGCCATGCGGTCATTCTTACGAGCCGACCCGGACGTCATCATGATCGGTGAGATGCGGGATAAAGAAACTGCCGATGTGGCGATCGAGGCCTCACTGACCGGCCACATGGTCTTTAGCACATTACATACGAATGGGGCGGTCGAGACTGTGGTCCGCCTCCTCGACCTGGGGTGCGATTCTTTCAACTTTGCCGATGCCATGCAGGGGGTGCTGGCACAACGACTCTGCAAACGGATTTGTGTCAATTGTAAAGACACGTACCATCCAACCGCCCAAGAGTACGAAAAACTAGCACATGGATACGGTGCATACGCGTGGAAGGCGCTCGGCCTGGACTATCGCGATGACTTTCAGCTCTATCGAGGGCGTGGGTGCGAAGCCTGCAACCAGACAGGCCTCAAAGGCCGGATCGCCTTACATGAGCTTCTCAGGGGATCGGATGAACTGCGAAATCTGATTCAGACCCGCGCCAAAACTGCAGAGATGCAGAGCCTGGCCGCAAAAGAAGGGATGGTGACACTGGTGCAGGACGGAATTCTGAAAGTACTCGCCGGCCTGACCACATATGAACAAGTCCGGGCTGTCGCGATGAAATAGCTGCCTGAATTTCGTTGCGGTCGCCTGCACTCAGGCCGTTGATTCCAAAACCTTGACGAACTTCTTCAGCCGGTCCCCCTCTTCAGGACGTATCTTAATAAACTCGACACCAAACCTCGTCTTGGAAACCCACCGGACTGCGGCCAAATCGACTTGAACCGGATCCTCTCGCTCCCGGAGTTGCATCGTCAATTGTAGATAGACTCCCACGCCGGCGACGGTGTCCGACATGATGGCGCAACCTTCCGCAGACACATTCAAGATCGTGCCTGCGTCGGAAAGCTGGTCTCCACTGAACGACACGGGAAGTTGCACTGCGAAACGGGTATGCTTACGTCCTTCCATGAGGCTCCCTGCCGGTCACCGGCTATGGCATGAGAAACATCTTACGGTGCCGGTGGAGTTGTATTGCGGTTCAGTGAAGCGGTCTTCTTACTGAGATGAAATGTTCCGCCCTTCTGCGTGGGAGCACGCTCGGCTCCGATACGGCTGTACCACCAGCGGCCTTCCCCTTCTGTGAAATCCGGCGATAGCTCGACCGTAAATCCACCCTCTCGATCATTCCCTTTCTGAAACCACCTGCCGTGCCAGGTATGACCGATGAGCTTGCGTGTCCCAAATCGCCCGTCTTTCCAAGCATAGCGACCGTTGCCCTGCTCGTCGAGTGTCAACCGAACGACGGCGCCGTCCTCATATTCCCATTCACCGGCGAGGATATGGCGGTCACCGGGTTGAAACACACTAGAGGAAGGAAGGGGATCCGTGGAATCAGCTCGTTGAACCGCCAGCCCGGCGCATGCCGCTACAAGTACTGTGGTGGTGAGAAGGATAGGAACAACAAAATATCGTAGGAGCATGTCGGCCTTTCAACTCGTATCGCCTCTTCCTACTTACCATTTGGTGAACTGGCAGACAAGCGATCAAGCAAATTGGGTGCAGCACACAAGCGGGCTGAGGTCGAGATCAAGATTGAGCGAAGATCACACTCTCTTTATCTTAGCGTTACGCGACACCTCAACCTTCTTCGTGCTGGGGGACGTTTCAACAGCCTGTTAGCCAAGCCGCGCAAGCCGCCGGCAGGCGTCGTCTATATCAGCATCGATTTTAGCATAGCTGAATCGAATGAACTGCCTCCCTTCAGGCCCTGAAAAGAAGGCTTCGCCCGGCACACCGGCCAACCCGATCGTCTCGAGGAGCGACATCGCCCGCTCTTTTCCCGTTGTGCCAGGCAGACGCGACGCATCAGCCAGCACATAGTACGCGCCCTGTGGAATCGACGGCGTCAAGCCCGCCTTCGCCAAGGCCCCGCAGAACCGATCGCGTTTGCGTTGATAGTCGCGCGCCAGGTCTCGATAGAACGAGTCCGAAAGATTCTGGATGCCCGCCGCCACCCCCGCCTGCAACGGCGTCGGTGCACAGACATAGAGCAGGTCGTTCATGGCTCCGATCGCCTGTGCCCACCGCGCTGCTGCGACACTGTAGCCGATGCGCCAACCGGTGATACTAAATGTTTTGGAGTACCCGCCGATGGTAATCGTACGGTCGGCCATACCAGGCAAGGTTGCGAAGCTTACATGTGTCCGACCGTCATACAGAAAGTACTCGTAGATTTCGTCGGTGAACACGAACAAATCGTATTGCAGCGCAATTGCGGCAAGACTCTCCTGTTCTAGCCGGCTGAACACTTTCCCTGATGGATTGCCAGGCGAATTCACAATGATCGCCTTGGTTTGAGGTGTGATCGCGTGCTCAACGTCGGCTAGGGAAAAAGTCCAGTCGGGAGCCCGCATCTTCACCCTCACCGGAACCGCCTCAACCGCCAACAGTGCGCTAATGTGATACTGGTAGTAGGGCTCGAAGAGGATGACCTCGTCGCCAGGATTGAGCAGCGCTAGACAAGCACAATGAAAGGACCCAGTGGCTCCCGCGCTGACCGTTACGTCCGTTTCGGGGTCAGCCACGATCCCGTTGTACTGCCGAAGCTTCTTGGCGATCGCCTGCCGCAGTTCGGGCAATCCATCGAATCGCGAGTAGACATTCTTCCCGTGCTCCATCGCCTCTGCCCCGGCCCGAAGCACCACCGATGGAACCGGCGTATCGCAGACCCCTTGCGCCATGTTGAGACCCTTCACTTGGACACAGGCTTGGGTCATCGATCGAATCTCCGAATGGGCCAATGCGGCCATTCGTTGGTTGAGGTGTCGTTCCATCGGCATATCCCTCCCAGATCAACGTATCTCTCTTGTCGCAGACCCATTCCAGATAGGTCAAGCCTTCTTTCTAGGCAAGCCGCGGAAGAGATTGGTTCGGATACGATAGCGAATTACGAGGTTTTTGTTACATATAAAAACCAATTCGCTATACTGCGATCAATACCCTGTCGTCCTCTCTTCCGAGCTACTCCTCTTGAAGAAGGTGGACTGACCGCTCATCCGGTAAAGTAGTTGTACGATCGATCTTTTTCCTCTCAGGGTGATTGAGGGAAGGACATGATCCATGGCCACGCAAGACCCCGGATCCAACCGAGCTTTAGGCTCTGACCGCGAGACCACGATGGCGGAACGTCGAGGCCGCCGTCTCAGCCTGAGTTGCCGTCTATTCTTTTTTGGAGAGAATGACTTCGAGGGCGAGGCAACGGTTCTCGATCTCTCAACAAACGGCTGCCAGGCAAGGTCGCTAGTCCAGGTGCAGGCCGGCATGACGTTCCGCCTGACTCTGTTCCTTCACGATCAGAAATGGCCTCTGCGCATCGACGAAGCCCTCGTGCGGTGGGTCAAAGGTGCAGATTTCGGTCTTGAGTTTACGGGGATCAGGCCGGCCCAACGTGAACGGATCAGAGCCATCATTATGGCAGCCAAGCTCTAAGAACCAGCCCGCCTAGGACTTTCCCCCACTCCAACGGTCTCTCATTCTCTCCACCGCATGAAAGGATGGCCTCCTTCATGGCTCCGCGCACCTATCTCGCTTGGCGACTGCGCGATTTCGCGCCGAACCGTCATGAATATTGCAGGCTAGATCCCGAGGCCCCGGCGATCTAGAAGACCTGGTGAGGAAAAATCAGGGGTGCCCGATAGCGTGGTCCTGTATGCATGAGAATGGGAGTTCGACCTAGTCAGCGCCCCGCTCTATTCTTTTCATGCTTGGAAAGAGGTTGTGGGGGAGAACGAAAAATCTCATAGTACCGAAGCACTTTCCTGACGTAGGCCCGGGTTTCTCGAATGCGTGGAACTTTGTGGTCTTTGACGCGATGGACCCCGGCATTGTAGGCCGCCAAGGCCAGCGGAAGATCGCCTTGGTAGAGGTTCAGCAGATGCCGCAACTGTTTGGCGCCTCCGCGAATGTTCTGGATGGAATCGTAGGAGTCGTTCACACGCAATCTGGCCGCGGTAGCCGGCGTCAGCTGCATCAAGCCGACCGCTCCCTTGGGAGACACGGCATGCTGGCGAAAATCAGATTCGGCTTTGATGACAGCGCGCAGCAGGGCGGGGTCAAGGTGATACTTCTTGGCAGACCACGCGATGGCCCGACGGATTTCCTGCTTAGAATACCGAGGGTAGGCGCCGTCGTAGTCGGGCCTCGTTGGTGTGGGGATGGCTGCAATCAGCAGGCACAGCATCACCACCAGCGCACAAGAGGTGCGAAGCAGGCGTGAACAGAGCAATTCGCTCCTTGTGTCGTCTGTGGCCATGGTGTGCGGTTATATTCCGATGCACAAGACAACCTTCATAAAGGCCTGATAGGTCTCAAGATCCGTGCCGAGAGGGGCCTAGACTAACCTGCGGATAGGACAGGGAAAACGACGGCCATGCCGCATGCCGCACTATGGCGTGATCTGCACAGAGTGGACGTTTGGGAACTGTCGGCTTTCCCAAGAAAGTGCCCCAGTTCTTCGGAGGCGAAAACTTCTCAGAGATTTTCGATCAGAGAATTAGGGACGGCTGCACACGATCGTTGGCAGGCTGAGGAAAACTATGTCGCTCCGTGGAAGATTCGGGGGTCTACATACGTGGAATGACAGGAGCATCCTGCTAGAGGAGATCGCCGATCAGCTTGACCGCCTCCTCGGGCGAGGCAGCGGCATGGACGAGACGGGGAGCGAGATTTGTGAACAGGCCCACACCGGCCTTGTCAACTCCCAATAGAATCACGGTCTTCTTTGCCTTCAGCGCCAGCGCAACTTCTGAAACCGTTCCAGTACCGCCGAGCCCACAAGCCACGATGACGTCGCTGGACATGACGTTCACGTTATTGCGTGCCTGGCCCAGGTCCGTGAGGATTGCCACGTCCACAAATCGTGACACCTGCACTTTGCCATCCGGAAGAATCCCGATCGTCAAGCTGCCGGGAACCGACTTCGCCCCTTCGCTGGCTGCATCCATCACACCGCTCGCTCGTCCTCCCGTCAACACCACCCAGCCTTGACGTGCAATGAGTTCTCCTAAGGTTTTGGCATCAGCCAATTCTCGAATACCAGCCTTGGCCGGACCCATGACCCCGATCACTGGTTTCCTTATCGATCGTCGAATCGGACGTTTCACGAACCGCACCTCACTGGGCAAAGGTATCGGCACCGGTTGCTGGGATCAGAAATATACACCGAGGGTGGGGAGCTTGTCGCCCGACTCTCGCAAAGGCTCAGCAGGGAGGGACATGCAGCTCGGCTTACGTCAGGGATTTCCCCACAACGCTTCCAGTCGTTGGGCTCGACCACAATTGTATTTGTAGAATTTGTAGCGGATAGGATTCTTCTTGTAGAAGTCCTGATGGTACTCCTCGGCGGGATAGAACTGTGAAGCCGGCACAATCTGCGTGACGATCGGCTCTGTGAATCGTTTCGATTGCTCGATCGCTTGTTTTGAAGTGTCCGACGCACGTTTCTCTTCATCGGTCTGGAAGAAAATGACCGAGCGATACTGGCTGCCGTGGTCGCAGAATTGTGCGTTTGGTGTGACAGGATCGACATTGTGCCAAAAGGCATCCAGCAGCTTCTGGTAGCTTACTTTGGATGGATCATAGATCACTTCGACCGATTCCGCATGCCCTGTTCGTCCAGCGGACACCTCTTCATAGCTCGGATTGGCGACCTTACCTCCCATATATCCCGAGGTTGCAGACAGCACCCCCTCAACCTTCTCGAAGGCTTCTTCCATGCACCAGAAGCAGCCCCCCGCGAAATAGGCCTTGCCGGGAGTCGCGTCCGCCTCGGCGTGGCTGGTCGACTGTACATTCCAAGCTCCGACTAGGAGAACGGCCACCGTAAGAACCGATAGCGCAGCTTGCCTTGTCATGAAACGTTCCTCCTCACAGATTCAGTCGATTCGCTTGGTAAAGTCTTATATGTCTCTACGGGCCCGGCTTCGACTCAGATGTTTTCTACGATCGGGCTCCTTGCGGACCGTGGCACGCTATCTCGCGTGCGGCTTCTTTGTCCCACTGCTGGATGCGCTTCCTGGTTCATGAAAGGCGAACCTCCTAGGGGTTGCTCACAAATGTGCCACCCTCGGCTCTTCACATTCGAGAGGCAGCCGGAATGAAGTCGGCATGGGCCCAGGCCTTCTTGAAGCGATCTTCGACCTCAGCCGCCTGGTCGTCCTTCTGTTGATCCTTGAGGCTCTGGATCAATCCGATCAGCGCCCACCCATTTTCTGGATTTCTCGTGAGGTCGGCTCGATACTCGGTTTCGGCGTCAGCCGGTCGACCGGCCAGCAACAGCACAGACCCTAGATACTGACGAACCGGCAGCGGCCACTGCGGAGGTTCGACGTAGGGCAGACTGTCCTCCAGCTTGATGGCTTCCTTCAGCTTACGAATCGCGTCGTCGTATTGTTGCCGGCGCGCGGCAATCTCACCGGCCAGCAATCGTTCCGAAATTTTGAGGAGTGTCCGCGAGATCTTTTCCTCCTGGCTCCGATCTCGCTTGATCTGCTTGGTGAGGTTGGCCAACGCGTAATGCTCTCCCTCGGCTCCCGGCAATCGACCGGTCGAGACCAATGCCATCCCCCGCCCAAGCCGCCACATGCCGTCCATGAGCCGAAAGCCTTTTGGTGGCGGCGGTTCACGTAACAACTCGTCCCAGCGTTCAAAGCGAATCAGTGAATAGAGCGGCGTCGGGAGATAGAGTTCTTTCCACTTGTCGGTACGTGCTTCGTCTTCGGTAATCGTGCCCGCCAGCTCACGCGCCACCTTCGTGGCTTCCGCACTACGCCCCTCCATCATCAGTGAGGCCCAGAGAAAATGCAGGTTGTGCGAATAGTACCCGTCGGCATAATCCCCGCTCGGTGTGCGGGTAGCCAAATAGGCTTCATCGACGTGAGCCGCATGTTCGTTCCGCTCGGCCGCTTCATGGTACTTGCCGAGCCGGATGTAAAGGTGGGCCGGCATATGGACCAGATGCCCTGCGCCTGGCATGAGCTCCGGCAATCGTGCTGCACAGGCGAGCGCTCGTTCAGGGAACGGCGAGGCTTCGAGCGCGTGGATGTAGTAGTGGCAGGCCCCCGGGTGATCGGGATTTCGAGCAAGCACGGACTCAAGCGTGGTGACGATCTCGTCGGTGCCCGGCTGAGGCTTTCCATCCCCCTTCCAGAAATCCCAAGGCCGCAGATCCATCATCGCTTCGGCAAATAGCGTGGAGGCATCGTCATCCTCCGGGAATCGCTGCGCCACCAATCGCATGGCCTTCGCATAGGCCTCATCCAGCCCCTTGCGCTTCGCCCCCTTCCGGCTCACATACCGCGTAACCAATGCCTCGATGTAGGCTTGCTCTTTGGAAGTGGCACGGTCTGCCAGCCGACGAGCCTTCTGAACCATCTCAATGGCCCGACGTTCGTCCTTCTTCTCCATGACACGATTGATGTTGGGGCCGAGCGCGAACGCAATTCCCCAATAGGGCATAGCCGCCTCCGGATCCCAGTCCGCAGCAGCCTCAAACGATCGGATCGCTTCTTCGTGGTTGAACGCATAGACGAATCGGAGCCCCTGATCAAAATAACGTTGGGCCTGTTCCGATGTGGTGGTCATGGGATGGTGGAGAGAGCCCAGATTGTCGAAGAGAGGCAGAGCGTCTGTCGGCTCGGCAGGCGCGGCTGCCGCCAGTGAGAACATTGCAAGCCAACTCGACATAACGACAACGAAGAGTGTAGCGAACATCGATCCTCCCCTAACCCCCATGAACCTGTTACTCAGTCCAAACCCATGCGAGCTTGGTCTACTGCGATCGCTCCGCTTGATCAATGTGACGAGCCTCAGAATCGGGTGACACTGGAAAAGTGGAAGTCGTGGAGTATCATAGCCGGTACGAGAAGCTTGCCGGTTTCGGACGTGATCGCTTCAGCCGGATTGGTGAAGGATGCAATCCGGTTGAAGACCCGCAGAGGGCTCTCGTGAAAGCGAAAGTTCTTCACCGCCGAGACGATCGCTCCATTCTCGACGAGAAATGTGCCGTCTCTCGTCATACCGGTCAAGGTGAGATCGGTCGGATTGACCGCTCGGATGTACCAGAAGTTCGTCACGAGGATGGCGCGCTCCGTGCTCTTGATGAGTTCCTGTAGCGTCGGCAAGAACGGTCCTTTTCCTGAGAGGCAGGGGGCGTCGAGCGTGGGGATCTTGTCGATCCCTCGGCCCTTCGCGGTGAACCGATCGTATGCAAGCTGTGTGAGTGTCCCCTCCGTAATCCAGTCGGATGCCATGGTCGGCAATCCTTCCGTGGTAAACCCGATGCCCAAGAGATCCTCGTGCGTCGGCAGATTGCGGAGCGTCAGTCGCTTATCGACGATCGACTGGCCCAATTTACCTGAGAAGGCACTTGTGCCTTTCTCGTAGGACTTCGCATCGAGCGCCCAGAGTAGCGAAGACCACAGCCCCGCGACCGCAGCCGGCTCAAGAATCACGGTATAGCGCCCTGGCGGAAGTTCGCGCACCTCCAGGCCCCGCTTGGCTTTATCGATCGCGGCGAGTGTCCGTTCCTGAACCCTCAGATGATCGATGGACCGATGGGCCGCGGCACCCCAGCCGGTGGCCTCGCCGGCCTGAGCCGTGAGGCTGAATCGTGCATCGGTCCGTTCTTCGTGAGCGAAGAGTCCCGTGTTTGCAGCCACTCCGACCGTCGTGATCGACGAGGACACAATCCCGGCTGCGCCAAGATTTTCCATCCGGCATTGCCCGATCGCCTCGTTCGTATATTCCAGTCGACGGGCTGGCCCGGCCGCGGCAGTTTCGCCTCGCGTCGTAGGAAGCGTCAGATATGGCTGTGACTTCACCGGAGGGAGGTATTCAGGATCGTCCGGCGACAGGTGCGCGATTTGCGTAGCTCTATTCACCGTCTCTTGCACCGCCCCCGCGGTAAAGTCCGTCGTCACGGCAGTGCCGTGACGCCGTCCGAATGCCACCGTCACACTCAAAGACCCGCGTCTCGTATCGACGTTCTGGACAATCTGATTGTTCGCAAACCGTGTCGTCCCGCTCTGCTGATCCTGCAACGAAACAAACGTGTGGTCGCCGGTCGAATGTTTCAGAACCAGATCGGCAAGAAACCGGAACTCATCAGGACTCGTCAGCTTTGGCCAAGTCTTGTGGCCGATTGTACTCATGATCCGGCCTGCCCTCCGATGACGTTGACGTTGCGGAAGCGTGCATGGGATGCCGCGTGGGTCATCCAGCCGGACTGGCTCGGCTGACCCTTGCCGCACGTGATGAACCCATATCGGCGGCGGTGCGACCGATCCGCGATCCCGTCGCAGCTGCTCCAGAACTCCGGCGTGATTCCGTGGTAGACGACATCACGAACCATGTGGGTCCGCTTCCCCTTCTCGATCAGCCAAAATGCGTCTCCGCCGAACTGGAAGTTATACCGTCGTTGATCGATGCTGTAGGACCCGTGGCCTTCGATGTAGATGCCCTGTTTCACATCGGCCAACAGCTCGTCGAGGGTGGCAGCGCCCGGCTCTAATCCGATGTTGGCGATGCGGACGATCGGGACGCTGCCCCAGCTGTCCGCCCGATTGGAGCCGTGCGAACGGGTTGCGCCGATTTTTGGCGCAACCTCTCGGTTCGTGCAATAACCGACAAAGATGCCGTCGCGCACAATGTCCCATTGCTGGCAGGCCACACCGTCGTCGTCGTACCCGGTTGCGGCGAGGGTCTCCGGTTCGCAGTTATCAGCCACGAGACTGACGTGCGGCGAGCCGTATCGAAAGGTCCCTCGCTTTTCGGTCGTGAGAAAGCTGGTGCCGGCATAGTTGGCTTCGTACCCGAGCGCGCGGTCGAGCTCGCTCGGATGGCCGCAGGACTCATGCATCATGAGCGACAGATGTTCAGGATCGAGGACGAGATCGTACAGACCGGGCTCGGTGGTGGGCGCCTTCACTTTCTCGACGGCCTCAGACGCAATGCGGGGAGCCTCGGCCAGGAAATGAGCGTCCTCGATTAACTCATAGCCCGTCCGAAGATGCGGCGTATTGAAGCTCCGCGAGGCGAATCGCCCGTCATGAACTGCCGTGGCATCGAAATCACCGCTCAGGGCTAGGAGATCGAATTCCAGGTGCGAACCTTCGGTCGACACAAAAAGCTTGCGGTCTCGACGAGCCCAGAGGCTCGCACTGCTCCGTACAATACCCGGCTGGCGATGGACAGACTCCATCGTCTCCAGGAGCAACGCCGATTTGTTTTCGAGGGCGACGGCAAACGGATCGATCCGCCGCGCCGTGACGACCCGGTCTCGATGGACCGGCTCGTCCGCGAGTTTCACCTTTTCACTCGCGAGAGACGCGGAGCCTTTGGCGATCTCGATCGCCAAGTCAGCCACACGGGGGACTTCCTCCAGCGAAAGCACGGAACTGGCGGCAAAGCCCCAGGCGCCGTGATAGAGCACGCGAACCCCAAACCCGCGGTCCTGCGCTTCTCGGATGGAAGCGATGCGGCGGTCTTCGCCGCGAATGGTCTGGGTCGTGCTGTCCAGGAGGCGGATATCGCCGTACTCGGCCCCGGAGGCCACCACGCGTTTCAGCGCGAGTTCGGCGAGTTCGTCCTGATGAGGAATCGGATGACCGGGCATGGTGTCTGTATCCTGCCAGAGGCGCCGGCGCCGTTCAACTCACCCTAGCCCGCATTATTCATGAAGCTTCTACTGCAAGCGTGGATACGCGGCTGTGACGGGCAGTCTCGCCGTTCAGCCCTTCGACATACTGTTGGGGGCTGGCACTCTTCTTCTCGGTGCCTGTCCCCGTCTGAGGAGCGGGACAGGCACTGCCGCAGCGGCAGAGCCAGTCCCTGGCCTCCGAGTGCCCGTCTCGCTTCACGTCTGCACGCTTTCGCGACGAACCTTCATGAATAATGCGGGCGACTTGGTTTTTCTCATGCGATTCCCTACGATGCCACGTTATGCTGCCTCCCGAACGGACGCCGCGTCAACGAATCATCGATTTGATCACGGGCACCAGGCGATCGTCTTACCAGTTGGCACAGATGCTGGGCATTCCGGAGCGACAGGTCGAGGCGCATCTGACCCACGTTGTGAAAACCGTTGCGCGAGACAGGACAAAGCGATTCATTCTAGACCCGGCACGCTGTCAGGACTGTGACTTTGTCTTTCGTGACCGTAGCCGTCTGACGAGCCCAAGCCGCTGCCCACATTGTCGAAGCGAAGCCATCGCGGCGCCCCGCTATGGCATCGATCTATCTGCGCCGTAGTTTAACTCTCCCCCTGATACGTTTTGCATTTTCTTTGGGCCCTCGGCAGTGTATGTTGGGGGAGAATAGAAAACCCTGGCGGGATGGTTCTTGATCGGACGCGATCACCGCCGGTGGCAGCCGCTACGAGAGCGACCGGAGTCTCAATGAGACAATGGATCCACATAGGGGCTGTTGTGTGCTGTATTGTGCTAGCCGCCTGCAGCGCGGACAAGCCGAAGGAACTGCTTGAGATCGCCGAGTTCGAAGAGCGCCAAATGAACCTGCCCCACGCGAAGCAATTGTACGAAGAGGTGATCCGTCTCTATCCAACCAGCAAAGAAGCCGCCACCGCCCGGACGCGCCTCACCGCTCTCAAGCATAGCCAGTAGCTCACCCTGCTGGCCATTCTCTAGCCTCTCCCCGTATTGACTTCTTCCGATCAAACTCCGGCGGGGCTACCCTCTCAAGCATACCGTCCCCCATGACTCACCCTGGCACTTACGCGCAATCCTGTTATATTTAAGTAAACACCATACAAAGAAGGACAATTACCGGGGAGGGTAAGGTGTCCAAGAACTACGCCGTTAGAGCCGGACAGCGCATTTCGATCCGTTGTCCCTTTCTTTACCATGGCGAGGGCTTCCATGGGAAAGGGCAGCTCTGGAATCTGTCGACATTCGGCTGGCGAGCCACAGGAGACCACCCGGTTACACCGGGTATGAGTATGCCGGTCTACCTCGAACTTGCCGATGGTGGGGAGTCCAAATATTTACTGATCGACTCCGCCGTTGTCCAGTGGGCGAATGGACGCGATGCTGGGTGGAAAATCCAATCGATAGACTCGACTGCGCTGGCTAGGCTAAAACGTTTTCTAGATCAGGTGGGGACTGAATTGTCCAACAAGTTGTAGAGGCAAGACCTCGGTAGCACGTTCACAAAGCAAGCCGTCAAGACGAGCGTGAACGGATCGGTTGTCATGGCGCGAGGTAATCCCACAAGTCCGCACCTCGGTGTGAACGCTCATTGAGCCACTCACGAAACCCCGGAATGCGAAACGACAGGAGACGCTGGATCTTCTCGCAGCGGAGCGAGAGGTCGGCGGGCCGGAAGCTCCCAACGTGGTTCCGTGCGGATCCTGTCATCAGGCGGCCTTTCAACTCTGGAAACCAAGGCCCCAAGGTTTCACCGATTTCCCAGCGCGAGAGCCGCTCGCTCCCGCCCAGGTGATAGAGACCCGCCTGCTTGCGATCGACTAACTCCCAGATGACTCGGGCGATGACACCGGCAGGAAGCGGGCAGCGGAATTCGTCGGCATAGAGCGTCACGTCTTTGCCGGCCTTCGCGGTCTGACACATATCTTCGACAAAACTCCTGTCGCTTGTGGTCGAAGTCCCGGCAGTCAGGACAATTCGAACGACGGTATGTTTGGGATTCTGCAAGACGGTCTGTTCGGCTTCCAGCTTCGTCTGGCCATACACATTGATCGGGTTCGGTTCATCCGTCTCGCCATACCAGCCGGTCTTCCCGTCGAAGACTTCCCCGCTTGACAGGAAGATAAATGGAATGTTCTTGGACAACTGCGCGAGATGCGCGGTGGCCTCCACATTGGTGCGGTGGGCTTGATCAGGATCTTGTTCGCAGGCCTTGGTTCGGCTGAGAGCGGCACAATGGATGAGGAGGTCTGGCTTCAGCGCATGAATCCGCGCATCCACCTCCAACGTCTCGGTCAGTTCAAGATCCGCGCGGGATAGTCCCGTTACCTCCCAACTGGGAGCCCATCGCGGAGCGGTCTTCACAAGGTACTGTCCGATCAATCCCGCCGCCCCGGTGATGATCGCGCGAGGTGCCATGGTGGTGGAGCTACTGGCGCGTCAGTTTGCGGTAGCGAATGCGGTGCGGCTGATCGGCTTCCTTGCCCAACCGCTTCTTCCGATCCGCTTCATATTCGCTGTAGTTTCCTTCGAACCAGACCACTTTGCTGTCGCCTTCGAACGCCATCATGTGGGTCGCGATCCGGTCCAGAAACCAGCGGTCGTGACTGCTGATGACGGCGCAGCCGGCGAAACTTTCTAATCCTTCTTCAAGTGCACGCAGGGTATTGATGTCGAGATCGTTGGTCGGTTCGTCGAGGATAACGAGGTTCGCCCCTTCTTTCAACATACGGGCTAGGTGCACCCGGTTGCGTTCGCCACCTGAGATGTCCTTCACTTTTTTCTGTTGATCGGTGCCGGCAAAATTGAACCGGGCGCAGTAGGCCCTGGCGTTGACTTCAACCTTGCCGAGCATGATGGTTTCCTGGCCCCCGGAGATGATGTCATAGACGGATTTGGTCGGGTCCAAGCTGCGATCCTGGTCCACATATCCCAGCTTGACCGTCTCACCTATCTTGATCGTTCCCACATCCGGTTTTTCTTTCCCGATGATCATGCGGAACATCGTCGTCTTGCCGGCTCCGTTCGGACCGATCACGCCGACGATGCCGCCCTTGGGGAGGCTGAAGTTCACATTCTCGTAGAGGACCTTGTCCCCGTAGGCTTTGCTGACACCCTTGCATTCGACGACCACGTCGCCCAGCCGGGGGCCCGGCGGGATGTAGATCTCCAAATCTGCGGCCTGCTCGTCCTGCTTCTGATTGACCAATTCTTCGTAGCGATTGAGCCGCGCCTTGCCCTTCGACTGACGGGCTTTCGGAGACATGCGAATCCATTCCAACTCATGTTCCAAAGACTTGCGGCGCTTTGATTCGGCTTTTTCTTCTTTTTCCAGCCGCACCTGCTTCTGCTCCAACCAGGACGTGTAGTTCCCCTGGAAGGGGATGCCGTGGCCGCGATCGAGTTCGAGAATCCAGCCTGCCACGTTGTCGAGAAAGTACCGGTCGTGTGTGACGGCGATGACCGTGCCCTTGTATTGCTGAAGATGCTGCTCAAGCCATTGCACGGACTCGGCATCGAGATGATTTGTCGGCTCGTCGAGCAATAAAATATCCGGCTCCTGGATCATGAGGCGGCAGAGCGCCACACGGCGCTTCTCGCCACCCGAGAGCACGCCGACCTTCGTGTCCGACGGCGGACAACGCAAGGCATCCATGGCGTGATCAAGCACGTTTTCCAATTCCCACCCATTTGCCGCCTCGATCTTTTCTTGCAGCTGGGCCTGCTTCTCGATGAGCTTTTCCAATTCATCGGGAGTCGCCTCGCCCATCTTGTTGCTGACCGTGTCGTATTCGTGCAGCATGGCTACGAGTTCTTTCTTCCCCTCTTCGACGATTTCTTTCACCGTCTTGTCCGGATCGAGCTGCGGTTCCTGTTCAAGCAGACCCACACTGTAGCCCTTCGAGCGAGTGATCTCTCCCGTGTAGTTCTGATCGACTCCGGCAATGATCCTGAGCAGCGAACTCTTCCCCGATCCATTGAGACCCAACACACCGATCTTCGCGCCATAATAGAATCCGAGATAGATCTCGCGCAGCACTTGCCTCTTCGGCGGATAGACCTTGCCGACATTGACGAGTGAAAAAATGACTTGCTTGTCGTTCGTAGTCGCCATGTAGTCCTCTGATTATTGAAATGGGTCTCAAGGGAGTGGCCACGATAACAAAAGCCTATCCAGTTGCACAACCGGCGTGATGGAGGCTGAGAGTGAAGGGGGCGGCCTATCAAATACCCAGTTCCTCTGAGAGCCGGACTTCCGATTCGTCGTCAATTTCTTCAAGGCAACTGAAGCAGGTAAAGGGAAACCGGTCGATGGGGATGGCGCAGACTTCTCCGACCGGCGATTCGTCCAGCGCAGGCCCACCGCATTCTTTATGAATCAACGTCAGCATCGTTGCGCCTCATGGGGTTTCAAGGACAAGCCGACGAACCCGTTCAACCTGTTTAGGACTGCTCAATCGATGATCGCCTGGAATCAGCTGGAGTTCGACAGGGAACGCTGGGTCGCGCGCGAGTAGTTGCTCGACGAACTTACTGCTCACGCTCGGCAGAATCACTGTATCTTGCAGACCGTGGAGGATCGTCGTGTTCACCGGTCTGAGTCGATCGAAGCTGGTTTTCCAATAGGCGTCGCTTTCCTCGACCCATTTCCACGACAACGGCCAATCCTTGTGGAGGGGGTCATCGTCCCAAGGCATCCAGCCGGTAGCATGCCATCGTTTTCTCCGGTCGGCCGAAATCTCCCGGGTTCTGACGCCAATAGCATCGAATGCTG
Organism: uncultured Nitrospiraceae bacterium; assembly: GCA_963825145.1. GTDB lineage: Bacteria > Nitrospirota > Nitrospiria > Nitrospirales > Nitrospiraceae > Palsa-1315. The sequence continues at coordinate 123,699 of CAWGSC010000025.1, forward strand.
GGGCGATGAGTATAAGCTTTTCAACTGCCGAGCATTCCTGGGCCATCATCCAGGCGATCCATCCACCGAATGAATTGCCGACTATGGTGATTTTGGGAGGAAGCGCGTCGCTCGGGAAAGGAGCCTGGCTCGACAGGCTTGGGGTGGGCGGGTGAGATAACGCCTGGGATGGGTGGATGAGATGCGGTCCATCTTTCAGCATGTTCAACACGAGCCGCGCATCGGCGATCCAATCGGACAACGTGTAGTCGGTGAACGTCCCCTCTGACTCCCCGAACCCCCGCACATCGTAGCAACAGAACCCCCAGCCTTTCTCCTCACACCACTGTGCGAGTGCCTTGCTCTTATTGCCCCAGCGTTTGGACAAGAACCCCGTGATGAAGAGAATCTGGCGATCGTTCCCCAAGGCACGATCTCCGCGAACGCGCTTGCCATCGGGCCCGGTGAGAAAAAACGGTTCGAGCGCGCTCATGGTTTCTTCAGCACCTTCATGAGAAAGACACCGAGTCGCTGGAGGACTGATTCTGGAATCTCATGGCCACCGCGGAAGCTATGCCATTCGACAGCGAGACCGGACTTGCTCAGTGCGTCGCGAAGGCGCTCCGCTCCGACATACGGCAGGAGCTCGTCCTGCGTTCCATGACTTTGAAAGACCGGCAGCCCTTTGCGTTTCTGGAGCAGCGGAATCCATTCCTGTGAGGCAAGGAGCGTTCCGGACAGTTGGACCAGTCCGGCATAGGGCTGCGTCGTTCTGAGCATCACGTCACAGGAAAGCATTGCGCCCTGGGAAAATCCTCCGAGAACAGTCTTGCGTGGATCTCCCCCGAACTGCTGTTCAATTTCTTTTAGAAATACCAGCATCTTTTCGCGCGCTGGAGCGAGGCCTTTGGGAATGTCTTGCGAGAGATCTCGCGCCCGACCTGCCGCTTGATCCGCCGCAATGCGCGCCATGTCGATGAGCCACCAGGCACGCGCATCGCTCGGCCCAAAACTCAATGAGAGTGGGCCTTCGGGAAACACAAACCTCGTACCGGTCGGCACGTTCAAGACGTCTGCCAGCGAGACGAGATCGTCCCCCGGGGCGCCGAAGCCATGGAGCAAGATCACGACCGGGCCGTTGCCTCCACCCTTTCCATCTGTGCCGCCCGTGATTCTGGTCCACAGACCGCTTAATTGTTCTTCGCGCATGAGTAGGCCGTTATCTCATATACAAATATTGCAGCAATGCCACGACGCCGTAGAGGGAGGATTCGACGACAGGTTGTTGGTAGAAGGGAACGAACGCGCCCTTCTGGTTGGCCTCTACCTGGTCGATGATGTATTGGACTTGTTTCGCACGGATCTCGTGGTCCTTGCCGAGCCCGAGGGCTTGGATCATTTGCTTGCTCAGCCCGGCTAAGACCTCCCGCTTCGCTCGGTCGGCAGATCGATAGAGCAACAACGCCCCGCTCAGCGCCAGGACGACGTTCAGTGCCCAGGCCAGCAGCAGCACGAGTGGATAGTTCCAGATATCGAAGAAGTCGTTGCGCGCAGCGATCATGATCAGCAAGGCGATGAAGGGGTACCGAATAAGGCGATTCACCGCTTCCGTTCGTCGGCTGATCAGGTCGATGCCGGCTAAGTACTTGAGCTTCTCAAACTCGGCCTTGTGGTTTTGGCTTAATCCATACTCGCTCAGGTACTCCTGCTGCACCTGCTCCGACCAGCCGCCGCTCGAGAGGCTCACCCAGCTGATCCACCGTCGGCACAACATGACTTCATCGAACACCGCCAGATTGAGCAACACGACCAACGCCATGGTGCTCAGCGCCATGATCCAGTCCACGTGACAACTCAGCCAGCCCCGACAGGGGTGAATCATCTCTTCGTCTAGCACCCAGTGGTCCAGGGAAAACATGATCGCGCCATACAACAGGGACAGGACCAGCACGCGCGCGGTCCGCTGCAGCGGGCGTGCTGCGTCGAGGTACCAGGCCCAGGCTTGATCCACGGTAAGGGCAGTTCTGGTCGCGGCCGAATGGTAGACCCGTTGCAGATTCGTCCAGAACGTCCTCAAGGTGAATCGGGAGCGATGGCTTTGATCGATACGGAACCGAAACTCCTCGCTGAGTTGGTCGCTGTTCTTGACGAGATCGCGCGCGCCTTTGACCAGAAAGACGATGCACAAGATCACCGCGAGAAGCCGGAGGCACTGGCTGGGCCAAATGCTGACGCCGGCAGTCCATGAGAAGGGTTCACCTTCATCGTGATGGGCCATAAGAGCTGTCACGCCACCCGTGTTCAAAAAGGCCGCCGACCCGACCAGGATGACAAGGCCGAGCACGACAAACAGGCGCCAGGAGTGCGAGACCCTGAGCCAGAGTCGCTGATTGGTCCACGTCAATACCGCCCCGATCAAGAACCCAATTCCGATCAGCGCCATGACAGTTACGCTGCCTGGACCGATGCCCTGCTTCAACTGTCCCAGGTTGTCTGAATGCTCGAGGTCCGTCCGTAAGGGATGGATCGTTCTCACGCCTTCGACATCCACGACGCTCAAGTCCACGGCACCCTCTCGCCCCACTTCGAAGATTCGAGGGTGTTCAGCCGCGTCGTAGACTCGGTCTTCCGGGGTCTGAGCCACGTGATATCCCCCTGGACAGAGGGCCGCCGGGTTCTGCCGATCGCCCCCAGCGCGACAGGTCACGTGATTCACCGCCCGGAGTACGGCAAAGTACGTGGCCGTTTGATCACTGCTCCGGAACGGCGGGACATCGCGTTGCAAACCACCGTCCAACTGCAAGCCGAACGGTGAGGCGATGACCATGTTCCTGGTCCATGTATATTCGCTCGCGTGGAGGTGGCGTGCATCGAGATCGACGGTGAAGAAGATCGCGTACGGGAATGCCGGTCGCAGCGCTTTCAGAATGAGCAACGCATCGTAGGGGTCCGAGCCCAGGATACCGATCGCTTTTGCGCCTTCTCCCTCCTCTTGTATCCGCGTGGCCAAGGCGCGCACATAATCAAGCTGACTGGTGCCTTCGGGGCGTTCCTTCAGCCCACCAGCCAGAGCATCCTTCGCCGTCTCAGTATTTTTGGGTTTCTCTACACGTGCGGCTTTCGCGCCGTCGTCGCCCGGCACTTCGCCGTCGAGACCGCTCAGATAGCTATACCGGAACACGTTCAAGGTCAGGGATTCGTAGTCCGCCGTGCGTTGAATCTGCAGATCAATTGCACGCGGGACTGTCGGACACCAGGCCTTGATCGTCGTCGGCACCAGGATCTGCTTCAGCTCGGCCTCCGTGAAGGTCGCCACTTTCGCACAAGCTGCCGCACGGAACTCGATGGGCAGCGCTCGACCATACAACGAATCCCACTCCCCGATGAGGATCACCGCGTCCCAACCGAGCCGTACCTGGCGACGTTCTAATTCTTCTATGAGCGTGCCGAAGAGTCGGTCGTCGGATCCGGTCTCATAGACAAGCCGCACATCCGCGGCCGCCAGCCGATAAAAAAACTCCTGCTCACAGGCTTCATATGTCTGACATACGGGACCCTTTCCCCTTTCCTTCTTGAGCCCATAGGCCAAGAGCCCTTTCATCGCACTGGCCCATGGCGAATAGAGTTCTATGGTCCCGTTCGCGTTCGGCCAGACCCCGACCCCTTCATGGGGCTCGCCATACAAGCTTCCAGCCTCTTCCAGGAGGGCACGCAGGGCGGAGGAACTGCGGGGTCCCACGAGCTTGAAGGTGACAGCTTGTTGCAACGCCGGATTCAGACGGACCAGTTTGCGCCGGTCGTCGGTCAGGACGCATTCGCTCTTCTGTTTCGATTCCTGACACACCATGGCCTGCGACAACGAGGTCAGGGTGGCCAAGAACCCTCGACTCAGGGCGTCGTCGGGAATCCAGACGACGAGTGTGCTCTGGATTCGATCCTGTTCTTCGCCGCATACTCGTGTCTTGCGGAGCCGAAACCACTCGTACGGCAACGCATGACCAACGCCCTGAGCGTCCCCCTCAATGAAGGAGAGATGTCCTTCATCCTCCGGAACATAGCAGGCCACGCCCAGTGCGGTGCCGACCGCATAGCGATCTCGGATGCGGGACTCCGTGCTCTCTGCATAGGGATCGCCACTTAGGGTCACCAGTAGGACTGTGATCCGCTCGTTGTTTTTGACTCGATCGGCAATCGCCTGTCGCAGGGGTCTCAGACGCTGAGAGAGGGACGACTCAACCGGCTGGCCGGGTTTGGACGACCCTGTTGGTGGTGGCCGAGTTCCTCGCAGACCCCGCTGCACCGCAGCCACCGGATCTTCCCACAGCCGCGCGCGGACCGATTCCTCACCAGTGGTCTGGTTGACATCCAACCCAGTCCCTACCGGCCGCGAACTGCGCAGAGGCTCTTTCACCAACAGCACGCCGGCAAGCGCGACGGCAAGGGTGAGCACCCCCACCAGGGCGAGCTTCGATTCTCCACTTCCTTTTGCCATAGAGGAATCCGTCTTCTGTAATCAGCCGCTGCGCGAGCGCGGGGCACTCGCTAGGTCACCGCGCCACTCTACAACAGACTGTGAGGGGGTCTGCAAGGTGTTTTACGGGAACCGGCTGACAGTGTGGATAGGTTCGGCAGACTGATGAAGAGAAAAACGCTTGAGGCTCTACTGCGGAACAACTTTGAAAATGCCACTGGCATTGGACACGTACACGAAACCGTCCGCGCCGAGCATCAGACTGAGCAGGCCGCCCTGCCTCCATTCTGAATTCCAACGACGGGAAAAAGCGGGGGATCGCTCAATGAACCCACCGAGACAGCGAGTCGAGCGACCCCCCCGAGGAGGAAGCACTACTCATAAGCCAAAGCATAAAGAATGCCGGAAGCGTGTCGTGTCTAAGATGAGCAACTGACTGCTAAGTGCTTGCCCCAGTTGGGAGGCGGGGCTGCGTAGACGTCCATGCTTGGCTGGTCGCTGTAGGGATTTTGCAGCAGGGTGAGCAACCGATCGATCTCGGAGAAGTCCTTCTGCTGAGCCTTCTCGATGGCGGTCTGCGCCAGATAGTTGCGGAGCACATACTTGGGATTGACGCGGTTCATGCGTACCAGGCGGTCCTCGTCTCGACTCCTCTCTTCGCGCAGCCGGTCCTCGTACCGATGGGCCCACTTGTCGAATGATTCACGATCCAAGAAAAAGTCGCGGAGCGGCTCGTTCAGCGATGCGGACCCGGCCTGAAACAGGCCCAATGCGCGAAGGAAGCTTGTGTAATCGACATGGTGCAGATGCATGAGCGCCAGGAGGTCTTGGATCAACGACGCATCCTCCTCCTTCGTCTCGATGAGTCCGAACTTCGCCCGCATCAACTCCATGTACTGTCCTTCGCAGAGTGGGGTGTAGCGGTCGAGGGCGGCCTTCAAATCTTCCTTCTGGGCCAACGGGAGCAGCGCCTGCGCCAGACAGCTGAGATTCCACAGACCGATATAGGGCTGTTGATTGAAGGCGTAGCGGCCGTTGTGGTCGGAGTGATTACAGATGAAGCCGGGATCGTAGTCGTCGATGAACCCGAACGGACCATAGTCGAGAGTGATGCCGTGGATCGACATATTGTCGGTGTTCATGACTCCATGCGCCCAGCCGACGGCCTGCCATTGCGCGATCAGTCTCGCCGTGCGTTCGACGACCTCGGAGAAGAAACGCGCGTACTTATCCGTGCCATCCACTAGATTCGGAAAGTGGTTCGCGATGACATAGTCGGCGAGGATTTTGAGCTGCTCGTGCTGCTTACGGTAATAGAGGATCTCGAACGAGCCGAACCGCACATGAGACGGCGCCATCCGCACGAGCATCGCGCCGGTTTCGACCTGCTCGCGGTAGACTTGATGGTCGCTCCCGACGATGCAGAGTGCCCTCGTTGTCGGAATCCCCAACCCATGCATCGCTTCGCTACAGAGGTATTCGCGAATCGTCGACCGCAATACGGCACGGCCATCTCCCTCTCGCGAGAAGGGCGTAAGCCCCGCTCCTTTCAGATGCAGGTCCCACTTTTCGCCCCGCTCGTTCCGTACTTCGCCAAGGAGAATAGCGCGCCCGTCTCCCAGTTGCGGCACATACACGCCGAATTGATGGCCCGAATAGAGCATCGCCAATGGCTCCATCCCCGGAACCAGCATGCTCCCGCCGAACACGCCGGCAAATTCCGGTCGCTTCGCTTGCTCCGGATCAAGGTCGATCAGTTCTGCTGCCGCGGGATTGAAACTGATGAGGTAGGGAGGTGAGTCGAACGAGGTTGGATTCAACTTGGCGTAGAAAGCCTCGGGCAAGCGGGCGTAGGTATTGTCGAATGTGACCTCTTCCAGTTGTCGTCGTCCGGCCATACCATTACCATAACACTAGCGCGTGCGTGCGTCTGAACGTTATTACTTCAACGCTTATCCTGACTCCACTCTTCTGAATTTTCGTATGGTATGTGAGCGATTATGTGAATCGCAATGGCCCAATAGGCCCAGAAGTCGACCCGGGGGGTCGTCCTTGTCTTCCAGGGTCTGTTTGTCTAGAATGGGCCCACTCGTTGGGCTTGCAGGATGTTCAAAAAGCCCGTCTAGCCAAGCGAGAACCAAGCTGGCGGAGTTTTTCAACGTTCTGTCGTGGAGGAGTGGGTGAAGGGACTGCGGTTCGAGCGCATCGGGAAAAACCGTCACTACAATGTGGTGTTCCACATGGGGAGCAGCTATGTCCCCGTCACGGATGAAATCGTGGAAGAACTCAAGGCTCAGAGCCTACTCCCCGTCGAACGCTTTCTCGACCTCTTGATTGACCGCGTGGGATACTCCTCTTACCTCAAAGAGCAAATCCGCACCGAACTGAAATCCTCCGGCGATCCGGTGACGCAGATTACGGTCCTTCAAGGCGCCATCCGCGACCTCTAATCGGTTGCTGAAACAGGCGCCCAACTTCGTTCTCGTCTCAAAAAAATCCTCAACGTACCCCACCCGGGAAAGGAGCGGTTCCGACAGCTCGGGGTTGGGCGGGTGAGAATGTTACGCCTCCAGTGTTCTTTTCGCCTGCGGCCTCGTTGACCACCTGTTTGAGCAACCTCTAAGAGGCTCAGCGAGCGAGGAACGAAGAGGTCGTGGGCCATCAGTCTGCCATTTGGCCTTCTTGGAACAGCTGGTTCAATAACGCGTTTCTCTTTTCGGGATCTTTGTAATACTTGAGCGCCTTTGTAAAATTGTCGAGCGCGCTCTCGCGCTTCCCCTTTTGTGAATAGTATTCACCGATGCCGTGGTAGGCCCGAGGGTCTTGATCGTTGGACTTGAGTGCTCGATTGAAGGCTTCATACGCGGCCTGCATGTGCTGGTTGCTCAGCGCCAACCAGCCGATCGCCGAATGCGCCGGACCGAAGTTCGGATCGGCGATGAGAGCCGCGTCATACTCCTTCTTCGCCAGATCGAAGCGGCCGCGATCCTCGTAGAGGCCGCCCAACGCAAAATGCACTTCGGCGTCGTTCGGATTCAACCGCAACGCCTCTTTATAGGACTGCAGCGCCGGCTCCATCTTGCCCTGCTCCGCAAGGGCGCAGGCGAGGTTTGCGTAGGCAGTTGCATCGTTCGGCGTCAGCTTGATCACTTCGCGATATTGGGGAATCGCCATCTCTAAGCGGCCCTGTTCTTGATAGGCTACGCCCAGGTTGGTCCGCGCCGGCGCATAGGAAGGGTCCAGTCGCACAGCTTCGCGATATTCTTTGATGGCCATTTCGAGGTGGCTGGCCCGCTCATGAATCTGTGCAAGAAAATAATGGGGGTAGGCGGACTGTGGCGCGAGTGTGATCGACTCCTTGTAGGCGACGATCGACTGTTCGGATTGGCCTGATTGGGCAAGAAATAATCCCAGCACGAGATGAGCGTTGGCCTGCTCCGGCTGTCGTGCGACGAATCCTTCGATCCACTCTCTGACCTGGGCAATGTCTTCTGGTTCCTGGAGGCACTTCGGATGAGTCTTCCAGGCTTCGGCGAACTCCCCTCGGAGCAGATGGATCACGTTCTGGGCAAAATGTGGTCGAGGATCTCGGTCTATACCGGTGGCCGGATGGCGGGCCCAGGCCAGTGCGGCCTGCCGCGCCAGATCCCATTGACCCTCCAACAACGTTGTTTCACATTGCGCTTGGTAGTCGGCCATCGGGATCGGTCACATGGATTATCTGGTGAGGGTGTCCTCGATGTCCGGCGAGGTGGCTTGGATGCGATCCCCAAGTGAAGGATAGCGTGCCGCAAGTTTTTGCTTCATGAGCCAAGCCACAGTCCGGTACGACCAGTGGCCTTTCACACCGGAGCGGAGTCTGGCGATGTACTCGGCTTCGGCATAATCCATCTTGAAGAGGCACCGCACCTTGAATCCGAATGGGGTGGCGTAGAGAGACCCCTCCGCACTCGTTTTCTTGAGCAGATCGATATCCGAACGGATTGCGTCCATCGCCTGTCGATACTCCTGATCCAATCCCGCTTGCACGAGCGCCGGTGGGGTCTCATACCCGTGCACTGTCGTAAAGTTCTGCTGAATCTGCTGACAGCGCCGGTGCCGATGCATGTCGCGCCAGCCTCCGATGTCCATCAGCACGTCGAACGTGAAGGCATAGCCGCTGCGGAATTCTTTGATGAGTTCGTCGTAGGGCCCTCGTGTGCTCATCGCTACATCGATGGCTTCCTGCTTGTCTTTCTCCGTCCAGGTGCGGACGACCGCGAGGAGGCTTCGATAGGGCGCATGCGAGACACGGTACAGCAAGGTGGTCACGATTTCGTCCAACGGATCGTGGGGCTCGATGAGGTCCACCGGCTCCGGCGCGCCCCAGGACGTCGGTTGGTCCAAGCCGGTTCCCCGGAGCGCCTCCTTCGCATATTTGGCAAGGTCCTGGTAGACCGAGGCCTGATAGTCGTTCGACTTGGCATGGCGCGCGAGCGTCGGCGCGAGCGGTTCGTATGCTCCGGCCGGTTGGCCACAGAGCTCGCCCCAAAGATTCACAGGTGACCGTAGGCAGGCGTCTTTGAGTTCGTCTCCGATCGAGCGCAACTCTGGTAGTTGCGACGACAGCAGTCTGGTGATTTGCTTCTCCAACGTCCTGATACTGACAACTTGCCCGACGTTCGTCTTTGCCGCGAGGGGCAGAAGATACCGCGTCACGTCGAACGCGCGTGCAGCAATCGTTCGTTGGTAATCGGCTGGTTTCATTGACTCGGGGCGCGGCTCACGCGTTGAAAGAAATTGGGTCAAGGGTTCATGCAAGAGCCGGTAGATCTCGGCGAGGCTGCGGAGAATGCCGTGGTAGGTGCCCTCTGTCTCCGACCCTCGAATGGAATCCGGCACGAACCACCCGCCGGAGGCAAAGTTCTGATATCGGCTCGATTTCGCCTGGCCATCCCACAAGGGCTCGTCTTCGAGTCGAATCGCGGCGAGTTCGGAAATATCTTCGAAACAGATGATGACATGGCCCAAATCGGCGATCGACGCATGGCCGTAGTCGAAATAGAACTGATCCCAGAACTTTTCAGCAGAATGTCCATGCACCCAGCGGAGGCTGCTCTCGATCGAGTCGGGTGAGCGGCTGTAGCGGGCCAGTGCGTATGCGGATTTCTCGGGAGGCATCGGCGCAAGCGCGATGACGCGGCGGGTTGGTTGGTCTATGCTCATGAAGCCTCCCGGAAACTGCAGATAGGCCGCGAACTATACGCCCGCGCGCAACTCGGCGCAAGAAGGCGAGGAGTCCCTCGTCCTACGTCCCTCATGAAGCGGTAGAATCTCCGACCTTTCCTTTTCGTGAACGACAGACTCCAACTTTCGTTGACTTGCCTGCTACCCGTCGCTATAGTCCCGAATCTTTCTGAGAGTTTGCGGAGAAACTGTTGTGGCAGGATGAAAATTAAATTGTTCCCATTTCTATGACAATAGGACAATGCCTCGCAGGATGCTCAAAAAGGCCACGGTTCTCACCCGCCCAGCCCCGGCGCGCCAAGACGCGCCGTTCCGCAGGCAGGGCCGCAGCGAGCGAAGAGGCGAGGCGTACGCTTCGGTACGTTGAGCCTCTGAGCGATGCGAGAACGATGCTGGGGGCCTTTTTCAGCATCCTGCTAGACAGTCGCTGAATATGGACACCATCAAGGCCATCAAAGGCGTCAAAGACATCCTTCCTGAGGAGACCCCTCGGTGGCGTTTCATCGAGGATGTGGCGAGGCGCTGGGCGCTCTGTTACGGGTATCAGGAAATCCGTATCCCCATCTTCGAATTCACTGCGCTCTTTGCCCGGAGCATCGGCGCGGAGACAGACATTGTCGAGAAGGAGATGTACACCTTTCCCGACCGAGACGGGACCTCGTTGACCCTGCGCCCGGAAGGCACTGCGGGGACGGTTCGCGCGTTCATCGAGCACAATCGGGCGGCCGATCCGCTCCCACAGAAATATTTTTACATCGGACCGATGTTCCGCCATGAGCGGCCACAGGCAGGGCGCCTCCGGCAGTTCCATCAATTCGGAGCCGAATCGTTCGGCACATCGGACCCTCGCGCAGACGTCGAGGTCATTGCGCTGCTCTGGCGCCTATTGTCTGATCTGTCTCTGCCGGATCTGACGCTGGAAATCAATAGTCTGGGAAGCTCCGGCGACCGTGCCGCGTACAAGCCCATCTTGCTGGCGTTTCTCTCTCAGCAGAAATCCCTCCTCTGTGCAAATTGCCGGCGCCGCATGGAGACGAATCCGTTGCGGGTGCTGGATTGCAAGGTACCGGACTGTCGGGCTGCGACCGAGTCAGCGCCCCGGCTGACCGAGCATCTCTCTCCTGAAGCCCGTGCACATTTTGATCAAGTGCTTGCAGGTCTCGTAGCTATTGGAATCCCCTATCGTCTCAATCATCGTTTAGTGCGTGGACTCGACTACTATTGTTTGACGAGTTTTGAAATTACCTCGAATCATTTGGGGGCTCAGAACGCAGTCGGTGCCGGTGGCCGGTACGATGGTTTAGTGGAAACACTCGGCGGCCCCGCTGTTCCAGCCGTCGGATTCGCGCTCGGGTTGGAGCGTGTGTCATTGATGCTCCCGCAGGCATCACTGTCCTCGTTACACGAATGTCTCTATTATGTCGCGGCGTTCGGAGAGACCGGAACCAAGCTTGGGCTTGTGCTACTCGATGAACTCCGGAGAGTCGGCATTTCCACCCAGTGTGACTATCGCGCCATCACACTCAAGGCCCACCTTCGCCAAGCCGATCGATCAAAGTGCCGTTACGCCATTCTCTTGGGCGATGATGAGGTAATTCGAGGTTCCGTGATACTCCGTAATCTCGAGTCCAAGGCTCAAGAGGAACTCCCTCTAGCTGGTCTCTCCTCTCTCCTTAAATCGCGTACATTCTCCTCTTAAGACGTCACATTTTTTGATGTTGACTTTGCATTGAAAAGCTCGTAGGCTCGCCAGGTATTTACTTCGTAAGAGATTGATTGTATTGACGTCTTTTGTTTGTAACTATGTCGGCTCTCAAACTTGGTCTCTTGTTATCCACACCCCCTACTCATCCCAGTGTTGAGACTGTGGTCCAGTTGGCTCAGGCTGCTTTGCACAAAGGAGTCGATGTCTATCTCTATCTCATTGATGAAGGGGTGAAGACGGCTGTGGATCAACGCTATCTTGGTTTGATCGATGCCGGGGTGAAGATGTCTGTGTGTGCTTACGGTTGTCAACAACATGGTGTGTTGACGACTACGATCGATTCGAGGGTTTCTTTGTCCGGTCTCGTTGTGCTGTCGGGAATTATTGATGGCTGTGATCGCTTTCTCGCTTTTACATAAGACGTTATTGTCACTGCGGTTGGCCGTCTATGTCGAAACGCATCGCGGTGGTGATTTCAGAAGATCCTTGCGTAACGGCTCGGCCTGTTGAAGCACTTCGTATTGCGCTGGGGCTTTGTGCTGGGGACCATGAAACGACTGTCGTGCTTCTAGGGCGTGCCTCTATGCTCTTGATGGAAGATACAGAAGAAATTATCGACGTCGATATTCTTGAAAAATATCTTCCCTCCTTTAAACACTTATCTGTCCCCTTTGTTGTCGAGGTAGGGACGCCCATGGATGTGTGGTCTGATGATTTTTCTGTCAAGACCCGAACAGCGGATGAAATCAGACAGCTCATTCGATCGGTTGACAGAAGCCTGATTTTTTTTAGACATGTATCGGTCTGATATGGGTACGACACTATATGTTCTCCGACAACCTCTGGAGCGTATCTCCTCATCGATCTTTCGAGCTAGTGATTCAGATATGGATCTCGTCTTCATAGAGCAAGCAGCATCGATGATTCCTTCTTCAGTGAAGGGGCTTGTGGTTGCTACTGAGGGAATGGTTGTTGGCCCGTCACATCAGCCGATGACATACGATGACCTTATTGAGAAAATTTTCTCGTCTGAACACATCATCGTTGTATAGCTGTATTACCAACTCTTTTCCTAAAATATTATGTATCAGAAAGAGATCGTCGTCGGAGTAGGAGTAAGAGTAGGCTCGGTGGATAGTGTGGATGGAGTGTAATGAGTTGAATCTTCTAGTTTCCTCGCCCCCTCTCTTTGTGGAAAAAGTTGGGGGTTGACTCTGGGTAACCCCTGCATGCAGAGTCCATAATCTGTGGTGATTTTTGAAAAGATTAGAAACATGATCCATTTAAGGTCTGATAATAATCGAGTTCGGAGAGAAAGACAGCGCGAAGAACCAGGTTATCCACAGGTGTGAATAAGTCTGTGTATGCAGAATGGTACAGGGATTATGACTATCGAACATGAGTGGCAAAATGCCTTGGCATATATCCAAGAAAAGGTGCCAAAACAGGTTTACGATACATGGTTTACACCGATTCATCTCGAACGAATTGAAGACGCCACAGCTCAACTGGGCGTCCCGAATAAGTTCTTCGGTGATTGGTTAAGCCAGCACTACGGACCCCTCCTGGCTGAAGCCGTCTCTGCTGCCCGAGGCGGAGAAGAGACCGCGATCACATTCGTGATCTTTCATAAACCGGCATCAAAGCAGACTGAGAATAGTGGGAGTACTGCTACAACCAGTCGTCAAAACACCGGGCCACGGGCGAAACGGGGAATACAGCTCAACCCCAAGTATACATTTAAGAATTTCGTCGTAGGGGCAGGAAACCAATTTGCCCATGCTGCCTGTATGGCGGTCGCTGAACAGCCGGCAAAAGCCTATAACCCACTGTTTATCTATGGAGATACCGGGTTGGGGAAGACACACCTCTTGAATGCCATTGGAAATTATGTGGCAGAGCGAACGGATCTCCGTATTGCCTATTTGACCACGGAGCAATTTACGAACGAGGTCATCAACTCCATTCGATACGACAAGATGATGGATCTGCGGAAGCGGTATCGGCATATCGACATGTTGATGATCGACGACATTCAGTTTTTGGCGGGCAAGGAACGCACACAGGAAGAATTCTTCCACACGTTTAACGCCCTGTATGAAGCGCACAAGCAACTCGTTCTCTCAAGCGATCGCTTTCCGAAAGACATGCCCGATATCGAGGAGCGCTTGCGGTCGCGGTTTGAATGGGGACTGATCGCGGATCTCCAACCGCCGGACGTTGAAACACGGATTGCCATCTTGCGGAAAAAGTCCGAGGACGAGGGTGTCACGTTGCCGGAAGATGTCATCCAGTTTCTTGCCACAACGATGAAGAGCAATATTCGTGAACTCGAGGGCTCGTTGGTGCGCCTCGGCGCCTATGCGTCGCTCACCGGGCAAACTATTACGCTGGAGATGGCAAAGAGCGTGCTCCGGGATCTGATCGGCACCAAGAAAAAGATCGTGTCGATGGATGATATTCAGGAAACGGTGGGCGCGCGTTTCCATGTGAAGATCGCCGACTTAAAATCCCGTCGCCGGAGCAAGACGCTGGTACATCCGAGACAGATCGCCATGTATCTCTGTCGAGAGCTCACAGACTCTTCATATCCCGAGATCGGGCGGCAGTTTGGAGGCAAAGACCACACCACGATCATCCATGCCTGCAAACAAGTCACGAAAGCGAAAGATAGCGACAGCACATTGAGCGCCACATTGGACAGCTTGAAGGAGCAGATCCTGCGAGCGTGAGCGGCTACGCCAAGGGGAAGAGATCATGAAACTGCGTATGGGACGAGTTGAACTCTTGACGGGTCTTCAGCGGGTCCAAGGTGTCGTCGAGAAACGCAACACGATGCCGATCCTGTCGAATATCCTGATTGAGGCGAAGCATGAGGGGGTGGAGATTGTCGCCACCGACCTCGAAATCGGCATGCGCGGGCACTACAAGGCTACCGTGGAGAAGCCTGGAGGGATTACGGTCTCGGCTCGAAAGCTGTATGAGATCATCAAGGAACTGACGGTCGGTGAAATTGAAATTACCTCGGGCGACAATAATTGGACGACGATTCATGCCGGTAAGAGCCAATTTAAGATCGTCGGTCTCCCCAGCACCGACTATCCTGCGTTGCCTACGATCGAACGGGAAGGACTCATCCCCCTTGCCGGGGCCGGCTTCTTAGAGTTGATTCGGAAGACCCTCTTTGCTGCCGGCGACAATGACGCGCGCTACATCCTCAACGGTCTGCTGGTAACCCTCATCACGTCGGAGAAGAAAACGATCTTGCGGCTGGTCGGTACCGATGGTCATCGGTTGGCGGTTGCCGAGCAGGAGGTCGGAAAAGCCGGTGCCAAAGGCGCTCCGCAAGAGATCAAAGCCATCATTCCAAAAAAAGCGGCGCATGAGATGCAGCGTCTTCTGGAAGAAGGCGGAGAGGGCGAACCCTTGATCGGGTTCACTAAAAATCTCATGATTTTCCGGAAGAGCGGGCTGCTGCTGACCTCGCGGCTTATGGAAGGGAATTATCCGAATTATCAGCAAGTGATTCCGAAAGAGGGCGGCGGGAAAATCGGGGTCAATCGCAGCGAGCTTGAGAGTGCACTGCGGCGCGTTTCCGTGCTGTCCCGTGACAAGGCGAGCGCGGTGAAGGTGTCGTTTGTCTCCGGACAGATGACGTTGTTCTCCAGCAATCCGGACTTTGGAGAAGCGACCGAAGAACTTGCGGCACGGTACGAGGGGGAAGCCTTGAACACAGGGTTCAACGCCCGCTACCTGTTGGATGTTCTTGGGGTAATGGACGGAGAAACGATCTCTCTGCAAATGGACAATCCGCTGAGCCCTTGTTTAATCCAGGAGTCAGACAGTCCCGGGTTCAAGTGCGTGGTCATGCCAATTAAAATCTAGCTGGGCCCAGCAATCAGCGGTCAGCCACCAGGTAGGTCGTTGAGGGCTGAGGGTAGAGAGCCGATGACGGTATTGAGACGGGAGACCGATGGCCAGTAACGACACCGAGACCACACAGAAATCCGACACTTACGGTGCGGATCAAATCAAAGTGTTGGAAGGCCTAGACGCCGTTCGGAAGCGTCCGGCCATGTACATCGGCAGCACCGGTGTGGACGGCCTCCATCACCTCGTCTATGAAGTTGTCGACAATAGTGTCGATGAACATATGGCGGGATTCGGTGAGACCATCGAGGTGACGATCCACATCGACGACAGCGTCACGGTCGTGGATAACGGCCGCGGTATTCCTACCGGTATGCATTCCACGCAAAAGAAATCTGCTGCCGAAGTGGCGCTGACGGTCTTGCACGCGGGCGGTAAGTTCGAGCAGGGTGCTTATACGGTGTCCGGCGGGCTCCACGGCGTCGGGATCTCGGTGGTCAACGCTCTCTCAGAATGGCTCGAACTGGAGATATGGCAGGACGGCCAGGTGTTCGAGCAGCGCTATGAGCGCGGCAAGGCGACTGCCCCGCTCAAGATGACGGGTAAAACCAAGCGCCGTGGCACGACAGTCACGTTCAAGTCCGACGGGCAGATCTTCGAGACACTCGACTTCAGCTTCGACGTGCTGGCGCAGCGGCTTCGGGAGCTCGCCTTTTTGAACAAGGGACTCGAGATCACCCTCAAGGATGAACGGAAAGAACCGGTTAAAGAGCAAGTATTCAAGTACAAGGGCGGGATCGTGTCGTTCGTCGAGCATCTGAACGAGGCCAAGACGCCGCTGCACAAACCTATTTACGTGCAGGTTGAGAAGCAGGAGATGGTGCTGGAGGTCGCGCTTCAATACAACGACAGCTACGCCGAGAACCTGTTTTCTTTTGCGAACAACATCAATACCAAGGAGGGCGGCACGCACTTGGTGGGGTTCAAGGCCGCGCTCACCCGTACGATCAACACCTACGCGAACGCGAACGATCTACTCAAGAAAGACACCGAATCGCTCACCGGTGACGATGTCCGTGAAGGGCTCACCGCCGTCGTCAGCGTCAAAGTCCGGAATCCTCAGTTCGAAGGACAGACGAAAGCCAAGTTGGGCAATAGTGAGGTGAAGGGCATCGTCGAAGCCGCGGTCAACGAAGCGCTTGGGACCTACTTCGAAGAGAATCCGACGGTGGCCAGAAAGGTCATCGGGAAGGCGATCGACGCGGCTCGTGCTCGTGAAGCGGCCCGAAAAGCGAAAGAGCTCATCCGACGCAAGAGCGCGCTCGATGGGGGATCGCTTCCCGGCAAGCTGGCCGACTGTGCGGAGAAAGATCCGGCCTTGAGCGAGCTGTATATCGTCGAGGGTGATTCGGCCGGCGGTTCCGCGAAGCAGGGACGCGACCGCAAGTTTCAGGCGATTCTGCCGCTCAAGGGCAAGATCCTCAACGTCGAAAAGGCGCGCTTCGACAAAATGCTCTCGAGCGACGAGATCCGGACGTTGATCATGGCGCTCGGAACTGGCATCGGCCGCAAACGCGAAGAGAGTGAAAAGGCGGACAAAGACTCGTTCGACATCAGCAAGGCCCGGTATCATAAGATCATCCTCATGACGGACGCCGACGTAGACGGCAGCCACATTCGGACCCTGCTCCTTACTTTCTTCTTCCGGCAGATGCCGGAACTGCTCGAGCGCGGCTACATTTATATTGCGCAGCCGCCGCTCTTCAAAGTGAAGAAGGGCAAGACGGAACGATATCTCAAAGATGAAATGGCACTGAACGAGCACCTGGCCGATATCGCCGTCGAGGATGTAGAAGTGTACGTGGAAGGGGTCCAGGGGTATGTCACGGGACGGCGGCTCCTGCCCATTCTCAAGAAGCTGATCGCCTTCGAAACGTTGCTCGGCCGGCTCAACAAGAAGCCGCACGAGGCGAGCATGGTGCGGGCGTTTGTGAATGAGCCGGGACTCGATCGCGAGCTCCTCAAGGATCAGGAGGCTCTCAAGAAGGTCGTGGCCAGCGTGAAGAAATCTCTCGCGGTGGTCTATTCGAAGCTCACACCGACGTTGGACATCGCCGAAGACGAGGAACACCGATCGAACAAAGTTACCTGCCGGCTGCATGCCAACGGGGTCACCCATAGCTTTGACCTGACGCACGAACTCGTCGGCTCTGCCGAATTCCGCGAGCTGCAGAAGCTCTCACCCTCGGCGATCGGCTTGGGCCGGGCCCCGTACAAGATGAAAGCCGATGGCCAGGAACAGCTCCAGCCCGCGACGGCTGAGTTGGTCAAGGCGATTCTCGATAAGGGCAAGCACGGGCTTGGCATACAGCGGTACAAAGGTCTCGGCGAAATGAACCCGAATCAGCTCTGGGAAACGACGATGAATCCGGAAGTCCGGACGCTGTTGAAAGTCAAACTGGAAGACGTGCCTGGCGTCGACGAAATCTTCACGATTCTGATGGGTGATGAGGTCGAACCCCGACGAAACTTCATTCAAGCCCACGCATTGGAAGTACGCAACTTAGACGTATAAGCGTTGACCGTTGAAGAGGAACCAGTTGAGACGTCGCTGTTGATGGCGATTTACGATTCACGTTTAGCGGTTAACGACAAAGGGAAGAAATGCCCCCTGATGAACGTTTAGGACAGATCGCCATCGAAGACGAGATGCGCTCGTCGTACCTGAGTTACGCGATGAGTGTCATCGTCGGTCGGGCGCTCCCCGACGTGCGTGACGGCCTCAAGCCTGTCCATCGCCGTATTCTCCACGGCATGAACGAAATGGGCCTGGCGTCGAACCGGGCCTACCGCAAGTCCGCCAAAATTGTCGGCGAGATCATGGGGAACTACCATCCCCACGGCGATAGCGCGATCTACGACACGCTCGTTCGCATGGCGCAACCCTTCAACATGCGCTATATGCTCGTGGATGGTCAGGGCAATTATGGATCTGTCGACGGCGATCCCCCGGCGGCCATGCGGTATACCGAAGCCCGCCTGACCAAGGTCGCCGAGGACATGCTCGCCGACATAGACAAGGATACGGTCGATTTCGGGCCGAACTACGACGAGTCGCTGATCGAACCACTGGTGCTCCCCTCGAAAATCCCGAATCTCCTCGTCAACGGCGCCGGCGGCATTGCGGTGGGCTATGCCACCAACATTCCGACCCACAATCTCGCCGAAGTGATCGAAGGGCTTCTCCTGTTCCTGGAGAATCCGGATATCACGATCGCCCAGTTGATGAAAAAGATTCCAGGCCCCGATTTCCCGACGGCCGGATTCATCTATGGAACGGCCGGTATCAAGGACGCCTACGAGAGCGGACGGGGTCTCCTCACCCTGCGCGCGAAAGTGAAAGTCGAGTCGGATGAACGCACGGAGCGCGAGCGGTTGATCGTTACGGAGCTGCCCTATCAGGTCAATAAGTCCAAGCTGATCGAAAAGATTGCCGAGTTGATCCGGGACGAACGGATCAAAGGGATTTCCGATCTACGCGACGAATCCGATCGGGAAGGCATCCGCGTCGTCATCGAGCTCAGGCGCGGGGAAATCCCGCTCATCACCTTGAACAATCTGTATAAGCTCACGCAACTCCAGACGACCTTCGGGGTCATCATGCTCGCGCTGGTGAACAACCGGCCGGAAGTGTTGAACCTCAAACAGATCCTGCATCATTTCATCGAACACCGGCGCGAGATCGTCGTCCGTCGGACCGTGTTCGAGCTCCGCAAGGCGGAAGAGCGGGCCCATATCCTCGAGGGACTCAAGATCGCACTCGATAACCTGGATGCGGTGATCACCTTGATCCGGCGGGCGCAATCGCCCGATGAGGCCCGGGTCGGCTTGATGCGGCAATTTACGCTGAGCGAAATCCAGGCGAATGCGATTTTGGAGATGCGGCTCCAGCGGCTTACGCAATTGGAGCGCAACAAACTCATCGAGGAATATACGGAGGTCTTGAAGCAGATCGAGCGTCTCAAGTCGATCCTTGGCAGCGAAGCGCTGGTTCGTACGATCATCAAGGATGAGTTGATCGAGGTGCGCGAGGCCTACAACGACGATCGTCGCACGAAGATCGTGAAAGAAGAAGCCGAGATTACCCTGGAAGACATGATCGCGAATGAAGAAGTGGTCGTCACGATCTCGCACGCCGGGTACATTAAGCGCAATCCGGTTACCCTGTATCGGGCGCAGCGGCGCGGCGGCAAGGGCAAAATCGGAATGGGAGTCAAGGAAGAAGATTTTGTCGTGACCCTGTTCACCGCGTCCACACACGAGTCGCTCCTGTTCTTCACGGACGCCGGGAAGGTCTATTGGCTAAAAGTTCATGAGATTCCGGACGCGGGCCGGGCTGCCAAGGGCAAAGCGCTCGTGAATCTGCTGGCCTTGTCCGGCGAGGAGAAGGTCACCGCGACTGTGCCGGTCAAAGAGTTCCGCGAAGACCGATTCATCGTGATGGCGACCGCGCAGGGCATTATCAAGAAGACCGAACTCTCGGCCTACGGCAATCCACGCCAGGGCGGCATCATTGCGCTGTCGTTGGATAAAGGGGACCGTCTCATCGGTGTACAGCTCACCGATGGCCAGCGAGAAATTCTGTTGGGCACGAAGAAGGGGATCACGATTCTCTTCAAGGAAGACGGCGTGCGTCCGATGGGCCGCACGGCACACGGGGTGCGCGGCATTACGCTGGAGGAAGGCAACGAAGTCATCGGCATGGAAACCATTACCCCCGACTCCACCACTCAAATACTTACGGTCACGGAGGGCGGTTACGGAAAACGCACGCCGGTGAGCGAGTATCGCGTCCAGGGACGCGGGGGGAAGGGCATCATCAGCGTGAAAACTAACGAGCGCAACGGGCTCGCTGTCGGGTTTCTTCAAGTCCGAGACGGCGATGAGATCATGCTGATGGCCGCTCAAGGCAAGGTGCTTCGGTGCAGGGTGGATGAGTTCCGTGAGATCGGCCGGAATACCCAGGGGGTTCGGATCCTCGATCTCGAAGGAGCGGGCGACCGGGTCGTGGCCGTCGCGCGTTTGGCGGAAAGCGCCGAGGTGCTCCCCGAGGAAGGCGGCGGGTAACGGAGAATACACGCACCATCCTCCGCCTTGTTCCTTGAGCGCAAGCCTTCCATGCAAGAGCAGGATTCTTCTCCAACGCCACTTCCCAGATCCAAGAAGCCTAAGAAGCCTCTGGACATGGTCGTCAAGTTGGCCCTCGGCGTGCTCGTCATGTCCTTCACCCTGATCTGGGGGGGGATGTATCTCAGCCGACCCGATCGAACGATTCCTCCTTACAGTGTCGGTTCCCAAGTCGGCCCCATCGTCGCCACGCACGTGCCTCACGACACGACCGATCAGGGGATTGAAACCTTGCTGAAGCGTTTTCGCAAGGTCGGTCGCAAGACGCACCATTTTGCTTCGATGAAGATTCAGCCGACGACGCCAGGCGATCCGGGCGGTTGGTACAGGCGAATCGTGGTGTATGTGTTCGATGATTACGGATGGACCGAACCCGAGATGCTCAAGAAATATTTGGACGGAGACGCGTCGGTGGTCAAGAAGTTTGAGAAATCGATGCGGGGGTACTATCGGCTGCACGACCAGGAAGAAGAAGGAGGGCTCGGCCCCATACCCAAGGGTGGCGAAGCTTCCGATGCCACGCGCATTCTGTTCAAGGGACGTGTGACGGACCCCATCCCGGATGAGTTGGAGCCCGAAGATTTCTCGATATCACCGATGTAAATCGCAGACGGAGATCGGGATCTTGTATCGCTGAGACGTGAGGCAATATTTCAGCTAATACTGCCTCGGAGACTGTGGAGTCGCCATCACTGGCTGGTGTCGCGGCAGAAACGGTTACGCGTGATGGGATCTCTCCTACGCGCAACACAATCTCCGAGACGAGTTCCCCGCCGGCTACCGTGTTGAGTTTCTGAAGAAGTGTGGGCTTCAGGAACGTGAGTTGGTGCAACCAGACACTGTTGTGGACCAGCAGATAGAGTTTCTTGTAGCGAATCTGGTCTGGCCAGGTATTCGACGCAGTGGGCTCCCCGACGATGGAGACCCAATCCCGGCGCAAGCGGCTTTCGAGCAACTTGGATTCGAGCCCAAGGCGACGAGCCAATCCTTCGAGGATGCTCGAGAGAGAATCGACGGAACCGATTCCGCGCATGGCAGCATCATAGCAAAAACCGCTGTGGCAATCAGCAACCAGCAAGCGAGAGGTAAGACGTGAAAGGTGAAACGTGAAACGCAGAACTGCTGGATGTTTCCAACGGAAGGCTGATAGCGACCTACCTCTGGATGTGAAAGTCTGACGTCTGATGGGAAAAGAGAAGGACAGCTTCGAAAAAGCAGTGGTCACGAATCGCAAGGCCTACCACGACTATTTCATTGAAGAGAAGTTCGAGGCGGGCATTATGCTTCAGGGTACGGAGGTCAAGTCCTTGCGAGAGGGGCGCGTGAACCTGCAAGATAGTTACGCCAGCGTGAAGGACAGCGAGGTCTTTCTCCACCACTGCCACATCAGTCCCTATAGCCACGGCAACATCATGAATCACGAGCCACTCCGTACTCGGAAACTACTCCTCCACCGCAAGGAGATCAATAAGCTCCTTGGCAAGACGCAACAGCAGGGGCTCACGCTCATCCCGCTCCGCATCTATTTCTCCAAGCGGGGCCTTGCCAAGGTCGAACTCGGGTTGGCCAAAGGCAAGAAGCTGCATGACCGCCGGGAAACTATCAAGACGCGCGAAGCCAGCCGAGAAGTGGAACGGGCGATGAAGGATAAGAGGTAAGCAACCAACCGTCCTTCTTGCTCGCAGAGCGCGCACGATCGGAATGTGCTCGCTCGATGCGCGCAGTAAAGGACAGTATGGTTGCATACGGTGGGATGGCGAAGGGTGAGCAGTTCCGGCGTTGCCATCAGGCAATCTTCAAAGATTCTTCCGCAACCGCACGACCCGGCCCCAGATGCGCTGGTGTTTCGCCTTGGGGAGGTCTTCATACCGCCGGTTGAGCGGATGAAGAATAGCCTGCCCGCCGATTTCCTTGAGCTGCCGTACAAGGGCTCCTTCTGGGCCGCCGGCCTCACTCTCCACCACCACATAGTCACCAGGTTCACCGGAAAGCTCAGGATTGACGAAAATGATCTCGCCTTCGCTGAAGAGGGGCTGCATCGAATTGTCTCGTATCTGTAGCGCGAAGGTGCGTCTCCCAGGAATGTCTGTTTCAAGCAGCGCTTTCGCTTTGATGAGACGAGGCAGCGGCTCGGGCGCGACCATCTGGTCGATTTGATCCCACCGTAGAAGCGGCACCTTCCTCATCGGGCCGAGGGGGGAGGGATGGGTGTTCTCTGTGAGTTCGAACAGTTCCTCTGCGTGTGGCGGGCCACCGGATCGCAGGAAATCAGCATGAATCCGAAAATATCGCGCAAATGTTTCCCAGATCGCCGGTTCTGGCGGGAGTTCGTCGACCAGAATGTTGGCAATCGTCCGCACGGAGACTCCAACTGCCGAGGCCAGCTCCTCTTCAGTCAGCCCCTCACCGAGTTCTCGATGAACGAGTCCTTTCAAATCCACAGCGGAACTCCTCTCACTCACGGCGCATCAAGGTTCTTCACCCTACCGTCGCGTGCTCGCGAGGCGCCTCCCGTTCCCAAGCCGCAACCGTTTCGTTGACGAATGCGCGGAAGCAGCGGGGAAGATGACCGAGCACCTTCGCTTGCAAGTCGAATTCATCTTTGCTGGCCCGGAGCCCATGGCATTGAAAGAACTCGTACATGAGTTTCAGGTCGGGGACCAACCTGCCTGGCAACGCGCGCGCGGCCGTGTGCCCCCAGACCTCCAGATCATTTCCTCCGTACCGGATTTCGCGTCCGAGGGAACGACTGTAGATGTCTGCCACGTCCTGCCCGGTCAGCACGTCCACGCCGATCAACGGATAACAGTGGAATTCGTGCCCTGCTTGGGTCAGGGAAGTGACCGCGGCATCCGCGATATCGCGCACGTCGACTCGATTCATGCCGATATCTCCGATCGGTTGCGGATAGATCCCTTCCTCTAGAATCGAATCGCGATACACCAGATCGTTCTGGAAAAAGTTATTGGCCATGATCAGGGTAAATGCCATCCCCGAATCTCTGAGAGCCTTCTGAATTTCCATCGTCGCCTTGAAGTGAGGAATGTGGGGAGCCCGCTCCACATGGTACGCCGACAGATACACAAGGTGCCGAACTCCGGCGCGCTTCGCAGCAGCCACGGCCGCCAACCCTTCCTCTGTTTCCGTCGGGCTGAGCGGTGTGACCAGAAATACGCAATCGACCCCTTTCATCGCACACCGTAAAGTCTCGGGCTGGCGCAGATCTCCAATGATGCCCCTGGCTCCAAGGGGGAGGGCATCGGCATTGTCAGCCGAGCGGGTAAGGACGTGTACGGCTTCTCCTTTTGCGAGGAGACCGCGTACCACGTGACAGCCCACTGTTCCAGTTCCCTCAATGACGAGAATGCTCATTGCGTCATGTCTCCTTCGTGACAGAACTACCGATCAGTCCATCATCCGACATACAGGAACGGGCGTGGGGCTTCAGCAAGAGCTGGCCGTCTCCCGATATTCTCGAGGCCCGACAGGATGCGTTCAGGATTTCCCCAGTCACTCCAGAGGACATCTTTCATTTCCATGACCGCAAGCCGCTCTGGTACGCGTTGGAGCAGGTGCGCCGAGAAGTTCCGCTGCGGCAAGTCTTCATAGATCGTCTCGATGACCCTCAGTTGTTCGGCGGTATCGATGGTGTCCTTCAGCCGTTCGAATCGTGACATCATGTCGGGAAAGCACTTCCATCCCAAGCTCCAGAGTTGTGTCCCTTTGGCTGCAAGGACCATCGTGTTCCACAAGCTGCCGGTGGCCCTGGCTTCCCGAGCCGTGGACTCGTCGGGCTTTTCAATAAATGTCTCCACAGCGTGGATGGCAGCCGTCCCTGTCTGATCCAGTAATCGTCCCGGCTTGATCCACCCGTATTCGAGATCCAGACTGTCCGGTCTCGCTGCGAGTAAGACTGGTCGCCCTCCCAGACTATGGCTTCCTCGTACTGCCTGATCCACAGCCATCAGAAATGAACCTTCCGGGTAGATGAAATGATCCGACGGATAAATCACCACGGTCGCCAGTGGGTCACGCGCCAAGATATACGTGAGCGGCAGAAAAACGCCGGCCGCTGTGTCCACGTTCTTTGGTTGAAACAGGACCATACTGGCCGGCCGGCCATCGAGCTGGTCCCAGACCTCACGTTGATGGTGCCGGGCTGCCACCACGACTACGCGTTCCCATGGGGTCAGTCTGGCCGCACGGTCGAGCGTGTGTTGGAACATCGAGCGAGAGCCGACGAAGGTGCAGTATTGCTTCGGTTTCTCATAGCCGAGCCAACGCCTGATGAATTCCTTGGTCCGCACCCCGTCTCCACCTGCCAGCACAATCGACCACAAGTTTCCTCGTACATCTCCGTTCTTCATTCCACCCTCCTGTCACGACGTCCTTGCCCACTATGATGTCCGTTGTTGCGGCTCATGCTCCTCTTTCCGACAGGGCTGTCTTCACGGCGTACTTGTGCCGCACATGCCGTACGCGCGGGGTTTCAATCGGCAGTAGTACTTGGTTTTGCACGATGACGGGATCGACACGATGCCCGCATTGCACACAACGGAGGGCCTCGAGGTTGTGTTCACCCGTGTTACCCGAGTCGTAGTACCACTCGTTCACGAGCAGGCCCGCGCAACGAGCGCAGGTTCTCGTGTCGAACTGCTTGCTCGCGGGAAGCAATCGAATGGCATGTCCAGTCTCGACGTCTGCCACAACTCCGCTTTGCATTGCCTTCCCTGACTCTATTCTTCGTGCCATGATTCAGCCTCCCGTTGTTGGTTCGACGCGATGCGCTGTTGGCTTCAGATCGTCCCCGTGTCCACAGCTGTTGGTGACACTGTAGCGCGGTCACATGATCCATCCATGAACGGATCATGAAGAATTCTTCATGATCCCGAACAGTCTTGCCGAGACATTCGCGGTCTGAGATTGCCCGATGAATCGGAACTCCGGGCAACACGATGAAGTTAAAGAGAGTTTCGGGAGTTCGGGGTCCTTACGAACTAGGCAGGAATCGTCTGGGGAATTGGAACCGGCAAACGCAGGGTAAAGACGGAACCCTTGTCGACTTGGCTTGTGACTGAAACTGTTCCCCCGTGGGCCTCCGCGATTTCCTTGACGATGGGCAGCCCAAGTCCGGTACCGCCGGCATCCTTCGCCCGTGCCCAATCGGTCCGATAAAATCGCTCGAAGAGGTGAGGGAGATGTTCCGGCTCGATCCCATGGCCCGTATCTTCGACAGCGACAGTCACCCCGTCCTCTACTGCTTGCAGCCGGACAGTCACGGCTCCACCCGACGGCGTGTAGTGAAGGGCGTTGTCGAGCAGATTGATGAGCGCTTGCTTGAGCCACTGCGCATCGCCGAGGACTGGTGGAACCGTTTGGGATTCGAATGACAAAGTGATTCGGCGGTCGTCGGCGAGCAGGGTGAGCTCATCCACCATATCTTGAATCATGGGCTCCAAGGCGAGTGGTTTAAGATGAACAGGAGGCTTGCCGCTGGTGAAATTCGCGAGGGTCAACAGGGAGCGTGTCAGCGCGATGAGTCGTCCCACCTGCTCAAGATTATTGATGAGGGCTTCGCGATATTCTTCAGAGGTCCTAGCCTTCAGAAGCGCCACCTCCAGATTACCCTGCAAGATGGTCAAGGGGGTTTTCATTTCATGGGCGGCAATGTCGCAAAAACTCCGCTGAATTTCACCGCTGCGCTGGAACCGGTCCATGACAGAGTTAAACGCCAGGGTAAGGCGACGGAATTCCTCATAGGGTGAATCCAGAGTGAATCGTTTCCCCAGATCGGCTTCTGACATCGTTTCGGCGCCAGTACTCAATACATCGATCGAAGTCAGGACTTTCTTCGCCAGCCATCCACTACCTCCCCAGGCGACAAGAAGGGCAGCCCCGGATCCAAGGGTCAGTAGGACGACAAGACCGTTCAGAGTCTCTCTATAAATGAGCATGGATGTTTCCGCATGCAGGATATACCGTACCTGACCTTGAATTCTAATAGGGAGGAGCACATGACGAATGGGCGTACCTTCGGCAGACTTCACGGTTTCAAACACCGTGTTCCCGCGACGAACTCGTTCGAACACCGTATCGTCCGGGGTCGGATGCTGTGCGACCCCCTCGGCGCCTTTCCAGAGCACCTGACCCTCCGGAGAGAAGACCAGAAGAGAATGGGTGGCCTCCTGTAAGTCATGATGTTCGTTCCCGCCTCGGCTCAGCTCGGCGGCATGCGCAAAATCCTCGCGAGACTTCTCGATGATGCCAGGATTTTGCTCAACGATCTTGGCCATCGTCTCCGCCAAAGCTACGAGCCGGCCATCCACAAAGCGGTGCAGCAACGCATCGACCCCGACGTACACGAGAATAGAGAACACCAAGAGGAGTCCTGCTATCAGAAGGAGCGCAGACTGGCGGATCAAACTACGCAGGGATTTCATGCGGCCGGTTCCGGTTCCTCCAACATATACCCGGCGCCGCGGACCGTGGCAATCAACTGGGGTGAAAAATCCCGGTCGATTTTTGCACGGAGGGCCCGAATATGGGCATCCACGATGTTCGTCATGGGGTCATAACTGATGTCCCACACGTGTTCGATGATCGCCGTTCGTGTCAACACCCGATTCTTGTTTCGCAAGAGAAACTCGAGCAGGGCATACTCTTTATTGGTCAGCGAGATTTCTTGCTCCGCCCGCCAGACGCGGTGGGAAGCCGGATCCAGCTTGAGGTCTGCTGCTTTCAGATGAACCAATTGTTGCGGAGCTCCTCGGCGCAGTAACGCCCGGATTCGAGCCAGGAGTTCCGCGAAGGCGAAGGGCTTCGGCAGAAATTGGTCCGCGCCGGTATCGAAACCGGACACCTTAGCCTCCACGGTGTTGCGTGCTGTCAACAGCAGTACCGGGGTCGCGTTTCCCTTGGCCCGGACACGGCGGCACAGCGTGAGGCCATCGAGCTTGGGTAACATGATGTCGATGATCAAGAGATCGTAAGGATTTCCCAAGGCCAATTCCAACCCTTCTTCGCCGTCGGCAGCGAAGTCCACCGCATACTGCTCTTCCTTCAACCCTTTGCGGATGAACTGAGCGAGGTCCAGGTCGTCTTCAACCAACAGTATCCGCACGATCTCCCTTGCTCCCAACTCCTGAGCGACCCACAAGGATCACGATCCGGCATCGATTGAGCGGAGTCCGTGACCGACGTTATTATGACACTTCTCGACTGGCCGGTCACTCCGGTTCCAGGCCGTCGGAATACGATGGGATTCCTGGAATCAGTGTCGTTCGACAGCGATTCTCTTCACCGATCGATCCGTTCTGACCGCTCTTTCGAGAAGAAAGCCTCGCGTCTGCTCGCCGCAAACTTCCTTGAGCGATCATTTCTTTAAAACCATCTCCATGGACATTCCTAAGATTCCAATCAAACAGAAGATCAAGATTGCCCCATAGTACATGGCATCAATCAAGGCGACAGTCATCATGGCATTCCTCCCCCCGTAAGAATCCCTCGGCCGCTTGGACCGACGAAATAGTGACGTTCAGTCGCGGCAGACCGGTTTTAAGTCCTGCCCCTGCAATCTCTTGTTGTCGTGAACGTAGTGTATAGACTGACCATGAACCGATGATGAAGCCACAGTGAAGAATCTCTAATGGTCAGCGTTAAATAACCGCCAGCGGTTTGATGGACCGATCGTCAACGTCCTCTGAGCAACATCAAGTGCCGCATTGTTTATGTCAGAGCTTAGCCACTCGGTCGTTGTCCCATGTTTCCAACCCAGGTCGGATCGTAGCGTGCATCGAACCAAGCCTGTTTTCCGGTGAGCTACAACCAACTGATGCGTCGAAGAACATCGCGGTGCGCACCCCCGGAGGCCCCCCCTTGACTTGGTTCTAATTAGAACTATCATATTGTGGTCAGCGTGACCACGTATGGCTTCAGATTTTCACGATGCCATGAATCTCATACTGGCGCCGGGAAGTGGTCAGTTGATAAGGTGGTGTCGGAGCTGACGCACACATGGTTGCATCCGATGAATTTTGCGGGACAGAACATGGCTACGACACAGACCAATCGGAGGAGCGCCCCATAAGAGAGGGCGAATACGAACCCCAGTGCCAGGCAGCTGAGGCTTGGAACTGGCAAGAGGCTGAGAAAGGGAGGCTGCACAATGAGAGACACAATGCCGGTAACTCACGTGGAGAAGACGGATCAGGTGAAGGTCTATCAACCGGGCTCTCAGCACGTCGTCGGAGACGGGTTCCACGTGCGCAATCTGTTTCCAAGCAACGATCTGGATCAAGCGCTGAGCCCGTTTATCATGCTGGACTACGCGGGTCCCACGTTCTATCCGTCGACGGACACCCCACGAGGGGTCGGCGAACACCCGCACAGAGGCTTTGAAACTGTCACGATCGTCTATCAGGGCATCGTGGCGCATCGAGATTCAGCCGGGAATTCCGGCGTCATTGGTCCGGGTGATGTGCAATGGATGACTGCGGCATCCGGGATCGTGCACGAAGAGCTGCATGAGAAGGAATGGGCCAAGCGTGGTGGGAACGTTGCAGGCCATTCAACTGTGGGTGAATCTGCCCAGATCGTCCAAGATGTCCGCGCCCGGCTATCAGACGATTGTGAACGATCAGATTCCGGTCGTGCAGTTGGACGGAGGAGGCGGTTCGCTTCGTGTGATCGCTGGCTCGGTAGGAAGCGCAAAAGGCCCGGCGAAGACATTCACGCCCGTCGAATTGTACGATCTTCGTTTGCGCGCGGGGCATTCGATGCCGTTGCAGATTCCGAACGGTTACAACGTCGGTCTGTTGGTCCTCAGCGGGCAGGCATCCGTCGGGGGATCGCACAGGTTATCGGAGGCCGAACTGGCTGTCTTTGTCTCGACAGGAGAGCCGGTGACGATCGTTGCGGAGGAGGACGCCACGATTCTGGTGATGGCAGGCGAAGCGATCGACGAGCCGGTGGCTCGCTATGGACCGTTCGTGATGAATACGAAAGCAGAATTGGTTCAAGCCGTGAACGATTATCAGGCAGGTAAAATGGGTCATTTGAGTTGAGCGGTCCCAGAACGTGAAGGAACGCACGATGCAGATCGAGATTTACTCCGATGTCGTCTGTCCCTGGTGCTTCGTCGGGAAGCGCCGGTTAGAACGGGCGCTTGAGATTGCCGGGTACGCCCAACAGGCGCACATTGTGTGGCGACCGTTCCAGCTGAATCCGACGATGCCGAAGGAAGGTATGGACCGGCGCGTCTATCTCGACGCGAAGTTTGGGGGCGCAGAGGCCCGGCGGGCGATCGAGGAACGTGTGGCCAAAGCCGGGGAGGCGGATGGGTTGGTCTTTGCCTTCGATCAAATCGAGCGGACACCGAATACCTTCGATGCCCATCGCCTTATCTGGTTCGCAGGACAACAGGGCTGCCAGGATGAAATAGCCGAGGCCCTCTTTCAGTCGTACTTCACGGAGGGGCGCGAGATCGGGAGTCTCACTTCGTTGGCTGAGATCGCGTCCAATTGTGGAATCAATCGTGAGGAGGTCAAGCAATTTCTGGCCAGTGACCGGGCGATTCAGGACGTCCAAGCCGAAGAGGCGATCGGTCGTCGGTTGGGGATTCGCGGGGTGCCCTATTTCGTCCTCAACGGTAGTATTTCGATTTCTGGCGCGCAGCCTCCCGGTATCTTTGTGTCTGCCTTTCAGCAGGCCGAGGACACAGTCGTGAAGAGAAAGGAAGGGGCATGATGGCAGTCCAAGTCTACGGATGTAATCATATCGTAATTGAGGTCACCGACGCCAAGAAAGCAGTGAAGTTCTATTCCGATGTCTTTGGCCTGAAGATGCTCCGCGGCGGCGAAGGCGCCGCTTGGTGCAAGCTGGGTGAACACCAATTCATGGCGATCTTCGAAGTGGATACACTGCAACCGGATCGCACGAAGCATTTCGGTCTCATGGTTCGTGACGAGAAACAAATCAAGGAAGTGAGGAAGAAGCTTATCAGCAAGTACAAACTGAGACTGGCCCCCGGCTTCCGTTGCGATTTCCGCGATCCCTGGGGAAACCGTATTCAGGTCGGTGATCTCAGTGATGAATCACTCGTCTGGCTCCTGCCCTACCAGGAAGTCCAGAAAGCCGGGATCACATTCACCAGCAAACCTTGAAAGGAGAAACCCTCATGAGCACAACGGATCTACGGCAGCGGCTGAACGATCTGTTCGGCTACATTCGTCAAGGGAAGATCGTTGAGGCGATCCAGGAGTTCTATGACAAGAATGCGGCGATGCAAGAAAATGCCAATCCCCCGACCGTTGGCCAAGCCGCCAACATCGAACGGGAAAAGCAGTTCATGAGCGGCGTCAAGGAATGGAAGGGATTTAACGTGACAGCCCTTGGTGTGGGCGACGAGGTGACCTTCTACGAGTGCAACATAGACTTCATCGCCACAAATGGGCAGCCCGTGCATATGGAGCAAGTGGTGGTTGCCAAATGGAAGAACGGCAAGATCGTGCACGAGCGCTTCTATTACGATACCGGCAAGCAGGCCTGAGATTGCCGGATATTCACCCACGGTGGAAGTAACGATGGGAGTGGATGGCAAAATCGTGTTGATAGCCGGAGGGTCCGGAGCGCTGGGACAGACGGTTGTTCCAGCGTTCTCGAAGGCAGGCGCCCAGGTCATCACGGTCGACCGCAATCCGCCTTCCGCTCAAGTGGGAGGTCGCGCCGCGATGAAGGTTGATGTCACAGATGAAGCCGACGTCCAGCGCCTCGTGGATGACGTGATCCGAACGCGTGGTCGCATCGACGCGTTGATCAATTTGGTCGGCGGCTTTGCGATGGGGCGTGTCGTGGAAACCGATGCGGCACTCTGGCAGCGGATGCTGACCATGAACGTCACAGCCGCATTCCTGCTCTCGAAAGCGGTGCTTCCCCACATGGTGGCACGCGGGACAGGTCGCATTGTGCATGTGGTAGCTTGGGCAGCAGTCGAGCCTTTCCCCGGAGCCGCTGCGTATATTGTCTCCAAGGCGAGCCTCCTCGCGCTGATCAAAGTGCTGGCGCTGGAGTTGAGTGGGTCCGGGGTGACCGTCAACGGAGTACTGCCCAACACCATTGATACGCCCGCCAACCGCGCAAGTATGCCCCAGACCGATCCGTCCACATGGACGAAACCGGAGTCCATCGCCGACACGCTGCTCTTTCTCGCCTCTGAAGAAGCCCGCCAGATCAGTGGAGCAGCCATTCCAATCGGTGTCAGGGGCAGTGCGAAGTCTGTAGACCCGTAGGCAAGGAGGGTGGATCATGTCGAGCCAGGACCGCCGAGGCGCGCACCGGGACAACCTTTTTCAGGCGCTGCTTCGTCTGCACAAGGCCTTGCTGGACGACGAACGGGTGTCCTATGAACGGGTGCATGGGCGTATCCCCTCCAACGGAGCGTTTTTGCAACTGGTGTTGGAAGATGCGTGGTTTGCCTGGTTGCGTCCGCTGTCCCAAGTGATGGCCAAGCTCGATGAACTCGGTGAGGCAGATGAATTACCAGACGGCCTGAATACGGCCACCCTTCTCGCCTCGATCCAAACACTGCTGACTCCATCGGAAGAGGGAGCTGGATTCGGCAGACACTATTACGAGGCTCTTCAACGAGAGCCCGATGTGATGCTGGCACATGCGGCGGTCAGAACTGTTGCTCCAGTGACCGTACAAGGAACCGGAGAGAGATCCAGCCAATTTGGCGATGGCAAAGGAGTCAATTCAATGAAGGCACACTATCTTGGTCATGTCGTATTCTACGTCAAGGATTTGCAACGATCGCTCGCGTTCTACCGCGACCTGTTGGGATTCAAGGAAATCGGACGGGTCTTTAATGGTACGGCAGCAGCGTTGACCTCCGGCCGGACCCATCATGAGCTGTTGCTTATCCAGGTCGGTGACGCTCCTGGGCCTCCACAGGGTCGTCGACGCGGGCTCTATCATATCGGTATCAAAGTCGGCAATAATTTGGATGA
Organism: uncultured Nitrospiraceae bacterium; assembly: GCA_963825145.1. GTDB lineage: Bacteria > Nitrospirota > Nitrospiria > Nitrospirales > Nitrospiraceae > Palsa-1315. Next base: position 156,142 of record CAWGSC010000025.1, read on the forward strand.
ACTGCGGGCCGCCAAGCAAGAATTGGAGCAAGCGGCTGTCACGATCGACGGCATGAGCGATCACACCGTGAGTCAGAGCCTCTATCTGCGCGATCCTGACGGCAACGAAGTGGAACTCTACGTGGATGCGGATGAGTCGGTGTGGAAGAACAATCCCGCTGCCGTCCTCGCACCGATCAAGCCGTTACATTTGTAATCTAAAAAGGAGGACTGTTCATGGAGAAACCACGCATTGCAGCCAAGCAGCCGGCGGTGCTGTCGTTGGACCCGGGAACCTACTATTGGTGTCTATGTGGACGCTCGAGGGACCAGCCGTTCTGTGACGGGTCCCACCAAGGAACTGGATTCGAGCCGATCGAGTTTTCAGTAACTGAAAAGAAAGAAGTCGCCTTGTGTCAGTGCAAGCAGACCAAGACTCCGCCGTTCTGCGATGGGACGCATCAGACGCTCTGATTTCGCTGGAAGGCTCGCAGGCCTTCCATGATGTGTCGTAGCGGGTAAGGCCTAGAGACGAGACTGTGTGTGCATCCGATCGTGATCGCTGTTCAAGGGACAGATCTGCTCTATCTCAGCCGCTTGATTCGAGAGGAGCTGACCATGAAGATCGCAGTGATCGGCGCGACGGGGTTTGTCGGATCGGCCATCTTGCAGGAAGCGTTGCAGCGGGGCCATGAAGTCACGGCCATCGTGCGGCATCCAGAGAAGGTCACGCCGCATCCGAAGCTTCGTCCGCAGCAAAGCCGATGTCCAGAATGAGGACGAGGTGACCCGGTCGGTTGCGGGTCATGATGCGGTGATCAGCGCATTCAATCCTGGATGGAGCAATCCGGACATCTACAGCCAGCAGATCAAGGGCACGCAAACCATTATTGACGGTGTGAAGAAATCGGGCGTCAAGCGACTGCTGTTCGTCGGGGGAGCGGGCAGCTTGGAAGTCAAGCCGGGTGTCCAGTCAGTGGATCTTCCAGGATTCCCCGCGGAATATAAGCAAGGGGCTCTCGCAACACGAGAAGCCCTGAACCTGCTTCGCAAAGAACCGAACTTGGATTGGTCCTTCCTTTCTCCTTCAGCCGATCTTTTTCCAGGTCAGCGAACCGGGAAATTCCGCTTGGGAACGGATCAGCTGCTCGCGGATAGTCAGGGGAAAAGCCGCATCTCGGTCGAGGACTATGCGATGGCGATGATCGACGAGGTGGAGAAGCCGAAGCATATCCGCCGTCGCTTTACTGTGGGCTACTGAGTCGGCATGATTGGGCGCACTCGCACAATACCCATTGCGCCATCGCATGTGGATGCGATCGAATGAAGATTTCGATTTCACGGCGCAGGGTGTCACTGACCGAGAAGAGTTTCCAATGCCACATTCTGGCATCGTCTTTCTCCTCGATGTGGATAATACGCTGCTGGATCATGCTCAAGCAAAATCTCTCGACACGACAAATAGTGAGGTGAAACCATGAAACGAACAGCTTCGGCGGTATGGAATGGCGATCTGAAGAGTGGCAGAGGCACCGTCTCAACCGAGAGTACAGTGCTGTCCCAGGCCCAGTATTCATTCGGCACGCGGTTTGAGAATGGGAAAGGCACGAATCCGGAGGAACTGATTGCCGCGGCGCATGCGGGCTGTTTCACCATGGCGCTGTCGGGGCAGCTTGGAAGCGCCGGACTGATACCCGACAAACTGGAGACGACGGCAACGGTGACCTTCGAGAAACTCGAGGCAGGCTGGACCGTGACGCAAATCCATCTCAACGTGAAGGGCAAGGTTCCCAAATCGGATCAAGCCGCCTGGGAGAAGGCGACCGCCGCCGCCAAGGCCAGCTGCCCAATCTCGCGGTTACTCAACACAACGATCACGATGGAAGCAACGTTAGAAGGATAACGTCCCGAATAGGAGGACAACCATGGCGACCAAACTGAAGATTTCGAGCGCCGCGAAAGCCAAGAAGTACTTCCAGGACAAGATGGCCTTTACGACCGGTCCGGTCGAACTAGAGCGCTGGTTCAAGCAGGGAGAACCGGTGAACATCGTGGATGTGCGTGCGGCCGAAGATTTTGCAGAGGGGCATATCCCTGGCGCACTGAATCTGCCGAAGGACCAATGGGACAACGCGAAGATCGTGAAGGCGCGTCTCCACAAAAAAAGGATCAACGTGCTGTACTGTTATTCACACGTCTGCCACCTGGCCGCGAGTGCAGCGGTCCTGTTTGCGAGCAAGGGTTACCCCGTGATGGAACTCGATGGTGGCTGGCGCTGGTGGAAGAACGACGGTTTCGAGATTGAAAAGTAAGCAGCATGCAGTTGCCTCGGCTGGGCCCCAGTTAAGGACATGAATATAGGAATGGACATAGGGACATTCTGAATGGTTGCAGCGGCTCGACTCACGCGTCAAGAAAACCAGAATGCTCGCTTAAGTTTTCTGAGCGCACGGTTCATTGTTTAATTCCCCAAATGATGCCAACGATTGTGCTCAGGTCGCGGCGAGTCAGAGACATCGCACCTGCAGCGAATTGTTGGGTGACAACTGCACATTACTGCTGCCGCTCAAGCGAACTCTCGTTCTTAAGGTAATGCGCGCCAACAAATTTCTTGAGATATGGGCGACCTCTGACGTTGTTCATAAGCCGCCAGAACCATTGTCGCGGAACGTTCTCTTGAATGTCGGCAGGATATTGATAGGTATACCTAAACGCATCATTTGAATCTGCTCTATATGAGTGTGAAAATGTGGGCTCTAGATATGCTTGCAACCCCCAACGCACGTTGTTCATTAACTCTGAAAGCCACGTGCCGTAGTAAACGAAATAGTTTTCTTCCAAGTGCTCTCTGAAGTCATCCAGCGCGAGGGGTATATACTCCACAGGAACGGAGTACCCGTGATTTCTCAGAATAGTGGCCACGTCCCTGGACACCCTAGTTAAGCGGGAAAGATTGTGCTTGGAGTAATTTCCGGAGATTTTCAGAAATTCCAATCTGGACACCTCGATTTTTGCAATTATGTCAAGGGTTGGAAGCCAAAAGGTGATTGTCTTGGTATAACTCAGCCAACTCTCAAGCGCCTCGACAGCGACCTTAAGCTCCTCGACGCTCCCGTCAACGTCAAAGTACTTTGTAGCGCAAGCATTCTTGAGAACTGCCAAGCAGGAGCCCGTAACGCCAGTTAGTTGCGTGTCTCCACTTTCCTTCACAAAATCAAGCAGGCGAATTAGGAACAGGTGCTGATGGATGTGTGTATGGAAATAGACCTCTGTTTCCCCGGGATACATGGATACATCACGAAGCTCCAGCAGCGCATGGTTTGCAATATCGCTCACTGCCTCAAGGCATATGCATAACCCGATAGCTTCACGTTCTGCTTCGCTGTAGATCATACTGTTGCCCAACTATAATTAGTTAGACTGATCCGCATAAAAGAGGAGCCTTGGCTTTCTGTCCGTATAACACACTCTGGGATGTCTTGCCGCAGGCCTGTTTACACATTTGCTTGAAATGGTTACTTGGTGCCTGTCCGGCATCTTAATCGGATCAGCATAACACCACCTCCGTGAATGAGGTCAAACCCGCCTACCGGATCGCGAACGTCTGCTAGGCCGTGGTCGAAGACATAGATGATCCTTCCAAGCTCGCTCGTTATCTCTTCAGGGATGGGGGCTGATTGATCTTCCACTGCGCTCAGCTTTCTCACCCGCCCACCCACTGGCACGCCAAGACGTGCCATGAGCCCGGGCGAGGGCCTTCCGATCGTCCCCATCCTTCTGAGGCCGCGCGTTGCGCGAGCACAGAAGACCATCAGTCTCCATCCCCTCCCCCTCTTGAGCCTTTATAGACCGATAGGCCATACTGAGCGCCTATGGATAGGCATTCCTCATCCCCCTGTGAGACGCTGGCGGAGCGGTACGAAGCCCTGCTAGAGGTCGCAGAGGCGATCTCCGCGCACCGCGATCTCCACGAACTCTTTCGAGACCTTGCCCAGCGCCTGCCTCGGGTCGTCCATGTGAATTTTGTCGCCCTGTCTCTGCACGATCCTGTTCGAAACACGATGCGATTGCACACCATTCAGGCGAACGTGCCGGCCGATCTCGTGGGTGGCCATGAAGGGCCGGTCGAAGAGAGTCCCGCCGGATTGGTCTGGCAGACGCAGCAGCCGGTCCTCGTTCTCGATCTTGCCGAAGAACGTCGCTGGCCGAAGGTCACTCAACACATGAGCGAGGACGGCGTGAACTCGTTTTGCGTCGTTCCCCTGACCACCGCGGTGCGGCGGCTTGGGTGCGATGGGATTTTTGAGCTTGCAGAAAGAAGCCTATGGTGAAACGGACCTGGAATTTCTCCAGCAAGTCGCCAAACAAATCGCTGTGGCGGTGGACAATGTCCTCCATCATCAAGACCTGATCCATGGACGAGACCGGTTACGTCTCCTGCTGGAGGTATCCGAATCCATTGCGTCACACCGCGACCTTGAAGAGCTGTTTCGTGATCTCGCTCAACGGCTCCCTCAGATCGTCCCGTTCGATTACATCAACGCAGTCTTGCATGAGCCCGCGCGCGATGTCATGCGCCTGTGGCTCTTGGTGACCGCGACACCCAGCACGATCAGCCCCGGTCTGGAGCTCTCCATCGATGAGTCTCCCGGAGGATTGGTGTGGAAAACCCAACAGCCTTTGACCGTGAACGATATCACGCAAGAGCCACGCTTTCCGAAGCTGATGGCCATGCTGCGCGAGAACGGCGTCCAATCCTTCGGTGTGGTTCCGCTCACAACGGCGCAGCGGCGTCTAGGGGCGATGGGATTTGGGAGCTATCAGCGGAGAACCTATCAGGAGTGCAGAGATCAACTTCATGCAGCAGGTGGCGAATCAGGTCGCGGTTGCCGTGGACAATGTCTTGCACGCGGCGAGCGCCCAATCTGCCCAGCAGCAGCTGAAGTACGAACGAGATCGGCTACGCCTCGTGCTGGAGATCAACAACGCCGTCGTGTCGCACCTCGAATTGCCAAAACTTCTGAAAGCGATCTCCGGCTACCTCGGACGTGTGATCCCGCACGATCTCGCGTGGTTTTGTCTCTATGATCCCGCCACGCACCAGTTGCAGACTCATGCGCTGGATTTCCCTAACCATCAAGACTTTGCCGAAGCGGGAGATCCCATTCCGTTGGAAGGAACCCCGGAAGGGTTGGCGTTCACGACTCAGCAGCCAGTGCTGATCAGAAATCTCAACCTCACGGAGTTTCCCGCGGAGATCATCAAGCGGGGGGCCGCCGCAGGCCTGAAATCCGGTTGCGCCGTTCCTCTGATCTCGCACGGGCGAGCACTGGGCACGCTGAGCGTCGTCAGTACACGTGCGGAGGCGTTCAGCGACGACGATGCGAAATTGTTCAGCTGGATCGGCGCGCAGGTTGCGCTCGCCGCTGCGAATTCCATGGCGTATCAGGAAATCTCATCGCTGAGGGACAAGCTGGCGAAGGAAAAGCTGTACCTGGAGGAGGAAATCCAGACAGAGTACAACTTCGAGGAAATCATCGGGGACAGCCGAGCCCTCAAACTCGTTCTCAAAGAGGTTCAGACCGTGGCTGCGACTGACTCCACAGTCCTCATCTTGGGCGAGACAGGGAGTGGGAAGGAACTGGTGGCCCGGGCGCTCCACAATCGCAGCAATAGGCGGGAGCGGACATTCGTGAAGCTCAATTGTGCCGCGATTCCGACGGGGCTGTTAGAAAGCGAACTCTTCGGACATGAACGAGGTGCATTCACCGGCGCGATTGCCACCAAGATCGGCCGGTTCGAGCTGGCCGACCGCGGGACGATCTTCCTCGACGAGGTGGGGGAAATTCCGTTGGAATTACAAGTCAAGTTGCTTCGAGTGCTCCAAGAGCAGGAGTTCGAACGCCTGGGCAGCACCAGGACGATTCGTGTCAATGTCCGCGTCATCGCCGCGACCAACCGCGACCTTGGTCGGATGGTGGAGGAACAGGAGTTTCGCAGCGATCTCTATTATCGGCTCAAGGTCTTTCCGGTTACCGTCCCTCCCCTGCGCGATCGAGCGGAAGATATTCCTTTGTTGGTCCGACACTTTGCTCAGAAACTCGCCCTACGGATGAAGAAGCGCATCGAGACGATCCCGTCGGAGGCCATGAAAGCGCTTCAAGCCTATCACTGGCCTGGCAACGTGCGGGAGCTTGAAAATTTCATCGAGCGAGCGGTGATTCTTACTCAAGGACCGGATCTGTTGGTGTCACTTTCCGAATTGAAGCGGACGCCGAGCCAGACAACACACTCCGGGACGACGACGCTTGAACAAGCCGAACGCGAGCATATTCTCAAGTCACTTCGCGAGTCGGAATGGATCATCGGTGGTCCGGCAGGTGCCGCTGCCAGGCTTGGGATGAAGCGAACGACCCTGCAATCAAAAATGCAGAAGCTCGGTATCTCTCGCCCATCTTAGCTCGCCTTCTTACTCAACCTCGATGAATGTTCCAGACTCGTGCCGACCTTTCGGCATCGTGCCGTCACTTCGGCAGATTGTCCTCGGCACTTCTTGTTTTCGCGAGAGACATTCCCGAACAGGATCGCTCAATCTCCTCTAATTTCAGCGACATCAATGATTCAGGTCGGGCGGGAGCCTTCTGGAACGCGAGTTGCCATTGAATCTCGTTATGAATGGCGTGAGGTAAACCGGTGGATCGCTGAGGAGGGATCGATGGGTACAGCGCTGGCGGTGACACAACAGCAATCGATTGAGGTGGCGGATCGAAGTTGGGCAAGAATCCACAACACGGATCGTTGTCCACGCTGCAGCGGACTCATGGTCGCCGAGTGGTGCGAGGATCTGTCGGACTACACCGCTCAGCGCTGCGTGCAATGTGGCGAGGTTATCGACCCGGTCATTCTGCACAACCGAGGAGCCCTGCAAGGACCGATGACAACTCAGCTTGCAGGGAAGATGTTGCCGAACAATTGCGTGACGAAAGGTCGATAGAGAGGTGACGCCGGAATGCTCACGGCGTCTCCCGCTGGGGTGGATAGGCCCCTCTCTACACCCCGGAGGGGCCTGTCTACTCGGTGAGCCACAGAGAATGGGTGACGAGAATGGATGAAGGGGACTGTCGGAAGCGACAAGGAGGGCAACATGGAGCAGATGATCTTGGTGGTACTGGCAATAGTGGCGCTATGCTGGGGCCTACGTGCCACGCCATGGAAAACGGTGAAGGCACGTGTGCGCGTCGCCCAGGGCGTATCGTTGCGTCGCTTGCGGAAACGCCTCTGATTGGATCGTCGAATGGAACAGGCAGATGAGGGGGACGGCGGCGGCCACCTACGACGGGGATCGCTGGACCTCACGGAGCACATCACCGTAGGCGGAGCGGGCAGCGACTCATCGCAAGGTCCCACACAGGAGGGTTCGACCATGATGAAACACGTAACATGGGCATGTTCGACGGCGCTCATTCTTGTTGCCGCACTGTCCCACCCTGGCGTAGCCGCGGCACATGGAACAGCCAGCGGAGAAGACGACCCCTGTATACGCCAGGTCGGAGAGAGGGTGATACATTTCAACGCCTATCAGCCGCAATACCAGTTGAAAGATCAGTACTGCACAGACATTCCCAAAGAGGGCGAGACCTTCCTGGTCGTGGATCTCGTGGACCCGGCGCTGCGCAGCGAGCCGGTCGGGATGCGGGTCGTGAAGGGGAACGGGAGCAAAGAAGGAGACGATCAGATTGTGGCGGATATTCGTCCGAGCACCCACCCGGACGGAGTACTGAGAGGCGAAGTCAAGCTAGAGGAGGGCCTGTATACCGTCACCATCGCGGCCGAGAAGCAGAATCTGATGAAGCGTCCGCAGTATCTCTTGCGGGTCCACATGACCGATTATCAGCAGCTGGTGCGGACCGTCGTCGTCCCACTGCTCGGCATGCTGCTCGTGGCCTGGCTCGGGTACAAGCTTCTACGATCGACGTGGCTGCGGAATTGGTGGGCAGTCCTCCGTTCGTAGGAAGACGGCGCTCCGGCCCGCGATCAGATGGTTTACAAATGGGAGAAGGCGCAGGTGTGTCATTCTGATATCGATAGAACTAGCAAGAAAGGACAAAACCGATGACATCATCGAATCGTTATTTGACATCCTGGGAGAGTTTTTGGAGTACCTCGACCGGAGCACCAGGCGAAATCTTTTGGGATGCCGATCCCGCTCATGCGGCTCAACAAGATTTGGCGCTGTTCCAAGGCTATGCCGATCCACAGCTCCCGATGATCGACCTGGGATGCGGCAACGGAACGCAAACGCGCTTTCTCGCGGATCATTTTGCAAAGGTGATCGGCACTGAAATTTCGCCCACAGCGGTTGAGATTTCCCAAACGAAGAATGCTGCTCCCAACATCTCGTACCGTATTCTCGATGTGCTGTGTCCTGCTGATGCCCAAGCCCTCCACGATGAAATCGGTGATGCGAATGTCTACATGCGGACGGTGTTGCATCAACTGTCGCCCGCGGATCATGCGACGGCGATACAGAGTATCGAGCGGCTGCTTGGGAAGAAAGGAACATTGTACCTGATCGAACTGTCATCAGCAGCTGAACCCTACTTTGCCCAACTGATTGCACAGTATGGACTACCACCCGGGCTTGCACGGGTCTTCCAGCATCAGATTACGCCGGGCATGTTGAATGAAAATGACTTAGAAGTGCTGTTTCCGCCGGATCGTTTTACGCTGCTTCGTACCGGCAAGAGTCGTATTCACACCGTGCATACCCTCCCCACGGGTGAAGTTGCGAAAGTGCCGGCATTCTACGCCATTCTTCGGCGACGGATAAACTGAGCGCGATCACGGCTTACGGGAAACTGAAGGAAACCTCGGCCGGGTGTAGTGAATGAACAGCCCTAAGACACGCTTGACGAATTTTACGCCCAGTATTCCAGACCAGCGCCGACCTATCGTCACCTGCCGAGATGTCGGCACCCATGATGTCGTCACGGCTGTATTTCGATCTTTCTGAAATCGCACCACTCACTCACGTATCACTTGCAATTCAATTACTTATGTCAACTTTGTCGAATCGTCATCGGTCGGGAACAGTCTATGCCATATGTCGGTTGTGCAGGCGATATGAACACAAACTCGTAGCCACGTAGAAAGCAATTATAAGGAGGGGGACATGAGATCGGAAACGAAGCAAACCAGCTCAGTCACACTCAACTTTTTGCAACGGAAGACTCAGATCGCGTGCCGGCACTGTTATGACACGGTCATCGGTGGAAGGGGTCGGACCGTGCTGGACGACAGCGGGACTCTCGCGATCACGGCTTGGACCTGCGCGAGGTGCGGCGGAGTCATCGAAGAAATCCGCATCATGGTGCAAGACGGAAAGGCGCAGCCACGTCCGATTCGGTACGCCGTGGCGCCACCGCACTCGACCGGACGACCAGCGCCGGTTGCGCAACGCGCACTCAGGAACTGAAGTGGAACGGTGGTGTTGGCCGGTCGGGTGTGGGGTGTGAACATGGTGTTCAGCCTATCGGATGAATCGACTGCACATGCGGGAGGGCATGAACCGACCGACCGGACGGTTGACACCAGACCGGTCGGTCGGTATTCTTCGCCCATGAAACGGACAACCCCGAAGCTACAAGATACGCTCCTCGATGCCACCGAAGCCGTGGTCGCCCGCCAGGGCATCGCGAATCTGACGCTCGACGCCGTCGCCGCCGAGGCGCGCATGAGCAAAGGCGGGCTGCTGCATCACTTCCCGTCGAAGGACCGGCTCGTCGAAGCGCTGGTCATCCGCACAGCCGAAGGCTGGCGATCCTGCTACACCGAAGCGTACGAGCGGACACCGGAAGGGCCCGGGCGCATGGCGCGCGCGCTCTTGGACCACTGCCTTTCTGACGCCAAGTGCTGGACGGAGGAACTGCGCCGCAGTTCCTCCGCGGTATTTGCGGCGCTCGCTCAGAACCCCGCGCTGATCCAGCCCATGCGCGCGGTCTACGCCGACCTCCACCGGCGCATCGCGCAGGATGGCCTGCCGCCGGGCGTTGGTGAAGCGGTTGCCGCCGCGATCGATGGACTCTGGCTCGACTGGGTGCTGGGAATCGTTCCACTCGAACAAGTCCGCGTCGTTCGGGTGCGCCGCGCGCTCGAGGATATGCTCGCCCGCGCGGCCCCGGCTCGCCGCTCACCCAAGGTCAAGGGTTCATCAGGGAAGCGTTCGGGAGGGCGTCGCGTATGAATCGTCGTAGTTGGATCGGATCTTTTCTGCTGCTCGTCACGGTTGTGTCGGTCGGCGTTGGCCTGGCAGCATGGAAATATACATCCATACAGGAAACCGCGGCGGCTTCCGCGAACCAGCCGGAGCCGATGGAATCGGTGACGGTGGCCCTCGCAAAAGAGGTTGAGCACCGCCAGACCGCCACGTCCATCGGGACGGTTCTGGCGCTGCGGTCGATCACGTTGCGCAACGAACTCCCAGGCACTGTCCGTTATGTCAGCCTCACACCCGGGCAAATCGTCGACACGGGCATGGTGCTCGTCGCACTCGATGTGTCCGTCGAAGAAGCTGAGCTGAAAGCGCAGGAAGCGCAGGCCGCCCTCGCGCGCGCGGTGCTCAACCGCAGGAAGAACTTGAGTCATGACCGTGCCACGACCCAGGAAGAAGTGGATCGTGCGCGCGCAGACCTCGATGTCGCGCTGGCTCAGATCGCGCGCACCAAGGCGATCATCGCCCGCAAGACCATTCGGGCGCCGTTCCACGCGCGAGTAGGCATGGCGGACTTGCACCCCGGCCAGTATCTGAACGAGGGCACCGAACTCACGACGCTGCAGGGTATCGACGACGCAGCGCATGTGGACTTCACGGTCGCGCAGCAGGTCGCCGCCGGCTTGCGGGAAGGCGACAGCGTCGAGGTATCCGCCGCCGGCCAACCGTCCCCGATCACAGCCAAAATCGTCGCGGTGGACGCGCGTATCGATCCCACGACACGCAATGCCATGGTGCGCGCCAGAATCGAGGGCGCTGCCAACGCGCCGTCGCCCGGCTCTTCGGTGCGCGTCCGGGTTCCGGTCGGCCTGCCACGCAAGGCCGTCACTGTCCCCGCGAGCGCCATGCGCAAGGGTCCGGGTGGCGATCAGGTGTTCGTGATCGAGCCGGACAAGAACGGGAAAACCCGTGCGCACGTGCGGCAGGTCGAAGAGTGGCGCGATGATCGGCGACGAGGTCGTGATTCACGCCGGGCTGTCCGCCGGCGAACGAGTGGCTGTCTCGGGGTCCTTCAAACTGCGAGAAGCCGCGCTCGTTGCGATTGCCGGCAGCCCCGAGGATAAGAGCGGATCGGATCAGATGATCGTCGGCGAACGCTGAGGAAGCCGGAACGACAAGAGAAGGACATCCGCATGCGCTCGTTCACCGACATCTTCATCAAGCACCCGGTGCTGGCGGTCGTCGTGAATCTCGTGATCCTGCTCGCGGGGTGGCGGGCGCTGACGACCCTGCCGTTGCAGCAGTACCCGAAGATCGAGAGTTCGTCCGTGATCATCACGACGGTCTACTACGGCGCCAGCGCCGAAACCGTCCGCGGTTTTCTCAGTACGCCGATCGAGCGGGTCGTCTCCGCGATCGGCGGTGTCGACTATGTGGAGTCGACCAGTCGCGCCGGTGTCAGCACCGTCACGGTGCACTTGAAGCTGAACCACAGCAGCACGGCGGCCCTGGCCGAGGTCACAGCGCGGCTCCAACAGGTACGATCCGAGCTGCCGGCGGAAGCCGAGCCGCCTGCGATCGAAATGCAACGCGCCGATCGCCCCTACGCGTCATTCTATCTCAGCTTCACCTCCACGGAGCGCAGCGTGCCGGCCGTCACGGATTGGCTGTTGCGCACGCTGCAGCCCCAACTCTCGACGTTGCCCGGTGTCCAGCGGGTCACCTTCGAGGGCGGCCGCCAGATCGCCATGCGAATCTGGATCGATCCCGATCGTCTCGCCGCGCTCAATCTCTCGCCCGGAGACGTGCAGGCAGCCCTCAAGCGCAACAACTTCCTGGCGGCCGTCGGTCGAACAAAAGGCAATCTGGTGCAGATCAACTTGCTCGCGAATACCGACCTGCGCTCTGCCGGGGAGTTCGAAAACCTGATCGTCGCCGACCGGGGAGGCGCGATCGTGCGGCTGAGAGACGTGGCCCAGGTCGAGCATGGGGCCGAAGAGGCCGACATGGTCGCGAAGTACAACGAGAAAGAGGGTGTCTACCTTGGGATCTGGGCGCTGATCGGTTCGAACGAGATCGAGGTCGCGCACCGGCTGCGCGATGAGATGGAGCGTATCCGGCCGACGCTGCCGAAAGACATCGACATGCAACTCGTCTGGGACGGCACGATGTTCATGCGGAATGCGCTGACAGAGATCAGCAAGACGTTATCGGAGACAATCCTGATCGTGGCGTTGGTCGTGTTTCTCTTCATGGGCTCGGTGCGCACAGCACTCGTGCCGCTCGTGGCCATGCCGGTCTCGCTGATCGGAGCGGCGACGTTCATGTTTGCGTTCGGCTTCAGCCTCAATCTCTTGACGCTGCTCGCGATCGTGTTGTCGGTTGGGCTGGTCGTGGACGATGCGATCGTTGTCGTTGAGAACGTCGAGCGGCATGTGCGCCTGGGCAAGTCTCGGATCGAGGCGGCGCTGGCCGGTGCGCGCGAGCTGATCGGTCCGATCATCGCTATGACGATCACGTTGGCCGCGGTCTACACGCCGATCGGCTTCCAGGGTGGCTTGACCGGCTCGCTGTTCCTGGAGTTCGCGATGACGCTTGCCGTGGCGGTGGTCTTATCGGGGATCGTGGCGGTGACGCTGTCGCCGGTCATGAGTTCGCGATTTGTGCATCCTCAGGGCGAAGAAGGCCGGTTGACCGCCTTCGTCAACAGAAGGTTCGAAGAGGTGCGCCGTGTCTACGCCTGGCTGCTCGACCGTGCGCTGGAGATGCGCTGGGCGATCGTGGTGGCGTCACTGCTCATCATGATCGCGATATGGCCGTTGTACATGTTTTCGCGGCAAGAACTCGCTCCCGTTGAGGATCAGAGCCACATCAGCCTGTTTTTCGAAGCGTCGCCGGACTCCACAGTGGCCGCCACCAACCGCGAGCATTTGCAGATTGTCAAGACCATCACGTCCTTTCCCGAGACGGAATTCACGTGGTCGCTGACGACAGCATGGGGTGGATTTGGAGGCCTGGTCGCGAAGGACTGGCACGGACGGGCGCGATCGACCGAGGAGATGTATGGCGAGGTGTTTGGTGCGGTGTCGCAGGTGCCGGGCCTACGCGTGTTCCCGCGCTTGGATCCGCCGCTGCCCACCCCCGGCCAGTACGACGTCGAACTCGTGCTGCAGAACGACGTGCCGCCCGAGCAGATGCTCGAAACGGTCGGTGCCGTGCTCGGCGCCGGTTGGCAAAGCGGCAAGTTCTTGTATGTGGACACCGATCTCAAGATCGACCTTCCTGAGGCACGTGTTGTGCTGGATCGTGAGCGTCTCGCCGACTTAGGGCTCGACCTGGCGGGGGTCGGCCGTGAGCTCGGCACACTCCTCGGCGGCGCGTATGTGAACCGGTTCAACTATTTCGACCGCAGCTACAAGGTCATCCCCCAGATCGGCGACAAAGACCGCGCGACGGTCGATCCGCTCCTCGATCTCAAGATCAAGACCCCGGGCGGCCAGCTTGTGCCGGTCTCGACATTCACGCACATTGAAACAAGCACGGCACCGCGCACCTTGAACCGCTTCCAGCAGCGCAACGCGGTACGAATCTTCGGCGGCGTCAAGCCGGGCGTCACCAAGGAAGAAGGGCTGCGCGTCCTCGAAGCCGCAGCCGCTGCAGTGAGCGGACCCGGCGTCACCCTCGACTACGCGGGCGAGTCACGACAGATTCGTCACGAGGGATCTGCGCTCATCGTCACGCTCGGGTTTGCGGTCGTGCTCATCTATCTGGTGCTCGCGGCGCAATTCCAGAGCTTTCGCGATCCGCTGATCGTCCTGCTCGGCTCGGTCCCGCTTGCGATTTCCGGCGCGCTGATCTTTACCTTCCTGGACCTGACCACAATCAACATCTATTCCCAGGTCGGGTTGATTACGCTGGTCGGACTGATCGCGAAGAACGGCATCCTCATCGTGGAGTTCGCCAACACGCTGCAGGCCCGCGGTCTCTCGAAAGCTGCCGCGTTGCGCGAGGCGTCGTTGACGCGGCTGCGACCGGTATTGATGACCTCGGCGGCCACCGTCTTCGGACACCTCCCCCTGGTGCTGGCTTCGGGACCGGGAGCGGCGGCCCGCAACAGTATCGGCATGGTGCTGGTCACCGGCATGACCGTTGGCACGGTATTCACTCTCTTCGTCGTGCCGGTCTTCTACTCGCTGATCGCGGCCCGACACCAACCGAGCCCGTCGCACGAGGTAACTGAGCGCAACGAGCTGCTGACGGAAGGGAACGGGCGGTCGCTCGAGCAGACAGCATCGGTTGGTTGAATGGCTGCCGGTGAACGTCTTCGCGCATGCCATCGCGCGATGACACTTCATGCCAAATCAGCTGGATAGCTCTCCGGGCATTCACGAACGCTGGCTTGTCTGTAGTAAGTAGTCCTGGCAGCCCACTCGGTGGTCCGTTCTTTCATCACCTGCCGATGGCTCGGCGAGTGCCGGGATATCGGCAGAACACCATCGTCAATGAGATATGTCTACGATAGGGACATCGACACATTTCGTGAAACTGCAACGTGTTATGTAGATGAATTTGCTCTTGACCGCTGGAATGCTCCTTGCCATTGCGTACGGGTGAAGGAGAGAATCCATGCTGAAAATTACGACACTCCTGAATGCAGAATCGACCGTTCTCAGGCTTGAGGGGCGTTTGGCCGGACCTTGGGTGCAGGAGCTGGAACGGTGTTGGGACTCTACCGTCGGCACGCCGACGCACCCCCCTCTCTCTGTAGATCTGTCAGCCGTGACCTATGTTGACTCAGATGGGAAGGATCTGCTGAAGAAGATCCATCGACAGGGGGCCAAGCTCATCGCCTCCGGTTGTCTGACAAGCTGTATCGTCAATGAGATTGTACACGTGGCTCGAAGGGGTGCACGTGCGAAGTGACCGGATGATTCCCGCAGAGCGATTGAGGGAAAACATGACGACACAGAATCGAGTACACAGACGCATGTTCAGTATGCTCGGTGTTCTGCTGGTTCTCGGACTCCTCGGACTACCTGGATGCAAGCAAGAGGCGGCCTCCACGCCGGCTCGTCCCGCTCCGGAGGTGCCGGTGGTCACGGTGTCGTCGGTCACGATGCCGGACGAGCCGGAGTTCATCGGTCAGACCGAAGCGTCTCGACCGGTCGAAATCCGCTCCCAGGTGACGGGTATTCTCAAAGAGCGGTTTTTTGCCGAAGGACGCGACGTGAAGCGAGGCGACCGGCTGTATCAAATCGATCCGATTCCGTTCAAAGCGGCCATGAGCAGCGCCAATGCCAGGGTGGCGCAGGCAGAGGCAAGGCTGGTGCAAGCCAAGCAAAATTCTGCTCGCGTGAAACCGCTGCTGGCAGAACAGGCGGTCAGCCAAAAAGATGTGGACGATGCGGTGGCGGAGGAAATGGCCGCCAAGGCGGCGCTGGAGGGAGCCAAGGGCGATCAGGTGAAGGCCAAGTTCGATCTCGACAACTCGCTCATCATTGCGCCTATCAGCGGTCGGATCGAGCGGAGTCGGCTCTACGAAGGACGCCTCATCTCCGCGCAGACCGATCTGCTGACCACGATTCACCAGTTAGACCCCATGTATGTGAACGCGAGCGCTCCGGAAACGTTTGTCCTCAAACGCTTCAGGGACCGCGCGACTCATCGGATCCAAGGCGCGACACTCTATGAACTGCGGGGTGTCATTACCTTTACGGACGGCAGCACCTATGCTCATGAAGGCAAGTTTGATTTGCTCGAAGTCGGCGTCCGCTCAGCCACCGGCACCAGGGACTTTCGCGTGATCTTTCCTAATCCGGACAACGTGCTGTTCCCGGGGCAATTCGTGAAAGTCCGCATTTTAGGCGCCGTGAGAACCGGCGTCATCCTGGTCCCCCAGAGCGCCGTCCAGCAGGGACCCAAGGGACCCATCGTCTTTGTCGTCGGTCCAGACAATAAGGTGGAGATCCGCCCTGTTCGGGCCACATCCTGGCGCGGCAATCAGTGGTCCATCGAAGATGGGTTACTCGAGGGAGAGCGGGTGATCATCGCGGGATTCCACATGATCGCGCCGGGCGCGCCGGTGAAAACCGTTCCGTATAATCAATCCACCCCAGTCGCTTCCGGCCAGCCGGCAGATGCGAAGCCGGAGCAAGCAAAATGATCCCGCATTTTTTTATCGATCGGCCGATCTTCGCTTCGGTCCTGTCCGTCGTGATTGTCGTCCTGGGATTGGTCTCCTTACAAGGCTTGCCGATCGCCCAGTTTCCGGAAATCACGCCGCCCGTCATCCAGATCGACGCGGACTATCCGGGCGCGAGCGCGGAAGTGATCGCAGATTCAGTCGCGCGCCCGATCGAAGTGCAGCTTCCCGGCATCGACAACCTTCTCTACTACGATTCCACCAGCACCAATGACGGGCACATGACCATCAAGCTCACGTTCGAGATTGGGACGAACGTGGACATCGCGCAGGTACAGACCCAGAACCGCCAGAAACTGGCGGAGCCCCAGCTGCCGCCCGAAGTTGTCCGTCAAGGCATTTCCGTCAAGAAAGTGTCGCCGGACCTGCTGGCGGTCGTCGCGCTCAGTTCCAGCGATCCCACGAAAGATACGGTCTTCGTCTCCAACTATGCGCTCCTCAACGTCATCGATAATCTCAAACGAATACGTGGCGTCGGAGACGCAGTGGTCTTCGGCGGGCAGAATTACTCAATGCGCCTGATCCTGAACCCGACCAGGATGGCGCAACTCAGCCTCACGCCGACCGACATTGCCAGTGTCGTCCGCGAACAAAATCGGGACTTTCCTGCCGGGACAATCGGGCGGGAACCGGCGCCGAAAGGTACCGAACTGACGATCCCGGTGATCACACAAGGCCGTCTCACGGACGTGAAGGATTTCGAGGAGATGATCGTGAGGGCGCTCCCCGACGGGTCGATGATCCGCTTAAAAGATGTCGCGAAGATCGAGCTGGGCGCTCAATCCTATAGTCTCGAGGGTCGGTGGAACGGCAAACCCAATGTGTTTCTCTTGACCTTCCTGTCGCCAGGCGCCAATGCCCTCGACACGGTGAAGCGAGTTCGGAAGGAAATGGACGCGGTATCGAAGAGCTTTCCCCACGGGATCTCTTACGATATTCCGTACGATACGACCAAATTTATCGAAGTGTCCATCAAAGAAGTGGTCAAAACTCTGGCGCAAGCAATGGTGCTGGTCATCCTCGTCGTATATCTGTTCCTCCAAAGTTGGCGCGCGACGCTGATCCCAGGCGTAGCCGTGCCGGTTTCCCTCATCGGTACCTTTGCCGGCATGCAGGCACTCGGCTTTTCGATCAACACCCTCACCCTCTTTGGGATGGTCCTTGCCATCGGGATGGTGGTCGACGACGCCATCGTGGTGGTGGAGAACGTCGAGCGCCACATCAGAGAGGGACTCTCGCCGAAGGATGCCGCCAAGAAGGCGATGGATGAGGTCAGTGGACCGGTGATTGCGATCGTACTTGTTCTCTGCGCCGTATTCGTGCCGGTGGGTTTCTTGGGTGGCATCACGGGCGAGCTATACAAGCAATTTGCCATCACCATCGCCATCTCCGTCATCATCTCCGGGATCACTGCCCTTACGCTCAGCCCAGCCCTCTGTTCTCTGGTGCTGAAGCCTGGCCACAGCCAGCGTAGAGGTTTTTTCGGTGTCTTCAATCGATTCTTCGGTTGGACGCAGGCTCGCTATACAGCCGTCGTGGGGACGCTTCTCAACCGCTCGGTCTTATCCTTGGTGCTCTTTGGCATCATCGGCCTCTCCGCCGCCGGGCTGTTTAAGACAATTCCCTTCAGCTTCTTACCGGAAGAAGATCAGGGCTACTTCATCACGATCGTCCAGCTACCGGACGGTGCGTCGAAGCAACGGACCGATGCGGTGCTGAGTAAAATTGAAAACTATTTTCTCTCAGTTCCCGCGATCCATTCGACCGATGCGTTGTCTGGCCAGAACTTCGTCTTCGGCACTAGAGGGCCGAATGCGGCGACGATGTTTCTGCCCTTGCATCACTGGGACGAGCGGCAGGGGCCGCAGAACCACGTGAAGGCCCTGATTGGCGCCGCGTATGGAGAGTTCGCGAAAATTCCGGAGGCGCTGATTTTGGCTTTTAACGCCCCGTCTATCCGAGGACTCGGCGCCACGGGCGGATTTTCCCTCCAGCTTCAAGATCCCAGCAGCGGGGACTTCAACAAGTTTGCCGGCGTGACCCAAGAGTTTCTCGTCAAGGCCAGACAGCACCCGGCGATCGGAGCGGTCGGCTCCAGTTTTCGCGTGAGCGCCCCACGAATCTTTGCCCATGTGGACCGAGAACGAGCCAAATCGTTGGGCGTGCCGATCTCCGAAGTGTTCGACACGCTGCAGGCCTATTTCGGCAATCTCTACATCAATGATTTCCTCAAATTCGGCCGTGTCTATCGGGTGCAGACGGAAGCCGAGGCACAATTTCGATCCTCGCCTGAGGACGTTGCCAAGATCTACGTGCGCGCCGTGACGGGACAGAGATCCACTATGATTCCGCTCGATACAGTGGTGACGACGGAATTCACGAGTGGACCGGATCCGGTCACCCACTTCAACGGCTATAACACGGCCCTGGTTTTGGGAGCAGCGGCTCCTGGGTACAGTTCAGGCCAGGTACTCGATGCTCTGGATCAGGTGGCCAAGGAGGTGTTGGTTCCCCAAGGATACGGAATCGATTGGAGTGGGATCTCCTACCAGGAACGCATGGTCGGGCGGCAATCGCTTTTTGCCTTTGCCTTTGGCTTGCTGATGGTGTTTCTTGTGCTGGCCGCGCAGTATGAGAGTTGGGCCGTGCCTTTTGCCGTGCTCCTCGCCGTGCCCTTTGGTATTTTCGGAGCCTTGTCTGCAGTGTGGGTGATGGGGATGAGCAACGACATCTACTTTCAAATCGGATTGATAACGCTGATCGGACTCTCCGCCAAAAACGCCATTCTGATCGTCGAGTTCGCGAACAAACGCTATGAAGCCGGATACTCCCTGGTCGATGCCGCGATGGAAGCCGCCAAGATTCGGTACCGGCCGATCGTGATGACCTCGATGGCCTTTATTCTGGGCGTCGTGCCATTAGTGCTCGCCACCGGCGCGGGCGCAGCCAGCCGTAATTCCATTGGCACCGGCGTGTTCGGTGGCATGTTGGCTGCCACGTTCCTTGCCATAAACTTCGTGCCGTTCTTTTTTGTGCTGGTGCGGAAACTCAGTCGGCGTGGTGCCGGTCAAGCGGGTCCTCGTCCCGGGACAAGCTCAATTCCGTTAGGGATAAAAGGAGGAGAGTGATATGCGCAGCCTCGTCCTCGCAGTCTTTTCGATGCTTCTGCTCGCGTGCGCGATGGGGCCCAACTATTCACGTCCCGACATTCCCAGCTCCGATTCCTTTCGCATGGCTGAAGAGCCGAAGGATCTGCCTTCGCTGGCGAATATGCCGTGGTGGGAACTCTACCAGGACGAAGAACTCCAGCGGCTGATCCGTATCGCACTCGAAGAGAACAAAGATCTTAAACGAGCGGTCGCCAGTATCGACGAATTCCAGGCCCGCCTGTACACGGCTCGAATGGACTTTGCTCCTCAACTCAGCGCGACGGGCAATCTTCCCGTTGCTCGCATGGGCGGCGTGACGTTCCCCGGTTTTCCCAGTCCCTTCGCCAATTATGTGCAAGGATCTCTGTCCTGGGAGATGGATATCTGGGGGCGCATCCGCCGGGCGAATGAGGCGAGCTTGGCGGAGCTCTTGGCCCGGGAGGAGACTCGACGAGCCGTCACTCTGCAAATCGTGGGTGGAGTGGCGCAGTCGTATTTCGATCTTCGGCAATTCGACATGCAGTTGGAGATCGCCAAGCGCACCTTGCTGGCATGGGAGGAGTCGGTGAGAATCGGTCAAGCACGGCTTCGGCAGGGACTGATCAACAAACTGGATGTTGACCAATTTGAGGCGGAGCGGGAGAATGCCGCCGCTCGTATTGCGGAGCTGAAGCGTCATATGATTCAGAAAGAAAATGAGCTCAGCGTGCTGCTGGGGAGGAATCCCAGTCAAATCGCCAGGGGACGATCACTGACCGAACAAATCATGCCGCCTGTCGTGCCCGCCGGTCTTCCCTCGGAACTGCTCCAACGCCGTCCAGACGTCGTGGCGGCGGAGCAACAACTTGGTTGCAGCTACCGCCAGGATCGGGGTGGCGAAAGCCGAACGATTTCCCAAACTGTCGCTCACGGGACTTCTCGGTGTGGCGAGTCCGCACCTGACGGATTTTGTGTCGCCGGAAACCAGTTTTGGAGTCCTCGCCCCGGTACTGACCGGCCCCTTGTTGAATGCCCAAACGTTAGGCTTTCAACAGAAGGCCGTAGAAGCCCAAGCCAGACAGGCTGTAGCCCAGTACGAACAAACGGTTCTCGTCGCGTTCAGGGAGGTTGAAGACGCGTTGGTGGGGGTCAGCACGGCCCGTGAGCAGGCGGCCGCCCAGGAAAGGCAGGTCAATTCCCTGCGGTCGGCCTTGCATCTTGCCAATCTGAGGTACAAGGGCGGCTTGGCAAACTATTTGGATGTCCTCATTGCGCAGCGGAGCCTTTTTGTGACGGAATTGGCACTGGCCGACACCCATCGGCTCCATCTGGTGTCGGTCGTGCAACTCTACAAGGCGCTGGGTGGCGGGTGGTCGCCGGATGAAGCGGGTCGCGAGCGCCCAGGTTCGTCTGTGCCACCGGGAGGCCGGGGATGAGGTGATGCACAGGGCAGGGAGTTCCCACCAATGGTCGATTCACGACCCTCACGAAGGAGGTAACCATGCCGAAACGCACGACACAAAAAGAGGACACACCGAAAATGAGGCGCATCATCTTCGGAAAAAGAGCGTCTGCTTCTCGCGGGCCATCGCAAGATGAGATCGAGCGGCGCGCCTACCAGATTTTCCTCGAACGCGGCGGTATCGACGGCCATGCCGAAGAGGATTGGCTGCAGGCAGAATATGAGCTTCGCCGAGAGAAAGGACAGGCATGAGGGACGATGATGGAAAAACCAGCTGACGCGCAGCATCCCATTCATGACCTGCTCAAGCGGCGATGGAGCCCCCGCGCCTTTTCCGACCAACCGATCGAAGCGGAGAAACTCCACATGCTCTTCGAGGCCGCCAGGTGGGCGCCATCCTCCAACAACGAGCAACCCTGGCGATTCATCGTCGCAAATAAGGACCATGAGACGGAGTGGAACCGGCTCCTGGCTTGTCTGGTGGAAGGCAATCGCAAATGGGCCTACCGCGCGCCGGCCCTAATCCTGTCCGTGGCGAGCCTGAACTTTCAGGATGATTCCACACCGAATCGGCATGCCTTTCACGACACCGGTATGGCGGTCGAGAATCTCGTGCTCCAAGCCACCGCGCTCGGACTTTCTGCGCATCAGATGGCGGGCTTTGACGTGGAGAAAGCGCGCGCCGACCTCAAGATTCCGTCGGGCTACGAGCCGGTTGCCATGATCGCGGTGGGCTATCCGGGCGACCTCGCTTCCCTTCCCGACCGGCTGCGCGAACGAGAACTGCAACCACGAAGCCGGCGGTCCATTTCAGAGTGGACGTTTTCCGGGCAGTGGGGAGACCCACTGCGGTAGCAGTGGGATAAAGGAGGCAAGCAGATGGGATCCTTGATCGGGAAAGTGACGATTGTGACCGGGGCTTCCAATGGAATCGGCCGAGCGATCGCGGAGCGATTGGCCGAAGATGGCGCCATTGTCGTGGTGAACTACAATCAAAGCGATGAGAAGGCCAAGCAGGTCATCACGGGTATTCAAGCCAAAGGTGGCAAAGCAGTTGCCGTCCAGGCCGACATGAGTCAGGTCGCGGAAGTACGCCGCCTTGTGATCGAGACGGTAAAGCAATTTGGCCGGCTCGACATTCTCGTCAACAATGCCGGTCGATTTATGCCCAAGGCGCTTCTCGACACGACCGAGGCTGACTTCGATCAGATCATCGCCTTAAACGCGAAGGGTCCCTACTTCGCGATGCAAGAAGCGGCCAACATGCTCAAGGAGGGTGGCCGCATCGTGAACATTTCGACGGATGGAACCCATTTGAGTTTTCCCGGTGCGACGGCGTATCTTGGCAGCAAAGGCGCACTGGAACAGTACACGAAAGGATTGGCGCAGGAACTTGCTCCACGAGGCATTACCGTCAATACGGTCTCGCCAGGTTTTACCGAGACAGGCATGATGACCGATCAGTTCCGCCAGATCGGCATCCAAATGTCGCCGTTGAAGCGGCTTGGTCTCCCCAAGGACATTGCCGACGTGGTGGCGTTCGTCGTCAGTGAAGAGGCGCGGTGGTTGACAGGGCAGAATATTCATGCCGGCGGCGGCATTTTCATGTAGGAGGAGACGGATGGGGCGGCAGAATATTTCCACAGGTGGTCCTTGGGAGGGCAAGCTTGGGTACTCGCGAGCGGTACGAGTCGGCGCCTCGATCTCCGTATCCGGCTCGACGGCCATGACCCAATCTGGTCTGGTCGGCAAGGGAGATCCCTATGCCCAGACAATTCAGACGTTGAAGACGATTGAAGCGGCGCTCCAGCAGGCCGGCGCATCACTCGCCGATGTGGTCCGAACGCGTATGTACTTGGCGAACATCGATCAATGGCAGGATGTCGGTCGGGCCCATGGCGAAGTGTTCGGGACTATCAGGCCTGCGACAACGATGGTGGAAGTGAAACGATTGATCGATCCGGAGATGTTGGTCGAAATCGAAGCCGATGCCATTCTGACTCAAGAAAAATCTTAAGTGCAGGTGTGTGATTTCTCAGATAAATCGACAGGGACAAGAAATCAGACATCTGTCCAAGACGGATCCGGTCATGCGACGGTTGATCCATGAAGTGGGTCCCTTCACCTTATCTCCGCAAGCGAAGCGGTCGCCGTTTGAATCGTTGGCGCGGGCCATTGCCTATCAACAACTGCACGAGAAAGCGGCTGAGAGTATTTTGCGCCGGTTCGTCGCCTTGTTTCCGACAGGGCGGTTCCCTCGACCAGCCGATCTGCTGGCGATGAACGAGCAGGCGATTCGTGGCGCCGGCTTTTCGCAAGCCAAGGTTGCGGCGCTTCGCGATCTGGCTGCCAGGACGCTTGATGGCACCGTGCCGACAGGCGCCGTCGTTCGGAAGCTCGACGATGAGGCGATCATCGAACGGCTCATTGCGGTCCGTGGGATTGGCCGTTGGACGGTCGAAATGCTGTTGATCTTCCAACTGGGACGACCGGACGTCCTGCCGGTCGACGACTTCGGTGTGCGCAACGGGTTTCGCATCGCCTACGGGCAGCGTTCGATGCCGATGCCAAAAGAGGTGTTACGATACGGGGAACGCTGGAAGCCCTACCGCACTGCTGCAGCCTGGTATCTCTGGCGGGCGGCCGATCAAGCGAAGGAAGCCAAGAAGGTTTAACAGGCTGAGGTCGAGGTCAAGGTTGAGCGAAGACGACTCTTTATCTCAGCTTAGCCTGAACCTCAACCTTCTTGTGCTGGTGGACGTTTTCAGCATCCTGTTGGGCATAGACGCATAAAGGTTTCACAATGGCCGATGAGAAAAAACGACTCGATTCCAATGTTGCAGGAAGCTTTTTTGTCGATGCCACCTGCATCAACTGCGATACCTGCCGGCAGTTGGCGCCGGCGAGTTTCGAAGAAGTCGGCACGTTTTCCGCGGTCACCAAACAACCGACCGATGATGGGCATATTCAGCAGGCCTATCAAGCGCTCCTCGCGTGCCCGGTCGGATCAATCGGCACCGAACACAGCGACAAGTTGCGGATGAAAGAAGCCATGGCGAGCTTTCCGCTCCAAATTGAAGACGAGGTGTTTTACTGCGGCTTCAATTCAGAGAAGTCGTTCGGTGCGAATAGCTTTTTCATCGAACATCCGGACGGCAACTGGCTCGTCGATTCACCGCGATATCTCACACATCTCGTCGAGGCTTTCGAACAAAGGGGCGGCATCGCCTATGTCTTCCTCACGCATAAAGACGATGTGGCCGATGCTGAGAAATATGCGGCACGCTTCGGCGCGAAACGGATGATTCATCGGGCGGACGTCGAAGCGGCTCCGGATGCGGAATGGATCATTGAGGGCGCTGACAGTATACAAGTTATGCCGCAGTTTCAGATCATTCCTGTGCCGGGCCATACGGCTGGCAGCATGGCTCTACTGTATAAGAACAGGTTTCTCTTCACGGGGGACCATCTCTGGTGGGACTCCGTGCAGAAGAGGCTTGGCGCTCCGAGCCGGCTGGTTTGGAGAAAGCATGTACTGGCGGACTCGATCCGGAAACTCCTCGACTACCCCTTCGAATGGGTACTGGCCGGGCACGGGGATCGGATGCGCCTGCCGGCTCACGAGATGCGCGCACAGCTGCAGGCGCTGGTCGATCGTCGCATGCCCGCCAGAGTATTACCATAGTGATGTTCACACGTTTCGCCCGGTGGATCGACCGCAACATTCTTTCCCTCGGCCGTGAGATGCGGCTCTCCTATCTGCCGCCGCTCATGGTCTACATGGCCTACGGCATCTCCGCCCTCACCGGCATCGTCGGTACCTTCTTCGTCAAAGACTACCTCGGCCTCTCTGCCTCCTTCCTCGCTGCTCTGGGATTTTGGGCCGGTATTCCCTGGGCACTCAAGATGCCGATCGGACATCTTGTCGACCTCTTGTGGCGCTGGAAAGGCTGGCTCGTTGTCTTCGGAGCCGGGCTGCTGGCTGCCAGTCTTGGGATCATGGCGGCATTGATCGGGAGCCGGGAAGTGATGACCTCCATCTTGCCGGCGGAAGTCTGGTATGTGGTCAGCACATTGCTGGGGCCGATCGGCTACGTGGTGCAAGACGCAGTCGCGGATGCGATGACGGTCGAAGCTGTGCCGCGTGTGGATGATCGTGGTCAGCCGTTCGACGAACCCACGCGGAAGCTGATGCATACCACGATGCAGACGCTCGGCCGCGTGGCCATCGTCGGTGGCGGGATTCTGGTGGCGATGGTCAATGTGTATGTCTTCGCGGGAGTCGAGGGACTTCCACAGCCAGAGATCGTTCGTCTCTACAAGCAGGTCTATCTGATGGCGCTCGTCATCCCAGTCATCTCAGTCCTCGGGCTGGTCATGGCGTGGTGGCTGCAGCGACAGCATAGGCAACAGCTCATACAACAGGGCTTCTCGCGGGAACAGGCCACAAATATGATGGATGCACGGGAATCGTTGGGTGAACCGACGAGGCCGAATTGGTGGATTCTTGGCGGGAGCCTCGCCTTCGTGCTGTTTACGCTCACGGTCGGATTCGGCGGTTTTGCGTATAGCGAAGAGATTGTCTTTGCCGGCTCGATGACAATCGTCTTGTTCTTGATGGCCCGGCTGATGCGAGAGCTGGAGCCTGACAAGCGTTTCACCCTGGTTGGGACAGCGGTCGTGGTCTTCATCTTCCGCGCAATTCCTGGGACCGGCCCAGGGACGACGTGGTGGATGATCGACCAGCTGAAGTTCGATCAGCAGTTTCTCTCCATCCTCTCGCTGATAGGCAGCACGTTAACCTTAGCGGGCATGTTCGTCTTTCGCCGCTTCATGGCCGAGCGGTCGATTGCCTATGTCGTGGGGTTTCTGACGGTGATCGGAACTATTTTGACCCTCCCGATCGTGAGCATGTTCTATGGCCTGCACGAATGGACAGCAAGGCTGACCGGTGGGATCGTCGATGCACGATTCATTGCGCTGATCGATACGGCGTTAGAATCGCCGCTTGGCCAGATCTCCATGATTCCGATGCTGGCCTGGATTGCGAATTCTGCGCCCGCGAACTTGAAAGCTACCTTCTTTGCCGTGATGGCATCGTTTACGAATCTGGCCCTGTCGTTGAGCCAGCTCGGAACCAAATACATGAATGAAATCTATGTGGTCAGCCGGGAAGTCCGTGATCAAGCCTCGGGCGTTATCCAAACCCCTGCCGACTACAACCAGCTCGGCTCACTCCTCATCGTGCAATTGGTTCTTGGCCTGGCCCTCCCCTTCGCCGCGATTGTGTTTGCCAAGGTCACCCGCTTCAAAAGCGCGTGACGGTTCTGCTGTAATCGCAGATCCGCTGTTGGACAAGCCTGGCAACTACCGAATGTGGCCAGGCCGACGGGCTCGTCGCTTAGTTCCTCAACGTACTTGTCCAGTACGCCTCGGTCCTGCGCGCCTCCGCGTGTCGGTCTCGCGACGCGGCTTTGCGATTTCGCCACGAACCGTCGTGGGGAAAGAGGTCGCACCCGTCAAGCTATGAAGCCGTTGACATGCTGCGGGCTTCTCGCTAGGGTCCCGCTCGCACTACCCAGGAGACTCCGCGACCTTCCTTTAGTTACTCGAAGAGGCAGCTGTCATGAAACGGACGATTAGGCTGGACGATATGCTTGGTGCCACAGAACCGTTCGCAACTGTTCATGATGCGTCGCTTTTGATCTTGAACATTAATTACGAGGGCAGAGATCTGATTGCCGAGTTTGATATTTGCGTAGGCGACCCCAATGACTCTGACCACATTGCTCGAGAACGCCGCCGCCGCGGACGACTATGCCTAGCCGGCCTCATTCTTTGGGCTTGTGAACCGCCAAGAGATACAGAAAGGTGTGAAGGGACACCATGGCTCACGTCAGACGGCATGCTTGAAGAGGCACCAACAGAAGAGGGAAAGCGGTTGGCAATTACTGTTGGTGATGATGAAATCGCATGGTATCTGTATTTCAACGACCTCAACGCATTTGCTTACAGCGTCGCGCAGGACGCCCGGTTTGAATGGCTCTAATTCTGCCGGTATGAAGAAGCCTCGTGCCTGGCATCCCATTGACTTGTGCGGTATCATGAGCATCTGCATAGAAGCGAATGGCTGATGGCGTATAGCCGATGGCTGAGCCAGAGATCTTGAGGATGTTCAAAAAGGTCTTCTGGCAGGGCCGCAGCGAGCGAAGGGGCGAGGCGTACTGTTTCTGTACGTCGAGCCTCGGAACGAAGTGAGAACGCAGCCAGAAGCCTTTTTCAACATCCGAACGAAGGGGGGCGACCGGTTTCGACGGGGATACTAAGGTCAGCGGTGCATGTCGAGCTCTCGGGGTCTCGTAAATCCTCCGGGAAAATGTAACTGCCAATCAAGAACTGGCACTCGCAGCTTAATACCCTGCGACGTTCCTCCACCTGAGGCCCGCGGGGGTGGTCGGAGCGCGATACAGCGGGCTGGTCCGAAGCTGGTGCTCAGCGGCTGAGGACGAGACAATACTGGGCTAGCGGCCAGTCTAAGCTAGCCGGTGGGCGTGGGTGGCTGCGAAATAAAAACGATCGGCTACACATGTAGATCCGTTGTGCTGAAGGTCTTCGGACCCGGGTTCAACTCCCGGCGCCTCCACCATACCGCGCTTGCGCGACCCTGCCCTTAATTGTGCGCGGGGATATTTCACTACCTCCAGTGAATCTGATCGCACTTCGTGCGTGCCGCGGCCTCTTATCGAGTGATCGTGATTGGCCAGCGGATAAACCAGGTCGTCTCCTCGCGACCCAGCTTCTGTCGCTTTCACACTTCGTCCTGTGCTCTGCTCCAGGCGACAAGCGCTGACCCCTGTGCTCTCACTGGAAGGCACGCGCCGACGCATCGGGGATGCTCTCAATAAAGAAAGAGGCGGCACCTCGGGTCTTCCCCCTGGATTTCTCCTTGCCCGTTTCGGTACCCTGCTCAAAGGCAGGGAGCTGGTGGCACTCGCTCACAGGAAGAAACGGAGATCGTCGATGAGACCGGCACGAATTAGCGCTTACGCGATGCTGTGCAGCCTGTTGTCTCTGGTCTGGTTCACCAGCGGGCTCGCATGGGCCAATGAGGCACCCTCGGTTAAGCCGGAGCCGGAGTCGGTGCCGGCACCCCTCAAACCACACGGGGCCGCGAGTGATACGAAACCTCCGGGGAAGGGGGCTCCACCTGCCAGGACGGGATCCCGCTCGCAAGCCCATCGGCGCTCCCGCACCTCCCGCCCACGATGGTCGGGAAGGATGGGGCGCCGATGGTGCTGGTGCCGGCCGGGGAGTTCATCATGGGCAGCGAGCAAGGCGATGACGACGAGCAGCCGGTCCATCGCGTCTTCCTCGACAGTTTTTATCTGGATACGTTCGAAGTGACGAACGGGCGGTTTGCGAAGTTTGTCGCGGCGATTCAGAGCGAACCCCCATGGGGCTTCGCCGACCACGACACCCCGGTGCTCCACGCGGACCGGCCGGTGCGCTGGGTGACCTGGCTGGAGGCGACCGGCTATTGTCTCTGGGCGGGGAAGCGCTTACCGACCGAAGCGGAGTGGGAGAAAGCGGCGCGCGGCACCGATGGCCGCACGTACCCCTGGGGCCAGGAGCCGCCGACGCCGGTGCACGCGGTCTTTGGGTTGAAGGAAGGGGCCGAGACGGTCGCCCCCATCGGCGATCGCGAGAAGGGGATCAGTCCCTATGGCGTCCACGATCTGGCCGGCAATCTCTATGAATGGGTGACCGACTGGTACGACGACGCGTTCTATACGACGACGCCGACGATCAATCCGCGCGGCCCCGCGGAGGGTCCCGCGAAGGTGCAACGGGGCGGGTCGTATATCAATAGTCCCTATCGGCTGCGGGCCTCGTTTCGCACCAAGGGCGATCCGACCGAGCATGATCCCCACGTCGGCTTTCGCTGCGCCCAAGACGCCCCGGCCCCCTAGCGCTTCGGGCTGCTGGGGGGCTGGCCGGCCATGAGGGGATAGACCACCCCGGCGATCGCGGCACCCAGGATCGGGGCGACCCAAAAGAGCCAGAGTTGTTGCAGCGCCCACCCGTCTGCGAAGACCGCGGTGCCAGCGCTGCGCGCGGGATTGATGGAGAGATTGGTGACCGGGATGCCGGCCCAGTTGATCAACGCCACGGCCAGGCCGATCGTGAGCGGCGCGAAGCCCTGCGGGGCGCGGCTATCCGTGACCCCCAGAATGATGAACATGAACATGCCGGTGAACACCACTTCGGCGCAGAAGCCCGCCAGCAGGGAATAGCCGCCGGGGGAATGCTCGCCGTACCCATTGGAGGCGAAGCCGCCGGGGACGAAGCCGGCCCGCCCGCTGGCAATCAGATAGAGCACCCCGGCCCCCAGGATCGCGCCCATCACTTGGGCGGCAATGTAGCCGGGGACCTCGTGCGCCGGGAACCGTTTGCTCAGCATGAGGCCCACGGAGACGGCGGGGTT
The DNA here is from genome assembly GCA_963825145.1 of uncultured Nitrospiraceae bacterium. Taxonomy (GTDB): domain Bacteria; phylum Nitrospirota; class Nitrospiria; order Nitrospirales; family Nitrospiraceae; genus Palsa-1315. The sequence continues at coordinate 185,608 of CAWGSC010000025.1, forward strand.
GAGATGGCCGCCCGAAATATGGCCGACGGCATAGACCATCGTCACGACGCTCAGCCCGAAGGCGAACGCGATCCCGAAGACCCCAATGCCGAGCTGCGGCACGCCGCCCGCCAACAGCGCACTCCCGCAGCCGGCGAACACAATCCAGAATGTGCCGATGGCTTCGGCCGCGAGTCGATTTCCCATAACGCCTCCTCGGAACGTGTACTGCTGGGCCGCACTATGCCCGGAGGATCGAAAAAGCGCAAGCCGTGAGACAGACCGATTATTTTTTCCAGTTCACGGTCTGGCTTCCAACACCAGATTGAACGGCGTCTGCGTCGCTCGGCGGAATCGTGTGAGCCCGCCTTTCATGACCACATCTCGTAGCCGTGCCTCACCTGCTTGGGCGCCGAGGGCCGGGCCATTGTACGCAAGGGAAGCGGGTACGCAGATCATCGTCGACGCGGCGTAGAAGACTCTGCCTACCGGATTCAGATTATCTTCCACACGGTCATTTGCGAACGGCTCCACGATCATCCAAGTACCATTCTTGTGCGAGCGTTTTCTTCACGTGCTTCGCAGCGCCGACAGGATCGCCCATGTCATGCAGACAATCGAAGTGGGCGACGAAGTCGTATTCCTTGCCGGGATAGTTTGTGGACTTCGCCGCTGCGAAGGTCACGTTCTTCAGACCTGCCTCCTTCGCCCTTTTGCGTGCCGTCAGGATCGAGGGCTTATGGTAATCGAAGCCGATGAAGGTGGATGTGGGATAGGCCTTCGCCATGATGATGGTGGACGCCCCGAACCCGCAGCCGACATCCGCGACTTTCGCACCTCTCTTGAGCTTTGCCTCCACGCCGTCGAGGGACGGAATCCAATTCGCCACGAGGTTGCCCAGGTAGTTCGGACGGAAGAATCTCTCCGTGCCTTCAAACAATCGGTGATCGTGTTGATCCCACCCGAGGCCTTTGCCGGTCTTGAACCGTTGCTCGATCTTGGAGTTGGCTGAAAATGTGGCCGCGATGACCTGAAACGCACCGGGGAGAAAACAAGGGCTGCTTTCATCGGCGAGTGCCATCGCCTGTTCTTCAGGGAGCATGGTATCGACCGGTTCCGGCGTCATAGGTCACGTATCCACCTGCTGCCTGATTGCCCAACCACTCACGGACGTACCGTTCGGTCGTTTTTGTTGCCTTGGCGAGTTCAGCCGGTGTGACGGGGCCAGACTTCACCATGGCTTTGTAGAGACCGAGCTTGTCGCCAAGGAGCACCATGTTGGCGCTCAGCGCGGCCCCAATGTCACCGACTGCCTTGCCCATGAATGCGTTCAGCTTGTCCGGATTGACCGCCATGATGCACCTCCCCTGGAGTAATTCGGCGCATTCTTTGCCAGTTATTCGCGGCTGTCAAGCCGAAATGAATGGAGTAGAATACGGTCTCGAACAGGAACCCGAGGGGGCGAAGGAGGCACCAAGCATGAATGAGTATCGCGTCAAGCCGGACTCACAACTCAACTTGGATAACTGTAAGCCCAGACGATACCGGTGAGTATAAGAATACGGATCAAGGCAAAGAGAAGGCGAAGGCCGTCACGGTTCAGTTGATCGACAGACTTGGAGAGCTGCAGCAACGCCTCTATGCCAACGGCAACCGCGCGGTGCTCATCGTGTTGCAGGGGATGGATACTAGCGGCAAGGACGGGACGATCAAGCACGTCATGTCTGGTGTGAATCCGCAGGGCTGCAGGGTGGCGACCTTCAAGGCCCCCTCCAATAGCGAACTCGCCCATGACTTTCTCTGGCGCGTTCATCACGAGGTGCCAGCCAAGGGCCAGATCGGGATCTTCAACCGATCGCACTACGAAGACGTGCTTATCACGCGGGTCCACAAGATGATCTCAGCCAAAGTGGAGGCCCAACGATTAAACCAGATCAAAGAGTTTGAAGAACTGCTGACTGAAAACGGGACCACCATCCTGAAGTTCTTTCTGCACATCTCCAAAAACGAGCAGAAAGCGCGGTTGGAAGCGCGCATCCGCGATCCGGAAAAGCGTTGGAAGTTCAGCGAAGGGGATTTGGAAGAACGGAAGCTCTGGGCCGACTATATGAAGGTGTTTGAAGAGGTACTCTCAGCCACCAGCACGAAGCATGCCCCCTGGTATATCGTACCGGCCAATCGGAAATGGTATCGAAATCTCGTAGTCGCCGATCGTGTTGTCAGTGCCTTGGAAGATATGAAACTGAAGACACCGCCTGCTCCCGCAGGGATCAACTTTGATACGCTGAAGATTGTATGAACGAGTCAGTTGCCCGCATGAGTTGAGGACATGAAGCGAGGCACATTCGGCCGGCACGGCCACATCCATGGTGGTAAAACAGCGGGTGAAGCCGTGCTCGGGTCTGCGGTGCCGGGTCACCAGTTGGCATGACGGCCTACTTATACGCTTGATCACGCGCAGCACCATACCTTTCCCTGCCCATCCGTAGCGAACAGCGTCATGCCGCTTGGGCACAGACTCGATAAACCGATGCCGGTCTGCCTTGGATACCCGGAAAGGCGCCCAGGCTTCCCCGTTCAAAGATGCCTTAACCTCGCCAAGGTGTGCAGTCGTGCCTCCTCCTCGTCGATTACCTTGCTTTGCATCATGATCGAATCAGAACTCCGCTTCTCAGACTCATTCTTAGCTGGAGATACGATCCGCGTTAGGACTCAATTCACATTGGGAGAGGCTGTTTCTTGACACCTTGGGCAGGGCTATATTAGCATGCGCATCCAGATCGATAGGCGCGTAGCTCAGGGGGAGAGCGCTACCTTGACACGGTAGAGGTCGACGGTTCAAGACCGTCCGCGCCTACCACCTAGCTGAGGGTATCCGTTTGCTTCTCGCAGGCGGGGTGCCCTTGTTGTTTCTAGTGCTTGATCGATTGAGTGCATGTCATGAAAGTTACGCTCAAAAATGGCAGTAGTCGGGATGTTCCAGCCGGCCAGACCGTTGGGTCTGTTCTGTCGACTCTCGGCCTGACGCTTGGACGGGATATTCTTGCGGCGAAGGTGCATGGCCAGACCGTAGATCTTTCGAGCACCCTGACGGAAGATGCTGAAGTGGATCCACTGCAATTCGACAGTGCCGAAGGCCGTGAGGTCTACCGCCATAGTAGTACCCACATTATGGCCCAGGCCGTCAAAGAGGTCTTTCCTACGGCACAGCTGACGATCGGCCCGGCCCTCGAGGATGGATTCTTCTATGACTTTGCCTTTGAGCGCCCATTTACCCCGGAAGATCTCGATAAAATCGAAGCGCGAGCGAAAGACATCATCAAACGAGCCCTTCCTGTGAAACGGGCAGAGTTGTCGAAGCAAGACGCGGTGAAGTTTTTCCAAGAACACGGGGAAACGTATAAGGTTGAGTTGATTCAAGGATTGCCGGATGGACAGACCATTTCAGTGTACAGTCAGGGTGAGTTCACCGATCTCTGCCGCGGCCCGCATCTTCCGACGACAGGTCATGTCGGGGCATTCAAGCTCCTGAGTACGGCCGGAGCGTACTGGCGTGGCGACGAACGCAATCCCATGCTACAGCGGATCTATGGAACCTCCTTTCCGACCCAGACGGAACTTGACGCGCATCTCGCGAAGTTGGAAGAGATCAAACGACGTGACCACAGAAAGGTCGGGAAGGAACTCGACTTGATCTCGATCCAGGATGAGATCGGCCCAGGCCTGGTGCTCTGGCATCCGAAGGGTGCGACGATCCGGCTGTTGATTGAGAATTTTTGGCGCGACCAGCATATTCAAAACGGGTATGAACTGGTGTACTCCCCCCACGTTGCCCGGTTAGACCTTTGGAAAACCAGCGGCCACGTCGATTATTACCGCGACAACATGTTCGCTCCTATGAAGGTTGAAAACAGCGAGTACCAGCTCAAGCCGATGAATTGTCCGTTCCACATCATGATCTACAAGTCGCATCTACGCAGTTATCGCGACCTCCCCATCCGCTATGGCGAATTGGGAACGGTCTACCGGTACGAACGGACAGGCGTCCTCCATGGTCTGCTGCGAGTTCGCGGCTTTACACAAGACGACGCGCACCTGTTTTGCCGGCCAGATCAGATTGAAAGCGAAGTCAGCCAGGTCCTAGACTTCACGTTCTTTATTCTCGGTACATTCGGGTTCACCGAATTTGAAGTGTACCTCTCGACCAAGCCGGAAAAGTCCGTCGGCTCAGAAGAACGGTGGGCCCAAGCCACGAGCGCGCTCGAAGCTGCATTGAAGGGACGAGGCGTCGCCTACCAGATCGATCCGGGAGAAGGGGTCTTCTACGGACCAAAGATCGACATCAAAATAAAAGATGCGCTGGGGCGCTCCTGGCAATGCTCAACCATTCAAGTCGATTTCAATAATCCCGAGCGGTTCGAATTAGGCTACATTGGGGAAGACGGCAAAGCTCACCAACCGATCATGATCCATCGGGCTCTGATGGGATCGATCGAACGGTTCTTCGGCATTCTGATTGAACACTTCGGCGGTGCGTTCCCAACCTGGCTTGCCCCGGTTCAGGCAACGGTCATGTCTATCACGGACAACCAGCGGCCCTACGTCGCCGAGGTCGTGACCCAGCTAAAGGCTGCGGGGTTCCGCGCTGAGGCAGACCTTCGGAATGAAAAAATTGGCCTCAAAATTCGAGAAGCAGAGAAGGCGAAGATTCCATTCATGTTCGTGGTTGGCGACCGAGAAGTGCAAAGTGGGACGTTGGCTATACGGGGCCGGAGTGGAGCCAACCTCGGCAGCATGACCGTCGCGGGAGCGCTCGACCTGCTCCGTGCGGACATGAAGTCGGCAGGACAGCAACATTTACTCACACAATAGAAGAGGTGTCTTATCGTCCCCAAACTACGAGTTAACCGGGAAATCAGGGTGCGCGAAGTCCGAGTGATCGGTCCGGAGAGCGAACAACTCGGCATTCTCCTTACGGCGGATGCGTTCAAACAGGCACAAGAAAATGGCTACGACCTTGTCGAGGTCGCGCCCACGTCAGTGCCTCCCGTGTGCCGAATTATGGACTACGGGAAATACAAGTTCGAGCTCAGCAAAAAGGACCACCAAAACCGGCGCCATCAAAAGTCGACGCAGGTGAAGGAAATTAAGTTGCGCCCTCGGACAGATAAGCATGACTTGGAGATCAAAATTCGACAGATTAAGGGCTTTCTGGCAGATGGTAACAAGACCAAAGTCCTCTTGACGTACCGCGGTCGCGAGATGGCGAATCAGGAGATGGGCCGAACGCTCATGAATACGGTTATCGCAGAGTTGGGAGAGACAGGCACGATCGAATACGCCCCCCGCATGGAAGGGCGGAGCTTGATCATGATCGTGGCGCCGAAGTAAGACGGCGGCCTGAATACTATTAACTAACCGAAGGAATCACCGAATCATGAAAAAAAGGAAAATGAAAACTCATAGCGGAGCCAAAAAGCGGTTTTCCCGCACCGGCTCTGGAAAATTGGTCAGGCGAAAGGCGGGAAGACGCCATATCCTCACCAGCAAGACACAGGATCGGAAGCGCCGATTAAGCGGCACTGTTCTCGTGGATAAGACTAAGATTCAGGCACTGGATCGCTTATTGCCCTACAGCTAAATTTGAATGTACGAATCGCGTTAACCAAAAGGAGTACTGTCTCATGCCTCGCGCAAAAGGTGGCCCCAAAACACGACATCGGCGGAAGAAGCGGCTGAAATTAGCCAAAGGACAGTATGGAGGGAAGAGCCGGCTGTTCCGCACCGCAACAGAATCAGTCGATAAGGGTCAGGCGTACGCCTATACCGGACGGAAAAATCGGAAACGGGATTTCCGCGTGCTGTGGATTGCGCGCATCAACGCGGCAGTTCGGGCGCATGGACTGACGTATGGCCGGTTTATCAACGCCCTGAAGAAGGCCAATATCCTCTTGGACCGGAAGGTCTTATCCGATATGGCCATCAAGGATGCCACGGGATTTGAGCAGCTGGTCGGTCTTGCCAAACAGCACCTCACCCCTGCAGGGGCGTAAGCGCAGTTGCCTGCCGAGGATTCACTTCGAAGAATTGGTTGTAACAGGGCGTAAGTCTTGAGGAGTGCGCCGACCGGACGTACGCCTCAAGACCGTTCGGCCAGTTCCGTCAGATCGATTTCGAACGCAACAGCCGGAACACCGATCTGCCAGCGTTCGAGCACTTCGGGGTGTAACTCCCCAATCACACCGACCTGTTTCCCGTCAGACACGATACCCCCCACTCGTCCAGCGAGAAACGAAGGGTGCTGGATCGGTTCCAGGCTGTAGGCTTGGTTCACATAATAAAACAGCGTGTCCAGGCAGGAGTGGGCCTCGGAAAAATGTGCATCGGCATGGGCAATCATCCCGCCGAGCACTGTTACGGTGCGTGACCCTAGGGGCTGCGTAAGATCGTGACGTGCCACTTCACCGGCTTCGAACATCCGATGGGGGTAAAATGCCCGGTTCGATGCCGCTTCCACGCGAAGCAACGACGGAAGCATCCATTGTCGAAGTGCGGAGAAGTTCTGGGACATCACATTGTCCACTTCAACAAGTCGCCCCCACTCGGTTCCTTCTAATCGCATCGCATCGCGCAGGTCCTGGGGAGAACCGAGAATATTGGAAATGATTTCTTGAAAACCCATGCCGACCATGAGGGCTCTCATACGATCGGAGACTTCTTCGATGCGCGACAATCCCCCGACCGTAAATTGCGAGGGCATCACCGGCAAAAAGTCTCCGTACCCACGGCTAATGGCGACATCTTCGACCACGTCCATCGCGTGCATGAGGTCTTGCCGATAGAACGGAAGCGTCACCGTCACATTTTTACCTTTCGTCATCACCTCATAGCCGTAGGCCGTTAGGGCCTTCGCTACTTCGTGGGCGCCGAGCGCCTGCCCAAGGGCCTGCTCGATCGTGCTGACGGGAAGCTTCCGTGACTTCTCAAGATCTTGCGGAGTCATGACCCCCATGCCCAGCGCAGTCTTATAGGGATATCGAACTTCGATCGGCTCTATCACAGCGCCACGATCCGCAAGATTCGCGGCAAAGATGTTGAGGGTCAGGACGACCATCGAGAGGTCAGTGCCGGTCACCTCGACGAAGAGGGCATCGTCTCCCACCCGCACCTCTCCCGCTTCGCGGCTATTGATGATCGGCGGAAAGGAGAGAGCCTGACGCTTCGCATCGCACAAGAAGGGCAGGCGATCATGTCCCGCGAGAATCCCGCCGAACTCCAGACCCTTTGGATGGACGAGCAGCATCTCTCCAAGCGTCATCACCGTATCCATGCCAAGCGGCGTGAATGACGCTTCGTCCGGCTTGACCAAATCATAGGTGACAGGAAATTCGATTGCCGCGAGCCGATAGAGTCCGATCGACACAGTCCGGCGTTTACGGCCGAACATCTCGGCGAGTTTCTCTTGCGTCTGGATCAGCTGCGCGAGACCCTCCTCGGTCACAAGGTAGCCGGTCGCGGTGCAGGCTGCCACGTAGGGTCTGACCTTCTCCAAGCCGGGAGCCACGTTCAGTCGCTTCGGCGATTGTGATTTGGTCGTGAGAAAATCGTACTTCCCGAGGGCACCCTGCCGCTTCACCCGAATCTGCCGGGCAATCCCTTCGCAGCACCAGAGATCGGGGCGATTGCTATCTTGCAGCTCAATTCGCAGTTCGCCGGTGTCGGGATTCTGGCCCTTCAACTCACCCTTCACAAGCATCAACGACTCTTCGAGTTGCTCCATGGTGACCGGTTGAGGCGCCTCTCCTGGCCCTGCGAGCAATCCCTCGAGATCCTGTTTAAAAATAGTAATCGTGGGCATGTGAAATCTAGAAGGCCCCTCTGGTGGAGCGAATCAGATCGAGATTATCGGTGAACAATTCACGAATATCGTGAATGCCGAGCGCCACCATCGCCATGCGATCGAGCCCCAATCCCCACGCAATCACCGGAACAGTCACGCCCAGCGGAAGGGTGACTTCCGACCGGAACAACCCGGCTCCGCCAAGCTCCATCCATCCGAGCTTCGGATGGCGCACGTGCAGCTCGACCGACGGTTCGGTGAAAGGAAAGTAGGCTGGGAGAAATTTGACTTCCTTGGCTTGCGCCACTTCACGGGCGAAGAGATTCAGCAGGCCGAGCAACGTGCGAAAGTTGATGTCTTCGCCGAGCACGATGCCTTCCACCTGGAAGAAATCGGTCGCGTGCGTCGCATCCACTTGATCGTAGCGGAAACAGCGGGCGATAGAAAAATACTTTCCCGGTACCTCAGGTTGGGCCGCCAAGGTATGGGCCGAGACAGCCGTCCCCTGGCTCCGCAAGACCAGCCGGCGCGCGCGCTCCGCATCGAAGGGATAGTTCCAACCGGTTGAACCGGTTGCACCGCCATTCTGGTGCGCTTGTGTGACCTGGGACAAGAACGGTTCTTCAATTGACGAGGCATGGGTCGGGTCCTTGACGAAGTAGACGTCATGGATGTCACGTGCCGGATGGAACTGCGGCATGAAGAGGGCATCCATGTTCCAGAATTCGGTCTCCACGAGCGAGCCCCGCATTTCCTGGAAACCCATGCTCACGAGTTTTGTCTTCACCGCATCGAGAAACTCACGATAGGGATGCCGTTTGCCTGGCGCAATCCGAGGTGCGCGAAGACTGATCGTGTACTTACGGAAGCGTCTCGTCCGCCAGCTCCCGTCTTTTAACAGTTCTGGCGTCAGCTGGGAGACCTCTTCCGCGGTTCCTTGCCGAGAGAGTTGCTGAGCGGCCTCGATACCGGATACGGAAAGCTTGAGCACTCTGGTCACCCGATCATCGATGCGGAAAGGTTCCCGTGCATTCCCCCGTTTGACAGCGTGATCTTGAATGACCTGCCGTTGTGGTTCGGAAAACGCCTGCAGCTCACGAGGCGCCCCATGAAGCTGTTGCAGCAATCCCCGCATCGCTTCCGCCGTCTGGCTTGGTCGGCCGGTCGATTCGATACAGCCGCCTTGAATGATGAGGAGCGCGCCCTCTTTCTTGAGCCGTCCAATCGCACCGCTCACTTCCGTCGGTTCGAGTCCCTCCCGGGATTGAATGTCCTGAATGGTCAGGCGCTTGCCGGTTTTGGCTGCATCGCGAGCGGCAGACAGCACCCGTTCGATCGGCGAGTACTTTTCAAAATAGAGTTCGCCGATTTTTGTAAGCGAGACATTGGGCGTCACGGTTTCGGTATCGACGGCGAGCAACGACTTGGCGAGCAACCATTCGACCGCCATACTTAACTGCGAAGGCTCTAATCCGGTGGACTTTGCGAGCTGTTCCGTCTGGAGGATCGCGGGGGGATTTGCCCCAAAGGCCGATAGGACTTTGACCTCGAGAGGATGGAGGCTATCGATGAGGGAAGAAATGTCCACCCGCGAAGCCTATCGGTGAGCGGAGACGCGCGGCCGCGTCGTGGAAGAAGGTTGGCCGGCTGCGCGCATCGCAGCGATCGTCGCGGCATAGTCCCGACTAGAGAAAATGGCCGACCCGGCGACCAATACATCGGCTCCCGCAGACAGCACCTGGGCCGCATTGTCGATCTTGACGCCGCCGTCCACTTCGAGCAACGCGCGACTCCCGGTCCGATCAATCATGGCACGAGCGGAGGCAGTCTTCCGTAGAGCGGAGGTAATAAACTTTTGACCGCCGAAGCCCGGATTGACCGACATGATCAGGACCAAATCGACATCGGGGAGAATTTCCTCAATCGTATTGAGCGAGGTAGCGGGATTCAGGGTCACCCCGGCCTTGACGCCACGCTCCTTAATCGATTGCACCGTGCGATGGAGATGCGGGCAGGCCTCTACGTGAACCGTGAGATAGTCCGCTCCAGCCTCGGCGAACTCGGCGATAAACGCATCGGCGTTTGTGATCATGAGGTGAACGTCGAGCGGCAGCTTGGTGACTTTTCTGAGCGCCGCCACGATCGGCGGACCGATGGTCAAATTGGGGACAAAATGCCCGTCCATGACGTCGATATGGAGGAGGTCTGCTCCAGCTCGTTCCACGGCTGCCACTTCCTCAGCCAGCCTGGCAAAGTCAGCAGCTAAAATCGAGGGCGCAATAAGAACGGGACGTGCCATCACAACACCTTCCTCAGTCGTGCGGCATAAAATCCGTCCATCGAGAACTGGTTGCCCACTGTCGAGAGGGCACCGTGTTCGGTGACAAACCCCTGTGCCGTAGGCGGGAGCCAGGGGACGATGGACTCACGCTTGAATTCCGCATGAGCACGACAGAATCGCTCGATGACCTCTTCGTTTTCTTCCGGTTCTGTGGAGCACGTACTATAGACCAGCACCCCGCCGGGTCGCAAGCGTGGGACAACCGCTTCGAGAATCTGACACTGGAGTGCCTGATGTCGAGGGAGCGCCTGCTCGCCTATCCGCCACTTCGCGTCCGGATGTCGCCGCAACACACCGAGCCCGCTGCAGGGCGCGTCGACCAAAATCCGATCAATAGATGGCTCGCCCGCGCTGGCCTTCTTCACGGAGGGGGGCCTTACTGTCTCGATCATGGGAACCCATTCGAGTGGCTGTCGAATATCGCCGACGATTGGTAGGACAATCTGGACTCCGAGCCGACGACAATTGCTTCGCATCACATCCAAACGGGTCTCTTTGCGATCGACGGCGTAGATGATCCCTTTATTATGCATCAGAGCGGCCAGATGAGTCGATTTTCCTCCCGGCGCTGCACAGGCATCGAGTACGATGTCACCTGGCTGAGGATCCAGCAGGGGGGGAACCAATTGCGCAGCTTCATCTTCCACATAGAAAGCGCCCTCGTTAAACCCGGGGAGCAAGGGCACAGAGCCTCCTTCATCAAGCACAATGCCAAATGGACTCACGCTGGTCGGTTTGGCCAAAATACTCACCTGCGCAAATGTGTCGAGGAGTGCGTCTCTGGTCGTGATCAGCTGGTTCACCCGAAGCGTCAGAGGAGGCGCGACGCTGACTCCCTCGCAGGCCACTTCCGCAGAGGCCACGCCCAGACGATCGATCCATCGACGGCTGAGCCAGCCCGGAACCGAGTACCGCACGGCGAAGGCCTGCGCGGCATCAGGATCCATGCTGGGCCAGGGTTGAGGCGGATGGCGCAAGAGCGCGCGCAACACCGCATTGACGAACCCACTCCAATCTCTGCCTAGTGTGCCAGCAATGGCTCTGGCTAAGTTGACTGATTCGTTGACAGCAGCAGATTGTGGAATACGATTCAGAAACAGGAGTTGGTAGGCACCAAGCCTGAGCACCATCTGTACGGCGACGGGAAGGCGAGGGAGCGGCTTGTCCAAAACCGGTTCAAGCCGCCAATCGATGGTCGCAAGCCGCCGCAAGACGCCATAGGTGAGCTCCACCGTGAGGGCTCGTTCCCTGTTGTCGAACGAGCATTGCGCGAGCGCGCGATCTAACAAGACATCGACCCCTTCCTCGCTCTTGACGGACTCCACTAGCAACGAGAGGGCGATCGCACGGGCTGACGGTGCGGTCTGGGCAGTGAAGAAGGATCGAGAGCCAGAAGCCATAGGGTACTCAGGACGGGGGCGCATCGACTGTTTTGATGAAGGGGCGTGACCTAGGAAAGAGCCGGTCCTCCTAACTGCTCTCCAACAGCAACTGGATGGCCTGCCAAGTATTGAGATACTGCCATGCGACGGCTATTAGCCGGCTGCAACTCCGTCACAGCAAGGACTCCCTCCCCGGTCGCAACATGAATTGCCTCGGTGGTGACGGCGACGACTATCCCCGGAGGCTTCGTCAAGGGGCGTGGAAGTGCCAGGGCTCGCCAGATCGTCAAACGGTGGCTTCCGGCCATGGTCGTGTAGGCCCCGGGCCAGGGAGAGAGTCCGCGGACCCGGTTGGCCAGAACGGCGGCTGGCAAGGCCCAATCGATCACACCATCTTCCTTGTTCAGCAGGGGTGCCAAGGTCGCCTGTGAAGCATTTTGCGGCCGCGGCATGAGGGTGCCTGCCTTGAGTCGGGTAATCGTCTCGACCAACAATCTGCCTCCGAGCTCAGCCAAACGTGGAGAGAGGGTCCCAGTGGTATCATCCGGCATAATCGGGATAGCCTCTTGGAGCAAGATAGCACCGGTATCCATTCCCTCATCCATCAGCATGGTCGTAACTCCTGTTTCGGTTTCGCCGTTGACGATGGCCCACTGAATCGGACCAGCACCGCGATATTTTGGAAGCAGGGAACCATGCACATTGATACAGCCGAGTGGGGGAAGCGAGAGGATCACCGGAGACAAAATACGCCCGAATGCCGCAACCGCAATTAGCTCAGGCTTCCAACGAGCCAGAGTCTGGAGAAATTCAGGATCCTTCATCTTGAGCGGTTGCAGCAGAGGAATCTGCGCTCGCTGAGCCAGAAGTTTCACCGGTGACGACCTGAGGATTTGCCCGCGCCCTTTCGGGCGATCCGGTTGAGTGACAACGCCGACAATGGAATCGTCCGACCTCAACAAGGCCTCTAGAGAAGCCACCGCAAAATCGGGCGTGCCCATGAACACGAGACGCATGTAATCGCTTTAGCATTGCAGGTGAGCGAAAGCAACTTGAATGCACAGACGTTGGCTTGACTTGCCGTTTAACGCTTTGTTAGCATCCGCCCGCGGGGTGGAGCAGCCCGGTAGCTCGTTGGGCTCATAACCCAAAGGTCGAAGGTTCAAATCCTTCCCCCGCAACCAACCGT
>CAWGSC010000026.1:0-59763 GCA_963825145.1 uncultured Nitrospiraceae bacterium
GCTAGGACGACGATCGTGGCGGCCATGAGCATCGGGACGCCGAGCGCCACCCAGACGAGGTAATCCTGAGCGGGTCCGCTCAGCTCCTCCGGTGGGGACCGGCCCGTCGACCGAGGAGCGGCCTGCCAGGCGCATCCGCGCGGCGAGGACGAGTGCCACTCCACCCAGCGTGAGGATGAACGCGCCCAGCAGCGCGCTCTTGCCGATGAGGGCGAGTCCCGTCCCCGACAGGAGGATCCCAGTCAGGAGCGCGGACCTGAACGGGATCGCGTTCAGGTCGACGTCGCCGGCCGTTCGTGGCTGGCTCCTCAGGGAGCCGACGATGAAGGCGACGCCCGCAACGGCGACGAGCGCGACCATCGCGATGAGGAAACCTTGATCCACGCGGTCATTCTGGCGAGGACCGTCAAGCCCGCGGCCATGCTTGCGCCAGATGCAACTACGGTCGCCGGGCGCATCGGATCTGGTCGAGATCCGCTGATTCCATGCGTCGGGTGCAACGATCCAGTTGATTTCGGGTTGAAGCATGCCAGTTCGCGTCGAATTCCGTGCGCCGGATGCAAGTCAGCGACGCATCGGCGACGGTGCATGCGTTTGATGCAACGCGAGACTGTGTCCTTGCACCCAGCACACGATTTCTGCGTGCTCGTTGGCTCGCGCCTCGGGGGGCCTCGCGCGACCGCGGGCCTCAGCCTGCCACGCCCCCCGTCGCGGGGAGGCTGACCACGAACCGGGCGCCGCCCTCGACGCGATTGGCGACCTCGATCCGCCCTCCGTGGCGGTCGACGATCCATTCGCGATCGCGAGGCCGAGACCTGTCCCGCCACCGGGCGCGCCGGGTGCCCGGTAGAAACGCTCGAACAGGTGCGGGAGGTCCTCCGGCCGGATCCCCGGTCCATCGTCCTCGACAGTGAGCGACGCGCCCGTACCCACCGCCCGCACGGCGACACCGACCCGGCCGTCGGTCGGGCTGTGGCGGATGGCGTTGTCGACGAGGATCATCACGAGCTGGCGGAGGCGGGCCGGATCGCCGGCCACGACCGCCGGCTGCGGATCGACCTCGACGCGGACCCCGCGGTCGGTCGCGGGCTTGCCCATCGCCGACGCTCCGTCCGCCGCGACGTCACCGAGGTCGACCGGCACGTGCTCCAGGGCGACCGCCCCCAAATCGGAGCGGGCGAGCAGCAGCAGGTCCTCGACGATCGCGGTCATGTGGCGGACCTCGTCGTCGATGTCCTCGAGCGCCGAGCCGACGACCGCGACCGGCTCATCGCGGTGCCGCTCCAGGTATTCGACGCTGCTCCGGATGACCGTCAGCGGTGTCCGCAGCTCGTGGCTGGCGTCGGCCGCGAACTCGCGCTGGCGACGGAGGGCGACCCGCTGGTTCGTGAGCGATTCACGGATCGGGACGAACGCCCGCCGCGCGTAGATCGTCCCGAACCCGAACGACACGACGAGGACGAGCAGCCCGCCGACGACAAGCACGAACAGGATGACCTGGAGCGTCTGCTGCTCGGTCGTCCGGTCCTGGACGATCTGGATGGTGTAGGTGCCGCGTTGAGGGACCTCGACGGTCTCCGTCAGGATCCGGACGGGGACCGGGTTCGTCGTTCCGATGCTCGCGGTCGTGATGTCCTTGCCGGTCGCCGCCGCGGCAGCCACGCTGGGCTCATAGGGAAGACCCGGTGGTGGTTGCGGCTCGCGCGGCCCGAGGACGACGTTCCCGAGCGGATCCAGGATCATCCCGTAGGTCGCGCCGCCGCCGAACACGAAGCCGTACGGCGACCGATCCTCCGGGTCCGGGCGCTCGCCCTCGGCCTGGCTCATCCGCTGCTCGAGCTGGTCGACGCCGGCACTCGCCAGCGAGCTCGCAGCGGCGAAGTAGAGTGCGGCGGCCAGCGCCACGAGGATGAGCAGCGTCGTGCCGCCGCTCCACAGGACGAGGTTGCGGCGGACATGGCGGAGGAGCCGGCTGTCGGCGGTATCGGCGGCCAGCTCGGGTGCAGTGGTCTCGGTCGGGGTCAGGATTCCGTCAGGCATCGGCCAGACGATAGCCCACTCCGCTCTTCTCTCAACGGCTCGATGAGACGATTGGCGCGACGGATCGCCACCTCAATGGAGCCCGTGTCATCTTGCAGCGTGAAAGTGGTATTCCCACACCTCCCTCCTAGTTCATTCTGGCGCGAGCGCGACAGATGGACCTCGCCTTGGAGCGTCACCAATTTCAAATTAGAGGAGTCCGCAGACGAGTGGAGGCTCTCGATTGACACCTGGCCCCATGCCTCGGTGGTGACCATCAGGAGGACGCCCAATAATCCAGCTCGCACAGGTCCCATGGACTGTTCCTTCCTCGGTTCAAGTTTAGCAGATCGCTGCACATCGGCTAGGGTGTGCCCGTACTTGTCGAGGCCGTGCGACTGAAGCATGGCAGAAGAAATAGGTGTCAGGAACCATTTCGTAGCGCGTGGCGAACAAGAAAAGGGGATAGGCTACTTTTCTTCCAACTTCCACAGCCGACCTCGTTCGCAACTTTTCCTCCCCCACACAATGGATCAGGCCAGCCAGAACAAGTAACATATCGTTGTTTCTTCGTGTGGAAAGGAGCTGATGGATATTGTTTCTCACGGCCTCTGGGGTTCGATTGCCTTCGGTCGAAAGAGCCGATCGAGTTTCTGGCTGGCCTTTGTGATCGGCATGGCTCCCGATATTTTCTCGTTTGGAATTCTATGGGTGGCAGCGATACTCGGTGTGTCGGAACAGCCCGATTTCAGTCACGGCACACCTCCGGAATCGACGATCCCTCAATATGTGCATCATCTCTACAATGTCACCCATAGCTTCATCGTGTTCCTCGCCGTGTTTTTCTTCGTGTGGTTCCTGCTGAAGCGACCTCTCTGGGAACTCGGAGCCTGGGGTCTGCATGTGCTGGTTGACATCCCCACGCACTCGTATGCGTTCTTCCCGACACCGGTCCTCTGGCCACTCTTTGATTGGAAGTTCAACGGCTGGCAATGGATGACACCAAACATTCTCATCCCCAACTTCGTGCTTCTCTCGCTGCTCTACGCATGGTACTTCTGGCAGGCTTATAGAACAAAGGGAAAGAGAGAAAAGGCGTCAGGGGTCGTTTCTTGACTGCCTTCCTCCATTCCCCCAGGCATCGCGAGATGGTAGGCGTGTCCGGCCACTTGCCGTGTAGGATACGAGGCTTGGAGCAAAGAAAGCTCCCGAAATATACATCGAGATGAAAGAAAAGGTAGCCTACCCCCGTTTCCTGTCGCGCTTGCCCCAATCAATCGGTATAATCCTGCTCTCCACGCGGATAGGCCCAAGCAGACGGCAGGGTGGAGCGTGATGGACTGAATTAGCCAAGGGAGGACATTGAATGGATCCAATCAAGTCGTTCATGGTTCCGCGGGAGAAGTTTATTACGGTTGAGCGGGATATGGATGTGCAATCAGCGGCACGGCTTATGCGCGATCGCCGTATCAACAGCCTGTTTGTGACGAATGGGAATGAGATCATCGGCATCCTGACGGATACCGATATGGTCCGGCGCGTGGTCGCGGCCGGCGTCGATACCCTCACGACAACGGCTGAAAAGATTATGTCGGCCCCGATCCTGACGATCGAAGGGGATAAGACCGTATTGGATGCCAGCGATCTGATGGCTCAAACGCGTATCCGACATCTCGGTGTGACGCAGGATGGAAAATTGGTCGGCATGCTTTCCGTGCGCGACATCCTGGTGTTCTTGACGAATCTCCGAAAGAAGAAATCCGATGGCCATTCCGATACAGCGCCTCCGGCGGCTGCGGCAACGACCATCACAGGAAACCGGCCGTGACACAACCGGAACCCATTCGGGTGTTTGACTCGCAGGGCGAGGATTACAAACGCGCTTTTCAGGTTTTTCTCGACCACACCGACCAGAAACGGAACGCGAAGCGGTTGTTGCAGAGGCTGGTGGACGACTTGCCCGAACGAAAGGTCTTCATCGACGCCGGCGCCGGCAACGGGGAAGTCACCCGCGCCTTCGCCGGAGCCTTCGACCGCACCATCGCGATCGAACCGAACATGCATCTGTTGACTCAGCTCCAGCGTGCCGTCCCGCAGGCCGACGCCATCGGCACGTCGATCTTAGCCACCAGTCCGAAGGCCCTGGGCGATTTCGTCCTCTGTTCCCATACCCTGTATTACATTCCGGCTGAGGAATGGCTCGCGCACCTCGAACGGCTCGTCTCCTGGATGTCGTCCACCGGCGTCACCGTCGTCGTGCTCCAGAACCGCGGCACCGCCTGCATGACGATGCTGGAACATTTCTTCGGCCACCGGTTCGACCTCGGTGAGCTCGCCGACACCTTCCGCGCAAAACACGGCGACCGCTATGACGTCACCACAACTCTCGACCCTGCGCATGTGGAGACCTCAGAGCCTGCCGTGGCTTACACCGTCGCCGAATTCATGCTCAATCTTCTGCCGATCAGCCAACCGCCAGCCCGGCGCGACCTGGAAGCCTATGTCGCATCAAATTTTGCCACCTCCGACGGCACCCATCGCCTCTCAGTCCATCAAGACTTTCTCCAAATCCGAGCTCGACGGTGAACCTCCAACGCGCCGCTCGGCCTTATGAATCACGTTCCCGAATTAGCAATGCGTCGCGATCCCTGAAACCGCTATCCGGTGGTCGAGAAAAGAAAATTGACGTCAATCTTTAACGATGGGAGAGAAACAGGCATGAAAGCCTTCATTACTCAAGACACGCCTGTAACAAATGAGGTGTTGAATACTATCGTCCATCTTCCGACCAAAAGCTTACCCCAGATAGTCGAGGAAGGTTTTTTCAAGAAGCTGACCGACAAGGACTTCATGCGCATGGCGGTTCTGTTGGCACAGAAGGGATATGATGAAGGCGGCTGTCCGATTGGTGCCGTGGTTATCAGCAATGAAACCCGCCAGATTTTAGGCAAAGGGTATAACACACTTGTACAGGAGAACCACCCTTACAATCATGGTGAAACATCCGCGATACGAGATGCAGGGCGCCGCGATTTCAGTCTGACCACAATTTTTACGACATTGAGCCCCTGTGATGTATGCGCGACATTGATTTATATGCGCCAGTTCAACAGGGTCGCCGTGGGTGATGTAACAAGCGCTTCGGGCAACGAAGAAATGCTCCGCCAAAAGGGAGTTCAGGTCGATATTCTAGAAGATCACGAAGGTATTGCTCTCTACGCGAAATATCGGGCAGAAAAACCGGATCAAGATATGGAAGATTGGAAAGGTCTGGCTGCTGTGCGACACATGGCTGCGCCTAAATCGGTATAAGAAATTCAAACAGTGGTTTACTGTTTGGCCGCAAAGCAAATCATTCCAGATCCCTTTGGGGTTCAGCATTCTCTCCGGGCGTCATAATCAGGAACCATTTCGCAGCGCGTGGGGGGGCCGGTCGATCTGGTTCATCTGGTCTGTATGGTTCGTTTGGTTTGTCTGGTTCAGACGAAATAAACCAGATAAACTCGCCAGGCGTCCCTCCCCCTTCACACAAGACTCTCACAAGACGGGCGTTGCCTTCGATGCACGACGAAGGCATGGACGGGGCTGATCTGAAAAAGTAGAATGTTCCCGATTTCTTTATCAAAACCCGGATCGTAAGATCAACAGTCTTCGAGGAGGGCAAACCAATGTGGAAAACATTTGCAGCAACGGCAGCCATGGCCTTCGCCCTTGTGAATCCGACTCTTGGAGTCGCTCAAGATGCGCCGGTCAGTCAAAAATCGGTACCTGAGCAGATAGTGGACGCCTTCAACGGCGTGTTCGGGGTCCATCCTGGAGCGCGCGCGACCCACGCGAAGGGCGTCGTGTTGGAAGGCACGTTCACACCGACTGCCTCGGCAACGAATGTGAGCAAGGCCTCTCATCTACAAAAGAAAAAGACCCCGGTTCCCACGACGATTCGGTTCTCCGCCTCGACCGGGCTTCCGGCCATCCCCGACACCGACCCCGGCGCGAGCCCACGCGGCATGGCGGTGAAATTCCACCTCCCTGATGGCTCGAAGACCGACATCGTGGTGAATTCGTTCAACGGCTTCCCTGTTGCCACGGCAGCCGAGGTTCAGGGATTTGTTTCTCGCAATCGCAGCAACCAAACCCGAAGATCCAAAACCAACGGCGCTTGACCAGTTCTTGAGCAGTCATCCCTCCGCCAAGGCTTTCGTGGAGGCTCCGAAGCCGGCGCCGGTGAGTTATGCCACCCTGACTTATTTCGGTGTGAATGCGTTCAAGTTCACGAACGCGAAGGGGGCTGCCACGTTCGGTCGGTACCAGCTCCAGCCCGTGGCCGGCGAGCACTTCCTGACCAAGGAGCAGCTTTCGGCGATGGGGCCAGACTATCTGACCACTGAAATCCGCGAGCGGGTTCGTCGTGGTCCCGTCAGGTTCAAATTGCTCCTGCAAGTCGCCGCGCAAGATGACAAGATCGACGATCCCTCGATTGCGTGGCCGGATACGCGCAAGAAGGTCGTATTGGGCACGCTCGCCATCACCAAAGCTGTGGCAGACAGCCAAACCGCAGAGAAAAAGTTACTCTTCATGCCGGGAACGCTGGTTTCAGGTATTGAGCCAGCCGATCCGATGATCGCCGCGCGGTCGGCGGCGTATACCATTTCCGCGTCCCGTCGTGCCAAGGCGCAGTAGCGAGTCGCCCGCTTTACTATGCATCTCTCAATTGTCATTCCAGCGTTTAATGAAGAGCGTCTGATTGAACGCTGTCTGCAGTCCATTTCTGCATCACTCGTCGCCAATCTCACGCCCTGTTTTACATCGGAAATTATTGTGGTCGACAATAATTCCACCGACAACACGGCCAATCTGGCAAGACAGGCAGGTGCTCAGGTCGTTTTTGAGCCCATCAATCAAATCGGCCGGGCACGCAATACCGGCGCAGCTGAGGCGACCGGAGATTGGTTGCTGTTCGTGGATGCTGACAGCGAGTTAAATCCAGGATTGCTTGCTGATATCTTGCGAGTGATTGAAGACGGTAAGAGTGTCGGTTGTGGCAGCACACTACACATGCAAGGATTGCCATGGTGGGGGAACTGGATATTCCAACTGTGGAAGGGCACGTCGATTCTGTTTCGCTGGGCGTCGGGTGCGCTGGTCGTGTGTCGTAGCGATGCGTTTCGTGATGTCGGTGGGTTCAACCAGGAACTCTACGCTGCTGACGAAATAAGCTTAAGTGAGCATCTCAAGCGGTGGGGGCGGCAACGCGGTCTTCAGTTCATCATCCTGACACAGCATCCGCTGGAGACGTCCTCGCGAAAGGTGGCACTCTACTCCTGGCGAGAGATTGCCGGTCAGATCCTGCGAGTCCTTCTCCATCCACGTCGGACCTTGCAAGACAAGAAGCAGTTATCGATTTGGTATGACGGAAGGCGTTGAATCAACGCCTTATCCAGAAGCAGCCTGACGACAAAGAAAAAGAAAAACAAAGCTGCCAGAACCCATTTTGCGACGCGTGGCGGGATCTGGTCTGTCTGGTCTATCTAGTTCGTCTAGTCTATCTGGTTTGTTTGGTTCGACGAACGAGAGAGACAAGGCAGACCCGCACACTAGATAGACTGGCTTTGGGGGGACAGGACTAAGCAAGCCTGGTATATTGATACCTAAAACTGGCTCCAATGTTGACTAGAACTGATTCCAGAGCATTTGGTTTGTTACTTCGTGGTGAAAGAGCACTTCCGAAGTCTTTACCCTTGTGCCGAGCTCTTTCGGTGAACGATCTGCCACCAACTGTTTGAAGCTCGCATACTTTTGCTGGCTGTCCTCACCGAGGATCTCGCCAATAAACTTCGACGATTTAAACAGGGCGATTGCATCATTGATGTAACTCGGAAGGAATCGCACGCGGTCGCGTGTCGCCTCGTCCATTTCCAGGCGTTCCCCTTCAAAGCCGGTCTTGAGCATCGTGTACAGCACGAGGTAGGGGTTGGCGTCGGGGGCGACTGAACGCAGCTCGATGCGCGCAGTCTTTTCGTTGGCCATCGGAATGCGGATCATTGAGCCGCGATCGATCGCCGAGACCTTGACCTGGTTCGGCGCCTCAAAATGCGGATCCAGACGACGATACGCGTTCACCGACGAATTAAACACGAGACAAATCTCGGACGCATGATTCAGGAGTTTGAGAATGAAGTCCCACGCCACATCGGATAGGCCATCTTTCCCCTTCGCATCGTAGAAGATATTCTTGCCATTCTTGCCCAGGGAGAAATTGGTGTGCATGCCGGAACCATTGATCCCGACGAATGGCTTCGGAAGAAACGTGGCTGTGTGCCCCATGGAGCGAGCCATTTGGCGGCAGATCAGTTTGTATAGCTGCACATTGTCTGCCGCACGAACAACCTCCGCATAGGAAAAGTTCATTTCGAACTGCGAGGGCGCCACCTCTGGATGATCTTTTTCATTCTTGAAGCCCAGCGCACGCTGTGCCTCCGCCGACTTATCAATGAACTGGCGAAGCGTGTCCATTGGGAGCGAGTGATAGTACCCACCCGTTGAGATGAGTTTAAACCCATGTTCGCCGTAGCGTTGCTCGGCGTTCTCCCCTTCCACGAGGAAGCCTTCAATTTCGCTGGCCGCATACGCGGTCATACCCTGCGTTTTCTTGAGATTCTTCGTGTACGATTTCAGCATGCCGCGGAAGTCGCTCTGATACGGCGTACGATCACCGTTTAACACAGACGCAAAGAAGATCACCTTCCCTGCTCCAATCGCGTCGGCTGGAAAATAACGGATGGACGACCAGTCAACTTCAAGACGCAGGTCCGACTCATGTTGCGGCGTGAACCCGCGAATGGACGATCCGTCAAATGTCAGATTCCCCAGCGACTCAAGAAGGAACTTCTTGTCGTAATCGAGCATGTGAAGGCGTCCTTCAATATCCGAAAAGCACAACGTCACGGCCTTGACATGTTTCTCCTTTTTGAGCCACGCCGTGTATTCCTGCTCCAGCTCTTTTACGCTGACCTTCTCGGCCCGCTGCGCCGCCTTGAGATTCATTTCTTCAAGCTCGTCATACGGTATCTCGAGGAAGCTCTTCAGCTCTTCAGATTTATGTGTATCCATGGTTACCTCAATATGCTCTTAGCACGAACGTGTTGACTTGGATAGTCAACGACAGCATCCGATACTGTGTACTTCGTGGGTTCACGATTACCCCAACCAGAGTGAGCACCAGGAAGCGGCCACCGACTGTGGGTTCAGTTTGTCACATCTGTTCGGGGCATGCAAAGGTTTGCGATCGCGCGCATCGAGCACACTCACCGGAAATGCCGTAGCGCGTGACGGGGATCTGGTTCATCCGGCTCCTGTTCGTCTGCTTGGTTCGATGACAGGCGCATACACGTTGCGGCTGCTTGACTGAGCAGTCTCTTTGCGCGTAGCATTACGGTCAAGACGTTTCAGCTACGCTGACTGTCTCATCTCTCGCGCTTCTTCGCCCTTCCCAACGCGACCGATTCCCCAGTCTCCGCCGCTCCAACGCCGGTATGACACTCCGTACACGTTCACGGGACGATCACATCTCGGCAAGGAGGTATCCAAATGGCAACGCAGAGGCCCATTACCGACCGCATTCTCGAACTACTTGGAGACTCCAAGGATTGCGAATTCGATGCCTTGGTGGCACGCTCTCCTGAGTTCAACGCTAGCGACATCTATAACGAGATCTCTCGCTTAAGCCGGACGGGGAAGGTGACCATCACACGAGGCGTGGGTACCTTCACCATCAGACAAGCTGCGGTTGTCAACTAAGCGTCTGGGATGAACATGGCCAGGCTCCCTTTCCTGGCACGTGGCGGGGATCTGGTTGATCTGGTCTATCTGGTTTCTCTCGTTTATTTCGTTTGTGTGGTTCAACGAACGAGAGAGACATGACAGACTCGCGCACCAGATAGACTGCCTCTGAATAAAGAAAAGGGGTCGAGATTTTTTTGATGGGATCGCGACAGTTTCAATAGAAGATCCGCCCACGCCTCTCTGCTGGTGATCCCGCCTATCATGTCCTGAACCGCCGAGTCAGCTGACTCCGGCTGTTTGTGTATGGAAAATGTGCTCGAAACCATTTCTTGGTGCGTGGCGGCGTGTACTCGGCATCGCTTAGATGAAATGGTTTATACGTGTCTATCCTGTCGGTTGACACTTCTCCCTATTAAAAGTAGCGTGTCCTGGTTTTCCAGGGTGCTAAGGGGCTTCGGCCTCACCGACTTGGCGTCCAGGGATGGTCCGGCGGCCGAGAAGAGTTTCCTACCAGCCGCGAAAGCGGTCTACCTGAAGACCTGGCCACTTCACATCGCGGAGCGACAGCATGGCAAATCAATTCAATGACAAAGTTGCGATTGTGACTGGCGGTGCCTCTGGGATCGGACGTGCCCTTTGTGAAGCCCTGAGCCGGCGTGGGGCATATGTCATTGTAGCGGACATCAACACAGAAGGGGCGCAACGAGTTGCGTCGGCCATCACCACGGCTGGTGGTCGAGCACGTGCCGCGCATCTCGACGTCGTCAAAGATGAAGGTGTGAGAAAACTCGTGGACGACACCGCCTCCGAATATCGACGGCTTGACTATATGTTCAATAATGCAGGTGTCAACGTTAGCCGTAGTGAGATGAGAGACTTGACAGTTGAACACTGGCACAGCGTGATCGATGTGAACCTCCTGGGTGTCTTGTATGGCACAATCGCCGCCTATTCCGTGATGGTTCAGCAAGGCTTCGGGCACATCATTAACACGGCCTCTTTGGCCGGATTGCTTGGGTTCCCAACAAGCATTCCCTATGGCGTCTCTAAGTGCGCGCTGGTAGGCCTATCTATCCCGTTGCGGCTGGAAGCCGCCGACTTGGGCGTGAAGGTTAGTGTTGTATGTCCGGGCGAGATTCGAACCAACAAGCCCAACCAGCGATATAAATTTGGACTAGTCGATGCCGAAGAGGCAGCGGAGATAATCCTACGCGGGGTCGCCAAGAACCAAGCGATAATCGTCTTCCCACTGTATGCTCGCGTCCTCTGGAGACTGAACCGGCTCTTCCCAAAACTCCTCTTCCCCTTGGGGCGCAAGATGGTAAGGGATTTTCGCGCGAAGCACCATTCTCGCGATAGAACAAGGAGCTAGACCCCAATTCTCGGCGCGTAGCAGGATCAGGTTCATCTGGTCTGTTTGGTTCGTTTGGTTTGTCTGGTTCAGAGAACGAGATAAACCAGATAGACCAAACAAACGAGATAAACTCCCTTCGAGTCGCCCGTCACTCCACGGCGCAGGCATAGACCCGCCAAATCAGAAAAAGTAGAATGCGCTGGGTTCGTCAATGCGTGGGGAGGAAGGATGGAAGAAGCTCACTCCGTCGAGGTCATGGAAGTTTTGGTCTGCGCGAGCGGCGTAGTGTATGGCCTAGTGTTGGCCTACGGAATCAAACAGGAATGGCGCTGGATCTTTGATCCACCAGAATGGACATCTGTGATCTATTTCCCCACAGTCGTAAAGATGATTTGGGGTCCCAAACATGTTCGTAGCTTTGCATACGTGACGGCCTACGGCGCTCTCGTGATGAGCCTCATTTGTCTTGTGCAATCATTGGTTGCTTCGCTCTCATAGACCAACCAAATCGGATCAACTTCATCGCGCTCCCCTCCCCTCATACACCCCTCCCACATTCTCTTCGGAGTGATAGACTTGCCACAGTAGAGGTCATTGTTAGGAACATTTCTCTGTTTCTGACCTGGGTTTTCTGTACGTGACACCGTCCAATTCACTTGGGAAAAATAGAAAGAATCCTGCAAGAGGCTGCGCGCTCACGGTGAGCGGCCTACTCCTTTCCGGGCTGGTTTGTTCAACAGCTTTTGGCGAATCGCCCGCCCCCTCCGTACACTGGGGAAGCCTGGCGTTTCCGGATCAGTATTCAACACTCACCACAGGGTTTACGGTCGACCGATTCACGCCGACAGATGGAGCTGGAGCTAAATATGATTCCACCGTGCCCAATACGCTGGGCTTCAATTTAATTACATTCAGTTGGACGCAACACGGAGATGTCCGTTTTGACGGGTGGAGCATCAATGTCACTGGAGGTATTGGTCCCACATCCAATCAGCCCAGCGAGTTCCTCCAAAACAATATCGTTCACCAACTGCGCTCCCTCCCGCCAGTGCCGACCTCCCAGCCACGTCAGGATACGGATGGCATGCTCGATGGGTCGGTAACCAAATGGTTTTTCAAGAACAAAACAGTGTTTTTGGGTGGTGGATTCTCCGTTGGCACCCTCTACCAAGAACAGTTTCTCAGGGCGGGCATCCGCCGATTCCAAATCACGCCGGACCTGTATTCTGGAGACTGGGGAGATGTGAGTGTGCGTGTGTCTGGGCTGGGACGTGTAAGCGTTCTGGAAAATGGAGCCGTGTTACATCAGACAAAGCCGACGTCATCTATATTCCAACCTGCCCTCGCCATCGGGCAATACGATATGAACGTGCACGGCGAACAATATCCAACATGGGAAGTCGAAGTTTCGGCCACATGGGATTCCGGGATTTTTGTTAATGGGGTTGGGCAAAGCCGGAAGCAGTTCTTTTGGTCTGCGGCGTTCACTTGCGGCCCGGTGCGGTTTGAGACCTGGAACGACAGTCTTGGAAACCTGAGTACGACGGATTTTGGCCCGACCTACGGCGCAACCCTCACGATCGATCTTTTTCGTTTGTAGACTACAGATGCCCTCTGGTTTCTCTCGTTTGTTTTGTTTGTTTGGGTCACGATGAACCAGACAAACTAGATAAACCTCCCTGCTTCCAGCCTCCGATTGACGTGATGATTCAACAGGCGTCTAATGAAGTCGGGTCCTCGGTCGGGATCGTGGGAGCTGGAAAGGAGGCGAGTATGGCCAATGAAGAAAAACTGAAGGCAATCCATCCGTGGGTTGACTCGGAAGAACGGGTGACGGTCAGCTTCCTCGACGAGCAGGGCTTGAATGCGGAGGTGACCGACTGTAACGAGGTATTAGTGGATCTTTCGCTCGAGACTCATGTACCACATTTCAAACAACACATCTCGATTCCACTGCGCCAGGCTGAAGTCTTGGAAGATCTCTCCCACTATACCCGAGATCCTGATCGGCCTCTGAAACACCGCCGCCTGATGCTGGTCATCAATGACAAGCGGCCGCCTATCGTCTACTAAAAGGAAAGCGTATGGCACATACCGTCCGACAAGCCATCATTCGCGATTTGGACCAACTCGTCCCGCTGTTTGACAGCTACCGTCAGTTCTATGGTCGCGTCAGTGATCTTCGCGCGGCACGAGAGTTCTTGATGGCTCGCTTTCACAACGCTGAGTCCACCGTGTTCATCGCGCATGAGAAGGAGAGGGCGATTGGTTTCACGCAGCTGTATCCAAGCTTTTCATCGATCTCACTTGCTCGCATCTTCATTCTCAATGATCTCTTCGTCCACGAGCAGGCGCGCAGAAAAGGAGTGGCCTCTGCTCTGATGTCTGCTGCCGTGCAGTTCGCAACTGCTTCGGGTGCGGATCGCCTCGCACTGTCAACGGCCATCACGAACAACGCTGCTCAAGCGCTGTATCACTCGGCCGGCTGGAAGCGTGATGACCAGTTTTTGGTCTACGATCTTGCCATCCCGACATGACATGAAGGAGTGCAACGGTGCCACGACACATTTCGCGGCGTGTGGCGGTCTGGCGAACCCTTCCCTCACATCAGCAGTTCTCCATTGTCTCCGGAATTATAGATAATCCCAACAAAGACTTCCGACCCATGCCATCCTTGTGTTTTGCCAGAGCTTCGAAGCTGAGATCGAGTTCACCACGAACGTATCCGTCAGAGCCACCTATTGATTCTGAGATCAGATGGCTGCCTCCTGGGCTCCCGTTGCTCCAGGGGAGCCACTGGTGACTCTATCCAGATGCATGACTTTCCGATTGTTTGTGTGCTAATAATGCCGAACAGAACTGGAGCTACGTCATGAGCAATACGCCTCTTAACCTGCCAATTTTACAGCACGTATTTCATCCTTCCGACTTTAGCGCGGCCAGCGAAACCGCTTTCGCCCACGCACTGAAAGCCGCGCTGATCGCCAAGGCCGCGCTTACCATTTTCCACGTGTCGCCAGATCAGCAGGGGAATTGGACGGAGTTTCCCGGCGTGAGGCAGACACTCGAGCGGTGGGGAATCCTGCCAAAGAACAGCCCCAAGTCTGCGGTGCCGGAGCTGGGCATTCAGGTCAAGAAAGATCGTTGCTCAGGACAAGGATCCGGTAAAAGGGGTGTTGGGATATCTCGAGGAACATCCGTGCGACCTCATCGTCCTCGCTACGCAACAGGACAAGGGGCGCGGTCTGTGGCAGGAGAAATCCGTTGCCAAACCTGTGGCCAGGGAATCGCATCAGATGACGCTCTTCATTCCCGCAGGTGTGGAGGGGTTTGTTTCGTTGCAGGACGGCTCCGTGTCGCTCAAGAACATCTTGATCCCTGTCGCGCCGGTTCCGAATGCACAGCCCGCGCTCCAGGCCGCTGTCCGGATCGCGCAGCGGCTCAACTGTCCCACCGGTCAGTTCACCATCCTTTATGTAGGTGACGATAGCGAGATGCCCGAGGTCAGCTGTCCGGAGTTGCCAGGATGGGAGTGGACGAAGATGTCGCAGAAGGGCGACATCACGCAGGTGATTCTGCAGACCGCTCGCGGGATGGAGGCCGATCTTATCGTCATGTCCACCGAGGGTCGACAAGGCTTTCTCGACGCTCTGCGAGGCAGCAATAGCGAGCAAGTGCTCCGGCAGTGCGCCTGTCCGTTACTGACAATTCCGGCCCATAGCTGGGTCTCGTCTGTGCTGTAGCTCTAATCCAACCATCTCAAGTGAACGAGTATCCGAAGCCGTTCCGCGGCGTGTGGCAGGGACTTGGTTCATTTCGTGTATGCGGTTTGGTTGGTCTATCTCGTTCGGGGAACGAAATGGACAAGACACACCTCGGCCTACTGACGCGTACCGCTACACCCCTTATGGGCACAGTGACAGGGGTCGCCTGTCCTTGCCTCTCGGCAACTAGATGAACAAAACTCTTTCCCCGGTTCGGCAGGGCACGTACAGTTCGGGTGTGCGCATGGTTTTTCCGCCATGGTCTCACTCCTTCCTCCGTTGGGCGCTCCAATGGGGTGTACAATTTATTTGGCCGGCACCTTTGCCCCCTTGCGCCTGGCCTCAGAAAGGCCAATGGCAACGGCTTGATCTCCACTTGTGATTCGTTTGCCGCTCCTCCCGCTTTTCAACGTTCCATTTTTCAGTTTGTGCATCGCCAGCCTGACCGATCGTTGTGCACTCTTGCCATACTTGGCCATCATCACTCCTTTCTGGGAGCCGACGGAATTGCGATACCGGACCTTTTGCGTTCTGGACCGAACGAGTACGGCCCTCGACTGGGAAACCAGCATACACAAGAACTTACAGCCTGGTGCCACTATCCCTATATACTATGGTGTTTGGCAGAGGGGAGAACTAGGAATCACCCTGGAGGTGTGGGACGAGAGGAGAAGGGGACGTGGCCCGTTTCCTGCTATGATTCGACGGCAGGGAGGCTTTACCGATGCGGCGGCGGTACGATCACATTGATCTGAGGGTGAACAGTCTGGCCGAAGCGCGCCCGTTCTACGAAGCAATACTGCCTGCACTGGGGTTCACACGCAACGTCAAGATCGAGGGCTGGCTGCAGTTCGAAGCTGCCGGGACGGACGGTGCTACTGAGTTTTTTGGCGTTACCGAGTCGTCGCGGCATATCGCCAACGAGTGCCGGATCGCCTTCTGGGCGGATAGTACCAGCGAGGTTGACCGATTGGCTGAGATCGTCATCCGGGCGGGAGCCCGAAATGTCGAAGGTCCTGGAAATTACGAAGGACATGGCTATTATGCCGTCTTTTTCGAGGATCACAGCGGCAATCGATTGGAAATCTGCCATCGCTCCGAAGGCGCCAGATAAACTCGCCTCGCCTCGCGCTTCTCTCATTTGCTTCTCGTGTTGACAGCCGGACGATCGCAGGCAACAATTCCTCGTGAGAGTTCAATCCATTTGCACAATTTCCGCCGGGTACTATCCTTCTACATGCACCTTTAGGAAGCTTGCCGTGACTCGCAAAGAACTTGATGAAATTTGGGCCAGTCCGAACAATTGGGGCCTCTTATACCGGTGCGTCAAGGACCCTCGCGTTATCGTTCCTCGCCGGCGCCCATGGATGGGTTGGACCATTAATTTTGCGCATCCGCTCGCCTCGGCTGTCCTCTTGGTCATGGTGGCTATTGCGGTCGGGCCGGGCCTCCTTTTGCTCGGACTAGGCATCGTCTCAGCGCCGTTCTTCCTCTTGACGCTTGGCGTTTCGATTGGCACGGTGATGGGGCTTTCGCATTGGGAAGCCTCGCGGTCCCGCGAGTGAGTTTCCGCCCGAGCAACGTGGTGAACAGAAAGTAGCCGGTCTAGCTAGCGGTGACCTGGTTCAGAAAACTAAAGACACCAGCTGGAGCAAACAAGCCGGATAACCTAATCGAACCTCGGCGTGGCCATTCGCTCCTCAAAAAACCACTTGGACTTAGCTTCCGATCCTGGCAGGATACCACCGTCGCAAGACGATCTGGATCTTCTACTGGCTCAGATCATACAGAGCGCGCATTCGATTGCCCTGAGCGTTTCATACGTCAGGCTGCGAAGGGAGAGGACCATGCCGGAACCCAAGGATCAGATTGTCTCGGCGATCGTCAAAGCTCGCGCAGAGTTGGAGGTTGCACTGTTTGAACTTGAGAAGTTGCCGGCCATTAGTCAGAGTTCTGTCTTCTTTGCGGCACACGCACTCAACAACTTTTTGACCGTGACGGGAGGAACAGTAGAACTGCTCTCGCTGTCACTGGCAGACCACCCTGACCCCAAAGTTCACACTGGACTTGAGGCGTTGCAGCAGGCAACCCACTTGATGACGCACACCGTCGGCCGATTGATGAACGCCTCGACCGACCGGAACGCGGCGCTGCGGTTTGAAACGGTAGCCTTGCCGGTTATGGTGAAACACTTCTGCACGTATTATGATCGTGTTGCGGATCGGAAACAGATTCGTTGTCTCTCCGAGCCCGCGGTCGATGTTCCCTCGGTTTGGACGGATCGGGTGGCGACGGCCGCTGTGCTGGATAACCTATTCTCGAACGCGGTGAAGTACTCGCCACCCAAAACACGTATCTGGGTTCACGTGTTCGCTGATCGCGACGGGGTGGTCTGTAGTGTCCGCGATGAAGGCCCGGGTCTGAGCGAAGAAGACAAAGCCAAACTGTTCCAGCCGGGGGCACGACTCACCGCCAAGCCTACGGGCGGAGAACCTTCCTCAGGGTACGGCTTAGCCGTCGCAAAGGAGCTAATTGACCGGTTGGGGGGAACGATTTGGTGTGAAAGCGCATTGGGAGAGGGGGCCCGTTTCTCATTTCGACTGCCCCGCTACCAGGAAGCCGTTCATGGAGCGGTGGAGCAGGCGCCTTCGATCCCCGACAATGGAATGGACCAAGCCGACGGCAAAAAGTAGAATAGCCACGTTTCTTCTCTTGCGCCGCACGGATTTACCATACTCAGCGAGTCTTGGAGCTCATGCCATGGCAAGTCATGTCACCTATACCGTCACTGCTCTGCTGGATGTCAATCCCATACAGGACATCGACGACAGGGCAGAAAGTCGCACCTACATCGTTGCCGACCGCGATTCCGGCGAGGCGGTCATCATCGATGCCGTCATCGATAACGTCGAACGCGATCTCAGAACAATTAAAGAATTGAGCTTGATTCTCACCTTCGCCCTCGAAACGCACATCCATGCCGACCATATCACCGGAGCCTCGATGATCAAGGATCGCACCGGTGCAAAAATAGTCTATGGCGGCGGCGTAGAAGGTCTTGTCACCGGTGCGGACATGTTCCTGCATGACGGGCAGAAGTTGCGCTTCGGCAACACAACGATGAAGGCAGTTGCCACCCCTGGTCATACGGACAGCTGCACCAGCTATGTTCTGCCCGGCGTGGTTTTCACGGGCGATTGCCTGCTGATACGCGGCAATGGCCGCACGGATTTTCAGGGCGGGTCGGCGGAGAAGCTTTTCGACTCCGTCCACAGGAAGCTTTTCGCGCTGCCGGATGACACGATCGTCTATCCCGGACACGATTACCACGGCAGAGTGTCATCGACCATCGGCGAGGAGAAGCAATTCAACGAACGCCTGAACCCTTCGACCAGCAGGGAGAAATTCGTCGAGATCATGAATGGCAGGAACATGCCCCGGCCTGCAAAAATGGATATCGCCCTGCCGGCCAACATGAAAGCGGGCCGCATGGCCGGGGAAGAAAAGGAATTAACCCGGGGGATCATTGCCTCCTCCTCTTCCCGGGCTTCCATCATAGAATCATTTGACGCCTGACGAACGAATCAATCATGTGGATGTTACAAGTCGCATGTCCGGGTATCTTCCGCGCCGGTAGCTCGCCGCCGTGTCTTCCGCCTCGTACATATTAACTCTGTGGCTGGGTATCCGTAATTCCGGCTCAGCAGTGATACGTACCCCCTACTAAAGCTCTAAACTCCCCCCCGCTACGTATAATTGCGTGGCGCCGCTCCCCTTTTGTACCCTTACCCGCATGGTAAGCCCCCGCCGGTTTATCTATTGGCGAATAGTTTTGAAAGGCATGGCCATTGTCTATGGCGTGTCTTTCATGGCGGGGCTCGTGCTTGCCCACGAGAACATCACGCCACAGTCGAATCCGTATGTGTATCCGCTGCTGGCTCTGGCAACAAAAGCCGTTGGGGTTGCGCTCGCCCTTCGCGTAGCCCATACCACACGGTTATCGTATCTTTTCGCGATCGGAATTAGTCTCTGGCTCGTCAGTGGGATGAGCATGTTGGTTGGGGCGCTGTCTGTTACGAGCTGGTTGGAGAGTAGTGTATTCGTCGCTGCCACAGTCATCCTGGGCCGATTCCTGTTAGGGACAGGCCGAATGACACCAACGCTTGATCTTTCCTTAAAAGGGATCATCCACGACCGAAACGCTGGATTGCTAGGGCATCGAGCGGGAAGGTCCATATTCTGATCGCTATTCGCTGGTCCTCCACCTCGAAGTTCGAGGAATGAGGGTCGGCCTCCAACCCAACATCCAGCAGCGCGTGGCGGGGATTTGGTTCATCTGGTCTATTGGGTCTGTCTTGTTTTTTCGTTCGACGCACCAGAGAAACAAGATAGATCGCCTCTGAATGTCCCCTTGCTACACCGCTAACATTATGCAACCGAAGCATGATGTGGTGAAAATCTCAGCCGGCAACGTCGGCGCATTGTTCGTCGGTCTGCGCCCGAGAGGAACGTTGTGATGAGCCTCCGCATCGCCTCCTTGGCCCTGGCTTTCATCGCGTTCCCGCTCGATGCATCACAGGCTGACCAGGTCCAGGGGACCGCGACCGATCTGCAACGAATGGCGTTGCCGCCACACGCCGTGTTGGATGCGCAGGTCGAGGATGTATCACGCGCCGATGCGCCGGCTAAAACGATCGGTTCGGTGCGCATCATCGGGCCCGGCAATCCGCCGATCGCGTTCACGATCGAGATCGATCCGCAAAGGATCGACGAGCGCCACCGCTACTCGGTGCGGGCGACAATCACGGTGGATGAGGAAGCTCCTGTTCACCACCGATCAATTGTATCCGGTGCTGACACAGGGCAACGGCCGGGACGTTGAGCTGTTGCTGCGCCAGACCGGGCACGTATGGCCGGGGACCGCAGGGCCGGACTTCTCTATGCTTGGTCAGCTGCCGGCGAGCTTCAGCGGCGATCTGCCTTGCGCGGATTGCCCTGGGATGCGCTACCGGCTCAATCTGTTCGCCGACCAATCATTCTTCCTCAGCACGGTCTACTTGGGACTCGACAACCCTGTCACATACGATATCGGATCGTGGATTCTGTCGAGCGACTGTCAAACGATGACGTTGCATGGAGGACAAGAGCGGCCGCTGATGTTTCGTGTCATCGACCCGAACACGCTGCGCAAGCTGGATCTGGACGGGCACGATATCGCGTCTGCGCTCAACTACTCGCTCACGCGTATGGAACAGTTCGAGGCGATCGAGGCGCGTCTGGCGATGCGAGGGATGTATCGGCACCTTGCCGATGCCGGCACGTTCACCGAGTGCCTGACCTGGCAACGCTGGCCGGTGGCGCAGGAGGACGATAACGCCGCGCTTGAGCGCGCGTACCTCAAGGTGCGGCACGAGCCAGGCGAGGAATTGATGGTGAGCGTCGAAGGCCAGTTGAAGATGCTGCTGCCAATGGAAAGAAAGGACCGGATGCCAACATTGGTCGTGAACCGTTTCATGGGTCTGTGGCCGGGCGAAACGTGCGGCGCGCGCTTCGCCACCTCTACGCTTCAGAATACGTACTGGAAGCTCACGGCCCTCAACGGTAAACCAGTGTTTGTCGCAGAACAGCAGCATGAGCCGAGTCTCGTCCTCCATTCGGAGAATTCACGCGTAGCCGGGTCGGGAGGCTGCAACCGCCTGATGGGTAGCTATGAAGTCAGAGGACACGAAGTGCGGTTCGGCCAGCTTGCTGGAACTATGATGGCGTGCCCGGACGGTATGGATACCGAGAAAGAGTTCCTTGATACATTGCCTCACGCGACTCGATGGCGCATCGTTGGGGAGCACCTCGAATTCTACGACGCAAGCGGCACAGTCCTCGGCCGCTTCGAAGCACGGGCACTCCGGTAGGGGGCGATCCGTATCACGATGCACGGCGGAGCCTCCCTTGTACGATAGACAGCAGAGGGGGGAGTGTTGTAAAAGGGCGCTCGCTGACCACAGAAATGCAATTCACCGTTCATGACGTTGAAGAGGAGACAACGATGAAGGAATGGCTTCGTAGTGCCTGCTTTGGAATGATGGTGGGCGTCCTCGCCGTGGCCTTCGGATGCGCCTCGGTGGAACCGGTGCCGCCTCCTCCGTCAACCCCGGTTTCCGTCTCGGCATTCAGCGGTGTTGCTGGGATGTGGGCCGGAATCTTGAAGGCGACACCCCGGTTACGGCAGGATGATTGGTTGATGGTGATGATCTACAATGACGGGTCGTACCTATTTAAGAGTGTTCGGACGATCGGCATCATGCAGGGGCAGGGAAGATTCACCCTCGCCGACGGGAAACTCAAAGTGGAGAACGAACATGGAGGGATCGTGGGCACACTCTATGAAGAGGGTGGGCGGCGGATGCTAAGGCTCGAGGGAGCGACGAAAGATGGCACGCAATACTCGGCTGATTTGGAACCAAAGAAGTAGCGGCTACGCGAGGAGAGAAACAAATAGAACCGCAGCAAGGCTGAAGTCGGTCTCGATGAGTTTCCTGCCGCAATAGGATGTTGCAGGCCACGAGGCAATCCCCTCGGAGGTTAGGGCGGGGCGAGTAAGTCCGTAGTTTGCCAGGTCCAGAAAAACATCAGGGTATACTGATTGTAATAGGTCCGGCCGATGATCGTTGGAGAGGATCCCACGAACTTCCCGCTTTCGTATTCGAAGAAATCCAGGTGCAGCCTCGAATACCCCTTCTGTCCTTCCGCTTTGTAGATCGTCAGTGCGGGAAGCGCGATCGGAATCACATAGCTCTGCACCGGAGGCATCCCGAAAAACGTGAGACCTTGCGTCGTACCGAACGACTCGACGACCACTCTCGCGAGGTAGGTCGGGTTCGCATCACGTGAATCAATTCGATAACCCAATCGTCCCAAGCCTGTGGCGACCGCATCCCGGATTAGGATGAGATCGTTGGATGGTCCGTTCAAAATTCCCCGCTGATCTCCGTGCATATTGAGATTCGCGCGATCGGTCTGAAGGCCTGTGACATCGACGCGCAGGCTTGTCTGTTCCGGTAGAAAAGGCGTCAAATTATGCAGCGCATGTTGGATCGATTGGGTAAGCAAGAGTTGCTCGACTGCGGTTCTGGGCGTCCGTGAAAATTCCTGTTCGAGCGTACAGCCGCAGAAGAATATTGCTGCTACGAGAACAGAACCGACAGCGAGACTTCTTTGCATATATCCCTCATGGGTGCTCAACGACCGGGAGCAGGCTACGCGAATCATTGGTGGATGGCAAGACCAAGATTTCTGTCGAGTTGATGGCTATAAAATCATGGGGCAGGTCTTGGGATGAGGCATTTCGTTGCTCGCCGCAGGGATCTGGTCTATTTGGTTTCTTTGGTTTGTTTGGTTCATTGGTCGGGAAACGAAACAAACCAGATGAACGAGACAAACGAGATAAATCGCTCCTGTCGCTTCCCCTCCCCTCACACAGCGATAGACCAGGCGACCTGGAAAAGTGGCATGCCCCGTTCCACCTTGACTCATTCTTCCTGGCCGCATAACGTAAGCCGACCTTTTCACGCAAACGGGACTCATTGGTCGCGGGTGAAAGGATACTCGTCACATCTACAACAGGAGGCAAGAGTTATGCGATTCGTCAAAGTGAAAGATGAGGAACGTACAGGCGATGTTGCGATCAATCTCGACTTAGTCCGAGAAGCTCACTTTGGAGGAGGGCTGCTGCACCTCTATTTCGAGCGTAGCGCCACATCGCAGGATGACATGACATTTACGGGAGAGAACGCACAGAAAATCTGGGCAGCGATGGGATAGCGCGGATTGGAATTGAAATCGGGTGGAGGTCTCCCACAGGAGAAGAAGAGGATCTTTCATAGTCAGCGGAGACAATGATCGCCAGATCTCCACCCATTTCCACTCAACGAGCATGTGTTAATAAACTTTTAAATCAAATACTTGAATAAATTTGCTGATGATCTTGTTTATCTAGTATTCCTGGGTCGATTTGGTTTCTTTGATTTCGTTCAACAAGAGGAACAAGGTAAACCAAACAAATCAGATAGATCCGCCTCGCCTCCGGAAAAAGATTGAGGGACTGCAGTCGTTTCTTCCCGGTGGCTCTCAGCCACGCATTTCAAGATCGATTGGGAACCTGCTATATTATTCGCTCATCTATTTCGAGGCCACCCATGGACATGTTGATGATCGTGTTTCGTACGTCACTCAAAGAACGCGTGCATGAGATATTGCGGTCGAGCGGGGTCATGGCCTACACCGAATTTCCCGAGACGGCTGGGACTGGACAATCAGGGTCAACGGAAGGGGGTTCGTTCTATGCCGGGAGGAACAGTGTGATTCTGGTCTCGCTCGAATCAGTTCAACGAGATAAAGTCGCCGGCGCGATCAAGGGCTGGTGTGCAGAGGCGCAGCACTCAGGTTGGGTCAAACCAGCTATCCGGGTATTCTCTTGGCCTTGCACACAGCTCATATAGCGGGATGCTGAAAAATCCCGCAACGGCGTTCTGCATCGCTCAGCGGCTCAATCGTACTGAGCGTACGCCGCACCAATTCGCTCGCTGCGGCCTTGCTGAACGGCCTTTTGAGCATCCTGCAAGACTTGTTGTAGAATCCTCAGTAACAAGTCGCCTTCCACTCCGAGGCTCGCATGGCACGGCGCACCCAGGCTCAGCTGCAACAGACCTATCGGGAGCAAGCGCTCAAGATGTTTCCGTGGATCTGTGCGCACTGCGGCCGCGAATTTGACGGCAAGAAGCTAAGCCAGCTCACGGTCCATCACAAGGACCACAACCATGACAACAATCCACCCGACGGGAGCAACTGGGAGTTGCTGTGTCTCTATTGTCACGACAATGAGCACCAGCGGAATCAGGTAGCTGACGTCGTCAGGTGAGGCGCCGCCGGGCCGTGCGCCAGAGCAACCGTCGACCTTCACGCCCTTTGCCCATCTTGCGGACTTGATCAAGCGCAAAACCTAACAGGGTGCGGAAAAAGCTGGACTTTTTGAGCACCCTGCGAGGTATCGACCAGTCTTTTTCTCGCTTCAGCTATTGAGTCATAGACCAGTGGCTCCTTGTTCGCGGTATATGCTATACGCTATCTGCCCTAAATCGTCGGCCATCAGCCCCATGCCATTTGCCATACGATCATGAGTCTTTCCCATCCTCGCGATCCGTTGCACGGGATTACGTTGGAAACCATCGTCAAGGAACTGGTCGAGCGGTATGGGTGGGCCGAGATGGGGCGTCGCGTCCCGATCCGCTGTTTCCTCCACGATCCCAGCGTGAAATCCAGTCTCACGTTTCTCCGGAAAACGCCCTGGGCGCGGGAGCGAGTCGAAGGGTGGTACATCGCGTATAAAGACAGGTGAGCGAAGGCTGTCGGCTTCATCCAACTGAATCATTCGGCAATCACAGGAACCACGATTCCATGGCCTCGAACGCCACCATTTTCAAAGCGACAATCCAAATCGCCGACATGGACCGCCAGTACTATCGAGGACCATGCCCTCACCCTGGCCCGTCATCCGTCTGAAACCGACGAGCGTATGATGGTCCGCCTGCTGGCCTTTGTGCTGCACGCGCATGAGGCCTTGTCGTTTGGCCGGGGGCTGAGCACCGAAGAGGAGCCTGCTCTCTGGCACAAGGATTTGACGGGTGCCATCGACCTCTGGATCGAGGTGGGCCAGCCGGAGGAGAAAACCATTCGCCGGGCCTGCGGTCGCGCGAAGCAGGTCTGCATCTATACGTACGGCGGTCGTGGCGCCGACCAATGGTGGGAGAAAAACCTCGCCGCACTCGAGCGGTTGAATAATCTGACCGTGATGAATCTGCCCCTGGACGGGAGCCGCGCCTTGGCCACACTTGCGCAGCCCAGTATGCAGCTGCAATGCACCATTCAAGAAGGACAGATTTGGATGGCGGATGGAGAGAACACTGCGCACATTGAATTGACGATTTTGAAAGGCGCTTCAACCCCGTTTGGGCAGTGACGACAAGACGCTCTGCCATGCCCGCGATAAGAGGCTGCAGCGATGAAAGAAAAGAAACGCATTTCCACGAATGGTGAACCGATCGTCTGGACTAGTCCTTTCGCAGTCCTGAAGGACGTAGCCTTACCGCCGGCTCCCGAAGCGAGGTCTGGTATCCCCCCGCGCGACGCGCCACCCATCGCGACAAAGAAGAACCGTGGGCGGGTAGATATCATTCGCCAGACCGCACATCGTGGCGGCAAAACCGTGACGGTCGTCAAGGGTTTCACCGGCATCGGCCAGGCCGAGCAAGAGACACTTGCCAAAGAGATGCAGAAAGCCTGTGGCACCGGGGGTACAGTGAAGGAGGGACGAATCGAAATTCAGGGCGACCAGCGCGAGGTAGTCGCCCGCATCTTGACCGACGCCGGTTTTCGGCCTGTGTTTGCTGGAGGGTGAGGGGCAAGGTTGATCTGATTCCTCTGGTCTATCTAGTCTGTCTGGTTCAACTAAACAAACGAGACAGACCAGATAAACAAGAGAGACCAGCGGTCCTCACGCTTCCGTCGATTGACTTCCTCCACTGCTCGCGATACAGATTGCACCATTATTCGGATAGGGCGTCCTCACTCTCTGTCCATCACTGAGAGGCTACCATCATGAAGAACGTGGAGATGACCGTCGAAGGGACAACGTTGACGATCAAGGTAGATCTGTCCAAAGAGTTCGGACCTTCTGCTTCGGGGAAGACGACCATCATTGCCTCGACAGAGGGGAATGTGACCATTCCAAATCGCGAGGAGAAGGTCGGGCTGAACGTGTACCGGAAGAAGTGACCTGGATGTGCATTGAACGGAGACATCGGGAAAGGTCTACAATAGGCACGTGAGCAATACAGCCAAATTCGACGTGATCCTCCTCTACCTGCGCAAGCAGTTTCCCAAACATCACATCGCCAATTTCCCGGAGGGAACCAGTCGGGCACAGGTCTTTCGTGTCGATGGGCCGCATGGTCACCCCCTCCATTATGCTGTCATCGGGCTCGACTTTCTTCTCGAGCAGACAGCAGAAGAACTTCAACAAGTCCTCGCGTCATCAGGTCTAGGAGAGAAACTGAAGGAGGCCGGAGCCTCACCTGTGACGGTCTCAGAGACAGGGTTTAGCACTGAAGGCCGTATTGGCGTATCGTGATCCTAGTTGAGACATGCCACTCCATCGCGCTCGCGGGTCCGAAGAACGTGCGGTACCGGTATCGCAGTCATCGGATAGAAGTTTCCCACAGATACGTATTATCGCCGGACGGAATATAGGACGAGGTTCACAGCACTCGGCTCGATTCGTATGGAAGCATCGTGGAACCAGACAAGCGGATACGGGCGGATAAAAATCCGGAGCGCAACCATCAACGTGCGCGGCTTGCTGTTGACGCACGTCGATGGGCGCAACGGATGTTGCTTCGGTCGGAATGGCCGAAGCAACGGCTGTACTAGCCCCTCTTTTTCGCAATCTTGTCAGCGCGCTTTTCCTTCATCGTCTTGGCAGGCTTCTTCTTGGTTGTTTTCTTCTGTGTCATACCCTTAGCCATTGAATGTCTCCTCTACTGTGTGGATGAGTAATATCGCACTGCGACACAATTGCCGCCCCCACTTCATACCCCAATTACGAAAGAAATGGAATGGGGCATATGAAGTTCTCTCGTCGATTGACTTTGCTTCCTACCCACTGTACAGCTTGCACCGTTCGAACAATCTGTCTGTCCGTCTGACCGGACGCTGTCGATGGAGGCGCGCCATGGGGAATCCAGAGGGCAATAAAGAACGAGCGGGGTTCGCCGATGCAATCAACCGTGCAGCATTCGGCAACGAACGTGTTCTGTTGCGCCGACGTGGCCGCGCAGTCGCCGCCGTGGTGCCCATCGACGACCTGCGACTCCTGGAGGCTCTGGAGGATCGTATCGATCTCCTCGATGCCCGCGCCGCCTTAGCTCAGGCGAACAAGAATGGCGCCCAATCGCTCGATGCCATTTTGAAAGAATTGAGGTTCTGATTGCGTCAGGCAATCTCCACAATTTTTGTGGCCCCACCTGCTGAGCAGCAACTCCGCGCATTCGTCAAGCCGCTTCGGACGCTTCTCGTGAAACGACTCCATGCACTCCGCACTAGTCCTCGTCCCCCCGGCGTGACGAAGCTTGAAGGCGTGGACCATCTCTATCGAATTCGCGAGGGCGGCTATCGGATTGTCTATGCGATTCGAGAAAAAGACCTGATCGTGCTCGCCATCAAGAATGGTACACGTACAGAAGTTCCCCGCTCCTAAGGAAAATGCTCCTGCAGGTTGCTCAAAAAGGCCGGATTTCTCACCCACCCGACCCTGCCGTGCCGAGACGCGCCTCTTATCCCAAGTAAGGCCGCAGCGAACTATCCATTTTTAAGGGGTGGCTGGGATGATCCCAACTGCGCGCGTCCAACGAGGGCCTTCTGAGGCCGCGCGTTGCGCGAGCACGGGGATCGTCCCAACTACCCCGCCCCTTTTTCAGCATCCTGCTAAAGCGCGCTGCTGGCAATCTCCTGATAGTAGGATTCCAGCATGACCGCGCGGGCTGGTTCGACAATCACCAACTGGCGTTGATCAAAGGTGTTGGCGCAATACAGATAGATCCCCTCCTCTGCCTGACCAAGTTCGACATGCAGCTGGCGGCCGTCCGGCTCCTGGCGCGTGGTCTCTTTGAGGAGGTGCTTATCGTGCAGCTGTTCCCAGGCGAGCTGTGCGGAAGGCCAATGATTCTCATAGAGCGGCGCGTCCGGATCGGTTAAACCGGTTTTCAACGTCGCTCGATCGAACGGACGGCCTTCGTCAGATTCCGGCGATTCATCCCAGAGAAGCTGACGCGACGCTCCCCTTCCCCAACACATAGAACGGTCCATCGTCGGCAATTTCTTCGACAAGACGGTATCGAATCAATTCCGGCTGCTCGATCAGGCCAAGATCGCGTGCAGCCAAGGCCCTCTGCAACGGGACTCGTCTTGCCAACTGACGGGTTTTCTCGAACACGATCATGCGCCCCTGTGCAGAAAGCAGGGCGCTCAGGCGATCCAGCCTGCTGCCGATCCCCGTTCGCCGCTCAAAGTCCGCTTGTTGCTGACTTTCCCTGGCACGCTCGAAGGTGTTCCAATTGCGACTGGGAATGCCAGGGTCCTGTTCAGCTTGCACGAGGGCATGCGTGGCGAGAATCAGATCAGAGGAGCGAGTGGGCGCCGTGTGATCGAGATCGAGACATTCGAACTGCACGTTGGTCAGACCAAGATCCTTCGCTTGTTCTTGCGCTCGCGCAATCGAGGCAGGTGAGCGATCGATCCCGACAAAAGTCTTGTCGGGATACTGCCTCGCATAGAATGTCGTGAGGATGCCGACCCCGCAGCCCACATCTAGTATGGACCGGGCTTCACCAATGCGATCTGCCACGCGCGGACCGATGGCCAGATAATAGTCGTACTGTTGGCTATAGAGGACCGGCAGGATATTCGGATGGGCGGTGGCATCGTAGAACGAGACCTCGTCGACAGAGGATCCGCTACGCTTTTGCTCCACCCTCTGATGCAGTGCTGTGATCTCGGCCGGTGAGAGGGTCTCCCGCTGCCACTGGAAATAGGTCTCATCCGACGTAAATTGCCGGAGGCCCCACCCGGCCAAGTGCGAATGGAGCGATTGCAACAGTGAGTCGTTGATCATTGATTCAGCCTCGGAATGCCTGCTCAACACGTTTTCCAGCGAGGCCGCAAGGAGTGCGAACCACGAGGCGTACGCGGTGAGGGTACGTTGAGTGGTTCGGGCGACTGAGAACGAAGCTGGAGAGCGCGTTCAGCAGGCGACTACGGCCTCTTGAGCATGATCGCGTCAAAATATGTCTCCGGCACCGGATGCGGGTAACGCAGTTGGCCCGACCCGAAGGCGACATACTTTTCGCAGGTCAATTGCTCAAGGCCGATCGGACCCTTGGCATGGAGACGCGAGCCACTGAGCCCGATATCGGCGCCCATCCCGTAGCTATCACCGGCATTGAGCCGGGACGACGCATTGACGAACACCGCGCTGGCATCCACTTCACGCGTGAACCGCATGGCCGACTCATAGCTCGTGGTCGCGATGACGGCGGTGAGACAGGGTCCATGCGCCACGATGTGTGCCAAGGCCTCGTCCAGATTCGCGACCATTTTGACGGCCAAGACGGGCGCCTGGAATTGGGTGTGCCAATCCTCTT
Source organism: uncultured Nitrospiraceae bacterium (assembly GCA_963825145.1). Taxonomy (GTDB): domain Bacteria; phylum Nitrospirota; class Nitrospiria; order Nitrospirales; family Nitrospiraceae; genus Palsa-1315. The sequence goes on from CAWGSC010000026.1 coordinate 29,169, forward strand.
CCTTTGCCGGGATGATCGAGGCATGTCCGGTCATCGCCATTTGCCCCATGAGGGCCATGGTCTTGGGACAGGCCCGCACCTCGATCTTAAATTCTTCGAGCATGCGGTTGACCAGCGGAGGCAAAAACTGTCGCCCGATCACCTGTTGCACGAGCAGCGTGTCGAGCGAGTTCGATGCCATGGCCTTCTGTACCTTGGAGTTAATCGCCACGTTTTGAGCCATCGGCATATCGGTGTCGGCATCCACGTACATATGCGTGAGCCCTCCGTCGTAGCAGAGCACCGGCATCTTCGCCTGTTCGATCACGGCTTTGCGGAGACCGGCCCCGCCACGTGGGATAATCGCATCGAGACTTTTGCCGGACCGAATCAGCTCGACCGCCACCTCTTTTTCCGGACGTTCGATGATGATCCATGCGCCGGCCGGCACCCCATTCTGTTCCGCGGCTTCGCGCAGTCCGGTTCCGATAGCCTGCTGCGTCAGGCCCCACTCCGGCGCGCCACGAAAGACACAGAGGTTGCCCGATTTGAAGCAGAGCGCGATCGACTCCACCGTAATGAGCGGGCTCAGTTCTGACACGACGCCGATCACCCCGATCGGGACGCGGACACGGCTGACTTGCAATCCGTCCGGCCGTTCCCATCGTGAGGTGACCGCACCGACCGGATCGGGCAGGTCCGCGATCATGCGAAGACGATCGACCATCTCCTTGATATCGTCCGCCGTCATGCGCAGGCGGGCCACGGCGGCTTTCATCCGGTCTTTCATGATGTCGGCCTCGAAGGACTTCCCGACCGCGTCCACATCCTTCTCGTTCGCCGCCAGAATCTTTTCTTCGTCAGCCGCTAATCGATCCGCCATCGCGCGCAAGGCTTTCTCTTTGACAGGACCAGATAATAGCGCGAGGCGTCGCGTATGTTGTACTGACATTCTTTCAATAGCTTATCAATGTAGAGCTTAACTGGAACTTCAGGCATCTTGATCCTCGTGAGATGTCATAATGTGATTCCGCACAATCAATGTAGCGCAATGAGCACGGGACTATAGCACGCGGTTTTTTCACACGTAAAGCAGGGGAAGCGGGCGGCCAGACCATCTCTCTTGCTCGCAGGCCGCGCACGATCAGAATGTGCTCGCCTGGGACAAGAGCGCGTCTCAGCGCGCTCGGGGTTGGGTGGGTGAGAATGTTGCGCGCAGTGAAGGACAGTCTGGCTGCCCCCTCTAGAAGAAAAGCGAGCAAGCGTGGAAGAGAAGCATCGGTATGACTTAGTCGGTTGCTTTCGAAGGTGGGAGGTCGACCTCGGTTCTGTTTAGCCTCAACGTCTCTTCCTGCCGGGCCAGGAACCACCCCACCCATCCCCAGAGCAGCGCCAGTGGAACCAGGACCCATGCCATCTGCCCTGCCGTGACACCCAACGCTTTCACCCCGTTCACAATCCACCCTGTCGTCGCATCGCCCTCCGCGCGAGACCGCTGTGTCGATAAAGTTCTTGGCCTTATACTTCTCCTCCCGACTCACGACCGTGAAAAGAACCTCGCGAGCCGGCTTGGCGAGCGCATATTCACCGACGCGCCGCACGACGGTAAAGAGAATGAAGACGACCAGCAGCGGCATGACGGCGATCACGCCAAACCCGATGGCGCTCGCAACGGGAAGCACGACGAGAGCCGACGCCAACCCGAACCGGCTGATCACCCGGCTCGTCACCGTCACCTGCATCAGAAACGTGAGCACGTTGACGACCAGGTCGATGAGGGCAAACAGACGGGTGCGCCCTTGCGGGGAGGGAATCTGCTCGCTCACCAGCCTCATTTGTTCCAGATATAAGAATGTCGCGGTCGTCGTGAGGAAGAACAGATAGAGGCAGACGCCCAAAAGATAGGGTGACGAGAGCGCCAGTCTGACTCCAGCCCAGATACTCCCGCCGATCGGTTCACCCTGCTCGACTGATCTGTCGAGAGGGTCGCGCCATCGGCCCATCGATCCAGTTGATACACGCAGAGCCCGCAGGCGACGAGAAACCCTACCGAGATGAGCAGCAAGGCAGGGATCGGGATGAGATAGGTCAACCCGGTGGTGAGAAGCGGGCCGACCATCGCGCCGATACTACCGCCGGCGGCAATCACACCGAAGAGTCGAGCCCCCTGTGCCGGGGTAAAGAGATCGGCCATGACACTCCAGAACATCGACACGACGAACAGATTGAACACCGAGAGCCATACGAAGAACGTGCGGGCGGCCCACTGGGGAGAGAGGTGGCTGATCATCGCCACGAAGAACAGGACCAAGTTGAAGACCGAAAAATGCGTAGACGATCAGGAGCAATCGATACCGCGACACGCGGGCTGAGAGCCACCCGAAGAGCGGCGTCACGAGCAGGAGCGTCACGAACGTGGCGGTCATCATCCATGGCAGGTGCTGCACTCCGCCCTCGATCGCCATCTCATCGCGAACGGGACGCAGAATGTAGTAGCCGCAGAGGAGACAGAAAAAATAGAGGAACGCCCAGCCCACCGGGACGGCTTCGTCCGGTTCTGCATCGGTCACCGACGGAAGCACGTCTTGAAGCCACGCCATACGAACGGCATCCTGCCGTGACCGACTCTCCCACGCAAGGAGAAAATTTGCTAGAATGCGCGAGGCCCACGATTTTGTGGCATTCTCACGGACGTGTGATGATCGACCTACGCAGCGATACAGTCACGAAACCCACTGAAGCCATGCGAAAGGCGATGGCACGCGCGGAAGTGGGAGACGATGTCTACGGCGAAGATCCCACCGTGAATCGCCTCCAGGAGATGGTGGCCACGATGTTTGGGAAAAAGGCCGCGCTCTTCGTGCCGTCCGGCACGATGGCCAATCAACTCGCCATTCGCCTCCACACGCAACCGGGCCAAGAAGTCATCGTCGAAAGCAAGGCGCATATCGTCCGATATGAACAGGGCGCCGCCGGGGCGCTGGCAGGCGTCCAACTCCATTGGGTCACGGGAAATCGGGGCCTCATCTCACCCGAGCAGGTTGAGGCGGCAATCCGTCCCAAAGAGCCGCACACGATTCAAACGGCGCTGATCTGTCTCGAGAACACCCATAACAGCGGCGGCGGAACGATTTATCCGCTGGCGACGATTGAACGGATTCGCGCGGTGGCTGCCACCCACGGCATCCCCATGCATTTGGACGGCGCACGGTTGTTCAATGCCGTCGCCGCCACCACCTTGCCGCCGGCCTCCTATGCCCAGCACTTTGATACCTTGTCGGTCTGTCTCTCGAAAGGACTGGGGGCGCCGGCCGGCTCGCTTCTCATGATGAATGATCTGACCCTCCTCGATAAGGCCAAGCGGCTGCGCCGTATGTATGGCGGTGCGATGCGGCAGTCCGGCATCCTCGCCGCCGCCGGCATCTATGCGCTCGAGCACCATATCGGACGATTGAAAGTGGACCATGACCATGCCAAGCGGCTGGCGCGACGACTGCAACAGATTCCGACGGTCAAGATCAATCCTCAAGATGTCGACACGAACATCGTCATCTTCGATGTGATCGGCCACCGCCTGACTCCCCCGGCGATCGTCGCCGCCTTGAAGCAGGAAGGGGTCTTGATCAATGCGATCGGCGGCAACAGTTTTCGTGCCGTCACTCATTTGGATATCTCCAGTGCCATGACCGAAGAAGCCTGCGAGATCTTTACCCGTGTGTTGGGAGACTAGCTTGCATGACTCATAACGGTTCGTCGCGACAAGCGTGAGGCTCGCGACTCGCGGGCATCGCAGTTGAAGCGCTCATAATTCATGCGGGCCAGACGCCGGCTCATTGACACTTCTCCCACTGAAATCTAGAATGCCGCGTAATGGAGCATCCAATGCCGTTAGAAGTTGTGTCGTTCAAACACATCAGCCGGATCCTTGAGGTCACCGACTCGCTCGGTCTGAACCGCGAGTGGGTCGAAATCCCGTTGTCTCCGGAAAGCCCAGGTGTCGTCCGGCGGTTGACCAATGGCAAGTTGGAAATCATCGTCGATGCGGACCAACCGTTCGAGGACTGGCTGGGATCGCTCCCGAAACACATTCAGCTCGTACAGGGAGCCTAAAATGGATAGCCCCGCCACCCACCCTATCCCTACGTCAGAAGAATTGAAGGCGGAACTCCTGGCGATGCCGGAGCCGCCGGAACAACCGGACCCGATCGACGAACCGGGATTCGAAGAGCTTGTCGCGGTGGCCTTGCGCCACGTCCGTGGCCGCCGCGGAGGCGATCTCGTCAGTGTGATCCTGGTGGGGTCCAGCGTTCGGCGCGCCATCACGACTCACAGCGATATCGATCTCATTGCGCTTGTGAAAGGACAGGCCGATGGCCACGAGATCGTCCGTGTCGCCGATCGTCTGGCCGACATCCGCTATCGTGGGCATCAAGAGCTTGAGGAGGACCTCCCCCACTCGCCGCGCCTCCCGTCTCTCTTACGGAAAGCCCGCATCCTCTTCGATCACGAGAACATCGGCGCCAAGCTCATCGAACGCGCCAACCAACGGTTCCGGCAGGGGCCGCCCCCGGTCAGCATCAATGAGCAGATTCGGATGAAGGCGGAGTGTTTCCATTGGCTGGGAAAAGCGCGGGATCTGGCCGACAAGCCGGCGACCGCGCAGTATCTACTCTCGATATTTTTCGATGACGTCGTCAACGCATTCTTCCGGCTACGGGGCTTCTGGCTGACCGCGCCGGGTGACGTGCCAAAGTTCATCGCCTCCCGCGATGCGGGGCTGGGTGACCTGGCTGGGCGGTTCCTGACTGCGGCCACCCTGCCGGAACGGCTCAACTTAGGCCGCGATCTGGCCGATACTCTCTTTAAGGACGTACCGAATCCTGCCAGAATCGACTGACAGGACTATCGGATCAATCATCAGACTGCTGTCGTACGGGGCTTGCCAGCCATTCATCATCGCAGGGTCTGAACAGATGACAAGCTCCTGGCATGAGGCGCGTGAGCCGGGCGATCTCGTTTCAGCCATGACCGTACTAGAAGGAGTCACTATGGAAATCGGGTTCATCGGGCTCGGAAAAATGGGGATGAACATGGTCACCCGGTTGCAGCGTGACCGGCACCGGGTCGTCGTCTACGATCGATCGGCAGATCTGATCAAGCAGGCCGAAGGCGTTGGCTGCGTCGGCGCCTCCTCGTTAGCTGACCTCGTCGGCCAGCTCAAGGCCCCGCGCGCAGTCTGGATCATGGTCCCATCCGGCGCGCCGACGGAGGAGACCGTTCAGGCCGTCGCGGCACTGCTCCACCCAGGCGACACGGTGATCGACGGCGGCAATACCAGATTCCACGACGATGTTCGACGGGCCGCGGATCTCAAGAAGAAACAGCTTCACTATGTCGATGCCGGCACCAGCGGGGGTATTTGGGGACTGAAGATCGGCTACTGCCTGATGGTCGGTGGCGACGAGGCGCCGGTGAAACAACTCGCACCGATCTTCACCACGCTGGCGCCGGAACAGGGCTGGGCTCACGTCGGCGGAGTCGGTGCCGGGCATTACGTGAAAATGGTGCATAATGGAATCGAGTACAGCATGATGCAGGGGTATGCGGAAGGTTTCGAACTGATGGCGAAAAGCGACTACCAGCTCAATCTCGCAAAGATTGCAGACCTCTGGATGCACGGCAGCGTCGTCCGGTCCTGGCTCTTGGAATTGGCGGCCGGCGCCTTGAAAGAGGATCCGCGGCTGGAACAGTTGAAAGGCTACGTGCAGGATTCCGGCGAGGGTCGCTGGATGATTGCCGATGCCATCGAGAAGGATGTACCGGTCCCGACGCTCACGACGGCATTGTTCACTCGATTCCGATCGCGGCAAAGCGAGTCCTTTGCGGAAAAGATGCTGGCCGCATTGCGGAATGCCTTTGGCGGCCATGCGGTCCGCCGGTAACGCCGGAGCCCTATGCCACCGAATAGCCCACGTATCGATATCAGCCCCTCACAGGAAACGATTCCTCCGGTCGAGCCCTGTACCCTCGTCATCTTCGGAGGTTCCGGCGATCTGGCGCGTCGGCGTCTGATTCCTGCCCTCTACAACTTGCTCCTCGACGGACTCCTTCCGCCGAACTATGCAGTGATCGGACTGGGCCGCAAGTTGATGACCGACGAGGAGTTCCGCGCCACGGTTCGTGACGGCGTCGTCACACATTCCCGGCAAGCCTTGGCGGAGGACAAGTGGAAGGACTTTGCGCCACATCTCTTTTACGTGTCGGGGGGAAATGACGACCCGAACACCTATGCCAGACTGAAGTCCCGAGCAGAAGACATTGAGCGGAACTTCCAGTTACCCGGCAACCGGATTTTCTATCTGAGCATTCCTCCCAGTTCGTTTGCGTCTGTGTGCGAGGGGCTTGAGCAAGCCGGATTGGCGACGAAGCCGGGAGCTCATACGCCCTATGCCCGCATCATCGTCGAGAAACCGGTCGGCCGCGATTTGGCCTCCGCACAGGCCATCAACCGCGTGACAGGGCGCGTGTTCGACGAATCGCAGATCTTCCGCATCGATCACTATCTGGGGAAAGAAACCGTTCAGAATCTCATGGTCGTCCGGTTCGCCAACAGCATCTTCGAGCCGATTTGGAACCACAAGTACATCGATCACGTGCAGATCACGGTGAGCGAAGCGGAAGGCGTCGGGACCAGGGCCAGCTACTACGAAGAAGCCGGTGCCTTGCGCGACATGGTCCAGAACCACATGCTGCAGCTGCTCTGCCTGGTCGCGATGGAGCCCCCCTACTCGCTCGATCCGGACGTGGTGCGCAACGCGAAGATGGAAGTCCTCCGCTGCCTCAGGCCCATCACCGATCAGGATGTCGAGCACGTCACCGTCCGTGCCCAATACAGTGAAGGCACGGCCCATGGCGTGCCCATCCCAGGCTATCGTCGTGAGAAGGGGATTCATCCTGATTCCACGACGGAAACCTTTGTCGCGCTCAAATGCTTCGTGGAAAATTGGCGCTGGGCCGGCGTGCCCTTCTATCTGCGCACCGGGAAAGCGCTCCCTCATCGCGCCAGCGAGAGTCGCGGTGCAATTCAAGGACATCCCGCAAATCCTGTTCAACGCCAATGCGCAGCACCCGCAACCGCCGAACGTGTTGGCGTTACGCATCCAACCGGAGGAAGGGCTCTCTCTCCGCATCGTCTCGCGCGTGCCGGGAACTCGCGAGCAGACACACCCGGTGGAAATGGACTTTCAATACAGCGATGTCTTCGGCCGCCCTTCGCCCGAAGCCTATGAACGGTTGCTCTTGGACGTGATGGCCGGCGATGCCTCCCGGTTCATGCGGCGCGACGCCGTTGAAGCCTCCTGGGCCTGGATCACGAAGATTCTGGAAGGATGGCAGCGGCAAGGGTTGCGGTGGTTGCCTGAATATCCGGCGGGAACCTGTGGGCCGGTCGAGGCCGATCGCCTCATTGAAAAGGATGGACGGACCTGGCGAACCTTGTAGCGACTCATTTCATGTCAGCCGCAACTGCTTGAGAATTTCCTCTCTGGTTCCCAGCCCGCCGATAAACCGTTCGAACTCTCCCTGGTGATAGAGGGCCAGCACCGGCAATGAGTGAACTTCCAGCTCCGCTGGAATCTGGAAGTTCTCCTCGACGTTCATTTTCAGGATCAGCACCTTGCCGGTCACATCGAGCTCCAGTTTCTCGAGTTCACGCATCAGCGCTCGACAACTCCCGCATCCTGGTTTCCAGAACTCCACCAACACCGGCACGCCTGCCTGTTTCACGACGTCGTCGAAATCCCGATCGGTCACGTCACGCATCATGGTCTCCTCACGTCACGACCCACTTGCCGGCGCTGCCGCAAACACCTCCTGGTACAACCGCTCAGCGATCAGCCGATATCCGGCTGTGGTCAGATGCAGCCCGTCGTTGGAGTACCGGGCCGCAAGTTGTTGAGTCTCGGGCTCCGCCGTGGCGGCGAAGAGATCGAAGGCTGCCAACCGTTTCGATTCGGCGTAGCGGAGAATCAACCCGTTAAGCTGGCACCGCCGATCAAGATGTTCTGCAAACCATCGGCGTCCCTCCTCACTGCGAAGATCGTCACCCACTCTGATCGACGGAACAGTCACCGGCACCGGCTTGATCCCGGCCGCTGCGGCCAGTTCATACATCTTGAGGAGGTTGCGCATGATGTCTGCCGGCAGTGCGTTCCATCCAAGATCGTTCGTTCCGCCGAGAATCACCACATGCGTCGGTTGATGTACAAGAACAGCCGACCGAAACCGCATCGCCATTTCACCGGTCAGTTCACCGCAGATGCCGCTCACAGACACGCGCACGGCAGGCCCTGTCAATTCTTGCAGGAACCGCCCGTACGGCGTCTCGATGCCTTGAGGATTGTCGGCAGTGGGCGATTGAAACCCTGCCGTGAGACTGTCTCCAAAACACACAATGTGGCTCGACGCACTCATCAAGTGAGACGGATTCTACCGGCCTCGCCGAGGGGTTCACAATGCCTTCTTGTACATGGTGGAAGGGAGGAGGAATTCCTCGCCACTTCCTTTGTAATTGGCTGGTCAAGAGCGGCTATTTTCTTGACGATTCCGCACCTCCAGGGTACGACTAATCATCATGGACGAGCAGCTGACAGAGAGCGGCGCATGGCCAATTGCGCCCACAAAAGAGCCGGCCAATCCGGAGTTGGCCTCCGTCAAGCGAGTCCTCACACTCTTGGATAAGACCGCGAAGTCCAGCCGGACGTACGGGTCAGCGAACCCCGTGGCGCAGAAGTTCTTCCAACAGTTGTTCGAGGGACTCACGGCTCACCTCGCCACCTACTCCAAATTGGCGTTTCTTGTTCAACGCTCCGAGCTGTACTTCAACGGAGAAGTCGTCTACCGATCCGAGCAGGATTCGAGTAATGAAAGCGTCGCGTTCAAGCTCTATGCGGATGGTATTCGGGAACTCGCATTCCTCGAAGGTCTTTCTGCTGAAGACCTCTCCTTCTTGCTTGATTCGCTTTGGGACAGCCTCGATCCTGAAGAAAATGATGACGACATTGTGACTCGTCTATGGTCCAAGAATCTCTCCACCATCACCTTGGTTACCGCCGAAGAGGTCGCCAAAGCCTCGACCGGTGGAGATGTCTTTACGCTGCCTACTGGCGGGATGATGGAGGAATCGGAATCGAGCTTGCGGGACCTTCTGGATCGGGAGCAGGCCCGCAGCAGAAGGGGAGCTGGGGACAGGGTTTGAGGTAGGTGATGGTTCAGAGAGCCGGTGATGGCGGGACGCCGGCAGGAGAGAGCGGAACCGGAGGAGGGACCAGCAGACAAGCTAGCCGATTCAAGTCTGGTCACGTGGGCTACGAGGTCTCTGACAAGGAGTTAGCCGAACTGGCGAAGGAGGTCGAGGCTGAGAGCGTCAGAGATAACATGACCTATCTATTGGATATGCTCACCGCGATCCTGGCGTCGGAAAAATCTCCTGCGATCCTGACCAAGTTGTTCGACCTCTGGGGAAACATCCTCGACTCATTGACCGCCCAGGGCAAATGGACCCAGTTAGACAGCGTACTTGGACTGTTACATGCCACCGCTGAGGTCAGACCGGATCTCGGCGACGATCACAAGAAACAACTGGCGGCCCTGCTCGACAACCTTGGTCGACCTGAACGCGTGAAGATGATCGAGACCTATTTGAACAAGACTCCCGACGCAACCACAGAAGGATTGCCTGCAGTTCTGCTGTCGATGACGTCGGCCGCCGTCCCTGCCTTGTGCACCCTCTTGGCAAATCTGGAGGCGCCAGCCCATCAGGCGATCGTGGCTGAAGCTCTTGAGACACTCGCGAAGGATCAGCCGGATCACGTGCTTCGTGGTTTGTCCGACCGCCGCCCCCGCTATGTGAAGAACCTTCTCGCGATCCTTCTCAAATGGAACAATCCCCGATTTGCAGATGCCATTGAAAAGCTGGTGCGCTATCCGGACATTCAGGTACGGAAGGAAGTCGTGCGAGCAATCGGAATACTTCCGTCCCAGCGGGAACGGAATGAAACTGGTCTCGTTCTTGAATGATACCGAGGAGTCGGTCCGGTTTGCGGCACTCAAGCTGCTCATGACCGGTCAGTATAAGGCTCCCTACTCCGCCTGGTCACCCCTCGTATCGGCGGACATATTCATGGATCGAACCCTCAGCGAAAAACGCGCGAGTGTTCCAAGCGATGCGCGCCACCAGCAGCGATGAGGTCATTCCGTTCTTTGAAAGTTTGATCACGGAACGGTCCTGGACCAACCGGAAGAAAAAGGAGGAACTTGCCGCCCTCGCCGCTGAGGCATTGGGGAAATTGGCCACTCCTGCCGCCCTCACCGTCCTTGAGCTGGGTCAGAAAAAAGGTGGCGCCCCCGTGCGGCAAGCCTGCACCGCGGCACTCGCCCAAGCCCAACGACAGCAGCATCTCAAGCAAGCTGCATCATAGTAAGGAATCTTTGCCGTGAGTGACATCAAGATCAAAGAGACCCCGGTCGAGAATGAACAAGCCCAGCCGATCCTGACCCACGAAAAGTCCCTGTCTCAGAAAATCGCCCGCGGATCAGAGGCCGGCGACATCCTTGACCAGCAGATGGTCATGCTGGGAATCCAGCTGGTCACACAGTTGAATGTCTTGATTAAGACCTCCCGCATCTATGAACGCACCAACGCGGCACTGGATAAACCCGTCGATACGATGCTGACCTTGATCAAGACCATGGCACAGGACCAACCGGTCACACTCCGCCTGCAGAACGATTTCTTGTTTCTCGGGGACAGTCACTTAAAAGTGAACGCGCAGCAGATGGCCGTGGCCACCAGCATCATCGATGCCTTGAACGCCTGGAAGATCGGCGGAATGACATTCTCGTTGACCGTGGAGTCGAAGGATTTGCGTGAGTTCGCCGCACTCTTTGTCAGCCTTGATCCAGACAACAAAGACCATCGAAGACCTTCAGAAAGAAATCACCGCACGGGGGATCGTCGGCATTGAACTAGAAGAACAACGGCAGCTGCAAGTCAGAAGGAACCACGGAACGGCGAGAAACACAAGCTCCGGAACGACGGAGAACAAGAGCCCCGAAGGCACGGGAAGTGCCGATCCAAAAGTACAACGGAAAATGAATGCCAAGAACGGCTATGCCAAAGTGGCAGGATCAGTCGGAACACTGACGCAATCAGCCCGTGAGGGAGGAACGGTCAGTTTTAAACAGGCGAAGCGGGCGATCCAAAACATCATCGATCTCATGGTGGATGATGAAGCCGCGGTCCTCGGTCTCACGACCCTTCGTTGCCACGATCAGTACACACATAACCATTCGGTCAATGTGTCGTTGCTGTCCATTGCGCTTGGCCAATCGCGTCGGCTATCCCAAAGTGGAACTGGCCGACCTGGGCCTTGCGGCATTGTTCCATGACATGGGCAAATCCACCATTCCCATGGAGGTCCTGAACAAACCGGGCGAGTTTACCGATGAGGACTGGGTGGCCATGCGCAATCACCCCACGGAGGGAGTGCTGAGCCTTTCGAAAATGAGAGGGATCACGAATCTACCGGGCCGCATGGCGGCGGCCTCCTTCGAACACCACATGAACCTGGACTTCTCCGGATATCCGAAACTGACCGTGCCATGGACACTCTCATTGACCGGCCGCATTCTCACGATCGCAGACTGTTACGACGCCATGACCTCCTCCCGTGTCTATCGCCGGGAACCCATGTCCCCATCGAAAGTGTTGAATATGATGCTCTCAAAGTCCGGGAAATCATTTGACGCCGTACTGCTCAAGCTGTTCGTGAACTGTGTCGGCATCATCCCCATCGGCAGCCTGGTGATGCTGGAGACGAGCGAACTGGCGGTCGTGCTCAAGCCGGCTGCAGACAAGGCGAACGCCGAACGACCGTTCGTCAGAGTCATCACCGATCCACAGGGAAACTCGGTCGATCACGGGCGCGAGATAGACCTGACCGAGAAAGATGAGATCGGAGATTTCCGCCACAGCATTATCCGCTTGATCGACAACACTGAATACAAGTTCGACACCAGCCGATACTTCACCTAGCACGATCCAGAAAAAGTCCATCAGCGGCTATGTAGCATGGCGCGGACAGATCGGGCTCCCACCTCGTCTCGCCCGTCCCGCCAGTCTCGCATATCTCGCGCGGCTTCTCTTGACAGGGCCCGGCCCCCCAGCTATTCTCGCATCGGTTACGCTGTCGCATTGTTTACCAACAAGGAGCGCGTGTTATGCATACAACGGGAATCCTCTTGGGGCGGATCACCCTCCCCTTGGTCGCCGCAGGCATGTTGCTGCTCGCATCTCTTCCTGCTGCACAAGCTGCCGAGGCCTTCAAGATGGGTGTCGTCGATCCTCAGGCCGTCTTAGAGAAATCAAAAGCGGGCAAAAAAGCCTTGGACGGGCTCAAAGAATATGTATCCACCAGACAGAAGTTGTTGTCCGGGGATGAAGAGGACTTGCGCAATACGGAGAAGACGCTCAAGGAGCAACTCGCGAAGTTAAGCGACACCGAAAAAAAAGAAAAAGAGACTCAGTTCCGCGCCAAGGTCCAGGACTACCAGAAACGCGCGCAGGAATTTAATCAGGAGTTACAGGGAAAGCAGAAGGAATTGGTCGATGACTACATGAAGAGAATTTCATCGGCCACGAAAACCGTGGCAGAAAAAGGCGGGTTTGCCCTTGTCGTCGATAAGGGCAGCGAACAAACGGTCAAGATTGTGATCTACAATAAGGACACCATCGATCTTAACCGACCAGGTGATCAAGGAATTCGATCGAGTCAACAGCAAGTAACTCTCCCGAGCGCGCACACTAGAATTCGTGATCAGACGTGAATGGGACCTCGGCCTCTCTGAGGTCCCATCAACGCTCCATCGGATAGCCCGCATCCCGCCAGCCTTTGATTCCCTCCATCCATCGACACCACATTCGTATAGCCCATTTGCTGAAGCGCATCCGCGGCTAAGACCGACCGGTAGCCGCCTCCGCAATACAACAGAATGGCCTCCTCTTTATTGGGAATGAGCGTTTCCACATCGCGCTCGATAATCCCTTTTCCCAGATGACGGGCGCCTTTCGCATGATCCTTCGCAAATTCGTGGTCCTCGCGCACATCGAGAAAGTGCAGCACCTCACCACGATCGAGCCGGGCCTTAGCCTGCGCCACCGTACATTCCTTGACCCGTGTTCGTGCCGCATCCACCAACTTGAGAAAACCAGGATTATGTTTCATCCTCACTTCCTTCCCTGTCTTGCCTCAAAATAAGGCAGTTTGTTCAATCCCCGGCCTGCGAAAGGTGGCAGGAACCGCTTCGTCACGCAGCGCCGACAATCCTGCCTTGCGTCTGGAGACCTCGAACAACTGTTCGATCATCGTCCAATAGGGACCTGCGCCACGGTGACGTTCGAAGAAGGCCCCCTCGCTGATCGCTCCACCACGCACATCCCGAATCCGATTCGTGATCTTGGTGATTCGATCTGGAAATGCCGCCGCCATTCGCTCCATGAACACCGGCTCCACAGGGCCAGACAGACGCAGCAGCGTCGCCATCGCCTCAACCGCCCCGGCTTGTTTCGCTCGGGCCAACAGATCAGGCACATCCTCATCGTTGAGACCGGGAATGATCGGAGAAAGCGAGATGCCGGTGGGAATCCCGGCATTCGCCAAGATCGCCATCGCCTCGAAGCGTTTCCGGCTGGAAGGCGCATGGGGTTCGACCTTGCGCGCCACCTCATCGTCTGAAAACGGTATGCTGAAATACACGTGAAGCGACGCCTCCTGCTGCAATCGACGCAGCACATCCAGATCGCGCAACACCAACACCCCTTTCGTGATAATCCCGACCGGATTCCGATACTCAGCACAGACTTCCAGGCAGGCCCGCGTCAACTCCAGCGAGGCTTCCAGCGGCTGGTAACAATCGGTGTTCCCCGAGAACAGGATCAATTCGCCCTTCCACGACGGTTTCTCGAACGTCCGGCGGAGCAGAGTCGCGGCCTCCCGCTTCACGATGATCTTGGACTCGAAGTCAGTTCCGGCGCCGAATCCCCAGTACTCATGCGTCGGTCTGGCGTAGCAATAGGCGCAGGCGTGGAAGCAGCCGCGATAGGGGTTGAGGCTCCATCGAAACGGCAAATCGGGACTCTCGTTCCGACTGAGAATGTCACGGGTCGCATCCTCAAACATTTGCAGCTGCACATGGGGAGCAGGCTCCAAGAGATCTCGGTGCTGTGATTCAAACGGATTAGGTGGATTCATCACCGTGCGCATCGGGATATGGTCCTCGATCCGCCCGCTCCTGTCAACGGGACAAACTACGCCTGCCAAGACGGAATATCACGGCCCGATTGATTGACTAACCCCTACCCCGATGTTAGATTCCAGCCGCTTTCTGGAACACACAGACTATGTACGATCTCCGCTATTTACGCGACAATTTTGATGCCATCAGGGAACAGCTTGGCCCCCGTGGCGCCGATGTCCCTTGGGATAGAATCCGCACGCTGATCGAACAACGTCGGACCTTGGCTAGCCAGGTCGAGCAACTTCGCCACGAACTGAAAAAAGGGTCGGACGAGGTTGCCAAGCTGAAGCGAGAGAAACAGCCGGCGGATGCCTCCATGGCTGCCATGAAGACCGTCGGCGAACAGATCAAGAAGATCGAAGACGAACTACGGGGTGTCGAAGAAACGCTGACCGATTTGAATCTCCGCATCCCGAATCTTCCACATGCCTCGGTCCCAGCAGGAAAAGACGCGAGCAGCAACACGGAAACCCGTCGGTGGGGATCCCCGCCCACGTTGACCGCACCAGCCAAGAGCCATTGGGATATCGGTGAAGCACTCGGCATTCTGGATTTCGACCGGGCGGCGAAAATTACCGGCGCACGATTTGCGGTTCTGACGGGTGCCGGCGCGCGACTCGAACGGGCCCTCATCAATTATATGCTCGACCTTCACACGACACAGCACGGCTATCGGGAGGTCCTGCCGCCGTTCCTCGTCAATCGGTCGAGTATGACCGCGACCGGCCAGTTACCCAAGTTCGAAGAGGATCTCTTTCGTCTGCGAGACGAAGACTATTTCTTGATTCCGACGGCAGAAGTGCCGGTAACCAATCTCCACCGTGACGAGACACTCACCGAGAGTGCGCTGCCGATCAGGTATACGGCCTATACCCCCTGTTTTCGCCGCGAGGCAGGATCCTATGGAAAAGACACCAGAGGGCTCATTCGCCTCCACCAATTCAACAAAGTGGAGTTGGTCGCGTTTGCAAAACCTGAACAGTCGTATGAAGAACTGGAGCGGTTGACCGGCCATGCCGAAGCGATCTTGCAGGGATTAGGACTTCATTACCGAGTCGTCACCCTCTGTACCGGCGATATGGGATTCTCCGCGGCAAAGACCTACGACATCGAAGTCTGGCTTCCTTCTCAGAACCACTATCGGGAGATCTCCTCCTGCAGCAACTTTGAAGGATTTCAGGCCAGGCGGGCCAGTATTCGGTATAAGGGCACAGTCGGGAAGAAAGACGCAAAAACAGAGTTTGTTCATACCCTCAATGGGTCCGGACTGGCCGTCGGCCGCACGCTCGTGGCCATCCTCGAAAACTATCAGCAACCGGATGGAAGCGTCACGATACCGGAGGTGTTGCGTCACTACATGGGCGGGATGGAACGGATCAAGAAAGAATGAGATAGTTAAAGGTATTATCCCGTCGCCAAGAACCATCGTACGGGCTCCGGGTCGGGTCAAGCATGGTATGGAGGTGAGACGGAGCGGCCGAACGTGCCAGTCTTGAAAACGGATTAGAACACTTCAGAAGTTTCCGACTAAGCGAGGCAGGTAGGGCCACTCATGCTGCTCTTCGTGTCTCAGCAGCGCACCCCTAAATAGCTCAGACCTGCCCCAAGCATGCCAGACCTTCAAACCTGTTGCATGCTGACCTCTCAGTGTATGACGCTACAACGTTTTAGAAAGATTTGGAAATACTTCCTCTCTGAAGCGTAAGGGTGA
The DNA here is from genome assembly GCA_963825145.1 of uncultured Nitrospiraceae bacterium. Lineage (GTDB taxonomy): Bacteria > Nitrospirota > Nitrospiria > Nitrospirales > Nitrospiraceae > Palsa-1315. Next base: position 45,214 of record CAWGSC010000026.1, read on the forward strand.
TGGGAAGAAATCCGAGGGCTTCTCGTCACACGACGGATAGCCCTTTTTGTTTCTCTCGCCTCAGCTACCCTAATTGCCTCGCCTAATGGCTCACCTCGGCCCCACGGGACCTTCATTCCCCCCACTTTGTAGGATACGATTCCCTCGCGGATGCTCGTACCCTGTGCCATATGAACGACAGGAATTCGCGTATCTCGTGGAGAGCGGTTGCGCGAGGGGTAGCTATTGTGTATGGCACCACCTTTCTGTCTGGGCTGGTATTTGCCTTCATTGGAATCCAACCACAGACCGATCAGATGGTCTATCCCCTACTCGCCCTGCTCACGGGAGCAGTTGGAGTGGCTCTCGCACTCAGAGCGGCTAAATCAACGCGGCCCTCATATCTCGTCAGCCTTGGGGTTGGCGTCTGGCTCATCAGTTCGACAAGTGTCATGCTCAGCGCACAGTCCTTAACCGGCTGGGTGAATAGCAGTGCCTTCATCGCAATAACGGTTCTCCTAGGTCGGCTGTTATATGGGTTTAGCCTCGACACACATCCAGCACCTACCAGGTCCTATGCAAACCTCATCCAAAGAGCCGCTCGTACGCGCCGAAACACCTAGCAAGTCGTTCATCGTTCTCATCGGCATCCCATCGCTTCACAGGTCAGAGACCAGCATCTCCGCCACGGTGGTATTGACATCTCCAACAGACGACTTGAAGAATCTTCCGTTGACGTTGGAGAAGCCTGAATCACACCATTCCCCTATCTAATCTCTTGCGCCCTCGTTCGCATCCCTCCTACAATACGCCACTCCAACGAGGCTACAATAAGCAACGGATTGAGGTGTCTAAAGCGGTGGTGCGCTGGTCGAGCGGGCAGAAGTTGGCGGTAGCGAATCTTCTAAATGGACCGCATGCCCACGCTTGACTCAAGCATTATGTGAAGCAGTTAGTTCGAGAACCGGCGGAGATGATCCTATGTGTAACGATCGGCCAATGTCGCTCCGATTCTCCATCGTCCTCGCGCTGTCGATCCTCTGCCTCGCTGCCCCCGCATGGGCGGATTATCGAGCTGGCATGGATGCCTATGCTCGTGGAGACTATGCAACAGCCTTGCGTGAGTGGCAGCCGCTTGCCGAGCAGGGAGATCCAAGTGCGCAGTTCTACCTCGGTTTGCTGTATGAAAACGGAGACGGCGTCCCGCGGGATTTCTCCAAAGCACGTGAGTGGTACCAGAAAGCCGCGGCTCAGGGGGAAGCGAAGGCGCAGTTCTACCTTGGCATGCAGTCTGCCTACGGTGAGGGAGGCCCCATGGACTTAGTCCAGGCCCACATGTGGTACAGCCTGGCGGCAGGAAATGGAAATGCACACGCGCCTGGATACCGGGATGATCTCGCGAGACAGATGACGCCAGCACAGATTGCCGATGCGCAGAAGCGGGCGCGGGAGTGGAGGCCCAAAGGGAAATGAGTGGACATGAATTACCGAGGGATTCAAATGACTCGACTCTTCCTGGTGACACTTGTATTACTGAGTAGTGGACCCGCGTATGCGGAGTGGGTGAAGGTGAGTGACGGCGACGAAGCAGGAAGGACTGTGTATGTGGATCCAGCCACTATACGCCGCAACAGCAATCTGGTGAAGATGTGGCAACTCTACGACTACAAGACTGTACAAACCGTGGGAGGCATCAGGTTCTTAACTGCCAAGGAACAATGGGAATTTGACTGCGCAGAAGAGCGCGGTCGGGTGCTTGCGCTCAAGGGATTCTCGGGCAATATGGCAAGCGGAACGATGGTGTATACCAACTCAGAAGTAGGTAAGTGGGTAGCTGTCATGCCGGGCACTACGGGTCAAACTGTGTGGAATGTTGCATGCCGCAAGGATTGATTGAGCAGTAGGAAACCATTAGCCTAACAAAGATCACGCCGACTCGGACACAGTAGAATCAGCATCACGTTGGATGTATACTCGGACTTGTTTGAAGAAGACCATCGCTATCAGGCGCATCGCCTGGATGATGCTCCTGAGAAGACCGACTCTGCGGACCTGAGAACTGCCGAAGCCGCATTCTTGGCTAAAACCTCAAGAGAGTCTATCCTAAGAACCTGCTGAAATCACACAACGCCTAGCACACGGAGGGGTGACGGAGCGGCCGAACGTGCCAGTCTTGAAAACCTTCATGGAGGGGGCCACCGAACCCCATGAAAACACGCGAAACACCGCTCTGGGACTGGGGAAACAGCCTCCTTGGTTGTTACCCGTACTTACCCAGGATACCCCTACATTTACTCACCAATTCCCTACGCTTTTCACTACAGTTTTTCGCCTGTCTTGACGGCGAAACTACCAGTCCCAACATACCGCACGCGATGACCTGAGCCGACAACGGTGACGAAAACCTGGCGACGCCAGACCGCGTGAAGACTGACGCGCTAGATACCTCCAAGCGCGAGACCATGCGGGAAGCATTCTAGGCGCGACGACCAGGCGTGGTCCGCGAGTCGCTCAGACTTCTGGCTGATCGCGTAATTCGCCGAGTCATGGATGACGTCTACTACGGTAGCGCTTCGCGTTCGTTCAGGAAACCATGGGTCGCACGATTAGCGGTGCAGATAAGCTCACGGTGACCAACATGACGACTTGATCAAAGCTGACCGGGTTCCTATAATACCGTCTGTCTGGCCTCTGGACGCTCCGGCGCAAGTTAAGCATCGGCCTGATCGGGAGCAACCACGATATGCCCGAACTGCGACAATGCCGCAGGAATCAGTCGACTCAGTTTGTAGGAAGACCTGTTAGCGGCTTACCAGGGCAACCATATGGGCAATGCTGTCGAGATTCTGCCCAAACGCTGCGCATGCTTTGGTATGACCCGCTGGACGTGGACGTAGACGCGATTGCGAGTGTCACCGACCTTTGTATCGGCTCGATCGTACCCGGCGTCAGCAGGGTCACGGTCCTCGTAGGGGGGCTGGCCTTTTTTGATGCTTCTAAGGATTGAAAAAGAGGAAGGGGGTTCCAGCACTGGCGTTCATAGACTACCGCCAGCGCAGTAGCCGCGAGTTACCTAGTACCTGTGCGATGCCGCCCCGTTCCCGACATAAAGAACTGTTCGTTTTCCAGGCCGGTCCAACGGGAAGCTCGACGAAATTTACCTGCTTCTGCACTTTCACCGAGTCTTCATAATACTCTCCTCTGGAAAGATTCAATTACAGTCCGATCATACTGTTGGTCAAAGGGCAGATGATCGATCCGTGTCATCTCGTCGATGTTGCACTGATACAGGGATACGTTCAAGCTTGTAAGATTCATCGGACGGCTACATTCAACGCCTGGGCGAACTGCCGTGCCCGTTCGGTCAATTGGGTTGAGGTGCCAAATTTGGCAGAATCGGTAGTGGATGGATGGTCAAGTCGATACGCCGTAGTTGTTCCGAAGAGATCGGATGGGATGCATACCCATGGATCTCATTTGCTGAACGACCTTGTGTTAACAAGTCTCGTGGCGGGAGATCGTCCTGACCATCTGCCGGTCAGAGATGTCACCGAAGTGATGGCTATTCCGGGAGTGATGGCCGAGCTGATAGTTGCAATTCTCCACATTGACGCGCTGTTCGAGCTGTACGTCTGAGAAATGGCGATTGCTTTGACGCATAGATGAAGCGTCGGCCTGAGCCTCCAGTATCATGCCCTCCTGCATCGAGCAGCTACGCGCTCACGTTCTTGACGCACGCAAATTCCCACAGAACCTTCACGCAACTGTCTTTGGTGCAGCTGGCTTGCCACTTTTCGTTCGTCAATGTGGGTTCAAGACTTGATTACCGGTGGCCATATTGTCCAGAGAACCACGTCAATCGCAAGCGAGTGTTCGGACTCCTTGCAGCGAAGTGCGTATTCTTTTGCACCCGGCATAGATAAATAAGAAGACGTCCGCCACGGTTTGTATTGTCGTAAAGTCGAGTCAAGACCCATATCTTTGCCAGATCCCCTTTGCGGCGTAATAGTGTCAGGATCGAGCATAAGTAATATCAGCCAAGCCCCTAGCCTGGGAGGAAGCAACTGCACCCACTCCGCAGACCTAGGTCCACTACTTGAGCACGAGCAGCGTGATCAGGAACCAGGACGTGCCAGCGGCAGCGTGAGGCAGATGAGGCTGAAGTGAAAGGGCATCGGGGCCTCGCAGGGAGGCGTATTGTAGGAGGGATGCGAACGAAGGCGCAAGGGGCGAGGTAATTGTCTACCGGCTTCCCGGTCCTGTTGATGGCGGGATCGGGCCGCGCCAAGGCCCTCTGAGCATCGCAACGGGCTGGTCTGTGTCAGGCCGCTAGACGGTCAGTTGCCCCTTGGTCTCACGCCAAATTCGGTAGACACCCCACCTCTTGAGGAATAGCCCTACATCCCTTTCCCACGCTACCCTGCGGATAACATGATGGCTCCAGGGACATCGCAGACCGAGGGGGGCAGTCCGAATGTTTGACTGTTGCGAGCTTATTAGATGAAGAGACACATGAGATATTACACTTCTGCCACAGACGCGGCAGGAAGAGCCGCTCCAATAATAACGCCTAACTGTCCGGAATTGCAGCTTAGGTTTACCAGACCTCGCAGCACGCAGTTGACGTTCCTCGTTGTCGCCATGTTCAGTCTTTGGATGCTCACGGCGTGTGGGTCTACGACGCATGTCGCCGTCGATCAAGCCCAAATAGAACAGTTTCGGCAATGAGTGGTGTTCCAGTCCCTCGGCATGTCCGGCGCTTAGCCGTCTGGTATCCCCCCACGTGGGAACAGGACGTGGTGTACGGGTACAGCCGGCTTGAGCAAGCGGCCTTCGAGCTCAAGAAGCAACGAGCGTGGATCAAGATCGTCGAGCGGCGAAACATCGAGCTGTTGACAGATGAGCAGCGACTGCAGGTCTCCGGACGCGTGGCGGACGACAGCGCCATGGGAGTCGGGAAGCTGCTCGGCGCGGATAGCGTGCTCTGCTTTCGAGTCGACATGCCGAGTTGGCGAGACCGGCTGATGGCTCGCTTCAATGGGAGGATGCCGCCTATCGTCGTATCGAGCAAGATAATATCGGTGGAGAGCGGCGAGGTACTGTACCACGACACCGTCATCGCCATGGCCACTCCCCTGTCCGGCAAGTGGAGTGACTATGCAATCGACTACGAGTTGCAACCCGCCCTACGCTCCGCTCTCGATCACGCACTATCGGGCGCGATTGCGCATCTCAACCAATCATTTCGGTGAAAGCAACATCGCGCCCGCGGTTGTTGCCGATCTTTTCAACAACGGCATACACAGCGCGTCTACTGTAAGTTAACCATTCGCGGGGAGACACATTTTAGAAGGGATGTGAAGAGGGCGCAATTAGTGTGTTTTTTGTTGCGGTAATCAGGGTAATGACTGCGGCGATCACGGCACCAATCGAAACCCAGACCAAGGCCCATTGTGGACGAAGTTGCCGAATCCAGTTTTCCCGTTGGTCGGCTTTCCATTGCTCATCTTTGGCGGATAGTTGAGTCAACGGTTGAGTCACAGGGGGTTCTGGAATGGTCCGTTCTTGTTGAAGGCTGGCGGGGATGTCCTGATGATCGGAAGTGGTGTGCTCTTGTTGATTTCCGTTTACGGTTGGTTGTGAGGGATTCTCATCCTCGCTAGAATCTGGGCTCATGCAGCATAGTCCTTGTTACTTTTAGGACACTAACTGGCTGGTGAGCCTAGCAGGGACCCGATGAGCACGCAAGACGAGGGGATTGTCACGCAGTCACGTTCAGGGTATCGTGCGGCCAACCGGTACGGAGGTCCTATGCGATACATCGTGATGGCGATGATACTTGCCCTGACCTGCCTCGATCTGAGCATGGCTCAAGCAAGAGCCCCGTATGAACGTGAATCCTTAGCGGGGCTGCCAGGGGTAATCGTAGTCATTGAGAGAATAACACCAGAGGCACAAGTGGACGGTTTGTCGGAAGAGGCGATTCAAGAAGCCGTGGAAGGCATCCTCCAGTCCATGGGTATACGGATCTTCTTTGAATCAAAAACGGCGAAGGTGTCCTCCAATCCATGGTTTTACGTGCAACCCAACATAGGCAAAAGTGGGTCTTTCTATTTTTACAATGTATCTCTTCGGCTCATCCAAGAAGTGTCAGTAGTCCATGGACGACAGTACACGCTGGCTGCGACAACATGGGAAGGCAATACGGCAGGGTTTGTTGGCATTAGCAGCAATTTAAGGGAAGTAATTCTCGACGTGGTTGAAACATGGGTCAAGACATTTGCGAACGACTTTCTGGCCGTCAATCCACGATAGGGATACGCTCGGTGCTGCTGTCGGTCCAGCCCCCATGGTTATCGACGCGCATAGCAGCGAGGGGAACGTGATGCGAAAGTCCGGTTGCTGTTGCGAGAAGCACTGCAATTGATCGAGGAGGCTAACACGTGAGTGACCAGGATGCCCTATGGAATCAAGTCTACGCTGCATTCAAGGCGCACGAAGTATTCCAGAACCCGCCCCTAGACATGAGTCGGATGTTCACCAAGGCCTACGGTGATCCGTCCAAATGCGACATCCACGAGGAAGTTCTCTCCCCTGATGAACTGCGCCAATTGAAGCGATATGGCGAATTCGACGACAATCCCCTCCGCGATGTCGAACCCATTATTGTGTGGGCCGACAAGGGGGAACAAGTCGTGATCGATGGTAGGCGTCGAGTCACCAAATGGATGAATGAGGGACTCGACAAGCCGAGACGTGCCTTGATCATCAAACCGCGGGGATAGGGCTTTACTTGAATATAAATAGGATTTATAATGGCACCTAGGACGCTCGGCATGAAACTGAAGACACTACGCGAACAGCGCGGGTTGAGCCAGGCCGTCCTGGCCGAGCGGGTCAAGGTGACACAGCCCTACATCACCATGCTGGAGAGCGGCGCGTTCGACAATCCGTCGCTTCATGTGTTGAAGAAGCTGGCGAAGGCGTTGAAGGTGACAGTGGGAGAGTTGGTCGCGTGAGTCTGGAGGAGGATCGAGCTATGAAGAAGTTAGCAGGTGCTTGTATCATTGTTTCTCTGATGACCATATCAGTCGGCGAGGCCCTAGCCGACTGCGCCTGGGTGGCTTGGACTAAAAACCGCCTAATTAGTACGAGTGAGGGCAGGATCCATGACGAAGTAACGTGGGAGGTCCATTCGGCCTTTGAGAAACGCGCTCAGTGTGTCGATATGCGAGAGCGCCTCTGGAAAGAAGCCGCTAAGGACGCGGAGAGTACTCCCCACTTCAAAAATTTGAAAAAGCAATTTCCTGACAAGCTATCTGCCGAGGTACCCGATGGCAGTTGGGAGAAAGCATTCTACTGCCTTCCTGAAAGGATTGATCCACGCAGTAAACTTCCTATTTCGTTTGATCCACGCAGTAAATCTGTAGAGGCGGAGCATTGAAGAGGAGTAGCGCATGATCGTCTTAGTCTATGCGAAGAAGAGCACCGCATTTAGATTCGCGTCTGGCTGTAGCCAAAAAGGCTTATGACTTACTGGTGAAAGCCGCGAAGAGTGATCTGAATATCTAGGACGACTGAAGGAGGACACAATGGCACGACGCGGTGACGCACTCTATCTGCGCGGGAAGACCTGGTACCTAGACTGCAATATCAACGGGACACGCCACCAGAAGCGACTCGGCAAAAGCATCAGTCGATCCGTCGCGCTCGAACTGGCCTAAGTGCAGCGGGGCGCGATTTTGAAGGGGGAAGCTGGTATCGGGAGAAAACCGAAGGACATTACGTTTGACGAGGCAAGGAAGAAGTTCGAGCTGTGGGCCGCAGCCTCCAAGAAGCCAGGCACCGCGCAGGCCTACAAGGAATGTCTCCGCCGGTTAGCGGAGTCGTTCAGCGGGACGCGCCTCAGTGCGCTCTCCCCGTTTCTGGTCGAGAAGCACAAGCAAAGGCGCATTCAAGCCGGAGCGCGAGTGCGGGCGAATCGAGAATTGGCCGTCCTCAAGTCCCTCTTCAATCGGTGTAAGGAGTGGAAGCTCATCGAGTGCGAGAATCCCGTCACCAGCGTGAAGTTGACGAAAGAACCACGGCAGCGCCTTCGCTTCTTAGAAGCGGAGGAAGAAGCCGCGCTGCTGGCCGAGTGCGCCGAGCCATTGCGCACCTTGATTCTGTTGGGCATTCATACCGGATTGCGCCTCAAGTCGGAGGCCCTGACGTTGCGGTGGCTGGACGTGGACCTCGGACGGAAGACCGTGACGGTGAGCGCCGCCTATGCGAAAAGCGGTCAGACGCGCACCGTCCCGCTGAACTCCGTGCTGCTGGCCGCACTGACCCGACTCCCACAGATCAGCGAATTTGTCTTTGCCAAGCCCAACGGAAAGCCGTATCATGCGATCCGAGGGTTTCGTGCGGCCTGTCGGCGGGCGGGTCTCACCGGCGTGACGCCGCATAGTACGCGACATACCTTCGCGACACGCCTGGTGGAAAACGGGGTCGATCTCCGGACGGTCCAGGAATTGGGCGGCTGGGCCACCCTCTCACTGATCCAGCGGTATGCGCACGTCTCCCCGAGCCGGAAGGCGGACGCCGTGGAAGGACTCGTGAGAAATTCCCCTACGCTATTCACTACGCCGGAAATTCAACGAATTGGAAACATTGCCTAAGTACTTGATAAATAAAGTTCGGAGGGGTGACGGAGTGGCCGAACGTGCCAGTCTTGAAAACTGGAGACCTCGCAAGGGGTCCGCGAGTTCAAATCTCGCCCCCTCCGCCATAGTTTCCCGCGTAATTCGAGGTTTTTGACTCGAAATTCCCGAAATTGTGGCTGAACTGTGGCTTAACTCGCCGTCCCGCGCAACGACGGATCCGACTGCGAGCTTCTTCAGTCCCTCCGTTAGATCGGCCTCACAGACAATTGCATAGCGTCGATACACGGCTTCCGTCTTATGGCCGGTCAACTTCATCGCCACGGAACGGGGCACTCCTGCCCGCTCAAGATTCCGAACTGCTGTTCTCCTGAAGTCATGGGGAATGCGTGTCGGCACCCCTGCCAGCCGACAAGCCGTCTTCCACCGATGATAGAGCGCCTTCGGATGAATTTCTTTGAGCGTGCCTTTGTCATTCCAATGGAATACCCACGGGATGCTCTGCCCCGTCGCCAATTCCAACGAGAGGGCTTGTTCCCATTGCGCCCGTAACAGGTCGCCAGTTCCGGCAACACGCTCCTGAAACGATCGCGCCCCAGTACTGTGCGTAAGTGACATTCAACCTGGTATAACCACGGGGGGGGCGGTCACTGACGCTCTGCGCGACGCGAGAGCCCCTCAGCCGGACCGTATGAAAGCGCGGCCCCACGAGGTGCCCACCCAAGCACGTCTGCCTCTGGAATAAACGCGAATAGACCAGTGTTCTCTGCCATCGATGTTGGTGATTGCTCCCGCCCCGTCGTCTCTGTCCTCGACGGAGTCACCCTCGAAGTCCTGAACGGCCACCACACTGAGCGCATCCGCCTCAGCGGCATCGACTGCCCTGAGAAAGGTCAAGCATTCGGCACCCTTGGCATCTAATTCTACAATCGACCTGCTGTGATCCCGTTTCCGTCCCAATCTATAAACCGTAGGCGGGGACCGAAATAAAGCAGCCTCCCTGTCCTGTTCCCACCGACAGCGTTAATCCAACCCGGGCGTCTACCCCCTTCTTTTATCCATCGCGGCAGGAGCCATGTTGTGGTTCACCATCATGGAGACGATTTTTGTGAGCCGCTCAGCCACATTTGGTAGGAGAGTGTCGAAGTCCATCCCAAACTCAGACCCCTTGACCCATTTCACGATGGCGCGGTCAATCCACAACGGCTCCGGGTCCCACGGCACAAAAATTTGCAGGGCGAGCGCCATGCCGACGGAGACCGGTCTATTCCCGGTAATGTAACTCCCGCTCAGCGAAAGATGTTTGATGATTCCTTCACCGGCAATCTTGTTCCAAAGGTACCGCACCGGCATCTCATTTTTCGACTTCGACGATGTATCAGCAATGAGGTCCGTATCCGCAAGCGACGCAAATATCAGACTCATCAACACCGTACCGAGAATAAGTTCACATACGATAATTCCATTCATGCTGAGCATGACTCACCTCTTTTCTTTCTGAACGCGTTGCGCATCGTTTCATCGCACCGTAGATGAAAAACAACAGCCGACTCATCTTCCACTATATTGAACCACCTCAAATACAGGACTGGTATTATCCCTTGTTATTACGCGATGTACCCTAGGTCTCAATTCGCGCCATAATGCTAGGCTAAGCTGGATCACATGCTTGGCGGTCCACTGCCATGGCTCCTCCACTAGGTTTTTCCCCAGGAAGCCCTAGTCCAGGGACCTAGTAGAGTAAACTTGCCTTAGAAATCGTCATGGAAACACTTTGCCGACCCACTGCAGTGCGACCATGCGTAATCTGAGGTGAAAGGCTCGGCTCCGAAAGGGGTCGGGCCTTTGTTTTGCTCCCAGGCGACTAGAAGTTGTATTGGGTCTAAGGATCGTCGCGTCTAATCCCTTGCGCCTTCCGTCGCTTCCCTTCTACAATACGCCTCCCTGCGAGGCTCCTATGCCCTTCTCGATTCGTCTCTACCGTCGCTTCCCTGTGCAATGCGTCGTTAAGTACCGCGCTGCTCAACTCATAGGAAGTGTTCTCTCCCTAACCTTCTTGTTACCTTTATGCTCGTTGGCTAGTGCCGAGACACTTACTGCTGTATGCAAGGAACCAAAAGGCAGGGTCATTGGAAATGAGGGACCGAGCGGCAGCAATAAAACGGTCGATCAGGCAGAGGGCATGCGTGGGGGGCAGATTACGTTCATCTGGGAGATCGGGAAGGACGAAGCACAAGTTGTAGTGCAAGCAGGTGGTGGCGAGCCCCTTCAGCATGAAAGGGCGATACGTGTCTACTCATCGGATGAAATGCACACATTCCTAGCCACTTATCGATTCGCAGTCTGGGTATACTCCATCTTTCCGAAAACGAGCCGCTTGCTGATGACCCAACATACGAATCAATTTTCCCCTGATAGAGGCGGGGCTATCGCCAAGTCGATGGAAGCTCGCTGCGAAATGAGCGTGAAGTAACGGAGGGCAGTTCATGAGCAATGACCTGAGGTTACCCTCCTAGAATACGCCTGCCTGCGAGGCTTCCATGCCTTTCTCGATTTGTCCCTTCCACCGCTTGCCGCTGGCCTCCATCGTGGGTTTCTGGTTGGTGCTAACACTCCTATTGCTGAGTAGTGGACCGGCCTATGCGGAGTGGGTGAAAATTAACGAAAATGACACATTTACTGTGTACGTCGATCCAGACACCATTCGCCGCAAAGGGGATCTGGTGAAGATGTGGATCTTGTACGACTACAAGACCCTTCAATCAGCGACGGGCGTGGCGCATTTGTCTGACTCGATACAATTGGAAGCCAACTGCATAGAGAAACTGCAACGGAGACTTGCGTATACCTGGTGGTCCGGCAATATGAGAGGCGGTAATGTGGTTTTCAATCATTCCGGCGAAGGGAACTGGATCCCAATTGGACCAGGCACCGTTGGTCACACTGTGTGGTCATTTGCCTGCGGCAAGAAGTGATCGCGCAGTGCTCGAACGATGTAGGCGCTATTATTGAGATAGGGCAGCGGGTGGCGAAGGGGACGAGGTCGCTTCTGGTTGCTGCGCCTGATGGAGTAACTCAAACACCTGTACAAGACGCGCCTAGTGTCAGGGAGCATCTCCTGGAAGCTCACCGCAAATTGATCCTTCTTGACGCATCGAACGGAGGCCAGCTCGACCTTTAGCGGTTGAGACTGGTCGGGAAGTGCAATGGATGGCGCTTCCCACACATAAGCAATGTGCAACGATACTAAATAATAATATTCCCCCTAACCATTGACTCGCTTTATATTAGGGGGCGTCATGACTTCGATGGGGAGCAGCAAGGCTTCCCGAGGGATATCGCAAACACCGTGAGCCATTTCGATTGCACCGTTGAACAGCACGCCATCCTCTATAAAAAGGATCGGCGTCTGGATACTCCCATTTATGACGGCCGGAGCCCGGAGCTCCACGCGTGCTTTTGCGACGATATCCCCGGTAATCTTTCCTTTACACACAATGGTTCTAGCGGTAACTTTTGCCTGGATGACGGCCTCTTCACCTATCAACAGCACGCCGTCAGAATCAATTTCTCCGTCGAGATATCCGTCAATTTTCACCGTGCCGCTATAGGAGATCGTACCCTTGAATTCGACTCCTTTTCCCACAAAGGCACTAATGTCACCAGCCCCGGCAATTGTTGAGTTGGCAGCAACCATAATAACCTCTTCGCCTTCCTGCTCGCGTGAGCTCGTCTGTACAGTGTTCTCCTGCCACCACATGAACGCCCCTCCTCGAGTACGTGGTTCCATTATGCAGCCGTAATTATAATTTATGCTGATAATGGCCGGGGTAGAGTAGCGAGACTTGAGGACAGATACAACGCCACTTAAGTAGGGGACATAGAAATAACGTACTAAGTATTACTGTATTCACCGTCTTTATAACTTCCGCCTGGTCATTCGGTACTTCTCTAAAAATGGGAATATGCCCCCTTCGTAAAGCCCCGCGAGGCTTGTGAGCATGTGGCGTCATTTTCCTCGTCTGGGTTGTACCTTACATCCTTCTTGCCAGCATCGCTATTGCCGCAGATTTCGCCGCAAAAATAATCCGTGTCCTCGACGGCGACACCATCGAAGTCCTGCACAACACCCACCCTGAACGTGTCCGCCTCAGCGGCATCGACTGCCCTGAGAAAGGCCAAGCCTTCGGCAACCGAGCGAAGCAGGCCGCGTCAGCGTTGGTCTTCGGGAAAGATGTCACGCTCCAGACCCACGGCCAGGACAAGTACGGGCGCACCCTTGCCGATGTGTTCCTGCTGGATGGAACCAACGTCAATCACACGCTGGTCAAAGACGGCTGGTGCTGGTGGTATCGGAAGTATGCGCCAGGGGATACGGTGCTGGAAGGGCTAGAGAAGGAAGCACGAGAGGCGAAGAAAGGCTTGTGGGCTGATCCGCAGCCGGTGCCGCCGTGGGAGTGGCGGAAGAGGAGCCGATAGCGCGAGCGAACCACCGCCTCTTTCCGCCACCTAGTCGTTCTGCGCACAGTGTTCAAAAACTTATCTCAGGGTCGAGAGCGGGCAGGTCGATTTTTCTAGGGCTTTGACGTATCCTTCCGCCTGTTCCAAAAACAAATAATTTTGGTAACTTAGCCATCTCGAGGAGAAAGGCTAAGACCGTGCCGTGTCAAAGCCTCTCCAGACAGGTGTCGAAATCATGGATTGGAGAGGCGGCAGTTTACGGCCTTCGAACCTTCCGAAGAGGTAAGACGAGAGCCTTCCGTGATCGCTGAGGCGCCGACCACCGAAAACCTGACCGAACGATTGCATTCAGGGGCGGTCAGGCATATGTTGTCGGTCGGCCGGAGTCCATAATGGAAATTCCGGCTAAGAGATGAGCGGCTCGGTTCCGAGGGTCGCGAGGCCCAACACGGGCATGGTGCGTTTCATTCTTAACCAAGGAGCTGACGATGAACCTTACGAAGATAGTCTCAGCAGGCGCTGTTGCAGCGGGGCTCATATGCAGTGGAGCCTACGCTCAAACCTCCGACTCCGCTGAGGGCAAGACGCATTCTCAAGCATTGCTCATGGCACAGGGTTCTCCCGCCAGCGGAAGCTTTAAGGGTGAGCCGTTCCATGGCGTGGTGGACCTGAGCGTGCCAGGCGGAGTCAGGAATCCGGAAGCAGAGAGCGGAAGTCCCACGAATCCAGTGAAGGGCCAACAGGGTGGAGGCTCGGGGGTGGGCGCACTGTCTGTAAGTGCCACTGCACAAGCAGCTACCGGCGTCCGTATGAATCTTGTTGATGAAAATGGTGTGGGAAAGGAGATTGGCCAAGTCACAATCAGTGAAACGGCATACGGTCTCGTGTTCAGCCCCGCAATCACCGGTCTACCACCTGGGTTGCATGGCTTCCATGTACATGAAAATGCGAGTTGCGAGCCTAAGGAAAAAGACGGCAAGAAAATGCCTGCGTTAGCGGCAGGTGGCCACTATGATCCGGCAGGCAGCAAACGCCATAGTACGCCATGGGGCGACGGTCATCAGGGGGATTTACCCGCATTGTTCGCGGATGCAAATGGCAACACCAGTCCTGTCTTGGCGCCACGTTTGAAAATGGCTGACCTCAAAGGCCGTGCTCTGATGATGCATACAGGGGGCGATAATTACGCAGACCAACCGGCTCCACTGGGCGGTGGTGGGGTACGTTGGGCATGTGGTGTCATTCAGGCTCCCTAAAATCGTAGTGACAAACGGTAGGGCGATGCGACAGAAAAAGTAGGGGAACGGACGGGGTACAAAGACCCCGCTGTTCCCCTTGCGGACAAGACCTTTCGCACTGTTTATTTTGGTTTGTCCAGACCCTCAACTGGTGTCGGTTGTGCTCATTTTGTGCTCAACTCCACCCCACTCCAACTCATTCCAGCATACCGTGCCTTTGGCATGACACG
>CAWGSC010000027.1:0-188597 GCA_963825145.1 uncultured Nitrospiraceae bacterium
CTGACCATTCAGGTAACGGAAACTCTTCACAAATCCCGCGCAAAAATCTGCATAGAAGTAGGTTCCTTGCGTCGCAGGTAATGCCAATCCTCGGTACACATACCCGCCCGTTACGGCACACGCTCCGCTTAGATGGGGATAATCGAGCAGCGGCAATGTCAAATTGCCGGGGTTGCAATTGCTAGAGGGGTTGAAACAAAGAAATCCTTCCATTAACCGCCAGCCGTAATTGGCCTGACGCCCCGCGTTAGGGGCAGTGGCGACATCAATCTCCTCTCGCGCACTCTCTCCCACATCGCCGATGTAGAGGTCGCCGGTTTGGCGGTCAAAGGAGAACCGCCAGGGATTTCTTAAGCCCACGCTCCAAACTTGCGGGGCGCCCCCGCCGAGGAGGAACGGATTGATGACGACTTTACTGCAGGCCCCTCCCGTGCTGGGATCGAGACGAAGGAGTTTTCCAAGCAACGAAAATTGATTCTGCCCGTTGTTGTTCGGGTCGCCGCCATCGCCGCCATCACCGATCCCAGTATACAGACACGCATCGGGGCCAAATGCCAGCATGCCGCCGTTGTGATTCGAGAAGGTCGGATGTGCCACCGTCAGAAGCAGAGTCGCCGAAGAGAAATCCGCAAGGTTGGGGTCCATGGCATTTCTAAGATAGCGAGCGATAACAATGTTCCCGGCGGTGTTCGTGTAATAGACGTAGAACTGGCCATTGATAGGGTATTGGGGATCGAATGCCATTCCCAAGAGTCCTTGCTCTTCTTCTGTCGACGAAATGAGGCTGCTAACATCGAGGAATGGCGGCGCGAGCAGCGAACTAGTTGTCACATCGAAAATTCGAATCTGTCCACCCTGCTCGACAATGAAAAGGCGGCTGGTGTCATTGGCAGGTGCGGTCATGAAGACCGGAGAACTGAGAGTAGTACTGATCGATTGAAGGCGCAGACTATTGGATTGCGGTAGCGGTGGTAGCGAGCTTTGGTTGGACCCGTTGCCGGAACACCCGACCAGGCATCCTGTACTGACAAGGACCCAACTAGCCATCAATAGGCGCAACTTCCTTCCCATCGGTATCTTTGACCCAATATTATTCGCTATCCACGCGCATCCGGGTACCTTTGACCGTGCCCCAGTGTCTCTTCCCAAACAATCAGTCAGTTCTCCCCCAAGAAAATGGGGCGCTCCACGTATCCGAATGCGGCGAGAGCGATTTATCGCAACATCATCGCAACCACGCTGCCGGTCGCGACGAGAAGAATCAGGGCTACCAGTAAATAGACTTCACGCATGATCGCCACTCTCTTGAGCTCAAGCATAGTACCGATATGGTGTTCGTATACTGGGACATTCCATAGGCGGTGAATTGGACGGATGAGAAAGCTCGATGTGTGAAATGGTATGCAGCGACGTAATTATTTGACCGATTAAACACCGATGAGATGGAAAGGGACACACCAATGAGGATCACGACCATGACACGCCTGACACTCCTCTTCCTCACCGGGCTGCTGTGGTGGAGTCCGCCCGCGTGGGCGGACGACTACAGCGGGACGACGACCATCGATCTCACGACGCTGACCTTCAGCGGGGTCACCACGAGCTACACGCCCATCCGGCAAAAGACGTACCCCGTCGCCGTCGCAGGGACCGCGCCAGCCCGCGGGGTGCACGATTTTGGCGCCGTGGTGACGCGGAAGCTCACGGCCACGCTGGCGTGCACCGGGGACGCCACGGCCATCAACGATGCGACGCACCTCGTGGCGGGGTGCACCGGACAGGATCCATAGGGGCCTACGGCATGGTGGAACAGGTCGGATGGCTCACCGCCACGCAAACCGGCACGCTCACGGTCACAGTGCACTACACCATCGCGCATACGCTGAGCAGCGGCGTCATGCCGAGCGCCTTTGGGGCACCCGTGCTGGAGGTCGGAAACCAATATGCGTCAGGTCAGCGCAGCAGCCTCACCGCGGGCACCGAAATGGGCACGCTCAGCGTAACGCGATCGTTTAAGCAGGGTGAAACGGTCTTCTTGTCGGTAGGCGCGTATGAAGTCGCACAACAGTAGGGGCCGCGGCCGTAATGGGTGCTAAGCGGCCCGCGGCGGCGGCGGTGTGGTAGCCGGCGACCGTCTTAGGAGTGAAGCGAGTCTGGGTACCAGACGGAGTTTCTTTCGTGGAGACGAAAACCATATAGAGAGGGGCATTGTGAGGGGACGGGTCACCGGCGTACCACACTCATAACAACGAGATGTTTCGACAGATCGCCTGTAATCAATGCCCGTGACCATCAAGAATCGATGGGGACAGACTGAGTGAACTGTTTCTCGGGTCATATGCAACCTCTTGGGTCGGCATTTGATCAGGGGATGGTGGAGAGGGGAGTGTCACTATGGGACTCGTGAAATCTCTCGGCCACTGGTGCCGACAGTCCTGATTCACACAGCCCCACAGGTGCAAGAGCGGGATGGTCATTTTGTGGCCGGAGATCGTCCAGCTCGCGATCGGTTCCGCATGGCTCTGACATTTTGGGCAGGTCATCGTCCCCTCCTCTCCAGGAAAATTTCGCGTAGGGTATCACTGGATGAAAAGGATGGGACTAGCAAGATCCCTAGTTCGCAGAAGATGGGCTGATAATCCGGGGGGCGTGGCGGAGCAGAAGTCACCGTTCTATTTTGGGGTCTACCGGGGCAGCTCGACCAATCGCTTCCCCGCAGGTAAGGCAGTAATACCTGCCCGTCAAATAACCGTCTGCCAAGGCTCGAGCCGTAGGGTAGAGAGAAACGTCTTCAGCAGATCGCGGAGCGCTTCAATTGGTTGTTTATTCCGAACTTAAATGGGTACGGTTTAATTTTCGATCTTCCCTTCCATCCACTGGCGAGAACCTTGTTCCCAGTGGAACCTTTCAGAATATGTATTTCGTTCGATGCTGAGGGTTTTGAATTTTGATATGAGTTGGATTTCTGCAATCTGTCCATTTGCATCACCAGCCTTAGTAACGATGGCATCAAGTGGACAGCTCGATTGGATAGTTTCACCTGGCGGGATCGAAACATTCTGAGTATCAGCCGGTATGGAAATAAAAGAAGTGTCAATCACGCCATGGTCGGTACGTGCGTTTTTCATAAAACATTCAATCCGCACCTCACCCATTGGCAATACCAAGCTTGGGTTGTGAAGTGAGAAGGAGAGAGAAACTGGAGCGGAGGTTTGTACCATTTGCGCATGAATTTGCGGTTTTTGAATGGCGTCGTGCACCCCAACGACGACGGCCAGGACTGCAGCAAAAAATTCCGCAGTTCCTTTCAGTAGTCCTACGAACCGTTTTGGACGTGAATGTGGCGATTCTTCGATGCTTTCAGATTGGGAGACTGCTCGTGCTCTCGACGTGTTTCCTTGCGTGGGTCTATTGGTGGGCTTCCGCATGGTAGGAAGCTTAGCATGCCTTGAGTGCTGTGCGAGAACTGGCGTCGCTTTTACTTCCTCTTCGGGAGGAGGCCCTTCTTCTCCAGCTCCTGAATTCGCTCATTGAGCAGCGCAAGATGAAGCCATGTGACGGTACGGCGCTCAGACGCCAGTTCCTCCTTCATCACGTGCGCGGGCAACCGTTCTTCGCTCCGCCTTGCGGTTTGCTCATCCCCCTCCTACAATGTGCCTCCCTGCGAGGCCCTCATGCCCTTCTCGATTCGTCCCTACTCGGCGTTTCCCCGTGCAATGCGCAGTAACCTAAAGCGCGGACGATCTGGGAATCAGGCAACTTGGGTTTGCCCTACATGGAGTGCTTCAGCCCGGCGACGAACCTCTTTGGCTTTTTGCGATTGTCCGAGGTTGTCGTAGAGTGAAGCGATATTTGCATGCAAGTGCGACAAGAGCTGTCGCGTCTGTGCTTCGTGCGCGATCACATTCGCTGCGAGCGCCAGTTTCTTCTCTTCACTCCGGCGGAAGCGTTCCTCAAGCCGCTGTATGAGTTGCATCCAGCCTTTGACCTTGCTGGAATCCAAGTCAGGGAGAGTCGGCAAGGCTACACCGCGCTCAACAGATTTTGCAGTTTCATTCATCCATTTGATGAAGACGAGAAAATCCCCAAGCGTAATTTGAAGTGCGGATGAGGCACTATCTTCTTCTTCGATGACAAGCTGCTCCATGGCAACTCCTTGTGTAGCAAATTGGCATGTTTATCATGAGATCAGTTCTTCGCCGCATTTCTATGACGTATAGCCGAGTCGTGCTCGATGCCCTATCGATACACCTAGGATTCTTCTGTAGAATCGATCAGAGGGCCATGTCGTGGTTTGGACGGCAGGGGTAAGGGAACGTGCGGTGAATCTCGTTCACTCACTAGGTCGGAGAAAATCTGGACCACGCAAGGACTGATGGAAGTATCGGCTGTGCTTACAGTTATTGTCCCTTGCAGATCGACTCTAGGGCTGCCAATCTCGTTCGAAGAAAATTTCGGATATTGTTCCATCCCACATCTCCGCTCACCATGCCTATCGGTGTGTGTGCATTTTGGAAGCGGCTCTTTGCTGTCGGCCCACCAATCTGAAGCAGAATGACTCGTGTTTCTGCGGCCCACTCCACCGTTTCTCTACTCCATCTCGTCATGAATTCATCTCTCCGATCTTGAAAGATTCCAGCAATTCTGCTCTGCCCGTACTCACGGTCGATGCGTTCTCTCAGTGCGTAGCCTTGTTTAAGCTGCTTGGTGCATCGAGAGTCTGGTGGGGTTGCGGCTGGTTGCCCCTCGCTTGTCCCTGTGGTCAGGTTCTCCGGGTAGCGTGTTTCAACTCCTCCACTACCTTGGCGCATGGTTCGCTCAGCGGTGGAGGGTGCCTGAGATGGTACACTACAGGCACTGAGAGTCAGACAGAGGACAATGCCAAACGGTTTATTCGCCATCGGCGCTTGCTCACCGTTCCGCCGCAGTGTTATCGGGCCAGGCTGATCGACAGTGCATATTTCTCACCGTCTACCTCGTTCACTTTCGCCTCAATCCGACTTCCTGGACCAATGTGTCCGCTCATCTGGGTACTGAGATCGATATGGAAGATCGCTTCCTCACCGTCAGTCTGCTTGACGAGCAGTCTCGCGCCCTTGATGTGTAAAACTTCACCTCTGATGGTGTGGATACCCCGTTGTGTCTCTGCATCGCACTTCAAGAGATTCGGTAGATCGCCCTTCCTATCAGCACATGGGGCTGGTTCCGTTCTGTGTCTTGCCTGCGTGATATTGGACAGACTCAGGCACAGCACGACACCACACGAGACGGCACCGATAATTTTGGGAATAGATCCCATCGGGACCTCCTAGGTTAAAGGTCGCGCGCCTGCTTGCCATGCCGCGCACACAATCAAACCGCTTGAACGAAGCTGTAGTGCCGGTGTGGTTACAGTTCGTAGTACATCACCTGGTCTCTCTTTCCACACGCGAAACAGACGCCACCTTCTTCGATGATCAGCTCTCTAGAGCGAGCCGTATTTCCTTCGGTAGACCGACACGCGTTAATGAAAGCCGTCGCCTCAGGTGACTGATCTTTCCGTGCTAACTTCCCTCGGCACTCCGGACAATATTTTTCCGTATACGCCATCGCTCCATTCTCCTATCTCTCCCTTCCCCATACCACGCGCAAACCCCGCGGCGGGGGGGGGAAGGACGATCGGCACTGCCGGTTACGGGAGTGTTGCCTCCTCATCTGAACTCTCAATGGTCACAATTTGTAGCGTGACCAAGAGCGGTTTCCCTGCCAGAGGATGATTGAGATCGAGCAAAGCCTTCTCTGGCAAGATCCTGACGATTCTGGCAGTTGTGCCTGCGCTATTGGCTACGGTGTCGCCTTCCCGAGCGCCAAGGGGCAAATCAGCTGGCGGAATGGTTTGAATTTTGGTTTCATCGTACGGGCCAAAGCCTTCTTCCGCCGACAGAGGAACCGTTGCGACCTCTCCTGGATGCATACCCGCGATCCGCTGCTCGATCTCGAGTGGGATCGTATGCTGGCCCTGGACGAATTGCTCGATATTGCTGTAGGTCGTGGTGGGGCTATCCCGGGGTGTGATTTGAAACCACACCGTCACCTTCGCTCCTTCCTGTACTGTCACATCGTTAGACTTCACTAGAATCGGGGATGCTTGGACAGGCTTCAGAGAGGCCCCGTGCCCCAAGAGCAGAGCCAGGGCAATCGTACTTATGAGGAGGTATCGGATGGTACTCATGCGGCGGTCCTCCTTTCTCCTATGGATCGGTAAAAACCCATCGTGCAACCGTCAATCTCGATCACCCTCGATCACCCGCAAATCGCCTGCCAGTGATTGAGGCAAATTATGAACATTTGCAGCCACTCCATCTCATCACTTTTTGTTCTTATGAACGTCGATAACCTCCCCCATTTCATTCACTTCGATCGTGACCTCAGAGCCGACAGCGATATCCCTGAACATGCGGCTCTCGGGTCTGAGGCTATAGCCCCTCTCCCCTCCCGACGTTGACAGCGTCATCTGGGACTTGCCGTTATCAATCGATGCGAGCGTACCGGTGATGAAACGAGGCTCCTTGTCTGGTTGCCCATTCGGGCGGGCATCCATGACCATGTTGCCTTCGTTGACCCAGAGCGTCATTTCATCACCGACTTTGGGAACAGCCTGGCCTTGGCGAAATGCCGTCGCCTCGGTCAGCGTGAGCGTGGCGCCCGTAGTTGTCTTGACGGTATAGAGACCGGACTTCACCTCCGTCACCACCCCCTCAACTTTTTTATGACCAGCTTTCATATGAGCGATCTCTTCGGGGGTCGCCGGATCCGATTGAGCTGTCAGAGGATTCAGCAGCACGACGGCGGGTATGAAGAGAACCGACAAGATCGAAAATATCTTACGAAGCATAGTATCCACTCCTTTGTTCAACTGGCCTTATACCACCGAATTTGCTGGAATCATCACGCCGGGAAACCGGCTCCAGCAATCCGGTATCACTATTCGAGTTGGCGAATCGACATAGCGTGTTTTTGATCGTCCATATTACTCACCTTCGCCTCAATACGTTCTCCTCGGCCAAGGTATCCTGACATCTGAGTGGTTGCATCGATATGCAGCGTCACTTCCTTCCCGTCAAACCGCTGGACCAACACGTTATTGCCTTCAAAGCGCAACACTTCGCCCTTGACGGTGACGATGCCCTGGCGTGTCTCCTCATCGCACTTCGAGAGATCAGGTTGTCCGCCTTTCCTATCAGCACATGGGTCAGGTCCCGTTCTCTCTGTTGCCATAGCATTGGATAGACCCAGGGACAGCACAAGGCTACACGTCATGACACCAATGATTTTGGGAATAGCTACCACGGTGGCCTCCTCGGTGGGCTGAGGTTTATTGGTCTGGCGAATCGACAACGCGTGATTCTCACCATTCACTTTCGCCTCAATATGCTCTCCTTGGCCAATGCATCCAGCCATCTGTGAGAGCCTCGATTAGATGAAAGTAAACTCAGGCTGAAGTTCGTCTCGCCTCCTTGCAAGAACGCATCAAACGCAAAAGACTTGCCTCCGGAATCGCTGCTAGGGACTACCGTGAACATTCGCAAAGCTGGCGGGAGGTTAGCGTGAAGTCTAGATCGTGAGAGACTGGGGTCTTACCTAGTCAGCAAGACATTTCATTCCGTTGCAGGACATTCTGTCCTTGCATTGTGCTAGAGGTATCGAAAGTATGCGACAGGAGATACCGTGCTGGAAGGGTTAGAGAAAGAAGCACGAGAGGCAAGAAAGGCTTGTGGGCTGATCCGCAGCCGGTGCCGCCGTGGGAGTGGCGGAAGAGAACCCAGTAGTTTTATATGCATCTATGAAGCCTGCAATCCGTTTCTGTGGCAAGCGGTAACCAACAGAGGGACCGAAAGAGGAACCGGCCTAACTTTCTATTTCACAGAAACGTCTAAACCGCTGTCGGTGTCTCCCCCTTGCTAGTCGGCTCAAGTTTGGTCCAAACTCCTTAGACTGCCATGAACCGAAAAGCCGTGTCGGATAGTCTAGGAGGTGTGTTTCGACTTCGCCCTAATCCTATAGTCACGAAGACGAAGAAGCCTATCAAGGAGTCGGTCAACTTCTGGACCCTTGTAGATTTTCATGAACAGAAAACGCTCATCTTCCAGCACAATCACTCAGACTACAGAATCACCATTCCTGCCATTCATGTTCGCGGCCATGAACCCCCCGACATGATCGTGCTTCGTGGCCAGGTACGTCTCGATGAGAGCCTTCAGTTTTCGCTTGAACCATTCACAGAGGGAATGTCCGCTGGTGACTCGGCTGAGTTGGTCGAGGATCCGACGAATCGGGAGAGCACGCGACTTTACGCCGCCCTCAAGCCTCATGAAGGCCAAGTAGTGTCGATTCGATTTCCCAACACCGATGATGGAACGGTGTACGGCCGCCGCGAAGCAATTCTCCAAGAGGTAACTCCTCACTTCGTAAAACTCCGCGAAGAAGCGGTAACGATTAAATTCCTAGATCGAGACTATCCCCCAAATGTTGAGGTTCCTGAGCATAAGAAAACCATCGCGCTTTCATTCATTCGGTTCGAAGAAGATGACGAGAAAGACAATCGCCCACGGCTTGTCATCGAGTATTCCCATTGGAAGCCAGATCTCTAGCAAATCGGAGATTTGTACGACCCCCTTCTTATTCCCAGGGTCAATCACAAGGAAAATTAGGACGATGCGAACCGAGAAAGATGTGCTTCGCACATGGGAGGCCAACGAAGCACTCTTGCGCGGACGAATTCATCCGTTCGTTATTGAGCCTCTAAGCAAACCTCCAGGGCTCAGCACAGAGGCAGAGTGGGATTACATCATCGCCACATCGCTGGCTGTCTGTTTTGATACCTTTACAGCGGTTCAGATTCTTTGCAACCCGAATGCTGAATCACGCTTGTGGACAGATGGATATGTTCTAAGTCGCTCGTTATTTGAAGTGTCTGTAACGTTGGCGTGGTGCAAAAAATCGTCCGGGAATCTTCAACGGTTTTTGGACGATTACCATTTGATAGTAGCTAGACAGTTGGATGCTCTGCCGGAGGCTAGAAGGGGGGAAGTGAAGCCGGAAAGGCTAGCGCAGATAAAAGAAAGGGAAACAACAGTTCTGAAAAAATACGACCGCAGACCTCGTACGATGAGCGTTATGAAAAGCCTCGAACAGATGTGCACGGAGTTGAGCAAAGACGAAAAAGAGCCAAACAAATTGTGGGAATACAATAACTACTATCGAGAGGTATCTCGTTTCGCCCATCCTACAATGTGGCACCTCTTCTCGTATCGCGCGAAGCGCACTGCAATTACAGAAGTTGCGCCTTCGCCGGATACAGGATTTCGGGCTCTGCTTATTTCCGGGGGGTGCTTCCTACGCATTCTCTAACAATGGAATGAGTGTTTTAAGCGACTTCCGCTCCATCAGCCATATGAGTGGGAGAAAGAGTGGGAAATTCTACTTCCGGTCGCGAAGCCAGGCCGCTAGCTCTCGTCACGAATCGGCTCAATCGGACAGTCTCAGGACCTCGTTCCTTCCCAGTCATCGTAAGTTCTCGTGTGCGTCGGCAACTCGAGTCTGGACAGGCGAGTTAGGTCCCGGTTTAGGTCCCAGTTCTGAGTCTAACTCGATCACACTCCGTCACACTCCCCTCCCCGATCCCTCCTCAGAATTAGCGCTACCGGAGCGGGTTTATCTCACTCCTTCTCACTCAGTCATACCCCATCATGATTGGCTTCTAATCGACTTCGGACCCGAGGGTTGGGGCACGCGATAGAGGAGTAAATAGAGGAAGCGCCCACGTCGGCCAGCCTTAAAGACCTCAAATTCCCAATGTTTCTGGTGTCCCCAACGGGATTTGAGGGGATTTGCCAAAATGCCCTTCCTCTCTGGGGCATCCCGTTCCAAGGGATGGTGGTGGCCGCATGAGGATACGCCTCGCCCCCCCTCACCCGCCAGCATCACATCACCCTGAGTTAGAATCGCCGAGTTCTCCCGAGACGTCGTCGCGGAGCGACTATCAAATAGAGAGAAAGGGGAAATGACGCCGAAACAAGAGCGGTTTGTGCACGAGTATCTCGTCGATGTGAACGCTACGCAGGCCGCGATTCGGGCTGGGTACAGCAAAAAGACCGCGCAGGAGCAGTCGTCCAGGTTGTTATCAAATGTTATGGTTTCGGCGGCCATTGCGAAGGAGATGAAACTTCTTGCGGAGAAGACCGGCGTGACGGCGGAGAAGGTGATCGCGGACTTGGCGCTGATTGGCTTTGCCAACATGGGGGACTACTTGAATCTCTCTGATCCAGAGCATCCGAGGATCGATATTTCAAACCTTACCCCAGAGCAAGCGTCAGTGATTGCCGAGGTCACGTATGAAAAGCGAGGGATTCAGCGGCGGGTGAAGATCAAGCTCCACGACAAGCTCAATGCCTTGGTGAATCTCGGGAAGCATCTGGGGCTCTTCAGTGAACGTCATTTACTCGGCGGGCTCGATGGCGGCGAGACTAAGCATACGCAATACATGGAAGTGGTCTTCGTCGAATCCAAGAGGTCACGATGAAGGTCAGCTCTCTGGCCCACATTCATGTCGGACTCGTGATATGTAATACCCGCTCAGGCGCATTCGCGCCCCCGCCCATAATCGTGTCGCGTTCGCGCTGTACGAACTCATGTCCAGCTCGGCTCATCATTCCCGCTGCAAGGTGCAACGGGCCTGCCCGCTCATTTCTCCCAATTCATTGACTCTGCAATCCCAACCGCTACACTGTGAGATGTTCATGAACATACTCAATGGTTCCCATGTCAAAACCGTGGACTTGCCTCGATCTCTCTATCTTGGCCATCTTGGCTGTGCTCCTAACCGCCCCCATCCTGAACAGCCCGGCCTTGGTCCAATCTGGCTCGGTTACGGATTTACAGCTTACTGGGCCTTACGCCATTCGATTGATCGCAGACCTCCTCGGGCTCGTCATCTTCTGTATCCTCTGTATCCTCGCCTTCGCTGCCTTACAGCAGATCCCGGACAAGGGCCGAGGAACAAGCGTTTTCCGAGACCGTTCTAGGGCAAACTTATACACCCGAGCTGCCGGCACATCCCCTCACGGGGCGAGCGAGCCTCTCAATTCCTACCTCTTACCAATAGAACTACCTACCTACTTCAGATTGGGGTATTAACCCTTTATGGGAATTGCGAACACGATGAGCCCCGCGTCAAATAGCCCCTTGACCATACCCAGATTGAAGGCGCAACCAAGGTGATGCCCGTGAACACGGCTCCACGACAGGGATTCACCACGGTGCTGCTGCAGGGCGTCGTGCTGCTTCTCCTTGTTTTCGTCGCGCCGCCTCACGTTGAAGCCATCACCTTCACGGATGCGGGGTTTTTCTCCGAGCCGGTCGCCACCCTCGCGCCCTTTAAGCCGGTGGGGGTCACCTTCGCACCGGATGGGCGCATCTTTATCTGGCAGCGGGACGGGGTCATTCGGATTGTCAAAAATGGCGCCCTCCTGCCCACCCCGTTCTTGAACTTTTCCAGCAAGGTCAACACCTATACCGATCATGGCTTTTTGGGCGTGGCGCTGGACCCGAACTTTGCGGCCAATGGCTGGGTGTACGTGTTCTACACGTACGAGGCCGGGGGCAATCCCAACGATACGACCCCCAAGACCGGCCACCTGAGTCGGGTGACCGCCGATCCGACCAATCCCGACGTGATGCTGGCGAATAGTGAGATCATTCTCTTAGGCACGCTCGATGTGCCCCCGTGTAGCCAGTATCCCGTGGGGGCGGACTGTTTCCCGACGGATAGTTATACGCACTCGGTCGGGAGTCTTCGCTTCCTCCCGGACGGGACGCTCTTTGCCAGTCACGGGGACGGCGCGACGGCGGACTTTGCCGACGTGCTGGCCCTGCGGGCCCAAAGTCTCGATAGCTATGCCGGGAAGCTCCTGCGCATCAAACCCGATGGCAGTGCGCCCCAGGCGCCGCTGACCGTGAATCCGTTTAATGACGGGAGCAATAGCATTCGGTCCAAGGTGTGGGCCTATGGGCTCCGGAATTCCTTTCGGTTTGGCGTGCATCCGACCACGCACCTGCCGTTTATGGGGGATGTCGGGTGGAACACCTGGGAGGAAATCAATCAAGGGGTGCCCGGGGCGAATTATGGGTGGCCCTGCTGGGAGGGCAACGCGCAGCAGCCGGGGTATCAGGCCTCCTTTCCCACCCAATGTCAATCGGTCACCGCGGCAGTCGTGACGTTGTCCCCTCTACACCTATGATCGCACGGTGGGGAGTACCGTGATCGGCGGCGCGTTTTTTACCGGCGCGCAATATCCGGCCGCCTATGCGGGCAACTTCTTCTTTGCGGATTACACCAAGGGGTGGATGAAGCGGCTGGTGTTTGATGGCAGCGGCAATCTGCAGAGTGTGGTGGATTTCGCCTCGGCCATTGGGAATATCAATGGGGGGCCCGTGGCGATCGAATTGGGCCCGGACGGGTTACTGTATTACGTGGTGTTCACGACGGGGGAAATCGCCCGCATTCGGCACACGAGTGGCAGCGGGTCGAATTTCCCGCCGTTTGCCGCCGCCGCGGCCTCGCCCCCCAACGGCTATTCGCCGCTCCAGGTCGGCTTCTCCAGCGCCGGCTCCTCCGACCCGGAAGGAGGCGCGCTGACCTATCTGTGGGAGTTTGGGGATGGCGCCACCTCCACGGCGCCCAATCCGTTTCATACCTATACCGCCGCCGGCGTCACGACGTTTCCGGTGCGCTTGACGGTGACGGACACTCACGGCGCGACATCCACGGCCTCCCTGAAAGTCGTGGTGGGCAGCACGCCCCCGGTCGCCACGATCGACCTGCCGGCCAGCGGAGCCCAATTTACGGTGGGCCAGACGGCCACCTATCACGGGTCGGCGACCGACCCCGATGACGGGCCATTGCCCAGTTCCGCGTTGCACTGGACGGTCCTGCTGCATCACAACACGCACATTCATCCGTTTATCGACACCACCGGCAGTGGCGGCAGTTTCCCCGTCGATAACCACGATCCCTCTGGAACATTCTCCTATGAATTTCGCTTAACGGCGACCGATAGCTCGGGGCTGACGCACACCACCTCGAGGACGGTGCCCGTGAATCCGCCCCCCCCCAGCGCCCCGGTCTTGTTGTATGGGATGAACGAAGGGACCGGGACCACGCTGGCCGATGCCTCAGGGACCGGCCACACCGGCACGTTGGTCAACGGGCCGGCGTGGGTGGCGGGCCAGGCCACCTATGGCCAGGCGCTCTCCTTCGATGGCGTCGACGATGCCGTGTCGGTGGCCAATCCGGCGGGCTTCAACTTCGGGACGGCGGATTTTACGATCGAACTCTGGGCCAAACGCAACGTGTTGGGCGGCGCCCAGCGGCATCTCTTCAGCAAGTGCGACAGCACCCTCTGGCAGAGCGGCTGTAAAGAGTTCTATTTCAATCCCAGCAACCAGTTGACCTTCGACTCCTTCGCCACCGGCAACATCGTCTCCAGCACGATTGCCGATACGAACTGGCACCATGTCGCCGTGACGTTCACGGACAGCACCAATACGCTGAAAATGTATGTGGATGGCGCCCTCGTCACCACGGCCACCACGGCCCTGGAAGCGGATGGCGCAGGCCACGTCGTGACGCTCGGCAACCTGATCGGGGCTAATCCCTTCAGCGGCGTACTCGACGAAGTCCGCATCTATAGCCGCGCATTGACGCTCGCCGAGATTCAGGCGGATCGGACGACCCCGATCACGCCGCCCGACACGACGCCGCCGAGCACGGTCACCGGCCTGACCGCCACCGCCGTCAGTGCCACCCAGATCAATCTGAGCTGGACCGCCGCGACCGACAATGTGGGCGTGACCGGCTATCGCGTGGAGCGCTGTCAGGGGGCCGGCTGCTCCAACTTCGCGCCGATCGCCACGCCCGCCGGCACCACGTTCGGCGACACGGGCCTGGCCGCTGCCACCCACTACAGCTACCGCGTGAAGGCCGTCGATGCGGCCACCAATGTGAGCGTGAGTTACTCGACCGTGGCCACCGCCACCACCCAGGCCAGCTCAGGCGACACGATTCGCCCGACCGACCCAACCGGGCTCACCGCGACCGCAGCCAGTAGTAGTCAGATCAATCTGGCCTGGACCGCCTCCACCGACAGCGGCGGGAGCGGCTTGGCCGGCTACCACGTCGAGCGCTGTCAGGGGGCGGGCTGCAGCACCTTTGCGCAGATCGCCACGCCCGTCACGAACAGCGTGAGCGATCCGGGCCTCACGGCCGGCACCAGCTACAGCTATCGCGTCCGCGCACTCGATGGCGCCGGCAATCTCAGTCTGAATTACTCGAACACCGCCTCGGCCACGCCCCAGGCCGTCACCAATCTGGTGACCGCGTATGGGATGAACGAAGGGACTGGGACCACACTGGCCGATGCCTCAGGGACCGGGCATACCGGCACGCTGGTCAACGGGCCGGCGTGGGTGGCGGGCCAAGCGACCTATGGGCAGGCCCTCTCCTTCGATGGCGTCAACGATGCCGTGTCGGTGGCCAATCCGGCGGCTTTCAACTTCGGCACGGCGGATTTTACGATCGAACTCTGGGCCAAACGCAACGTGTTGGGCGGCGCCCAGCGGCATCTCTTCAGCAAGTGCGACAGTACCCTCTGGCAGAGCGGCTGTAAAGAGTTCTATTTCAATCCCAGCAACCAGTTGACCTTCGACTCCTTCGCCACCGGCAACATCGTCTCCAGCACGATTGCCGATACGAACTGGCACCATGTCGCCGTGACGTTCACGGACAGCACCAATACGCTGAAAATGTATGTGGATGGCGCCCTCGTCACCACGGCCACCACGGCCCTGGAAGCGGATGGCGCAGGCCACGTCGTGACGCTCGGCAACCTGATCGGGGCTAATCCCTTCAGCGGCGTACTCGACGAAGTCCGCCTCTACAGCCGCGCATTGACGCTCGCCGAGATTCAGGCGGATCGGACGACCCCGATCACGCCGCCCGACACGACGCCGCCGAGCACGGTCACCGGCCTGACCGCCACCGCCGTCAGTGCCACCCAGATCAATCTGAGCTGGACCGCCGCGACCGACAATGTGGGCGTGACCGGCTATCGCGTGGAGCGCTGTCAGGGGGCCGGCTGCTCCAACTTCGCGCCGATCGCCACGCCCGCCGGCACCACGTTCGGCGATACGGGCCTGGCCGCTGCCACCCACTACAGCTACCGCGTGAAGGCCGTCGATGCGGCCACCAATGTGAGCGTGAGTTACTCGACCGTGGCTAACGCCACCACGCAAGCCCTGCGCGATACGACCCCGCCAAGCACGGTCACCAGCCTAATCGCCACGGTCGTCAGTGCCACCCAGATCAATCTGAGCTGGACCGCCGCGACCGACAATGTCGGCGTCACCGGCTATCGCGTGGAGCGTTGTCAGGGGGCGGGCTGCACGAGCTTCGCGCAGATCGCCACGCCCAGCACCAACAGCGTGAGCAATCCGGGCCTGACGGCCGGCACCAGTTACAGTTACCGCGTGAAGGCCGTCGATGCGGCCACCAATGTGAGCGTGAACTACTCGACCGTGGCTAATGCCACCACGCAAGCCCTGCCCGACACGAGACCGCCAAGCACGGTCACCGGCCTAACCGCCACGGCCGTCAGTGCCACCCAGATCAATCTGAGCTGGACCGCCGCGACCGACAATGTCGGCGTCACCGGCTATCGCGTGGAACGCTGTCAGGGGGCGGGCTGCACGAGCTTCGCGCAGATCGCCACGCCCGCCAGCGCGACATTCGGCGATACGGGCCTCACAGCCCACACCACCTACCGCTATCGAGTGCGGGCCGTCGATGCAGCCGGCAAGCTGGGGCCCTATTCTGGCATTTCGAGCACCACCACACTTTCTCTTCCGGACACGGCCCCGCCGACCGCGCCGGGGACGCCGACCGCGAAGCCGTCGGGTAAGACGAAAATCCATCTCAAATGGCTGGCAGCCACCGATAACGTGGGCGTCACCGGCTATCGCGTGGAACGGTGCGCAGGCACCGCCTGTAACAACTTTGTCGAAGTGGACCAGCCGACCCATACGAATGTTCACGATACGGGCCTCACCGCCTCGACCACCTACCGCTATCGAGTCCGGGCCGTCGATGCGGCCGGCAATCTGGGGCCCTATTCCGGCATTTCGACCGCCACCACTAAGGGTCATCCACCTAAGGATCATCCCCTAAGGGTCATCCCTCCCAGGGTCATTCCTCCCCTGGACACGATCCCGACGACCGCGACTAGGACACCGACTATTAAGCTGAAGGGCGAGATGCAAATCGATCTCAAATGGCTGGCGCGACCGATAACGTGTGCGCCACCGGCTATCGCCGGGTCCCGAGAGGTGGGTCACACTTACTTTGATATTCCTTCTCGTACTCGGGCCGTAGTGTGCCACTGATGGCGGTGGGCTAGGTCCTTATAGGACAGCAGGTAACCCGATAGTTTGAAAAAGAATCA
This sequence comes from uncultured Nitrospiraceae bacterium, assembly GCA_963825145.1. GTDB lineage: Bacteria > Nitrospirota > Nitrospiria > Nitrospirales > Nitrospiraceae > Palsa-1315. The sequence goes on from CAWGSC010000027.1 coordinate 16,536, forward strand.
ATGCTATTCAACGGGCCTGTTTGGCACTGCATATCCGCGTGAGGGAGACAACACCGTGATGGATAATGCGGACGCCTCGAGGCTCGGCACGCCTAAATGTTCCGGTTCGAGCGGATACGTCATGGCCGGCGCGGTCGAGATCACCGAGAGCTGCTGAAGCAATCTCGCTGTTAAGGTCTGCTTATGGGCCTTCACGTACTTCATTCCAAAACCAATCAGTTGCAGTTTGTAAAGGTATTCGACCCCACCCGACTGCTCGTGCAGGTCCGGCCGTTGCTGAAATTGTGGAAGGTCGTGTCGCCGATCGATTGATGGGTGCTCGTGGCGCCATCTTGTCAATTTTCGAACGTCGTCCCGCCAATGGTGCTGGTCGAATAATGTAGCAGAAAACACCGTCGAGGACCGGCGTCTGTGCATAACTTGAGTGCTAACCCCGCTCCCAGTGCGGAAATTCATGATGCGACGCATGAAAAACCTCGTAATTTCTAGTAATAGTTGCTTCTGAGTTATCTGATTTCAAATACCCCTATATCTTGTGGTACAAGGCCCGTTTCAATCAATGCTTAATTTTTAAGCAATGACGTCTTAGAGATCGTGAAATGTGCGGTGTGTGGCCGGGCAGGCGATTTTATGAACAGACTTATCCACAGAAGTTGGGGAAAGGGTTTTGTGAATATTTTTCTTGACCTTTCTAAAATATATTTCTCACGACTCTTCCCCGACTTGCGCCAACGTGTCAGCGTGAAAAAGAGAAGCCAGGGGCGGCACACGGTTTAAAACGGAATGCGAATTCCCAACTGAAATTCGCTGGGGGTGAGGCCTTGCCCGATATGGCTTCGAGAGCCGAAGTCCGTCTGAGTGAAGGAGCGGCCATTTAAAGAACGGTCCAAGTCTGACGCATAGCCGCTCCCAAAGCCTGCACCGATATACGGCGTGAGCTTGGTCCCTCCACTCGGGGAGTCTCCACTGATGGAGGGAATATCTCGAAAGAGGTTCGACGGTGTCGATGATCCTGGCGGTACGGATAGGGCGTGGCCCACCACATCGTTCTTCAGGGCGGAATCATCTACTGTCCCAAGCGTGCCGGCCGTGGAAGAGCCTGGGGCGATAGGACCATTACCTGCCGCTTCCACGCGGGAGAATGACAAGAGGCCCATCACGCAGATCGCGAAGACGAGTACAGCAGGGTGCTTCATCTGCATGGTTGTCCTTTCATGACGGTCAACATACGAAGCAATCTCCGATGTATCAAGATCTGCGCCATCCGATCTGCGTGGCTTCATCAATGAGTTACGTATCATTACGCGGTTCCTGTCTCATTTTAACGACACCATCTGTGGGGAAAATATTCCTGCAACAGTGGATGGACGACATCGTCAGAACCGATCCCAAAACTGGAATCATCAGAAGGACAATATCAATTTACTTTTATCGTCGAAGCGGAATCCCCATGATGAAATATACGACGTACACGTTCGCAGACTCGAACCAAGGAAATGCGTAGCCCTGAGAGTCGGACGTGGACTAGCACTTTCAGTTGACCCTTCTTGCCCCTCTGTGAGCGCCCGGATCAGCTGCCCCAACCGCTCTAGCTCCGTCCCCCTGATTCGAAAGAAGGCCAGTCCGAATGTCTGGCCGCTCACCCACTGCACGCTGGCCGCCTCAACCATCAGCGGCCATTCAAGGTCTGGTATATGGATCCGCAGTTCCAGCGACATACCTGCTTCCACCGTGACCGGGCTCTCGATGCGACATCCGCCCGGAGAGAGATCCAGCACAAGGCCTGTCCCTTCGAGTGTGGGGGAACTAGAAAACGTGGTCCGGAATTGCACCCGAAGACGCGGCGTCGTTCGGCGATCTTCCATCTTCAAATCCCTCACGGACTGGCGGTCTACCTTGCCATCAATGACACGTTGACCAAAGGTAATCCCGTGAACGTCGGCTTCCTGCTCAGTCGCATAGACCCCATCTGGAGAGAATGCGCGCATCCTGACGCCACGGTCATCTTCCACGGAAATGAAGATGCCTAACCGCCATGTCTCACTGTCCACCTGGTAATGCGGAGCGGATTGGATGGTGTATCCTTGATACTCGTCAGTCCTGGCCATGGGTGTTAATTCTCTTTCCTTGCGGCGTCGGGCCATGTTGAGAGATGTGGGTAGACCGCACCCGATGTTTCTTCGAGCCGACGATGAATCCGCCCTGGATAGACCCCATTGCGACGCCGCAGACTCTACGTTATAGCGGGTTTACGAGAGTGGCAACCTGGAGAAATAGGAGGTATGCTCTTCCAGCAGAAGTGAGATACGAAATGGCTTCCAACACAGTCTTACGTTTTTCGAATGCCAAGAAAGGTGCTCAATCTGACTCCAGGATTGCTAAACTTCCCCAATCTTCTGTTCCTGCAGCCTCTGCAGCCACTCTGCAGGAGCTGAAGACCGAGGCACGTCGGTGTCACACCCCGAAACAATTTCGGAAACTCTTGGAGCACCTGCGAGCGTTCATCCCGTTCCAGAAATTCATCGGCTTGTGGGGCTATCCCTCGCGCACGACCATCCGCTTTATCTTTAATCAGGGGTTCCCCCGTGACTGGATACGCTGGCGTCTCACGACCGGCGCGTTATGGACCAGTCCTCTGTTTCAGGAATGGCTTCGGACAAAACGAACAATCCTGTGGTGCGATGCCGTGAGGCATCTGAAGGCACAAATGGATCCGGAACTGGTGAGGCGGATGAAGCAGGCCGGTGCACAGTATGCGCTCTTCGGAGGGGTCGCCAGCCCAGCCTACTTTGTATTGTTTGCCGCCGCCATGCCGTCTGCAGCGAGTGGAAGAGCGCACCTCAAGCGATTTGGTTCAATCGTTCCGTTCCTGGTCCAGGCAAGCCAGCGTGCTTATCCCCGCACCCTGCTCACGAAGCGCGAGACGGCCGTGCTTGAGCGTCGCGCAGTGGGAGAGATTACCAAACAGATTGCGGCCTCTGAAGGGATCAGTGAGCGTACGATCCGAGAGCACTTCCAGCGCATCAAAAAGAAGCTCTATACAGATGATCTCATAAATGCTGTCGTCATCGCGGTGAAAAGCGGCATGATACTTCCCACTTGAAGAAATAGTGATATGTTAGATTTCCATCGCTCTAACCGTTAGGTTGGGGGTGAGGATCAGCCCACAAGCCTTTCTTATCTTCTCGTGCTTCCTTCTCCAGCCCGTCCAGCACCGTATCACCAGGCGCATACTTCCGATACCACCAGCACCAGCCCTGCTTGGCTTTCTGACTGAAGGCCTGACCTTTCTCTGGGCAGTCAATGCCGCTGACAGAGACGACGGGGACTGGTAGGCCTCACACTCTGAAACGACAGGGTGCACGAATGTGATCGAAACAGATGCACTATCGTTGAACTTCGTCTCATTCTTCACTGTCGTAACTGTAGGCCCATGCCTCCAGCATGGATGTTTCCTCCTACAGTTTCCCTACATGCCACTAAAAAATATTGCTCTAACTATGGCTTATTTTCAGAGTTTTCTCTGACCCTCCTCCTCCTTCTGCGACGGTACACACCTTGCGTAGTTACCACAGTGAAGAGCTGAACGGTTGCGCTCCTCCATCTCTCCTCGGATGACGGAGTCAGTTCTGCAATCCGATAGAGGCACTAGCTCGTGAGAAGTGGACTTCTCTGGGAATGGTCTGCCTGCTGCCGGTGAGAGCATACACATAAGGAGTGTCCGTATGAACTGGGTAAGAGTCATTGCTGGTGTGCTTGTGTTGTGGTCGGGTACGGCCTGGGGTGCGACGTTGAAGTGGCAGCCCAACCATGAGCCGGACGTGGCGGGCTATCGCATCTATCAATGCAGTCAGCAACCCTGCACACGCGCGTCTGGCCATGCGTCTCTATTGGCCACATTAGGAAAGACGACGAGTTTTCACATTGGACCGCCGACCGGGACACAGTACTACTTCATTACGGCCTATGATTTCTCCAACAAGGAGTCGGACCATAGCAACGTCGTCACCTTCCCGCCTCAGCCCCATGGGGGGACGGTGACTCTGACGGTCGTAGGCCATCCGGCCCTAGGCCCATGGGGGGTAAAGGCTACCAGGACCGACCCACGGGATCTCATGGCGACGGTGCGCTTCGATGGGGCCGTGCATCATGTCGAACATACCGCGCCGTATAGCTTCCCGGGCGACAACGGCACGACAACCACGACGGAGCGGTTCGGCATCGGCTCGCATACGGTGGACTTCGAATTTTACGCGGAGGGCACCACGACCGTGAGCGGGCGGGGCTGTGTGACCGTGCATGAAGGGATCCCGCCCCCTGTGGAGGCGGTGACGCTGACAGTGGTGGGCCATCCAGCCACAGGCCCATGGGGGGTGAAGGCTACCACAACCGACCTACGGGATGTCCTGGCGACGGTGCGCTTGGATGGGGCCGTGCATCATGTCGAACACACTGCACCCTATAGCTTCCCTGGCGACAACGGCACGACGACCACGATGGAACGGTTCGGCACGGGCTCGCATACGGTGGAGTTCGAATTTTCCCTGGAAGGCACCACGACCGTGATCGGGCGGAGCTGCGTGACCGTGCACGAAATGACATCGTGAGGTAGAAGATATGGGGTCGCAGACGAGAGCTCCTTAAACCCATCGAAAGTCCAGACTACCTTTATGCGCTAGTTTTTCTGCTGCATGTGACAAGTCATAGAGCCGACCAACGTCCTCCTTCATCGGGCCCTCTCCTTCGTCAATTACTCTGGCGTTTCGGACCGAACCACTCACCCGGCATTGCTCAAAGAGCTGATGCTGATCGGCTTTGCCAACATGCGGGACTACATGGACCTCGCCGACCCTGAGCATCCGAAGATTGATCTCACGCGACTAACAAAGCGCAAGCGTCAGTGATTGCCGTGGTCAAGTATGAAAAGCGAGGGATTGAGCGACGGGTGAAGATCAAGCTGCACGATAAGCTCCATGCCTTGGTGAATCTCGGGAAGCACCTTGGGCTGTTCAGTGAACGTCATCTCCTCGGTGGGCTCGATGGAGGCGAGATCAAGCATACGGACCGGATGGAAGTGGTCTTCGTCGACTCCAAGAGGTCACTATGAAAGTCCGCTTCCCGATACGTTGGTCGGGGCTCACTGAGCCAATGAAGAGGCCGGCCATCCCATGGCAAGGTCCGCTACGATCGTCCCAATAACGACTTTGGCCTTCATGCGAAGCGGAATCCGCCTCGCGTCATTGGTGAACCATACCCGAATGTTTCCCTTGTTGAGGAAAATACCTTCGAACGGCATGACGACCAGCACCCGGATAGTTTCGTTCGTACCCCACGGGCCCCTGATGGTCTCAATCTTTTCAACGAGTGCCTCTAGGTTATAATTCTTTTTATCATGGTGCACATTCATCGTCAGAGACGACCCTGGGTATGGCCGTAACTCGCTGCGGGCATAGTAGAGACAGGAAATGGCGTCTTGGGTGTGTGGCGGGATCGGATACGTTTCCGTCGACCCGCCTTTGACCTCTATGACTGTTCCCTCTTTCTGGTGAAATGTATACTCGATGTCTTCTTTCTTTTTCCCTTCTCGGCGTCGAAAGGTGAAGTGGTCCGGGAGCAATGTCTCGGGATCCACCATCGACTCCACCCGGTTATCCACGGGAAAAAATTTGGTAATGGCAGGCCTCGACTGTGCGGTGGTCACCAATTTTACGAGCGGTCGATCACCGTCTGTCCCAGCAGTGACTCCCATCGCCGCCGTGCCGGCTGTGATATTCAGCCACGAGATCACGTACGTGAACTGTTCTCCGATGTGGAAAGGACGCGATGACGAGAGAGGGCTACTGTCCCCCGCCCATGAGACCGTAAAATTCATGGAGCTCAGGACCAGGCCTATCAGTATGAAGCGCGGGCTCATGACGGCCGCTGCATGAGCGAGCCATTCCATTGGGCACACCATGACAGTCACCCGTTCACGCTATTATCCCTGCCAGTTGTTCACTTGAGAGCGAAATTGGTGGAGATCAAGTCGGGCAGAATTCCATAAAGCCAAGCGACGACCCAGCCGATGACGAGACCGGCGAGGACCATCCCAAGCACCTTTGCCATATCCTTCAAAGCCTCGAAGCCGGTGTAGGGCGGCCCAACAGACACCGCCTGAGTCTTCGTCATGTCCGCCCCAGTTGAGGAGACTATACCTTCTCTCTGTCTCTCACCGGACCACCTCCGGGGGTTCCGGTGCCAACCGCGTGACATGATGCTGCAAAAGAGCGTTGGTCTGCGGCGTGCTCATTACATTTTCTACTCCAAATGCCTCTTCCCTTGACCATCGCACTATGGCCTCAGGTATTTCGATTCGTTTCCTATTGGGCAACGTGATGGTCAACGAAAGGGTGTCACCGGGTCGTAGGGGGAGATCACCATAGATGCGGCAGCCGCCGGTAGAGGAGAGATTCCAGACCATGCCGTGGCCCTTGAAGGCGCCTTTGTAGTAGATGACCGAGCACCGCACAGGGAAGCGATGGTAGGGACGTAAAACAAAGGGCATGGAAACCTCAAGGGAGATGAAGGCAGGGTCCAGGATATACTCCGGCCACCCCTCCTATGGTGAACCCTAAATCCCAGCAGTTCCATCCCTCGTTAGGTGGGAGCCGAACAGGACCTGAGGCCCTAGGCATGCCCGTGAAGGGTCGCCGAGCGTCAGCGATCGCCGAGGTCACGTATGAGGAGCAAGGGATTGAGCGGCGGGTGAAGATCAAGCTGCACGATAAGCTCAATGCCTTGGTGACTCTCGGGAAGCATCTGGGGCGGTGAGAAAACGCTACTATGATGAAAACATGTACCGCGTGGTGTAGGCGGCAAAATACCAAGACGCCACGGAGACCAAAAATCCAACAATCGCCATTGAGGTATGCTGAATGTTCTGTGCCCTCACCAGCTTTGCACTGTGAAGTATTGGTGTAATCAGAAGCGCCGCTATCAAGGCCCCTAGCATGCTGATTACTTTCCACAATAAAACAAAAAGGAGCGATCCGCCCACGATCAGCACGAGTGTTTTCCAAGAAAAGAAGTGCGCGTCCTCAAGTACAAAAATTTGATATAGGTAGTAGAAGGGAAGCACGATTCCTGACCAGCCCCCCAGGCTTTCAGCCAGGTGCCTCATTGAGGCTGCATATGTATTATTGGACAAGTCGGCAATGCCGGATTCGGATTCAAGCATAAGCCCTTCTTTACTGCACTTGGCTTGATCACCGCATCACCGCCTCAGGCACTTCGATGCGTTGCTCAAAAGGCGGCTCTAATGTTCCAATTCGTATCGCACCGCCTCCAGCAACTGCGGCATGCTCAAGGGCTTGTGAAAGGTCCGCCGTGCTCCGAGCAGTTTCGCGACATCCAAGACATTTGTTTCCCCGCCTACGCCTGACATCGCGATCACCTTCGCGTGGAGGAATTGACGCGTCAGTGCCAGAATCAAGTCCAGCCCATTCAGCTCAGGCATGAGAATGTCGGTGATGATCAAATCCGTCGGCCTGAGGCGGTACAGCTCAAGCCCGATGCGACCGTTGGCAGCCTCCACCACCTCATGCCCTGCCGCTTCAAGAGTGGTGCGAAGGAGTGCACGGATGCCCTCCTCGTCATCGATAATCAGAATGGTCGCCATCGTGCGAAACGCTCCTGTTGGTTGCTTCCAGGTCGGATTCCTTCGTGTGACTACGGGTGCCCCACACCCCACCGTCATGCACCCACGGTTGCTTCGTGCAAGTGGCGGTTGGCCTCTATCAGAGGATCTGCCGCATACCCGCAGTTCATGCAACGCCAGCCTTTCATCCACATGAAGCCGTGAGTCCCCTCAAAGTCAAAAAACTGGTCTTCCGTCATCAAGCCTTGGCATCGTCTGCATGTCATGGTGTTACCTCCTCGCCGTGTCGCCTGCGTACTTCGTGGAACAATAGACATACGTCGGCTCTCCTAAAAGGCTACGGCGCGACGTTCATCAAGTTACGCACAGGCCGCCGCTGCCCCTTTGTGTCCTGGTCGATTCGCTTCAGGGCATCCAATTGACTGGACAGGACCTCAATCTGGTAGTTCTGCATGGAAATGGTCCGCTCCCGCTCCTGAAGTCGTTTCTGTAAGGCTTGAATCGTTGCCTGGTCCTGACTTGTGCCTAGTCGAGTGGAGGCTGCAGGAGGTGGTATCGTGCTCGCGCAGCCTGACAACACCACTAGACCCAGTAAGCAGACAGCCTGAGTGGTCCAAACAGTGTTCTTCATTTTAGGCCTCCCTATACCGTTGCAGTGCATAAGGGTACTTCACGGCCCACTTTTGCCGTTCAAAGGCTACCACCAGCACATGTGAAGGGAAGACTCGAAGGGGTTAGCTCCAAGGAGGGATGGGCGGTCATCTTTCAGATCGTCGGCTTTGAGATTTGCCAGCTTGCGCGAGTTTCGCCAGGTCTGCAGCGGAATTTACGGTATAGCCCTTGAGGTCGACCACGCCCTGATGGACGAGATCCGGTGAAATCCCAAGAGCAACGGTGCGGACGCCTGCAGGGACGGCAGAATCAATCGCTCCGGTTCGATCGGATAGGTCATCGACCTGGCCGGCGCGGTCGAGATCGCCGAGAGCCTCTCGAGCCAGATCGAAGTTGAGGTCTTACTGTTCGCCTTCACGTACAGCATTCCACACCCCATCAATTACAGTTTGTAAACGTATCCGACCCCACACGATTGCTCATGCAGTTCTTGCCGTTGCTGAAGTTGTGAAACGTCGTCCCCCCGATCGACTGATGAGTGCTCGTGGTGCCATCTTGCCAATTGCCGAAGGTCGTCCCGCCAACGGTGTTCGTTGAGCCACTCAAGCTGGGGGTAGAACCGGAATAAAAGTCGGAGGTCCCCACGCTGTTGCGCGTCGCGCTTGAGCCGTCACTGAAATTGTAGAAGTCGGTGGTTCCGATGGACTGCTTCGATCCACTGACGGTATCGAAGTTGTAGAAGGTCGTGGTGCCGAACGGGCCGCGACCCTCGGCGGACAGGTGAAATCGACCAAGACCGCCGAAGTCCGAACGGTGGACCTCAGCGCCAAGCTTGATCCCGAGACTGGAGGCGTATCGGACCTGGCTAGAACTCGAATCCATGACAGGCCGATGGGGTGACACTCCATGGCTCTTTCCGAATGATCAAGGCAGGCTGTATGAGGAACGCCATCTGCGGCGTGTCTTTCATCGCATCCTGCACCGGGCGAATCTGCCCAGCTTTCGCGTGTACGATCTCCGCCATACGTACGCCAGCCTGCTCCTGTCGTCCAGTCGTGCCGCTGCTTTATGTGTCGCAGCAGCTCGGCCACACCAATCCGACCACGACTTTGCGGTACTATGCCCGCTGGATTCCGACCGGCGATCAACGCTATGTCGATGTGTTAGACACGGCTGCGGAAAAAACTTGGCACCAAACCTTGGCACCAGAAGCGACGAAGACGATCAGAAGCCATTGATTTCAGGAGCCTACCCCATCACCGCCGACCCATGATGATGAATCATCAACCACTCATCCCCGATGCGCTCGAAGAGATTCGTGGCTAACACCTGTGCCTGCTGCGGTTCGTCAGATTGATGGGTGGTGATGTTCTCCACGCAGACGACCCAGGCCATATCGCCTGCCACCTGCACCATCACGTCGGTGAGCTCGAATGTCATAGAAAAAGTATTATTGAAGATCAAGACCCAGGAGTCGCGCACGAGCGGCCAGCCCGACCGCAACGTCCAGCCAGGATGGATGCAGGTCACGTACTCCTGGTGCGCCCAAATCTTATCCATCTCGCCGATGTCGAGGTTGCCAAACGCGGCATAGAACGCGTGGTTCGCTTTGTTCACTTCTTCGATGCGTTGTTCCAGCATGCACGGCTCCTTACCTGAAAATTGAGCCGTATCATACTGCAATCACGGAGACGAGGGCGAGAAGAGAATGGAGAAAGGAAACAGCCAGGCCATCCTTCTTGCTCGCCGCCCGCGCACAAAAGACTGTGCTCGGTCAATGCGCGAAGGCAAGGATAACCTGGCTATTCCCTTTATCGGGTGGATGAGTCAAGAAGGGATTGATCTTCGCAGGCTGCTCAAAAAGCCCGCCAGCAAGGCCGCAGGCGAGTCGAAACCGGAGGCGTACCCTCTGGGGCGCATGGTGCGACGAATAAGGAGCACCACGTCTGTGCGCGCCGCCGAGTCGGTGAGGCGGCCGAGTCCCCGTTGAGGATTTCGATGAGCTGAGAACGAAGCTGGCGGATTTTTTCAGCAGCCTCCTAATTCGTGAGACGGGATGTTTGCCGATCGACAACCCAAACTCCAGCCAGGATCAGCGCGATGCCGAGGATTTCACTCGTGCCCACTGGTTCTTTCAACATCACCGCGGACAGGACGATGGCGGCCACAGGAGTCAGATTGCCAAGGACGGAGGCGCGCGAGGGCCCGATGCCCTTCACGCCGAACAGCCAGGCCTGTTGCGCGATGGCCGTGGCGAACAGGACCAGATATCCCAGCGCCATCCAGTCCGCCGGCGTCACGGACCCGAGTCCCGCGTCCAGCATCTTCCGATCCGTCCACAGCAGAGGAATTTGAAGGACGGTGGCGACGAGCAGCGTCGCCCAATTGACGGTTAAGGCCGAGTGACGCTCCATGAGCTGTCCGGCTACCGATACTGTAGAGGGCCCAGCTCACCACGCCGAGAAAGACCAGCAGGCTGCCGAGCAGCGGCTGATCGCCCGCGGCCTGGAACCCCGCCACGGAGACCAACCCCACTCCTGCGAAGGACAGGAGACCGCCCGCCCACACGGCGCGCAGCGGGACATCGTGAATCAACAGCGCCGAGAGCAGCGCGGTCACCACCGGACTCGATCCGATGATCACTCCGCCCACGGCTCCGCTCACATACTTGAGCCCCATGAGAATGAGCAGATGGTTGCCCAACACGCCGAGCCCGAGCAGTCCCAGCATACGCACATCCGCCTTGGTCAGCTTGGCCAAGGTGCCTTCCTGCCACCACCACGTGGTCAGGAGGATCGCCAACCCGCCGATGTCCCGCAGGACCGAGGCTTCAACAGCTGAGAATCCACTCAGGGCCAGCTTCTGGGCCACGATCGATCCGCCCCAGAGCACAGCGGCAGCGATGATCGCACCATAAGCCAGACGGCTTGTCTGAGGTGTCATAGGCAGTGGCTACAGTCCTTGTTGGCGGGCGTCAAGCAGTTTAACCCGCATTATTTTGCGGTTCTCGAGAAATCGCTCGAAAGCAAATTCCTCGCGAGGCGTATGCTGCCGCCCGTGATGTTTAAGCTAAACCTCAGCCTCAACCTTGGCATGGCTTCGTCTGACCACCAAGACTCCATCCGAATCGTCACAAGGACCGCTGTGACGCGGGATCAGTTGCGACCACTCGATTCAGATCCTGAATGGCCGCCGTCTTCTCATCAGGAGCCGGCTGTTTCAGCACATCCCCATCCCCAGAGCACGTTATCGATCAGAATCACCCCATGCGGCGACACAAGATCGAGCGCCCGCCGGTAGTAATTCACATAGTTGATTTTGTCGGCGTCGATGAAGATCAGATCGAACGGTCCCTTGAGGTGCCGCATCGTATCGAGCGCCGGCCCCATGCGGATCTCGATCTTCTTACCGATCGGCGAACGCGCAAAATACTGGCGCGCGAGAGCGGCCGACTCCTCATCGATTTCGCAGGTGAGCACAGTCCCTTCCACCGGTAACGCTTCCGCAAAACAGAGCGCGCTATAGCCGGTGAACATCCCAATCTCCAGCACGCTGGTCGCCCGCACCAGCTGCGTCATCATCTTCAGAAAGGCCCCTTCGAGCGGCCCGACGATCATCTGCGGAGACTCCATGCGCCGCTGAGTCTCTTCCCGCAAGGCCCGACAGAGGTCTGACTCCGGCATGGAGTGGGCCTGGGCATAGGTCTCGATGTCGGCAGCGACAAGTCTATTCATCGCGCTGAGCGTCCATTGATTTGAAAACGGATGATTCGTTGCGTACACTACATGAGAGGATGCAGATCGGCGCGATCATAGCATGACGGTTCCGAGAGGAGACACCCTACTGTGAAAACCCTGAAGACTGTGGAAGCCTTGACGACCAGACTCTTGGAGATCCAGCGCATTAACAGCGCGGCTGCGCTCCTCTCGTGGGATCAAGAAACCCACATGCCGGCCGGCGGAGGCGAGGCCCGCGCCGAGCAGATTTCGACGCTCCAGGGCATCGCACACCAGAAGTTCGTCTCACCGGAGATTGAACGGTTGCTCGCCGCCTGGGTCGATCCAGAGTCCGGTGCGATCCGTGAAAGCCCCGGGGATGGTTGGGACGAGCCCGCTCGATCGTTGCTCCGCGAAGTGTGGCGTGACTATAGCCGCGCGAAGAAGCTGCCCTCTGATTTTGTCATGACGCTCAGCCGGGAATGTTCGCTGGCGCAGCAAGTATGGGTGGAGGCAAAAGAACATCGCGCCTTTTCGAAGTTTCTCCCAAATCTCCGTACGGTCCTGTCGCTCAAGCGAGAAGAGGCCGAGTACCTCGGCTACCGAGACTCGCCGTACAATGCCTTGCTCGATGTGTACGAACCAGGCTCCACCATCGCGGCGTTGCGCCCGCTTGTTCGCACAAGTCAAGGAGCGTCTCGTGCCGCTGCTCAAGAAAATTCAGCAGAGCTCGGTTCAGATCGACGATTCGATTTTATTTCATACCTACGATCAGGCGCGCCAACTGGAGTTCGGCCGGATGATCTTGATCGCCATGGGCTACGACTTCGAACGGGGGCGCCTCGACCTGTCGGCGCACCCCTTCACGACGTCATTCCATCCGACGGACGTGCGCGTCACGACCCGTGTGCACGAACACGATCTCCAATCCTGCCTGTTCAGTTGTATCCATGAAGGCGGACACGGGCTGTACGATCAGGGTCTCGACCCCCGCTACTTCGGCACGCCGCTGGGCGATTCGGTCTCGCTCGGTATTCATGAAAGCCAATCGCGCATGTGGGAAAACTGCGTGGGCCGGTCGCGGGCATTCTGGCGTTTCTTTTACCCCATGCTACAGCAGACGTTTCATCATCAATTGCGTGCCCTCGACGGGGAACAATTCTACGCGGCCATCAATCGCGTGAAGCCATCGCTGATTCGAGTCGAGGCCGATGAGCTCACCTACAATCTCCACATCATGCTGCGGTTCGAAATCGAGCAGGATCTCATCGAAGGGCGGACTCGCCCGGAAGACTTGCCGGGAATCTGGAACCAGAAAATGGAGGAATACCTGGGCATCGTCCCCTCCAACGATGCGGAAGGCGTGCTGCAAGACGTGCACTGGTCGTTCGGCGCCTTCGGCTACTTCCCGACGTACACGCTCGGAAATCTCTATTCCGTTCAATTCTATGAGCAGGCCAAACTGGAGATCCCGCATCTGGAGGATGAAATTGCGGCAGGACAATTGATGGTGCTGCAACGTTGGCTCGGGCAAAAAATTCATCGCTGGGGCCGGATGTTCACGCCGGATCACCTCTCCCAACGCGTGACGGGCAAGAGCCTCGACCCTGAACCGTTCTTGTCCTATGTGGAGAAGAAGTACGGGGAGCTGTACCACCTCTAGCAGGATGCTGAAAAACATTGTGACACGCGAGACGTTCTCGCAGGTGCTCAAAGCCTCCAGCAGGCCGCTCAAAGAGGCGTACTAGGCGCACGGTGCCGAGGGTACCACTCTGCGGCCCGTTGAGGTCTCGCTGAACCGAGAACGAAGCTGGCGGACTTTTTCAGCATCCTGCCAGCGAGAGGCTAGTATCCCATCGCCAGATTGAGCTTCGCCAGGCTTGCGGCGGACAACGTGAACTCCGCTTGCACCTCGATGCGAGACGGCACCAAGATCGTCGTATGGAAAACAATGTCGCGGATCGGGATCTTAAACTCCGGTTGCTGAGGTGTACTCAATTCGACTGACTCGACCGACTGGGTAATCGTCCCGCTGTCTTGCGGGCCATACACCGTCACGACCGCCTTCAGAATCTCTACGATCTTCTCGTTCGTCTCAACCCCCTCAATACCTTTCTCCAGCAACGGAATCACCTCTTCCTGTGCCTGGTCAGACAGCGTGAAGTTTTCTACCCGTTCTTTCCGGCGCAGCGACATCAGGTCGTTATCGAGATCCTTGCTGAAGGCCCCATAGGCAAACCGAAAGAATTCAAAGTGAAAGCCTTTGAAGCCCTTACCGAACATCTGCAGCTCGCACAGAAAGCACAGTTGCTGCAGTTTGACGTCGCTGAGCAGCCCGTGGGGCTCCGCCAGATGCAGGACATAGAGCAGAAGGGCCCGGTCGACCGTGATCTGATTGGGTTTCCGCATGCCGGTAGTCGCGCGATCGTTTCGCTTTTGTGAAGGGAGCACTATAGACAGCGCCGGAGATGTCCGTCAATTCGACCCCTCTGTGCCGTTCGTGCACGACACCCCTTGACCAGTCGGCCAGTTTCGTCTTTAATGAGAGTCTATCGGAGGCCCGTCATGGCAAGTAAGCATGTGAAGGAAATGGAGGCTCTAAAGGAGCACCTGGGCAAAAATCACCTCAAGCTCACCCGCCAACGTGAATTGATTCTGAACGCCTTTCTCCGGCAAGAGCACATTACCGCGGAGGCCATGTATCACCAGCTGGCGAAGGCCGACCCTCATCTTGGACTCGCGACCATCTACCGGACGCTGAATCTGTTCTGCGATGCCGGCCTCGCACAAGCTCGGCACTTCGGCTCTCAGACGAAGTACGACAACGTCTCGCACAAGGGCCACCACGATCACCTCATCTGCACCGGCTGCGAGAAGATCGTGGAATTTGAAAACGAGGAAATCGAACGACTGCAAGAGGAAGTCGCCACCCGCAACGGATTCACCATCAAAACCCACCGCCTTGAGCTCTACGGCCTCTGTTCTCGCTGCCGTAATTGACGTACCAGACGTATTCTAGTATTATTTTGAGACAGCTTATCAATTTCAATTCCGTGAGGATGTCCTTATGTCATTCGTATGCTCCCTGCTCACATCGCGCAGAACGATATTCTCAGGTCTCCTTCTGCTCCTCACTGCCGGGCTCGTCCCCGGGTTTTTCGTCCCTTCCGCCCAAGCCGCGGACCCGCTTATCATCTATTCCGGCCGCTCGGAACGGCTCATCAAGCCGGTGCTCGACGCCTTTACAGCAAGTACCGGCATTCAAATCGAACTGCTGTCGTCAGGCTCGACAGAATTGGTCAATCGACTCAAGGCTGAAGGCGATCGCACGCCGGCAGATCTCCTGATCACGAACGACGCCGGCACCTTGGAACTCGCCCGAACAGCCGGCCTCCTCCACCCATTGAAGATGCGGGAAGTCGAACGAGCCATCCCGGCGCAGTTTCGCGCACCGGATAACGCCTGGGTAGGGCTGTCCGGGCGATTCTGGATCGTGGTGTACAACCGCACGATGGTACAGCCGGACCAAGTCACGTCGCTTCTCGACCTCGCCGATCCAAAATGGAAAGATAAGATTGCGATTCCAAATTCTGGCAGTGAGTATTTACAGGCCGGCGTGTCGGTCATCCGAAGCCACCTATGGCGATGAGAAGACCAGACAATTCCTGCAAGGCCTCAAGACCAATGCGGACAGCCAGGTCTACCAGAAAAGCTCTCAGATCGTGGATGCCGTCGCGAAGGGGCAAGTCGCGTTGGGTATTGTGAATCACTACTACGTGTACCGTTATCTGGCCGCTCAGCCAGGAGCGCCGATCGCGGTCGTGATGCCGGATCAGCAAGAGGGCGGCATGGGGGCCATCATGAACGTCGCAGGGGTTGGCATCATCAAGTCGACCAAGCATTTGGACAGCGCGAAATTGCTCGTGGAATTCTTAGTCGCTCAAGCGGGACAGAAGTTATTTGCGGAACTCGACAAAGAATATCCTCTCCACCAAGACGTGAAGGCCGACCCGGCGCTTGTGGAACGAAAGAGTTTCCGCGTAGCCCAGGTCCCTCTCTCTAAACTCGCCGAGCTGCGTGAGCCGACGCTGGCCCTGATCGAACAAGTGGGTCTCCGCTAACCTCGTAATGGACCCTTCGTGAACACAATCCGCCACCAATTCGTCTCGCCGCTGCAACTTGTCGCCATGGCCAGTGCTGGAATTATCCTCCTGCCGCTCGGCTATGTCACCGCGCAAGCTCTTTCGGCCGATCCGGTCGTCTGGAGCCGTTTGTGGGCGACTCGCATTCCCGAGTTGTTGTTCAACACCGTGTCACTCGCTGCCAGTGTGGCGGTCATCACGTTGGTCTTGGGCGTCTCGACCGCCTGGCTCGTCGCACGCGTAGAATTTCCCGGTCGTCGGCTGTGGGAAGGCGCCTTGGTCCTTCCACTGGCGATGCCGACCTACGTGCTGGCCTACATCTATTCCTACCTATTGGGATTCGGCGGCCCTGTCGAGCATCTCTGGCAACTCGTGGCCGGTCCCCAGGCCAGAATCTTTTCCCCCCATAGCTATTGGGGCGCGACACTCGTCATGGCGTTGGATACGTTTCCCTTCGTCTATCTCTTGAGCCGTAGTGCCCTTCTCAGTATGAACGTATCGTTTGAAGAGGTGGCCCGGGTGAGCGGCGTCTCCCGACTCTCGACCCTCTGGCGCGTGACGCTGCCGCTGATGCGCCCCTCGATTGCCGCTGGGGTTGCGCTCGTGATCTTGTATGTCGTGTCGGACTTCGGTGCCGTGTCATTGCTTCGCTACCAGACGCTCACCTATGCCGTGTTCCAACAGATGACTGGACGATCCGACAATGCCGCAGCAAGCATCTTGAGCCTCTTGCTGGTCGGGCTCGCGCTGATTTTCCTGATTACGGAACGGTGGTTCCGACAACGGAGCCGGTACTATCAGACCTCCGGCCGCTACCGGGTTCCGGAACGGCGCCGATATGGCTGGCTCGGCACCATCGCCATCACCGGATATCTCGGTGTGATCGTCGGCGCGGCCTTCGGGCTCCCAGCCTGGCTATTGATTCAGTGGAGCCTGTCGCCCGAGGCGCTCGCTACGCTCGACAACCGGTTCTTCGGGTTCGTCTGGAACAGCGGCATCCTGGCCGCCTGTGCCGCCACAGTCGGCGTATTGATCGGCTTACCGCTGGCCTATCTCGCAAGCAGGAAACCGACTTGGCTCAACATCAGCTGTTTACAAGCAGCCTATGCCGGCTATGTGCTACCAGGACCAGTGGCGGCACTCGCCGTACTGGTTCTCTTTCTCAATGTGATGCCGTTCTTCTATGGCACGGCAATTGTGTTGATCGTCGCCTATGTGTTGCATTTTCTCCCTTCCGGCCTCCAATCACTCGAGCCGGCGCTGCAGCAGATCACGCCCAATCTTGAGGAAGTGGCTCGTACACTGGGGCTTGGCGTTCGGGAGACCTGGCGGCGCGTGACATTACCGCTCATTCGCAATGGGTTTATCGTCGCCTGGGTCTTGATGTTTCTGCAGATCATGAAGGAATTACCTGCGACGCTCTTGTTGCGGCCGGTGGGATTCGATACCCTGGCTATTCGCGTCTGGATGGAAGCGAGTGAAGAATACTATCAACTGGCAGCTCCCTCCGCACTACTGATCGTGCTCGTGGGCTTGCCGGCGCTGGCACTCTTGCTCTCACGCGATTGGCGAGCGGCGTAGGAACGACGAATGGCCACAGAATCACATCTGACCCGTGTGAAAACCGACCGGCTCCAAGGCCAGCCTAATCTCTACACGCCTGCCTCTTCAATCTTGGAGCTTCGCTCGGTGTCCTGCGCGTATGATCCGCACCGACCGGCTATCCGTGATATTTCATTTTCGGCGCGAGAAGGGGAAATTCTCTGTCTGCTCGGACCGTCAGGATGCGGCAAGACCACCATCCTGAGGGCAATCGCGGGCTTCGAGCCGGTGCGTTCCGGGGAGATTTTTCTGTCAGGTCGACTCGTCTCCTCTTCCTCTGAAATGATTCCAACTGAAGAACGGCGTGTCGGCATGGTCTTCCAAGAATACGCCCTGTTCCCGCACCTGCGCGTCGCCGACAACATCGCCTTTGGCCTCCACCACCTGTCACGGGCCGAGCGTACGCGCCAGGTTCAAGAGATGCTGCGTCTCACCGGCCTGGAAGGATTGGAACGACGCTACCCGCATGAGTTGTCCGGTGGGCAACAGCAGCGTGTGGCGCTCTCACGGGCATTGGTGCAGAATCCGGTCGTGCTCTTGCTGGATGAGCCATTCAGTAATCTTGACCCCGATATGGCCAGTCGCATGCGACAGGAACTGCATGCGCTCTTGCGCCGGATGAAAACGACGACCATCTTAGTCACCCACGATCACGATGAAGCCTTCGCCATGGCCGACCGGATCGCTGTATTGAATCATGGTGTGCTCGAACAGATGGACTCGCCGGAACTCCTCTACCATGTCCCCTCCACCCCGTTCGTCGCCGACTTCGTCGGTCAGGCGGACTTCATTCCTGGAACCGTCTCCCACGGCATGGTCCACACGGAACTTGGTGAGTTTCCGGACACACTCGAGTGCAAGGATGGCACCGCCGTGGTTGTCATGATTCGGCCTGACGACATTCACCTCGTCCCCAAAGAGGGTGCCCGCTCACGTGTCCTCTCTCGCCAGTTCCATGGCTCGGAGAATCTGTACACGGTCAGCCTTCCCTCCGGTCAAATTGTCCATAGCAGCGAGAGTTCGACCAGCGTCTACCAGGAAGGCGCCGCGGTCGAACTGCGAGTCTCTGCCACCCATACGGTGTTGTTTAAGGGCGATTCAGTTCCTGACAGGCCAAGCCCAGCCGTCCCTGACAAGGCGACTTGACGCTCTGAATTTTCTCATTGACTTGGCTCATGAGTCGATGCTAGTTGGGATGTTTATCAAATTCTTGCCGTTACCGAGGTACATGAATCATGGATGCGTTAAAAGAGGTCGTCGATTACGGTGTCATCGGACTCCTGTTAGCCTTAAGCGTATGGGCCATCGCGGTTGCGGTTGAACGGTGGCAGTTTTATCGACGGATAGATCTTGCTCAGTACCCGAATCAACAGCTTTTTGAGATCGCCCTCACGAAGCGGCTGGTCATTATCGGCACCGTTGCGGCCAACGCTCCCTATATTGGCCTGCTGGGAACCGTTCTTGGAATCATGCTGACATTCCATACCATAGGGGTGTCCAAGACGATCGCCGTGAGCTCCATCATGGTCGGCCTGAGTCTGGCATTGAAGGCCACTGCCGTCGGCCTTCTTGTGGCCATCCCCTGCGTGGTCATGAATAACGTGCTTCGGAGACGCGTCATCGAGCTCATGACGCTCTATAAAGTTCAACGGCCAACATGGATCATGAACTGAATCAGATCAACGTCATCCCATTGGTTGACGTCATGCTGGTCCTGCTCGTCATCGTGCTGACGACGGCGACGTTTATCACCACCGGCCAGATCCCCGTCGATTTAGCCAAAGCGACGGAAGCCGCGGACCGGAAAGATGTGCCCCTTGTCATTACGTTGACGGCGGAGGGGCAGTTGTATCTCAACGATTCGGCGGTCCCAGAGCATGGATTAAAAGGTGTGCTCGGTCAGCATCCAAGAGAATCCCTGGTTGTCGTTCGAGCCGACAAGGTCACGATTCTGGAGCGCTTTGTCCAAGTGGTCGATGAAATCAGGAGTCTCGGGTTCGGACAGGTCAGTCTTGAAGTGGTGAAATCATGATCTCTCTATTCCCGGACCACCCAGATCACATGCGTCTGCAGTGGCACGGCTGGATCTGCTCCGTGGTGTTTCATGCGGTTGTGGGAGCATGCGCACTCGCTCTGGTTGCAGGCCTGAAGATATCAGTCGAACCCGACCCATTTAATTGGAGCGTGGTCATGGTGGACGTTCCACAGGCTCAATCGAACGTGGACGCGCTCCCCGAGGCCAAGGCGACTCCACCGAAGCCGCAGGTCTCAGAGGCTCAACCCGCGCCTGCTCAACCGATGATTGAGACGGTGCAGCGAGTGGTCCAGCCTGTGCACCCCGTTCCGCAATTCGTGCAACGCGAGGTGACCACCGTCAATCAAACGGCTTCCGTCGTCACACAGGCCGTCCAACACAGCGAAACCAGCACAAGCGTCGCTCCGACAGCGATTCGGGAGGCCGTTGTACAAGAAGAACAGGTGGTCGCGACCCATGCGGCAATCACCCAACACACTACGACACCGGTCATGACGGAACCACCGGTCACCCGCCAGGATGCTGAGTCTGTCGCTCAGCATACCGCAGTCGAGACTACCGGCGAGTCGAGTGTGCACTCGCAAGCACCCGCCGTCGAACAAACGGTCTCCCTGACCGCCCCAACGAAGGCCGACTATGGATGGCTGGTGAAAGCCTTGTTGGGTCGGCTCGATCAGCTCAAGAACTATCCTCAACTGGCCCGGATCAATCATTGGGAAGGGAAGGTTATCCTGCGCGCGGTGATCAAAGACGATGGCCAGGTGTTGATGATCGATGTCCACGAAAGCTCAGGGCGCTCGATTCTAGATGATGACGCCATAGAGACCCTGCGGCGTGCGTCGCCCTTGAAATTGGACCACCCTTTAGGGAAACCGCAAGTCGCAATCCTCATGCCGATCAGCTACGCGCTCCGGTAATATCCTCGAATCCTATAACGCGTTCCTTCACGTTGAATTCTGTGCGACTTGCAGCAGTACGCCTGGCGGTTTTGCTTGGGGGGACCCATGAGGGCCGAGCTAATAGGCACAGGAGATCGAGGTGTCCACTACTTCACCGTTCGATAGCAGATTATCCTAGAGCTCGCTCGCTTCACGGTTTGCGGATCCGATCCCGCAACCCCGAGGACACATGGACATGACCTTCAGCATCCACAATGATGGCCTCGACGTCTGGCAAGGCCTCGACAAGCTGCATGCCCAATTCAACTCCCATCACAAATATCCCTGTGTCCAATCCATCTGCCCAGATTCCTTCGCGAGCCACTACCGTGACACTCTGGCAACTACGCGCCGGTTGAAGTGTGCGAGGATCGAGAATATGATGATACCGAACTCCATCCCGCTCGAAGAATCGCTCATAATCCCCGGCGGTAGAAATGGCTTCGTCCTCCAAATCAATCCAGGCCAGTACCGATCCATCTTTTCGTGGATGTTGAATACCGACGGGAAACTTCTTGCCACCCGGCATCCGGCCGAATGTCTTGATATCCCCTGATAGCGCCACAACTCCGGCGATAGCGCCTGCTCTCCGCAACGCCTCGACGGCTTGATCAGCTGCGTATCCTTTGCCGATTCCCCCCACATCGATCCGCATCCCGGCTTTATCAAGATAGATCGTCTGCTCCCGCACATCGACATGTACCGCCTGCAGATCCACCAGGGGACGGAGAGCATCCAACTCAGATTCTGTCGGTATGCGTTGGCCGTCAGTCACACTCCAGGCCTCTACCGCCGGACCGATGGCAATATTGAATCCGCCATCGGTCATCTCCGCAGCTTGCATCGCACGGTGGACAACCGTCAACGTCTCCGTACTCACATGGATCGGCTTTATACCGGCTGAAGCATTGACCCGAGAGAGTTCGCTGGATGAGATCCAGGTGCTCAGGAGTTCTTCCAGGCGTCGGATTTCAGCAAACCCGGCGGTCGCCGCAGCGTGCGCGACCGCCTCGTTCCTTGCGACTACGGTGATCGAAACAAGCGTACCCATTTGCATCTGGGCCCGTTTCACCACGACAGGCTCAGACTGCATGGGTACGCTTGCGCAGCCGACGAGCAGCGCCACCAGTCCCAATACAACACTACCTATGAGGTGTGAGGGTGTGCGCCACATGGACGGAGCCTACCACCAATGACGACGGAAATATCTTGCATAGTTTGGATAGGGCATCACTTCGAACAGGCGGGTTTGCTCATGCGATGGCTCCGGAATCAGTATCACCATAGGCCTCGCATCAAGGGTGGGATATGAGTCCTTGACGAACTGTTGGGCTCGCTGATGATCTTGTTCGTCATGGATGATGGAGACCATCACTTGGCGTCCATATTTCGGAGAGTCCACCCCAAAACGCCAGGTACCGAGGAAGGTCACGACGTCGGGCTCGAGCACAAAGCTTCCCGTGAGCTGCGCCATGGACAAGAATGGCCCTTCGCTGATTTGCACACGATTAATTTTATAGCGTCCAGGAGGAAGGGAAAACGAAAAGTACTCGTCCTCGGATTTCACATAAACTTTATAGCTCTCCTCGCTTTCCGTATTGATCACCTCGAAGGAACGGAGTTCCGGTGGATACGCTCGTTGCAACTGCCCAGTGACAGTCGTGACGACCCGACCAACCACCAACGTTCCTGAAACGTCAAGCTCTGCCACTGTCACAGGAAGTTCGGTCGCGCAGCCTGAGAGAGTCATGAATATGGCACCGAGAGATTGCCAACACCACTGTTGTCTCAACAACTTATGAAGCATACACGGATATTATAGGCCACCTACGAAGCCAATACATCCTGCATCCTGCCGATCACGCTCACTGCTTGACTTCGAATCCAAAAATAGGATATTAATAATCGTTCTCAATTTCATTTGTGTGCGGAAACTTTTCGAAATGATGAGCACGACGACCACGAGCAACCACTCTGCCGATTCCCACGAAACTCGCTGCGAGTGCGGTCAACTGATCGCCAAGGTGCGCGGGGAAGGGCTGGAACTGAAGTGCAAGCGCTGCAAACGCATTGTTGTCATCCCATTCTCCTCAATCGAAGGATGGGGCACTGTTGAATCATGATTCATTTCACGAAAGGAGGCATTGAAGCATCGTCGCACCGTTTCATTTGTACGAACTGTCATTTCTTCAGGAAGGCCAGAGACCATTGAGTCCCGAGTCAGACCTCACCATCTCACTCACCGCGGAGGATACCGATGAAGATCAGGTCAATCCTCGGGGCTCTCGTGATTGCAGCTTTGCCGTTTACTTCGGTTTGGGCTGAGAACATGACCCCGGAGGATATTAAGAAGTTGGTGGATGAAGCCGTCAACAAGCGGATGCAGGAGCATGAGCGCCGTGAAGGCGCTACCGAGCGAGGCGAGGGTGCCGCGGCACCGACGGCGATATCCGAGCCGGATCGGAGCCATGCCGGAATTCGGAGAAGGATCTTCGCACGGAGAAACAGTGCCCCTTGTCCTTCGGTTCAACCGGATCAGGTCGATTGGTCTACGCCAAGCCGTTCGTGCAGCGCGCCGAAAGCCATCGTCGGTGGTTACTTTGATATTCAGTATCGATCCCACAGAATGGCGTGTCGAAGCCGGTTATGGCACCGGAGTGACCAATGACTTTGATCAGCAACGATTCGTGCCGTTCTATTTATGCAGACATTACTGAACATGTGAAGTTTGCCTCCGAACTTGAGATCGAACACGGGATTAGAGGAGCGGGAGAAAACGAAATCAGCTTGGAATTTGCCTTTATCGACTATCTCATCAATGAACCGGTGAATCTCCGGGCTGGTATTATCCTCATCCCGATCGGAAAGTTTAACTTACTCCACGACTCGCCATTGAATGACTTGACCGATCGTCCGCTTGTCAGCCAGTTCGTGATTCCATCGACCATGTCCGAAACAGGCGCGGGCTTCTATGGCACCTTCTACCCTGGACGGACGGGTAAGCTCGACTATGAGTTCTACTATACGACCGGTCCTTGCGGTTATGACGCAGACGGCACCCCTCGGGTCAATGAAGAAAACGGCACAAATAACGCTCGCCAACGGAAATGCGAAAATTCCATGATGGACTTGACATCAATAACGGCAAAGCGGTCTCAGGCCGCCTGGCCTATAGCCCGATGCTCGGCGTGGAAGTCGCCGGATCGAACTATTACGGCAATGCATCTCCTTTCAGCTACAACCCCCTGAATATCACGGCAATTGACTGGACGCTCCAAAAGGGGCCGTTTGAACTCATTGGTGAAGCTGCGTGGTCGTATGCGAGGGGAAACTCCCGTGCCATTCCTGGCAATACTATCGGATTTGCCCCAGGCTCTCTTCTGACGGTCATCGACATCATCGGAACAGCGGTCGGGCACTCCCCCGCAACGGATGCAGGGATTCTATATCCAGGGTAACTACCATTTCATGCCGGCGATTCTCACCAAACTCTCGCCGAAACGGTTTGGAGAAGGTTCCACATTTACCGCCGTCATCCGCTGGGATCAGGTGGACTTGAATCAGGATAACACCGGTGGAACAGGTGGCTGGGGCAAGCAGAACAGATCTCCTTCGGGCTAAACTATCGGCCAGTGGAAGATGCGGTCTTCAAAATCAGTTATCAGTATTAGCCGGAGACGTTTAATCGCGAATACAGGGCAGCAGATTCACGACCAAGCGCTGGTAATCTCAGCTGCGACGTATTTCTAAGCCGAGCATCGGCGACCCCTTTCCGGTGGAAAGGGGTCGCCGGAGCATGAAAGAGAATGCACACAGTGACGACACCGAATAACCCTGGCACTCCTCGCGCTCCTCTCTGCGGATGCGCCACGCTGAGCGGCAGCCGTGAACAATATTTTGTTTGCTCCTATGACACTGTCTGGGATGCCTCGCTCGAGACCATGAAGGGACAGTCCGTCGCAACTTCAGGATAAAGAAAAGGGACTGATCGAGACAAACTGGCTCGAGATGTCCCACCGACCTCAGAACGGACCTATGGCATCTTTGGACGGGAAGGCTTTGGCAACAAGAACGTGCACGCTTGACTGTGACCGTGAAACGAATGGATGACGTGGCCTCTGTGAGCGTTATTGGAAACCAGGCAGCGATGGCATGCTCGCGGGGGCGTCACTCAGCAAGCCCTAAAATGGTGGCCAATAGAACCATCGGAAGAGGCTGACGAATGGCGTCGTCGATCGACTCAACGCCAAGCTGAAAGCAAAAGGGTGTGTCGCCGCATGATGACTCGATTGCTCGCTCCTCACTGGCTTCCTCGTTCATCATGCTCCCCGGCCATGGCCTGGGCTGAACGGGTGTGGGACAGTGATCTCAAGCGCTATCTGACGGAACAGGAACTGTCGATGGCCGAAGTCTACCTCACTGAGGAAGAGGCGCTCAAACTGATGTTCCCAAAGTCCGAACGCATCAAAAAAGATCTCATTGAGAGCTTCCGCCGGATAAGAAGACTCAGATTGAGGAGCGTATCGGCTGGAAATTTCCCGAAGAATGACTTTGAGGTCTACATCGGCGAGACCGGCCCAAAGATTGACGGGTATGCCCTAATCCAAAATACCATCGGCAAACACAAACCCATGACGTACATGGTCGGGGTAGATAGTACCGGGCATGTCTCGAACGTTGAACTGTTGGTGTTTCGGGAAGCCCGCGGCAGCGAAGTGCGGACCAAGCGCTTCAACGTGCAGTATGAGGGCAAGACGGTTCTCGATCCGGTCAGGCTCAACAAAGACATCATCAACATCAGCGGCGCCACCATGTCGGTCCGCTCGATGACCGCGGGAATTAAACGGGTACTGGTGCTGGTCGATGAGTTTTATTTAAAGCCGGCAGGGCTCGGCAGCGATACCGTCGCCACCAAGAAGTCTGAGCAGGGGATCTTCGGCTCCATCTTCGGAAACTAACAGGGGTAGACGACATTCTCAACCATGCGCAACTTCAACACTCGCTTCCGTCTCCGCGACTCAGATCGGCACATCCGGCTCGTCTACACCTTCTTTCTCCTCTTGATGCTGGCCGGCTTCACCTTTTCGTTTTTCTGGGCCCACAGCATGACGGGACTCTCGCCACAAGGCATCGCCAGTCACTACCGGGGATCGGATGCCACATTCGGCGAACCGATGTCGTTCAGAGAACTGGCAGAAATCACCCATTTCCACCTCTTCACGATGCCGGTCGTGTTTATGATTCTCGTCCATGTGCTCTATCTCACCAGCGCCAGCAGCACGCTAAAAGTCATTACGACCTGGATGTCATTCGGTGGGGTGACGTTGGACCTGCTGTCTCCCTGGCTCATCAGCTACATCTCTCCCATATTCGTGCTCACCATGCTGATGGGGGATACCCTCATGACAGTCGGATTTCTTATTATGATGACAATTCCCTCTGTATGAGATGTGGGTCTTGAACCAGCCGCTGATGGCAGGAAAACACGGGAAAGAAGAATGATCTAACGCGCCCCGACGCTCGACACAGACTGCGGCCAGAGGTTTTTCACCCAGAGCCCAAGATCATGCGATGTGGTCTTGGGCTTTGTTTTTTCTCGGAGAAGTGACGATGCATCCACATATCTCTGAACAGATTCACCCTGGGATCATCACGATCCAGGGAATGCTCAGGAAGATCGATTGCCTCCGACTCCCTCTCGCATCGCGCCGTGACGTCGAAAGCATACTCGTGCGCCAGGTCTGCCGGGAAATCGATCGCGCGCTCCCCTGGCAGGCCGGTCACGGCCGCCGCACTGCTGCGATCTCGTTGTTGATCGGACAAGCGGTCGGCATGACGACAGGCGAGTTGCACGATCTGAAACTCGCGGCCTTCCTCCACGATATCGGGCTCTTGATGCTTCCTCACGACCTCACCATCGGAGTGAACCACTCGATCCGAGTCCTATGTCACCGTGCAGAACCATCCTCGGCTTGGCGCCTCACTGCTCGAGCCATTCTTCTTTCTCCGAGAGGCCTCCGTCCTCATCGCCCACCATCACGAACGATGGGACGGATCAGGCTATCCGTACGGCATCAGAGGACGATTCATCCCCCTTGGATCCAGGATTCTCTCGATTGCCGACGCCTTCGATGCCATCCGCATCCCCGAAGTCTCGAACCGAGTCGCGCGAAACACGATCGCACTCAGAATTATCCAAGTCGCAGCCGGCACCCAATTTGACCCGGAGTTAGTCGATGCATTGTGTCTATTCCAGGAATCTATTCCAGGCTCAGATCTTATCGAACCAACGACGAGAAACTGTTTTGATTCACAATAGAAGTACGGGAGGTTTCACCATGTTTCGTTTTTACCGTCGCCACACGGTCCTCGCTCATGTCGTCGGAAGGTCATCTCTGGATCTTCATCTCTCTTCTCCTCGTCGGATGCGGATCCGGAGGCAGCAGTAGTTCTGCACCGCCTTCAGTCGCAGCGACAGGAACACCTGGAGCCGAAGCCGACGTCGGCGAACGACTGTTTGTCGAAACCCGCTTTGCCCAATTCTTTAAGGCAATCTTCCTGGCCATGGCGGGAACGTAAATGATCCGCTACCTGCCGGCGATCCGGTCGTAGCCAAGGTGCTACATCCCCGGCAGTACTCCATCCGGTGTCGCTAGTCCATTTGCTGGAATGTCCATGAATTGTCGATCCTGTCACTTCGTCGACGAATTTGTGGACAGCTCCGGGTGGAGGTATGCGTACCTACACCGACTTCGCTCGTCCGCAGTCCAATTCCATCTCGCCCGGATGGAAAACTCACGGCGCCGCGCAATTCTCCTCCGCTGGTCAATGCCTCACTCGATAGACCAGGTGGAGACGTTATTTCACTTTGACGGAGAGTTTTCGACGCTGGAAGATCTCATCGTCGGGACATTCACCGGTCGGAATTTCGGCTGGCTACCAGGGCAAAAGGCAGAAGCCATCCGCCACATTGCACGAGTCATGCGCGAGGATGATGGCAACGGGGCCATCGCCCAGCAATTCGACGGACTTTCCTATAGCGTTCTCTTTACCGGAGCCAACCCAGACATTCCAGATGAACTCCGTCTGCCGCCGGAATTTCGCGTGTTCATCGGATCAGCCAGCGACCAGGAAGTCTTCGATGCGGTCGTGAAAGTGGTCGCGGCCTACGTCAACGGCTTGCGCTTCTCGCAAACGGACGATAGCCGGCAATCTTATTCGCTCACCGTTCGACGTGTTCTTGAGTCGCAACGGCCTCCCGCAACAGCCGAACCAGTGGCGAAACTCCACTCGACTACAGCCGCCGTCTCCTGACGCTCGTGAACGCGACTGGCCAGCCCTCAGTTCGTGACGCTAACCCCAATAACCCGAGCCGAATGGCAAATTTCCAGTTCCATGGCACTCAGACCTTCGAGTTCGGAGCGCAGGAACTGGCAGGCTTGAAGATATTTCTTACGGAACCGGCCATCCCGCCAACCGCCTCACCGGCAGAAGTGACTCGCTGGGCAAAGTCGGCAACTGCCTCGCCTGCCACGCAGCACCAAATTTCACGGACTTCAAGCTGCACAATACCGGTATCGCGCAAAACGAATACGACGACATTCATGGCGCCGGCCATACGTTTGCATGGAGCTTTCGATTCCGACTCTGGCAGCCCGAATCTCCGAGAACCAGCCAACTGATCTTCCCGCTACGGAACACCACCCCGACTGCAATGGAACCGTTCCGATCAATCCCGACAGTCTGGGAATCCTACACTTGACCGATCTTGGAGTCTGGAACATCTTTCTGAATCCTGACATGCCTGAACCCACAAGCAAAGATCCGAGCCATCCTGTGCGACGAGCACCAGTTCCCTGCCACTGTCCGGCTGACAGTGTTCTACTGGACGAAGCCATCGCGAGATTCAAAACCCCCGGTCTTCGCGATTTGGGCCACTCGAGCTCCCTACATGCACAATGGCCAGTTCGACACATTGGAAAACGCGGTCGGGTTCTATCTCGGTTCATCGAGCGCGACGCGGGCGGGAACGCTTCGTAATGGCGCCAACGCGTTGCGAGGTATTGCCTTGATTCCGGCAGACATCGCACCGCTTGTGGCATTCCTCAAGTCGCTGAACGAGGACTACCAATAGGGGGAATCAACAGACAGCAGTAGCGACTCAGCCGGTGCCCGATACACCGGCAACGGAGTGAGAGGGGTGGTGCCCTCCCACTTCGCGGGCGGGGGGCTTCACTTCCTCCCGAGGCTTCCCGCCCCTCTCTTTCAAGACAGGGGATCGGAACATGACTGACTATGTAGAACAATGGGGGAAGGACCGCTTACTTCTTGATGTGCTCGGCGAGATACCGATCGAGTCCTACCTGATCCGATCGTCCGGAGCTGCGTCTCAAACCAGTCGACATGCTCTTCGGAATCTTCGATCATATCTTCAAGCATGTGGCGGGTGGTGAAATCACCGACCTTGGCGCAGTGGGCGATGGCCTTGCGGAGCAATTCCACATCCTCACGCTCAAATTCAAGATCTGCCGTGAATAGATCCGCTACAGACCGTCCTCTGCTCATCTGGTCGAGATGCTCCACGTCAGGCGCTCCCTCCAGATAGAGAATGTGATCGATCAGGCCTGAAGAATGGCTCACTTCTTCAGTGGCGAGATGGCTAAAATGCTCATGCAGGCGCTCATAGCCCCAATGCTTGCACATGGCCGCATCGAGCAGGTATTGATGCACCACGGTCAATTCCGACTTCAAGACCCGATTCAAGAATTCTACGACGCCTTCTTTGGCTTTCATGATGGCGCTTAGCTTTCTTTCTTGATCTGTTCAGCGAGATAGTTCTCCAGCCCCACCTGCTTGATCGTTTCCATCTGCGTTTCGATCCAATCGATATGTTGGTCCACGTCTTTGGCCATATCCTCAAGCATGTGCCGCGTGGTGAAGTCGGTCACCTTCGTACAATGCACCACGCCATCGCTTAACAAGGCGAGCATTTCTTGTTCGGCTTTTAAATCCAGCTTCAACTGCTCAGGAACAGTTTCTCCTACCTGCACCGTATTCATACGCTGCACGTTCGGCACACCATCCAGATAGAGAATGTGGCCGATGAGCTCATCGGCGTCTTTCATCTCAGCGATGCTCCGCTCCCGCACTTTGTGATGGAGTCGTTCATAGCCCCAGTTCTCGCACATCTTGGCATGGACAAAGTACTGGTTGATGGCCGTCAGATCCGCGGTCAGGATCTTATTGAGGATGTTGATGACGCCCTCTTTCGCTTTCATGGTTTCTCCCCTTTCTCAAGTTTGATAGGCCCTCAGAGGCGCTTTGAGTGAAGAGACTTTCACCGCCAGATGGCTTCACCTCGATTCATTATCAACACGTCTGGGGCCTTCGTCAACTCGGTCGGTCGAGTCTCCTTGAGTTTGATTTTCATCATTGGCGACACTGGTTCTCAATCTCGCAGCGTCATCACGCGACCGACGGAGGCACAAGAATGCCGCATCCCATTTTCAGGATGGAACGAAGGAGGCACGATGGAATGGAAGAAGGAGCCGGTCGGACTTATCCTGCTTCGCGGTAGCCGCATTCTTCGCTGCGGCATTGGACGCTGCGGCCAACTTGCTTGCTGACTTTTTCGATGAGAAACGGGGCGCTGCAGGTCGGACAGGTCTTGTTGATCGGACGATCCCACAGGGCATATTCGCACGCCGGATACTTACTGCAGGCAAAGAACGAACGTCCTTTTCTCGTGCGCTTCTGGACAAGATCGCCGCCACAGCCAGGCTGAGGACACTTCACGCCCAGCGCAAGCGGCTTGGTGGTCTTGCACTCCGGATAGGCGGAGCAGGCGATGAACTTTCCAAACCGCCCGGTCTTCACCACCATCGGACTGCTGCATTTCTCGCACTTCTCATCCGTCGTCAACTCAATCTTCGGGACAATTTTAATGGTGCCATCCTCGAGCTTCTCAAAGT
This sequence comes from uncultured Nitrospiraceae bacterium, assembly GCA_963825145.1. Classification (GTDB taxonomy): domain Bacteria; phylum Nitrospirota; class Nitrospiria; order Nitrospirales; family Nitrospiraceae; genus Palsa-1315. Next base: position 47,188 of record CAWGSC010000027.1, read on the forward strand.
TCTGCGTGTTCTTGCAGGGAGGCTTGTCCTTGTACGCCGGACAGGCGAGAAACTTGCCGTTGCGTCCCCATTTAATCTCCATCATCCGGCCGCACTTCTCGCAGGGAATATCCGTCGGTGGCTCCACCGTGTCCTTGGGTCCAGGAATCGTCTTCGCCTTCTCCAGATCCGTTGTGAAGGTCCCGTAAAACTCCCGCACCGCCGTCACCCACGGCTTATTGCCTTCTTCGACTTCGTCCAACTCCTCTTCCATGTGCGAGGTGAAGTCGACGTTGATCAGGTCCGGGAAATCCCTTCATCAGGAAATCGTTCACGGTCCGCCCTGTTTCGGTGGGAGCGAACCGTCCGTCCACCTTTTCGGCATATTTGCGATCTTGAATCGTCGAAATGATACTCGCATAGGTGGATGGCCGGCCGATGCCTTTTTCTTCCAATTCCTTGATCAGCAAGGCTTCGTTATACCGAGGCGGAGGCTGGGTGAAGTGTTGTTTCGAGAGCACGCCGGGGACCGTCTGTCCCTCCTGGGATACGAGCCGCAGCCGCTCTCCCTCGCTGAGCAGAGGCAGCTGGCGCTCGGCCTCGTCCTCGACCTCCTGCTCGCTCTTTTGTTTCTGCGCGAAGAGTTCCTTGTCGATCCCCTCCATGTAGACAATCGTATGACCGGGAAACTTCACCACGGTGCCGGTTGATCGGAAAAGAAATTTTTCGTTCGTCTTGACAGGGACTCGACTCCACGCGAGTCACATCAAGAATCGCAGGAACCATCTGCGATGCGATAAATCGATTCCAGATCAACTGGTACAGCTTATGGACATCCGGCTCTAGGTACTGCCTGATCGACTCCGGGTCGCGCGCCGCTGACGTGGGACGAATCGCTTCGTGTGCTTCTTGCGCCGCTTTCTGCGTCTTGTAGACGTTCGGCGTGGCGGGCAAGTATTCTGCGCCAAACCGCTCCTGGATCACCTGGCGCGCTTCCGCCATCGCCTCGTTCGAAATACGCGGGGAATCCGTCCTCATATAGGTAATGAGACCGGTCTGACCTTCCGCCCCGATTTCTATCCCTTCGTACAGCTTCTGCGCCAGGGTCATCGTTTTCTTCGATGAGAAATGCAACTTGCGCGCGGCTTCCTGTTGGAGCCGGCTGGTGATGAAGGGCGCGACAGGATTCCGTCTCTTTTCTTTTCGTTCAATCGAGTCAACGACAAACTCTTTCCCTTGAACGGCATCGACGATGCGCTGCGCATCGGTCTCCGTCGCAATCGAAGCGTCCTGTCCGTTGATGCTGTGGAGCTTGGCTTCAAACGGAGGGGGATTGGTCCCGGACAGCATCACCGCAATAGACCAGTACTCTTCCGCGCGAAACGCTTCTCGTTCCTGTTCACGTTCGCAAATCAATCGCATCGCCACGGACTGGACCCGGCCCATGCTGAGCCCTCGACGCACCTTGGTCCAGAGCAATTGGCTGCCTTGGTATCCGACAATCCGGTCAAGCACCCGACGGGCCTGCTGCGCATTCACCAGCTTCATATCGACCTGCCCCGGCGACTGCAGCGCGCGCTTGATGGCCGATTCCGTGATTTCGTTGAAGAGTACCCGGAAGACCTTGCCCTCTGTCTTTTTCTTGGACTTGGACTTGGATTTGCCGAGCAGTTCCTGCTCGAGGTGCCACGCGATGGCTTCGCCTTCTCGGTCAGGGTCCGGCGCGAGGAACACCTTGTCGGCCTCTTCCGCCTTTTTCTTAATCTCCGCCAAGACCTTCGATTTTCCCTTGATCGTCACATACTGCGGCTCGAAATCGTGTTCCAGGTCAACGCCAAGCTTGCTGGTGGGAAGATCCTTAATATGGCCGACCGAAGCCATGACGGTATAGCCACGCCCAAGATACTTGGTGATGGTGCGTGCTTTCGTCGGGGACTCGACAATAATGAGTGATTTAGCCATGAAGACTCCGGTTCGCTACGAGAGTTTGCCCTCTCATCCGTATCAAATATACCAAATCTGTGCAACTGTTCGACGATTATGCCCGAAGATAGCGTTGCCCCGGCAGCTGTCTGACTCGCTGTCGAAGCTCCAGGGACAAGAGCGAGGCCATCACGGTGGACACCGACAACCCTGTGGTAACAATCACGTCGTCCACTGTGAGCGGGTCATACGACAAGGCATCATACACCAGCTGTTCCTCTTTGCCCAACTGATCGCCACGGTCGTTCTTCTCTCGAGAAGGTTGCAGGCGCAGGCGCAGCGCCGGTTCCAGCTGCGGCAGGACCGCGTCGATGACATCCTGCGCGCGTTCGATCAAGGCCGCACCCTCTTTGAGCAATGCGTTCGTTCCGCGACTGGTATCTTCCTTCACAAAGCCCGGAACCGCAAAGACCTCTCGGCCCTGCTCGGCGGCCAGTCTCGCGGTAATCAACGATCCGCTGTTGATGGCCGCCTCTGTCACAATCACGCCCAGGGACAACCCGCTGATGATGCGATTCCGTCGAGGAAAGTGATGGCTGTGGGGTGGCGCACCCATCGGCACCTCAGACAGAATCGCCCCCCGCTCCTCGATCTGTCGGCGTAACCGCTCATGTTCCGGCGGATAGGTCCGATCGATCCCGCAGCCCAGCACCGCAATGGTGCGCCCCTGCGCGGCGAGCGCGCCTCGATGGGCCGCCGCATCAACTCCGCGCGCGAGTCCACTCACCACCGTCATGCCCGCTCCTGCCAAGTCGTGGCTCAACTCTTCGGTCATGGCACGTCCGGCTGCCGTCGCACGCCGTGCACCCACGATGGCCACCGCCAGCTCATCCTGCTCAGTCAATGTGCCGGTGATGTACAAGAGCGGCGGAGGGTCCGCAATCATCTTCAGTCGCGTGGGATAGGCAGGATCCAACACGCTCCGGACTTCAATGCGCCCACGCTCGATCGCATTGAGTTCCCGCTCGATGCTCCGACAGGCGGAACGATCAGGCCCGCGTCGTATCGCGTCCGCCAACTGCGGGCTGCATCCACTCTGAATCAACTCATCACGGGAGGCACGCAGGACAGCCTCAGGAGAGTGCCAGGCGCGAACTAACCGAAGCACCGTCAGGTCTCCCACTCCATCGATCGCCCGCAGGCGGAGCCAAGACTCTAACACTGGTCTTGTCATGCGATGACCGGAAGAAGGACCCGCGACCTCAGAAGAGGAATCCGCACCTACAGGCTGGCTGAAGGGCTGCATAGGTCTTGTCGCACGGAAACCACAATCCTTAGAGCACCGCTAGATCGTACTGTTCCAGATGCAAGTGTTCGTCCGGCATGACGATGATTTTCGCGGCACACTCGCGCTCCACAGCCTCAAGACCTTGCCGCTCTTCATCTTGCAGCAGCCCGACGACCGAGGGATGGGCGCCGATGACGATCCGCTGCGGCTCTGGACTGCTGCCGATCCGACGGACATCGCGGAATATCTCATAGGCCACCGTGGTCGGAGACTTCGTATAGCCCCGCCCTTCGCAATAGTGACAGGGCTCGGAGAGCGAACGCAGGAGGTCTTCTCTCACCCGTTCACGAGAAATCTCGATCAGCCCCAGGTCGGAGATTCTGGACACTCTGGTGCGGGCCTTGTCGGTCGACATCGCATCGAGCAACGCGTGGTACACCTTGTCACGATTCTTCTCTCGCTCCATGTCGATGAAATCGACGATGATGATTCCGCCGATCCCACGTAACTTCATCTGATAGGCCACTTCTTTCGCCGCCTCCAGATTGTTCCGGAGAATGGTCTCCTCCTGATCGCGCTTCCCCACGAACCGTCCGGTGTTGACGTCGATGACGGTCATCGCTTCCGTATGATCGATCACGAGATGCCCACCGGACTTGAGCCAGACTTTGCGGCTGAGGGCCCGCGCCATCTCCTGCTCCACGCCCAGATGATCGAAGAGACTTTCATCTTTGTCGTACAAATGAATGCGTGACGTTTGCTCCGGCGAGAATCGCTGCACGAAGTCCCGGACCGCCTGATACTCCTCACGCGAGTCGATCCATAACCGATCGACTTTCTTCCCAAAGAGATCGCGCACGACGCGGAAACTCAGACTCAAGTCGGCATGGAGCAATGCCGGCGCCCCCTTCTGCTCACGTTTCGCCAGGATGTCCTGCCAGAGCACGTGCAAAAAGTCGACGTCGGATCGCAGCTCATCTTCTTTGACCCCTTCGCTCACCGTGCGGACAATGTATCCGCAGCCTGGATGCCGCACCCGCTTCATAATGTCCTTGAGTCGAGCCCGCTCCTCGTCGCGGGCGATGCGGCGGGACACACCGATATGTTCCACGTTGGGCATGAACACGAGATACCGGCCAGGGAGCGACACATAGGTCGTGACCCGCGAGCCTTTCGTGCCGATAGGCCCTTTGGAAATCTGCACCATCAGCTCTTGCCCTTCACTCAGCAACTGCTCAATCGGCTTGGAGCTTTGGCGCCGGGGGCCCAGCATATCCCCATCCTTATCGGCATCCTTGTCGTCCTCATCCGCATCGACGAGCGTGTCGCCCGGCTCGGAGTCCAACGACAAATCCGACACGTGCATGAAGGCCGCCTTCGCGAGGCCGATATCCACAAATGCCGCCTGCATGCCAGGCAACACTTTCGCCACTTTTCCTTTATAAATGTTCCCGACAAAGTCCTTGTGCTTCGCACGATCCCCGAAGAGATCCGTGACGACTCCGCCGTCCAACACCGCGACACGAGTTTCCTCGCGTGCGACTGTAATCGCAATTTCTACTCCCATACCGACTCCTTCCATTCAGCAGAACCGTCGCACCGACGTGCAGGACGAACGCGGGGAATCCCCAGGTTCCAGCCTCCACTCGACATGCTCGTCGATCCGACGGTTCGCACCATACATATAACCTCTTGCCTCGATCCCGATTCATTCGAGACCGTGCGATCACCCTCTCACTAAAAGAAACTCAATCGACGGCGTTTGACATTCAAGAGCAGGCCGAGCGACGCCATCGTCATAATCGTCGCACTCCCGCCGTAACTCATGAGCGGAAGGGGAATTCCCACGATGGGGAACATGCCCGCCGTCATGCCGATATTGATCACGACGCAAAAACACAACATGCAGAGGATGCCGACCGCCAGCAGCGCTCCGAGCTGATCCTTCGCGCGCGCCACAATTTCTAACGACAGCCAGATCAACGCGACAAACAACAGCAAGAGCACCAGCACTCCGAGAAATCCCCATTCCTCTGCAAACACCGAAAAGACAAAGTCGGTATGCCCCTCGGGCAAAAACTTCAATTGGCTTTGCGTTCCTCCGTAGAGCCCCTTCCCCGTCAACTCTCCCGCTCCGATGGCAATCCGCGATTGGAGCGCATGATATCCCTTGCCTCCAGGATCGTAGACCGGATCGACAAACGTCATAATGCGCTGTCGCTGATAATCATGCAATGACCCCCACATCATCTCCCAGGCGAAGGGAAACAGCATCAGCGAAAACAGGAGAATGACACCCAACGCCTTCGACCGCATGCCCACCATCAGCAACATCGCGGCATAGACCGCCAAGAAGCTCAACCCGCTCCCGAGATCCGGCTGCTTCAGGATCAGGAGCAGCCCCGGCAGCACCAACAGCCCCGGGAGCACCACTCGTTGGAGCCAGCCCACCCGCGGCGCCTGCGAATAGTAGTGCGCCAAGGTCAGAATGAGGACCAGCTTTGCGAATTCCGATGGCTGAAAGGCAAATGGCCCCATCGGAATCCATCGTTGCGCTCCTCGGCTGCTCTTGCCTTCAAACAGCACGACGGCGAGTAAGATTAAGATAATCGCATAGGCAGGATACGCTAACCGTGCGATTCGATGATAGTCCGAGAGCCACATGACGAGAAACGCGACCGTTCCGAGCAGCAATCCACACGAGCTGTTTGGCATAAAACGGGAACGCAACCCCTTGGTCATGCGTCACGCTATAAATCGACAGGACGCCGATCCCCAGGATGGCAAAGATCAGCCCGATAAAACGGAAATCGAAATTGTCAAAGCCCCGGCTCATGAACACCCGATCGATCATCTCGTTCCCTGTCCTCCGGCATCCCCTACCCGCGCAACCGCACCATCCTTCACACCGGGAGGAGCGGAAAGATTCAATTTCACATAGGTCTCGATCAGCTCTTTGGCAAGGGGCGCCGAGGCAGAACCCCCGTGGCCCATATGTTCACCCAGCACCGCAACGGCGATGGTGGGCGCTTCAACCGGAGCGAATGCGACAAACCAGGCATGATCGCGGAACTTCTTCGGAATATCTTTCTCCGGACCGGTGCGCAAGGCCGTCGTCTGGGCCGTACCGGTCTTCCCGGCGATCGTCACCAGCGCCGACTGCGCCCGCGTGCCCGTCCCCTCTTTGACCACCCCGGCCAGCGCCTCTTTAATCAGCGGTAAGATCCCAGGCCTCAGCTTCAACGTGCGCTTGGGAACCGCAGGCCTTTGCTGGAGTTCTCCGGTCGCTCGATCCATCACGGCCTGAACCAATCGCGGACGGAACGTGACACCGTCGTTTGCGACGGTGCCGATCAAGCTCGCCATCTGCAGCGGGGTCACATTCACATAGCCCTGTCCGATTGATGCCGAGATCGTTTCGCCTGGCAGCCACGCCTCATTCTTGGCCTTCCGTTTCCAGGCCTCGGACGGCACGATCCCAACCCGTTCAGACGGCAGCTCAATCCCCGTCTCCTCTCCCAACCCAAACTGATGGGCAAAGGAGGCCATCGTCTCGATCCCCATCCGCTGCCCAACGGTATAGAAATAGACGTCGCACGATTGCACGAGCGCATGCCGGAGATCCACCGAGCCATGCCCCCCGGCTTTCCAGTCATGATACACGCGGCGACCGAACTGATACCCTCCATTGCAAAAGATGGATGTCGACGGCGTCACGGTCTTGGTTTCCAATGCTGCGGCAGCCATCATCACTTTGAAGACCGAACCGGGCGGGTACTGCCCTTGCGAGGCTCGATTGTTCAAGGGACGCCCCTCGTCTTGCACGATCTCGGCCCATTGTTTCGGTGTGAGTTCCCGCGAGAGGATGTTCGGATCGAAGCCCGGACGGCTGGCCATGGCAAGCACGTCACCTGTCCTCGGATCAAGCGCGACAATCGCGCCCGATTCCTCTCCCAACAGATTTTCGGCCACTTTTTGCAGCCGCGCATCGATCGTGAGATACAAATTGTCCCCGGCATGGGGCTGCTCCACGACGACGGTTCGTTTCTCATGACCTACCGCATCGACTTCTATGCTTTTCTGCCCGGCCTGACCGCGCATGAGCTGATCGAAAAATTTCTCCACACCATATTGCCCGACAATGCTGCCCTGGTGCAGGTCGGCAAATTCAGGTTTCTCTAACTGCTCGGGCGACACTTCCCCCACATAGCCCAACAGATGCGAGGCCGTCACTCCGCCAGGATAGTTCCGTTGCGATTCGACTTGCACCATCACTCCGGGCAAGTCCAGACGGTGAGACTCGATCAACGTCGCTTCTCGAAGGGTTAAGCGATCCTTCACCTTGCGCGGCAGTTGTTTGCTGCCGCGAGCCGTGAGCTTCTTCCTGACGAGCGCCTCATCGAACCCCAAGAGACTGCTGAGCTGATCGATGAGCAGGTCGCGATCTTTGACGTCCTCAAGCGAGACGTAGAGCGTGAAGCTGGGGACATTATTCGCCAGCAACACCCCGTTGCGATCGTAGATGAGCCCTCGAGCCGGCTCCATGATGACAGAACGTGTCCGATTGTTCTCGGAGAGATCGCGGTAGTAGGGCCCCTCACGAATCTGCAAGTGCCAGAGCCGCAGCCCCAGTAATGCCACGACGAGCAACAAGCCGACGCGGAGAATGATCAATCGGCGTTGGAGTTCCCCAAGTTCAGAATCGTGCAGACCAGCTGTTGCCATGCGTCACAATCAACATTCCGCCACGCCCATCACAGACCTGCTATTCGGTCCTCAGGCGGGTGAGATCAAATCGCTGAGAGAGCAACCAATAGAGCCCTGCCCCCACCGCTCCATCAAAACATGCCTGCGGAAAGACGATCGACTCGATCATCCACCACATCTGAGACATGTCGAGATGCTTGAAATTCATCGCGGCAAACAGCCCGCTCGCCAAAGACACCAGCAGCAGCCCTACACCCAGTGAGATCGACGTCACCTGCGACACCTGTCGCCCCAGGAATCCCGCCAAGAGCCCGACGCCTCCGTTCGTGAGGAGACTCAACCAGAGTTCACCGGCTGAGAACAGACTCAGGACCCATCCGATCGCGAGCCCCACGAGAAGGCCTTCCAGTTCGCCGGCAAAAAGTCCCGACAAGCGCGGCGGCCACAAGCCCCAAATCCGGCTTGATATTCCACACGCTCAGATGTGGCAGCAGCGTCGTCTGCAGGGGGACGAGCAGCAGCACGAGCATCAGATAGAAAAGGAATTTCATGGTGCTGGCTTCCCGAGCAGATCCGCTCCCGTCCCGGCCTTCGTGGACTGTCCATATGACGTCTGAATCACCAACACTTCTTCCACACGACCGACATCGACTTCCGGCATGAGTTCCGCAGACTGGAAGAGGGCGCCTTCTTCTTTATCGATGCGCGTAATCGTGCCGATCACGAGCCCTCGGGGGAAACCTCCGACAAGGCCTGAGGTCACAACCCGATCACCGTCTCGGAGTGTCGACAACAACGGAATATACTTCAGCTGGGCCAGCCCTTGTTGAGTCCCTTCCACAATGCCTTCGTCTCTCGTCCGCTGAATGAGACCGGCGATGGCGTTGTTCGGATCGGTCACCAAGAGCACCACCGAGGACGCCCCTGTCGTTTTCACGACGCGCCCGACGACACCGGCAGGCGTGACCACTCCCATATCCGGCTTGATCCCGTCGCTCTCGCCCTTATTGAGAATGATGGCACGATATCGATTCGTGGCATCACGCCCGATGACTTGAGCGGCGACCATCGTAGGGAGCGCCTGCTCCTTAAACTGCAGCAAGGACGTCAATCGTTCTGTCGCGGCGGCTGACTCACGCAACTGGCTATGTTGCCCGCGCAGCCACTCAATTTCTTTCCGGAGTTGTTGGTTCTCTTCCCGTACCCCTTGCAACGCCACGTACTGTTCCCAGCGATCGGCAATGCCGGCATCGATGGACGCGATGGCTTCGAGCGGAACACGCACGACATATCCGACTGGCCCATCCAGATACTGCAAGAGTCCTTGGATTTGACTGGGAAGCAGAAAAAGAGCCACCAGCAGGAGAGCAAAGCAGGCAAGCGCCAATACGTCTGGCACCGTAGGGAGAACGAGAGTGAGCCATCCACATAATAAGGGAGTGAGGGATGGAACCTTATCGGTAGGTATTGGCCTGGGACATCACCGACACTTTGGCGAGCAGATCCAACTCATCGAGGATTTTCCCGACCCCCAAGACGACGGAAGTCAGGGGATCATCCACGGTGATGATCGGCAGATTCGTCTCCTCCCGAAAGCGCGTATCCATGCCCTTCAGCAAAGATCCTCCGCCCGTGAGTACGACGCCACGATCGATAATGTCGCCCGCCAACTCCGGCGGGGTATTCTCCAGTGCCACTTTAATCGCGTTGACGATTGTCCCGATCGGTTCCTGCAGCGCTTCCCGGACTTCTGCGTCATCCACCACCAACGTGCGCGGAATGCCGGAAATCAAGTCTCGCCCCTTGATCATCATCGTCTTGCGTTCCTCAAAGGGGTAGGCGGATCCGATTTCGAACTTGATCCGCTCCGCCATATGTTCACCGATGAGGAGGTTATACTTCTTCTTAATATAATTCATGATCGCATCGTCCATGCGATCGCCCGCGACCTTGACGGACTCGCTATAGACGATTCCGCCGAGCGAAATGACGGCGATATCGGTCGTGCCGCCGCCGATATCGACCACCATGTTGCCGGAGGGTTCGGTGATCGGAAGACCGGCGCCAATGGCTGCGGCCACCGGTTCTTCGATCAGATACACTTCGCGGGCACCGGCCAATTCGGCCGAGTCTCGAACGGCCCGCTGCTCAACTTGCGTAATGCGCGACGGCACACCGATGATGATGCGCGGACGCACGAATGCGCTGCGATTGTGGGCTTTCTGAATGAACCGCTTCAACATCTGCTCTGCCATTTCGAAGTCGGCGATCACGCCTTCTTTCATGGGCCGCACCGCAATGATGTTGCCCGGCGTGCGTCCCAACATTCTCTTCGCTTCCGTGCCGACTGCGAGCACTCGTTCGGTCTTTTTCTCAACCGCCACGACCGAAGGTTCGTTCAGCACGATCCCTTTCCCATGCACGTACACAAGGGTCGACGCCGTCCCTAGGTCAATGGCCAGGTCGTTCGAGAACCATCCGAAGATATCGCTCCCAAAGCCCACGATTGCTCTCCCTTCCCCTCAGACTCCGACTGCGCATTCAGTCAGGCGATGTCAAACGACCAACATCTAACACCTGAGTACCAGCCACCTCATCACCAAGACGCCGCCCCTGCTCGTTCCCGAGAATCAATACCGCTTCGAACGCAATGATCGCTGCCGACACAAGCCATCCCACGTAGGGAACGGCGAAGGCTACCTGAGCTACCGCAAAGGGCAGATTGCGGATAATGGATTCCCGAAACCCTGCTGCCTCGCGCCGATCTGGAAGCACCGTCTGGAGACCGATCAACCGTTTACCGATACTGCGCCCACCGGCAAATCCATCAGCGATCAGTATATACGCCAATCCTCCAAGAAAACCTACCGGCACAGATCATTTGACCGGCTGCCGCGACGATGAACAGATCGATCAGCTTGGCGATACCACGGTTCAGGACCTGCGCCTTAGGGTAGATCCCGGCACCGATTGAATGAACCCCTCTGACCTCCTCCGCCAAGGGATCTCCTTACAATTAGTGGCAAAGTATAACAAATCGGACTACCTAGCACAAACAAAGACCGTTGTTTTGCAGGTCAGGTATCATGGGCAATAATTCTCACCTCTGCGAGCAAACAACTCAATTCGTTCGTGAGATCGCCGTGTGGAGAAACGGTCGTCTCTTGCCTTTGCACAGGTCCCTGAGTAGAATCCGTGCACACGAACTTTTCGAGAGGTTGTCATGCTCAAATTGATGCGCGAATCGTCGCATAGCTATCCCTGGCTCCTCAAGTCCATCATGGGGATCATCGCCCTCGCCTTCGTCATCACCATGGGCTGGTGGGGGTTCGGTGAACAGACCGGCACCGTCGTCGCCTCAGTCGGAGATCTCACCGTGTCCCGCGATGAGTTCCGACGCGCCTACGAGAATACCTATCGCTTCTATAAGGACAAAGTCCCCGGAGAATTCAAAGACGAAACGATCAAGCAATTAGTGGTCGATCAACTCATCGACAATCGGACCTGGCTCATCGCGGCAAAAAACATGGGCCTCACAGTCGCCAACGACGAACTGCGCGAATTCATCATGCAGATCCCTGATTTTCAAAAGAACGGCGACATTCGATCCGGACGTCTACCAACGGCTCCTGTCAGCGAATCATCTGACGCCCTCGATTTTCGAGGCGATGGAAGCGAAAGAAGCTACTGAGCAACAAAGCCCGGATGATCATCCGCGACGCCGTGGCCCTTACCCCTGCAGAGCTTGCCGAGGCGCAAGCCCTCACGCTGCGGCAAACGGAATCAGATCCCGCCAAGACTGCCGCAGCAAAGGACCGTGCCATACAGGACGTCCTCTTTCAAAAGCAGCAACGTGCGCTGATGGCCTACACCGAATCGCTCAAAACGACCATCCCCATCAAGATCAACCGCGAGTTGTTGTAGCATCACTCGTCAAAAGTCGCCACGTCCTAACGTCATCAAGTCTTAAAGTCTCAGACGATCATGAGCCGGGACTTTCAGACTTGACGACTTTCAGACCTTGTCAGAGAATCAACATCGCATCGCCATAGCTGTAGAAGCGGTACCGCTCGCGAACCGCCTCTGCATAGGCCTGTCGAAGAAATTCGGTCCCGGTCAATGCGGAGACCAGCATCAGCAATGTGGTACGTGGCAAGTGAAAATTCGTGAGGAGGGCATCGACCACCTTGAACGGAAACCCTGGTGTGATAAACAGATCTGTCTCTCCACGATAGGATCGGATCTGGCCGTCCACGCGAGCTGCAGTTTCGAGCGCGCGTACCACCGTGGTCCCGACAGCGACAATTCGTCTCCCTGTCACTCGAACCTGCTCGATGGCACGAACCGTTTCTGCTCCGACTTCGAGCCATTCTGCGCCCATCCGATGGTCTTCGATCTGATCGACCGTCACCGGCTTGAAGGTCCCGACACCGACATGCAGCGTGACGGTCGCGAGACCGACCCCTCGCTGTTGCAACCGTGCCAGCAGCTCCGGTGTGAAATGGAGCCCGGCGGTCGGCGCCGCAATGGCGCCCTCATGCTGCGCGAACAGGGTTTGGTACCATTCTCGATCCTGGTCGGTCGGCGCCCGTTTCATATAGGGTGGAAGCGGCATTCGACCATATTGCCGCAGCCATTCAGACAACGGAATCGGACTCTCGACCCGAACCGTCGTTCTGGTCGCGCCCACGCTCGACCACCACAGCCACAGCCTCTGCACCCATCTCAATAATCTGTCCAGGCCGAAACGTTCCCTTGATCAGCACTTCCCAGATCGCATCGCCGAGATCCTTCACAAAGAGGATCTCGACCTCCGCGCCGGAAGGACGCTTCCGTCCGGCCACGCGTGCGGCCAACACCTTTGTATTGTTGACCACGAGGAGATCGCCGGGCTGAAGAAGATCGGGCAACTCGTCGACGCGGCGATGGGCGATCGAGCGGTCGAGCACGCTGCAGAACGAGCAGCCTGGCGTGATCGCGCGGGAGGCTTGGGTGAGCGGCAATCAGCGAGGAATCGAACGGAAAATCGAATTCTGAGAGCTGCATCAGGAAGACGGCGGGATCGGAGCTTTCGTCAGCGTCATATTCTGCAGTTCGGTACCTGGATAATAATACTGAAGAATCGTCGAGAAGGGATAGCCCAACTCAGCCAGTTCTTTCGCGCCCCACTGGCACATGCCGACAGCATGGCCCGCGCCGAAACCGGAAAGCACCACATCTCGGCCGATCGATTCGATGGCAAACTGCGTACTGGGAATGATGGTGTAGCCGACCGCTTTCCGCAACTCTTCTCCGCGAAGAACCAATTCTCCACCAGAGTGGAGAACACGCAGCTTCGCGACTCGCCCCCCGCGGCTGAACGACAAGGGCGTGATCGTCGCGATCGTACCCACGGGAAATCCCTGCTGCCGCAAATTCTGCTCGAGCGTGTCGATTTTGAAGGAGGACTTCCATTGATAGTAGGGCGACATAAGGTCGAAGGGACATTCTACGCCCTTGAGATAGGGATAGTCTTTCGACCACACATTCATGGCATCTTCCGTCAACCCGGCGGCTGTCGATGAGAAGGCTGCATAGATCGGCGCATCCTGATAGGTCACGACCAACCCACGGGTCTCTTCGACCGCGCGCAGGATCCCCGCATCAATCCCCTGCTTCCCGCGATAGACCTGGTCTTGCACCGTCGCCACCACGTCGTACTCTCGCGTGGCGCTCAACATCTGCTGATAGAGCGCATAGGTCCTGGCCGCGACCGCCTGCGCTTTCAACATTTCCGGATGCCAGGTCGAACTGACCTCGGAGGGAACGACCCCTTTGACGTATTCTTCAAGATCGACCCGATTGATGACCAGAAACCCCTTGCCTCTTCGCACGAGATGGACGAGACCGCTCACCGAAATCTCCGTGCCGGAGTCGCCCGATGACACCGCCGCCCCGTTGGGCTTCCGAGCGAGCCGTGGAAACGTCAGCGTGAGGCCTTGCTCTCCGCCTTGCAGCGTCAATTGCTCCGTCTGCATGCGGACGCCATTCAGCAGAAACCCCGCTCCAGCGGCTGTGACCTGGACCGGCGCGCGCAGAGCCTGACCACGGCCTTTTGCATCCGTCACCCATAATGGACTGTCTGCACGGATATCGAGCCGTGGCACGTCGGCCGACAGCAGAACTCGGATCGACTCGCGCCGCCTCGGCTCCCGAAGACAGGCCGAGAAGGCATGCTCCCGCCACGATGGCTCGGCATACATGCACCCCTCAGTTGCTTCACCGGCGAAAGATCCATGTTATTAGATAGAATACCAGACTCAGGATGACGCTGAGGAGCAGGCTGGTTGCGAGGGGAAACGAGAAGCTGAAGTTATCTCGTCGAATGGAGATGTCGCCGGGAAGCTTGCCGAACCATCCCAGGAGATTCCCAATTCCTGGAACGCGGTCTGCGATCAGCAGCAACAGACCGACCAGCACCACGCATAGCCCGACTCCGATGAAGACCTTGCCTAGACTTCCCCACTCAGCCATCAGCCTTGAGCCAAATGTTCTGCGATTTGCACCGCATTGAGCGCGGCCCCTTTGCGGAGATTATCGGACACCACCCAGAGATTCAGACCGTTCGTGATCGATTCATCTTCCCTGATACGGCCGACGTAGACCTCATCCTTCCCGGTCGCATCCAACGGCATGGGATAGATCTTCTGTGCCGGATCATCATACAGCAATCACGCCCGGCATAGCGGCCAGAGTCGCACGGGCTTCATTGGCCTTAAGCGGCCGCTCAGTCTCCACGTTGATGGCTTCGGAATGGCAGCGCAACACCGGAACACGCACGGTCGTCGCCGTCACGTGAAGCGCTGGTCGCTTCAAGATTTTTCTTGTCTCATGGACGATCTTCATCTTCCTTCGGAACAGTCCCCTCCGACGTTAGAAGGATCGTCGATATGCGGCAAGCAGATTGAAGGCGATCTGATAGGGGTAGACTTCGGCCTTCGCATCGCGAAAGGACAGCAGGTCTTTCGTCTGCGTCATCAGTTCATCCATGGCGGCAGCGCCGGTCCCGGACACCGATTGAAACGTCGTGACGACAACCCGCTTGACCCCTACGGCATCCTGCAGCGGCTTGAGCGCCATGACCAGCGGAGTCGTCGTACAGTTCGGAATCGAGACAATGCCCGAGGCATCGTCAGAAGAGCATGGGCATTGACTTCCGGCACGACCAACGGAACATCGGCTTCCATCCGAAAGACGCCACTGTCGTCGATGACCACCACCCCGGCTTCTCCGAGTCGTTGACCATACTCGCGGCTGATGGCGTCCGTCGCAGAAATGAATGCGATGTCGACACCGGCAAACGAGACTCCTGCGTCAGTACCTCAACCTTCCACTCTTTGCCCTGACATGACATCACCTCACCGGCCGAACGCTTCGATGCAAACAGACGCAGACGAGGCCAACGGAAACTTTCGCTCCTCAAGTATCTCGATCGTTTCTTTCCCAACCGCCCCGGTCGCACCGAGGATCGCCACGACATACCCTGATTTCTTTTTCAACATGAACCTCGATCCTACCTACAGCACGATCTCGCGAATGCGATGATTGAACGTATCGGCCACGAGCACATGCCCCGCACGATCCATCACGATTCCAAACGGGTAGCTCAAGCCGGCTTCGAGGGCCGCGCCCTCGTCGCCCCCGTAGTCGTGCCACACCAACGCCGGCGATGCGCTCAATACGTCCAGTGATTCGATCCCATCGCCGCACCAGATGGTTGTCCGAATCGGTCACGTAGAGATTCCCCTCTTCATCCAACGTCAATCCCCGATGGCCGAGAGAGACTGCTGCTGGGTGGTTCATCCGGCCCCTGGTACCGATACTCACCGCCGTCGCCCACCACAGTTCGTATGAGACCAGTGACGGGATCAACGGCACGAATCCTTCCGTTGAAGCTATCGGCAATGAACAACGTGCCATCTGACGCAAGCGCCAATCCACTGGGACCGGCCAGACCGGTTTCTGTCGCAGCCACACCATCTCCATTATACGCAGCCGTTCCTGTCCCTGCGACCGTACAAATCACTCCGGTGGCCAAATCCACCGCCCTCACGCGGTTGTTACTCTGGTCGGCAATATAGAGGACGCCCTCGTCACTCACCGCCAAGGCAGCCGGTTCATTCAACCCGGCCTCCACGGCCAATCCCCCGTCACCTGAATACCGAGGTTGGCCCAGGCCTGCGACTGTCGTGATCACCCCTGTCACCGCATCCACACGCCGCACCCGATGGTTCAGCGTGTCCGCAATGTAGAGATGCCCTGCCCGATCGACCACAACCGCTGTCGGAAAATTCAACAGGGCTTGATCGGCAGGACCACCGTCGCCACTGAAGCGTTTGGCCGGCGCTGTACCGGTCACAACATAACGCACGGTCCCACTCAGGTCAGTCTGTTGGGTAAAGGCGTGCGAATTGACCGTGCCGCTTTCGGCAAAAGGATCGCCATCCACTCCCTCAGCCACCGGAACGGGCGAGACGGTCTTCGCTCCTGATTCAATCCTCTGAATGCGGCCCGCTACCGTCCTGATACATTGGGTCTTCATGTCGATCTTCCGAACGACGTGGTTCTCAGAGTCGGCGATGAACAGGTTACCCTCTGCATCGAGGGTGAGACTCTTCGGCTCATTCAGACAAGCAGCAAGGGCCACAGCTCCGTCACCGGACCAGCCCGGAGTCTCCGGTACCGGCAACGGTCTGGATCAATCCAGCTTTGAGATCTGTACTCATCTGTCTCGAGCAATCTTGCTTAGTTCAGATTTCGCAGGATGGCCTCACCCATTTCTGTCGTACTGACAAGGCGAGTCCCAGGACTATGAATATCTTTCGTGCGATAGCCGAGATCGAGGGTTTTCACGATCGCCTGCTCGATGGCTGCTGCTTCCTTATCCAACTTGAACCCATAGGACAGCATCATGGCCGCCGAGGCAATCGTCGCAATGGGATTCGCCACATTCTTCCCGGCAATGTCCGGCGCGCTGCCGTGAATCGGCTCGAACAGTCCGACCTGCGCGCCAATACTGGCCGACGGCAACATGCCGATGGACCCGGTCAACATCGCGGCTTCGTCGCTCAGAATGTCACCGAATATATTGTTGCAGAGCATCACATCGAACTGCCGCGGGTTGCGCACGAGTTGCATCGCCGCATTGTCGACATAGATATGACTCAACTCCACATCCCGGTAATCCTTGTGGACGTCGGTGACGACACGACGCCAGAGTTCGGATGACTCCAGCACGTTCGCTTTGTCGACGGACATCACTTTTTTCCGACGTTTTCTCGCCGCCTCGAACGCCACTTTTGCAATGCGTTGGATTTCTTCAGTGGTATAGACCTCGGTGTTGATACCTCGCTCGCTCCCGTTCGGCAGCTTCTCGATACCTTTGGGCTTCCCGAAATAGATACCGCCGGTCAGTTCCCGAATGACGAGGATATCGATTCCCTCAATCACCTCACGTTTCAGTGTGGAGGCATCGGCCAACATCGGATACAACTTCGCCGGCCGTAAATTCGCATAGAGGCCCAGGTGCTCTCGCAATCCCAACAGCGCGCGTTCCGGACGCAAGCTATACTCCAGCCCTTCCCACTTCGGACCGCCGACCGCGCCGAGCAAGACGGCATCGCTCTGTTTGGCCAGGGTCAGCGTCTCCTGCGGGAGCGGCACGCCCACTTTGTCGATGGCCTGTCCGCCGACATCACCGGACAGAAACTCGAACGTGTGCTGGAACTTCTCGGCCACAGCCTTCAGCACCTTCACGGCTTCAGGGACGATCTCCCGACCCACTCCATCACCGGCTAGTACGGCAATCTTCGCCTTCACAGACCACTCTCCCTCTTTGTGAGTTATGACCGCACCAGCCTCTATTCCAGCACTTCCTCATCCTCTGGTCGCCAAGCAGGATCGACCAAGCAGAGGAACTCGATGGCGGTGGGTCCACTATTTTCCAGCGACTGCTTGCCTCCCGGAGGCACATAGACGACGGAGCCTGGTTCCACCGCGACGACCGAGTCGTCTACGGTCAATCGTCCCCGACCGGCGATAATGTAGTAGACCTCTGAGGACGTCAGCCTGTGCCATTTCGACCGAGCGCCGGGAGCCAATGTCCCATGCGCCACACTATACCCAAGCGCGAGCGGTTGTTTCGCCGGATGCAGCAGCTCTCGCAGGACGGTATGATCGCCGGCCAGAAACTCCGGCCGATCTGCCAGGGTGACATGAACCACGGAGCACCTCACAGCCAACGATATCTTCCCGATCCCAGGCCGAGCCGGTAACTCTACCGTGGTCACTTTCTCTAAATCAAGTTCACCTTCTGCTCGCCCTGCGCCTGTTTTCCCGCCAAGTACGACAGCTTGTTCAGCGCATTGAGATAGGCTCGCGCCGAGGCCATGATGATGTCCGTATCCGCCCCATGGCCTGAGACGGTGCGGCCATCTTCTTGAACCCGAACCGAGACTTCGCCCTGGGCATCAGTCCCACCGGTGATCGCCTTCACGACATACATGAGGAGCGTGCTCTTCGTCTGCGTGATTGCGGCAATCGTCCGATAGACCGCATCGACCGGCCCATCGCCCGTCCCAGTCTGCGCGATCGTTCGCCCGTCGATCTCGAGTTCGACCGTGGCGGTCGGCACCTGATCCGTCCCGCTGGCCACATGGAACGATTTCAAGGTGATCCGATCGGCCATTTTGGCCAACTCTTCGGAGACAATGACTTCGAGATCCTCTTCGTAGATCTCCTTCTTCTGATCGGCCAACTTCTTGAACCGCTCGAACGCGTGATTGACCTCTTCGTCCGAGAGCGTATACCCCAGCTCCACCAGCCGCTGTCGAAACGCGTGCCGGCCTGAAAGCTTTCCCATGACCATCTTGCTCTCAACCAGCCCAATCGTCTCCGGCCGCATGATTTCATAGGTCGTCTTGTCCTTCAGCAGCCCGTCTTGGTGAATGCCGGACGTATGGGCGAAGGCGTTCGCCCCGACGATCGCCTTGTTGGGCTGCACCACCATGCCGGTGATCTTGCTGACCAATCGGCTGGTCTTCGAAATCTCTTCGGTACGAATCTTCGTGTCGGCTTGATAGAAATCTTTCCTGGTCCGAAGCCCCATGACAATTTCTTCCAGCGCCGTGTTCCCTGCCCGCTCACCGATCCCATTGATCGTGCACTCGACTTGGCCGGCCCCTTCGAACACCGCCGCCAAGCTGTTCCCCACGGCAAGGCCCAGATCGTTGTGGCAATGGACGGAGATCACCGCCTTCGCACTGTTCGGCACCTGCTCGCGAATTCCACGAATGAGCCGGCCGAATTCTTGTGGCACCGCATAGCCGACCGTATCAGGAATATTGATCGTCCCGGCTCCTGCGGCAATCACCGCCTCGATCACCTCATAGAGATAGGCGGGATCGGAGCGACTGGCATCCATGGGCGAAAACTCCACATCGTCCACATAGCCCCTCGCCCGTTGCACCATCTCGACCGCGCGCTTCTTCGCCTCGTCGCGCGTCATTCTGAACTGGTGCTTCAAGTGGATATCCGAGGTCGAGAGAAACGTATGAATGCGGACCTTCGGGGCCCCCTTCAATGCCTCCCAGGCTCGATCGATATCCTCCGGACGCGCCCGCGCCAGGCTGCAAATCGTCGGTCCCTCGACTTCCTGCGCGATCCGCCGCACCGCTTCAAAATCTCCGGGCGAGCTATAGGCAAATCCTGCCTCGATGATATCGACCCCCAAACGTGCCAGCTGCTTCGCCACCATGATTTTCTCTTCCACATTCATGCTGGCCCCTGGAGATTGCTCTCCATCACGTAGGGTCGTATCGAAGATTCGTGATCATGCGTGTCATGGTTTCACCTCTCTATCTTGTGAGATTGCTCAAAACGACTTCCAGCAAGGCCGCAGGCGACGAGAAGACATCGCAGGCGTACCCGTCAGGGGTACGTCGCAGGAAGGCACGCGAGCCGAGAACGCTGCGGGAAGGCATTTTCAGCAATCTCAAAAACACAAAAGCCTCCATCCCTCAGCCCAGGGACGGAGGCTTGAGAAGCTCCGTGGTACCACCCTGATTTAGCCATGAACAACGTGCGCCGTCCACAGCCCTTCATTACGCCCTGTCACGGGGGCGAGGCGGAATCCATTACTCGGGTTTCACGGATTCTGGCTCAGAGGCGAGTTCGGCGCCGCACAGGCTGGTTTGCACCATCCACCAGCTCTCTCACTGCTGTGCGAATCGCGTACTACTCCTCGTCGCAGCCACTAGAACTTCGATTCAGTCACCGACTGCTCGGTCTTGGGCGACGGACGCTTCCCGGCCATCTTGGACAGAAGTCCGACGAGCCGTTCTGCCGGACCAAGCAAGGCATACCCGGCAAAGATGACAAATAGCATAACTTGGGGCCAGGCGGCTACGAGCATGAGCGCCAAAATTCCCCACACAAGATAGGTAATGTGCTGCCCACCGCGAAACTTCATGTCTTTAAAGCTCCGATACTTGATGGTGCTCACCATCAAGAACGAAAGGGTCAGCGTAATAATCAGGACGAGGAGGGGCTTCACTTCCGTTCCAATCCTGACGCTATAGTGATCAAAAATCACGAGCGACGCCACGACCCCTGCCG
Source organism: uncultured Nitrospiraceae bacterium (assembly GCA_963825145.1). Taxonomy (GTDB): domain Bacteria; phylum Nitrospirota; class Nitrospiria; order Nitrospirales; family Nitrospiraceae; genus Palsa-1315. The sequence continues at coordinate 67,739 of CAWGSC010000027.1, forward strand.
CTGCAGGAATAGCCAACCCGGTAAAGTACTTGCCGTCCGACACGGCTGCGGTCGAATTAAACCGGGCCAACCGAACCGCACCCATCGCCACATAGGCGAACATCACCGCCACACCAAACGTACCCTGTCCGCTCAGCGCCCAGGAATAAATCAAGAGGCCGGGAGCAACCCCGAACGACACCACGTCGGACAACGAGTCGTACTCGAGACCGAAATGGCTGGTGCTGTTCGTCAACCGCGCGGACTTTCCATCGAGCACGTCGAAGATCATCGCCACCAGGATGGCGACCGCTGCGACCATGTAGTCTGCATTGAACACGGACAGCATCGAAAACACGCCGCACAATAGATTCCCTGTCGTAAAAAGATTCGGAATCAGGTGCATGGCGGCTTTGCGCCGCTTCCCATCTCTTCCGAATGATTGACGAAGTCCCAGTGGTTTTCATTGCAATTCCCCCAGGATGGTTTCCCCACCTTTGACTCGATCGCCGACCGCAACTCTTACAGCCGTCCCGACAGGAAGAAACGTGTCCATCCGCGACCCAAATCGAATCAAACCGAATCGTTCACCGCGTACAGCCCGATCTCCCGGCGAGATCCAACAGACAATCCGTCTGGCAATCAACCCGGCCACCTGCACACACAGCACCTTCGCACCCTGCACCGTCCGAATCATCAGGGCATTTTGCTCGTTCCTCAACGTCGCATCCGGCTTGCTGGCCACGAGAAATAAACCCGGCTGATACTGCACATCCTCGATGACCCCTTCACAGGGGATCCGATTAATGTGCACATCGAACACGTTCAAGAAAATGCGTGAGTCGAATACTGCGATCCTTGATGAATCGTGGCTCGAACTCTTCTTCAATGGCGATGACTTTCCCGTCACCGGGCGCCACGACAAGACGAGGCCCTTGAGGGACCACCCGGGAGGGATTGCGAAAGAACCAGGAGACGAAGAGCGTCAGGATCGCCGCCCCGACCGCCACAATGATCCAGCCCAGCCATCCTGCCAGCAGTGTAACGCCGACAGCGGCCCCGATGAAGGGAATTCCTTCTTTGGCAAACGGGATGCCGACGGCACGATCCGCCACAGAGTCGCCTCGGGTTACTCAGGCAAGATGTTCAAGCCGACTGTTCAGCAGGGCCATAGCGAGTAAACGCCACGACGTACTTGATGGTGCACGTTGCGGCTTCGGACGACGCTGGAGATCGGTTTCAACATGCTCCTTAGTTTTTGTTCTTATCGACCAGTTGGTCCTTCTTCAGCCAGGGCATCATCGCGCGCAACCGGCCCCCGACTTCTTCGATGGGATGGGCTTCACCTTTAGCCAGCAGCGCGTTGTAGACCGGACGGTTCGCCTGATTCTCCAATACCCACTCTTTGGCGAACTGGCCTTGCTGAATTTCACCCAAGATCTTCTTCATTTCCTGCTTCGTCTGCTCCGTCACAATCCGGGGACCGCGAGTGATATCACCATACTTGGCCGTCGTACTGATGGAATACCGCATGTTGGCAATGCCGCCCTGATAGATCAAATCCACGATCAATTTTACTTCATGCAGGCACTCGAAATAGGCCATCTCCGGAGAGTAGCCGGCTTCCACGAGCGTCTCGTACCCGGCCTGAATGAGAGACGTGAGTCCTCCACAGAGCACGACCTGCTCGCCAAAGAGATCCGTCTCGGTTTCTTCCCGAAAGTTTGTTTCGATCACTCCAGCCCGCCCGCCCCCAATCGCGCTGGCATACGCAAGGCCTACCTGCTTGGTCGTTCCGCTTGGATCCTGATGGATCGCGAGCAAGCACGGCACCCCGCTGCCCTTCGTATATTCCGATCGAACGAGATGGCCCGGCCCTTTCGGAGCGACCATGAACACATTGATCGTGGGAGGTGGCACGATTTGTCCAAAATGAATGTTGAACCCGTGGCCGAACGCGAGATAAGAGCCCGGCTTCAGATTCGGGGCGATGTCCAGCCGATAGATGGCCGCTTGCGCTTCGTCAGGCGCGAGAATCATCACGACATCCGACGCTTTAACGGCATCGGCCACCGGCATGACTTTCAGTCCGCTTTGCTCCGCCTTCTTCCATGAGGCGCCTTCGCGCAGCCCAATGACAACGCTCACGCCGCTCTCCTTCATGTTGAGCGCATGGGCGTGGCCCTGACTGCCATAGCCGATCACTGCGACTTTCTTGTTCCGGATCTGTTGAAGGTCGGCGTCCTTATCGTAGTAAATCTTCATCAATCACTCCTGGGGTAATACGCTGCGTCAAGAAACTGATTGGAGGTTGAGTCCGCGGTGATATGCCTATTCGCGGGCGACCTTTTTCGCCTGCACGTCCGTCGACCGAATCGACTCGCGGGCAACCGCAACCCGTCCGGTACGCGTAAGTTCCTTAATTCCGAGTGGCTGCAGCAAGTTGATGATCGCTTCGATTTTCCGTGGATCCCCGGTCACCTCGATGGTGTAGGTCGTCGGAGTGGAATCGATGACGTTGGCCCTGAAAATGTCGGCGATTCGCAACGCTTCCGCCCGATCTTCCGACCGCGTATGCACCTTAATGAGGGCCGTCTCCCGAGAGACAAAATCGCTCTCGTTCAGATCCACGACCTTGATGACGTCGATCAACTTATTGAGTTGTTTCACGATCTGCTCGATGATCCGCTCGTCTCCGGACGTGACAATGGTCATCTGCGACATGGAGGGATCGAGCGTCGGCGCCACGGAGAGACTTTCGATGTTGAATCCTCGACCGCTAAACAGGCCGGCGACGCGAGACAACGAGCCAAACTTATTCTCAACGGTTATTGAAATAATGTGTTCCATGCTCCGCGCAACTCCTGACGCCGTCGGTTAAGCCGTGAGGATCGTATCTGAATCTTTCGGAACCACCTGCCCCGCTCCAGACTGCTTACTCTTCAAGGCCGGCGGATCTTCCAAAATCATCTCATGGTTGCAGCCGCCTGCGGGAATCATGGGATAGACGTTTTCATACGGATACGTCGGTACATCGACGATAACCGGCTTATTCACCGCGATCGCTTCCTTGATGACGGCATCGATTTCGGATGGCTTGTTGGCCCTGAGCCCGACTGCCCCGTACGCTTCCGCCAGCTTGACAAAGTCCGGCGTCGTCTCCAGATAGCTCGATGCATATCGACCTTCGTAGAAAAGGTCCTGCCATTGCCGAACCATCCCGTGATATCGGTTATTGAGCACGATAATTTTGACTGGTAGCTTATGTACCACCGCCGTCGCCATTTCTTGCATATTCATCTGGATACTGCCGTCGCCAGCAATGCAGAGCACCAACCGGCCGGGAAACGCCGCCTGAGCCCCCATAGCGGCGGGAAATCCGAAACCCATGGTCCCAAGTCCCCCAGAGGTCAGCCAGCGATTCGGCTTCGCCAACTTAAAATATTGGGCGGCCCACATCTGGTGTTGCCCGACATCGGTCGACACGATCGGATCTCGATCCTTCGTGAGGTCATAGAGCCGCTTGATGACATATTGCGGTTTGATCGGCCCATCCGCTTCTTGTTGGTAGACGAGAGGATTCGCCTGTTGCCATTCGCGAATCTGATTCCACCAGGGCTTGCGCAATTCCCGCTGATCGCCGTTCACCGTGGCACGAAGGATCTGAATCAACTCACGGAGCACCATCTTGCAGTCGCCGACGATCGGAATGTCGACATTGACATTCTTCCGAATCGAGGTCGGATCGATATCGATGTGGATGACCTTGGCATGGGGGCAAAACTCAGAGACCTTTCCGGTCACGCGATCGTCAAACCGTGCCCCGATGGCCACGACAAGATCGGAATAGTGCATGACCATATTCGCCCAATAGGTGCCGTGCATACCGAGCATGCCCATGGACTGGGGGTGCTCACCAGGAAACGCCCCAAGCCCCATCAACGTCATGTCGACCGGCATATGAGTCAGTTCAGCCAACTCCATCAATTCTTGCGACGCACCAGAGAAGATGACGCCGCCGCCGACATACAGCACCGGCTTCTTTGACTTCGTCATGGCCTCAGCCGCTTGCTTAATTTGCCACTTATTCCCTTCATACACTGGGTTGTAGCTACGGATAGAGATGGAACTCGGATAGACAAATTCCGCCTTATCCATGGACACGTCTTTCGGAATATCCACCAGCACCGGGCCTGGCCGCCCCGTCGTCGCAATGTAGAACGCCTCTTTGATCGTGATCGCCAGATCTTTTACATCCTTCACCAGGAAATTGTATTTGGTGCAGGGACGACTCAGTCCCATATTATCCGCTTCCTGGAACGCATCATTCCCAATCAAGCTGGTGGGAACTTGTCCGCTAAAACAAACCAACGGCACGGAGTCCATGTAGGCATCCGCCAACGCCGTGATCACGTTCGTCATGCCGGGTCCGGAGGTCACGAGGCACACCCCGGCTTTCCCGGTCGCCTTGGCATAGCCTTCCGCCATATGGCCCGCGCCCTGCTCATGGCGAGTCAGGACCACTTCAATATCCTTCTGCTGATGAAGGATGTCGAAAATTTTCAGGACAACTCCACCAGGAAGCGCAAAAATTGTCTTGACGCCTTCCCGTTTGAGACACTCGATGAGGATCTCAGCACCTGTGAGCTTCATGACAACGCCTCCGTCCGTACTACCAATGAAAATCTGGCAGAGAAATCATGATAATGCGATGGGCCATGTCTAGTCCCACAGGACCAGACACGACTCCAGTGATCACTCAGAAGATTCTGATAAATCGGGAGAAATAAGCGTGATCCTATCACCCGTGTTTCTACCCGTCAATAGCAAGGCCGGTCCGGGAGCCTCCTTCCTGACAGGCTGTCTCCCCACATGATACCCTCTCCGTTCCAAACCGCTGGCTCGGGTCACGCCTCCATGAGCATGCCTATCCGTGTCACCATCCTGTCTCGTGAAGACTGCCATCTCTGTGATGTCGTCTACAGAATTGCACTGTGTCTTCAATCTGAGCTACACATCGAAACGTGCAAGGTGCTTATCGAAGGCGACAGGATCCTGATGGAGCGTTATGGGACAAGGGTTCCCGTTGTTCTGCTCGACGAGGTTGAGCACTTCGCAGGGAACGTTACGGAAGGGGAACTCCGCCGAGCGATAAAAAAAGCGCGATGGAGAAGACCTATAAGCCGGATTCTGTTCCGCCTGGGATATGCTCCCAGACAGGGGTGATCATTTCTCTGGGATTCAAGTTACCTCGAACCTCAAGCGACCTACCCGAAGACCTCGGCCGGGCCAGCCGGTCGTCGGCTTTCCGAAGAAAGCCGGCAGATGTCTTCCTATTTGGCCTTGCATCGGGCGACGCTTACCCTGCCGATGATGTCACCACCATCGCGGTGGGCTCTTACCCCACCGTTTCACCCTTACCTAAGCCAAGGCAACTAGATTAATCCAGTCGTCTTGGCCATCGGCGGTCTGTTCTCTGTGGTGCTGGTGTCGGATCGCTCCGCCTGGGAGTTACCCAGCGCCCTGCCCATGAAGTCCGGACTTTCCTCTCGGAGCGTTACCGCTCCAAGCGATCACCTAGTCTTCTCCCTCGCGCCAGAATACTATAGGACTGGATATCCCCACTTTCAAGGGCTCACCACAAATGCTTCGACCTACCGAACAGCTGGCAAGAGCGCCGCAGGCACCGGCGCTTTGGTCTGGTAAATGGCCATGGCCTCCGGCATCCACTTTTTCAGCTGGGCAATGCGGGTCTCGTGGCTTGGGTGTGTCGACATGAATTCTGACGGCGCCCCGCCACCGGACGTCTGCCCCATCCGTTCCCACAGGGCTATCGACTCGCGCGGGTCATAGCCGGCATCCGCCGCGAGCAGAATCCCAACATAATCCGCTTCTGATTCATGCTTTCGACTGAAGGGAAGCAACACGCCGACCTGTGCACCGACACCGAGCGCCGCCATCGTCGCTTGCCCCAGCATCCCGCTTCCGCCGGCCGCCGCGCCAACGATCTGGAGGCCGACATTCGTCAGTTGGCCCTGACTCATCCGTTCTGCGCCGTGTCGAGCCAAAGCGTGGACCACTTCATGCCCCATAACGGCGGCCAACCCTGCTTCAGTCTTGGCCATGGGGAAGATGCCCGTATACACCGCCATCTTTCCCCCAGGCAACGCAAAGGCGTTGGCCGTCTTATCGTCTTTGAAGACCGTCACCTCCCATTGAAACTGGTTCGCCACCTCCGCATACTTCGAGCGCTTGGCCGCCTCGACGATACGAGCCGCCACACGTCGAACCGGCTCAATTTCTCGTGGTTCTTGCGACTGGTGCAATTTCGGATCGTTTTTGACTTGGCTATAAGCCTGCGCTCCCATCTGCATTTCTTCCGACACCGACGTCATGAGCAACTGCGACCGCCCCGTATAGGGGTTCGTCTCGCATCCGGCCAGCCCTGCGAGACACACTGCCATGACCAGGGTCAATCCCGATTGCAAGAGCTTCGTGAGCTTGTCCATCGCACACTCTCCCATCCGTCACTCGTTTCTGTAGCGTTTCGACAAATTGACCGACCTGCGAGGCTCTGTTAGATTACTGCGCCCCTCCAATTTCTTCTACTAGAGCCATTCGCCTGTGACAGATCAGCCTCACCACCAGACTGTAGAGCGCATCGGCATCGATGAATCCGGCAAGGGAGACTATTTTGGTCCCCTGGTCATTGCTGCTGTCTTCGTGGATGCCACCACTCAGGGCGAACTCACACTCATGAATGTCCGGGACAGCAAAAAAATCTCGGATGGTCGCATTCTCGAAATGGCGCCCGACATCCGGACCATTTGCCCACACAGCATTATCTCCATCGGCCCCCAACGATACAACGAACTGTACACGAAGATCAGAAACTTGAATCGCCTGCTGGCATGGGGACATGCCAAGGCTCTGGAGACCCTCCTGGACAGGGTTTCGTGCGGACGCGCGATCGCGGATCAGTTCGGCGACGAGCGGTTGATTCTGAACGCATTACAGGAGAAGGGACGTACGATCGTCTTAGAACAACGGCATAAAGCCGAATCCGATCTGGCCGTAGCCGCCGCCTCGATCGTGGCCCGTGCAGAATTCCTCCTGCGTTTAAAACGTCTTTCGGATGAGATCGGCACCACGTTGCCCAAGGGGGCATCGCCCGCCGTCGAACTGGCCGGACGCATGATTGTGAAAAAACATGGGGAGGAACGGCTAGGGTCGGTCGCCAAACTGCACTTCAAAACAACGCAAGCCGTTTTGGCGAAAATAGACTAGACCGATTCGCCGATCTCAAGGACCGACGTCTTGTCATGATCGGAGCTGGTCGTAGATTCGACAGAAATCTGTCCATCCCAGTAGAGCATCCGACGGCAATAGGGGCAGGTGTGGATATCTTGCGCGCGTTTGACTTCTGAAATCAGTTGCGGAGGAAGTTGCAGGCGGCATCCGGAACAGATTCCCTCCTTGATTTCAGCGAGCGCGTGATCCTTGCGCGATGCTTTGATCGAGGTATAGCGACTGAGCAACCCCTTCTCAACATGGGCGGAACGAGCCTGTTGCTGCGCTTCCAGATCGGCCAGCTCCGTTGAGAGTTTATGTTCCAGTTCATCGAGCGCCTGTTTTTCCTGCGTAAAGGTCTTTTCGATCACGCTGAGCTTCTCTTGTGCTTCTTTCGTCTCCCGCTGCAGTTGTTCAATCTTCTCCATGCACAGCAAGATCTTTTCTTCGATAGCGCCTTTCTTCTTATTCGCAACCTCGATCTCGAACAGATGAGCCTGGTATTCCTTGTTGGATTTCAGCTCGGACAGCCGCGACTTCATTTTCTCAGTGTGCGCTTCATGCGCTTCAAGATCCTGTTCGTGCGACCGCCGCTCTTTAATGAGCAGATCTACAGACGCACTGGTCTGTTGATGTAACTGCCGGGCCTCTCGAAGCGGGGCATCACCCGCTTGGAGCCGCTCTGGAATTTTTCGGCGCTGATCCTTGATCTCCGCGATACGGAGATCCAACTTCTGCAGCTCGATAAGGGGGGAAAGATTCTGGTTCAACGCACTCCTATCGCTGTTGTTCCGAACAACGGTCTCAACCGATGAGTTCCGCGGCGCCGCTGGTGGGCCCACTAGGACTTGAACCTAGGACCAGCTGATTATGAGTCAGCCGCTCTAACCACCTGAGCTATGGGCCCGATCAGGCAGCCGACCCTCTCGTGCCTGACCCGTAGACCCGAACAGCTGATTTTATGCTGCCCAGGGAGGGGAGTCAAATCCCAAGGGGAACATTCCATAGCGCATCACAGACTTTCCACGAAGCTGCGCAGCTTTTTGCTCCGGCTCGGGTGGCGCAGTTTACGCAAGGCCTTCGCTTCGATCTGCCGGATACGTTCGCGGGTCACTTCGAAATCCTGACCGACTTCTTCGAGGGTATGGTCGGTGGCTTCGCCGATGCCAAACCGCTTCCGCAACACCTTTTCTTCCCGTGGCGTGAGCGTTTCCAATGCGCTGTTGATCTGGCGCTGGAGATCGTACCGAATCGCCGCCTCCAGAGGAGACACCGCCTTTTTGTCTTCGATAAAGTCGCCCAAATGGCTGTCTTCCTCCTCGCCGATCGGAGTCTCCAGAGAAATCGGCTCGCGCGCGATTTTCAGTATCTTCCGCACTTTGTCGAGCGGCAGATCCATGCGTTCGGCAATTTCTTCCGGCGTCGGTTCGCGTCCGAGTTTCTGGACCAGATGGCGGGAGGTTCGGATCAGCTTGTTGATCGTCTCGATCATATGCACGGGGATACGGATTGTCCGGGCCTGATCGGCGATTGCACGGGTAATCGCCTGACGGATCCACCAGGTGGCATAGGTGCTGAACTTGTAGCCGCGCTTGTACTCGAACTTATCGACGGCCTTCATCAGACCGATATTACCTTCCTGGATCAAGTCGAGGAACTGGAGACCGCGATTCGTATACTTCTTGGCGATACTGACGACGAGACGAAGATTCGCTTCGACCAGCTCGGCTTTCCCGCGCTTGACCTTTTCCTCGGCCACATCCAGATGCTTGACGGCATCTTTGATCTCTTCCGCGGACACGAGGGCCTCTTCAGTCTCGAGTTGTCGAATCCGGCCCTTCGCAGCCTGGTAGATCTTCTTAATCTCGTTGAGGGCTTCCTCCGAACAGCTCGTCTTGCGCTTCACGGCGAGGAAGGCTTTCCGATCGCGGCAGAGCTTCTTGAGGGCCTCGGCGCCGGCCTCACCGCTGATCCCAAGGCGGCGCTGGCAACTGACGATCTCTCGCTCCCCCGTCCGAATCTGAATCGCCAACTCCCGCACACGCTGCACCATCCGATCCTTCAACACGCCATGCAGGTTGACGGACTCCATCTTCTCCACGACCTGATCGCGAATCGTATCGATCTGCTTCTTGATCTTCTTCTGTTTCGTGGGATCGCTGTTGGCATGCCGGGCAACTTCGTAGAGACTCTTGAGCGAGGTCGAAATTTTCCGGACGGAATTCAGCCCTTCGAGCGTCTTCACCCGAAGCTCTTCGTAGCCCTGTTGGATTTGTTCTTCCTCGAACTCCTCCTCGGTCTCGACGATCGGGACGATCTCACGCACGTCGATGGACCCGTTCTTGAGCTGGTCGTACAGCGCGAGGACAAACTCAATCGTCATCGGCATCCCGTAGATGACCGAGGCGATGTCCTTCTTCCCTTCCTCGATGCGTTTCGCGATCTCGATTTCTCCTTCGCGACTCAACAGCGCCACGCTTCCCATCTCTTTGAGATAGAGTCGGACCGGGTCGTCGGTCCGGCTGAGTGCGCCGGGAGTTAGATCGATCTCCTTCTCTTCCTTTTCTTCCTTCTCATTCTCCTCTCCGGAACCAGCACCGGCTTCGACCTCGACGTCTTCAGCTTCCTCATTTGAGTCTTCGGTGTCCCGAGCTTTCCTGATCCGCTCCCCCTCGGGCGCATCGACAATCTCGATGTCCATTTCGCCGAACATCGTCATGATGCTGCCGAACTGCTCTGAAGACACCACTTCTGCAGGTAACGTGCTATTCAGCTCGTCGTACGTCAGAAAGCCTTTCTCTTTCCCCATCGAGATCAGCTTCTTGACTTCGCCGAGCAACTCTGGTTTCGCCATGACTACTCCTTCACTATGGACAACATCCCGGTGGAAGGCCGACCGGCCTTTTGCATTCGCAATTCATTCACGTGTGCGTTCAGTCTCCGCGCATCCTCCGCACGGCCTTCCCGCTCGGCGGCCTTCAGTTGCATGATCAGATCGCGAAACACCGCCTCGGCCCGCTTTCGATCCAAGGTCTCCAAACATCCCGCGACGTGGGCTCTCACGTCGTCATAATGGTCTTCCTGCATGGACAACTCCGTCGCCAGCGACCCGCAATCCGGATGATCGACCACAGCATCCAGCAACAACCTGAGCCCGACTCGTCCGTCTCGATCAAGGTGACTCAACGCCGCTTCGACGAGGGAGCGGCACGCCGGAACCGAGAAAGCCTCGGGCCGCAGTCGCTGCACATCGGCGGGCGTCAGGTGCCCGTGCAGCAGCAAATACACCAGATCCCGCTCTTCGCTCACACCCTTGAACGTCGCCTGTGTAGAGCCAGTCGATTGACCGGTGGCCGGCCGACGTCCCTCCGACTGGACCAATGCCGGATATCGTTCGATCAACCGTTGCTGGCTGACCCCCAGTCGTTCGGCGACCACGCGAATCCGCTCTTCTCGTTCGATCGGATGTTCGCTCTTTTGCAGAATTCGCAGCACATCGTCCACGCTGCGGATACGCCCTTCGATCGTGCTGGATTCTGCCGTGCTCACACTATGCTCAAGGGCAAAATCCAAGAGGCTCGGAGCCTGCTCTTCCAAGCGCGCGAAGGCCTCCGGCCCTTCCTTCCGAACATACGTATCGGGGTCCTCTCCAGCCGGCAAGGTGACGACTTTCACACCGAGCCCGCTATTCACAAACAGATCGAGCCCTCGCAGGGCTGCGCGGACCCCGGCCTGATCCGGATCGAACAACAATACGACCTTGGAGGCAAACCGTCTCAACACCTGAATATGTTCTGCCGTCAGGGCCGTCCCCAGCGTCGCAACCGTGTGGGTCAGCCCAGCTTGATGAAGCGCGACCGCATCGAAATACCCTTCCACGACGATCACGGTCTTCAGCCGAGCGACCGCTTCTCGGGCAAGATCCAACGCGTAGAGCGTCTGTCCCTTCTTGAACAAGGGAGTATCCGGCGAATTCAGGTACTTCGGCGTCCCCTCGCCGAGGATACGCCCACCAAAACCGACGACCCGCTTCCGCAGATCTGTAATAGGAAACATCACGCGGGCGCGAAAACGATCGTAGGCTCCGGACGCATGTTCACGCGCCACCGTCAATCCCGCAGCCGCCAAATCACTCTGTGCAAAACCCTGCTTGCTCAGCGCCTTGATGAGCCCGTCCCACTCAGCCGGAGCACATCCGATTTCAAATCGCTCGATCGTGTCAGGGCGAATACCCCGGCTGGCCAAGTAGTCCCGCGCCGTTGCACCGGCCACCCCATCTCGTAAATTCTGTTGAAACCACGCCGCCGCCGCTCGATTGAGCGGTTCAAGGCGGCTCGCTTGTGCCGCGTGAGGCCCCGCGCTTGGTCCGCTGTCCGGCACGTCAATCCCGAGTTTCTGTCCGAGTTCACGGACTGTCTCAGGAAAATTCGCGCCGGTGATGCGCATGAGAAACGTAAACACGTTGCCGCCCGCGCCGCACCCGAAACAATGAAAAATCTGGCGGGATGGACTGACAGTAAAGGAGGGCGATTTTTCCTGATGGAAGGGACAGAGCCCCTTCAAGTTCTGGCCGGCCCGAGTCAGACTCACATGATGTCCAACAACCTCGGCAATATCGACCCGGTCTCTGACTTGATTGATCACGTCTTCGGAAATCAGACCTCGGCCCACGGGAGTCGCGGCTCCTATTTCCCCACCTGGTACGGGTGAGAAATGTAAACGTAACTTGTCGTAAAATAGACCGGTGAGGGTAACAGACGGAAAAGAAATCTGTCAACGTGGCGAGATGGAGCTAACCAGGCGGCCAAGCGAGATGGCGCCCGCCCAAAACATGGAGATGAAGGTGAAACACGCTCTGGCCGCCATGCGCGCCGGTATTGACGACAAAACGGTACCCGGTCTCAGCAACCCCCTTCAATTTCGCAATCTTGTTGCCGGCCAGCATCAAATGCCCAAGTAGTCCACCATCCGAATCTTGCAGTTCCGCTATCGAGGCCGCATGCTTTCGAGGAATGACGAGCACATGCGTCGGCGCCTGGGGATTGATATCGTTGAACGCGACGACCAGCTCGTCTTCATAGACAAGCGCTGCGGGAATCGTCCGTGAGACGATTTTGCAAAAGAGACACTCACTCATGAGGTGGGTCCTTTCCTCAAGCCAGACTTTCCGAATCGGGTCGCCAACTCCTGATAGACATCTTGAAGTGTGATACCGTGATATCCTAACGCCACCAAGGTATGGAACAGCAGATCCGCTGTTTCGTAAACAATCTCGTCCTTTTTTCCACCCTTTCCAGCAATCGCCACCTCGCCGGCTTCCTCGACAACTTTCTTCAGGATACGATCGACGCCGCCTTCCAGCAGTGTGGAGGTGTAGGATTCGCTCGATGGCTGACGCTTCCGCTCCTGAATCATCTGATAGAGGCGTTCGAGAATTCCCCCCCAGGACTCCGACGTCTTCGCCTCCGGCGAGTCTAGGCGCGAAAAGAAGCATGCTCGCTCCCCTGTGTGGCATGTCGGGCCGACCGGCTCAACCTTCACGAGAAGGGCATCGCCGTCACAATCTACAAACAGGTCTTTGAGCTGCAGTGTGTGACCGGAGGTCTCGCCTTTCTCCCACAACATTTGGCGCGACCGGCTCCAGAAGTGCACAGACTTCGTCTCGATGGTCTTCTGCAGAGCTTCTTGGTTCATGAAAGCCACCATCAGCACCGTGCCATCACGCCAATCCTGCACGACTGCCGGAATCAGCCCCTGCGCATCGAATTTCAATTGCCCCACATCCATTATCGAACCGCCACTCCCTTCTGACGAAGATAGGCTTTCGCCTCAGGAATCGTGTGAGTCCGAAAATGGAAAATAGACGCGGCCAGCACCGCATCGGCCTTGCCCTTGACGAATCCGTCATAGAGATGGTCCAAATTCCCCACGCCACCCGACGCAATCACCGGGATCGACACAGCTTCTGACACGGTGGCCGTCAACGCAAGGTCATACCCCTGCTGTTGTCCATCCTGATCCATGCTCGTGAGCAAAATCTCACCGGCGCCGTACTGCGCCATCGTCTTCGCCCATTCGACGACGTCGAGACCGGTCGACTTGCGGCCGCCATGGGTGAACACTTCCCACCCTGTGGCCGGCGCAGCGCGACGCTTGGCATCGATCGCCACGACGATACATTGCGTCCCGAATCGCTCTGCCGCTTCCTTCACAAATTCAGGCCGTTGAACTGCCGCTGTGTTGATGCTCACCTTGTCCGCGCCCGCCTTCAACAACGCCCGGATGTCCTCAAGCGTTCTCACTCCTCCGCCGACAGTCAACGGCATGAACACCCGCGACGCCGTCTGCTCGACCACGTCGATGATGGTCTTACGATTCTCATGAGAAGCGGTGATGTCCAGGAAACAGAGTTCATCCGCTCCTTCGCGATCATAGACGGTTGCCACTTCGACTGGATCTCCCGCATCGCGCAGGTTCACAAAGCTCACGCCTTTGACGACGCGACCGTCTTTGACATCGAGGCAGGGGATAATGCGTTTGGTCAACATGCTTCAACCGTTAGGGCGAGGACGTACGGCATACGGGCGGCAGACGGCGGCCTCATAGTCGAGTTTCCCGTCGTATAACGCCTTACCAACAATCGCACCTTCAACCCGTGGACCGAGCGCCTGCACGGACTGCAAGTCTTCGACGCGCGAAATACCCCCTGAGGCGATCACAGGGAAGGACGACAACTCAACCACTTCCCGCAACGCCGCCAGATTCGGCCCGCCCAACATACCATCGCGAGCAATGTCCGTGTAGATCACGGCGCCCAAGGCATAGCCTGCCAGCTCCTTCAGCAGTTCAGTCGCCTTCGTCTCCGACAACGCCGTCCAGCCTTTCACCGCCACCTTCCCATCCCGCGCATCCAGGCCCAGCAGAATCCGGCGAGGAAATTCCAGGCAGGCTTGCTCAAGGAATGATCGATCTGTCAATGCCGCAGTGCCAAGTACCACTCTGCTTACGCCTGCACCGAGATACCGACGCACCGTCTCGATCGACCGGATCCCTCCCCCAACCTGCACCTTTGCCGTCACGGTGCGAATGATCGCCTCGATCTGGGGAAAATTGCGCGGCTCCCCATCCACGGCTCCATTCAAGTCCACCACATGAATCAGCGCCGCACCGCCTTGCTGCCATCGCCTCGCGATAGCCGATACGTCGTCGGAATACACCGTTTCAGCTGCCATGTCGCCTTGACGCAACCGCACGCAGCGGCCGTCTTTCAGATCAATCGCTGGAATAACGAGCATAGAAAGAACCGCCTGGCGTCAGCGCGCCTCTACTGTTCCAAATGGAAATTCGAGGAGCATATGTTCAACCCCGTAGCTCGCCAACTCCTCCGCCGTGACAAATACCCCATGCCGCTGAATGAACCCCATCACATCTTCAATCATCGGCCGCTGCTTCTCATAGTAATTACCTTCCCACAGAACTTGCCCGTCAGCCGCGACCACCTTGGCTTCAAACCCCACCGTGGCCGGTGGGCTAGCGCCAAAACGACCACCGACTCGTTCCTGGTACACCAACACTTGGCCGATCAGCGAGGCATCCGCCTTGAGCTGTTTAGCCACCGTCACCGCCGGTGACTGACCGGCGGAAGGTTGCGACGTCGCTTGAGACGTCAGAGCCTTCGCTGCCTCATTCGGCGAGAGCACGGTCACACCTTGCCGTGCTCGTAACCGGCTCCACAGTAGCTGCGTGACTGTGGCCCCAGCCTCAACCGGCACTGTGACTGTTTGTCCGAATGTGCTGGTCGGTATTCGGCGACACCGCTATCGCCATATCAGACCGGCGAGCCCCCTGCGGCGCCGGGATGGTCTGATCGATACTCTCTCTTACTTGTGGCGTTGCGAGAGTCGTGAACGGTACCAACGCGATGGTACGAATCTGGTAGCGCGGCAATTCTCCGGACGATTTCGTGGTCACTTTCGAACCGCTGCAGCCGGCTACCGCCAGCACAGCCAGTCCCACCAATGCCGTCGACCGTCCCATCTTGCTCATCGTGGTCACTTCCACCCCCCAAAATTCTTGATCAACCGTAACCCGACGGCCTGACTCTTTTCGGGATGGAACTGACAGGCCACCACATTGTTCCACCAGATACTCGAGACAAATGGAATGCCGTATGTGGTCGTCGTCGCAGCGATCTCGCCGGTCAACCGGATCGACGAAATACGAATGCACAAAATACCAGTGGTCTCCATCCGTAATCCCCTCGAATAACGGACATGGCCGTTGAATGTTGACCTGATTCCATCCCATGTGGGGAACTTTCAGCGTAGGATCGATCTCAAACCGCCTGACCCTGCCAGGAATGATGCCGAGTCCTTTGTGTGTGCCGAACTCCTCGCTCTCCGTGAACAATAGCTGGAGCCCCAAACAGATTCCCAGAAATGGTTTTCCCGATTGAATCGCTGTCCGAATCGGCTCCGCTAGCCCATAACGCTCAACATTGGCCATACACTCGCCAAAGGCTCCGACTCCAGGCAACACCACATGGCTCGCATTCCCGATCACGCGCGGATCACGCGTCACCACCGCCTGATGCCCCACCGCTTCAAAGGCCTTGGAGACACTGCGGAGGTTACCCATGCCGTAGTCGATGATCGCAATCATAACCCCTCTTGGCGTAGAAAGGATGTAACAATACCGCAACCAGCTCTCTCCCGCCACTTCTCTCTGAGCAAACAAAAGGGGGCCAGGCTTCAGTAGCCCTGCCCCCCTTCATCATTCGGCGTTGTCAGTGGGACGATATCTATAGCATCCCCTTCGTCGACAGCACCTTACCAGCCAGCCGTTCTTCCAACATGGTCGCCTGATCGAGGGCCTTGGCCAGCGCCTTGAAGATGGCTTCCATGATGTGGTGCGGGTTGCGGCCGTACATGAGATTCACATGGAGATTCAAGCCACCGTGGGTGACGAAGGCCTGGAAGAAATCTTCGAATAATCCCAGGTCGAAGGCTTTGATCTTCCGATCCGGCAGATTCACGTTGTAGACGAGATAGGGCCGGCCGCTGAGATCCACCGTGACTTGCGCCAGCGTTTCGTCGAGCGGCGCTGAGGCAAATCCAAATCGCTTGATCCCGGCCTTCTCGCCCAACGCCTGATGCAGGGCCTTGCCCATGACGATGCCGACGTCCTCGACCGTGTGGTGCTCGTCGATATCGATGTCGCCCTTCGCCTGCACGGTCAGGTCGAAGAAGCCATGCTTGGACAACAGCTCCAGCATGTGGTCGAAAAAACGAATCCCGGTGTCGATCTTCCCTTGGCCGCTGCCGTCCAGCGTCCATTCGACCAGGATATCCGTTTCTTTTGTGGCACGATGAATCGACGACTGTCGAGGTGCTGATCCGTTCTTCTTCATGAGAACCTGCTCTGGGCTGACTTCGCGTGGGCGTCGAACCCTTCGATGTGGGCCAACCGAACGAGATGATCTTTCACCTTGCTCAATTCCTCGCGCGTGTAGTGCACGATGTTGCTGACCTTAATGTAGTCGTGGACGGAGAGTGCCGAAAAGAAACGCGCCGTCCCTCCGGTCGGCAGGACGTGATTCGGGCCGGCGACATAATCTGCAACCGACGGGGGAGTGTACCGACCCAAGAAGAGCGCCCCCGCGTGACGGATTTTCTCTAGATAGTCAAACGGCTCATCGACCGAGAGGGTCAAATGTTCCGGAGCAATCTGGTTGGCCACCACGATGGCTTCGTCCATGGTAGCGACCACGAAGGCCACCGAATGGCGTGCAATGGACCTGGCCGCGATCTTTTCCCGTTGTAGTCCCTTCAACTGACTCTCGATGAGTCGCGCCACATCTTTTGCCAACTGGGCTGATGTGGTGACGAGATAGACCTGCGCATCTTCGTCATGCTCCGCTTCGCAGAGAAGATCGGCTGCGACATGAGCCGGTTTGGCGTCGCCATCTGCGACGACGAGTAGTTCGCTCGGGCCTGCCACCATGTCGATCCCGACTGTGCCATACAAGAGCCGCTTGGCCGTCGCGACATAAATATTGCCGGGACCCACGATTTTGTCGACGCGTTGGATGGTCTTGGTCCCATAGGCCATCGCGCCGACAGCTTGCACGCCCCCGACGCGATAGATCTCCGTGACGCCGGCGATGTCGGCTGCGACCAATAGATAGGGATTGATCGGGCCTTTTTGCGGCGGCGTACACATCACCACACGGGAAACGCCCGCGACCTTGGCCGGAATCGCGCACATTAAGACCGACGAAGGATAGACGGCCTTGCCCCCCGGCACGTACACGCCGACCGCATCGACCGGTGTGACCACCTGCCCCAGCGTCGCCTCGTGGTCCTGATACATCCACGTCTTCATGCGCTGGCGTTCGTGGAACGACGTGATCCGCTGGGCTGCAAACCGGAGCGCGTCGCCCTCGTCTTTCCGGATGTGGAAGTAGGCTTCTTTGATCTCTTCGGGGGTGACGCGCAACCCCGTGTCTTTCATAGAGACACGGTCGAACTGTTTCGTATAGCGGAGGACGGCCTTATCGCCGCCCCGTTCCACGGCTTGCAGAATCGCCTTGACCGTCTTTTCGACGGCAGCCCCTTGGACGCGGCCACGCGACGCCACTTTCTTGAGTGCGGGGAGAAAGGCTCGCTCGGTGGAGGCCACAATCTTCATATGCGCGTCCGTCTGACCGTTCGACGTACCCTGCGCAAAACCTTGCGCGGAGCGGATGTTTGAGATTCGGCTGGTATGCGGCTCACGGCCCGGAGCTTTTTAATCAGTTCTGTGACCACCGCATGCTTCAGTTTCAAACTTGCGCGATTGACGACTAATCGGGCCGTGGACTGCGCGATGCACTCCACTTCGACAAGGTCATGCGCTTTCAGCGTGTTGCCGGTCTCGACCAGATCCACGATCCGATCGGCCAGACCGACCAACGGCGCCAGTTCGATCGAGCCGTACAACTTGATGATTTCGACCGGCACGCCGCGCTGATTAAAATACCGCTCGGTGATTCTCGGATACTTGGTCGCTACCCGAATTTTCGAGGACAGCCGGTCGCGTGAGGCCTGTCCCTTGAGCGCAGCGACGGCGATTCTACACGCTCCGAACTTTAAATCCAATGGCTCATATACGTCGCTGTCCTGCTCCATCAAGACGTCTTTCCCGACAATCCCGACATCCGCCGCGCCATATTCGACATAGGTCGGCACATCGGTCGGCCGCACGATCAGGAAGGTCATCCCGATCTCCGGACAGGGGAACACCAGCCGGCGACTCTCGGTGGAGAGACTGCCCAGCGCATAACCCGCCCGACGAAAGACGTCCAGCGTAAGCTCCAACATTTTTCCCTTCGACAAGGCAATCGTCAGCATGGTGTCAACGAGTCTCGGCCGAAGCCGCACCTTCTTTGTGACGGGTGATCGTCGCACCCAACCCGCGCAGTTTTTCTTCCATCCGCTCATAGCCACGATCCAAGATGGTAGACGCGGAGAATCTCCGACTTGCCTTCCGCCGCAAGCCCAGCCAAGACCAATCCGGCGCTCGCACGAAGATCGGACGCCATCACCGGAGCCCCGGCCAATCTGGTCGGTCCGGTCACCACCGCCCGATTGCCCTCGACCTTAATCTCAGCACCCATCCTGCGCAGCTCCTCGACATGCATGAAGCGGCTTTCGAACACCGTCTCCGTAATCACGCTCGTGCCCTCAGCGGCCGTCATCAAGGCCACCATCTGCGCCTGCATGTCGGTGGGAAACCCGGGATACGGCAATGTCCGAATGTCGATCCCTTTGAGTCGCGATGCCGCGTTGAGACGAATCCGTTCCTTCTCCACCTGCATCTCAACACCGGCTTCCCGCAACTTCATCAGCAACGCGTCCAAGTGATTCGGACAGCATTGATTGAGCGTCACCGCTCCCCGCGTAATAGCCCCGGCCACCAGGTACGTTCCTGTTTCGATACGATCTGGAATGACGTCGTGATCGCTCCCATGTAACTCACGGACACCTTCGATCGTGATGACATCCGACCCGGCACCCGCGATGCGAGCCCCTCGCTTCACGAGAAAATTCGCGAGGTCCACGATCTCCGGTTCCTTCGCTGCGTTTTCAATGACCGTGGTCCCTCGGGCGAGCGACGCAGCCATCATCAGATTTTCTGTTCCGGTGACCGTCGGCGTATCGCAGTAGATTTGTGCCCCCGTCAGCCGCTTCGCTTTGGCGCGAATATACCCGTGTTCCATCGAAACTTCCGCACCCATTTTGGCGAGTCCGGCAAGATGGAGATTGACGGGCCGTGACCCAATCGCGCAACCACCGGGCATCGACACCGTGGCCTCTCCCCATCGTGCCAGCAAGGGCCCCAACACGAGCACGGAGGCCCGCATGGTCTTCACAAGATCGTACGGGGCCTGGGTCGAAGTAATGACATCGGCGTTGATGAGCGCGCGATTCCCCTCATGGTGGACCTTCGCACCCAAAATACCCAACAACTTACCCATGGTGAGGACATCCACGACGCGAGGTACGTTGGTAATGACACACTCGCCGCCGCCAAGAATGGTGGAGGCCAAGATCGGCAACGTGGCATTCTTCGCCCCGCTGATCTGGACCTCACCTCGAAGCGGTATCCCGCCGGTGATGACAATACGATCCATCGTCTCCGCCCCTAACAGGATGCTGAAAAAGTCGCTTTTCTCACCCGCCCGACCCCTGCGCGCCGAGACGCGCCTTTCACCGGGCTTCGTTCTCGCATCGCTCAGAGGCTCAACGTACCGAGAGCCTCGGCCTCGCCTCTTCGCTCGCTGCGGCCTTGCTGGGCAGCCTTTTTGAGCATCCTGCGTGAGTAGTTCTGCCATGCCGAAATGGTTCTTTCGCAACCAGTTAGATTCCGACTCGCTCCACAATCACCACACGCTCAAGCCCCGCCGCGTCGTAGACCAGCTGGTGAAATCTGTACCCGGATATCTGGTCGACAATCCGGCGCATCGCACGAGCCTGGCCGGCACCAATTTCCATGATCAATACGCCGCTGGGAGACAGGTATTGACCGGCCTCCTGCAGCAACCGTTCGTGCAACTCCGTCCCCTGAGGCCCTGCCACCAGCGCACCTCGCGGTTCGAATAGCCGCACTTCCGGCTGAAGCGTCGCCCAATCGGCCTCCGCAATATAGGGAGGGTTCGAGACGATGACGTCAATGCGCCCTTCCAGCTTCTGCCCCGCCAATGGCCCCAGCAAATCGCCTTCCAACCATGTGATGCGCTCACCTACCGCATGACGGGCGGCATTCTGCCTGGCGACATCGAGCGAGGGGTTCGATAGATCGGTTGCGATCAGCCGCGCACGAGGTCTCAGCCGCGCAATCGCCACGGCAATGCACCCGGACCCCGTGCAGACATCGACGATGGTGGCCTGTCGCTCGACGGGAATCCGTTGCGCGACATACTCCACCAGCAGCTCGGTCTCCGGCCTCGGGATGAGCACCGCCGGGTTCACATCAAACTCCAGCCCGCAAAACTCCTGAGTCCCCAAGAATATATTGCAAGGGCTCACGACCAACCCGCCGCCCGACCAGCCCTCTCGCGGCCACCAGCTCGGCAGTGAGACAGCAGTCGATCTCGATCGGCGACAACACGATGTGCGGGAAGACGGAGCACATGCTCCACGATCCAAAATGCTTCCTGCCCCGCGCTGTCGATACCCGCCTGCTCCAGTAACCGTCGCGCCTCGGCGATCACCTCACCGAGTGTCGCCTGACTTGCTGACTGCGGGATGGGGGCAACCGCATCCATGTTAAGCAGCTCCCACTTCTTGCTGACGCTGCGCCTTCAGAGCCTGGACGAGTTCGTCGAGATCGCCTTCGAGCACCTGTTCCAACTTATGCAACGTCACCCCGACGCGATGATCTGTCACCCGATTCTGCGGAAAGTTGTAGGTGCGAATCTTCTCGCTTCGCTCGCCCGTGCCCACCTGAGCCTTGCGATTCTGGGCGATTTCCGCTTCCTGCCTCTCCCGCTCCGCCTCGACGATTCTGGCCCGCAGGGTCCGCATCGCCTTGTTGCGATTCTTCAGCTGCGACCGTTCGTCCTGGCAACTCACCACCACACCGGTCGGAATATGGGTGATCCGCACCGCCGATTTTGTCGTATTGACGCTCTGGCCTCCGGCACCGGATGAACAGAAGGTGTCGATCCGAAGATCCATGGGATCGATCTGCACATCCACCTCGTCCACCTCAGGCATGACGGCGACGGTGACGGTCGACGTATGAATCCGACCACTGGCCTCGGTGACGGGAACACGCTGTACCCGGTGGACCCCGGCCTCGAATTTGAAGTGGCTGTACGCGCCCTTGCCTTCTATCAGCGCAACGACGCCCTTGTAGCCCCCGGGCCCGGTTTCTGTGGCTTCGACCACATCGACCTTGAATCCTTTGATCTCGGCATACTTGCTGTACATGCGGAACAATTCTCCCGCAAAGAGCGCCGCCTCGTCGCCGCCGGTCCCGGCGCGGATTTCGAGGAGCAGACTCTTCTCGTCTCGCGGGTCTTTGGGAATGAGCAGCTCTTGGGCCTGCTGTTCGATCTCACGCTGCTGGTGTTCGAGCGCGGCGCTCTCCTCCGTCGCCATCTTATGCAACTCAACCCCGGCCGTGGGATCTGCAAGAATTTGAGCGGCTTCCTCCAACTGCCTTGCGTTGTCTCGATAGGTGGCGAGAAGCTTGGCCGCCGGTTCGATATCCGTCCGCTCCTTATTTACTTTGTGCAAGCTGCGAAGGTTGGCTCATCATAGACGGGTCCATGAGCTGATTCGTCAACTCATCGTATCGAGTGGCCAACACTTCCCATTTCTTCAGTAAGACTGCTTCCATGGCCCCGTTTCCCTCTGATTTACTCTCAGCCCCTGACGCACAAAAACAAAGAGACCCTGCCCCTCAGCGAAGCAGGGTCCCTCGTATGACCTCTTCTCGAGCTACTTGTCTTTCTTCGCGTACTTCTTCTTGAATCGTTCAACGCGCCCTTCGGTATCAATGATCTTCTGCGTCCCCGTGAAAAACGGATGGCAGTTTGAACAAATATCGACATTGATATCGCCGCCCGTCGATCTGGTCTTATACTTGTTGCCGCAGGCGCAATGCACCGCGACTTCCCGATACACGGGATGGATACCCTTCTTCATAATTCACACTCCCTAGACGTCACAATCATCCGCCTTCGCCCATTCGAAGGCCCGCCACTGTACCCTGTCTCAGCGACCAGATACAAGCCGGATATTATCGATTCATCGACTGCAGGAATTCCTGATTGGTCTTGGTGCCATGCAGCTTGTCCATCAGAAACTCCATGGCTTCCATCGTCCCAAGCGGACTCAACACCTTGCGCAGAATCCACATCTTGTTGAGACGATCCTTATCCACCAACAATTCTTCTTTTCTCGTCCCGGACTGGCTGATATCGATGGCCGGGAAGAGCCGCTTGTCGGCCAGACGGCGATCGAGATGGACTTCCATGTTACCGGTCCCTTTGAACTCTTCAAAAATCACGTCATCCATCCGGCTACCGGTGTCGACAAGAGCGGTCGCCATGATGGTGAGACTGCCGCCGTTTTCGATGTTGCGGGCCGCCCCAAAGAACCGCTTCGGCCGCTGGAGCGCATTCGAGTCCAATCCTCCCGACAACACCTTGCCGCTTGGCGGCGCAATCGTATTGTAGGCACGCGCCAGACGAGTAATGCTGTCCAGCAGCACGACGACATCTTTCTTATGTTCGACCAGTCGCTTGGCCTTTTCGAGCACCATCTCAGCCACCTGAGCATGGCGCTGGGCCGGTTCATCGAAGGTGGAACTGATGACTTCGGCCTTCACCTGCCGCTGCCAGTCGGTGACTTCTTCCGGCCGCTCGTCGATGAGCAGCACGATCAAGGTCACTTCCTTGTGGTTTTTAAGAATGGCCCGAGCGATGGCCTGCAGCAACATCGTTTTTCCGGTTCGGGGAGCCGCGACGATCAACCCACGCTGGCCTTTGCCGATCGGGGTCGTGAGATCCATCACGCGGGTGCAATATTCTTCACGGTCGAACTCGAGGACCAGACGCTCTTCCGGATAGAGCGGCGTCAGGTTATCGAAGAGGATCTTGTCGCGAGACACTTCGGGATCTTCGTAATTGACCTTCTCGACCTTGAGCAACGCAAAATACCGTTCGCTCTCCTTCGGCGGCCGGATCTGCCCGGACACAATGTCGCCGGTGCGCAGATTGAAACGCCGGATTTGAGAGGGCGAGATATAGATGTCGTCGGGACCAGGGAGATAGTTCGAATCGGGAGCGCGCAGAAATCCGAACCCATCAGGGAGCGTTTCGAGCACGCCTTCGCCGAAGACCACGCCGTTGTTCGCGGTCTGCGCCTGCAGAATCGCAAAAATCAATTCTTGCTTCCGCAGATTGGGTGCGCCATCGATCTTCAGATCGCGCGCAACCTCATTGAGATCGGCGATGGACTTCTGCTTCAGCTCCGCCAGATGCATAACCTCCCCCTTCGTTTGTGTCATGAGTATCCTCTCAAGCCCCCGGCTGCATTGTTATCGGCAGCGATCGCACATGGTGAACCATGGGAAATTGTCCACGGACTGAATAGTAGCGTTATGGTAATGCGTTGATGATTGTGTCGTGTGTATCAGCTAAAAGAGGGTGACCCGTGAGGGACTGACCTGTTTTCGCGCGTCGCTATCAGGGTACGACTCTGTCTCATGGTTGCGGATATTGTTGCAGGCCGGAACTCATGCGCGCTGACTCGCCTCTGTCCCCTGAGCAATTGCGACTTGTATCGAGATGCGCCCCGGAAGTCTTGTGTGTGGAGATAACTTAGAATCGAGCTGAGATAGTGAGTGAATAATAACGCGAGTGTCGTTCCTTGTCAACAGGGATATCTTTTTTTCACGCTACCCACTTCGCGCTGAGCCGGTCCAGCCGGACAGGCCTCTTCCTGACTGGCACATTTACTTGCTCCGACGCCTACGGTTGCAGCGCAAAAGAGTGGTGTGCTAAATGAGGGGCTTCGCGGAGGCACACCATGGCGCACGACGACGAACACGGACAGCACGAGCGAATATTTACATTGTCCGAGGCCAATCGCCTCATCCCCCAGCTCAATTCCAAGTTGACATCGATTCAGCAAGCCAAGGCCGTCTTGTCACGCACGAAAGAAGATATCAAGAAAGCCAGCGCCCAGGCCGAATATGGCGGAGGCAGTACCGTTGGACACCTCTACATCTTGGGTCTACAACAAGTCAGTGCGAATCTTCAGGCCATTCAGGAACTCGGCATCCTGGTGAAGGACCTGGACCTCGGCCTCTGCGACTTTCCCCATCTTCGTGACGGTCGAGTGGTCTATCTATGCTGGAAGCTCGGAGAACAAGAAGTTCGCTGGTGGCATGAAACGACCACCGGCTATAAAGATCGCTGCCCGCTAGAGGATCTGGCCTGAAGTTAAAATCCTCATCTTCAACCCTCGAGACATTTATGAAATTTGTCATACTCGGATTCGACGGTCCCGACGGAGAGGCCAAGCGAAAAATCTATCGCCCGGCGCATCTCGCCAAGATGGAGCCCCTCGATGCGCAAGGCCGGGTCGTGCTAGCTGGTCCGCTCACGGATAAGACAGGGAGTCTTATCGTCATCGAAGCGGACTCGCTGGAAGACGCGCAACGGTTTGCCCGCGAAGACCCCTATACCGTCCACGGTGTATTTGAGCGGGTGGAGGTCCACCCATTTATTCAAGTCTTTCCGAAAGCAACGGTAGCCGAAGGCCTGACACTCCACTCCCTCAGCCCATACTCCGTTTTCCCCATTCAGGTTGCATTGCCGCCTCGGTCATCGCGCGGTATAGTTATCCGAATGGGACTGTACCGGCGATTGTTCTATTCTTCCCTTTCCTCTTCCCTCTTCGTGCTCTTTCTATGGGGAACCCCTGCATTCAGCGCCGCCACCAAAACCGTCATCGCCGATGGTCAATATGTCATGGCCGATGGCGACACCTTAGCCGGCGCAGAAGAAAAAGTCCTCCAACGAGCCCAACGCAAACGCAGTGGAAGAGGCAGGTGTCTATCTCGAAGCTACATTTCACGATGTGGAAAAAGAATCCGGCGGGAGAAGCACGCAAACCAGTTCGCTGGAAATCAGAACGATTGCCGCCGCTGTCACGGAAACGGAAATCCTTGAATCCAGACGCTCCTTCGAACTGGATCGCCCCGTCTTCTTCGTACGCATTCGTGCCACAGTCAATCTGAGCAGTCTGGCGGAGGCAATACGCCGACTTCAATCCGACCAACAACTCGCGCAACACTTTCGCCAGCTCCAACAGGAAAATCACCAATTGCGCTCACAACTGCAAGAGATTCAACAGCAGCCGATCGGCGTCCGAATGCTGGCAATCGATCCGAACGGAAAATCCACCTCACACCAACAGGCACGCGCGATGCTTGAGACTGCTCTCCACACATCGAATCTGCGGGACAAGATCCAGTTGAGCACCGACGCTGCCACCCTTGACGATCGCTACGTCGATCCACTAATTGTGCGAGGGCAAACCTATCTCCGACTCGTCTCACTGGCTTTTTCCCAACAGGCTCAGGCATCGGACTATGCGGACTATCTGGACAAGGCCAGGATAGACTTCGATCGCGCCATCACACTCGACGGCAAGAACGTATGGGCGTGGGTTGGGAAAGGAGATGTACTCACGTGGCTGAAACAATTGGACGAGGCTGCCGCTGCCTATGAGCAAGCCCTTGAACTCGATCCGTTTGCCGATATCGCTCGCCAGCCCCTTATCGGCGTATACACGACACAAGCTCGCCGTCAGGCGAACGCCAAATCTTGGCATCGGGCTTTGGCCACGCTGAATAAACTCCTCAACTCCCAAACGCCTGAAAGTTGGATCCCCTATCAAAAAGAGGCGTATGCACTGCGGAGCGAGATTTATCTTAAACTGAATCAGCCGGAACAGGCGATCGAAGATCTGTCCACGGTTATTCGGGTCGACCCAACCAATGCTGCCGCCCTTGTGACCAGAGCAAAGCTTTATCGAGAACGTTTACAGGGTCGGCTCGCCAAGGATGATCTTGAGCGAGCCTGTGTTCTCGGATCCGTTTCAGCCTGTGAGCAATTACCGTGACACCACGCAACATATTGATTTCTTGTTAGCTTTCATGCACGAGCGAGCCAGCATCTAGCAGCCCAATAACTACCGATTGGTTTGACAGACTGAATGGAGCCAACCCTATAATGCACACTCCTAAAATGCGAGCTAGTTAGACGTTATTGGGCTGCCGCTGCGCAAAGCCAGGATCTGAGGACAAAAGGCCTAAGTCTTCCCGGTTCAATGGCCCCAAATTTCTCAGGGGTGGGCCTTCTGCGAGGTTGCAGGGAGCACGGAAAAAGCTTAGAGTGGGAAGGCTGAGATTGTCAGAAGACCTGTGTTTTTCGTTCTTTAACCCCTTGCCGGAGAGTAAGCTGTAATGACTCAGTATCGTGTCCTTCCAGGCCCTGAACATTTCCTTCCTCCATCGGCTGCCAGCATGGGCATTCGTTTGCCGAACCCTGGGGAAGCTCACATCAACGGCGTGATTGTCCCAGAGGAAAAAGCTTACGAGGAAGCAGCGAGACAATTCCTCATGGCCAAAGTGCCGACTCTCTTCCCTGGCCCCTTAGTTCTGTGGGCCTGGAACGAAAAGGCGGCCAAGAAGGCCACGGCCATCCGCCACTTGTACAACACACTCAAGGAATGTGTGCAGCCCGGACAAACGCCCATGCTGATCCCGATGCCGGACTATCGCCCCAAGTACCCAAAGATCAATCCTGAAGTCGAGATCAATCCCAACCACCCGAATCTGACCATCTGGCACAATAAAATCGATTGCTGCATGTTCATCGGAGTCCACTGCCATCAAGCGAATTTGTCGCTCAAAATCATTCGGGGTGGCACATCCTGCTACACGATTGCCATGTGCGCTCAAGCCGGCCATGAAGATGCGATGCTATCCTTCCGCGACGCATCGGTTGAAAAAATCATGACACTGGCCGATGCCGTGAAAAGATTAAAAGGGACGGTTAACCCACGGCTGACGTCAGCCAAGAGCGGAGCCTCAAACTAAGCGACACCGTTTGAGGCTCTGAAGACAGTGAAAGGAGCCTGAATCATGGCAGACACACACTCAGTCATCGGCACAAAAAATAAAAAAGGGCAGACCTTTACCGATACCTGGACGATGATGAACGACGCACCGCGCACGCCGTCGTTCTATACGGGCAGCGAGGTCATCAAGGAAGCGCTCCGGCGGGCCAGCTGCGACGTGATGATCGCGTACCCGATTACCCCGCAGAGCGAAGCGGCCGCCTTGATCGGCGAGCTCTTTGCCGAGGGTTACATCGGCGACTACTTCCGCGGCGAGAGCGAATTCGCCGTCATGTCGCAATGCGCGGGAGCGGCCTTCGGAGGAGCTCGCGTGTTTACGACAACCGCGGGACCCGGCACGATGCGCGCGATGGAAAACTTCCCGATGTGGGCTGGCGCACGGTTGCCGATTCAGATGATCGTGACCTGCCGCGGGATCAACTCCCCGCTGTCGATTCAGCCTGACACGCTAGAGATTGCGTATCTTCTGAATACCGGCATGCTCGTCTGGCATGCGGAAACCGCACAGGACTTCTTCGATTGGATCCTCAAGGGCTACATGGTGTCGGAAGAGCCTGATGTGCACCTCCCCTTAGCACTGTGCTGCGACGGATTCTTCGTGACGCACACCAAGGACGTCGTCAATCTCACCCCGGCCGACATGTGTCTTCCGCCCTATGATCCATACCGCTCACCCGTGCCCTGTATGGACATGGAGTGTCCGCCGGTCCGGATGATGCGCGATCCGTTTGTCATGAAGAGCAACTACATCAGCTATGCCACCCACGCGTCCTGGCAGCAAGAAGTCTGGGCGGCAGTGGAACGATCCCGCAAACACACGATCAAGTGGATAAACGGGTTGATCGAGACAGAAAATGTCGACGCCGAGGTCCTCATCGTCTCCTCCGGGACAGCGGTGTCGCAAGGTCGTGAGGCCATCCGGCTCCTCGATGATGAAGGCATCCGCTGCGGCCTGGTAAAGATCAAGGCTCTGCGGCCTTGGCCAGGCGAGGAAATCCGTGAAGCCACAAAAAACGCCAAGCACATTATCGTCCCGGAGTTCAACGTGACCGGATGGATGGCAAAGGAAATTAAGGCCTCCATCCCGAATAGCGAACGTGTCCACGCCGGCCCGCACGTCTGCGGAGGCATGACGATGCCACCGGAAATTATTGTCTCCGAAATCAAGACCCTGCTCGGCATGCGCAGCATGTCAATGGCCGGTCGCGGCAGTTGATCGCATTTACGCAGCAAGAATCGAACGACTTAAATACGACGCACCACTGAGGAGGCCTACATGAGCAAGGAACGTATCAAGATTTCGGAAGACCTGTACGACATCATGCCGTCCGACTATCAAGACCTGGTCAAGAGCGCGACCTACGGCAAGGAAGACCGGGGCTGGAAGGATATCGGCAACAGCAAGGAGCTCATCGAGCAGCACTCCCTCTGCGCCGGCTGCCCTGAATCCATGGCCTTCCGCTACATCCTGGCCTCATTGCCGGCCCCCGAAGATACTGTCATGGTCGGTTCAACCGGCTGCACCAGCTTGGTGTTCCCCATGGTGGCCGTACATAATATCCACTCTCTCTTTGGCAACCAAAACGCGATCGCCTCCGGGTTGAAGCGCGCCTTGAGCGTCCGCTTCCCAGGCCGGACGAAAGATGTGGTTGTGCTTGCCGGCGATGGCGCCACGGTCGATATCGGCCTTGACATGACACTGCAAGCCTGGTTCCGCCAGGAAAAGTTCACCACGATTTGCTTCGACAACGAACTGTACGCCAATACCGGTGGCCAGGAGAGCGGTCTGATGCAGAAAGGGTTTGTCGCCAAGATGGCCCCAGTCGGGAAACTCTTCGACAAGGTCCGTCTGCCAGAAATCGCCCGTGAGTCCGGCTGCCATTATGTCGTCCAATGCACCGTCAGTAAGCCGTCTCTCGTTGAGAAAGTGGTTCGGAACGCGATCATGATCGCGCGCGAAATCGGCCCGACCTACCTCCAGCTCTATACGCCGTGCATTCTCGAAATCGGGAAGAACAGCATGGAAGGGCTCCAGGAAATGCGGGACTCTGAGAAGCCGACCGAGCGGTTTGCCTACAAAGAGTACACCAGCGAGCCGGCCAAGCAGCTCCTGGCAGAGATAGCCGCCAAGGACAAGGAAAAGAAGGCCGCTGCAAAACAGCTCGCTTCTCAGGGAGCCTAATCCGATTCTGGAGGAGAGAGATTATGATCAAGAAAAGACTGAATGTCCGAATGTCGGGATTAGGCGGACAGGGCGCCGTCACAGCCGCGCATGTCTTGGCCATGGCCGCCAACCGCGACGGAAAATTTTCGATCTCCAATCCCTTCTTCGGCGCTGAGAAACGCATGGCGCCGGCGGAGAGCTATTGTCGGATCGGTATCGAACGGATCTACGACCGCGGTGAATTGGTATTTCCCGACGTCATTCAGGTGTTTCATCCCCAGGTCATCACCATGGGGAAGAGCTACACCATGCCCTTCTATTCCGGCGTGAAGGAAGGTGGCCTCGTCATTATCAACTCCGACCAGCCACTTCTCTCTGAAGAAGATGTTCAGCGGCTGAAGGATATAAACGTCGCGTTATTTTATATTGCAGGCACTGAGCTCGCAATCGAAGTTGCCGGGACCGAGTTATCAACGAATATGTCGATGCTCGGGTCGGTCGCGGGCATCACCAAGTGCGTCTCGATGGAATCCCTGGATCTCGCCTTACAGGAACGGTTCGGGAAGAAGTTCGTCGCCTCCGGTGGAACCGCCTCCTTGGATGAAGCGATCAAGAAGAAGTTCGCCAAGAAGGAAATGTTGCTGGCCAAAAACCTGGCAACTGTGCAGGCAGCCTATGAAATCGCCAGTGAGTGGGCAGAGAAGAATAAGTATGAGCTGCGAGTCGGAAATCCTGCCGTTGCGGCTTAACGAGAGACAAGGAACCACCTCGCATGTATAACGTAGCGCAAGTCATCGACGAAAAATGCGTGGCCAAAAAGGGCTGTCGGCTGTGCATCATGTATTGTCCTGAGGCCAACTGCCTTGATCTCAACCCGACCAAGATGGTAGCCGAAGTGACCATTGACCGCTGTAAAGGCTGTGACCTCTGCGTGGTCGTCTGCGACGCGGCAAAGCATTATGCCATCACCATGCAGGCAGTCAGCGCCACCGGGAAGCTGATGTCACAAAAAGGCGAGTCCGCCGCGCTTGGACAGGCCTACCAAGGATAACCATTTCGTATAGCGGGTTTCCGCGCAAGACCCCATGGCGCCTGCGCTATGGGGTTTTTTGTTGGTGCCGCTCTGGAGGGAATAGATGGAAGCCGAAGACAATGTCATTGATGAGCTCGTTCAAGAGATTGCCGGGCTGATCCACGAGTACCCCAAAGTGCTCGAACGGCGTGCAGTCGAGATCCATGCCAGTGGGAAAGACCCGGATTTGGCGCAGACCCTTATCAAGGCTGCCGACACTATGCGCGACAGTGGAAATCTCTATCTGACCTGGGCGAAGCACTATGCATCAGTCGCAGCAGGAAAAACTGACGCGACCTCGGATGAGGACGAGACGCAGGATTTCGACGTGTAGTAGGAGAAAGCCAGCTCGCTCTCAGTTTCTCCTGCAAAAAAGCTCGCTCCCGCCCCGCCTGTTTATGCTAGAATGCGCTCGTTTCGGCTGGACCAGATTCCCCGGTAGCTCAGTTGGTAGAGCAGCCGGCTGTAGGAACATGGGTGACTTGTGGCGGAGCGCCGCACATACGCCGATCGTCGCAACTATCTCATCGATGCCGTTCGCAAACGGCGGAAGACGGTTCGTTACAGAGCCTTAACCTATAAAGGTGGGCGCTGTCAGAGATGTGGTTACGATCGGTGTACGGAAGCGTTGGAGTTCCATCATCTCACTTCGACCAAGAAGGATTTCGGTATCTCGAGTAAGGGATACACCCGTAGCTGGGAGAAAATCCGAGCGGAGTTGGATAAATGCGTGCTCCTCTGTGCAAACTGCCACA
Source organism: uncultured Nitrospiraceae bacterium (assembly GCA_963825145.1). Classification (GTDB taxonomy): domain Bacteria; phylum Nitrospirota; class Nitrospiria; order Nitrospirales; family Nitrospiraceae; genus Palsa-1315. The sequence goes on from CAWGSC010000027.1 coordinate 99,203, forward strand.
GAGAAATTCACTCCTCACTGCAGCCTCCACGGGAAACCGTGGTTGAAACTTCGGGTGAATTCAGGGAAGCCTGCCCCGATTCCAGGATGAATCGGAATGGGAATCCTGAGCGAAGCCTGCCGAAGGGTCAGCGTGTAGGCAGGACCGTGCAGAGACTAGAGGCTGCGGAACCCGTCCAATAAAGCCTCATCAGCGCCCGACACCCTCCCCTGCATGTAATGCAGGCGGGTGAAGAGATAGTCCAAGCCCGGTTGAAAAATCGGGGTACTTGTAACCGGCTGGTCGCAGGTTCGAGTCCTGCCCGGGGAGCCAATCTAAGCAAAAGGGGTACTTCACTCTGTGAAGTACCCCTTTTGTTTTCCCCCCCACTGGGATAAATGGCCTCCTTCTGCCCATCCAGTTGTCGCCGGACGGGACGGCCATAGCGGAAATGCGAGTGGGGCCCTCCCATCAAAACTTTTCTCGCCCTGACGATTCATGCTGCGGAGCCATGGAACATTTTTTATAATGCCCTTCATGGCACCAGACGGGCGAGATTTTACACCAGCAGCCTGGCTCCGCAATCCACATTTCATGACCGTGTTCCCAGGCTATTGGCCTCGCCGAGCGCTCCTTGACGGAGTCCCGACCGAGTCGCGGCTCTTCACCACCGAGCCTCACACCGAGTTACTCGGCTTCTGCCACTGGCAGCCACAACGCACAGCTTGCCAGACCGTGGTGCTCGTGCACGGCCTTGAAGGCTGTAGCGAGTCTCACTATATGCGCGGCATCGCCGCGAAAGCCTACCGTGCGGGCTGCAATGTCATCCGGATGAACCAGCGTACGTGTGGAGGGACCGAGCACCTGACGCCGACGCTCTACAACAGCGGCTTGAGTCAGGACTACCGAGCCATCGTCCAGGAATTGGCGCGCGTGGACGGACTCGATCGCATCTGGCTGGTCGGTTATTCGATGGGAGGGAATCTCATCCTGAAGGCAGCCGGAGAGACCGGCTCGTCAAACGCAGCGTTGGCTGGCGCGATCGCGGTCTGCCCGAATATCGACCCTCCGAAATGCGTCGATGCCTTGGAGCAGCCACGCAACTGGATTTATCACAGACATTTTCTCGTGAGCTTGAAGGCAAGACTGCGCCGAAAGGCCGCACTCCTCCCCGGCAAGTGGGATCTCAAGAATCTCGATCGCGTCGCCTTGATGCGTGAATTTGACCACATCTACACGGCCCCTGACGGAGGATACGCCAGTGGGGCCGACTACTATGAGCGCGCAGGCGCATGCCGAGTGCTCGATGCTATCGCCGTCCCCACCCTCATCATCACGGCACAAGATGATCCCTTCATTCCCTATTCCATGTTTACGGTGCCGTCGATTCAGCGCCACCCGAAGATTCGAGTGATCGCGCCGCGCTACGGGGGCCATTGCGGGTTTTTACAATGGGCCCGCAACGGAGAAGATCATTTCTGGGCGGAGAATCGGATTATGGATTTCTTGCAAGGGCGAATGTGACGAGAGTGCGTGCAGGGCAAACTCATTAGGCTGTTTGAAGATGCGCCCGCACTTCCTGCACGTAGGTTTTGAACGGATCAGGCATAGGAAAAGGCGCCTGGCCACGCAGTTGGAAGATCGACCAGTTGATCACATACGAAGGAGAAAATCGATCTTCAGGCTTTGGATCGTCTGGTACGTCCGGAGGTCCACAGGCCAGCAAATGTCGAACAAGCTCACCCCGCCCAAACGCTCTGGTGTTGCGTGGTGGATGGTCCATAGCTAATGTAATCGCCTTGTCCGTAATGAAGCGTGGAATACGCCCTTCTTCCATGAGGCCGTAGTAGAGCCCCTTGCCTTGATGGAGATTGTGATACTCCAGATCAAGACTCTTCAGTGCCGGGTCGGCCCACGTCATCTGTTCCGCTTCGCGAAAGGTTTCGAGCAGCCATAACTTCGAGGCCCAATCAACCCGACCCACCAGCGCCGTGTAATCCCCGCGGAGATCTCGCAAGACTGCTTCCCATTGATCGAGCACCCAATCGGTTTCGTCGTCTTGCCCCAGATAGTGCGCGCGTGCTGCTGCGAGAAATGCTTCCTGGATGTCGATCGCGGAGATTGTCTTCCCTGACTCAAGGCGAACGATCCATTGTCGGTCCTGATCCTGTGACAGCTCCTGCATGGTTTCGACCGGTTCATCGAGGCCAAGATCGAGCGGCGCATGGCCCTCTTCGATCAGTTGAAGGACCAGCCCTGTCGTGCCCAACTTCAAGGCCGTTGCCACCTCCGCCATGTTTGAATCGCCCAATAACAAATGAATGCGCCTGTATTGATTCGGGTCGGCCAATGGTTCATCTCTGGTATTCACGATGGCCCGATTCTGCTGCACCCATTCGAAGAAGTCATTCACGATGTAATCTGCCCGTTGAGAGAGCTGAAACGGAAGGAGAGACTCCTGCGCATAGCGATGGCTCGCTCCTCGCGGCACGATGAGCCGGTCCATCTGGATCCAGGCGTCCTGGGGACCTGCCGAGCCGATACGTCCCGCCCCCGTAAATATCTGTCTGGTGACCAAGAAAGTCACAAAGGGTCCGAGGCCTCGCCGCGTAAAGGGGAAGCGGCGCGAGACGAGATAGTTCTCGTGCGATCCAAATGTCGCATCGGTTTCATGATCCACATTGTTCTTGATCAACGACACCGTGTCGGCGAGACCGAGGTCTTGAATCGCATCCTGCAGCAACTGATCGCCCGCGCGGTCGGAGGCCACCACATCACTGAGCGATTCACACTCCGGTGAGGCCCACTCCAGATGTCCCATATCGAGGTACATGCGCCCGGCGTTGGCGAGAAATCCTCCGTTGCCGGGAGGTTCATCGTGTCCTCGGTGGTGCAGATCGAGCACGCCTCGCCGTTGAACGTGAAAGAGATGGTCTCGAATCTTGTGGGCAAACCAGGTAGGGGAATGATCAGGCCTGTCTTGATTCACCAAGAGTCCGTATTCGGTCTCGAGTCCGAAAATACGGTTCAACATCTCAGCTCGCCACGACAGATTGAAGCGCCATCGGCAGGAGGCGTGAAAGGTCTGCGGGCTTGAGAGCCCGATACTTGGAGGTGCCGGGAGCTTGGCGTTCGAGGACCGCGCATTCGATCGTCCGGTCGCCTGCAAGGCCTCGCACATGTGCGATCAAGGCGTCACTGCTTGGGATGGCGGCAGCCGATGAGCCTGCTCCACTCGCCTGTGGCTTGGCCTCAGCCTGTTGGTCCGCCTCATCCTGTTGCTGCGCTAACGAACCGATTGCCCAAGCGCGCAAGGCCAGGTCCAACGCCTGCTCCAATGACAGCGTGGCAGGCTGTTGCTCTTTGAGATAGGCCAGCATCTTCGTCTGAACAGCCGAGCTGGCTGCCAAGACCGCACGATCCGTCATTTCCTCAAACGTGCCATCGTAATTGATCGTCAAGAGCGCGTCTTTCTCCGGCTTCTGCCCCAACTCAGCCACTAGGATCCGCACGATGAACGGCGCCTTATATACTTCCTCAAAGGCCTGCTTAATCACCGGAGCAATCCCGTATTTCACCAGTCTCGATCCCGTGACGTCAGACGGTGACCGGTTAAACCCTTCGACATGCGCCATCTCGAGCAGACTGAAGCGAAGCTTTTCTAAATCCGTGGGATGCCCCATCCCGCCCAATGCCAGGCGGTCGTAGATCTCGTACAGCTTCGGTGTCCCCTTGCTCACCGTCGTCAGGAGGATACCTCCATCATAGGTCAGCGCGACAACAGGGCTCCCCTGCTTGAATTGTTCGTCGAGATACTGCCGCCGATTGCCGACTGCTTCCACCCAGCGATAGGGCTCTTCATACATAGCGCACCACCTGTGATTCATAGAGGGGTTTCAATGTCGCATCCGGCACCGTCTGCACACCGGCCGCGGTAATCAACTTGATCACGGGATACAAACTGGCCTCCCGGTTGACACCGCCGGTCGCCGAATCGAACTCCGCCGCGCTCGTGAGTAATCGTAAGGCCTGGACCATCGCCTGTTCTTCCGGTAGCGCGCTGAGGGGCTGATCGCCCCACGTATTCAGGTAGTGCAAGATCCCTCGGATCGTGGGGGAACCGGACCCGGACACGGCATACTCAACGCCTTCGAACTCCGCCCCGAGGATATCGTAGAAATAGATCTTGGCCGATCCCTGCTCCAGATCGTAGCCGGCAAACACCGGGACTACTGCGCCAGTCCCGGCCAACGCCGCGGGCACATTCTCCTTCAAGAGCTTGGAGACGGCGCGCAGTTTACCGTCGAAACTCAATTCTTGCAGCTGCGTTCTCCGGTAGTATTTGAAGGAATGTTCCAGGACGCGCACCATTTCATAGGCAGTCGCCGGGACGCCGGCAATCGCCATCACACTGTGCCGATCGATCTCCAACACCTTGTCCGTGCGATCGTACATCACCATATTACCGGCGGTCGCGCGACGATCTCCAGCCACCAGCACGCCATCGCGATACTTGAAGGCCAGAATCGTGGTGGCATTCGTCAGTGCATGGTCAGTCCCCACCGCCGTCGGTGCGCCGAATGTGTAGCCCTGTTCCTTCAACAGCTGAAGAAAATCCCCTTGCATCCCCATCTTGGAACCCCTCGTGAAGCGTGAAACGCGACGCGTCAGGCGCTCGGACCTCAGAACCTACCCCCTCACGCCTAACCCCTTACCCCTAACATCTTTACTCTCCCGTCCGTTGCCGATACCGCTCAGCCTGTTTCGGGTCGACCTTGCGCATGCGCTTGAGCAGATTATCTTTATCGGGCGACCCGGTCTCCGGCCGTTTCGGCCCACCGCCCTCATCGGACGGACTCGGTGCCTTCGGCATCGGATTGCCGGGCCCTTCACGACGTTCCGGCGTTGAGATGTAGTTCATGATCGGGACTCCTTTTCTCTGTTCCATGCGTTCAGCGCATCCATCGGGGATGCCGCGCGCTCGAATATCTGCGCGCAGGCTTGCACCGCCTGTGGCTCGAAGAGGTCGCCCATTTCTAACGTTCGCGGAAGCAGCCCACCGCTGAACTGAATACGTTCCCACTGCATCGACTTGATCTGATCCGGAAACCGTCTGATGCAGAGGCCGCGAATACCCGCTCTGGTATCGGCCGGACCAGCCACCAATGCCGATTCGACGTCCTGCTCCGACGTCATCCGCCAGGCCTTCCCCTCGGCCTCGAGCCCCAGAAAGAGCCCGCGATCCGGATTCACGTTATGGTACTCCAAATCCAAACTCGCCAACCAGGGATCATCCCATCCAATCCGCTCTTCCTGCATAAAGGTTTCCAACAGCCAGAGCTTGGTGACCCAATCAAGCCGCCCGACGAGTTGTCGTCGATCGCCGGTGAGTAACCGTAGCGTGGCGGCCCATTCGTGAAGGATCCAATCGGTCTCCGCGTCAGCACCGGCCAAATGCTTCTCGGCCGCGAGGTAGTACTGCTCTTGAATGTCGAGGCCCGTGATGGTGCTGCCGTTCTTCTGACGAACCGTTGCCTTCAGGTTCTGATCGCGAGATAGCTGCTTCACTGCGTTGACGGGCTGTTCCAATTCAAGAGATGGTGCAACGGCGCGCGCGATCAACTCCAACACCAACTGCGTCGTCCCGACTTTCAACGCTGTGGCGTATTCGCACATATTGGCATCGCCGATGATGAGATGGAGCCGTCGATACTTTTCCCGAACCGCGTGCGGTTCGTCCCTCGTATTCAGAATCGGCCGGTTGTGCATCGTGTCGACGCTCAGATCCGTCTCCATAAAGTCGGCTCGTTGAGACAGCTGATAGTGGCCCGGCACGAACCCGCTCTCTTGACCTTCCACGCCGACTTTTCCGGCTCCCGCAATGATCTGCCGGCTGACAAGGAACGGCAACAGCCCCGCAGTCAGCGAGGGGAAGGGAATCGAGCGGGAAACAAGATAGTTGTCGTGACAGCCGTAACTGTGTCCGTGAAAGTCTGTGTTGTTCTTATAGAGCTGCACAGGGGACCCGCCAAGCACCTCGTTGCGGCGCTCCGCCGCCCGCTGGACAATGCGCTCTCCGGCACGGTCGTGGGCGAGAAGATCTTTGAGCGTTCGGCATTCAGGCGTGGAATATTCAGGGTGCGTATGATCGTTATAGAAACGTGCGCCGTTCGGGAGGACCAGATCGCTCTTCATCTCATGAAACGAAAACGGCCGATGGGCATCGACCTTGGCGAACTCGTCTTCTTCCTTATCTTGCTGCAGGCCGGAAACCCGGAACCCCCGCGCATCCTCATGCGGATCTTCACCGCCATAGTCCCAGCGCCGCTCGAACGAGGCCGTCAGATGGGCCCGTACCAATTCCATCGATTCCACGACCGGGTCGACCGCGTCCTGGTCTTCTCTGGTAATCCCATACTCTGTTTCGATGCCGTATAGTCGCATAACTCGTTAGACGTGAAACGTAAAACGTAAAACGAAGGGAGTCGTCCAAATCTGAAACCGGAAATCTATGCCTTTCACGTCTCACGCCTCACGTTTCACGTCTTCAGATAATTTGATTGATCAATCTCTCTTCGGACTGCCGCCCCCTTCGAAACGACGAGATCCCCACCACCTGTTCCGGATGGTGATCGAGAAGCTTGAGCCATTCTTCCGCCGCATCATCGGGCGGCAACATCTCGCCTTCTCGGAATTCTGCGTGGACGGAATTCACCAGATCGTCCAAGGTCATGCCGCCTTGCTCAGCCCCGCCGGCCGCAATCATGCGATCGATCGCCTGTTCCTTCGCCCGTTGAACGATCGAAGCCAGGATCGCACCGCTGATCAGATCGCTCCGATAGAGGACCTTATTCTGTCCGCTTCGAAGCCTAATTGACAGAAGCCGATTTTCATCGATGCGAGAAAAGATCGCGGAGAGCGCATGCTCGATGAGGTCGGCACAGGCCTTCTTCCGATCGCCACCATGCTGGTCAATCCATTGCCGGTCCAGAGGCAGATCATCTGTCAGATACACATTCAGAATCGCCGCCGCCGAGTCACGATTCGGACGGCTCACTTTGATCTTGCGATCGATACGCCCTGGCCGCAGCACGGCCGGATCGATTAGATCAGGCCGATTCGAAGCCAGAATGATCACCACATCGCGCAGACGACTCGATCCCGTCCATCTCGGAACAGAACATCGGTACCAAGGTGCTGGAGATGTTGAATGAACGAGAGGCCCGTCTCGTGCCGAGAATCGATTCCGCCTCGTCAATGAATATAAAGGGCAACGCCCCCTCGCTCCGACGAGCGCGGGCCTGGGCGAAGAGCTCCCGAACCATCCGCTCCGATTCCCCCAACCACATATTCAGAATCTCGGGCCCCTTGACGTGGAGAAAGGCCCCTCGAGTCACCGGCAGCTTGTCCCCTTTCGTACCGGGCTCGCCCTGGCCTGACTCCCCCACCAGCTTTGAGAGACTGGCGGCTGCCGCTTGTCCGATCAAGGTCTTTCCGCAGCCGGGAGGACCGTAGAGCAGAAAGCCCTTCGGTTGAGTGAACTTGAAGCGCTGAAACGTGTCCGCATGGAGCAAGGGATACTCGATCGCCTTCTGAATGGCCGCGATCGCCTCCGTTTGCCCGCCGATCTGCTCCCATGTGACAGTGGGAACATCGTCGAGCAAGTGGGACTTGGCTTTCCGGTCTTCCAATTTCTCGATCGCCACATGGAGGCTGGGATCGATACGCACCTCATCGCCGGCCTTCAGATCCACGCCGATAAGATCGCTCGATCGTTGGAGGATCAAGACCTGCCGCCCCATCTCTTGCTCGAAACGAAGCCGGCCATCTGCCAACGCTTCCGCCACTTTCAACACGGGCCCATTACGGTCATAGCCCAATATCTTAATTACCGCGTAGGCTTCGTTGACCAGAATCTGGGCCCCGATCTTTAACTCGGCAGCCTGCACCCGTGGATCGACCGCGGCATAATACTCAGCGCCCCCCACCAGGATCCGTGCGAGGCCTTCACCCGGCACCTCAAGCAGAGTACCGACCCGATTGGCCGGCGCCGTGAGCTTCGCGATCACGTCGGCGACTTTCTTGAATTCGACCTCACGCTGCTGCTGCGCCGCTTGCCCGAGACGATCACGGCATGACGCAACTTGTAGAGGATCTTCTGCCGGGGGTCACTGTCGGGAAATGAGGCGAGACATTGCTCTATGAGCTCAAGCGGATCGGATCCCTTGCGCATCGACGGATTCGCGGCATCCTCCGTCTTTCCGTTGGGTTCTGGATCTTGTGGGTCAGTGGGTCGGCGATCACTCATCGGTGGTCCTCCATGCGGAACAGATGGGTGATCCTACCATAGCGACCTCATGGATTACCGTTCAATTGACGGCTTGGAGGGTCACAGATACACGTTCCCGGCGGGTCCCACGTAATAATTCGACCATGACCTGATCGTTGACTTTGTGTCGTTCCATCACATCCATCAGTTCATCCAGGGTCCCGACCGGCTTGCCGTCGACCGCCGTGATGATGTCACCCAACTCCACACGACCGGCGACAGTCTCGCGCGCGCCCTTCAACCCGGCCTGCTCCGCCCCACTGCCACGCGACACCTTACCGATAATCAGCCCCTTGATCCCCCACCGCTTGGCCATCGCATCGGGAACGAGCGAGACCCCGAGCCCTGGGCGGATGAGTTTGCCGTACTTGATCAACTCTGGAACGATGCGATTGACGGTGTCGACCGGCACGGCAAAGCCGATTCCCGCGAAGGCCCCGCTCGGGCTCACAATCTGGGTATTCACGCCGATCAATCGACCGGCGCTATCGAGCAATGGCCCGCCGGAGTTTCCCGGATTGATGGCGGCATCGGTCTGAATGACTCCTTCAATCGTCCGGTTCGATAAGGACTTGATCGTTCGCCCCAACGCACTCACCACACCGGTCGTCAGCGTGTGATCGAGGCCGAACGGATTCCCGATCGCCAATACCTTTTGCCCGACGCGCAGATCGTGCGACGATCCCGACGGTGAGGGGCGAGAGCGTCTCTTCCGGCGCACGAATCTGCAGCACCGCCACATCGTGATCGGGGTCGGCGCCGATGAGCGTGGCCTTATACTCCGTCCGATCGGCCAGCGTGACGGTGACCGAATTCGCCCCATAGACGACATGAAAATTGGTGACGATGTGCCCCTGCTTGTTCCAGACGAATCCCGATCCGGACCCTTGCGGAACCTCAAAGAGATTGAACGACCAGGGGTCTCGCTGAATCGCCGTATTCGCGATGAAGACGACGGATTTCGTCGCCCGCTCGAATACGGCCATCGTGGCCCGCTCATCCGCGCCCAACTCGGCGGGCGAGGGCGTCACGACGCGCGGCTTCCCCTCAGGCCCATCATAGGTCCCGCCCAGCGGCTTCCCCCACTCCGCCATCGCCAAGCCAGGCCAGAGACCGATGAGCAAGAGTCCCGCCGACAGAATTCGCCCCTTCATCGTTATCATTCCCCCATGATTTGAAAAATGAGTTCCCTGGTCCGGGATCTGGTATCGAAATCGACGAGGACGATCTGTTGCCAGGTCCCCAGCAACATCGCCCCGTCTAGAAAGGGAATGGTGACTGACGGCCCTTGCAGCTGACCTCGCAGGTGGCTGTGGCCATTGTCCTCACCGGCATTCCTCGTGTTGTGCTGCCAGGCCGGATCGGCCGGCACGGCCCTGTCCCAAAATGATTTGGTATCGGCCCTGATGCCCGGTTCATCTTCGATGATCATCACCGACGCGGTGGTGTGCTTGATGAACACCGTCACGATCCCGGACGACAGCCCGGTGCCCGACAGGGCGTCGGCCACGGACTTCGTAATATTTTCGATCTGTGTGTTCCCCTGCATGGTGAGACGCAACGACACCGTCTTGACCGCCATCTTATGACTCCATTGCTCGAAGCGCTCGGCGCTCCCCCCGCGTAAAGGCACAGCCACGAGCCTCCTCCAGGATTGCATCAAACTCGCCTTGCGCCGTCAACCGGCGCAACGCCCCCATCACCACACCACTCACAATGCCGTCCCGTTGCAACGTCTCTAAATAGGCAAAGGCATCGATCAACGTTTCTTTCTTCCGCACATAGTAGTCCCGCCCACGACGCTGATTGCTGTAGGCTTCAAACTGCTCGCAGGCGACAAGAATCTCCGCCAACTGCCTGATCCAGGGCTTGGCAGACGCCAGCTTCTCCGGATAGTAATAGTAGAGCATCACCTGCTGCATCCAAGGCGCCCAGGTCACCCCCATCTTCCTGATGGCAGGTCGAACCGTACGCAGCCGACGGGCAAGCCGGCGCGAATAACCCAGCCGCATCTCGACCTGTTCCTTCGCCCAAGCAGTCATCGTAATCCCGTCGGCCTCAAGATCATTTCGATAACACCGGAGAAAGGCCTCCGTTTCTCGCCCATAGGTCGTCTCCGGGTGTATGGCTCTCCATTCGCGTGGTCTTGTCGGAATCCCGCGCTCCTTCGCCCAGGACCAAATCTTCCCAAAGAGTCGGCGATCAAGCCCGGCACGGCCCAAGTCATGCAACAGGCACGCGATCTGATACTGACGGACCCGCTCGGCTCCATGGCCCAGCGCCGTGGCCACCGCCACGCACATACGCGCGGTCCGTACCGCATGAGGCCGATCGTATCCGCGAATGATGCGCCCACGGTGAGCAGGGTGCGGGTAGTCGTAGAGACGCATCAACCGGGTCAGGAGTGTACGGGGAACCAGGATCGGGGCATGTGTGTGGGCATATTGCATCATGAGTCAGCCTGCAAGCAGGCGAATACGTCACGGATAGGGCCGCGAGGAGAATATCGTTCGATGAAACGAGGTGTCAAGGCGAGCCTGCGCACCAACACTCGATGAAAGTCTTGATCTCTGCTATGCTCGGACCAGTTAAGGGCAAGGCGCTTCTCACAATCCGGGAAGGCAACCATGTCGAGAAATATGACGCTCTTGAGGCTGAGCTTCGCGGTCATCCTACTCAGTCTGTTCTGGCCAATGGTGCCAGAAAGCAGTGCCGGGCCGCTGGATCAGCTCACGGATTTGACCGGCAAGGCCACCATCGTCGTCACCCTCAAAGGGCGAGATAACTTCAACAGCGAGTACCTCTACGATGTGAGCGTCAAGAACCTGTCTCCCGATACGTTCATCGGCGATTCCCTGTTTCTTGTCCTCGACAAGGTGACCAACATCGGAGGGGAAGACCGGGAAAACTTGAACAGCGATACAATTCTGAGCCGAATGGAAGTCCTGGGTCAGGATGGAGAAACACAGGATGGAAAACCCTACTTCCAGATCCCAGCCGGATCAACGACCGACCTGACTCCCTCCAGCCAGAGTCTTCCAGCCAGCGTACGCCTCCGCAACAAGGATTATCTGATCGTCTTTACGCCCTCGTTCAAAGTGTTTGGGCTCAAACGTCCACCGCCTGAGCCAAAGCAAGCCCAGGCTGCCCCGGTTCAGCCGGCAGCCATTCCGACAGCTCCCAGTCGCAACTCCGTCGACAAGTTGATTCAGTTGTTGATCAAAAAGGGAGTGGTGACCGAAGAAGAATGGCGCAAGGCCAACCAGCCATGACGGATCCCACGTGCAAGGCCTGCCAAGGCAGCTGGCCGAAAGTAGACCATTTCATTGCCGATCTCGGCCTCTCCAAGGCCTATCTGCACGAGGATCAATTCTTCCCCGGCTGGACCGTCGTCGTCTTCAAACGCCACGCGACAGAGCTGTTTCATCTGGCTCCCACGGAACGGATTCAGCTGATGGAGGAAGTGAACCTAGTCGCCAAGACCCTAGCCCAGGTCTATGAGGCCAGGAAGATCAACTACGAACTCCTCGGCAACCAACTCCCCCACATCCACTGGCATGTCATTCCCCGGCTGGCCGGCGACCCGGCCCCCCTCGAACCAGTGTGGCGGGTACAGCATGAGCCCATGCTCCGTTCAGGGTCTGATCTCCAGAGCACGGTTCAGCCCTTGCAGCAGGCCATTCAGAACGCCAGCGGAATCACGAATCGCCGCGCCCCGCACTGAGCCTCACCCGGCCCACCGGCATCGATTCGGTGATATAATACAGCCCATCTTTGACAACAGATCCGGAGGGTCACAGGTTTCCAATGCGTCGTCGATTGGTGCTCGTGACCCTCTTGTTCGCGTCTTTCATCACTCGATTCCCCGTCCATGCATCGTTCGCGCAAGCGCCTGAAGACGCGCCCCCCTCAGTGGTCGAGTCCCCACCGCCGGCTTCCGAAACCCCGACTGCTCCAGCGCCTACGGATGAGCACCGGCTCCCCGAACTCTTGACGTACGAGCGAGCGGACGCCGTGATGGCACTGAGTGAGTTGCGCGGCGCAGTCCGTGTGTCGCCGGACAGCGCGGACGCTCGGCTGAAGCTGGCGCAAGGGCTCTACCGAATCGGCGATCTTGACGCAGCACTCGATGAATGCCGTGTCGCGCTCAAGCTCGGCTCACACAACGCCAAAGCCTATCTGCAACTCGGTGTCACACTGATGGCCAAACAAGACGGGCATGCGGCTTCCATAGCCTTGATGGAAGCCATCCTGCTCGATCCTGAACTCACACAGGCGCATTACAGCTTGGGCAGCGTCCAGTACTCGCTGGGCAATCACACAGCCGCGATCCAATCCTATCGCCGAGCCTTGGATTTGCAACCGAACTTTCTCGACGCCCGCTATCGCCTTGCGCTGGTCTTGAAGCTGGCGAATCGGCATCAGGAAGCGGTGCAATTCATGGAGGACGCGGCGATCGGCGGGGTTCCGCAGGCGCAGTATTTTATGGGGAACGCCTATCGCAACGGACAGGGCGTCGAAAAGAATCTGGCTCTGGCCATTCGCTGGTGGACCAAAGCCGTAGAGTTCGGCCAGCAGAGCGCGGCGGAATCCCTTTCACAGCTTCGCCGCCAAGCGCTATTGCCTGACCAGCCTGAGCGCCGTCGAAAAGACGCGATCGAGGGCTTCAGACAGTATCGCGACGAACTCTGGGCTGACTACCCGGATGTAGCCAGGAACAATGGGAGCGAATCATTGGGCATCGCCTTGCTCAAAGACAGCCAAGCCTCCAACGGGGTCAAGGCCCTGTTTGCCGAGACCTTTGCGCTGGGAGAGACTGCGCACGACGAACTGGCGCGCCTGTATGAAACCGGCCTCGGCACCCGCCTCGCTCAATTCGATAAGCGCATCCTGACGTGTTTTACCACCACCGCTGCCGATGGTTTCATCCCGTCAAAGAAAGCGCTGGCGCGCATCTATGGCAAAGGTCTCGGTGTCACACCGGATTTGCAGAAAGCCAAAGCGATGCTGAAGGGGCTGTCCAAGCAGGAGATGAAAGCGGTACTGGATGAAATTGCGGAGGGCTAGGAAATAGTCATGCTCGATGCCTCATGCCTGTGGCGACGATTTCTCAGTTCCTCCTGGCTCCAAGCCGGCGCCATTGGGCTGCTCGCGACTATTCTGGCGTTCGCTCTGTGGGCTGCAGCCTTAACCACATTCACGGCTCTGGATTGGACCGCGTACGATTTCTGGTTGACCGATCGCACACCCATCCCGGTCAGCCCGTCCCTTCTCATCGTCACACGGGACCCGGCCAGCGAACAAGAGTTCGGCGCCGGGCCATGGGACAGGGCGATCCTGGCACGCCTACTGACCAGCGCGCATGAATCCGGAGCGCTCGCGATCGGCCTCGATCATCGCCTCGACCGTGCAGGCCCGGCACAGCTCGGCGGGGCGGCGAGCGATGCCTTGCTGCTGGAAGCCATGAGCGCCGCCGGCCCCATCGTGGTGGTACAGAGCCCTGACGCAACGCTTGTGTCGGACGCGACGATCGCGGGCCATCTGCTGGTCTCGACACATTCCGATCACGTTGCGCGATCGGTGCCTGTAGCGGCAACCGGTGACAGCCAATCCATCCCAGCCTTCGGGATTGCACTGTACGAGGCGTTTCAACAACAGACCTCCCTGACGAATCCGTCTCTTTCGGAAGGAGGCACGGCCTCGCTCTTAGTCAACTATGTCGGCAATGGAACGATCAATGCCTTTCCAACGGTTCCGATTTCATCTGTTTGGAGCGCCATCGAGCATCACGAACGCGATCGGCTCACCGAATGGTTTAAGGGCAAAGTCGTCGTGTTTCTGCCAAACCCGATCGCAGGGGGAAGCTCGCTCTTGCCCACGGGACAGACGGTCACCAACTCGGTGGTCCACCTCCACGTCCTGAACATGTTGCTGACCGACAACCGACTCTACCAACTCGGCGCAGCCAGCCGCTTTTTGATGACGCTGTTCGTAGCCGGATTGGTCGCCTGGGTCCTTCTTCGTTTCCGAGGCACGCTCAGCCTACTCCTTGCCGGGAAGGCCATTGCCGGGTATGGAGTATTCATATTCCTCGGACTCGTGCTGGCCCACTTGGTGCTTCCCCTCGCCATGCCTCTGACGGCCGCCCTGTTGGTGCTCGTCGGCACGACCATTTGGGGGCACCTCACCGCTCATCAGCGGCTGATGCTCTTAGAACAGGACATGCTCCGCCTGCAGCAGGAAGCCGTCGCCGTGCGCGAAGCCCTGGTCCTGCGCGAGACCCGTGCAGAGACCTTGCAGGAAGATCTCGCCGTTGCACGAGCCGCCATCACGCAATCCACCGGGCAGCAGGAAGAACTCACTCGCTCTGCAGACCTTCTCCGCTCTCAACTCACCGACGCCCAGACGCAGGAAGATGAAGCGCGCCGGAAATTAGAAGGTCTTGAACATCAGCTCCACAGTCTGCGTGCGTCCACGAGCGAGCCCCTCGCGATGGGCGATGTGGAGCTCGATCGTTTGCGGGACGAATGCCGGCAGCTAGGCGTCATCACCCAAGACGCCGGACTCCTGCGCCTCTATCGGGATCTCAAGAAAGGGGCCAAGTCGCCTCTGACGGTCCTTGTACTCGGCGAGCCGGGAACCGGAAAAGAACTGTTCGCCCGCGCCGCCCACCTGCTCAGTCCACGGGCCGGGAAGACCTTCATCGCCGTCAACATGGCGGCCATCTCCCCTGAGCTCTTCGAGAGCGAGCTCTTCGGCCATACGAAAGGCAGTTTCACCGGCGCCACCGCCGATCGAAAGGGCTATTTCGAATTGGCCAACCATGGGACCATCTTTTTGGACGAAATCGGCGATCTCCGCTTGGACCACCAGAGTAAGCTGCTGCGAGTCTTACAGGAGAAGTCCTTCTATCGCGTCGGCGCGACGATCCCAACGACGGTGGATGTGCGTATCGTGGCCGCAACGAATCGCGATCTGCAGCGAGGGGTGTCCGAAGGCTGGTTCCGGGAAGATCTGTATTTCAGACTGACAGGTCTCGTGTTCCGGCTTCCGCCACTGCGGGAACGCACAGGCGATGTGCCGATCCTCGCGGAGATGTTTCTCAACGACATCGCGGGCCAGATGAGAAAGTCCGCGCCGAAGCTCTCAAACGAAGCACTCCGTGCGCTAGTCGAACATGAGTGGAAGGGTAACGTGCGGGAGTTCCGGCATTGTCTGGAACAGGCCATCGCACTCAGCGACGGACCTTTGCTCACCAAAGAGTCATTGCGCCTCGGTAGCGCGTCCACATCACTCGCTGGTCGAGCCAGACCATTGCAGATTCTTCCGGACCCAGCCAGCGACGCAGCGGTGTTGAATTGTCTGAGGCAGCATGGGTTCGACATGCAGGCGACGGCGAAAACATTAGGGTGGGACCGGAGCACCGTGACGCAGCGATTGAAGGGCCTCTGCTTCCAAGCGCTGGTCGAGGCTGATGGCGATCAGGCCAAAGCCTCACTAGCCATCGCCGGCGATCCCAGCCATCTGAGAACCGTTGAACTGAAGCTCATGGACTACCATAGCCACCTCCTGTCTGTGATCGAGCCCTTCGCCACAGCCAATGAAGCGCTTCTCGATTGCAAACGGCGATTCAAAAACCTCCCCGACCGACATTTCTCCTCAGTCGAGACGCTGGTTCGCCAGTATTTTCGTCAGGACAAACCAGCTTCACTCAATATCAGAAAAGATTCCCTGTCTTCCTGATAGAGAACGTTCCGTTTGCCTAGAATGTTTGGCTTGTTAGGGGCAAATGGAAAACGTGTCAGTATTCCGTCTGGTACGGACGGTGAAGAATCTGTTTCAGGCTGGTTAGGACGCGACTTCCAAGATCTTCGACCTCGCCCACGGTGTGATTTTCGCAAGCTTGGCGCCTAACGTGCGTTCGGCCACTTCTGTGTCATAGGCCGCTTGTGCCCGCAGCCAGTCGCCATTTGAAAGACCAAAAAAACCGGCACAGCCGCAAATCGGTGTCCGCAGTAATGGCTCGTTTGCCTGCCACGATATCGCCAATGCGTTGCGCCGGCACACCGATCTCCTTCGCCAATCGGTACTGGCTGATCTCCATCCGCATGAGAAATTCTTCAAGCAAGAGTTCGCCAGGTGTGACAGGCTTGAGTTTACGCATCGTCATGCTCCCTCAGTGGTAGTCCACGATCTCGACATCTTCAGCGCCTGTGTCCGTCCAACGAAAGCACAAACCGAACGGATCATTTATGCGGATGCTATGTTGCCCTGCACGATCCCCCTTCAAGGCTTCCAGTCGATTCCCAGGAAGCACCCGCAGATCGCCCAATCGTCCCCCAATCTCCAACTGCCGCAACTTTTCCCGCGGCACAGCCGAAATATTCGCGAATCGCCCGACCTGTTGTCCCTTTGAAAGGGCCTGCGTATCAGCGCACTTGGACGTCTTGATCACAGGACACAAAAGGAACGCCGAGCGTGATTATCGTCAAGCCTGATACTGGGAGGATAAAAACTGTGCATGCCGATACCAATTTAGCAAGCCTCTCCCCTTTATTCCCGCACTTAGCAACCTCTTCGTCACCTCTTTGCCACCGCCCACGAAGCCTTCCTCGACTGTAAACCGCACAACCAACTCGCCTTGACGAACGTGCCGCCTTCCAATGGATCAATAATCATTTCTCCTCCCTATTGCCAGGATATGAAGGAGGAAGACGAAGCAATATCGGCTTTTTACTTCGTGAAACAACCGCCCTCTGCTAGAGTTCTCGGCATGAGAACGCAGAAGAATGGAGTGAGCATGTCTATCGCGTCGATGGGTTTCCTCGTCGTGGTTCTGCTCTCATTTCTTTCATCCACATTCGCCGGAGACTTGGTTCAATGGACAGATGAGCATGGCACGCTGCATTTCTCCGATTCTATGGATACAGTTCCAGCGAAGTATCGACGCCAGGCAAAGCTGGAGAAGTTCAAAGAAGAAAAAGTGCCACAGCGATCTCACTCGGAAGGGCCTCGCGCCGGCTCAGGTAGCCGCACCCTTGAGAATCAGGGAGCAACGCCAACGCACAATAGTTATGAAGTACCGTTCGAAGCCTATGAGGGGTCAGCACAACGGGTTATTGTGTCTGTCACGTTTAATAACTCTGTGACTGCTCCTCTGATCCTTGACACAGGCGCGCCTGGCCTGGTGATTTCAGCCCAGCTAGCGGAAAAACTCGGAATCTTCGGTAATGACGAGGGCAAGGTTCAGGGCTTGGCAGGTGGTATCGGAGGAAACACTCCGGCGATTCGCACCTTTATTGACAAGGTTCAGGTGGGAGGGGCGAAAGATGCCTTTATCCCTGCCACTATTATCGATTCAATGGGATCTCGTGCATTTGAGGGACTCATCGGTATGGACTTCATGTCCAAGTACTCAATGAAAATCGATTCCGTCAAGCGAGTGGTGGTCTTCGAAGAGTTAGCTCCTGATCCGAACTCACCAGGTGGGCGCAACGAGCAATGGTGGAAAGGCCTCTTCAAAGAGTTTCATTCCTTAGGCGAGGCATGGAAAATCCACGCGTCTCAACGAGCTCGGAGCCCTCAAGAATACCAATTCGCAGTCCGCCAAACGAAAGAAGCAGATAAACTGCTTAACAAGCTCGATCGACATGCCAGTAATCATTCTGTCCCCCAAAGCTGGCGGTAGCCGTTTACTAGCCACAACATGAAGCTATCAAGCCATACTCTGAGATGGGGGCGCTCGCCGGGAAAGCGGCCTGTCCTTTCTCACGTTGTTCACCTGACCCGTTCAACTCCTACGGACGTGGTTCAGGCTTTTCCGGGCGCGGCTCAGGCTTTTCATGGGCAGCCTTTCCTTTCGCGCGCTGTTCGGGTGTCAAAACCGCGAGTGCCTCGTTCCGGGCCTTGAACGCCGACATCCGCAGTGCCACTTCCAGTATTTCGCTCTGTTTCACTTTGGCTTCGACTTTGGCCAAGTCGGCCTGCTCCTCCCCCTCCACCAACGCTTGCAATTCCCGTTCGTTCACATGGATCTCCGCATCGAATCTGATCCGTGCACGATCGAAGTCGAGTTCAATGGCTTTCAGCTTTTTTACCTGTTCCTCCGTCAGCCCGAGCTCTTTCTGGTGTTTCAAGAGATGCTGAAGGTGGTTGGCCTGCTGGGGATGGTGCCCTCTCATCTCCCCATAAGGGCCAGGTTCGGGACTCGCCAGGCTCGGCTCCACACCCAATCCCAGCAGGGCGATCATGCCTATCACGCTCATTGTGAGAATATTGGTCTTCATCGAGTCCTCCTTGGTTAGTAACGCTCGGAGAATGGAACAGAGGCGTACCTTGTTTCCTCGACCGAGTGATGTGTTGGAGTGGATGCATCGTTAATCCCCTGCCGTCAGGAGCCAAATCAACGGTCTTCTTGAATGGAACCCTCGCCTCATGACGCTTGCCTAGCCGGTCCATCGCGACATACACGCCACCGCTCACGACGAGACACTCGACCTTAGACCGGGCGCAACTCCGACACGGGTGTGGTCCCAGGGTTTTCGAGATACCGCACACCACGCCGGGGTGATCTTGGGACCACCGACGAGTCTCAGGCAGAGGGTGAGTGTGAACGGCAGTATGTCGAGAGGACGGAGGGCAGTCTGGTCAAAATTGCTCGGATTTCAAGGATTCATCCGACGGACAGCCTCAGGCTTGCTCGGTTCGAAATCAATGACGCTTAATTAAGGGAACCCGTGGTCGTGAAGGACGACATTGATCATTACCAGAACTACATGACGGCACTCGCCATGCTGTTATTTGTCACATGTTCCTGGAAGGACCTCGGGAAGGCGGCCCACTGGGACGAATACTTGGCTGCGCGCTTACGAACAAGTTGGGTCGGCCAATGCAGGATCAAACGCGTCATCGCGAACGTCCAAGATGAGTTCATAGGGAGCCAATGGCGAGAAATTGGAGCGCAATGCAATGCGCTTCCCGACCACATTGTCTTGAGCGCTCCGCTCAATCAGCGTCGCGAGACGCAAAAGCTCCACCAACGGACCGCCAATCCACTGCTCAGTGATTTCCGTTTGATGCGAGGTTCCAACCTCGAGATTCATGGCAGGTCCGAACTGGGTGTATTCCGACAGCCGATCATTCGCCGGATTGGAGGCGTACTTGCGTATCTCGGCTGCGAACTTCCTCAAACCCTTCACCGACCCAGCAATACGCCACTCTTTCGCAGCATCGTTTCGACCGCAGAAAAACCCCAGCGCGCGCCACGCCCGGCGCGTGGCTTCTTTAGTTGCTTCACTTGGCACTACCAGTAGCTCCTATCATGTCTTCAGAAACAATTTCTTCAAAATGGCAGACTAACTTTCAAGCAACGATCGAAACATGATCACCGAAT
The DNA here is from genome assembly GCA_963825145.1 of uncultured Nitrospiraceae bacterium. Taxonomy (GTDB): domain Bacteria; phylum Nitrospirota; class Nitrospiria; order Nitrospirales; family Nitrospiraceae; genus Palsa-1315. The sequence continues at coordinate 118,903 of CAWGSC010000027.1, forward strand.
CCTGATACGTCCCATCGTTCTTCCGCACCGCGCCGGGGATCACACCCAGTGCTTTGAAGCCAAGTTTTTCCCATAGACGACGCGCGACCACATTTTCCGAAAACACCAGGTTGAAAATTACGCTGCGGTAGCCGAGTTGCTTGGCATAGGTCAGCATCGTGGCACCCAAGAGCCAACCCAACCCTTTGTTGCGCCAGTCAGGCGCCACGATGAATCCGGCATTCGCCACCTGCCTAGCCCGCCCAGGCCAGTTCGCCTTGAGGTAGAACGCCCCCACCATGCCCGCCGCACCAGTCCGGTCCGGCACATAGGCCGCCACCGTGCTCTTGCCGCGAAACCAGTACTCCATGAAGTCATCCTCATCCGGGAACCGGTCATGCGGGTACGACGTCCCCTCTTCGACAATCACCCGGTAGAGCTTCCGCAACGGCTCAATATCATAGTTGTCGGCCAGCACCAGCTGAACGGGTGAACCATCTTTAAGTTTTGCGTCGATGGGAAATATGAGGCTCATCTTGCTGAGCTCAGGAACTCAACGTGTTTGTGGTTTTATTGATTCCGAGTTGAAGTTGGCTCCTGCACCCTTTCTATATCACCATTTTCCGTTCGCAGTTGCTGACTTAACTTCTTCCCTCAACACATGTTTAGGTCTGCTCATCGAGTTGTTTGAGTGATTTTCCATCCTTAGTTTTCCACGCGGTAAGCCCGTTTGCGCTCCCGCCGTGTATAACGACCGCCGCCGAAGATGGACTAGAAAACTCCGCATCCTTGGTGAAGACCAAGAAGCCGTCTCTCTCGATGAGCGTGCCATCAGCAATGAGTTGGTTGCGCTGGGCTACGACGTAAGGGTAACTCTCGGCAGATGGACGCTCATCCAAGACGGCGGTAGAGCCGTGAAATATAACGAAGCCGTTCGCGGTCCGCTGGCCTCGCGCCTCGGCTCCCTTGATGCGGCAGAAGAGCACGCCGCCGGGCTGAGCTTTGGCGGTGGCTTGAGTGATCGGCGCGAGAATGTCGGAGCCGAGAACAGGAAGGAGCTGCCGAATGCGCGCCAGAAAGACTTCCATGTCCTCGCGGTCAGACTCAGGAAGCTTCGAGCCGCCAGCCTGATTCTGCTCGAGCGTGAACCTGCCAATCTGCGCGGCCTCGGTGAGGAGCCGGCTTTCCAGATACCTCACATGTGCCTTAGTGAGGTTCTCGTCCTTACTGACGAAAACGATAGCCGAAACCCAAAACTCCTTTGTCTTGTGTTGCTTTAGTCGATCACGAATGACCTCTGCCTCACCGATGTACGCACGAGCTGCGTTGGTAAGAGGGTCGCTGCCAATGAGAATATAGACGCCGGCCTTTTCGAGTTCCTCGCGAGCTAAAAGCTCGTCTAGTTCAGTTCGAGGCGCGGCGATTGCCTTGCCAGTCCAGTTAGAAATTTCGGCAGTGCGTAGGCTCTTTGCGTCTCCGCGTGGAAGGAAGAGTTTGATGGTGGCCGATGTCATATTTGCGCTATAGACCTAACTAAAAAGACTGCTGCGGACTACCTTGCAACATATCAATCCAGTTCCACAATCTGTTGCGGCGAGTCTACTGCAACCACCTGCGCTAATCCACATACCAAGGAAGATATCGCCGATTCCTGCGGGTAGATGGAATAATCCCACCTCCGCGCATCTCCGATATCCTTACCCTTGATCAGTGATCTTCCCGTCTTACCAAGGGAGTCGCCGGACTGTCCTTCACTGCGCGCATCGAGCGACCACCGTTTCATCGTGGGGGCTCTGCGAGCAAGAAGGATGGTCTGGCGGCTCCCCCCTCCCCTTCCCACCGTGCGCGTTCCGCGAGCAGGAGGAAGACCAGGCAAGATGGGTAGGGTACCGCATCAGGTGAGATGCGGCAAAAGGCCAAAGACAATGACACTGAATCATTTCATGGTAAGCTCTCCTGTGATGAACTGAACTTCCTGCTCAGGCGTGGTTCGAAGCAATTGAAATCTAAGGGCAAAACTGTCCGTTCTCATTCGCTGCGGTAAGTTGAATCGTCTGGTACAATTTTTTAGGGGAACACTTCATGTTATACGAATTATTCATGGTTTGGATGGTTGGTAGCATCTCAGTGATTGTGGCCAGCATGGTGTTCGGAGGCCTCTTGTGTGTATGGTGTGCCTTCAAAGGTGGTAGGCGCTCCCGATTCGTCGGCTCCAACTCCGCGCCACTTTCTCACCCCCCTTCCCACTGACAGATATACTTCATCCCGCCCTACCCCCCGATTGCTTGCGATCGATTTCCTGAGACGTGCCATTAGCCCGGGCGAGGGCCCTCCAAGGGCGCGCGTTGCGCGAGCACAGAAGATCATCAGGCTCCATCCCCTCTTTCCGAGCTTGCTCCTTTCCTTCTCCGGGGGCGGCCTGGTCGATCCTCTAGTGCGCGCGTCGGACGAGCACATTCTCATCGTGCGCGTTCCACGAGCAGGAGGACGACCAGGCTGCCCCCTCTTCTTTCTTGCGGGGCCATCCCCGCATCCCATGCCGGTTCAAATTTCCCCGCATCGACCTCCACTCTCCCCTTTCTTTTGAACCCCTGAATTTTCCTCAACTCTCCTCCGCATTCTCCCCTTCCTAACGTCGGCACTCCGGTTGCTCAAGCATCTGACCATCTACGAACAGACAAGACGGCCAGAAAGGGGGTGATGCAGGGCCAAGGCTGAAGGCAAATTTTGAATGTTGAGTTTTGAATTTTGAATTTTTCACTTCACTACACGGAGGATCGCCATCATGCAGAAGCCATCATCGCCAGTCTCGTCAGGAAACATTTCCCCAGCCATTGTCGGGCCGAGTAAGGACACGAAGGAGGTCTATGTCATAGGCCTGGGGGTTCTGGGCCTCGCCATCGTCATTGGAGCCTTTTGGTACTACTCCGGACAGGGCCAGTCCTACGCCACGAAGACCCCGGCTGAGACCCTGACGAATGCGCAAGTCGCGAACGTGCTCAAGACCAGCACAACCCCTCCCATCGAGCCGATCGTGCACAGCCAGAAGACCGTCCCCGCACCCAGCTACAAATCCGACAGCATCCATACGGACGTCTATTTCGAGGTAGGTCGCAAAGGACTCACCGACGACGCCAAAGCAATCCTCGCCACGCAGGCCGACTTAGCGAAGAATGATCCCGATCTCGGCATTCTCGTCCAGGGCTATACCGACCAGCAGGGCTCGGTCAGCTACAACCACAAGCTGGGACTTATGCGGGCCGAGAAAGTGAAAGAGTATCTGATCGGCCAGGGTGTCTCCGATCAAGCCATCAAGGTCGTGAGCCTCGGCAAGGATGGCGTGCTCTGTCTCGACAACAGCGACGTCTGCCGGAATATGAATCGGCGGGTACACCTCGAAGTCCGCAAGATCGGCAAGGACCACATGATTCTTCCCACGGTCGCCGCTGAGCCGAAAACCGCCGAACCAATCCAATCAGCAAATGACCAGAACGCCAATACAGACGCTCATGGTTCACTTGTAGACAATCTGCTTCCTTCCCTTGCCGATCCCTCGGCAACCGATCCGTCCCCACTGATGGGAGATCCGGCTTCCGGCAGCTAACCGGCACTGAGTCTGATCCTGGGGGAGCTATGCGGCTCCTCCAGGAAGCGGCCTGGCCCTGGGCACGTGGAATCGACAGGACCTCTGGAAGGATCTGGCAACATCATCCTTACCGGCTACCGCGATACGCATTTTCGATTCCTGGAAAAACTTCAGGTAGGCGGGATAATCCTCGTACAGGCTCGAACAGGGGGATGGCATCGTTTTACGATGCGGGATCGTCAGATCGTCGATTCACGGCCGGCCACAATCTCCACACAGGAGGACAAGAGGCAACTCATCCTCGTTACCTGTTACCCGTTCCACGCCATCGTACCGGGAGGACCGTTACGGTATATGGTCACCGCAGAGACTGTGGAGAGGATGGCCGAAGACTAGGAGCTTGCTGAAAAACTGTTGTGGCACGGTGAGAATGGAATAGTCCACACGCCTAGGACAAGCCCGGTCTGTCTGGTTATCTGGTCCATTTGGTTGATCTGGTTTGTTTTGCTTATCTGGTTAGTTTCGTTCAACCAAAAAACCAGACAGACCAGACAAACCAAACAACGGTCTTCTTATGCTGGCGGGCTTTTTCAGCATCCTGCTAGCTGGCAGGATCATGCGGCGTTGGGAAGAGGGAAACAATACCTATTCCCACCCGCCTCTTTTGCACTATCCATCGCAGCCTGCGCACCAGCGAACAGGTCGTTGATCTCCTGGCCATCGAGCGGATACACCACCAGCCCGAGGCTCACCGTGACGCTCGTCTCCTGTTTCTCGATGGACCAAGGTCGCGCGAACGCCTTCAGAATCCGGCCACCGACTGTTTCCATATCGGCCCGGCTGTTGATCCCTTCGAGCAGACAGGTAAACTCATCTCCGCTGAGACGCGCGGCCGTATCGACTTCTCGCAAGCATTTCTTGAGGCGATCGGCCGCCTCTTTCAACAAGAGGTCCCCCGCCTCCTGCCCAAACATCCAATTGATCTCTTTGAAACGGTCCAGACCACACAGCACCAGACCGACCACATGTTTCTTACGCTTGGCCATGGCTACGGCATGGGTCATCCGGTCGCGGAACAGCACGCGATTCGCAAGGGTGGTTAGCGGATCGTGCTGCGCGAGATAGCTCAGATTTTGCTCGGCCTTTTTCCGTTCGACGGCATGCCGGAGCGCACGAGTCAGCTGCTCCGCGGTAGACCCGTCTTTAATCACAACCTCCTGCGCGCCATGTTGGATCATCTGCTGATCCGCCGCTTCATCGTCCTTTTCACCGAGCACCACGATCGGCATCCGGCCCAGCGCGGCCTGAATGAGATCCAACGTATCCAAACCGTGAGTGTCGACGACGGCCCGATCCATGAGAATGGCGTCGAATGACTCGCGGCCCAGCCGATGCAAGGCGTTGCTGAGACGCTCCACATGGGTCACCTCGATCTGCCCCTTCTCCGTCTCCTGCAGCAGATCAAGGGCAAGCTTCGCATCGTCTGGATTATTCTCGACTAACAAGACTCGAATCATGGCGGACCTCACAGATACTAGTCGTCGCCTCGGCGAGGGGCTCACGCGCCCATCTCAGATGAACGAGACGCTCGATCACAGCATGCAATTGGCGATTGCCGCAGGAGCGGTCATGAATAATGCGGGCTAATTGGAATACTTCCGGCTGGTCTTCTTCGGTGCTTTCCATTTCCACGGCGGCACGGGATCGGAGTCAGCCCAGAGGCCCTTGCCGGATGCCCTGGCCAATTCTTCGACTACCTCGAGGCCGGCATCGCTGGAAGCCGATCGTCGCCACCAAGCCAAGCCTTCCTTCAGCAGCTCGTGTCCCACATTGCGCCCGTCATGCAAAAACACCTCGGCAGACACGCGACCTTGCTTGTCTCGCTTGAGCCCTCGCACGACAACGTCGCGGTGTCCGATGAAAGCCGCGGTCACGAGCTTCGCTTGTTTCCCGTAGGGCTGCTTGAGGTCAGGGCAATCGATGTCTTTAAGGTAGATCGTTTCGTTGCGGCCGTCGTGATGAATGGTCAATCGATCACCCTCATGGACGGTGACGACTCTGGCAGCAAAGTCCGCCCATGAGAGAGCTGGACATGTCGCCACCAGTGCGAGCACAAGGCCAACCACGATGTGATGCTTTACCATGATTCCGTATGCTAGCGTCCCTGGGCCGTCTAGCCAACCATTTCTCGATTATTCGACAGCGGGGGCGACACAGGGGATTAAGAATCTAACAGGCTACGGACAAACCTTTTAGGTACGGCGGATCTCCGATGGTCGGGACCTCTAGGTCAAGAGGAGAAGATCCAGTGGGATACTCAAAAAGGCTGCCCAGCAAGGCCGCAGCAAGCGAAGCGGCGAGCCGTACGCTTCGATACGTTGAGCCTCTGAGCGATGCAAGAACGCCGCTGGCAGACTTTTTCAGTATCCTACTAAGCCTGCTGGAGGCAACGTACCATGCCGCCGCGATATGATTGAACGGACGATCTGCGATTTACGAATGGAAGAAAGGCGCTATTGAAAAGGCTCGGTGTTTCAAATGGTGTGCCCATATTTCTCTTTGTATTGAGCTCTTAGGTGGGTTTCACTGTCTCCAGTGATTCCCATGAGTCTTGGCCTTTAGCGGGAGTATTAGCAGAAATTTAGCACAAGGGCTGTCTGATAGTTCGAGGCCTTCCACCTGTCTAATCGTTCCGCGCACCGAGTTCAAAAACCTCTCTCAGGGTCGAGAGCGGAGAAGTCGATTTTTCTAGTGCTTTGACGTATCCTTCCACCTGTTCAAAAAATGAATGGCTATAAATTGGAACAGCGACAGAGCATGACATGGTCTTGGAACGCCAGTGTTCAATCCGGAGTTAGGCCGCGCTTGTTCGAAGGAGCGTGAAGAGCAGGGGGTTACCTCATGGGTTCCACAGTGAAGGAGGAACATCTTCGGTGGTTCGGGCGCACGATCCCGTATGTCATCGACAGTTCCGTTGAGAACCTCCGAAGATTCATCGAGGGTGACACGACGACGACAGGGGCGATCCAGATCCTCCAGGAGCAGACTCACCTCCGGTTCGTCGTACGGTCACATCAGAACGACTACATGCGCTTCGTCCATGGCGAAGCCTGCAGCTCGCCATACGGACGGCATGGTGGCCGGCAAGACGTCAAGCTGAACAAACACACCTGCGATACATCCGATCCGGTGGTCCATGAGATCGCGCATGCCATCGGGATGCGACATGAGCATTCGAGGCGCGATCGGGACCGGTTTGTCAACGTGCACTGGGAGAACATTGAGGACGGGAAACAGCACTGGTTCGAGAAACATGGCGCAAGCGAGGGAAGCGAGCACGGGTTGTACGACTTCTCCTCTGTCATGCATTACCAGGGCTGCGCATTCGGGCGTGAGGGCTACTATTGGACTTCGGGCTGGACCACCGCCATTGCCTACGTGGCCGGCGATGCCCCGTATCTCTTCCTGCTGAAGGCGGCAGGGTTCGGAAGCGACGGCAACAACGTCCACATCCACAAGCTCAACAGTGACGGCAGCGTGGGCGATCGGGTGGCCTCGTACAGGTGGACCGAAGGCTGGACCACCGCCATTACCTACGCGGCTGGCGGTGCCCCGTATCTCTTCCTGCTCAAGGCAGCGGGGTTCGAAAGCGACGGCAACAACGTCCACATCCACAAGCTCAACAGTGACGGCAGCGTGGGCGATCGGGTGGCCTCGTACAAGTGGACCGAAGGCTGGACCACCGTCATTGCCTACGTGGTTGGCGGTGCCCCGTATCTCTTCCTGCTCAAGGTGTCGGGGTTCGGGATCGATGGCAACAACGTCCACGTCCACAAGCTCGATAGTGACGGTGACTTTGGCGATCGGGTGGCCTCGTACAAGTGGACCGAAGGCTGGACCACCGCCATTGCCTACTCGGCCGGCGGCGCCATGTATCTTCTCCTGCTGAAGGCGGCGGGGTTCGGGAGCCACGGCAACAACGTCCACATCCACGCACTCGACAGCAACGGGAGCGTGGGCGATTGGGCTGCCTCGAACAAGTGGACCCCAGGCTGGACCACTGCCGTGGTCTACGTGGTTGGCGGTACGCCGTATCTCTTCATGCTGAAGGCGTCAGGGTTCGGACGCGACGGCAACAACGTCCACATCCACGCGATCAGCAAAAATGGGAGCATTGGCGCCCGCGTCGCCTCCTACAAGTGGACCCCGGGCTGGACCACCGCCATTGTCTATGCAGTTGGCGGTGCGCCGTATCTCTTCCTGCTCAATGCGTGGGGGTTCGGACGCGACGGCAACAACGTCCACATCGAGAAACTCGGGGTGAACGGCACAGTGGAGGGGCACGTCACCATCTGTCCCACGCTCACTTCCAAATCCTCGGCGAACCCGACAACCTACACTGGAAACCCTGCCAACATGGGTGGCAACACGCTCACCAATACTGACTTGGCGACGCTGGACAGCCTGCCTCGAGGAATCCTGCATGCTCATGTTCTACAGCCGAATGGGACCCTCGGCCGGCGTCGTGACACACAGCATTGGACAAACGGTTGGACCATGGGCATTACCTATACACTCGAAGGGCAAATCTATCTCTTGCTCCTCAAAAGGACAGGCATCGAAAACGACGGCAACAATGTCCACATCCACAAATTCAAGAGTGACGGCACCGTGGGCGATCTGGTGGCCTCGTACAAGTGGACCGAAGGCTGGAGTACCGCCATTGCCTACGTGGCTGGCGGTGCCCCGTATCTCTTTCTGCTGAAAGCATGGGGGTTCGGGCGCGACGGCAACAACGTCCACATCCATAAGCTCAACAACGACGGCACCGTGGGCGATCGGGTTGCCTCGTACAAGTGGACCCAAGGCTGGACCACCGCCCTTGTTTACGTGGTTGGCGGTGCCCCGTCTCTCTTCCTGCTGAAGGTGACGGGATTCGGGAGCGACGGCAACAGCGCCCACATCCACGCGCTCAACAACAACGGGAGTGTGGGCAGCCGTGTCGCCTCCTATAAGTGGACCCAAGGCTGGACGACCGCCCTTGTCTACACGGCTGGCGGTGCCCCGTATCTCTTCATGCTGAAGGCGTCAGGGTTCGGACGCGACGGCAACAACGCTCACATCCACGCGCTCAACAACAACGGAAGTGTGGGCGCCCGCGTCGCCTCCTACAAGTGGACCCATAGCTGGACCACTGCGATTGTCTACGCGGCTGGGGGTGCGCCGTACCTCTTCCTGCTGAAGGGGTTGGGGTTCGGACGCGACGGCAACAACGTCCACATCCACGCGCTCAACAACGACGGGAGTGTGGGTGCCCGTGTCGCCTCCTATAAATGGACTCAAGGCTGGACCACCGTCGGCACCTACACGATAGCCTCCGCGGAATACCTGTTTCTCCTACGGCCAGCATACCCATCCTAGGGTGAAGCAATGAGACAGCAACGCTAGGCACACCACTATCCAGAAAGTCTATGTGATGGGGTGGGAGTCGTTGGGGACGGACGGTTGGTCAGCACACGTACAAGGTCGAGCTGCGAGGTATCTCCAACCTACTGAGAAAATGGAGCCGGCGATCCGGATTGAACGGAACAACCTGTCATCGGTTCGGCCCTGAAACCTGCCTCACCGATTCCTACAAAGGGGGCCCGTTCCGGCCGGCTCGCCATCTCGTCGGCGTCCGCAAACGTGACGCTCGTTATTCCTCACGTCGCGGACCCCCTTGTACGATCCCCACGAAAGGGGCACACCCCCTTCGAACCCTACAAGAAGCCATAACACAGGCTGTTCCCGACATGGGGCCTGATCGGAGTGGTTTGTTCTTTCTTGGTAGCAGAGGGGCGAGATTGGCAATCCCTGACGGCCTCGAGACTATGGGTCCCGATCTCGATTCATCGTTTCGTCCTCTACGACTTACAGAAGAGGCAGAGGTAGTAGGGGGCCCTATCAAACGCGATCGGGCACGATAGTCCTGCCACAATTTGGCAACATCGTGAATGAAGGCTGAAGCGGACTTTTGAAGCCCGACGCTTTATACAATTCTTTGTGTGCTTCATAGATCAACCCTCATCCCGACTCGTCGTGGGTCGGCTTAGGTTGGGGCTGATCTGAACTCTTAATCAGGGGCTGCAGTTTGCCCCTCCGCGGGTCGAGGCCAAACCTTCTGATTGTTCTCGGAGATGTGATCTCAGCTCCTGGTACTGTGCTCGTCGTATGCTAGTGCATGACGAGCACCCACCGCCCGTCCATACGCCGGATGGTTGGAGGATAGGCTACCCATAGGAACAGCAGGGGAAGACCACAAGGCATGCTCAGAGTCTGGTCAGTGCTATCACATCATGATCGGTGGGTTGGCGGGAAGCCAGTGGCGCTGCAGTCGAGTCTTGGCGCACGGGAATCTGTATGATAGCATGCGAAGCGTGCCGAAGAACCTACATGAGCTGGCCGACATCACCACCCAGCTCCTGGCTTTCAATATAGATTCGCACACACCGGCGCACCGAAATTGACGGAAAGGATGAACACATGTCGACTATTGAGAAATCTATTGAAGTCAACGTGCCCGAGTATACGGCCTATGCTCAATGGACACGCTTTGAGGAATTTCCCCAGTTCATGGAAGGGGTGAAAGAGGTCAAACGGGATGGCAAACGTCTTCATTGGAAAGCAGAGATCTCGGGCCAGGACAAAGAGTGGGATGCGGAGATCACAGAGGAGACGGCGGACCAGCGTATCGCATGGAGGAGTCGAGACGGCGCCATCATAAGATGGGTCGTGACATTTCACCAACTCATCTCGAATGCCAGGTCAAAGGTCATGGTGCAATTAGAGTATGACCCTCAGGGTTTGACCGAAATTACAGGAGAGGCATTGGGAGTGGTGTCTTCGAACGTCCAGGGAGATCTAGAACGATTCAAGGTGCTCATTGAAAAGCGTTGGCAACCGGCTGGTCGCGAAACAATCTTCGATATAGCTGTCGGCAAGACATACTGATTTCTATAAGATTGCCAGCTCCATTTCAAGTGCGTGAATGTAGGGGACTCCCGCTAAGAGGGTCCCCACCGCTCCCACCGCAAAAGCAGCTTCTTCGGTCACTCCGACGAGTTGACACTACCGTTGCATCTTCATGCTGTAAGGCGAATAATGTCCGACATAGCTTTTTGGTTCCATTAACTATTGTATGAAGCTGGCCCATGTTCGGGAGATTATCCATGCAAACCTCTCATGTACTGCCCCGTTTAATTGTGGACACAGCCCTGTCGGCAATTCCCCGTCAATCGATATGGGCTATTTGCACTTCCTCCACTCCCACGGCGGCCTTTGCAGACTTCGTGCTTGAAATCCATGGCGTATGAGTTTACGTTCATGCGGTTAAAAGTGTTGTCTGGAAGGTAGTAGGTCGAAAAACTCGCTCAACAAGGAGCTGCGCTGATGGAAGAAAACATATTTAAGGATACTGATTGGGTATTGGGAGATATGGCGTGGGTCGTTTTAGGGGGAACCGTTGTCCTCGGGCTATTAATGTTGAATGCGTATTTTCAGCGAATAGCTAGAAGTGAGGAGTATGAACGAATAGCACGCCTGGCTTCCGAGCGTCTTAATCAAGAGAGATCAGCAGCTTCTCAGAGTCGTCGACCTGACGACATCTGACGTCCTGGCTGCCTGTGGAACTCGGCGTGTCTTCCCTCCGATTCCGGACACACTTGCTTTCCTCGCATTCTGCCCACGGTTCAAAATCTCACGCCATCTCCGCTCAGTGGGGGGGTCAGTTTCCCCTTGATGTTTTCGGCTGACACCTTTTAGAAGGGTCTTCGATTCCCGTTTGGGGCTGTCAGCACTAATTGGCTCATCCTCTCCGGTTCTCGAACCAAGCGATTCACGTAATGCTGAAGCCGCCCCTGGGTGTACTGGTCAATCACGAGATTCTCAACCGCAAACTCCTGCCCTCTCGACCACCGGACAATGGCCTCTGGAATTAAAATGTGCTGTTCATTCGGCAGCGTGACAGTCAACGAGAGCGTTTCCCCTGTACGCATCGGCAGGTCTCCCGAGAGTCGCCACCCGGTACAGGAGAGATTCCAGATTATGCCTTGCCCTTGGAAGGAACCAGTATTGTAGGTGACGGAACATTGTACGGGGAAGCGACGGTAGGGTCGTATCGAGAAGGGCATAGAGGCCTCGCAGGGAGGCGTATTGTAGGAGGGGTTAGAGCGAAGGGGCAATAGGGTTAGAATGAAATGGTTGTATTTCTGCGTTAGGTTCTCACGACAGGCAGTTCAGTCCCAGTGTTCGTGTGGGCAGGTAAGCATCGATGACACTGGGTATTCCATTTGGATACACTAGCTGTATCTGTTTTTCCATCCTTAGCCCAGCTAATACGGCGCACTGTGGCGCTCGTCCGCCATGAGATCACGTGGGGCGATTTACCGACTGAATCAGCATCCTTCAATCCGCAGGCCGCGACCGTAGGGATTCGTGGGACTGCTGGGGCTGTAGGATTCCCGACGCCGTGAGCGGACTTGTTCAGTAGCCTCTAGACAACCGAGGGATTTATGAACGTATTGGATCCCCTCACGGCGCTCGCGGTTGTGTATGCGGTGATGGCCGGCCTGATGCTAGTCTTGTGGTTGATGGATCGGTGGACGAGAAACGCCTCGGTTGCGGATGTGGCCTGGTGCATCGGCCTGGTGAGCGCGGTGGCCTGGTATGCCTGGAGTACAACGGGCGATCTCGAACGGAAGATCCTGCTTGTTTTGATGGCAGCCCTCTATGGCCTGAGACTGGGCCTCTATATTCTGCTAAATCGTGTGATCGGCAAGGATGAGGATGGGCGCTATCAGCATCTCCGTCGTAAATGGGGATCGAACGAACGGATCGTCATATTCGGGTACTTCCAGCTGCAGGCCGCTTCCTTGGCGCTTTTCTCGTTACCCTTTCTCGTGGTCATGCAGAAGGTTTCCCCTGCATTCAGTCTCTGGGAGTTGGCGGGATTCCTGGTCTGGATCGCCGCAGTCGTGGGAGAAGGAATCGCCGACTGGCAGCTCGGGCAATTCCGATCCAAATCGTGCAATCGCAACAGGGTCTGTCGCGATGGATTCTGGCGATACTCACGCCATCCGAATTACTTCTTTGAATGGGTACACTGGTGGGCCTATGTCGTCATGGGGGTGAACCAGCCTGGATGGCTGCTCACTTGGGTCGGGCCGGTCGGGATGGGGTGGGCGTTACTGAAATTCACGGGCATTCCCTGGACGGAGCGCCAGGCCCTCGCGAGCCGGGGAGAGGACTATCGAGAGTACCAACGGACGACGAGTTCGTTCATTCCGTGGTTTCCCAAGACGAGATGACTCAGAGGGAGGCTTGGGAGCGCGAGACGCGTCCGCTCCCGATCACCAGCATCCGACAGCACGGTTGTCCACATCGAGCGGGTTTTCACCGGGAGCAGGCACCGGAACCCGGTGATGATGTTGGGGAGGTCGTGCTTCGTGCAGAGGCCCTTCCGTTCGAGCACTTCGACGATAGCGGCAATCTCCCAAATATTGGAGACGGTCGCTTCTTCGATAGACATGCTGTCGCATTTGGGGCGGTCGGTGCTCATTTACCTTTCGGCTTCCACTCCTGCGCCAGCTTTTGCGCCTCGGCGATCTGGGCAGGGGTCATCTGTTTGGCGAGCGCATCACGAAGTTCGGCCGCTGGTTTATCTCCGTTCGTTGCCGCCAGGCTGTACCACTTATAAGCCTGTACAATATCCTGCGATACACCCTGGCCTTCATCGTACATGATGGCAATTTTCGTTTGAGCGACAGCCTCTCCTTGGTCTGCGGCCAGACGGAACCATCGCAGGGCCTGCTGATAGTCTTTCGGAACTCCTTCTCCGTTAAAATACAACGTCCCCAGATTGAACTGCGCCTTGGCCTGTCCCTGTGCCGCTGCTTTTGCATACCACTGCCGTGCTTGGACATCGTCCTGCGGCACACCTCGGCCTTTGCGATACAGCATTCCGAGGTTGTACTGCGCGAGGGCATCTCCCTGCTCGGCAAGTGGTCGCCATTCACGCAAGGCTGTGGCGTAGTCTCCACGAATCGTGGCATCCATACCAGCCTGAAAGTCGGCCCATGCGGGCACGGTGAGACAGATGATCGACAACACAAATGTGATGGTGAATCGGAGTGACATACGCACCTCGCGGGTGGCATATTGTAGGAGGGGGACGAAGGAAGGCGCAAGGCAAGACGTGGGGAAATGGTGGTATTTCTGTCTTAGGCGCGGACCACGAGAAGCGCGTCCCAATCGGTCGTATAGGCCTGTGAGCGTCGATGAAATTGTGTCTTCTACGCCTTGGTGAACCCGCTTGACGCATAGTGAAGAGTTCCCGCTCCCCACCGATCATTAACGGCATCGAGCGCGGACATGAGCCGTTGTGATTTTCTCCGGTCTTGATCGTCGAATAGATCGGCCTGTGTCTGATTGGCAGGGACGAGTCCCGTGAGCATCACGCCCGCCTTCTTATAGTGATAACCATCTCGATAGATTGCTCGAATGCTCTGAAGTGCCGACCCGATGAGGTCAGCTGTACTATCGGTCACGATGGGCAACTTCCGCGTGAGCGTGTTGCTGTACTGCGGCCCCTCTTTGAATTCGTTTGTGGTGAGGCACACAGTCAACACTGTCGCGGCCAGTCCCTCGCGTCTCAGCTTCTCAGCCACACGCGACGTATAGACCGATACCGCCTCTTCCATTTCTGCAAGAGTGTTATGAGTGTCCCGAACGCACGGGAGCAGGTGAGGGACTGTTTAGAGGCGGGGCATTGTTCCAAATCCAAACAGGATACCCCGCGCAGTTCCGTCACAAGGCGAAGTCCGACAATCCCCATGCGCTTCCGTATCCACCGGTCATCGGCTCCGGCCAACTGTTGGGCACTGGTGATGCCGTGCGGTTTCAAGAGACGGGCATGGTTCAGGCCAATCCCCCACACGTCTTCAACGGCAACTCTACCTAACAAGGCGTCTCGGTCTCGACAGGCGAGCAGGTCGAAGACCCCGCCTGTGTCCGGTGTCCGTTTAGCTACACGGTTGGCGATCTTTGCGAGGGTCTTCGTTTCCGCAATACCGACTGATACCGGAATGCCCGTCCATTGCTTCACTGTGCGACGTATCTCTCGCCCATAGTTGGACAAGTTTTGCCGTTCAAACCCCACCAGGCTCAAAAAGGCTTCGTCAATCGAATAGACTTCGAGATCGGGGCAAAACTCCTCCAAGGTCTCCATGACGCGCTGCGACATATCGCCGTAGAGCGTGTAGTTGCTGGAGAACACCTGTACGTGGTGTGCACGGAGCAATGGACGAATCTGAAACTCTGGGACGCCCATCCCGATGCCTAACGCTTTCGCTTCGTTGGAGCGAGCGACGACGCAGCCGTCATTGTTGGAGAGGACGACAATGGGCTGACCGTTGAGCTTCGGGTTAAAGACCCGTTCGCATGAAGCATAGAAGTTGTTGCAATCGACAAGGGCGAAGATGGGCCGCATGGGAACTCAGAGGGCGTGAATGACGTTGGTAACGACTCCCCAAATCTCGAACGACTGTTGAGTCTGAATCTCGATTGGCTGATAGTTCTTGTTGGAGGGGAGCAGGCGCAGGGTCTTATCTCGCTTGTAGGGGCGTTTGACCGTCAGTTCTCCATCAAGCGCAGCCACGACCACATTTCCGTCTACCGCTTCAAGCGAGCGGTCTACGATGAGCAAGTCCCCTGAATGAATCCCCGCTCCAGTCATCGAGTCGCCAGTCACCCGGACAAAAAATGTAGCGGCAGGATGCTTGATGAGGTGGCGGTTGAGATCGAGCTTATCTTCAATATAGTCGTCAGCGGGAGAGGGAAACCTGTTGCGAGAGCACGGTCAACTTGACCTTGCCCCCCTGGATATAGAACACGGCGTCCGCCGCATCCCCTTGCGAATAGAGAACCTGCTTTTTGTGGGGCGTCAGACTCGTTTTGCCGCTCCCCACGTTGCTGAGGAATGTCTGAGGATTGAACGCCGGGGTTCGCTTGCGTGCCATGGCCAATCTCCCCTGAGAACTCTGGGCCAATGTTTATGCAAGGGCGGGGAGTGCAGAAACCTGTTCGGGGTCGAAAATATACACCATCGTGGCCGCGGGGTCAAGACCGTCCATGTGGCGCTCGCAAAATTGCTGCTAGAGCTTCTTGGTCACAGGCTCACCGCAGTCCGTGCAGTGATAGTTCCCCGTCATATAGCCATCCTCGCTGCGTTCCAAATCGATTTTGCGATGCACACAGAGCGGGGGGTCCATTTGTTGGGTCCACCTCACTTGTCATTCATCTGCTTCCGCTTTTTTCATGTGACCTCGTCAAGTTCTCTTGGCCATTTATGCAGACAGGTCGGATTCACACAGGCCCACATGCGCAATTGCGGTATGGTCATTTTGCGGCCGGAGAGCGTCCAGGTCATGAAGGGTCTGGCGTTCTGGCTCTGACATTTTGGGCAGGCCATCCCCCACTCTCGCAACCACTCAGAAGCCGAGCGAGGAAAACCCCCAGCAGGCGGTTGAATGTTCTGCTGAAGGTCTGCCAACTGCTCCATGCTGCGATCACCTTCGTCCATGATGCGCCCTCCAGATTGCTCATTGGGGCGACATGATGAGGCAGCCCAATCAATAATACTGTCTTCTTTTATGCAATTTTAGAACTGATCACACGGGGGGGAATGGAGCTGGCTGGCGGCGTGAGGTTACCTGTACCAGAGAAACGCGATGAGGCTACGCATGGCGCACCGCCCTGGCAAACAGGACAGTCGGGGCAGGATGGCAGGGCGGGTGCATCAGTCTATCAGAGGGAAGTTGGATAATGTATCGGCGAGGGGCTTGTCATCCTGTCGACGGTCCGGAAGGATCTTCTTCTCTAGGTCTCGAGCACAGCGTGCCACGGCTTCGTTTTCCCGGACGGTGAGCACCGTATCTGGTTCCGCGAGTGTTTCGCAAATACGTATGAGCTCCAGGATGTCTGGTCGCAACGGTGATTCCATGTGTCCTACTTTATCATACGGGCCGGGGAAAGAGGCTAGCACAATCCCTAGCTGGGAGCGGAGCACTGGCGAGAAGGATATACAGTCTGTGCAGGTCCTTCAACGTGAAACGTTCGTGGGCTGGTGCTGGGTTACCTGGAGTGGCGTGGGCTGACCCGGGGACGCGGGTCCTGAAGACGTGGGCGGCTTGGCGCTGACGCAGACGACTTGGGTAACGAGCTCGCAGGATACTCAATCTCAGACAGGTCTTACTTTAGAGAATCGATGCGCATGCCTCCTGGCGTCGGCGGGGGCGGAGGAGATCCTACTGGTATGAAAACCACGACGCCGCTCTCGTGCGACTCATGATGGGCCGAATCAAAGGCCGTAATGAAGTAGTACTGGATGTTTGCCGGGTGCCCGATATCCAAACTTGTCTCGTGTTTTCCCACCGTCGCGAGACGAGACGCCCCAACCTTCCGCGTGCAGGGTAGCTCACTGCAGTGATAGACGTGATATCCCGCCAGATGCGGTTCATGGTTGGGCTCCCACGTCAACGTGGCCCCCCACGCAGTGCTCGACCACAAGACAAGAACTCCCGTGATGGCTCTAACCCAGTTCATAGGGATACGTCTATATATTCCCCAGCCCTCTTTACTTCCCCTTCGACAGCAGCCCATTAGCCTAGCCAGTTAGTGATTCACCGTGCCTCAAAGCGTTGATCACTTGCTCCAACCGCTGCCGCTCCGTCTCGCTGATCCGAGAGAAGGCCAGTCCGAATGCCTGACCACTCACCCACTGCACGCTGGCTGCATGAATCATGATCGGCCATTCAACGTCTGGCGCATAGATCCGCAGTTCCAACGAGAAGCCCAGGACCACGGGGACCGGACTCTCGATGCGACAGCCGTCCATAGACAGATCCAGCATGAGGCCCCTTCCTTCCAGCCTCAAGGCATCCACAAATGTCGTGCGGAATTGGACCCGCAGGCGTGGCATCGCCCGCCGATCCTCCATCTTCATGTCCATGACCGATCGACTCCCCACCGTTCCATCAAGGAGAACCCATGGATATCGGCCTCCTGCCTGGCTGTTCTTTCTGGACAGAATTTACCTCAGTTTTGAGACGGGCGCTCGCACGAAAGCTCACCACTCGGCGTGCCGAGATGGTCATGGTCTCGCCGGTGATGGGATTTCGGCCCTTGCGAGGAGCCTTACTGTGAACCGTAAACTTGCCAAAGCCGTGGATAGTGATCGGATCATCTTTTTGGAGGGTGGTCTTGAGGAATTCAAGAATCCACTCCACCAGCGTGGCCGCCTCTTGCTCCGAGATCCCGGCTTTCTGAAGAATGCGCTTAGCGATGTCCGCCTTTCTCATTGGTCTCATTTCCCCTCTCGGCAGCAGGCCCTTCTTTTCTAGCTCTTGGATCTTCACGTATAGCGCTTCTAGTATCACGGCCTTAATCGTTTAACTCTCGACTGCTGCCGCTATCTTGGCCCGTTTTATCAAGTCGCGTGGAATATTGCGGAAGATCCATGCCCCCGCCGACGATTACGGCTCCACATGCCGTACGATCGTCATTGACCGTATCGTCAGGTTCAAGGGCCCGCCAGTATCGCTTATCACTTGCACATAGGAGCCTTGGGGTTCGAGTGGCCCCCAATCCTCATTCACACGCGGGAGCTGCTGCGTTTGTCCCTGCACAAAGAGGAGTTGAATTGGTTGCGGCCCATCGGTGACAAGGACGCGCTGGAATAGGCGGGGATCGAACACGCATTGCCCTAAGCAGAATTCCTGTGTGACGATCGATGCCGCCTGCGTCCACTGAATTGGTTGCGCGGTGACGTCCGTGGGGCTCAGGGTGAGATCCCACGCGGTGAGATCGTAGAGCGCATTGGGTTGAAGACCATGGGCATTGACGGCGCGAGGACTCGCATCCGCATCATAGGTGAGGGTGCCGGACAGCGTGCCGTTGACTGCTGTCGTGCCGTGCAGATCCCAGACGACGAGCCCCGAGGGTGCGGGAGCTGGAGCGGGGGTGACTGGAGCAGCAGGATCAGCCGCCCCACCACAGCCCGTGAGGAGCAGCAGACAGCAGCCTATGGCTAGCTTTTTCATGAGCTGAGGCTTTCCATGCAGTTAAGGGCCAGCACAGATCACACACCGCGCCTGCTGCTTCTTTCCTGCAATGGCGCCCCCATCATTGGTCACTTCCCTTCGGCAGCAGCCCCTTCTTCTCCGGTTTCTGAACATGCTCTTCGCACATTTCCGGGACTATACTCCCCCAACGTCTTTTGATGAAAGGGGCTGTTCCGGCTGTCAGGATAGACCCGTTCGAAGAGATGAGTGAAGAATGGCCCGATTATCCGGGGTGAGGAGCGCGAGGAGTGGCCGGGGTGAGTGGACGAGCAGAGAAATGACGAAGCTAGAGGGATGCGTCCAGACGTCCGGCCCGGCTTCATGCTCAGGGGAGGGAGCGAATCGACAGCGCGTTATTCTGATCGTCCATCTTCACCTCAATCCGATCACCCTTCTTGAATTCTCCCATCATCTGGGTGGTTGGTTTGGCATGCAAATGCACTTCCTTACCGTCAGACTGTCGGACGTAAAAGTGATCCCTGTTAATGCGCAACATTTCGCCCTTGACGCTATTGATGCCCTGCACTGTGTCCTCATCGGGCGTTACGCGATCACCGTCCCTACCAACAGACAGTTAGGTTAGGTTCCTTTCCCTCTGCAGCCTAAGACTTCTCAGCTGCCTGTATGGCAGTGGACAGAGCCAGGTACAACAAGCACCCACACGACAGGACCCCGACCAGCTTGGGTATCGAGACCATGAGCGCCCCCTCAGGTTAGAAATTCAGCGGAGGTGGAAGACACCTGGTACAAAAAACTCACAGCCACCCAGTAAAGGTCGAAAATGGGCAGGATCGACACAAGGCGGAGCCAGCATTGTCTCAACCCCCAAGGGGTCGGGACCAGCTCGTTTCAGAAGAACCACAGGACCCCGATAAACGCCAGAGCGATCGGTCCCAGTAAGATCAACGCGTCTCGCATCAATGTATCACTATCACTTAGACGATGCCGGGGTTTCATGATGGGCACCTCGATGAGAGGTAAAGACACCCCATGGATTTTATAACTCACGGGCGAAACTGAAAGCTGTTCACTATTGATCATTTTCAATTTGGCGAAAATACTGAGGAGGGCTGACCGATGGCACGACTATCCGGGGCGACGGGAACGCCAGGACTGGCCGGGGTGATGGATGCCTAATCCGTTCGAACCTGAGTCCATCGCATCTGAAGGCAGCAGTTGAGGGGGTAGCGGGGTTCGGGAAGGCAGCTGCAGCTGCACGAGAGAATCAGGTTCAAACAGGGAAAGCCGAGCCAGTTCCCACTGGAACCGTGGCAGAAACCGGAACGGCCTGTTCGGTTGGACAGGAGCGCGGTATCGAAGTGCGCGAGAAATATGGAGCCGGCGATCCGGATTGAAAGGACGACCTGCGGTTTACGAATGTGAATAAACTGATATTGAAAAGGCTCGGTGTTTCAAATGGTTTCCCCGTTTCTTATCTGAATACCGAAGCTTAAGAAGGTTCCTGCAGCTCTACTGATTTCAGAGGTTCTTATGGGTTCGAACAACTTTCAGCACAAATTTAGCACACGCTTCGACAGTTCTAGTCCTGTGCGGCTCCTCAAAGACCTGTTACTATTGGAAGATCGACTTTGCAGGCAAACAGTAACCTCATTCGTTGTCGACCGGTGCACGATCAAAAACGAGAAATGACTAGGCCAAACTCTAAATGGACAGCATAGCTCCTAACATCGGGGATAGGACGAGAGGGCAAGCACCTATATCAGTGTCTTCCGCGCTCCTCGCTCCGGCGGTCACTGTACGGACATTCCGCCCGGCGAATGTCCGGCGGATCCTTTGCGTCTTTCCCGCCTACACGAAGGCCTTTGGCACCTTCGATCACGCCTTTCCCCTGATGGGCCCCGTCAAGGCCTTCATGCCGCCCCAGGGGATCCTCCTCCTCGCGGCGCTCCTACCACGGGAATGGCAGGTCCAGTTCGTCGACGAGAACATCCGCCCCGTGGCGGAGAGCGAGCTCGCCTGGGCCGATGCCGTCCTCGTGTCGGGCATGCACATCCAACGCAGGCAGATTCTCGACCTCGCGCGCCGCGCGCGCCGCGCAGGCAAGGTGGTCGCTCTCGGTGGGCCTTCGGTCTCCGCGGCGCCCGAGGACTATCCGGAGATCGACCTTCTTCACTGCGGCGAGGTGGGCGACGGAACGCTCGATCTACTCCGCCGGCTCGACGAGACCGTGGTGTGCCCCGAGCGGCAGATCGTGTACCGCACGGTCGACCGCCTTCCGATGACCGAGTTCCCGACGCCCGCCTATCGCCTGATCGACATCCGCCAGTACCTGCTCGGATGCGTTCAGTATTCCAGTGGCTGCCCCTTCACCTGCGAGTTTTGCGACATCCCGGCGCTCTACGGAAGAAACCCGAGGCTCAAGAGCCCGCAGCAGATCCTGGCCGAGATCGATGAGCTCGCCGACAGCGGGACGCCGTCGATCTACTTCGTGGACGACAACTTCATCGCGAATCCTCGGGCCGCGCTGGACCTCCTGCCGCATCTCGTCGAGTGGCAGCGGCGCCGCGACTTTACGGTTCGCCTTTCCTGCGAACTCACGCTGAACGTCGTCGAATATCCTGAGATCCTGAAGCTCATGCGTGAGGCGTTCATGACACATGTCTTCTGCGGCGTCGAGACGGTGGAGCCGGACGCCCTGCGAGCCATGAGCAAGGGGCAGAACCTCCGCACACCGATCCTCCAGTCCGTGGACACGATCAACCGTTACGGGATCGAGGTCGCCGCCGGGATCATCCTCGGGCTCGACACCGACACTCCCGAGACGCCGGACGCGATCCTGGAGTTCATTGAAGCTGCCCAGATCCCGATCGTGACGCCGAACCTCCTCGTTGCCCTACCACACACACCGCTCTACGAGCGGCTCCAGAAGGCGAACCGCCTGAACTCTGGCGAGGGGCGAGACTCGAACATCGAGTACCTACAGCCCTACGAGACCGTGGTGGCGAACTGGAAACGGGTGATCCGCGAAACGTACGAACCGCGAAAGCTCTATGCGCGCTATGCCACCCAGGCGAAGAAGACATACCTGCACCGCAAGCGGCCGGCGCGTCCGCTGGACCAGCTCACCTGGGCCAACGTCCGGCGCGCAATCGAGGTCTTCTCGCGCACCGCCTGGCGGGTCGGGATCTGTAGCGATTATCGGAGAGAATTCTGGAAGATGACCTGGCGGGAACTGCGCCAGGGTAACGTCGAGTCGGTGTTCCAGATCGCGATGGTTGCGCACCACTTGATTACCTTCGGGCGCGAATGCCTCGCCCTCGACGTGCAAGTCTCTGCCTATTCTGCCCGTCGGCGCAAGGAACACGTCCGGTGACCCTCTCCACAAAGTCTCCTTTGCCTGTCGAGTAGCCAGTGTCGCAAAATACTCTGTGCATTCCGGTGTTGTGCCCCGCTTAAAATGTGGACAGGGAGAATGAGTCAGGGAAGATACCGGACACACAGTGAAATCTGTTTAAAACGATCGTGGAGTGAGACGGCCCTGAACCGCGTCACAGAGTAGCAGGCGAGTACTACCAGATATCTCCTTGGAAGTGGAGCCTCGGAAGCAACTGAATTCTGTACAAATGATGGTCGCAAATGAGCAATCTTCTCGTCCACAAATCGAGTGGGGCAGTGCGCTGGGTCAAACTTTCGTCGAGCCTCGATACGGACAATGCGCTGTGAGAAGAAAGCGTCAATTTTAAGAATACCTCTTCTTGTCCCCCTATGCAGCGCCGCTGTGCTTGTGTTCAGCCAGGCGAGCAATGCGTTCGGCAGTGATTCGACTGCGTCGGGGCTTGAACAACAGCGGCAGGCGCTCCTCGCTCAGAAAACTCAGCGTTCATCCGATCCCGGCTTTCTTGTTCATCTTGCGAATCTCTATCTTGATCTTGGGGATGATGCATACAGCGAGGAGTCAAAGCGCCGAGCCGCTTATGAAGAAGGAGCCCGAATTGCACGGGAGGCGATTAATCTACAGGAGCAGAATGCGCAGGCACATTACCTCTATGCAGCCAACCTGGGTAGCGCAGCTCAGTTAAAAGGGGGTATGGCTTCCGCCTTGACGGTCAGCGAGTTGAAAGCCCATGTGCGGCGTGCGCTCGAGTTGAAACAGGACCATGCACCGGCCCTGCATATGATGGGGATGATGTTGGAAGAGTTGCCATGGTTTCTGGGTGGCGACAGGGAAGGTGCATTGAACTATCTTAAGCGGGCGGTGGCAGTTGATCCAGGTTACACTCATGCGCGGCTGGATCTTGCCAAGGCCTATATCAAGCGGTGAGATGCAGATGCTGCCCGACGAGAACTTGCCGTCATCCTTCAAGGATCTCTCCCGTCTGAATCCTCGGACAAAGACCGGCGCCATCGTGACGAGGCGTCGCGACTGTTCGCCTCACTCAGGTCTCGCTAGAGGGGAAAGTAATCTTTCGACAATTCCATTTGTGAAAGCACGACACCTATGGCAAAATATCTTAATGAAACGTTCCGCCTCACAGTCCAACGTCAGAACCATCCTCAGGCCGATAACGGTTTCACATAGATTCACCGGGCCCGACAAACAAACGCAATGACCCCCCGAACGCAGCCCACTCCATGCCCACCTGAGAGCTGACTCCTCTGTCATGCCGCTGATCGATTACACACGCCGCGCCTTCCGAGTCTTCACCCAACGAACCGATGGTCCGACACTCTACGAACTGTGTGATCCGCTCCTCTTGGCGCCCGACACGGCCAGCGAGTCTCACCTCCAACGATTCTATCGCGTGGCCCTCGCCCACCCTGCCCTCCGCTTGATACTTAGACGTGCGGGCCTCCCACATCTTCGCGACTCGAGTTGGTACAACGCGGTGCGTGAATCGATCCTGGCCGCACGCGACGAACCCCATCCCGATTGGCAGAGGATCGGCAGGCCGGTAGCCGACTTACTCGACAAACTGCCGCAGCATGCACCGCGACCCGCTCACGTCGCTCCGCCTACGAAGGCAATCCCACTCCCCCGCATCGAACACCTCATCCGAGAGTGTGCGGCGCATTTGCTGACCTCGTACCGCACAAACGATTTCATCCCAGCCTATGCGGCCTTCAATCTGACCGGCGACCCGGATATGCGGGGACGCGAACTGCTCACCGCGCTCGACGGGCTTCACGCAGGCACCTATAAACACGCCACGCTGATGTTCAATCTCGCCCGCGCGTTTATTTTGGGCAACCCCGATGCAGCCGCATTGATCAGCCCATCGTGGACAGGCGTGGCCGAACCGATGTGGTCGCCGGTACAGATCCGCCACCGGTCGGCCTATTACGACGCGTTCTTTGCCGAAGCACTGATGGATTACCTCGACAGCGGCCTCTCCCCGATCCAGGACCAGACGCCGGTGCGCCACGCGATCCGGCAGATGATCCATTTTTGCCTGGAGACCAGCCGGGAACGGGTGCGCGCACCCGAGAGCGGCCGGCCATTTGACGTCATCACTGCGCTGGCCCCGCCGCCGCACTCGCGGCTCAGCCAGTTTTTCTGGCAGCTTAAGCACGATCTCGGCTTCGGGCTCTATGTGCCGGATTGCGACACCACGGCCTGCGCCTTCTCAGCGGCCACCAAGTTCAACGTGACCCATCCCCTGCTCGACCAGCCGCTTCCCGATTTCTATGCCGAGTACCAGGTCGCACACGAGAACCGGTGCAACCCGCCGACCGTCACCATCAACGACCACCTCGACCTGAGTGGCGGCGTGGTGACCTGGATCGAGAACCTCGCCGGCGATCGCCCCTGCGGCAACGATCTGGACCCCACCCTCAACCTCGACATTCTGGAGGTCAGCTTCCTCAACTACGAACGCTGGCGCATCGGCCAGGATCCGCGCAGGCAGCGAACGTTGCGAGAGATTATTCGGTTTCAGAGCCGCCTGGTCGACACCGGCGCCTTCGCCGATCCTCGCTCCCACATCTATTATCTGCCGGAACTCTATTGCGCCTACGTCGGTCGCTGCTACGAAGCGTTCGCGTCGCTGCCGTCGGCGACGCGCGCCGCCCTCGATCCGGACCGCGACTTTGAGCGCATCCGCCACCACGTCCTCGCCTACGTCCGCGACGAGCTCCTTGCGCACAACACCAACGTCTTCGACGCCGCGCTGGGCCTCCTGGCCCTGGCCAAGCTGAACGCCGACCCTGCCGCCTTCGCACCCGCACTCACATGCATTGAGGCCAGTTTTGGCGAAGGCCGCCGCCCGCTGTCCTTTCTGCCGACCCCCCTCACTTCTTCGCCATTCAAAGCCTATGAATGGAATAAGATGAAAACGCCCACGCGCATCTTGGTCGGCGGACCTGAAGTCACATCCGCCTTCGTCCTCTCCGCCCTCGTCCACGCCCGCAAACGCATGCTCCGCTAAACCCGCACGCGACAGACAGCATACCGCAACAACCGACTGCAACTTTACGCAGAGATTCGTGCGGGTCCGAATAAGCAGAACGCCCCCACCACGACTAGCCAGAGGCCGTTCACTTTTTTGTTCGGATTGACGAGCCCGATGAAAAAGGCGAGGGAGACTAAGCCGAGAACGGCAAGGAATCCCCCATGCATCAGCTTTAACGCCGACATGCGCGGGAGCATCCTATCATAGAAGAACGGAAGGCCATCCCTGTCAGTCCTGTGCTTCCGGAACCTAAATTAGGGTGGTGCTCGTTCGACGCTCGCAATTACTAGAATGTGCGACGGGCCTGAGTAATTGGAAGTCCGCTGGTTCAGCTTTCATTTATCTGGAGCTATTGAACCTGAGTTTATCTAAGGAACTGACCTGCCGGGCAAATTCGGTCCAGTCTAACATTCACCTGACGATCCGGGCAGGTCAGTACCGCCAAACACATCCACGGCCCGCGCCAGCAAGTGCTGTTTCCATTCCGTGATCTGGGTGGGATGCACGCTAAATTGTGTGGCCAACTCCGCCAGCGTCTTGTCGCCCTTGACCGCGGCCAAGGCGACCGGTGCCTTAAATGCCGCCCCGTGATTGCGTCTCGGTCGCTTCATTGCCTCGCTCCTCTGGTTCGCCCTCCTGCGGGGGCGTTGGTTAAGCAAGGCTACCACTTACCACACTGTCTGAATTTCTTGGACCCCCTCTCTTCGCTGGGACTGGTAGCACAAAGGCCTCTCGATGAAGCGATACCATTAGCTTCTGTTCATCAATCATCTGGTTTATGACCATGACTGCGCCCTCCGTTTACCCCCTGATCTAACGCCCACTTCGCGCACGAGAATCTGACACCCTTTGTAGACAGCGCTCCTTCCGCGCCTTTGGAGGCTCACTCGGCTCATGACCACTTATTTCTTATTTCGTAAGGTAAAGAGAACTGGCAGGTATTGCGCGATGGGGAGGGAACTCTATCTGTGTATCTAGCTCTGGCGGCGCATGCGCATTATCGTAGCGCACATGTCCATGTTGATTATCTTAGCCCCTCGAAGGAATAGGCCCGTCGCGGGCCGCGAAATAGTTCCATGGACATTTTTCTTTTTCAGGCACTACCAAAGCGCTTTGTGAATCATCTGATGAGGGGGCTTGCCCTGGATCGTGGTCACGATCTCAGCCACAACGTGCAGGCAACCCGCGTTCTGCATCAGTGCGCGCCGTGTCGCTTTCGTTTCGCGCTGCGATGGCTGGTCGTCGATGCAGGGCGGACGGCGCTGCTGCGGGCTGATCTCGATCGGGTGCGGAATCGGGCCGGCGGAAGGCTGAACTCGCGTTTGAAGGCGCGGTTAAAAGACTGCTCCGATTCATAGCCCACCTCCGCGGCGATCTGCGCAACGCCAGCGCTCGTAGATGTGAGCATTTGCGCGCCAAGCTGCATCCGCCAGCGTGTGAGGTAGGCAATGGGGGTTTCCGAGAGGTAACGCCGGAAACGCTGGGCCAGTACGGAACGCGAAATTCCGACCTGGTTTGCGAGTGCGGCAATCGTCCAAGGATGGGACGGCTTGCGATGCAGTAGGGCCAAGGCTTTCCCGACTTCCGGGTCGCGGACGCCGGCGAGCCACCCGGTTTGTTTCTGCGGGAGCTGCGCAATGTAACGTCGTAGCGTTTCAACGAACAAGACTTCGGACAACTTGGCGAGCACGGTATCAACACCGGGCATGGACGCATCAGCATTATCCACCGAATAGCGGATACAGTTTTCCAACCATTGGCCTGACGGGTCGTCGCGGATATTGACTTTCATAATAGGTGGCAGCCCGCCAAGGAAGACCCGGCTCAGCTGCGGATCGCAAGACATGTAGCCGCAGATGAACTTGGTGAGTTCCCCCCCTCCTCCCATTCGGGAGACTTTAAGACCTTGAGATAAAACTTGTTCCAGCACTTGTTCGCGACGCACCGGCGTGACGGACGGACCGTTTCCCAAGATGTGTGCATCGCCGTGCGGAACAGATGAGGATATCTCCCGCGTTCAGAGGGACCGGCCGGTCGTCACCCTCGACATGAGCGTAGCCGCGGCCCTCGGTTAGTAGGTGAAAGATGATCACGTGCTGGGAGTTCGGTGAAAGATACGAAGTCACGGTGCGCGCGTCGACCGAGCGGGCGCACCAGGGCGATGAAAACTCAGCATTGTAAAACATGGCTCCGTCGAGCTTGACGGCCTTGAGGACTTCGGACAGGACTTCCATGCGGGCTCCACGCTGCAGCGTCGGCGTTTCGGCAAAGTATACCGGACGCCAAACCAAGGATAGCGAATCGTAGCACGTCCCTGTCAAAGGAACCAGACTCCCAGACAAGGCGGTAGCAAACAATTGTCCTATAGTGCGACCGGTCGGTGCAACGGCAGTGCTGAACAGTTCTTCGAGTCAAAAACACACATGGAGGAACACCATGATTGCCAGTGCGATAGCACCCGAAGTGGAGAGTGTGAAGACTCGTCTCAAGCATATCTGGATGGCCGGCGACTACGATCGATTCTCGCGGTACATGGAAAGCGGCGCGCGCGAGTTCTACGAGCGACTCCTCGTTGTTCCCGGATACCGATTGCTGGACGTGGGCTGTGGCTCCGGCCAGCTGGCGCTGATGGCCGCGAAGGATGGGTTGGAGGTGACCGGTGTGGACATCGCGAGCAATTGGGTGGAGCGGGCTCGGGCGCGCGCGCAAGCGGAGGGTTTGCACGCGCGCTTCGAGGAAGCCGATGCAGAGGCGTTACCCTTTGAGGATGCAAGCTTCGACGTGGTGGCGAGCTTAATCGGAGCGATGTTTGCGCCACGGCCGGACCTGGTTGCGAAGGAACTGCTGCGGGTGTGCAAGCCGGGCGGAACCATTGCCATGGCCAATTGGACTCCACAGGGTTTCATCGGACAGATGTTCAAGACCGTCTCGACATTCATTGCGCCGTCCGGGATGCCCTCGCCGGTCTTGTGGGGCGACGAAACCACGGTTCGTGAACGGCTCAGCAACGGACTGTCGGAGCTCAATCTGGTCAGGCGACACTATACGTTCAGTTATCCCTTTCCTCCTTCGGAGGTGGTGGAGTTCTTCCGTCTCTACTACGGACCAATCAATCAGGCGTTTGCGTCTCTGGACGCCGACGGCGTGAGACGTCTTCGCCAGGAACTCGAAGCGCTCTGGTCTTCTCACAATCGAGCGGGGATGGGACTGCACGACGGTCTTCGCTGAATATCTGGAAGTGATCGGCATTCGAGCGTGAAGCGCTCGATGGAGGAATAGCACGACAACTCTTTCACCAACATGAGAATCACAAGCTCCCCTAGAAAGGAGGTAGAACACCGCAATGTCATCACTATTCTCTTGTAGAAGCCCTTGTCTGTTACGTCGCACGGAGCTGAACTGAAAAGGTATCTATCAACGGATCTTCCTATCTGCAAACTCACGTATCTCTAGCCCTAAGGAGGTTGCCATGAAGAAGCATATGAACTTACTTGTTGTTTCGAGAAGAGAGGAACAGGGAACGGCCATTAAGCAGATGAAAGCGGCGCAGTTGGTTGCTGTATTCGGGATGGGATTGATCTTGATGAGTTGCGGACAAACCGGCGACGGGTCGACGAACTCGGCTCTCGCACAGGGGACCACGGGTAGGGACTTCGTGGCGCCGACCGTGTTCCAGGCGGCCGGGCCCAACATCGCCTCGATACAAAACACGATCGACCAGTACCGGGCTGCTCTGGGCGCGACCAACAACGGAAATGTGCCCGGGCCGCTCACCAATGGTCGCCGCGAGATCAACTGGGACGGCGGCGGCTCCACTGCAACCAGCGTCGTGGGAACGCCGTTCACCGGCTTCCTCGCAAATCGCGGCGCCCTCTTCACCACAACGGGGACAGGGTTTGTACAAGCTCCACTCGCCGGCCTGGCGGACACCTTTCACAACGAGACCTACCTGACCATTTTCCAGCCGTTCAGCCCCCAGCGGCTCTTCAGCCCGATTGATAGCAATGTCACGGAGACGCAGTTCTTTGTGCCCGGCGGTGGCGACGCACCGGCACCGGCGACGACCACCGGTTTCGGTGCGGTCTTCACGGACGTTGACCTGCCGAATGGAAGTGGGCCCGGCGATATAAACGGAAACCGCAAAGCCAGCACGCTGATCGAGTGCTTCGGCACCGACGGGGGGCTGATATTTAGCAGCTTTGTCCCAGCCTCGCCGGGAGATGGAAGTCTTTCTTTCCTCGGCATCGTCTTTGACGACGCGCGCATCGCCCGAGTCCGGATCACGAGCGGCGATGCTGCGCCGGGGCCGAATGATGATGGGACGCATGACATCGTCATGATGGATGACTTCTTCTATGGCGAGCCGCAGCCGCTCCATTAATGCGCGGATGAGCGAGCCCTACGAATGTGGGGCTCGCTCATCCGGCTGTTTTTCCCTTCTTAGGTGTGGCACGAACTGTTCGCCGGAGCGTGATTGGAACATAGGCAGGGGAGCGGGTCTTCGAGAAAGACAGGCAGCCGCGATCGTGGTCGCCCTGCTCCTGCTCAACGCCTGCAGTGAGCCGAGGTTTGAAAGCGCCGGCAGCCGGATCAGCTTGCTGGAGGATCGAAAGGCCTGTGCGGCGGAAATGGCGAGAGTCCTGCTGCCAGGCCTGTCGCCAGCACCCCACAGCGCATTTGGATTATGTCAGCCAGGTGTTTGAAGACGTGAATCGATGCATAGAAGGCAAGGGATAGAAGCCTCGCGAGGTTTCGTATTGTAGTAGGGATGCGAACAACGGCGCAATGGCTAAGGGTGAGGGGATCATCGTGACCACGCCGGCTAATTCCAAGTTACGTTACGAAGTGTGCGGCGGGGTGACGATGCGGTGTTTCCCGATTCAGTGCGGGTGTGAAGAATAGGTGGGAGCGGGTGTCGGTGGATGAAAGAAGCGGTTCTCTCGTATGTGTCCGAGCATAGGAGGCTCGGCACCAAAAGTTGGAATGTTCCGAGGTCCAAAACTCTCTCTGGGGGGTAATAGCTGCATGATGCCTATATATCTAACAAAGGAGGTCACCCTATGGTACCTATCCTCAAAATCGTCGGTGTCATCTCGTGTAGTGTCGTCGTGTGCCTGAGTTTGTCCACCGTCACACAGGCGGATGAGTATAGGAATTTTGACCGGTGTCCTCAGATACCAGGCCGTCAACTCAACTCCGTGAAATGCAGCGAAAAAACCCAGCAGGGTATCCACACTATCACGGGCGAAATATTGCACATGAACAGCGCAAACATCCTTGTCATAAAGACTGGCGGTGAGGAAGTGCTTCTCCGCATTGATCTAAACACCCAGTTGGGCGGACAGATCAGGTCAGGAAGTCGTATTGAGGCAAAAGTAAACGAGGTAGAAGGTGAGAATTACGCGCTGTCGATTAACAAGGCCCAATAAAATCTCAGCGTATTCAATGAGAAGCGACGGTAGGGACGAATCGAGAAGTACATGGAAGCCTCACAGGAAGGCGTATTGTATGAGGGACGTTCAGGAAGGCGCAATGGGCTGTGCCCGTGAGCGGCTATATACCACCTCCCGCTCTTCGACTATTGTTTAGACTTTCGCCACTTCCACGGTGGCACTGGATGTAGATCGACCCACAAGCCTTTCTTCCCCTCTCTCGCTTCCTTCTCTAGCTTTTCCAGTCCCGCATCCCCTGGCGCATACTTTCGATACCACCAAAACCAGCCGTCTTTATTTCGCCCCACGACTTGGGTGCCGCTGAGAGCCATCCAGAAGGTGTTGCTCTAGCGGCCTTGACGTGAGAGGCTATTCCTTGCAGCAATTGTTAGAACGACGTTGAACCAGAGTTGTATGGAGGCAAGTGAAGGCTGACCTGACTCGACAGCGCTCCCCATCCAAGTGCCCCGTTTTCCGCTCGCATGTAGGAATGGTCTGCCTCGGCCTCGTCGCGATATGGGGGGTCGGCATCACGCTAGCGTTCGCCCAAAGCCGCGTCACGGATGTGTTGGTGTCGGTGGTCCAAGACAAAGTAATCGCGGTGACGGGGGTCGGGCAATCCGAGATCGACCTCTCAGTCGGTGAAACCGTGAGGAGTACGAAGGCTCAGGGTCTGACCGCGCTCGCAATTACTACAACGAGATTATTGGGATTTTCTTCTCAGCTTCGACGCTGGGGTGAACAGACGCTGGCGGGAGACGAGCATGTTGCCACATCGCAGGTGCGTCGAGAGTTCTGCCTCGTGGTCACTGATCAGCATCTGTTTGGTTTTCAGGAAACCCTCGCTCATTGGACCAGCGAGGACCTCGGCGCGTCCGAACGGGTTCAGGACGTGCGTGCCCAGGGCCATTTGGCTGTGGTGGTCACGACGGAGCGGCTGTTGGGGTACTCGGCGTTGATGAACGGGTTTCATGCGATAGCGCTGCAGGTAGACGAACGGTTACAGGGCATCGAACACACTGGCGATGCCATTCTCATCAAGACGAGCAGCCGGACGTTGCTGTTTCGCAGTCGTATGGCTGGCTGGATTGAACAGAGCTGAGTGCGACAAGGGTGCGCCGGTACTTGTCCTGGCCGTGGGTCTGGAGGATGACATCTTTCCCGAAGACTAACGCTGACGCAGCCTGCTTAGCTCGGGTGCCGAAGGCTTGACCCTTCTCAGGGCAGTCGATGCCGCTGAGGCGGACACGCTCA
The DNA here is from genome assembly GCA_963825145.1 of uncultured Nitrospiraceae bacterium. Taxonomy (GTDB): domain Bacteria; phylum Nitrospirota; class Nitrospiria; order Nitrospirales; family Nitrospiraceae; genus Palsa-1315. Next base: position 150,719 of record CAWGSC010000027.1, read on the forward strand.
GGCTGGGTGTTGTGCAGGACTTCGATGGTGTCACCGTTCAGGTCCCGCCCCCTTCGACTTTGGAGGCAGTGACAGAACAAGCATTGATCAGGCCATTATTCGGTAGGTAGAGGGACAGGTGGTCGGAATGGATTCACTAGTATTTATTGTGCCCAGAGAGAACGGTTTCGCTATCTTTTGACTTGCAACAGCCATCTTCATGAGTAATGCGGGCTAAGGCAGACTCCCACCTAATTCTTTTTGAGGCCTCCCGGAACCGAGGGGTTATACTGGGGATCAAAATTCTCCCAGACCCCGTGATGCGCCGAGCTCATCCCCCAGCCTCGCACGTAGAGGAGCGACAGCACCGGCTCCTCGTATCGCTGCATGCCCGTGACTCGTCCAACCACCGTCATTCGCGCCCATTGTCGATACTGGCGGGGGAATTGTTGCTTTGCCACCACCACCCAGTAGGAGCCAGCTTCGGGACCATTCATGTCAGCGGGGCGATGGGGTATATAATCTTGGTCCAGTGGCCGGTTTATGACATGCAACCAGAGGTCCTGCTCATTCTCTTCTTCTTCAATGATCGTTCCCCCCAATAGCACCACCTTCCCGCGGTACATCTCCGGATGGGCGGTCAGCGCGGTGAGCGTAGTGCCAGGCTCTGCCATTCGCACATAGTGGCGCGGCACTTTGGCGCATCCACTAAGGACCACGGTCGCGGTGATGGCCATTATAAAACACCCAGACCACCGTTGAAGCCAATCGTACGGAGTCATAACGTGATGTCCTTGGTTCGGTTGTGTGCGCAGTGTGGTGCCTGACATGCTGTGGTCCTCACATCGCGCCCGTGCAGCGATCATGGCGTTGTCTGACACACGCGCAGCCGAGGCGAGCGACCGCGCTATGATGCCGGCCCCAAGACCTCTTTGAACATGACAAGCAGATCGAGAGGGGCATAAGAGCCTCGCAGGGAGGCGTATTGTAGAAGGGATGCGAAGAAGGGCGCAAGAGCCACAAGCGCGGATCGGGCGAGATTAACCGGGAAATGGTTGTATTTTGGGCGTGCTCTATCGCTGTGCCAGGTGTCCACTTTGGTCTGAAGAAACAACAAAATGTTGTGGGCAAAACCAGCTCGACGACCGTCCGGTAGGGTTATCCAAATTCAGACAGGGAACAAGGTAAATTATCAGTATATTGTATCGAGGGAAGAACGGGTATTGGCCTTGCTATATCAGCCGAATGGGGCACGGTCATACTTCCAGTGAGAAAGGGCAACGAAGGCCGATGGCGACGATCCTCTGTATTGATGACGAAGAACAGGCGAGGAGGCTCTTCAAGGTCGCGCTTGAAGACGCGGGGTACCGTGTTCTGACCGCCGAGAACAGAGCACATGGCCTGCGTCTCTTGGAGCAACAGCAGGTGGATCTGATTCTGGTGGATATTTTTATACCGGACATGGACGGCCTGGAACTGATCCTACGGCTTCGGAAGATTCGACCTAGCAACAAGATTATTGCGATCTCAGCGGGAGCAAACTATCTCGACATAGCGAAGCATCTGGGAGCGAACGACACACTCCAGAAGCCATTCAGTGTGCAAGAGTTGCTGGCTACAGTTTCATCTCACCTGAACTGAGAACACCCCCTAATGTGTTGGTCAACCATCGTGCAGAAATGCCATGGCGGAGAACCGAGAACAGGCGGCTCTAATGTTCCAATTCGTACCGCACAGCCTCCAGCAACTGCGGTATGCCAAAGGGCTTGTGAAAGGTCTGTCGTGCTCCAAGGAGTTTCGCGACATCCAGGACATTCTTTTCCTCTCCTGCGCCTGAGATCGCGATCACCTTCGCGTGGAGGAATTGACGCGTCAGTGCCAGCATCAAGTCCAGCCCATTCAGCTCAGGCATGGCAATGTCCGTGATGATCAAATCCGTCGGTTTGAGGCGGTATAGGTCAAGCCCGATGCGGCCGTTGGCAGCCTCCACCACCTTGTGCCCTGCCGCTTCAAGAGTGGTGCGAAGGAGTGCACGGATCGGCTCATCGTCATCGATGATCAGAACGGTCGCCATGGTATGAAACCCTCCTGTTGGTCCCTTCCAGGTCGGATTGTCATGCACCCACGGTGGCTTCGTGCAAGTGGCGGTTGGCCTCTATCAGAGGATCTGCCGCATACCCGCAGTTCATGCAACGCCAACCTTTCATCCACATGAAGCCTTGAGTTCCCTCAAAGTCAAAAAACTGGTCTTCCACCATCAAGCCTTGGCATCGTCTGCATTTCATGGTATTGCCTCCTCTCGCTATCGCCTGCGTACTTCGTGGAAGTATTGAAATACGTCGGCTCTCCTGAAACGCTATGGCGCAACGTTTATCAAATTATGCACAGGCCGCCGGTGCACCCTAGTGTCCTGGTCGATTCGCTTCAAGGCATCCAATTGACTGGACAGGACTTCAATCTGATAGTTCTGCATGGCAATGGTACGCTCCCGCCCCTGAAGCCGTTTCTGTAAAGCTTGAATCGTTGCCTGATCCTGACTAGTGCCGAGTCGAGTGGAGGCTGTAGGAGGTGGTATCGTGCTCGCACAGCCTAACAATCCCACGAGACCCAGTAAGCAAACAGCCTGGATGGTCCAAACAACGGTCTTCATTTTTGGCCTCCCTACACCGTGTGGTTCATAAGGGTAATACACGGCCCCGCTTTTGCCGTTCAAAGGCTACCACCAAGATATGTGAAGAGAAGACTCGGAAGGGTTAGTTCTAAGGAGGTAGGGGCAGTCATGTTTCTGATAGCAGGACGATCCGAGGAGGTTCGCGCGGCATGCAGTTAGAGCTTCTTGGCAGCAGTTTCACCGCCCCGTTCACCGTGCTACGACTCCTGACGCCGTTGGGGATGTCCTATGCAACGGCGAAGAAGCGAGCGGAGCCTTATACCAAGATCGTAGAAGAGCTTCCGACGATGCGAAGAGAGGCGGTGCAGTTGGTACGGCAGGCGGTCGGCGCGGGTCGGCGCGCGTATGTCCTGGTCAACAATCGGGCGGAAGGCAACGCGCCGTTGACCATGCAGGGACTTGTGGGGATGATACGCGGGGGTACCTGAGAGTTGCACCTAGACCTTCTTGACCGTAGGCTCACCGCAGTCCGTGCAATGAAAGTTGCCCGTCAAATAGCTGCCCATGGAAGAGGAACCGAAAGAAGAGGCAAGGGCCTCGGCGCGGTGATTGAACGGCTGATCCGAAACCACCCGTTTTGGAGGTGTGCTGGTCGCGGGTCAGTCGATAGAAGGAAGTTTGGAGAATGCCATAGAGGCGGCCAAGTCATCTACTTCATCATAGGGGCGGACGGTCTTTTGTCTGACGAAGTATAGGATGCATGCCGTTTGTTCACACTCCTCGTCGGTCAGATATTGTATCAGGACGTGACAGACGCGCATGAATTCCTCAATCTCTGACGGTAGATGTGGTTCCATGGCTTCTCAATCAGGGATCTCGTTGATCAGTCGACGGCCAAGGGCACGTCGGTCTCGGAAGGCGGGGGAAGATGATGACGCGAGGGTTTGTTCTAGCGATCGGACGACCATGACGATGAGGTTACGCTCTTTGTCGGCCAGGCTCGTATGGTCCTGTGTGAAACGAACGAGAGTGTTGCAGGCGTGCCGGAGGTCCTGGACTTCTTGTCGGATGGTCGATCGCGTGAGGCTCGGGTTCATTTTGTCAGCACCCTTATCCATGATGGACTCCCCTCAGAGTGGTCATTGATGCGACATGATGAGCCAGCCCCATCAAAAAGGCTGTCTGCTTTTGCTCACTTCTAGGACTGATTAAGCGGGGGAAGACCGGAGCTGACGGCAGCGTGGGGTTACCTGTAAGAAAGAAGCAAGGTGAGGCTACGCATGACGCACCTCCTTTGCGAGCAGGAGAGTCCTCCCTGTGAGCCGATAAGGAAAGAGGCCTGCAATCGTGCGATCGCAGGCCTCTTCAGAATCGTTCAAGTTCAGCTTGTCTGATCAGACAAACGAGACCCGTCGGGCTTACTTGCCGTCTTGCTTCTTCTCGTCCTTCTTCTCATCGCCGAAGGTATCGGTGTACTTGCCGTCCTGTTTCTTCTCGTCCTTCTTCTCGTCACCGTACACGAGGACTTGGCCGCCCTTCTTCTCGTCCTTCTTCGTCTTTTCGTCACCGGCGAAGGCCGGAGCGCTGAACGTCACTGCCACTGCCACTGCCATGATCGCCATCACCATGCTCTTCATAATGTGTACCCCTTATAATGTGAACGTTAAGTTAACCTTCGCCCATTCAACTCGCGCAACCAGGTAGTGCGCTAGCGAATATCATTTCCCGCTGTCAACCGTTCATTCTTCGTCCTCTTCTGCCTGAAGAGAATTGTCATGCACGGAAGTGGGTCGATTTGATTTAGCAGAGTAGCATTTTCGCCAAATAGAAAGTGGTCAATAGAGACCAACTTTAAATCCATTATGAAATTTACATGCGGGGGCATGGGTGATTTCAAACTGACCCATTGCCCGCGCTTCATGTGAGCGCCTGCCGCAGAAGCATTTATCCGTGTAAAGAAGCGGTTTGGTGTCAGAAATATTTACAAAGACTTTTCTACGCTAAGGCACTGTTATCTCTGCTCTTGTGATGATTCGTCTCTCCAAATAAACATTTTCAATGTAAGTATGTTTTACGCTCTCTCCATACTGGAAACGCCCTACGATGACTGAATCTTCATGATCAAGAAAAAAGTACTGTCACACAAGGCCCCACAATCGCGTGCGAAAGAGTGGCAATTTTCCATTTGAAACAATGGAGTAGTCCCGCATTCCGCTCAATTGTTGCGTGAAGATTTCTGGGCCTTCTTGTGCCCCACGCTCTCACCCTCGTCTATAGGGCATGATAGTTGCGTCGTAATACGCATTGGATAAGTGTGCCATCATGCCTGGCCTCGCAGACACGCAAGACTAGAGCGCCGCAAGACCGCACCACAGGTAGGGTCGCACTGTGAAATCGACGATAACAATTATGGGGGCAATTATTTTTGCCTCAGGGTTACTTTTCTCTTCACCGCAGGCTTCAGCAACCCCCCTTGTTGACATAGTTGGGCAGCAATACAGCTACGACTCGACAACTGGCCTGCGCTGGCTTGACCCTTCAGTGACCGTCGGACTTTCATTTCCCACAGTGACCAATAGTTCTCTGTATGCAGAAGGGTGGAGGTATGCGACCGGCGATGAAGTAAATGCACTCTTGAGATCAAACCTTCCATCGCTCACTACAGCACTGGCTGCTGATGTGCACGGCGATCCGTTTTACGGTGGTGCTACCACGGATTTCTATGCGCCTCCTCAATTAGATTTGGCCGGAGAAACCGCAACGCTTATTGCCACTCTTGGGGGCCCGACATTTACTTGGGGAAGCGGAAATGATGCGGCGTATGGGATGATTACCCAATGCGATCGATTAGCAATCGGGGTGATCCCTCACACGCTGTAGTGATCCTATCGGTCTGGCCGAATGGGAATGCAGAGGCCGCTATTGCTGGAGGTGCATCGGATTGTTGCCCTGGTCCCGCGGGCAGTTTCTTGGTGCAATCTGTCCCCGAACCCTCCTCCCTACTCTTGCTCGGCTGCGGCCTACTCGGCCTGGCGGCGTGGCGATGGAAGTGGGTGGCGTGGGCTCAACGCATCGCGTCATCCCAGGCGGCGGGTCCAGCAATTCGAATCCGTACAGGGAATTAGTCGCCGCAAGAATAGGATGAACACACAGGAGGGGCAGGCGCTCCTACTAGCGGTCGCCTTAGTTGTAGTTGGGTTTGGCATAATGCGCCGAAGAGAGCGAAGAAAATTTGGAGGTTCACCATGAACGTATCAATGCGTTCCTTGGCTATTATCCTCGGCGTGCTATTCCTCCTGCCTGCAGCTGCGTTCGCAGATGCGTATCACACCGCAGATTTTTCCGGCCAGCTCGGCAGCTCGCCAAACATCAAGGCTCCCTTTGCGGGCAATGGATTCAATCCGGGCGGCGCTGTCACAGGAAGTTTTGTTTACGATGATAATTTAATTCCCTCTTCCGGCACGGGCTTCGTCAACGTGTTCTTCTCTAGTTTTCCCGACATCGCCCAGATTCCCTCCTCCACCGCCCTCGACCTTTCTTTAGGCGGCCTCACCTTCGGCCTAGGCGATGCGGATACCCCGATGTTTGGAATCCAGGAGGCCGCCATCCAGTACAACAATGGTGCCTTCAACGGATTCTTCTACATTTCGAATTTCATGTTTCAGGGAAATCCCTACGAGCTCTCCCTTCAGGGCCGGACGCTCGCCATCTATCCGATCGTAGGCGGCGTCCCCCAACTCAGCAGTCGCAAGGTTGGTGGGACTCTCAACACTGGCTTGAGCGACATTTCGGTCTTCACCCCTGTGTCTACGCCAGTGCCTGAACCAGCCACCATATTTCTGCTTGGCTCTGGCCTCGCGGGCCTGGTGCTCTGGCGACGGAAGCGGGCCGCGTAACTTAAACTTAGATCGTGTCATCACAGACGGCGGTTCCAACACGGGGCCGCCGTTTTCGTTTGGCAGGGTCTGCCGCTACTATCACCGACATGGTCCTTCGGGTATAGTTTCTACACACACCCGCCTTGCGGTTTACTCCTTCCGCTTCTACACTGAGGCTTGCTGCGAGACCCCCACGCCTTTCTCAATTCGTCCTTTCCCCGTGTCGTTCCGTAAGCTGCTGCAGGGCTACATTTCGGGTTCTGGGGCAACTCACTGCGTCAGGTTTGCAACGTGCCAATATCGTTGAGCTATCCAGGCCCGTATTATACTGCTTGACTCTCGTACGCATTGCGCCCAGTGTGATGTTGTCCGGTATGAAGCCCCGCTGGCTGTCCTATCTCTTGCGCTTCCTGCTTCTTCTCAGCGTGACCGATCCCTCAGTCTCCGCCGCTCCGATACCAGAGTTTCTCTGAACGGCTGCATGCCGTGTGTCATGGTCTGCTTACGGAAGCGGCCAGGACGCCGCCCTGTATACCATTGAGAAGAGAACGGAGGAGTCTATGACGCCTCAATTCACTCAGCATGCACGGCATCTGGAAAACTGGTGGCTGTCGCCCCTGCTCCCGTCCATCTTGGCTTCCGTGAGCCTCCTCGCGACCGTTGCCCCAGCAAGTCTGGCCGCGGCCGCAGAGTGCCGGGCCAGCGATCTGATCGATGGCGGCACGATCCAAGGTATGCCGACATGGACGGGGACCACTTTAAGTATTCTGCCACTCACCCTCACCGTCGAGCGAGATTTTTACGGGGGACGTGTACCGTCTCCAATGCTAGAGGTCGGACCGTACATGAAAAGCCGCCGAATCCTCCTGGGCAAGACAGAGAATCAGGGAATGGCCACAATCGGTGCTTGTTCGAGCCAGGATCTTCGCAAGAGTGCACTCTTCGATTACGCTATGATCAGATCCATCGTCAAGAGCCCGGCCAAAGAGCACACGCACTTCATGAACATTCCCGTTCTCCTTTACAACGAGAAGAGACAAGACCGCACGATACGAACGACTCCGCCGGATTTCGGAATTTCTGTGCGCGGTAAGGCTCCCACAATCATCGGACCAGTTCAGGAAATCCAGAAATCCGTTCTGTCCGATAACCGCGCTATGAGTCCGGCCGTCGCCACGCTCCCCTCCACAGTCGAATCCCTCTCCCTATTCGGAGGTCAGCCCTCCGTTGCCTCGAACCCGTTCCAGCCTGCTCTGCAACGGCCAGACAACGAGTCCCACCGCATGAACCTGACGTCGGGGCAGGCGGTGCATGACGGAACCTGTGCAGATAGATGTCCATAAGGACGCGCTAGTCGAATCGGTCATGGTGCTGTATCCACGTGTCTGTGATTTTGTGGCCACCTCAGTCTCGGCTTCGCCTACCTACCATGATCAATCCTTCCCGTACGTATCTAAAACAAGCCGCGTCTGAGCAAGTGTTCGGTAACGAGGTGACGCGCCAAAGATTCCACAAGGACAAGTATGGGCGCCCCCTTGCGGACGTGTTCCTGCTGGATGGCACCAACGTCAACCATGAACTCGTCAAGCAGGGCTGGTGTTGGTGATATCGGAAGTATGCGCCAGGGGACACGGTGCTGGAAGGGCTAGAGAACGAAGCGCGACAGGCAAGGAAGGGCTTGTGGGCTGATCCGCAGCCGGTGCCGCCGTGGGAGTGGAGAAAGAGGAGCCGATAGAACGAGCGAAACATCGCTCCGTCATATTATAATGACCGACTTACAACCGCTATTGTTTCTAGTTCGAGTCCTGTTCGGTTCACCACTTAGGACTGTAGGTAGAACCTTCAAAACAACTTTCAGGCTCTTTCCGCCTACCTAGTCGCTCCGTGCGCAGTGTTCAAAAACCTCTCTCCAACTCAAGACCCGAGAAGTCGATTTTTCTAGAGCTTTGAAGTATCCTCCCGCCTGTTCCAAAAACAAATAATTCTGTTTGAGAAAGTCCCTTCTTCCGCCGTATAAAGGAGTTGAGGCAGAAGATAGCGCACGTAACGGAGGCGTGATATGGCAACACAGCCCAAGATCATTTTGGTGACGGGTGGCACGGGATAACAGGGGGGAGCCGTGGCGAAGGCGCTGAAGGTGACGGTAGCGGAATTGGTGGAGTAACGAGATACGAAACGGGAGGGGACGAAATGAACTTCTTCTACACACGCCTCTTTGTGCTGAGCGCGATGCTGCTACCAGTCCTCGCGGGCTGCGAGTCCTATGCGCGGCCGCTGGGAGGCACAAATCCTACTATTCCCGATGCAAAGCAAGGTCAGGATTGTGGAGTTCATGTGTTCGGAATTGGTCCCGTGCCCGATGTCAGCGGCATACAGGCGATGCGCTCGGGCGGGATTACTAAACTTCGAAGTGCCGAGTATCGCTTGAACGCCTTTGCAGGCACGGGTCGCGAGTGCATGATCGCTTACGGAGAATAACCGACACGGCGGTGGCGCCGTGGGAGTGGCGGAAGAGAACCCGGTAGTGTGTGGGATAATTCTCTGACTTAGAACAATCAATTCAATCCGATGAATCAGGCCGATCCGAGAAACCCGGCGAGTCCGATCAGTCGGGGGAGTGTACGATGTGTCATTCGAGCCGATGAGATGAACGAAAGCTAGAGTTTGAGGGGGATGAATGGGCTACGATGAGCCTGGGATGCCCGATTAATTGTCGCCCCGATATAATCTTCGTCGATAAGCTAATTGTTCACGAAGTTCCCGCTTCAGGATATCGCTTCTCAACCTCTGCATCCTCTTCTCTTCCTTATCAATCACAACCTCTGTATGGGAATAGTTATCCTTTTCTGGAAGGTGCTCTGCTCGGAAGGAATATCTGATGGTTGGGTCTTCTGTGGTCGGAACATTCTTTGGTAAATCTTCCACCGTGACGAAAGCGATGGCAGATTGGGAAGGCCGTGACGCTGACAGTACGCATTCTGAATCGCTAAACTTGCTTCTGTTAAAAGAACAAGAGGGATGGCGTGTAGAAATATCTTGTAAGGTTGCGGCCATTACGTGATCACCATCATAGATCTACTGTGGATCAATATTGCGGAAAAGTTTTTCATCGGATTCAAATTGATTATCTAGCTGTTCGACCCCGGTGGGCTGCTGCCGGTTTCAAAGACACCGAGTTAGGTGTATGAATGAAACCGGAGGTGAGCCATGGAGCGACGAACGTTTACGCGTGAGTTCAAGCTGGAGGCGGTGAAGCTGATTGAAGAACGCGGGGTGACGGTGGCGCAAGCCGCACGGGATTTGGGCGTGCAGGGCTCGGTGTTGCGCCGATGGGTGCAGGAGTGTGCCGCCGATTCCCAGCAGGCCTTTCCCGGCCAGGGGCAGATGAAGCCTGAGCAGGCGGAACTCGCACGGCTCCGGCGTGAAGTCATCAAGTTGACGGCGGAGCGCGACATCTTAAAAAAAGCCGCGGCCTACTTCGCGCAGGAGGCGCTGTGACGTTCGCCTTCATCGCGAAGCACCGGGGAATTTGGCCGGCGGGATGGTTGTGTGAGGCGCTCGGAGTCTCGCGTGCCGGCTTCTATGCCTGGCGGACCCGGCCGCCAAGTGCCCGGGCGCGGGCCGACGAGCAGCTGCTGATCCGAGTGCGGGCCAGCTTCCTCACCAGCGATCGCACCTACGGCGCGCGGCGGGTCTGGCACGACATGCTTGTGGCGGGCATCGCCTGCGGCCTCCATCGCATTGAACAGCTGATGCGGCACGCCGCCTTGCGCGCCCGCCCCAGACGGCGACGAATGCCATCAGACACCGGGGTGCGCTCGACGAACGCCGTGGCGCCGAATGTGCTGAACCGGACGTTCGACGCCGCCTCGGCGAACCGCAAATGGGTCGCCGACTTCACGGATCTCTGGACCGCCGAAGGCTGGCTTTATGTCGCCGCGGTCGTCGATCTTTTTTCGCGACGGGTGGTCGGGTGGTCCATGAGTGCGACGATGACGGCACAGCTGGTCACCGATGCATTGGTGATGGCGATCTGGCGGCGGGGCACGCCCCACACCGTGCTACATCACTCAGATCGAGGGAGCCAGTATACGAGTGAGCCGTTCCAGCGTCTCCTGGCCGACCACGGCGTTACCTGTAGCATGAGCCGGGCGGGCAACGTCTGGGACAATGCGGTGATGGAGAGCTTCTTCTCTTCGCTGAAAACTGAACGCACGGCCGCGAAGATGTACCGCACGCGAGCTCAGGCCAAGGCCGATGTGTTCGATTACATCGAGTGTTTCTACAATCCTCGGCGGAGGCACTCCACGCTGGGATATCTCAGTCCCATGGAGTTCGAAATGAAGGCCGAATTAGCGTAAGGGGGTGTCCACTAAACCAGCAGCAGCCCAGACTACCTTTCTTATCTCAAAGAGTGTCTTCGTCGAATTCCTGAAAAAATAGGCTGATCTAAAATTATCACCATTATGATCTAACGGTCCAATTTCATCCTCCGAAAGCCCCTCCAATTCCAGATACAAGTCTTCCCTCAGCACACAAAGCTGAGCCATTATTGTGGCGACCCTATCATCCGGCGGGAACCACTCTTTAATTCGGATGTGCCATGTGCGGCTTTTCATATGGCTAAGCTTCAGTGAGTGAGCACAACTGTGAGCACAGTAGCAGAGTCAATTGCAGCACTGACAAGGGTAAGATATTGAAAAAATGGAGCCGGCGATCCGGATTGAACGGACGACCTGCGGTTTACGAATTGTGAGGAGACTCGCGTCAGTACAGGAGATCAATAAATTAGCTATGCAGATCACTGCAAGATGCGGCACATGGTCCGCAATTCCGCAACCAGCCGCAACCAGAGTTCCGGTTCTCAAGATAGCTCGCTACCAGCTGATCCGACCGCCACGGACCGCACATCATGAGCACGATTGCCGCGCTTCTCTATGGCTCCAGTGCGCTCGATTTGTTTCAGACGGCGGAGAATCGGCCGTGTTCACTTCATCAATCGCTCTACGGGCCAGTGAGCCCCCTCCTGCAGGCCGAGAATCCGAAGAGAAGGGGGCATGGAGGGATTTCGGTGGAACGAGGTCAGATCAGGTCCCACGCAGTTCGCATGGAAACAAAAGGGCGATGAAATTTTTTCATTCACCAAAAGGAGGTGACGTAGGACCCTGGTCAACGGCTGGAGGTAATTAACAACTCATCTGGCTGGAATTTGATGGGGCCAAAGGGGTTTGAGGTCATCGCTATAGATGGTGGAGGCTTAGCGTCTGGAATGCAAAGATGCATGGCGCAGAAGAGGGCTCAGACGCTTCGCGATAATTCGAATGGCCCGATTCGCAAATCGTACAGTTCGGGGAGTCAGGATCTTTTTGGAGGTCATAACCTACTTGACATCCATCTTGGTTTTGTCAGTATGTTTCCATATCGCTTGCCAACCCAGCACTACGATTCCTAATAGGCCCAAAGCGCCCATGAGCCAATCCGCTACATGAAGAGCGGACTGGCAGGCTTGACGACTAAACAGTTCCCAGCTAAAAAACATGACATGGCAAAGGGAATAGAGCCGTACCGAATTTATCCCCCACGAAAGAGGACGGCCATGAGATCCTAGGCCGACTTCATTTATTACTAGGGAAGCACACTCACCGGCGACACATACGGTGCAAGCGCCTGGAGATCGCGAGCCTGGCGGTTCTCGATCCACGTGACGGTCACGGGGACAAGCGCCGCCGGCATCACGAGCAGGCCAAGCGAGTACGACAGCCACTTGAACGCCGAGAGGGCCATTTTTGGAACACTGCAGCTCAGCCTGGCTTGTAACGTCACGAACGGCTGCCAGTCGCGTCCAACTCTAAAAACAGTAACTTTTGCGAACAGCGGCTGCCTCCTGTTCCATATGCTTATCAAAGAACGCAAGGATCTTTTCTGGATGTCGTCCAAAATAGTTGTACCCATCCTTAAATCGTCTGGTTGTTCCCTCAATCCAAAGCAACTCTTTGTCTTTGCTTCCCAATAGATCAAATGTTTTTTGCGCGTCTTCCGGATTCTTGGTCCACGCATCGTCTTTGACCTGGACCATCAAGACCGGCATCTTGACTCCGTGGGCAGATATTTGCGGCGTCATCTCATCCATTAAGAACGCACCGGCTTTCAATAATTCGAAGTCCAACAGTTCTAAATACTGGGATACGCCTTGCAGCTCAGAAAATGCCGTGAAAATGGCCCTCATGGATACCACCATCGGGCTGCACATACAGGACACGTTTTCGAACAGATCCGGACGCCGATAGATCGCTTCATACTGCGAATTTCCACCCATACACTGGCTGTATAACCCGACCTTCATTCTGTTCAGTCGTGGGTTGCCGTCGACATATTTCTTTACACCGACACAGTCGCGCCATTCGATCTGTCCAATGCCGCTCACTCCGTTGTTTGACGCGCCGCTTCTCCCGTGATTTCTGATATCGTACGCAAGGACGTTGTATCCGGCATCGGTGAGATGCTTCATCTGGATCACAAAATCAATTTCTACCGGGTCATGCGTGCTCCATGGTTCCCCAAAGTGTCCCTGAAACCCCGCACGACACATGGGGAGTGCATGGTTAAAGATCACCAACCTGTCACTATCGCCCCCTTTGGCCGGGATATACCATCCTTCCAATGGCACACCGTCATCGGCAGGAAAATAGATATCGCTCCATCCCTTCATGCCATAGTCGTCCGGGTTTTTATGGAGCACGCTTCTAACCGGCCGTACGACATTGACCATGCCTTTGACCTTTGCATAATCTTCTTCGGAGATGGTCTTGAGTTGTGCCAAGGCTTTTTCCATGGTCTCTTTGGATATTCTGCCCAAGATGTCACCTCATATCACGGTTAGTGTCTTCGGTTGCTACAAACAGGCACGTAAAAAGGATGAGTAAGTTGACACCTATGTAGCGATCGCCGCCTAGTGCATTGAGACGGATGCGCGCTGTACCTGCCGCTCGTAGCCAACAAATAGCGTAAACGCCAACTCATCGCTGGCGAAGAGCACGAGCAGCGTTCGCGGGTTCATGACCCACAACTATACTGCCGTCGCTCATGGAGCGGAACTCGTAGAACCTGCAGATATAGGGAGAATTTCTACGAGTATCAGAGTAGGTACAGTAGGTACATTGCTGATGGAGAATTAGTCCTAGTACTTGTCGCAGGTGCTTCCATCGTAATAACTGAAGTTGTAATATCAAGGGCAAGCCACCGTTCCGCGCCTTCTTTCTGCAGGATTGCAACTAGAAATATTGCGATATCACCCTTGGGAATATTACAAATTGTGACACAGGCAATGTCCCATTATCCTTTATTATTTCGAGCCCAACCGTGCACATACGGCGGTAACATGAACTATCAACGCATCACAGGGACGCCCGAATCCCTGGTGAGCTTGTCTATGTGTTGAAAAGAAACCATGCCATTTTGATGCGTACAGATAGAAGAAGACCACATTCTACTGACCGCGCGAAGACACTATTTCTTCTTCTCATTGACAGCAGTGATAAGGATCGGAAGTACTATGCTGATCGACTTAAATCTTCCATGTCTAACTGTGTTGCCTGCAAGCGAAGGACGGACATTCCGGTCTAGACCTGTACAGATCTCGGCACGTGGATTGCCTTATCGCTGAATTCTATCTTCCTGACATGTCTGGCTTCGAATTACTGCTTGAGGTTGTGTCCCACGTAAGGCGGCCACCTGTGGCTGTAGTCATGCTCACGCGCACTTCAACGCCTACTCCGGCCGATCTGGCAAGGATTAACGGCGCTCAAGCATTCATGGTTAAACGACTGAGTGCAGTGATGAGTTGGCTCCTACAGTACTGAAGGCCATCGCCACGGTGAGACCGACTCATAAGGATCGTCGAGAGTCAGACGAGGAATCACGTGGGTAACAAGACTGCTGCTGTTCTGTGTACGGTTGGATAAGCGGCGTGGTTAGCCCCAGTTCAACGGTCCGCTTCTTCAACAATCCGGGCACTTCCTTACACATCGATCCACACTTCAGATCGTTGACCTAGCCCCTTAAACCGATCCACCCTGTATGTGAGGGTCGGGCCGAAAGGAGAGGGCTGCATGCCACGTCCTGGGCACCGAAGTTTGTGCAGAGGCTCTGGAAGCGAAGGAAATATTCATCACCGAAAACGACTGTGCATCCAACGATGTTATCCCGGCGACGGCAACGTCTATGACACCGACCGCATCACGTTTCTACGTGCATACTTAACGCAGCTCCAGCGACACGAGCTGGTTAAGCCTCGCTGCTTTTTTTCCCGAAATACTCCTTCCGACTGACCGCCACGTCCGTGACGAATAGGACCCCGGAGTGTCGATCGAACAGCGGCCTGAGTCCGGCGAGGATGGGACTCACTTTTTCTTCCGGGACGACCGTCATGATTATGTTGAGGCTTTCCTGCTCGCTGAACATGAAGTGCGCTTCATGCATGCCGCCATGGCCTTTCCCCGACACGTTGCCGATGATCGTGTAGCCGGTCGCTTTGACCTGATCCAGCAGCTCGGTCACGAACGACCTGTGTTCTCCCGCCACAATCACACGAATTTCTTTCATCGGATGCAATGTCAACGGACCCACAATCGATCTCCTTCCTTGGCGAGTTGGTTCATTCCGGCTCCGCTAGCCCGCTCAGTTTAGCCCATTCGCTCGTCGGCCGATAGCGATAAAATATACCTTCCTCCGGTTCCAGCGCGACGACGTGCACCCACTCGTTGCGATAGAAGTATTTCAGCACATCGTGCCGCTCGATCAGCTTGTCGATCCGTTCGCGCGGCGCTTCGACGATAGTGAGCAACCGCATCGGCTCGTGGTAGGGCACCTCGCCATTCATGACGGTTTGCTTGGCCAATCCAAGCCGGAGATCGCTCCAGGGCCCCGACATGATACCGAGTCGCCCCACCACGTTGTGGTAGATTTTACTGCCGCTGCCGTACACATCATTGTCAACCGTGGAGAAGTAGTGTTCCATGTTGATCCATTGGCCTACGACTTGCGGACCGGTCAAGAGCACCTCGAGCAGGCGATTGCTGGGATCCTCCCGATAGTCGTAGGAATGAAGAAACACACGTCCTCCTAGGTCCAGGCCCTTTGTCAGCTCACGCCGTCCAATCACGAATGCCGTATTGCTTGAGAGACCCCACTCAGGTCTGACCTGGCTCCAGTCGGCGCTCCGTCGTCTGACGAGTGTTTCGGCCTTTCGCCCCTCCGTGGTCCGCTGGATCTCGGGAAAACGACCGCAGCGTTCTTGGCTGGCGAGCGCGGAAGCCTTCTTCAGATCCTCTTGGAGTCGGGCCAAGTCTGCACGGTGCGTCGGTGGTACGTCTTCCAAGTCGAAGAGTTGTACCTCGTCGGTTGTCGTGTCCATCTGGCCGGCGAGAAAGTGCGTATCTGGGGGAATGTCGATCCCAACCTTGGCCAACCGTTCTCTCATTTTTTGGTTGTTCGCCATCATCGCGAGGACGCGGGCGTTCGGCTTGCCCTCATTTCCGCCGCAGGCGCCGCAATCCAGGGCGGATTCGTAGGGATTGTTGTCAGATGTGCTGCCGTGAGCGCAGAACAGGACGATCCGCGCGAAGTTCTTCGTCATTCCCGTCATGCGCAGGGCCGTGTCCACAGTGAGCACCTGTTCTTCGAGCGTGAAGCCGGTTCGTGTGATCCGTTCCTTCTGGCGGGAAGCCGACCGCGGGTTAAGCTTGTAGTCGCGGCGCAAGGTTTCGACAATGCCGCGCATTGCCTCGCTCGAAAGGCCCGCTTGGTTCGCTGTCTCGATCAATGCCGGCTCCGCCTCGCCCGGGTCACCCAAAGCCCATCGCCGTAACCCCTCGACCAGTGCAGGCGTAATACGCGAGCGGCGCAGCCCGACCCGTTCGGTCAGCGCCTTCGTGACCAGAGCCTGCTGCTCGGCTGCCAGCATTTTAACGGTTTCGGCCGGCTCCAGCTTGTCGACGGTGAGTGTGGTAGCCAGTGCAGGCGCGAACAAGCGCTGCAACCGGGAGGTCCAGCGCCGGTAGAGGGCCGGAAGCAACGTTTTACCGAAAATGGGGAGGCCGTAGAACCAACCAAGCGATTCCACCATGACGTACGGCGTCACCACGTTTTCTTTTAGATCGTGCAATAGCGTGTGGCCTGCCTGGACCCACTTGGTCCAGGCCTCGTACTTCGTGACCTTGTGGTCAAAATAGCTTCGGGGAATTTCTCGTACTTCGTTCTTGGCACGCATGATCACCGGGAACTGTTCGGTGTCATGTGCCTTTCCCCAAGCCCGATATCGAATGAATGCAGCGAAAAATCCGGCGAATCCAAAAGTCTCGTTCGGACCGGTGGATTCGAGATGGCGTCGGAAGGGCTCACATCTCACATCAATGCAGTAGACCGACTGCGAATTGGGGCGGGGCGGAAACGCCACATTACTGCTTGTGTTCCGAGAAGAGATCCTGATCTGACTTAACAGACGCTCTTGATAGCCCGTCTCAAAGGCCTTGAGCCACAGCGGCCCATGGTCCGATTCGGGGAAAGCCTCTATCCACTCGATCAGTTGCTTCAGGGCATCGGGGGCGCTGTCGGCGAGTGCGATCGCATCGATGTTGGACGCTTGAGCCAACGCCAGCAGTCTCTTCGCCATCCCACGCCTGGCTGCTTCCAGTTGGCGCGGGACGACCTCGGTTCGGTAGCGTTCGATCACATTGCCCCAGCCGTTTCGTTTCTGGTGCCGCAGCCGATCGACTTCCTCGGCATAGAGGGCCGGCAATCGGCCGGCGACCCTTTGCCGTCTCAGATAATATTCATCCGGATAACTCCTCATGTAAGCCGTTACGGCATCGTAGCGCCCTTCGATGCCGAGTTCTTCGAGACAGGTCTTCTGAACCAGCTCGCGAGCGTACCAGAGTCGGATGGCCAGGAACTTCACGAGTCCCGCAGGATAGGCTTTCTGCCACGGGTACTCCCGTTCCTCTCCGCGCCACTTGATAAAGCCGGCCCAACCGGGCAGTGCGGTCAATTGCAGCGACAAATAATCCTGCCGTAGCTCTGCTGGAATGCCGAGTGCATCTAAACTGTCGAGGAGCGCGTCTTCAGGATGGTCAGGAAGTTGTGCGATCTTTCTGCAGCTGTCCTTGATTCCGCAGGGAGACCATTCGTGAGAAGCGAGCGCCTTCCAGACACCGTAGAGTCCCTTTTCTCGCTCCGGCATAGGCCAGGCCGCATGGTCTTCGTCCAAGAACGCCTCGCACCACCTGATCAATTGATCGTTGATCTGCCTGACGATCTGCGTGCCGAACGTGTCGTCGCACCAGTGCGAGAGTGTCAGCCAGCGCCCCAACGCCGCCTGGTCGCTCGCTACGATCTTGTCGATCCGCTCGCGCAAGTCCGGCACCGCAAGAGTAGAAGACAGCTTTGCCGAAATGCGCTCGACCGGCTCATACGAGGGGCCCGGCAATGCTGCATCAAGTGACTCCATGATAGGCGTACAGAGTCCTTCGGCCAGACAGGCGCGCAACACTTCGCCGTGTTTCAGCGTATGCGATCCGATGCGCACCTCTTCGTGGCGGGCGAGCGGTCTTAACACGGCGTCCAGATCTTGGAGTCGAATGCGTCCCGATTTGAGATAGGCGCGATACTGATGGCTGGGCAGGTAGCCGTTGCCTCCCAAGAACTGGTTGCCGCGCCGGACGGCCTCCTCGAACGGAAGGTATTCAAGGCTATGGAGCGGATTATGGTGCACGAAAGTCCGCATCGGCCAATACTGCGCGACGACTTCGCCTGCGAGATGGACAATCCCTCGCAGTTCCATTCGCCTCGTTTCGAGGTCTGGTCGGTTCTCTATTTGTTCCATACAAACAATTCCGTGATGGCGCCGGTTGCCGTCATAACCATGCCCGTTTCAAGCAGATGGGTCGGGACCACGCCCAACGCCAGCAACACCACAACGAGGATCGTGAGCGAAGCCAATTCGCCCGGAAGCAGATCGGTGTAGCGCAAATCGTAGCGGTGCGTTCCGAAGAGCCACTGCTGCGCCATGGCCATGATGTACCATGAAGCGGCAAGCCAGGCCGTCACAATGATGACGATCCCGATGGAGAAGGAAACCTTGGACAACAGAAGCAGGCCCATGAAACTGGCAAAGAGGCCGAACGGCGGCAGGCCTGTCGCAGCCAAGGCCAAAAGCGAGAGAAGAACGGCGTAGCGCGGCATCGTCGCCGCCAACCCGCTGATGGATTGCGGGTCCACGTCGTCTCCATAGCGCGTTCGGATGACCTGCCAAGCGAGCAGCAGTCCGCTGGTGGTGAACCCGACTGCCCCGACGAAGACTGCAGCGCGTGGTGTCGTGGCATTGGTCGAGGCACCAAACCACCACAGCATCGAGTAGAACGACAGGCTGCTGTATGACAAGAGGAGTCGAGCGCGCGATTGCGCCAGCGCCTTAACCGCACCGTAGAACGTGCCTGCCAGCGCAAGTAGGCTTACAGTCCAGGCCGCCGCATCAGGGACTGTCGGCATGACCGATGTTGCGCCGTGCAGTCCGATCACGGGGAGGAGCAACACGATGAACGAAGGTAGGCTGCCGGGGAGCCGCGTAAGCGCAGTGATATGTCCCTGGTGAAACGGCATAAGCGGCAACAAAACTGCGCAGGTCAACAAGGACGCGACGGAAGAGAGCGGCGGGGCAGCCACGAGAGAAATCGTGACGCACCCAACGGCGAGTGCATAGGCGCCGATCCCCAGCCAGGAAATCGGCCACAATTGCGTGTGGTGGCGGTAGAGCAATGCGATGAGTGAGCTGAGCAGCACAAGCAAGCACACCTGCCCCATGACGTTTTGGCTTGTCAGGATGACAAATCCCAGTCCGAGAAACAGCAAGGTCGTGATCCACGACAGTCGCAGACTCTTGTGAACCGGCTGTCCCAGGAGAGATGCACAGGCGGCGACCGGCAGAAGATAGACCAGCAACAGATTTTCAGGTGAGGTCGCGAGGGATCCCGACATTCCGGCAGCCGCGGCAAGGCTCAGGATTGACAGGACGACCGACCAGTTCCTGAGATAGTCCGGTCGCGACCAGACCGCGAAGCCGAAGGCTGCTCCCAGAAGAGGGATGCCTGCCAGCAGCAATGAAGCGACGGCATTATCCATCACCGCGACCATCCTCGCACGCTTTTGTCGAATCGATCCAGGAGTCGGCCGACGACCCCGCTCAGTTTTTGATAGACCTCATCCGCATAGAGCCGGTTCATGAACAGGACGTACAAGCGAATCCTCACACCCCCGACCCACGACGGCATCCAGACAGTACGCCCATGGGCCCCCATGTAGAGATAGAACCATCCGGCGATCGTCGTCAGCGTCGCCATGATGATCATCAGGTCGAAGAACCAATCCGGGAGAGCGGCCGCCTTAAAGTAGGACGCAACTTCCTGCGGATTCGGGTAGAGGAACGCCGTAAAAGATTCCACGGCGAATAGATAGACAAATACGACGAACAGCAGGGTCAGCAGCATCACGGACGACACTTTCCACGAGGCCACGGCCCTCAATCGTGTCAGTGTCATGATGGCCTGCGAGGAGGTGATCCAAATGAAAAACAGAAAGATCACCGTGCCCTGCGACTCTAGCAGTGGAATATGCAACACACCGTGCGTGACGAGGAGAATCAGCAGGGGAATGAAGAGCGTCGTCACGAAACCGGTCGACCAAGTGAGACGGGAGAAGCCTTCTTCCTCCTCCTGATGGTCATGGTGGGGGAAATGAGGTTCCTGCCGGGCCTTATGGATGACGTTGCCACAGTTCAAAAACACAGTCGCCTTGAACAGTCCGTGCGCGATCAGATGGAAGACTGCGAGAGAAAACGCGCCCAATCCACATTCCATAATCATGTAACCCATCTGGCCTATTGTGGAGAAGCCGAGCGTTTTCTTGATGTCGTTTTGCGCCAGCATCATGCTGGCACCGAGAACAGCTGTCAGGGTACCGACGGCGAAGGCGACGTGGAGGGTTGTCGAGCTCAATCCGAAGAGCGGCGCCAACCGGTTGATCAGAAACCCGCCGGCATTGATGATGCCAGCATGGAGCAACGCGTGGACCGGCGTGGGGGCATAGAGCGAGCGGGGCAGCCAGACGTGGATCGGAAACTGCGCCGACTTGCTCATCCCTCCGATGAACAGGAGCAGCGTGACGGCTGTGGCTCCGTTGAGTTCCCATCCAGGCAGAGGCGAGAGCGTGACCGGCGTCTCAGCCGCCTTGACGAACAATGGCTGAAACTCCAATGTGCCATAGAGCGAATGGGCCAGGACGATACCGGAAAGAAACGCCACATCGCCGACGCGCAAAAGGGTAAACGTTCGATAGGCGCCTTCCAGCGTCGCTGCATGTGCATGATTGTGGGCCAGGATATAGAGCAGGTAACTCAGGAGCTGCCAAAAGATGAACAGCATCATGAGATTGCCGCTCGAGACCATGCAAAGCAGTACGAAGGTCGTAAATCCGATCAGCGAAAGGTACCGGGGTTCATGCGGGTCCTGGTACAGGTATCCGACGGAATACGTGTAGATGATGGTTCCGACGCCGGAAATTAACACCATCATGATCGCACTCAGCCGATCGATATAAAAACCAATGGGAAAAGCCAGCGTCGCAGGGGACAAGGGGTCGTAGAACCGAATGGTGATGGCCCCCTGTGTCGCCACATACCAGAGGGTCACGATGGCTCCCATCAAAGCTGCGCCCATGGGATAGGCCGCGATCCTGGCGCGTCGATGTCGGGAGTTCTCATCGCCGATCAGCACGATGAGCGCCGCAAGGAGCGGGAGGAATGGAACTAGGATGACGAAGTACACTGGGACCTCACGATGATCGGTGCAGGAACCTCAGAAAACAGAAAAGCCAATCGGCTCCCCCGACGACCGATCAGGGCAATCCGGTTGGCTTGTACTGCAACCGGCCTTTCTCCTGAATTGCCGGTCGCCCTACTGTGAAATCCGGCTCAATCAATAATTACTGTCCACAGACATTCGTCAGGCGTCTAGAGGTTAACGGCTGACAACTATGGAGATAGAGCCGGCTGACGTTTTGACACAGGTGCCCACTGTCTCTGCGGCTCGTAGCGAACAAAGATGCGACTGTTCCGATACAGCAGGCGGTACTCCTTGTTGGGCAGGTAGGCTCGCCAGCCGAGCAGACGCTCCGCCTCCGCCACCGCCTGTTCGAACGGAAGATGCTCCAGGCCGTGCAACGGATTGGTGTGAATAAACGTGCTGATCGGACCCCGCTCGTGGAGAATCTCGGCCGCCTGCCTCACCTTCGATCGAAGACGTTCCTGTGGAGTCTTCGTGGTGATCACATAGCCTCATGAACAGTATGAGGGATCAGAGGCCGGTCAAATGAGTGGACGCGTAAGAACAAGTGAAATCCGATCGATCGTGTTGTTAAAAACGCGTGGGCACAGTTTTCCCGTTGGGGAGACCAATACGTATGCGCTCCCCCGTTCGCTCTCGCGATACCGGCTGGACTCCCTCCGAGGATAATGCGAATCCTGTTTGCTCACGGAGATTCCGTTGTTTCAAGGCCTGGATCCCGGCGCGCAAATGATTCGACGTCAGGTACGCGTAACAGAGCGACATCTACATTTCACCACGGCCAGCCAATGCAGCTGTCGCGTCCTCATAGGTGAGCGATCTCCCTACTGGCTCTTTGACGAGCTAATTCACTCCCCATATGGCACGTTGTGATGAGAGCTCCTGGAATGTCATGAGCTCTCGCTCGGATCAAGGCGATCCCGAGCAGTACCGCATCTCTGCGTAATGCCGCTTTGATGTGACCGGCTGTCTCGATCGCGCCCTGCACGTGGCTCGATCGTGCTTGTTCGAATGCAATCTGCATGAAGACGCCATTACGGTTGATCTCATGGGGAATCAGGTTGGCGGTGTGGAGCGCGCCACGCTTGTCTCCGGCCCTGAATTGTCCGATGGCGATGGCTTCCATAGCTGCGGACCGGTCTGTCGCATCAGCAATCCGGCTCGTCGTGTCGAGCGCCGCATGGATCTTATTCAATCGTATCTGCTGCTCGACAATCACCAGCAATGTGAACGCTGACTTAAGGCTGGCGAAGAGCACGAGCGGCGTTCGCGGGTTCATGACCCGCAACTATACTGCCGTCGCTCATGGAGCGGAACTCGTAGAAACTGCAGATATAAGGGAGAATTTCTACGAGTATCAGAGTAGGTACTACGAGTATCAGAGTAGGTATATTGCTGATTGAGAATTAGTCCTGGTACTTGTCGCAGGCGCTTCCCTGAGAATTACCGATGGAGAGAGAATTGGTCCTAGTACTTGTCGCAGGTGCTTCCATCGTAATAACTGAAGTTGTAATACCGAGGGCACGGTCATAAAAAACTATTAAGTGACTCTCTTACACGTTGCTCATCTATGGCGTGACCCGCCCCGCGAATGCGGTCCAGCTCAAGCAGGAGCTTCTCGATCTGGCGGTGCTGACTGCTCTCGCGGACGTGCTGGATGAACGAATTCTGGAGGCTGCAGTGGAGACGGCGGTCCAGCGGCTGCAAGTCCAGAACAAGGATGTCGCGAAGCAACGATCGAGCCTTGCGCAACAACTCTCGGAAGTTGAGACGAGGAAGCACCGTCTCGTAGATGCTATCGCTCGTGGAGAGGCCATCGAGTCGCTGCTGATGCAACTCAAAGCCGAAGAGCATCAGGCACGCCTTCTGGCGGAGCAGATCAGAACGTTATCCAATTGTGAACAGGTCACGTCGTTAAACCGGAAGCAGATCAGTGAAGAACTCAAGCAGCGAGTCGCTGATATTCGGGGGCTACTGGCTCGGCATGTCTCCCAGGCAAGACGGATGATCCGAACACTTGTTCCGCAGCTGGATTGTACGCCGTTTCGAGAGGGAGACGAGAAGGGCTATCGATTCAGTGGAGACGGGTCCTACGGCCAACTGCTCTCAGGTGAAAGTAGTGCCACCAAATGTTGTGTCCCCAACGGCATTTTCTAAAGGAGGAACAGACCCACCGGGCTTTCGGATTGATGTAAGAGTCTTGGCAGCTTAGCAATTCCAAATCGAAGCTTTCCAGGAAGGTCGAACCTGCGAACTTCCCATCGATACGTAATTTCTTTACTCTTTTCCTCGTAGAAATTCCTTGCACGCCTGCGGTTTCTACGAGTTCCTCTCCGTGAGCAACCGCGGTATAGATTTGCGTCACGAACTGCGATAACGCGGCTCGTGCTCTTCGCATGCGATGGGATCCAATCTGAAGGCTTGTTCTAGCAGCGTCAATTGAATTCTCTCTATATTCACTCTCCACTGAATCAGGTGGAGGGTTGTCGGTGGAATGAAGCGGAAGGAAATTCAAACATGGCCGATGTGCCCATCAATAAGAGGTACAAAGAGAGCGGACTCCGGGAAAAGGCACAAGGGCATTCTATGGAGTGCAAGCAAGCCATGGCGTGGCCCGGCTCGGCAACATCATTTTCCCTGTCGGTACGCGACCTCCTTACTGCCAGCCCCTCGGAACTTATGCGGCGATTTACTGAGTGCATAAATCGGCTTTTCGAAGGCACGAGCATCTCACCCATGACCGTGTGGTCGCCGTCGATTGCGATTGTTGAACAGGATGGTCACATCAAGGTCTGCGCAGAGTTGCCTGGCTTGAGCGAAGACGACGTGAGGGTGGAATTCTCTCGAGACGGATTGACGCTCAGCGGTGAGCGCCCGCAAGTGCAGGGCGATCGCCGCGAAGGAATGTATTGGCCCGAACGGTTCTGCCGCTCGTTCACGCGGACGATTCCGATTCCCGACGAGGCACAAATGGAGAAGGCGAAGGCGACGTTTGAGAATGAAATCCTTACGGTGGTAGTGCCGTTCCCACGCCGCGAACAATCATAAGGACTGTCGGCCGGAGTGCGGACTGATGTGGAAAGAGCTCAGACCTTCAACTAATTGCCAAGTAGCGAACCGCTGATTCGACTCCTTTCAACGGGCGATCTCTATTCCGACAACTCTGTTGTGCCCCACTTAAGTTGTGGACAGGCAGCGTACTTTGCCCAATACGGAAGTGTGGAATGATTTCGAACGACTTTTAACCGTTGCGAAAGAAACTCGAAGCTGTTGTGCCCCGGTAAAATGTAGACAGGTCTGACCTGCCCCCAGTTGTTAGGCCATCGCTCAAGTTCCTTCACGCCGACATTGGTCGGCTCCCTAATTTTGTGCCATTGCTAGGGAGAGTTTCCAGCGGTGATGAGGGGCTCGCAGAGATGATTCTCCGCGTGGGCCCTGGCGAACTCCTCGGGCGTGCGATCCTGGAGCGCCCGGTGAGGCCGACTCTCGTTATACTCACGCCTCCAGGCCTCGATTCGGTCGTGAGCCTCCCGCAGTGACTCGAACCAGTGCGCATTCAGGCACTCCCGTCGCAAGGTCGCATTGAACGATTCCACGTGCGCATTATCCGTCGGCGTGCCCGGTCTAGAGAAGTCGATGGAGACCTTGTTGTGATAGGCCCAGAGGTCCATCAGCTGACTGCTGAACTCACTTCCGTTGTCACAGAAGAGCCTCCTCGGCGTGCCTCGATGGACTTTGAGCCGATTCAACACCGCGACGACGTGCTCGCCGCGAAGACGCTGGCCCACCTCAATGGCCACACACTCTCGCGTATACACATCAATGACGGTGAGGGCGCGAAATCGGCGGCCATCTACCAGTTGATCAGCCACAAAGTCTAGTGTCCACGCGTCATTCGGTCTCGTTACCGTCGGCCGGTGCACTCGGGGCACCACCGATTTTCGCCGCCGGGGGCTCCGGCGACGCAGCATCAGGCCTTCTTCTCGGTAGAGACGATACACGAGCTTCTTGCCCACAGCCCACCCTTCCCGATTGAGGAGCACCCGAATTTTCCGATACCCGTACCGGACCCGCGTCTGGGCCATCTCCCTGAGCCGCTGCCGGAGTGCGGTGCGGGGATCGCGATGACTCCGATAGTAGTAGGTGGCCCTCGCACAGCGGACGGTTCGGCAGGCGCGCCGCTCACTCACCGCATACGCGGTGCACCGATACCTCACCACACTCCGCCTCCGCGAGGGCCTTAGAATTTTTTTGCGAGGACGTCCTGCAGCAGGACTTTGTCCAAGGACAAGTCCGCCACCAAGCGCTTCAACTTGGTGTTCTCGTCCTGCAGCTGTTTGAACTCCCGAACCTGTTCCGATTCCAGTCCCGCATACCGCTGCTTCCACCGGTAGAACGTCTGCTCAGCAATCCCGAGGTGGCGGATGAGGTCGGCAACGGGGGTCCCCATCTCCGCCTGCTTGAGTACCGCCACAATCTGCTCGACACTGAATCGTTTTCGTTTCACGGCGTCCTCCTTCCCCTTCCCAGGGGCGATTATGCCGGAAACTCTCCCTCAAATCGGTATCAAAATCGGGGAGCCGACCAGTAGCAAACTCTGAACGTGAAGCCCGAGAGATTTGAAAAAAATCTGATACCCCTGAGACCATCGCGCGCGCTCTGTTCTCATGGGATCACTTTGAACAAGTAAGTCCGAAGATGTTGGTCAGCGTATGGGGCCGGACAAGAATCGCCTCAAACGGGCCAAAGATGATGGAACATCCGTTTCGGTCTCGGCTTGAATACGATTGAGCAGGTGTTGCCTCTGGATCGTCAGTGATTGTACCCGCTCTGGCGTATTGGCCGTCGCCAAGGCTTGATTGGCGGTATCGAGCTGTTGACGAAGTTGATCGGTTTTGATTCGAAGCGAGATGAGTTCCTGTTTTGCGAGTTCATTTTCGCGGAGCGAGGCGATGGCTTCAATGACTTCATGTTCATCGGCTTGTGCCGTGAGATCGACGTGAATGACGATCTCGCCGTCTTCGAGGCGCGTGCTGATCTGCTGATCGAGCACCGTCACGATACCCGCAGTGTACGTCCGGATTTCATCGCGCGTGATGTCCAGATTTTTGATCTCAGTGGTACTTTCCAGATAAATCGCGACTTCCTCGAGGGCTTGCCGTTTGGCGTAGTCAATGGCGAGCCGAGTGGCATCCATCCGCGTATCGTGGTCACTCATACGATATTCACCGGAGGATCTCACGACGCGAAGCATTGGTTGTAGAGGGGGCGTCGAAACGGGCGGTGAGACTCCCAACTTCAAGGGGACGGCTTGATCGCGGTATTTCTGGGGGATCTGATACAGCTCAGTGGTGAAGTTCAGCGTGCCGGAGTCATCCGTATAGCGATAGATCTCATTGCTGGCAAACGCCGGAGTGGCCAGGCTGACAAGGCAGAAGACGACGATCCACGAAGGCGAGGCCATGAGATGCACCCCGGGTTCATCTTACCACAATATGCCATCAGATAACGGTTGACACAGAGCGTTAGAAGTAAGACTAACATTTCTCCATGATGCCGCCTCGCAAGCAGGTGTATGAAGAGCACCCTTTGGAATAGCCCCTGACAATGTTCATTCACTTCGGGCAGAGTGGCGTGGAATGTATGGCTTCCCTGAGTGAGAAAGGCCTTAAATGGAAATTCGCTACACAATTGGTCGTTTCCAACCACAATTAATGAAGAAGTTTTCATCCTTTGTTCATAGTTCCATCATGTGAGGGCGGTAGTGTGAGACTACAGTTGAGACAACCTAGCAGGTGTGGAAGCCACGGGTCTCGAACTACCAAATTTACAAGGAGGTTCCGTCATGAAAAAGCTCATTGTTCAGTTCATGTTCGCGATGGTTATCGGTGTCTCGATGATATCTCTGTCATATGCTGCAGACCTGAACGAGTCACCCACCCCGAAGACGATCAAAGGGGACCTGCTGAAGATCGACGGGGAATTTTACGTGGTGAAGGATATGGCCGGTAAGGAAACCCGACTGCATGCGGACAAGACCACCGTCTTGGACGGTGCCATCAAGGTCGGCGACAAGGTCGAAGTCCAGGCCACTGAGCCATCGAGGCCCTACAAGAGTGGATTCGTGGACCACGCAGTGTCAATTAACCACGTACAACCAACGAAGTAGCCTCGGGGAGATGAAGATAGAAGTTCAGGCTCAGAGATTGGGCCAGTCGGTTGTGTCGCAAATTATTTCCAGGCTGGACATGGTACGTGACTAAGTTTTTCCATCTGAACGAGCAGGTTCCCATGGTATCTACTCTCAAAGTCGTTGGTCGCATGTCCTGTGGTTTCCTGCTGTGCATTGGCCTGTCTAACACGGAGCAAGCAAGCTATGAGCCTGCAGCTTCAGACGTGATGAAAACTGATTCCCAGTCTGATCGGACTGGCTTTAAAGAAAACACGCTCAAGGGCGAATTGGTGCGCGTCGAAGGCGAGAATCATTTAGCCAAGGGGTGACCGCCCCCTTAACCGGATCCGACCCGGCCGTGATTGTGACCTGTCCCCTGTAGTTGTACCAGCCGCAATGTGAGTCAGGCGTATTGTTGGTCGGCCCGCGATTTTGATACCAAGTCTAGGGAGAGTCTCCAGCGGTGACGACGGGTTCGATCGTTCGGCGAAAATGTTTAGAAAAGCCTGACGCAATCTTCCAGTCGTTCGAGCAGGATACGTTCGGCAGCGTTCTGCTGGTTTGGTCCAACCGCTCGCTGGATCTCTCACACCTGAGTCCAGGCGATCTGATCGCTTACGAACGGCGCTTTGAGTTGTCCGAGGAAATCCAGCCGACGCGGGCGATCGATCAATTCCGTGTCCGCAATCGTGTCCTCCGCGCGGGCAATCAGGTAGGCGAGGCTGACGTGATCGCGCACCTCAGCCGGAACCACGGCCAACGTCGTATAGAAGAGGCGGGATACTTGCCTGAGGAGATCGCGGAGCAGGTCCTGCTTGGAGGTCTCTATACTCGTAGCCACACCTATCGCACTTCCAAGGTCCCTTCCATCCCTTTGTCGCGATGGCTGGGCAACGGCCAGAGCCGTTTGTCGCAGTAAATGGGAAATGTGCCAGGCTGAGTTGGTATAAATGTAATGGTGACCGTCTTGCCGGCACTGACATCCTGTTCAACGGAGAGTCTTCCTGCTGGGTCCTTGATGATGAAATTGTGTGGGATAAGCGTCGTCACACTGGTGAGTGTCAGTTCAACCGGCTTTCCAGCTTCGACGATCAAATGGTTTGGGGAATACGAATAGCTATCGAGTGTGACCGTGGCTCGCTGCACTCCGTCCGCTGCCACCGGGACCATCAGAGGAGGGGCGAACTGAGAGGGTTCTGCTGCATCAACGATTGTCACGCCGACTGAGATCAACAATCCTACGGTTGCCAATATGTGGAGCAATCGCATAGTCACCTCCTATTATCAGTGAGCCACTTCTAGAGGAAGGGCAGGAATGGGTCAGCTTTGTCCAGGAGTATCCGGCACTCTGGGCACCTCGACCTTGGCACGCTTGTGGTAACCGCTGGTCTCCGGCAAGGATGTACGGTCCCAACACTTGCTATGGACTGAACATGATGGTCCTGCGAGCGTACAAGCAGAACGGTTTGGAATCTCAATTGGGGGCATCGGGATGTTCCGTGTGATGATGGACCGCAGACGTGGCAAGCACCGACAAGTTCGCGCGTGCATCAGATGGGCGTAGACGCTCGAGCGCCTGAAGCGCAGCTGACACGTATCGGTCCTGAGTCACCTGAATACGATCCCAGATACCCTCTTCTTTCAGTAAGGCCACAAGTTGGACTGACCTACCGACCTCTGCCTGCAGAATCCGACGATAGTGCCGAAGCGCAGTCGGCGAGCCGTAGCGTTCAAGGTAAATCATGGGCAACAGCAGTCGTTCTTTGGCGAGGCCGATTCCAACAGGCGTTCCCAGCAGTCCCGTATCTTCGACGATGTCCAGCACATCATCCTGGATCTGAAACGCGATCCCCACATTGAGCCCATACGTCCGTAAGGCTTCGATCTCCCGCGAAGTTCCCCCTCCCACGATGGCGGGCAACGTGACGGCAGCGGCAAACTGAGATGCAGTTTTCCCCTGCACGATCGTGAGGTACTCGTCCTCCGAATTGCCCTCACCGGTTGGCATGAGTTCATGGAGCTCACCCAGGCAGCACAACTGGGCATAGTGATTGAGAGTGTGTGAGGCCTCACTTACTTTTTCCGGACCGTAGACAGGATGCGACTCCTGCAGGACCGTGAAGGCACGAAGGATCAAGTAGTCACCGAGGATGAGCGCCGGACCAATTCCCAACTGCACATGGAGTGCAGGACGGCCGCGTCGCTCGGCTGCCTCGTCCACCATATCATCATGAATGAGCGACGCTCCGTGCAGGAGTTCCAAGGCTGACGCCACAGGGATCATCTTGCGTGGTTCGATGCCAAGGGCAGAGGCGGCCACAAAGGCTAGTAGGGCCCGGAACATCTTTCCGCCTTGAAAATATTCAGCAAGCACAGCGGTGCCAGGAGTCTGCGTTACGTCTGTGAGAATACGGTCACGACAGCCTTCGAGATGAGAAGCGTAATGGTTCATGATGGCTTCGATGGTCTGGGGCAGAACCGTGACAGAGCTCATGGAAACCTCCCCTATTCAAAGAGTTTTGTGTTTGACCCTACTTCTTCAGACTCATAACATGGTGATTGCTCAGACAACATTCCCAACTCGTTGAGTCAGGTTTTTGACAAGAGGACAGTGATCGTAAGGACTCAGTTTGAGCCGTCGGAAGGTTTTTGTATATGAACGGATTGGGTGCCATTTCTGACATATAGCCTATGTGTATCGGCATGACCGAACTGGCGTGGTGGCCTGACAGCTGGGGGCAGGTCACCGATGGCAATGAACTCTGCTCGTTCTGCACCGATCGGGAAATCATATTCTGAGGGAACCCCCAGGAGCCCGCTAAACCCCATCAACGAATATAATCCGTCCACGCCCTTGCAGCCGCTGTATCGCCCTCACCTCACACAGCGAGAGCCCGGGACAACCCTTAAAAAGTAGAATCTCCCGCTTGTTCAGGCTCAGTGATCGGCACGGGGGTACGCACATGAGTCAACTCGGACGTCATTGCTCCCTTCAACCGCTCTTGCTCTTGCGGTGACAGCACCTGTTTCCATCCCTTCCCTTCAATGCATCGATTCATGTCTTCAAACACGTGCCGTACAAAATCCGGATGCGCCGTGGGGTTCTGGCGATAGGCCGTGGCAGCCGGGCTGTTGTTTATGTCCACCGCACAGGCCTTTCGATCCTCCAGCAAACTGTTCCGGCTGCCGGCGTGTTCAAACATCGGCTCGCCGCAGGCGTACAGCAGCACCAGGGCAGCAGCCAGCGCGGTGGCCTGACTTTTCCGAGTACCCTGTACCCTGCGTGTTTTCCAATCACTCTCCGCCGAAAAGTTCATGCCACACCCAAGGAAGAAAAGGGGTCGGGATGAGCGAGCGCACTTTCGTGGGGCTCGCTCATCCGTGCATTAATAATGGAGCGGCTGCGGCTCACCATAGAGAAAGTCGTCCATCATGACGACATCTCGCTTCTCATCATCATTCGGCCCCGGGGCGACGTTGCCACTCGTGATCCGCACCCGGGCGATGCGCGCGTCGTTAAAGACGATGCCAAAGAAGGAAAGGCTGGCATTGCCCGGCGAGGCTGGGACGAAGCTGCTAAAGAGCAGGTCGCCGTCAGTGCCAAAGTACTCGATCAGCGTGCTGGCCTTCCGGTTTCCGTGCTTCTTGTCGGGCCCGTCCCCATCCGGATGGTCCACGTCTGTGAAGACCGCGCCGAACCCGGTGGTCGTCGCGTGTGTGCTGCCGGTGCCAGGCACGAAGAAGTGCACCTCAGTGACGTGGCTTTCTATCGGGCTAAAGAGCCGCACGGGGCTGAACGGCTGGAAGATGGTTTCGTAGGTCGGGTTGCCAAAGGTCGTAGCCAGGCCAGAGAGTGGGGCTTGCACGAAACCCGTCCCCGGTGTGGTGATGAAGGCGCCGCGGGTCAGCAGGAAGACGGTGAACGGCGTTCCCGCAATGGCGGTCGCTGTCGAGCCTCCGCCGTCCCAGTTGATCTCGCGGCGACCGCTTGCGAGCGGCCCTACCGCATTGCCGTTGTTGGTCGCCCCCAGCGCAGCCCGGTACTGATCGACCGAGCTCTGAATCGAGGTTACGGTTGGTCCAGCCGCCTGGAACACAGTCGGCGGAAGGAAGCCCGTGTGAACGGTCCCGCTCTGTGCCAGAGCAGGACCAGTGGATAATGTCACCAGTGCCACTGCAAGTATGCTCATATGTCTCATCATGGCAATTTCCTTATAGTTAGGGATACATGGACCGCTTCACACAGAGGCCTGTGTGAAAGCCGCGTTTCAGTTCAGCTCCACCCGACGTTACAGACACGGGCTTCTACAAGAGAATAGTGATGACATTGCGGTGTTCGACCTCCTTTCTCGGGGATCTTGTGATTCTCATGTTGGTGAAAGAGTTGTCGTGCTATGCCTCCATCGAGCGCTTCACGCTCGAATGCCGATCACTTCCAGATATTCAGCGAAGACCGTCGTGCAGTCCCTCCCCGCCCGATTGTGAGTAGACCAGAGCGCTTCGAGTTCATGACGAAGAGTCTCACGACCGTCGGCGTCCAGAGCCGCAAACGCCTGATTGATCGGTCCGTAGTAGAGGCGGAAGAACTCCACCACCTCCGAAGGAGGAAAGGGATAACTGAACGTATAGTGGCGCCTGACCAGGTTGAGCTCCGAGAGGCCATTGCTGAGCCGTTCACGAACCGTGGTTTCGTCGCCCCATAAGACCGGCGAGGGCATCCCGGACGGCGCAATGAATGTCGAGACGGTCTTGAACATCTGTCCGATGAAACCCTGTGGAGTCCAATTGGCCATGGCGATGGTTCCGCCAGGCTTGCACACCCGCAGCAGTTCCTTCGCAACCAGGTCCGGCCGCGGCGCAAACATCGCTCCGATTAAGCTCGCCACCACGTCGAAGCTTGCCTCCTCAAAGGGCAACGCCTCGGCATCGGCCTCCTGAAAATGCGCGTGCAACCCCTCCGCTTGCGCGCGCGCCCGAGCCCGCTCCACCCAATTGCTCGCGATGTCCACACCGGTCACGGCCAACCCATCCTTCGCGGCCATCAGAGCCAGCTGGCCGGAGCCACAGCCCACGTCCAGCAATCGGTATCCGGGAACAACGAGGAGTCGCTCGTAGAACTCGCGTGCGCTGTGTTCCATGTACCGCGAGAATCGATCGTAGTCGCCGACCATCCAGATATGCTTGAGACGAGTCTTCACACTCTCCACTTCGGGCGCTATCGCACTGGCAAGCATGGTGTCCTCCATTGTGTTTTTAACTCGAAGAACTGTTCAGCACTGCCGTTGCACCGACCAGTCGCACTATAGGGCAATTATTTGTGACCGCCTTATCTGGGAGTCCGGTTCCTTTGACAGGGACGTGCTACGATGCACTATCCTTGGTTAGGCGTCCGGTATACTTAGCCGAAACGCCGGAGCTGCAGTGTGGCGCCCGCATGGAAATCCTGTCCGACGTCCTCAAGGCCCTGCGGAGCTCCACCTCCGATCCAGGCCCCGGCGAGTAGCCCCGTGGCCTTCTCGCTCTCGGCTCGCCGCCTACGCCGTGTTCGTCGCTCGCCTACACCGTGCCTACACGCGCTAGGGGGCGCGCAGGCACAGTCTTCCTCTGCTCTGCAATCAATGACTTGCTGAGTCGTAGAGGATCTTGCTCTACTGATCCCCCATCAGCGGGCGCCGGGCCCGGACCCCAAGCTCACCGTTGGTCGCATGGGGGATGCGGGGTGCGTCTCTGGAAGGGCCCGACGAACCAGCGGACACTTATACCGTCGATCACCGATCGTATTGGTAGCCATGTAGTAGCAGAGCCCTCCAACTACTCGTCCTCTATTGCGATTTAGAAGAGAAGCAACTTAACAAATCGCAGGTCAGTCATCAGTTCTTGTTATTCTGTTGCGTCGATCCCTATACTCAAGCCGGTGTAAAAAGAATGAGGCTGCTTGTGTTTCTCGATCTGCCTCAGCCCATCACTG
This sequence comes from uncultured Nitrospiraceae bacterium, assembly GCA_963825145.1. Classification (GTDB taxonomy): domain Bacteria; phylum Nitrospirota; class Nitrospiria; order Nitrospirales; family Nitrospiraceae; genus Palsa-1315. Next base: position 184,218 of record CAWGSC010000027.1, read on the forward strand.
ACTACATCGCTGCCGCAAACGGCTGGTCACCGGAGGAGAGGCCGAGAGGATTTGAGGAGCCCCAGGTTGTCGAGGATGGATGGAAGGAGAAAAGGCCATGTCACAGAAACTCGCAGGAAAAGTCGCTCTCGTCACCGGCGGCAATAGCGGGATCGGATTGGCAGCAGCACTCGCATTTGCAAAGGAAGGTGCGCGTGTCGTAATTACGGGACGCGATCAGGCTACCTTGGACAAGGCGGCAGCACAGCTCGGCGAGAAAGTTATCGCTGTGCGAAGTGATGCCGGGAGCGTAGCCGATGGAATCAAGCTCGCCACATTGTTGCAACAACAGGGCGTGATGCTCGACGCCGTGTTTATCAATGCAGGCGTGGCAAAGTTCGCTCCGTTCGAAGCGGTCGGAGAAGAGATGTGGGATATGACCTTCAACAGCAACCTGAAAGGTCCGTACTTCTTAATCAAGGCGCTACTGCCACGCCTGAATCAGGGAGCCGCCATCGTACTCAATGGCTCGATCAACGCCCACATCGGCATGCCTAATACGAGCGTGTATGCCGCCAGCAAAGCTGCGTTGATCTCACTGGCGAAGAGTCTGTCCTCAGAGCTGTTGAGCAGAGGCGTCCGTGTCAATGTAGTAAGCCCTGGCCCCGTTACAACATCTCTATTAAGCCGACTGGGTCTCCCTGCGGAGCAGCTCTCGGAGGTTGCCGCGGGCATCCAAGCCCAGGTCCCCCTCAAGCGCTTCGGTACACCCGACGAAATCGCAAGCGCTGTGCTGTATCTGGCATCTGTAGAGTCGGCGTTTATCGTGGGCACTGAGCTGGTGGTCGACGGGGGCATGAGCCAGCTCTGATTTTCACTGATGACGGTTCAAGGCCAACGAGAAACAAGACTGGTGTGATCCTTCAGCGCTAACTCTCCCACACCTGGCTTGAACATGCCCATAGTATTGAGCCTCTCCCCTTTTCTGGTCCGCGCAGCACGCAAGCCAACTTAATGCCGTGTCTTAAGACACCGAAGGAAAATCGGACATTGTCATGAATGAAGTCAGTGCGTTCGTTTCTCAATATGGAGAGATCCTGGTCTTTGCCGTGGTCTTGGCGGAACAAATCGGATTGCCCTTGCCTGCCGTTCCAATCTTACTTGTGGCCGGGGCCTTGGCCGGTGCCGGAAAGATAGATCTCACGGCAGTTATCGTCCTCTCTGTCACCGCCTGTATGGCTGGCGATCTATTCTGGTATGAACTGGGGCGCCGACGGGGCAGACGTGCGTTGAACCTCTTGTGCAGGGTCTCGCTGGAGCCGGATTCCTGTGTCCGACGCACAGAGAATTTTTTTACCCGGCATGGCGTGGGGTCACTTGTCTTGGCCAAGTTCATTCCAGGATTGAGTACTCTAGCGCCGGCGCTCGCCGGATTGTTCCGAGTAAGCATGCCGCGGTTTCTCCTGTACAACGGGCTGGGTGTGGTCCTCTGGACCCTCGCGTTTATCATTCCCGGTTTTCTACTCAGCGACCAAATCGAACGCCTTGCGGAAGAGGCTGAGCGTCTGGGCTTATGGCTGGCCTCTATTTTCGGCACTGGGATTGCCGCCTACATCATGTACAAGTACATTCATCGGCAGCTTCTTCTGCGCGAATTGCGGATCGCCCGCATCACGGCGGAGGAGGTGAAACAGATGATGGATAATGGCCATGAACTTCTGGTGGTGGATTTGCGGGGTGCCCTGGATTACGAAGCCGATCCCTATACGATTCGAGGCGCGCTCCGCATGACGGCAGAAGAACTGGAGCAGCGGCACCATGAAATTCCGCGACACAAAGATGTGATCCTCTTCTGCGCTTGCCCGAATGAAGCCACCGCTGCCAAGATGGCATTGATGCTGCGGAGTAGGGGGATCACCAGAGTCCGGCCTCTTGCCGGAGGAATCGATGCGTGGCGTGAAAAGGATTTCCCGTTGGAAGGTTCGAGAGTTGTCGAAGTTTCGACACTAACCGAGACTACTTGACGTGGTGCACAAATGAACGGATCTTTACGCACTCATTCGCTGGGTACAGTTCTTCGTGTTTCACTGTTGTATTGGCGCTCATATGCACACAGGTTCCTTCCGCCATCGTTGTCATTATTCTATTCGTGACGCGTCTGATGCACGAAGGACACAGCGATCGACCCCTCGCCCACTGCGGAGGCGACCCGTTTGATATTGCCGCTTCGGACGTCGCCGACCGCGAACACGCCGGGCAAACAGGTTTCGAGGAGATGGGGAGCCCTGGCGAGCGGCCAATGCGCGGTCGCCAGATCCTCCGGTGACAGATTGGGTCCCGTCTTGATGAACCCGTCGGCATCGAGCGCGACGCACCCGACGAGCCACTGTGTGTTGGGAACGGCACCGGTCATGAGAAAGACGTGTCGTATGTCGTGGGTTTCGGTGCTGCCGGACTGATGGTCGCGCCAGCTCACTCGTTCGAGATGATGATGTCCTTCCAGAGCCACGATTTCGGTATTGGCACTGAGAACGATGGCTGGATTCTGTTCAATGCGGCGAATCAAATAGCGCGACATGGTCTCCGCCAGCCCGCTCGATCGCACGAGCATATGCACACGCTTGCTCGCCTGCGCGAGGAAGACTGCCGCTTGGCCGGCTGGTTCCCCCCTCCCACCACAACCACCTCTTCACTGCGGCACATCTGTCTTTCCATAAATGTTGCGGCGTAGTACACGCCCGTGCCTTCAAACTGTGACAAGTTCGCGATGGGCGGTTTCCGATAGGCGGCCCCGGTTGCGATGATGATGGTGCGTGCCACCACGCGCAACCGGGGTCGATTCCAATGGTGTAGGGCTTGCGATCGCACGTGAGATGTTTCGCTCCCTTCGTGATAAGCATTTGTGCGCCGAATTTCTGCGCCTGCGCATAGGCCCGCCCCGCGAGATCTTGGCCTGAGATCCCAGTCGGAAAACCAAGATAAGTTTCGATCTTCGAGCTGGAGCCGGCCTGTCCTCCCGGCGCGTTCGTCTCCAGTACGAGAACATCCAGGCCTTCCGATGCGCCGTACACGGCGGCTGCGATTCCAGCGGGTCCGGCGCCGACGATGACCACGTCGCGTATCTGGGTTTGGTCAATGGGTTTGTTAAAACCGAGGCAGTCGGCAATCTGCTGAATGGTCGGATTCCGCAGCACCACGGTGCTACGACAGATCACCACCGGCACATCCGCAGCGGTCACGTGAAACTGGTCTAGCAGACCCTGAACATCGACGTCACGGTCAAGATCGATATAGGTGTATGGATGGCTGTTGCGCGTGAGGAATTCTTTCACGCGGAGTGTACCAGAGCAATGATTCGACCCGACGACGACGACATCTCCGAGCCCCTGCGCAATCAATTCGACTCTGCGGGTAATGAATGCCCGCATGATGATCTCGCCAATCTCGCTGTCGGTCTGCACCAGGGCTACCAAGTGTTCGCGATCCAGCTCAATCACTTCACTCGCCTCACTGGCGCGCGATCGGACAAGCACGGGACGGCCCGATAGCATGTTGACTTCGCCGGTGAACTGACCGGGTCCAAAAACCGTGACGAGCCTCTCGGTCGTGCCGGATGGCAGGCACTATCGAGCCGACCTGCCATGACGACAAAGAATGGCACGACATGTTCCCCCGACTCGAAGAGCACCTCTCCAGCTCGGACCGAACGCACTTGGCCATGCGCAGCGATCCGCTGAACCTGAGCAGGCGTCAGCGTCGGAAATATCCGCTCCACACCGGAGGGAAGTGTCAGCGTGATCGGAAGAGTTGTGTCAGTCATGGCTCTGATGATACGAGATAGAAAGTAGCTGGTTACAATTGCTCATTACTGAAGAGTTCTGGCTGAAACACTACCCTCCCCGGTGGTAAATACGCAAGGGCATGGAAAGTCTAGCTGACCGTTTGATAGCATGAGCGTCTGACCGTTTTAGCGTGAGCAACAGTTGTGCATCGGTGACCCACGACGGTGCGGTGCTCTTCACTCAGGGAGGTGCGTTATGACCTGTCCACACGTGACCGCTCTTAAGCCCGTTCCCGCTCGCACTCAAGGATGTGAAGAATGCCTGAAGCTTGGATCGTCCTGGGTGCATCTCCGTCTCTGCCTGACTTGCGGTCATGTCGGCTGTTGTGACAGCTCGCCCAACGGCCATGCCACGAAACATTTCACGCACACGACCCATCCGGTGATGGCCTCTTTCCAGCCCGGTGAACGGTGGGCCTGGTGTTACGTCGAGCAAATAGATCTGGACGTGCCAAAGCGTGTTGCGCCGTTTTTGCGGTAGTGAGGCAGGTTCGTTGCCCCCGACAGGAGGTGGAGACATGGCCGACCAAGACTTGCACAGGGTCGCTTTCGAATACCTG
>CAWGSC010000028.1:0-195000 GCA_963825145.1 uncultured Nitrospiraceae bacterium
CGCGACGTTCACTACGGCTCTTGCAAATCTGACTCCATTTCCTTCGCTGAACTCTTCGCTCGAAGTGCATGCCGTCGTCAGTGAAGAGATAGGTAGCCATGGCTAGGAAAAAGTCATCGATTCAAGGCAATCGCAAGGCGAAGCGACAACCTAAAACCTCGGCTGCCCGTCGTTCACGGATTGCACAGCCATCGAAACAACGAACACGTTCTTCTTCGCGTACCGAATCAATTGATATACAGAGATCTCACACGGGACGCCTTCAAGCTAGCAACCAACCGGAGCCGGCTTTGCAGAAGAGCGAACAGCGGTTTCGACAGAAGGGAAACAAGCTAACTCAACTAGAGAGGCGCATCAGTGAGCGTACGGCTGGGTTGACGGCCGCCAATCAAGCTCTGCAGCAGGAACTCACCGCGCGCAAGCGAGCATTGAAGCACAGTCGCGAGCTGTTGCAATCGTTTATGAAACACACACCGGCCGCAGTGGCGATGTTCGACAAGCAGCTTCGATATCTGGCGGTTAGCAAACGTTGGCTTCAGGACTACCAGCTCGCTGACCAACATCTGATCGGCCGCCACCATTACGACGTCTTTCCGGAAATCAGAAAGATGAAAGAATGGCAGGACATCCATCAACGCTGCCTGGCTGGCGCAGTGGAGAGCCGCGAAGAAGACTCTTTCGTCCGAGCGGATGGACGGACTGATTGGCTGCGATGGGAAGTGCGGCCATGGCATGACGATGGGGGAGCGATCGGCGGGATTATCATGCTTACGGAGGTTATCTCTGAGCGCAAGCGGGCAGAAGTAGCACTGAAGTTATTCCGAACCTTGCTCGACCATGTCACAGACTCCATAGAGGTCATAGATCCCCTAACCGGACGGTTTCTGGATGGCAATGAGAAAGCCTCATCGAATGTCGGCTATACGCATGACCAACTCTTATCCCTCACCGTTCCTGATATTGACCCTCTGATCACGCAGTCGGTCTTCTTAAAATATGTGCAGCGGTTGCGGGAAACAGGAGTGCCGTTAACTCTAGAAAGCGCCCACATGCGGAAGGACGGCACCACCTTTCCCGTCGAGGTGAATGCTCATCTGGTCCGTCAGGGCAAGGAGTATCTCGTTGCCGTTGTTCGCGACATCACCGCACGAAAGCATGTCGAGAAAGCCTTACACGACAGTAGTGCACGAACCAAAGCCATCATCGCTACATCGCTCGATGCCATCATCACCGTCGACGCACAGGGGCTGGTTCAAGAGTGGAACGCTTCCGCAGAAACGATGTTCGGATGGACGTCCCAAGAGGCGATCGGGCAAGAACTGGCTGTACTCATCATCCCCGAACAGGTTCGCACCGACCACTGGAAGGGATTGGCGCACTATCTCTCGATCGGGGCCGGTCCTGTCTTGAACAAAAGGATCGAGATCACCGGCCTCCGCCGGAATGGATCTGAGTTTCCAGTCGAGCTGACGCTCATTTTCAGCATAGGGGAACAGCGGCTGTTTACGGCTTTCCTTCGAGACCTTACGGAACAAAAAGTGGCGAAAGACAAAGAACGGGAGCGGGCCCTTCAGTTGATCGAGCGGCATACGAGGCTGCTCGATCTTGCGAAGAATTCGACTATCTATTCAGGCAATCTCGTCCAGGCCGCACAGCTCATCTCTGAAGCGAGTTCACAACTGATCGGTGTGGACCGGAGCAGTATTTGGCTCTATCAAGAGCAGAGGACTGCCATCAAACTCATCGACCTCTATGAGCATCAGAACAACCATCACTCCTCTGGTCTACTATTGGAAGCCGTCAACTATCCCAACTACTTCATTGCACTTGACCAAGAAGAGCACGCTATTGTTGCCTGTGATGCTCTCAACGACGAACGAACCCGCGAGTTTTCCGATTCCTATCTGCGTCCCTTGAGGATCGGTGCGATGCTTGATGTCCCCATCCGGTCCTCGGGGGACGTGGTGGGCGTACTTTGCCATGAACATGTCGGTGAGGCTCGCGAGTGGACCGTTGACGAGCAGTCCTTGGCCACGTCGCTGGCGACGATCGTCACGTTGGCGCTGGAAGCGTATGAACACAGGTTGGCTGAACAGAAGTTGCGTGTCGCCAAAGAAGCGGCGGAAGTGGCCAACGAGGCCAAGAGCGAGTTCTTGGCCAACATGAGCCATGAGATCCGCACACCGATGAACGCGATCATCGGCATGGCCGAACTATTGGGGGAAACCACGCTGACGGAGGAGCAGGGCAAGTACGTTCGCATCTTCCGGAGCGCCGGGAATAACCTCCTCACTCTGATCAACAACGTTCTGGACCTCGCCAAAGCGGAGGCCAAGCAGTTCGAACTGGAACGAACGGAATTCGATCTCCACGAAGTCATCGACAAAGTCACTGACATGTTCGCGTTGCGCGCTCACGATAAGAGGCTGGAGTTGATCTGTTATGTGTCGCCAACAGTTCCTCGTCTCTTGATCGGAGATCAACTTCGACTACAGCAGATTTTGGCCAACCTGGTTGGGAACGCCATCAAATTTACCCAACATGGTCAGGTTGAACTACGCATCGTACCGAATCCCGACGACCCAGAGCTCGGCTTTCTTCGCCTCTCGGTCACCGACACCGGGATCGGTATCCCGCTAGACAAACTCGAAGCGATTTTCCAGAGCTTCACGCAGGCAGAGGCTTCCACAGCCCGCAAGTACGGAGGGACCGGCTTGGGTCTTGCCATCTGCAAGCAATTGGTGACGTTGATGGGGGGGACTATTCGAGCGGAAAGTACGATTGGACATGGCAGCACCATCTCTTGCACGCTGCGGTTTGCCGTCCCTGCGGAGCAGCGGGAGCACACCGATTCGTATCCGGAAGAGTTGAAAGATTTGCGGATCCTCGTCGTGGACGACAACCCAACCAATCGGCTCATCGTCCGGGAGTCTCTAACGGGTTGGGGAGCCGTGGTTCAGGAGGCGTCCGGCGGTCTTGCCGCGTTGGCCGAACTGACCGACGCGCAAGCATCGAGCATACCCTATGATCTCGTGCTGCTCGATTCGCGCATGCCCGATATGAGCGGGTTCGAGGTGGCTGACCGGATCAAGCAATTCCCATGTCTCAACAAACTCTCGGTGATGATGCTCACCTCTGAATTCGTGGGGGCGGGCGGGCGGTCTGGAGAAATCGCTCGAACCTACGACATGGGATTAGCCGGTTATCTTGAAAAGCCGATCAAGCAGTCCGAGTTGCTTCGTGCCATCACGATTGGTTTGAGACGGCGCAAGGGGCTTCAGCCGGCAACGGATCAAACCAAGCGCCAGACCCCTCCGGTTGATCGTCGGCCCTTGCGTATTCTTCTGGCCGAAGACTCGCCGGACAATCAGCTCTTGATCAAAGCCTACTTGAAGGCCACACCCTATAAAGTGGATGTAGCGGAGAACGGCCAAATCGCGTGCGAGATGTTTGCGGTCGGGCGGTATGACTTGGTGCTGATGGATATGAATATGCCTGTGATGGACGGATACACCACGACAATCACCATGAGAGAATGGGAGCAGAAACACGGAATTTCTCCGACGAAGATTGTGGCCCTGACTGCGTACGTGCACGGGGATGAGAAGAAAAAAATTCATGTAGCTGGATGTGACGCGCACCTCTCAAAACCCATCAAGAAAGAGACCTTGCTTGAGGCAATTCTGGCTCACACGCAGGGATTGAAACCTTGATCTCACCAGTCGATCCTCCTCCAACCGAGAAATTCGTCGTGGCCATCGACCCCGACTTGGAAGACATCGTCCCTGGATTTCTTGAAAACCGGCGACACGATGTGATCGCCCTGCAAGCTGCGATTCACAGTGACGATTTTAAGACCGTCAGGATGTTAGGACATCGGATGAAAGGCGACGGGGGGGGCTACGGGTTTGAGGTCATCAGCACCATTGGTGCGGCCTTGGAGCAGGCTGCGGCGAGGCAAGACCGTCCATCAATCAAACGCCTGACGACTGAGCTTGAGAAGTTTCTTGGCACTGTGAAAGTGGTATATAGGCGTTAACGCATTGCCGGATCGAGCGTGCCTGGTATAGAGAATCCTGCTACTGGATAGTTTCATCCGCGCGCAACGATGGAGGAAAAGTGCGCGGCACACCCAAGCTTAATTTTTGAAAAGATTACTTGAGGGGTTTATCCGGCAGCACCAATAGGGAGAGGCTTCGCCTGGTCACACGAAGCTAGGCCTTGAAGAAGATTGACCTGATCGGGAAGCGTCCTTGTTTTATGGCGACGAGTCCGAAGTACCCTAGCGATGTTGCGATGAGAATCCGTCCTTCGTTTCATTGAACGCTTTTCTTCCCGCCTCGGCAAATTCCTTCGCCTGACGGCCAGTCTCGCGCAGCGACTCCTTTCCCTTTTCGACGAATTCATGACCGCGCTCAACGGCGCGGTCCAACACTTCAGTGCCATGATCGACGGCTCCATTGAGTTCATCCTTGGCGCGTGCCGCATAGTCGCGAAGAAGCCCGCGCATCTGCGCGCCCGACTGTGGTGCGAAAAGCAGCACGATACCCGCGCCGATGAGTGCTCCTACAAAGAATGCCGATAGAATTCCTGGTTCAGGTCTGTCCGATGATTCCATTGTACTTCCTCCCCTTAGATTAGTTAATTATCCTGTCCCCATTCTCCGTCCCGCACGCTGATACTCCACCTGCTCACACATACCGCACCGGACCTCACTCTTATCCCCTGCGGATCAGAGCGACTTCAGATACTCGACGAGGTCTCGCTGCTGCTCCGCGGTGAGACCGAGAGCACGAACCCGGTTGTAGTGCGCCACGACGTCCGCGAGCGTCGCCGCGCTGCCGTCGTGGAAGTACGGCGGGTGCTGCCACAGCGCGCGCAGAGGGGTCGTGCGATACGCCTTGTTCGCCGTGCGCGCCGCGTACGCCCCGTCGACGCCGGTTTCCGCCGGCGCGTGCAGCTTCCCGCTGTTGTTGTCGGTGCCGGTCGCGCCGACGTGGCAGGCTCGAGCATGTCCGGTCGAACACCGCGCGTCCGCGCTCCGCGGCCGCGGCATCGAAGCTTGCCGGCCGGAGGTGGAGGTGCCGGCAGGCTGTGCTGGTACGCGCGCAGCGCCGGGAGCTTGGGCGTGACCATGTCCGGCGAGTGCTTGACGTCGATCCCGAGCCGCGGGTCGGAGAAGTTGCCGTGGCCGCCCATCTGGGTGACGGCGACGTACGCATTCCAGTAGGAGATCGGTCCCTCCGCCGTGTACGTTTCGTTCTTGACCTGGGCGAGGCCATAGGCGGGCGGGATGACGAGCGGCGTGTTCTTCCCGTCCAGGTTGTAGCGCGGGTCGTACTTGCCCGGACCCCACGACGTCGTAGACCGCCTTCTTGTCCGCGGGGAGCACGGGCGAGAGCGCAATGATGGCCCCGACGTTCAGATCTCGATTCGGCCAGCCGTCCTTGCGGTGGCCGATGCCGGGCATGACCGAGTTGTCCACGGTGGAGTGGCAGAGCGCGCAGGTGACGCCAAGCCGCGTGATGTGGTTGTTCGAGTCCACGGTGGCCTGGATGGCCCACGATCGCGTTCATCTTGAGCAGCGCGACCGTCGTCGCCGGGCTCTTGAGATCGACCTTTTCGAGGATCCCGGGGGGCAGCACGTCGGCGTCCACCTTGAGCCCGACCTTGAGCGCGGTCGTCGGGTCCACGCTCTTCTCGACGACCTCGTGCAGACGGAGCGTGTCGGTCCAGAACTGCTCGTCACCGAAGGTGTCGAAGCGGAAGATGCGTCTGGCCGTCGGCGACGGGACCAGATGACGCGACGACCTCGGATGACATTTTGCCCTTTTCGCATCCGACAAGTGCAGCTCCGGCTGTCAGTGCGAGCAGGGCCAATGTGGCCATGACAATACGCGGCAATCGAACGGTGCGAACTGCAGTCTGCATCACCTTGGAAATAGATACCATGGGAGCCTCTTGGGTTAGATGTAAAAACGCATACCGGTAACTGTACGCTCTCCAGAGTCTTGCTCTCTGAGCAATTTTGACCAGACCTTTGCCGGTCTTCTCGCTAGAGTGGTTGGGGGAGACATGCCTACACACCCACGCAAGCACTCAGAGGACGCCCTGATCGTCGCGAAACTCCTCAAAGAAGCAGCTGAGCCACGCCAAGCTGCATCGGTTAAGAACGCCCTCCAAAAGGGAACCCTGCCCCTGTCGCCCCGGAAACTCGTAGTGGGAACACGGAAAGATCCAGCCGCTACCCCGCGACACTGACGCCAGCCTAGCTTCGTCGTTCTGTCATCCCTCGTTTGGATGATACTGCCCTTCGGTCAATCCTCCTCTCACCGAGTTAGATGATCATTATCCCGGTTGGGTAAAGCGATGTTGACTGAACTCAAAACCGCGGAGCAGTGGTGCAGTTAAGGTCGACGGAACTGTAAGTCTAATACTGACCTGCGGTTTGCGATGGGGCCTGATGGGGCTGGTTTGACCTGTCCTGGTAGCAGATGGAAACTAGCGATGGCAAGTGCGCGGTCTTGAATAGGGGCATTTTAAGCATAGATTGCGATGAAGTTAGGTCGGACCGGGCATCCAGATCGGCCTAGATGCCCGACTCACCCTCTTTGGTCACGACTTCCGAGTGTACGTGATCTCCATCACTTTCATCTCCTTGCCGTCATTCTCACTCCCGTACATCTCAAAGGTCTGGGTATTCTGATCTACAAACTTCCAGACTGCCCGATGCTTCATGGTGCCCCCATCGGATCCCTGTGACTACCGTATAGGGTGACAGTTTTCCCATCTGCGCTGGCCGTTCCATCCATGAAAAGATGCCGGTTCCCATGGAATCCATCCACGTCGTCACATACTTCTTGGTGAGGTTGTCGTATCCATGCGTTCCAATCCCGTAGTAGGGTTGTCCCATCATTTCACCGGTACACTCTTGTTGAAGAAATCGGCCATCGAGGAGCACTTTGTCTTCGCAGGCCCCAGTGGATTCCATCGGTGGCTTATTGGGCTCCATCCAGGACTTGGTCTTCGTGGTCCAGCTTCCCGCCTGACTCATGAGTAGCTTGTGGGGCTCACCAGGAGTAGCCAACTTCTGGTAGGCCTCCATTCTGGCCTGATGATCCATTTGTTTCTCCGATTTCTTATCCTCTGCTGCCAGCAGGGGAGCCATGGTGAGAACGAGCGTGAGGCCGGTGAGGGGGAACAATTATGAACCGGATAGGGGTTTCCTTGATTAGTTTGGAATATTTAATAGATCGATTGCGTGTGAGTCGCAGCGTATCTCTATCACGGAATGTGACGGTGAGCTCGTACCACGGTCAAAGCATCCGGGCGATAAACTCTGGGCCGTCATCGGACCGGGTATGTGTCGGGCAGCCTCGGCGCAGAAACTAGTAACCCAAGACCTCCTGAACATCCTGACCTGAGGCGCCGTCGAACCGCAATCACGAGAGATTCCCGTGTGTATTTATCGACGATCGTCGGCAGCTTCAGCCGCCGCCCATTCTGGCATGCTGGGCCTTTCTAGAAGACTCTCAATCGTATGTGCCCACGGGAGGATAAGAATTATTTCTTTGCCATGTTCCGGCATTCTTCAGCACACTTGTGACAGGCTTTCGCGCATTGCTGACAATGCTCCGCTTTATGTTTGGCGCATTCATCGCCGCACGCCTGACAAATCTCAGCGCATAACGCGCAGAATTTCGCCGCATACGTTGAGCCGCGTGACATGAATTGAGCGGCCAGACTGCAAATATCGGCGCAGTCCCGGTCAAGTTCAATGCATCGCACCATCATTTTGATGTCCGGTTCGCGCAAACAGGATGCCGCGCACTGTTCGCACGTGGTTACGCATTCATTGCAGGCTTGGATACAATTTTCATAGTGTTTAGATGGCATAACGCTTCTCCTTCTTTGTTTTGTTTGTTTCTGTATCAGCAAACGTCGCGTTCACAAAATCTCTCCCCTCATTTTGCGCCGTAGAGCGAGCCTGGCTTATGGTTCAGGTCCCGCAGATCAAGGCTACGAGAGAATTAGAGCGCCGCCAGGACCATAAACAAGAGGAGCCCATAACTCAGCATATATTTCACTGTGCCCATCGTTCATCCTCGACTTCCCCTGCTCAGTCGAGCCCGGTGCTTCGGCCCACGCGCTCTAACGGCCTGGGGACACCCCTACTCTTTATCATTTCGGCGATCCGTGACCGCTGGGCCCGAGAGAATCGATAGCACATGATTCTGATCATTCACCTTCGCCTCAATTCGCTCACCCGGCTCGATGTTTCTCGCCCTCGAGGTAGTTGCGTCGATATGCAACCGCACTTCTTTGCCGTCTTGCCCCTTGATGAAACAGTCATTGCCTTCAACGCGCAACACTTCGCCCGTGATCGTCTTGCCGCCTGTTGAGGCGCCGCCCTTCATCTCCTCGCGCACTTGTTTTTCACCCGCGTCCTGACCACCTTGCCTCCGGTCAGATTGGTCAGCTTTCAGTTTGTCCGCAGCCGCATTGTCTGCCTGCGCGGCTTGGGATAAACCAAGGCACAGCAAGAACGCACACGACATAACCCCGACGACTTTGGGAATGGATACCATGGGAGCCTCCTCGGTTAGAGGTACAACACGCATACCTGTAACTGTACGCGCTCCGGGGTCTTGCAATCTGAGCAATTGTGATCAGACCGCACGCTGTCTTCTCGGCATACTCCACCGAACCTTTCAAAGGAGACGACCCAGCTTTCCTCCCGGCCAAGTCCTGAAGATCGGGCCTCATTGACCATTACCGTGGCTTGAACTCCCAGACCCACACTCCTTCGTAAGAGATTTCATAGAATGACCCACACAACCATCCAGGAGAAGGATATGAAAACGAAACCGACACAAGAAACCGGCGTTAGAGAGGAAGGGATCGGAGAAGCCATCAAGGAGGGGGCAATTACCAAGCAATATTTGGCCGATCCGAAGACAATCGTGAGCGCGTTAAACCGCTTACGCTCAACCGAGATCACCAGCTACCTGCAATACAAACAACATGCATATATGGCGGTCTCCCTGTTATCCCCTGGCCTGAAGACGGAATTCGAGGCGCACGCACTCCAGGAATTGCAGCATGCCGATACATTGGCAAATCGCATTCAGCAGTTAGGCGGCGTCCCTGTGTTTGATCTCCAGGAACTCGCGGGGAAAGCCGCGTCCATCGGCGTCCACCCTGAGCAAGGAACGACGCTCGTCCAAATGGTGGGCGAAAATCTCCTGCTCGAACGACGACAAGTGGAGGCCTACAGCGCGCTCATTCGAGAGATTGGGGAGAAGGATCTGGTCACCCGACAATTGTTACTCGACATCCTGCAAACGACGGAGCAGCATGCCAGCGAGTTAGCGGACTTCTTGAAACGCTCAAGCGAGACCCGTGGGTAGGATGTCACTCTGGTGGGGAATCCATGAACGCTGATCAACTGAAGGCAAGTGTATCGATAATGGCCTGACAGGATGTCTGTACAGCTCGGGCGATTCGTCTATTTCCTCTATACCCCCTTAAGCAACGAGATGAGGCGTGTAGCAAGTATGATCAGTTCGGAGATCACGGTTGCTGAATATCTGTTAACCCGGCTGAAAGAGATCGGGGTGGATCACCTCTTTGGCGTGCCGGGAGATTTTGTACTGGGTTTCTTCAACCAGGTATTGAAGAGCAATCTACAGTATGTCGGTACATGCAATGAACTCAATGCGGCCTATGCCGCTGACGGCTATGCACGTATTCGGGGCATCGGGGCATTTTCCTCAACCTATGGTGTCGGAGAACTGAGCGCCCTCAACGGTGTGGCGGGAGCATTTGCCGAACGAGTCCCGGTGGTAGTGATTACGGGCTCGCCTGCGACGGCTAATTTCCGTACACGGCCGTTGTTGCATCACACCTTGGGCGATTATCAGATTCCCTTGAGGATCTATGAGAAAATTACCGCCGCCTCAACCCAGCTCATGTCCGCAGACACGGCCCCGGTCGAGATCGATCGGGTGTTGTCGGCGTGTCTTTCTCACCAGCAACCGGTCTACATTAGTCTCCCCGCAGACGTGGTGATGAAGACATGTCATCGGCCGAGTGCGTTCCTCTTCCCCACGCCCGCCCCTAGTGATCAGGATGCGCTCCGGGAGGCGATCAAGGAAGCGATTGGAATGCTGGATACGGCACAGAAACCCGTTGTGATCGCCGACGTGGAGTTAATCCGCTTCAAGCTGCAAAAGACCTTCGCCAGTTTTCTCGATAAAACGGGTTTCCCGTATGTCACCATGATGTTGGGTAAGACCGTTCTTTCAGAGCACCACCGACAATTCATTGGCCTCTTTGAGGGAGATCGGAGTCGCGACTATGTACGGAAGCGAGTCGAGTCCGCTGACTGCGTTCTACAACTTGGAGCCTTGATGACCGATCTGAACACGGGCGGGTTCACCACCCATCTCGATGCGTCAAAGACGATCTGTGCCAACATCCATTCCGTGAAGATCAAACATCACATTACGAGAACGTATCTCTCCACGATTTTATCCTTGGGTTGACGGAAAAGCTTTCACCCCGAGACCCGAAAACCCTGGAGATTCATCGTGCCACCGATGGCTGCGTACACCGACATACGGAGCCGTACCGGCCGAATGCGCCGATACCGCTTACCATCAAGCGTTTCTTCGACCGTGTGAGCCATTTTATCGAACAGGATTCAATCGTCATTGCTGAAACAGGCGTGTCCCTGTTCAGTGCCGCGGAAATGCTCATGCCTGACGGAGTGACGTTCATAGGGCAGACCTTCTACGGATCGATCGGCTATACGGTCGGAGCAACCTTGGGCGCTAGTCTGGCCGCGCAGGACCGGCGTACCGTCCTGTTTGTGGGGGATGGTTCGTTTCAAGTAACGGGTCAGGACCTGTCGACGATGATCCGGAACCATCTCAAGCCGATCATCTTTCTCATCAATAATGACGGATATACGATCGAACGGGTGATCTGTGATCGCCCCTACAACGATATTCAACCCTGGCAGTATCACAAGCTCGTCGACGTATTCGGAGGTGGGTTGGGCCTTGAGGTCCGTACGGAAGGGGAGCTCGAAGATGCGCTGGCTAAGGCTCTCACCACGGATGACCTCGTATTCATTGAAATTCACACCGATCGGTTGGACTGTCCCGAGTCCCTTCGCAGTGCAGGTCGGTCGATGGCAAAGGCAAATCAGCTCGACTGATGCGAGACGGGATCCAACGCAACAATTGGCATAGCGAGATTGCTCGATCAGGCAACGAATTGTAACCATTCAATCCTACAGAGGAGGTTGTCATGACCACATTAACGAGACCGGGTGTTCCTGCGGGGGATTCAAAAGTGTCGGACAAATTCATGCCACGAACAATCTAGTATTTCCACGGAATCAGAATGCGATGGAAGTGGCCGTCGAATTACTGGCTGCGCACACGCCGGGAGCTCCGGTGGTGGATGAACGGGGACGAATTCATCGGGTTCGTCAGCGAGTTTGACATCCTTCGTGTGCTTGCAGTCGAAGAAGGACTTGAACCAGTTGACGGCAGAGGATGTCATGGCCAAGGAGCAGATCTCGGTCACGAACGAGACCAGTATCGACGAGGCCGTGAAGATCATGGAAGAGAAGCGATTCCTCAGCCTGCCGGTCAAGACAAACGGAAAGGTGACCCATTCGATCACGCGACACGATCTGCTACGGGCCTGGATCGGCCTGGGAATGGACATCGAAACCAATATGGCATAGTCAGTCAGATAAGATGAGCGCACACCTACAACCTGCTTTATTTTACCCCACTATTTTCGTCCCATTGAGAGCTGCAAGTTTGGCTGTAGGGGAGGGATTTAGTCATTATTTAACCCCTCCGATTCGCATTCGGCTGCTTACCGGTTTTCAAATAGGGTTGGTGCGAGGCAGCCGGCCCAACTGTCGTTAGTGCTCCTTCTGCGCTTTGAAATTCAAGGAGTTGCTCTGGTAGCTTAGCATTCTGACCTGCGGTTTATGAATTTCAGATAGCCCTACCTCAGACAACCTAACCCCACAAGAAACTACAAACCAGGATGCTCGTGACATGGGAGCAGCTAGGGCTGATTTGTCCTGTCCAGGCAGCAGATGGGTGAAGTGACTAGCAATGGCAGAAGCGACTTACAGCTTGACGCTGCCTGGAATGGCAAACTATTCCTGGCGACCGAAGGTGGTATCCAGCGACTTCAGATTGCGGGCGTGTTGGAGCGCTTTCGGGTCTAACCGAGGACGGCGCAAAATCCAGCGCGGGGCATACCGCCGTTCTTCCTCGGGACGGTTCATGATCAACGCGGCGCACAGCGTTCGTTTTTTGAGCCACCAGACACTGAGCTGTTTGTCCTCCATATGGCCGCGATAGACGACCTGGTCATGGCCGCTCGCATCGCCCCAAAATTCATATGAAAGGTCAAATACATCTGAGAAGAAATATGGAACGTGGAGGAACGGCTGAAGTTTGCCCATCATATTACGCATCGCCACCCGCCCCTGCTCCACGGCATTGTCCCAATGCTCCACCCGCCTGCGGCGGTGGAAAATGCGGTCCGGATAGTTGGCAACATCACCGGCAGCCCAGATGCCGGGCACGTTGGTCTCAAGGAATTCATTGACCTGGATACCATCATGCGTGTCCAGCGGTGTCCGATGAAACAGCTCGACGGCTGGGATGACTCCAATACCCGCCACAACAAAGTCCGTGGGCACTTGCTTGCCCGATGCCAATACGACCTGGCTCTCGCGATTCGCATGGGTCAAGGCCACCACCTTTTCGTTTTTCATATAGGTGAGACCATGCTTGGAACATTGTGCCTCAAAGAAGGTGGAAACCGACGGTGTGAACAGCTGTTTCCACACACGATCGTCAGGAAACACCATGGTCGTCTGCACTCCGTGGCTTGCCAGAACCGAGGCCACTTCCATTCCAATAAAGCCTGATCCAATCACCACGGCTCGCTGTCCGCGTTTGATCTGTGCGTGGATGCGCTGCGAATCCCTCAGTTGTCGCAGATAAAAGATCCCTGGGTCGTCGGCTCCCGGGACGTGTAACCGTCGCACGGTCGAACCGGTCGCGATGAGGAGCTGCTCAAAGCCGATAACTTCGCCTGAAGTGCTATGGAGACGATGGCGACGCAGGTCCGCTTTCCCCACAGGGAAGCTGCGGTGAAGAGCGATACCGTGCTTCCGATAAAAGTCTGCGTCAGAAATCTGAATGTCGCTGGCGTCTTCCTTACCGGCTAGAAATCCCTTCGACAGAGGGGGGCGCTCATAGGGAAGCACATGCTCTGCCGTGACGATTGCAAGATCCCCTTTTGTGCCGCCCTGTGCAACGAATTCCTTTGCGGCGTATCCGGCAACAACTCCCCCGCCTAGGATGACGATGGGAAAGGACTTCATGGCTTGGCTGGACCGTCCGAGAAGAATGGCTTCGCGTTGGTGGAGTGGCTCTCGATTGCTGGAGTCATCACGGGTGTATCTTACTACAGTTTAGAGAAGGCCTCATCGCATTGCCGGGCCAGCGAGAAATCCTTTGCGGTAATTCCTCCCTCATCATGGGTGGTGAGTGTCAACGTCACCTTATTAAAACGAATATCGATATCCGGATGATGATGGTTTCTCTCAGCTCGCATTGCGATGCGATTGACAAAATGTATGCTTTGTAAGAACCCATCACACGTAAAGGTTCGAACAAGTGTTTGCGCGCGCTTCTCCCAATTTGGAATGGCTTTTAAGTGCAGATGATCTTGGCCGAGTTCCTTCAACAACTCCCTCGCGCGAAGAACCTTCATCGGAGGTGTACTGCCTCCATCGCTACATTTCTTGTCTGCCAGTTGCATCGAAATTTCCCTGAACAGCCACAACGGTCGATCGTCGATCCACTCTCTGGTTCAGATGAATCTGCTGATCAGACGGCCCGGACGGAGCGATTCGTGAGCAGATGGATCACCAGCAACACGATCCCGATCAAGAACAGGATCCAGGAAATCTGGACCGCCACCGCGGCCACCCCGGCCATATTCAGGGCTCCGGCAATCACTCCAACCACCAAGAACATCAGTGCGTAGTACAGCATATCGTGCTCCTTTCAATACGACGATTCGCAAGGATCACGGCATCGTCGATGGACCCACAGTTCACACATCTCACACATTCCATACTCCGGAGCTGCTTCTCACGGAAACTGCTGACGGAACCATCCCACTCCTCGATCACCAGGAACCCACCGCATCGTGCGCACGCCATAAGTCCTCCTGTTCCGCTCTCGTCGAGAGCCGTGGACGCTGTTCACGTGTCAGGCGACGATCAGACGCCTCCTCTAAACCATACAACCATGCTGGACCTTTAGCCGGATGGAATCTGACCCAAATTGCTCAGTTTGGAAAAATTGATGAGGCTGGGCCAATATCAGCAGCGCCCGGGCCAGCCGCTTCTCGCTCGAGTTAAAGAGTTGATCCACTAAGTCCTAGGTTCCCGTCTTCCTACTGAATCTTCGCGCAGGAATCGCGTCCTGCGGTCTACCAGATAATATTTTAACAGTGAGCAATTGTGACCAGACCCTACGCTGTCTTCTCGGCATACTGCTGCGAACCGTTCAAAGGAGACGACCATGGCAACACAAGCAGCCGACCATTACAAGAAGGCCGAAGCGCATGATGAACAGGCCGCTCACCAGCATAAGCAGACTCGACGGGCTATGAGGCGAACGAACGAGAAAAAGGACGCATCAGGCCCACCGC
Organism: uncultured Nitrospiraceae bacterium; assembly: GCA_963825145.1. Lineage (GTDB taxonomy): Bacteria > Nitrospirota > Nitrospiria > Nitrospirales > Nitrospiraceae > Palsa-1315. Next base: position 14,773 of record CAWGSC010000028.1, read on the forward strand.
GCACAGGGCTACAGCCAACAGGCGATCCATCATGGGACTGACGCGGCGAAGTCCGATGTCGCACATCATGGAAATAAGGAGCGGAGCCATGACAGACGGAGCGGTTGGCCCTGTTGACACCCTGTTCGCTCAGATAACCCATGCAGCCCCGTCCGCTTCGAGGAAAGAGACGCCACTGCTCCCTGTCTGTTGTCTCTGCCGACTCATTCGAGATGAGATCGGCCCTTCGTCTTGATCGTGCACGCTGGGTCACGCAGCGAACCTATCGAAAGACCCATGGCGTCAATCCGGCCGATTGCCTTCAAACTCACACGTACTGTCCGGGGTGTTTCACGCAGGTGATGGATAGAATCAAGGGCAGCCCAGGTCATGACGACACTGGCGGTCGCCTAGCGAGAGGTCACTAGGCCTGCCTCGGGAAGTGGTGTTTGAGTGTGACAAGGAGGGAGGCTGGGATTATGGGGGCGAACCACCTCTGATCAATCATCTTGGCAGGTCGGCCACGTCTCATTGATCTATCCCACAGTGCGCCGCTCGCGCGGGCTGGTCCCTGGTGAATGAACAATCAAACGAGAGGTGGCATATGGCTCATCACAGCTGTTGAGACCCAGTTGGCCCAGCCAGCTTATGAGGTGACTGACGCAAAGGATCACAAGGAAACGGACCACACGCTCAGGGAGTTTTGGAAATCTACCGCAGCCTTGCGCACGGTGCTGGATCGAGGCAGATCATTCAATGATCTGGAATTACGCCTCCTTGAAAACCATTTCCACGTCTTACAGATGGCCTATCGTGGGACGAAGCGGAAACTCGGTGCCTAGACAATGACGAGATTGCCCATTAGCGGTGCAATAAAGTGGGAATATCTCAGACGACGCGATGGGAACACGGCCACAGCGGAAGCGTTGTGAAGGACCCGTGAACGCCATGGGAAGTCTGGATGGCCCGATTCCGAGAAGGGATCGGGCCTTTGTTTTGTCTTGAATCGAGTCTGGCTAACCCCTTCCTTAAAAAATAGACCACACTGACTCCGACCGAACAGTAGGCCAGCAGTAGCTTAAGGAATGGTCCTTCGGTAAATGTGATGAGTCAGACAGAGGTATGACAACACGATGGCAATGGCGTGACCGTTCCTCATGGGCTGTGCGTAAAGGCTTCGTGCACGAGTTGTTTCATTCGTGGATCGGTGCAAGGGGGTGTCCGCTCTCTGACATACATCTCCAAAAATAAAATCTCGGTCTATCGCTACCGGCAGTGTTGACAATCCCCCCATCCGGAGATGCTTCGAATTGGGCACCTGGCACTTGTTGTTCAACCGTCTTAATGCAGGAAGCCACGGCATGTTCGAGTTCACGCCGTTGGTTGTCTGAGGGGGCTGGTTCGAAAGGGACAGTTTTAAAAGATTTTCTATCGCGTGGTGAGAACTTGGGTGATTCGACCTTTGCCTCTGCTTTGGTTCCGGGCAGAAGCACCCCCGCTTCGACCAGCGCTGTGTTGCTGACCACCAAGAAGAGGAAGACCGCGAGGATGGATAAAGCAACCGATGTCAGTGTCATGCGTTGAATAAATATAAAACCCTGCACCGAGAAATTGCTAGAAGGAATGAAGACAGATCGTCACGGCGACCTCTCAGGGGAGGCGTATTGTAGGAGGGAAGCGAAGGACGGCGCAAGGGCCGCAGGCAAGGACCAGCCGCCACCTATACTCCCTGCCAGTGTTTGCGCGGTCTATGACGCTTCCTACGGGCAATTGCCCGCCACTCGATACCCCGCCTCTTCCGCCTCTGCCGCGCTATTAAACGCTACTCTGTTCTGTGGCGCAACCTGGCTGTAGTTCGGACAGTCTGGGCGGTGGTAGATGTGGCTCTTACGGTTGCCGATGATGGGGTAGGGGGAGGATGTAGAGTCAGGAGAGGATTCAGATTGAACCGCACCAAACTGTGGTGGTGAGAAGTATGAGACGGTTTTAGCCTGCTGGCATACCCACGGTGATGACGACCCACGGTAGGATGTCGGTAAATTGCCTTCGGGTGATGATTCGGGGGTAAGGGATCTTCATAGTGGGCTCTGTGCCAGGCTCCACGAGCTCCACCGCCACCCAGCCGTCCATTGGCCCCCATACGTCCGGCGAGACCTCGACAACGCCAGCGAAGGCCATGGGATCGCAAATCGCTCCAACGCTCTTCGGGCCATAGCCAAAATAGGTCCCAAGGTGTTCACTTCCTCGGAACGTGCCGTTCAACGGCTGGCGACGGTCCGAGGTGAAGGCCTTACTCCCGTGGCTTTTCATGCGCAGGGTGCCGTCGAGATGGTAACTCGTGTGAACGTCCCACTCTCGATCACCTCGCGGGAGCATGATGAAAAACTCGCCCTTCCGCGAACGCTTTACCCAGAGTGTGAGTCGGAGGTCGGCGAGGTCCCTGACTACCACTGCGTACCGATACTCACCGGGGACCGGCTGAAGCTTCATCAATCCCACTTTGGGATTCACGGCGCTGCGCTGCCTCGCTTCCTCGAAGATGCGCCGCCACGTCGCTAATTCCTCTGGCGTGATCGCGGTCGCGTCAATAGCCTGATACCGCAACCATCCGTCGAATGACTTGAGATCGTCCTCGCTGATGAACTCGTCCACTCACTTCTCCGGATGGGATGGTCCTTGTGATCGCTGGCGATTACTAGGATACAGTGGAGGCATGAAAGTGTCTACGCTCGCCTCGCTTTGCGATAGACCCACGGCGGAATCGGGATGCGGATCGACCCACAAGCCTTTCTTCGCCTCTCGCGCTTCCTTCTCTAACCGCTCCAGTTCCGTATCCTGTGGCGCATACTTCCGATACCACCAGCACCAGCCGTCTTTGACGAGTGTGTGATTGACGTTGGTGCCATCCAGCAGGAACACGTCGGCAAGGGTGCGCCCAGTACTTGTCGCGGCCGTGCGTCTGGAGGATGACTTCTTTCCCAAACACCATCGCGGACGTAGCCTGCTTGGCTTGATGGCCGTACGGCTGGCCTTTCTCAGGGCAGTCGATGCCACTGAGACGGATACGTTCAGGGTGTCGGTTGTGCAGGACTTCGATGGTGTCGCCGTCGAGGACGGAGACGACGGGACCGTGGGTCTCACACTCTGAAACGACAGGGCGCCAGCTTTGTAATTGAAACAGATGCAGTGTCGCTTCGCTTCGATCTCACTCTTCACTGTCGTATCTGTAGGCAACCGCCTACGCGTCTATCCTGCTGAAAAAACGACGTTTGACTCATCGATCTTCTCCCATCTCCTACAGTTTCCCTGCACGCCACCATAAAATATTTCTCTCGCCATGGCTCATTTTTCAGGATTTTTGCTCTGACCCTCTTCCTCCTGCGACGGCACGCACCTTGCGTAGTTACCACAGTGAAGCGCTGAACGGTTGCGCTCTTCAATCTCTCCTCGGATGACGGAGTCAGTTCTGCAATCCGACAGAGGCACTTGCTCGTGAGAAGTGGACTTCTCCGGGAATGGTCTGCCTGCTGCCGGTGAGAGCATACATATAGGAGTATCTGTATGAACTGGGTAAGAGTCATTGCTGGTGTACTTGTGTTGTGGTCGAGTACGGCGTGGGGTGCCACGTTGACGTGGAAGCCCAACCATGAACCGGACGTGGCGGGCTATCGCATCTATCAATGTAGTCAGCAACCCTGCACACGCACCTCTGGCCATGCGTCTCTTTTGGCCACATTGGGAAAGACGACGAGTTTCAATATTGGAACGCCGACCGGGACGCAGTACTACTTCATTACGGCCTATGATTTCTCCAACAAGGAGTCGGACCAGTAGCAACGTCGTCACCTTCCCGCCTCCGCCCCCTGGGGGGACGGTGACTCTGACGGTCGTGGGCAATCCGGCCCAGGCCCATGGGGGGTGAAGGCTACCACGACCGACCCACGGGATCTCATGGCCACGGTGCGCCTGGATGGGGCCGTGCATCATGTCGAACACACCGCGCCCTATGGCTTCCCTGACGACAACGGCACGACGGCCACGACGGGGCGGTTCGGCATTGGCTCGCATACGGTGGAGTTCGAATTTTACGTGGAAGGCACCACGACCGTGAGCGGGCGGGGCTGCGTGACCGTGCAGGAAGGGAGTCCCGCCTCCTGTGGAGACGGTGACGCTGACAGTCGTGGGCCATCCGGCCACAGGCCCATGGGGGGTGAAGGCTACCACAACCGACCACCGGGATCTCATGGCGACGGTGCGCTTCGATGGGGCCGTGCATCATGTCGAACACACCGCGCCCTATAGCTTCCCTGGCGACAACGGCACGACGACCACGACGGAGCGGTTCGGCATTGGCTCGCATACGGTGGAGTTCGAGTTTTACGTGGAAGGCACCACGACCGTGATCGGGCGGAGCTGCGTGACCGTGCACGAAATGACATCGTGAGGGGGGTGTGGGTTACCGGAACGTATATTATTTCACCCCGACAATCCGTGTCCCGCTGAGAGCGACGCAGGCTGACGCCAAGCGCGCCAACGCCAGGACATAAGCTGGCCCACTCCGCCACTCTCACGGCAGCACCACTCTTGACACCTTTTTCTCATCCAATGTCGCATTGCAAGACTTGACCCCGATTCGCTCCAACGGTAACCCAATGGCTTCAATCACCCAACTCAATACACAGACTCGCTCATCGGTCCGCGTACGCACCAGGCATCGTGGGTATTGGCAATATTCTCGACGACCACTTCGCCAGTGTTGAAGGACACCACCCACGCAAAGGACGGACTGCCCGCAAGCGTCGTCGCCGACCAATAGTGGTCCGATTGCACGTTGGTAAAAGGATGGCCCGCTGGTAAGGTGGGACTCGGAGACACGGTGGGATCAAGTAAGCTCGCCAGTTCAGGGATCGCGGGTAGCCGCCAGCCTTGCTGACCTCCAGTGGTCTTTCTGAGACAGGTTCTGGTGCCTCCACCCCATGTACCTTCTCCGGCGGGCATCGCCGGTGATTTTTCCCATACGAGCCCCGTATTCTTGTCCAAAACCGCGGCGTTGTTAAAGGCCGCCAGCACGACAAAGCGTTGCGCCGCCGGAAGAGCCTGATCCCACCGCAGGGTGTGATTGTATGACGTGCTGCATCCTCCGATCACTAACACTGCCACAATGCCACTTACCCAGCTAATTCTTCCGCTTCGCATAAGATTCTCCTTCTGTCGCCTCTAATAAGTACACTGACCGACATGGTTACGCAAATACATCGTGCCCACTGCTATGCAATTCTCATTTCGGTTCATAGACGTATCATTAAATTCTTGAGAGGATCATTGCTTGAATTGGCACCCACTCGCCTGCCTTTCCGAGAACCGTTCATATTGAGGTGCAAAGTCGAAAACTGACCCCGAGATTAGCCGTGGTCAGAGGAGAAATGTGAGTGATCTGACCCTGGATGTTCCCTGCCGTCTCCCAGAGATCGACTGCCACCCATTTTGTCAATCAAGTCGGTAGACCTTATTCTTATTCTTCAATGTCGCATTTCAATTATTGACCTCTTGGGAAACTCACATTGATCACACCCTCTTATGAGGATCGGCATCACACCCACTCATTGAATAGGTCACATCAGCGGACTGCGAACGCCCGCAGGGTGGCGTATTCTAGGAGGGGACTGAGGAAAGCACAAGGCGGGTCGCATATGTAGATCGCCAGAGAGTCGCCAGCCGGTACAGCAGAGATTCCAGACGTTGCCTTGGCCTTGGAATGGTCCAGCGTTGTAAGTGACAGAACGCTGCATGGGGAAGCAACGGTACATGAAGGGCATAGGGGCCTCGCAGGGAGGCGCATTGTAGGAGGGATGCGAAGGAAGGCGCAAGGCGTGAGAGGGAAAGATGGGGTGTGTGCTCGCTGCCTCACAGTCCCAACGCCAGATTCGCCTCCGTCTACTGACGAAGCGTGGGGCAGGTGCATGGACGTAGATCAGCTAATAGGCTTTCCGTAGCAACATCACGCGCTCGACAAAGGTGCGAATTAGTATAGTCAGCAACGGGACGGCTGAAGCCGCCGATGCCCACTGTTGAATGTGCGGCTTATAACTGGTCTGCATGTAGGCGAGCTCTTCCCAACTCACCTGAAACTGGAGGCGCTCCAATAGGCGGCGATATTGCCGACAGCTCAGATAGTGCAAACTTTCCCTGGCATAGGCGAGATTCTGCACCGCCACTTCCTCCGCAGACTTCCCCCGCTGATACTGATTCCGCACCCCGAGCCGAGCCCAGAGGTAGTACCAAGCATACGACTTGAAGGGCTTAAAGCCGCCGAGCGGCACCTTGATGTGCGGGTTCAATCAAATACCACTTGGCCGAAAGCATATTAATGCAGATGCCTCCGGGCTTGAGAATGCGATGGATCTCCCGCAACGTGGTCTCCTGATCGCGCACATGCTCAAAGACCTGATCGGAAATAATAAGGTCAAACAACCCATCGGGATAAGGCATACGCCCATCGTCGGAGAAGCGGAACCACTCGCGGTCTGCCTCCTGGCGTACGCGTACCGGATTCTCCTGATTCATGTAATTCCCCTGGTTGTAACCGAAGGTCTGCGCATAGCCCATGCCACGAAGTTGGTAGACGCGATGGCCATCGGCGCACCCAAAGTCGAGAATCATACTCTTGGGAGTCAGGTACATCCCCTTCTTTTTGCATATGGCGAGCTGTCGCACATCGAGACTGTCCATGCTTGATCTCCACATGTTTAATCTGCCTCACTCAGCCATTCGGCGGGTGGCTGTAAACAATCGCTTCCCCGCATTCGCGGCAGTGATAGGTGCCCATCAGATAGTCCTCATCGCTGCGGACCAAACGTGCTAATTCCTGAATCGGATGCTCACAGAGTGGCGGGGGATCGCCTTGCTGCTTCCGCTTCGTTTGGAGTTCAGCCGCTTGAGCTTGTGTCATGATCGCCCCCTCATTGTCTGATTATCACCATATCTAAAATCTTGTCAGCATGGTCAACGGGACAATGGCGCAGTGATCGTAAGGGCGGGTAGGACAACTAGATTGGGCCATCGATGCATACAGAACGGATTCAGACAGGTCCACATTTTCACCGGAGTTGTAGAGCCGGAGAGATGCCGGAACTCCAAAAGGGTCACATGCCGCGCGTCAGATTTTGGGCACATCTCATTCTCATTCACCATACCGCCTCCTGTGTAGGCGCATGATGAGCCAGCCCAGCCCCCTCGCGCTGTTCCCTTTTATACAGTTCCGTGGGAATAGATTCCCAAGGCAGGTTGGTACCGGCCTATCTAAGTTCTCTCCTTCCCCGTCCAGCGATCAAACCACTAGGAGCCTTCCTAGCTCCATCATCTCTCCAGGACACAGAGCAGAGCTTTAATGTCTTACAAGGAGGTAACCATGGGAACGATTCCCAAGGCGGTCGGTATCAGTGCTTTCATCCTGTGTCTCGGTCTGTCCTATGCCCATGCCGCGCATCCTCAGGCCGAAACAAGCGCGTCGGATGATCGAGGCTCTCAGGGCAATCAAGAGATGATAAAAGGAGACTCGACATCGAGGAAAGGTGACGAGAAGGTTGATGAAGCCAAAGTGAAGGAAGACACAAAGAAGGCGAAAGAGGAGTTTGATAACAGGAACGCTACACCGGAACTTATTTTATTTTACCCCGGCAATCAGGGTCCCGCTGAGAACGACGCAGGCTGACGCCAAGCGTGCCAACGCCAAGAAATAAGCCTATACCCGCTCGCGCTCTTTCCTCTTCCGCCACTCCCACGGCGGCACCGGCTGCGGGCTCAGCCCACAAGCCTTTCCGCTCCTCTCTCGCTTCGTACTCTAGCCCTTCCCCCACCCGGCTCTTGACTTCTCCTGCGATCAAGTGTTTTCTATAACTTATGATAATCTCCACCTCATGGAAGGAGGCAACTCGGAGGATACCCACGGCTAGAGCTTTTGCCGTTCGGTATACCTTGGTGCTGAGCGTTTTGGCGCTGGTGCTTGCAAGCGTTTCTTCTTGCGGAAAGAAGCCAACTACCTCCTTGCCTCCAATGCCGCCGGACTTCACCCAGGCGCTTCAATATGCACAGCGGGCCGCACTTGCGTACGAACAGGAAGCAACCATTCAGCAGCAGAGTGGCAGGGGGGTGCGCATCAGTATCAGTTCTCCCCTCTCATCTGGAATAAAAGCGTATGTGGAGCTGGATGATGTCAAGCGTGTGCAGTGGATTGTAGTTCGCGGCACCTCGAACCTAATCAACATAAGATCGGATGTGGACTACAATAAGGTCGTGGAGTCCCGATTGCAGATCCCGCTCCATAAGGGATTTGCGGACGCGGCGCTTCAGGTGTATCAGTTCGCGAAGCCGCTTCTGAAAACGGATTATGAAACCCGAGTCACTGGACACAGTTATGGGGGCGCTGCCGCAGTCATCGTCCTCATGTTGCTGAAGGAGGATGGATTCAAGCTCGGACAGGCAATGACCTTCGGCCAGCCGAAAGTCACGAACCGCGACGGGGTCCGCAAATATCGCACCCTGCCGTTACTGCGTTATGTGAACGACAAAGACCCAGTGCCGTTGCTGCCGCCTTTTGAATTGTTTGCTGTCTTAGATGAAGGTCCGTATCAACACTTCGGCCCAGAAGTCGTGCTTGAGAACGGGTCGAACTACCACTTTTATGCAGAACATAAGGCTGAAACCCTATCAGTGCTTTCGTTCTGGGATAATCTAAAGAACCTCAGTCTTCAGGATGTGCCGGAGCATTCTATATCCACGTATCTCACACGCATCCGGCAGAAGCTTCCAGCTACTTCCCCTGTCGCTCCTGCCGCGACAAACTAGCCGTTTATCACCCATCTCAATGCGTGAATTGCAGATTCGCAAACTAAGCGTAAAGTACTGAGCATCAACGGCCAACATCTTGCTTTGCGATAGACCCACGGTGGGATGGGTGCCGGATCGGCCCACAAGCCTTTCTTCGCCTCTCGTGCGTCCTTCTCTAGCCCTTCCAGCACGGTATCTCCTGGGGCATACTTCCGATACCACCAGCACCAGCCGTCTTTGACCAACGTGTGGTTGACGTTGGTGCCATCCAGCAGTGACTTGCCCCCAGTTGTTAGGCCACCGTTCAAGTTCCTTCACGCCGACACGCTGAGCGGTGCGAAGGTACGAGTCTCTGGGGCGGGTGGCCGGTACCCCAGCGCACTATGCGGGCGTTGCGTGTTGTAGCGTTGGCGCCAACCTTCCACGATCACCCGCGCCTCGTGCAGCGTATAGAAGAGTTCGCCGTTGAGCAATTCATCCCGCAATTTTCCGTTGAAGGATTCGACATATCCGTTCTCCCACGGACTCCCTGGCTCGATAAACAGCGGCACGACGGTGAGCCGCTCGTACCACTGTCGAAGCATCCGGGCAATAAACTCTGGCCCGTTATCGGACCGGATATGCGTCGGGCAGCCCCGAAGCAGAAACAGCTCAGCCAAAACCTCCTGAACATCCTGTGACCTGAGGCGCCGTCGGACCGCAATCGCGAGACATTCCCGTGTGTACTCATCGACGATCGTCAGCAGTTTCAACGGCCGCCCATCCTGGGTGCGGTCCATCACGAAGTCATACGACCAGACATGGTTCGGATACTCAGCCTGCCGGCGGATACAGGAGCCATCGGCCAACCAGAGTCGCGTCCGTTTGGGTTGTTTCTGCGGCACCTTCAGCCCCTCCTGCCGCCAGATCCGCTCCACATGTTTGTGATTCACCCGCCACCCCTCTTGGTGTAACAGGGCGGTGATCCTCCGGTACCCGTAACGACCATACTCATGGGCCAGCGCGATGATCCGTGTCTGCAGCCGGTCCTCGCCCTCGGTGTGGGTGGGCACATATTGCTGAGTGGCCCGGCATTGTCCCACCACTCGACACGCCCGGCGTTCGGAGACCGAGAGCGTCGCCTGCGCATGGCACACCGCTTCTCGGCGTCGGGCCGGGCTTAGAAGTTTCCCGCTGCCACCTCCTTCAAGATACTATTGTCGAGCGAGAGATCAGCCACCAAGCGCTTCAGTCGCACATTCTCCTGCTCCAGGCCCTTCAGCCGTTTCGCTTGATCCACCCGCAGCCCGCCATATTCTTTCTTCCACCGGTAGTAGGTCTGTTCTGTAATCCCCAGCTTGCGACAGGCCTCGACCACCGCAAGCCCTTTGCCCAGTTCGATTTCGATGGTCCGTAACTGTCCGATGATCTCTTCTGCCGTATACCGCTTGCGTGCCATGCCCCCTCCTTTCGCCGGTCGAAATCTTAACTCTCGATCCGGCTTGGTTTATAGGGGGCAGGTCACGACTCTACAATACGAAGAACGGAAAACCGCGCGGGATCCATTTAAACAAGCAGGCCCTCGCCGCCCTCGTGAGTGTCGAGCCCGATCCTGTGCGCCGAGTTGGCCTCGTCTTCAAGCGGTCGACCGGCGAGCACTGGGGCGCCATTCGCACCGCCTTCGATGCTGCAGTCAAACGGGCCGCACTCCCCGATTTTCGGTTCCACGACCTAAGGCATACGGCGGCGAGCTGGCTGGCGATGCGCGGACGACCCTTAGTTGAGATCAAGGAAGTATTGGGTCACTCGTCGATCACGATGACCATGCGGTATGCCCACCTCTCCCCGGCCCACCTGCGGTCCTGCGTTGAGAGCTTGGACGGCCTGACGCCCATGATCGTGCCGCTTGACCCAATGGCACATAAAATGGCACAAAGTACGTCCGCCGAGGCAACTGCTGACGCGTCCTCACATAACGCCTTGATTTCCTAGGCACGCGCCCGTAGCTCAATGGATAGAGCACCAGACTACGGATCTGGGGGTTGGGGGTTCAAGTCCCTCCGGGCGCACCACTAAATATCCGCTCCAGTAAAGGCTATTCGACGTTTCACACCGAGGCGCTCATGGTCGCGTGACTGCCCGTGTAGAACCTATGTAGAATGCAGGCGGGACACGGTAGGATGGGTAATGGTAGAAGGGAGCGAGGCTGAAAACGCCATGACTGCCAACGATATTCTTCCCTATGTGCCGTCCTTGACGGCTCTGCTCACCGCAGGCATTGGAGTGGGCGTTTGGTATCTAGGCTATCTCCAACACAAAACGAACGCCCTCAGGCTGAAGCACGAGCTGTTTGAGCGACGGTATAAGGTCTACGTCTCGTTCAAACAGTTTATCAGCCTCGCGCTGCGTGAGGGCAAGATGTCCTTTGAGGATGGCCTGTCCTTCCTCAGAGAAACCAATGAAGCAGAATTCCTGTTTGGACCAGAGATTCCTGAATACCTGAATTTAGCCTTTACGAAGGGCAACGATCTTGAGCGCTGCCATAGACAGATCAGCGGCGGGGTAGTTAGTGATGATCGACATCGCGTGATTGAAGAAAGCACCGCACTCATGAAGTGGTTTAGCGATCAATACAATGTGGCGCAGGAGCGGTTCCGTAAGTATCTCAACCTCACCAAGCTAGAATGACGCCTCCTCACCCTCCCTTCCATGTGCCTTGTCGTACACTCCAGCGCGGTCACTTTCTGGCGAGAGATCTTGGTATCGACCCGCTGCACGCTTCCGCTCCAACACACCAACGGATTGTGCGCCGGTTCATGCCGACGGTAACCCAGGACATATAGGTTCCTTATAAAGGACAAAGGCCCGGGGTCCTTTCGGACTCGGGCCTTGTCGGATTCTGCCATGGTTGCACTGCATGCACTGTGGGGAAAGGGGCTGGGCGGACAAAACAAAGGCCCGATGCCGACCAAGCATCGAGCCTTCGGGCGATTCCATGATGGTCCCCAGGCGAAGCTTGTCCCACGTGGTCGACGTGGATTAGGCCGTGGTTCCATCGCGGTTTCTTTTACGCCATCTTTATCTTATCGTGCCTCCAGATGGATGACACTAGGAAATTCCCTAGCGTCATTATGAAAAACAAAGGCCCGGTTCCTTTCGGAGCCGAGCCTTCACTTCACTGCCGCCCTGGTTGCACGGCATGCACAGTGGCCGCTGTGCGTCCCCCGTGTTTCCATCGGGGTGGCTAAAGCAGAGCCATCATACCGCCGAACATTTCTGCGATCTGGTCACAATTGCTCAGTGGGCAAGACTCCGGAGAGCGTATCGTTACATCTATACGTATACCTTTAACCGAGGAGATCACCATGGTTTCTATTCCCAAAATCATCGGTATCATCTCGTGTAGTGTCGTGCTGTGCCTGAGTCTGGCCAATGCCACGCAGGCAGCAGAGAGTATGAAACCCGACCCCTGCGCTGATCGGAAAAGCGGCCAACCTAATCTCGTGAAGTGCAAGAAAGAAACCGGGCACGGCATTGAGACCATTAAGGGCGAAGTATTGCGCTTTGACCGCAATAACCTTTTGGTCCAGCGGTTTTTTAATGGGAAGGAAGTCCGGTTGTATATCGACCAGGACACCCGGATGACTGAATTCATTGGTCAAGGAGATCGTATTGAGGCGAAAGTGAACGATCAAGCGGAGGTGCTGTCGATTCGCTCCCTCCCCTGAGCGGGAAGCCGGGCCGGATGTCTGGACGCATCCCTATAGCTTCATCATTTCTCTGCTCGTCCACTCAGGCGGATAGTCTTCGCCATCGGTCAGCCCTCCTTTGTCATGCGGTTAGAGTTGTCGATTCGCTCTTTGTCAGCCCCGGGGAACAGTTCGAGAAGTGTATAAAAGAGAACAGCGCGAGGGGGCGGGGCTGGCGTAGCCTCTGAACGTTTCCTCGGCGCGGACCCTCCTTCCGCGCCCGACACCAGGACCGCAACCAACTGTGGTCTTGGTGTCGGCCTCATGGGATGATTTCCCGCTCATCGAGGAGCCCATCATGACCCTCTGGCCTCGTCGTCAAGAGTATAGTAATGCCATGATAGGAAGCATCTTCATCACACTGACGCAGATCGCCCTCATGTTTGCGGCGGTCCTTATGTTGATCTTCCGCTGATCCGCCGTGCTCTTCGCTTCTCCGATTTCGCAACTCACCCCGGCCACTCCTCATGCTCCTCACCCCGGGTAATCGGGCCACTCTTCCCGCGTCTATTCGAACGGGTCGATCCTCACAGCCTGCGGGGGGACTGTCCCGATAGGACGTTGGTTGGGAACAGCCTCTATCAGCAAGAGACGTTGGAGGAGTATAGTTCCGGAACTGTGCCACGCTCATGTCTGGGAGTTAGAGCGAACGGGGGTTGCTGCCGAAGGGGAAGAGTTAAGCCCATGGCTAAGACTGTCAAACACAAGGGCTACACCATTCAGTCCGCTCCGCATCATCCGGCAGGCGGTACGAAATGGCAGCTTCGCATCTTCATTTCCTTCGAAGATCGCCGGGGTGTTCGAACGGGTGAATTCTCGGACAATATCCTGTTGTATGCGACCGAGCAGGAAGCCGATATCCATGGGATCACCTTTGGCCAACGCCTCATTGAGGGGAAGGTGGAAGGTCAGTCCGTCACGGATTTGAAGACGCCGGATCGCCGGGCCACGCCGAGGTTTCGGGTGCAATTCCGCAGCACGCTTTCGGCGTCCACGAAGCTGGAAGGGGCGGGCCTCATGCTGGATCTGTCGCTGGGCGGATGTCGCATCGAGAGTCCGGTCACTGTGGAGCCGGGCTTTTCGTTGAAGCTGAGTATTTATGTGCCAGGCGTAGACTGGCCACTCATGATTGAAGCGGCCAGCGTGCAGTGGATGCGCGGCCAGATATTCGGGCTGGCCTTCATTCGGATCAGGGATGCGGAGCGCCAGCGGTTAGAGCAAGTGATCAACGCTTTGAGGCAAGGTGAATCACTAACTGGCTAGGCTAATGGGCTTGCTGCCGAAGGGGAAGTGAGAGTATGCGATGGCAAAAATTAAAGAAAAACCAGCGGTACGTGATCTTTGACGGGCCTCAGCAGCATGGACGACCCGGCACCCGCTATTTCTCCGAGGATGGCACCTCGACAGAATACAGATATAAAGCGGCCAAGTTTTTCACAGCTACCGATGCGATTGATTTCGCTAAATTCAATACTATTTCGCTCGAGGGGCTCAACTCTATTGGGATAGAAGACTTCACTGATTTTGACCTGCGCAGTTAGCGGGCGGTTTGTCGCAGCTGTAACATGCTGAGATCGTGGGGTCAAAGGACGGGTGCCGAAGCAGGTATTCGATCACAGGCTGGGGAGTTGAAGAATGACGTGGGAGAACCTGACGAAATTATTTACATGGGCCGCCCAGCATGGATCGGAGGCTCCAATGGCAGACACCGCAAGGAAAACCATTGTGATTGATGGGACGATCACGAAAGAGGACCTCAATTGTTTCATGGCCTCTCACTCGGAGCCACCCGCATGAGCAAGAATGTCGAATATCGGGGATACACCATCAGCTCGATCCCATTGCAACGGTTGGGGAAGAACGAATGGAGGGCGGAGATTGAGATTTCCTCGGAACGCGAAGGGATTGTGACGGCGGAGCCATACAAAGACGACACCACCTATGCCACAGAAGAGGCCGCTGATACCCATGGGATCAAATTGGGCCAAGCTATTATCGACGGAAAGGCCCCAGAATTGTCGGAGGATTAAGAGGAGGCTTTTACCGCCATTAGAAACCGGTTTGCGCGTCTCGTAACCTGCTGGAATATCTGTCTGAAATATCTCGTGCGAAGGAGGACTTCGACCTTCCTTCACCTCCTTGTCAACACTTCAAAAACCATCTTAGAAATTGCAGATCCCTCGACCGCCCAGATTAAAAGGGTCGCTATATCGGTGTGAGAGGTCCAGGATAAGGAATCATGACAGGCCCCACGTACCCCTAATGACGGAGAAGGCCATGACGAAGGCGCAGGCGGTTGACCTCCAAGCAACGTGGAACCATGCTGGTTCTCCACTCTGTGAGCATCTCAAGGTCGATTTTGAGCGCACTGAGAATGGTTATTTGACGGGCAATTATTTCTGCATTGCCTGCGGTCAGTCGGTTCCCCGCTAAAACCAATCATTCCCTCCACGACTAACCCCGACCAACCCATCATCCCCACGTCTTCAGGATCCGCGCACCTGGTCAGCCCTCGACACTCCAGGTAATCCAATACCAGCCCACGATCATTTCACGTTGAAGGTGTCGCACAGACTGCGGCAGGACAAACCTGCTAGCATGACGTCCTATGGTTATTGTCGTAGCCGCACTCCTTTACCTCCTTCTCGCCCGTGCCGCGCTTGCGGCAGATTACTCCGGCCCCGTTGTCTCCGCCCTCGATGGCGATACCATTGAAGTCCTGCACAACACCCACCCTGAGCGTGTCCGCCATCGATTGCTCGTAGAAAGGTAGGGGCACAGGGGCGCGAGACCTAGTCATGCCGCCCTTCTCATCGGAGGCTCCTTAGCAGTTCTACTCCTGGCGGCCGTTGCAGTATCTTCCCCAGATTCTCCCCAGATTCGGCCCATCAACGCGTTCACAACTCCACCGAAGGTCACGAGAAGACTGAGTATCAACAATTCGATCCCGAAACTGAAGATCCAACTATGACACAGCCATGCACGACACATTACCGCACCTCTTGAACGAAGCTGATGTCTGGAACCCAAGCAGGACTGAACAATTCCTGCCCCCTTATGCTCAGTGCTTATCATAGTCAGAGAGTATGAATTCCTGATGAAGAGACCATGAAGAGGTTCTAATCTGATTGCGAGACAACTTGTCTATGAATCAGCCGCTTAGCGACCAGGTTGCGCCACATAACAGAGTAGGGGTTTTTACCGCGCAGAGGCGGAAGGAGGCCTGGCAATGGCTCGTGAGTGAGCGATCCATCCTCCCTTCCGAGTTTAGCGCAGGACCGCACTTTTCATTGGAGGGCTATGTTTGCGCTTCCACCAAAGGTGGGCCATCTCTAAGACTTGAAAATGGTTTTCCATGAAGTGGAACTCCGCCTCGTTGATTGAGCTGCCCTGATACAATACGTTGCGCAACGCCACGGCGTGCTTGCTAAAATCCCTGAGCGTTTCGGTGTTGTCCTTCGCGTCAGTCACTTCGTAGGCTGATTGAGCGAACGGGGTTTCACTCGCCATACGTCACCTCACTTTGCTGTTTCAGTTCAGCAGTCAACGAGTATTTCTTGCCTGCTCACCGAGCCAAGGCTATCGACCGCGAGCTAGGCCGGACTCTTTCCATGAAATCTGTGAAACACGCCGGGCAGTAGGTGTGAGTGAGATGGCTATCGGCCAGGGTCCTGCCATGTGACTCAACATACGTCCGCTTCGTAATCCAACGCTCTTGCCCAGAGGAACCCCCACCTTCTCGAACGAGTCCGCAGGCACTACAGACGGGAACCAATGATGGCTCGTGTGTGCGTATATAATGCTTTCCGATATGTCCCACCGAGAGGATCTTGCTAGACATATACGACCTCCCTACTTTTATGGAGCGGGCAAACAGAGCCCTGCTATACCCTATGATGTACATACTCTCTCCCCGAGATTAGTGCGCCTAGGAGCCCCCCTAGTTCCTCCCGACGAATACCCAAGGGCCATGGGCTTGCCGGGAGTCGATCGGAGCGTTTCTGATATGCTGAGGTGCTGGGGGTACAGAAAGTATGCGCCGGGGGATACGCTCCTAGAAGAGTTGGAGAAGGCAGGACGAGAGGCCAAGAAAGGATTGTGAGCTGATCCGGTCCCGATCTCACCGTGCGAGTATCGGGCTGCTCCTTGCGTCATAATTCAGCGGGGGATTGCCAGCTAAATTTGCAGATAATATGCTCTGCTTCCGCTTCCACCGAACATAGGCCATCTGTAAGACGTAGAAATGGTTTTCAATGAAGAGCATATCTATATCATTTAATGATCTGTCCTGATCCAACAAATCACGCAACGCCACGACGCATTTCCCAAATTCCATGATGGCGTGGTCCAGTTCGTTCTTCCCCTTCGCGGCCGCATCTTCACGAGCGGAGAGGTTTTCATTAGCCATATCCCACCCCTGCCTCATTCACCAGCGACCGGTACCGCCATAGGTGCAGCATCCTAAATCTGCATAACTCTAAGGACCAACAGTCCTTTCCGGCTCTAGGGAACTCCCTAGCTTTGGTATATCATTACTTTGCTATTCTTTTCTCAGAAGAGAGCCAGGCTCGGCAGCTCCAGTCGTTGAAGCCTCACCATTCTTATTCTGGGAGGTATCATGGCCAAAATTCTCGTGATCGACGATGAGCAGGGCATACGGAGTCTACTCGACACGCTTCTCAGTCGAAAGGGTTATGACGTGGTACTCGCTGAGAGTGGTCGGAAGGGCCTGGAGCTTTTTCGCCGCGAACGACCGGATGTCGTGGTGCTTGATCTGAAGATGCCGGAGATGGATGGGGTCACGGTCTTGAAACAACTACGCAGTGTTGATCTCAAATTGCCGGTGATCATTTTGACGGGTGCCGGAACTCCTGAGAGGGAGCAGCAGGTCCGTGCCCTTGGGGTGACCGAGTTCGTCGAGAAAGAATTTTCATTGCATCGACTGGGAGACGCGCTAAAGCGTCTTCTTCAGTGCACGAGACAGCTTGAGAATCATCCTCAGGTTTGGTGATTTCAGCCCAGTTCAAGGGGCCAGGACCAGCGAGAGTGCACGATTGTTTTCGTCGACTTTCGCCTCGATGCGATCTCCTACTTGAATCTTTTCAGCCTTCATGGTGGAAGCGTCGGTACGCAAACTCAGTTCCTTCCCGCCTAGTTCTTTAATGAAATAGGTATTGCCCTCCACTCGCAACACGTCGCCTTGGATGATGTGGACAACTTGCTGCCGTATGGACTCCTTTGGATCACCTTGCTCGCCTGTTCTTTGACTGTCTTTCTCAGCGTCAGCCTTCGGCACCATGGTATCTGCCTGAGCCATGTTGCATAGTAGCCCCACCAACAATACAAGCCCATAGGACAGCACACGAACCTCTTT
The DNA here is from genome assembly GCA_963825145.1 of uncultured Nitrospiraceae bacterium. Classification (GTDB taxonomy): domain Bacteria; phylum Nitrospirota; class Nitrospiria; order Nitrospirales; family Nitrospiraceae; genus Palsa-1315. The sequence continues at coordinate 32,680 of CAWGSC010000028.1, forward strand.
AAGAATGTCTACCATACAGAGCCTCCGTTTGGGTGCTGAGAAAAGCATACACAATAGCGAATGTCTGTAACAATACATTTTCTCCTATACCGCTATTGATTCTGCATCAGGAAAGGTTTTTTTTAAATTTCCCAAATATTTTTTGGAAGCTCTTTTCTATATGCACTGTATTCCCCTTTACCTGACCTGCAACCTCCCCACAACTGACACCCCTTCGCAGGGTGGCCCCCCTCGGTAGGTACCCCTTACACCGTCCGTTTAATTATTCCAGGTGTTAATAGAGTGTTAGCGAAAGAGACTCGTGAGGAACGCACTCTGGCGTGGTACTGCGTCAAGCACGCGCTTGCTGGTTTACCCAATTGGACCCTGCCTGCGATGCTGGCGAGAAAACCCACTTAGTTCTTGAATCGTGGTTCCTGCCTGCTCACTAGGGTGTTTCCTAGCACCCCAGCCGAATGTTTTGCAGGATGCTTATGAGAAGCCCGACTACGGAGGGACGACCATGACAATGATCCAAGCGGCAGCATTACGAATGAGATGGAAACAGCGAACAGACCGTTCACCGTGTGAGCACCTGAACCTTGAAATGCAATGGGACGTTCTCGGCCATTCCGATGGAGACTATATTTGCATTCTCTGCGGTGAACCTGTGGCCGAACGGAAAAAACTCGCTGCGTAATATCGCTATCTCTCTCCTACTCAATCAGCGACGGCCTCCCGTGGAAGGCCATGACCGCCGATGCTTGTGAGTTAAGGCGGTGTCTCGTGGCAGTCACTTCCCTTCCACCATTCTCTTTAAGTAAGTTCAGATATGCCCCCCCGCCATGCGAGGACCTACTCTCCGCCGCTGTCACTCACATGATTCCTCCTTTCTCTCAAGCTTAAATGGGGATGAAATGAAGTGACAGCAATGCTGAGCCTTCTGACGAAGCTCTAGCTAATGGTTTGCATCCGTGGGCCTAGATGGGCCGGTACCGATCTTCCTTGGGCATCTGTCCCACAAACACCATAGCCCGCTGAATCGCTCTATCTAAATCGTCGCCCGACATGAATTGTTTTACGAAACATGCATAGGCCCCATTTTGCCGGGCCAGTTCCTGTAGTCCTCGCTGAAGGCGGTTGGTGAGCACAATGACAGCCACGGTTGGTCTACTGGCGATGGGCACCAAGTCTACCAGTACCTTGTAGCCCGATTGATCGGGCAATTCGAGTGTGAGTACCACGCAATCGACCCGCCGGGACCGGTAGAGGATAAGCCCTGCTTCCCCATCAGTGGCTTCTAGTATTTTATAGTCGGGTGAGCGGTCCTTCAGTTGAGCGGCAAAGTTTGCGCGGTCGGTGTCGTTTCCATCGATCAGGAGGACAGAGGTGGTGGGAACGTCTGGGTCCGGTGGCATTGCCGCGCACTCCGGTTTATTCGGGGGGCGGATTAGATCACGGTTTCTGGCAGGGCGTCAATATGGAGTGAACGCGACGGACTAGAGTACTATTTTTCTGGCCTCAACTAGGGCATTTCCTAGGTCCCATGTTGCGCATTCCTGGCAGGATGCACACCACGCCCCGCACCTCACGTCAACCGGAGGTCTACTGCCATGAGACCCATAGAAGCAGCGATTGTTGAAACCCTGCAAAGAAGCGGTCCGTGCTGCCTCGACGATGTCGTCACGTCTCTTCCCAACTCCAGTTGGGGAGAGGTCTTCGCCGCTGTGGATCGGATGTCGCGGGACGGACGGGTGTTGCTTCGCCAACGCGGTTTTTCGGCCTATCAGATTACTCTGAAGGGCGTGGCCTAAACCGTTTCATCCATAGCATCAGAAAGTCAGCACCGCGTGTGATTGAGCATTCCATCGAAGCCTAATTCAAACTATGTGGGGCGATAAGAAAGGAGGACGCCTTCAGATGAAGCAGCGAATATCTATACAACATCTATCGCCGCAAGAAAAAATTATCGAGGAAGAGGAAGCATCGTTGGACACTCACGCCATAACGGGGAAGGATCAAGGGAAGATCGCAACCTTAGCCTATGCCCTATATGAACAACGCGGGCGAGAGTATGGGTACGATCTGGATGATTGGCTCGAAGCAGAGCAGCGAATCGTGAGCCGTGGAGAAGGGCGAGGGTTTTGAGGCAGCCTTCGACGCGCTATCGGTGAGTATGTGACCCAAGGGCGCGAACTGTTACAGCGGCTCCGTCCACCGTGACAGTCGCGCGTGACTCAGCACCGAATCCACTTGAGATTATTGGGCCAAGCGAATCGACAGCGCATGCCCCTGCTTGTCCATCCTCGCCTCAACACGTTCTCCTGGGCCAACGTATCCAAACATCTGGGTGGTTTCGTCCAAATGCACGCGCACTTCCTTGCCGTCGGGCCGTTGGACCAAAAGGCTGTCGCCTTCAACGCGCAACACGTCGCCCCTCACTGTTTCGACGCCTTGGCGTATTTCTTGATCGCACTTCAGGAGATCAGGGCGCCCACCCTTCCCTTCAGCACAGTCAGATCCCCCACTCACTGCTGCAATGGCCCCATTGGATAGAGTCAGACCAAGTACCACACCCAACATGACATTGATGAGTTTAGAGATGGCTGCCATTAGTGGCCTCCTTGGTGGTATGTGCACTATCGACCCGCCTTCCTCCTATTGCATGTGGCGAATAGAGAGCACGCGTTTCTCATTGTTCATATCGCTCACTTTCGCCTCAATTTGATCTCCGCGACCGATCATTTCGGTCATCTGCGTGTTTGCATCGAGATGTAACCGCACTTCCTTCCCGTTAGAACGTTCGACTAAAAAGTCGTTGCCGTCAATGCGCAACACTTCGCCCTTAATGGTCTCGATACCCTGCCGTGTTTCTTCAGCGCACTTCACGAGATTCGGTTCTCCGCCTTTCCTATTAGCACAGGGATCGGGGCTCATTTTCTCCGCTGCCTGCACACTGGAAAGCCCGAGACACAGCACGACCCCACACGACATGACACCGATGATTTTGGGAATGGACATCATAGTAGGCCTCCTCGGGCATTAGATGTACGCACCCCCAACCTTAGGCTCCTCGCAGAGATTTCGAGCCTATGAAGATTCCTAGTTTTTGGTCATTACATTGGAAAGCACCACATCTCTCCCGCCGCACACTTCGCACCGCAGCACGAGACAGCTTGAGAGTTATGCTCAGTTTTGGTGATTTCAGCCCAGTTCAAGGGGCCAGGACCAGCGAGAGTGCACGACTGTTTTCGTCGATTTTCGCCTCGATGCGATCTCCTACTTGAATCTTTTCAGCCTTCATGGTGGTAGGGTCGGTACGTAAACTCAGTTCCTTTCCGCCTAGTTCCTTAATGAAATAGGTATTGCCTTCCACTCGCAACACATCACCTTGGATGATGTGGACACCTTGCTCCCGTATGGACAACTCCGTTGGATCACCTTGCGTGCCGTTGACGACCGCTTGATGTAACACCTGTGATTGAGTATTCGGTTTGATCTTTCTAACGAGCACGATGTCGCTTGGCCTCACCGCAGAGCCGTAGTACGTCTTGTTCAAATCATCTCTCGTTCGTATCGAGGCACCTTCCACCGACAATCCGACAAACGCCCCTTTCGTCCGTGCGTAGGTGACAAAGTCCTTTCCCATACTCATCGATGTCGCTCCCTCTATGCCGCTACCTTTCGGACCGATCACAGCCGATGCATCAGCACCGAACTTGATGGTACTGCTCAACAGACTCTCGATCCCCTTTACGGTTTGAACGATCAGGATCGCCTCAGACATTTCCACCCCCGCCTGTAACCCGAAACTGGCAGACGATATCTCGTAAAAGGCTGGCTCACTCCAACTACCTGTCTTCCCATCGCGAACAAGTAAAACCCCATTTCCGCCCTCGATACCGAGCACAAACGCCCCCTTCATCAATCTCGGGAAGATTAATACCCCCTGCCCTCCCTTTACGTGACCGCGGAAACCAGACATATCAGGGTCCTGCATGAAGTTTTGCCACGTCACGGTGGCTTGATTGACGAGCATTTCACCTTCATATACATTTTCTTGAACATTTTCCGCTGCGGTACGTTGAGGCATAATAATCATTATGCTTACAGTCACAACAGCTGCTAGGAGAAGGCGTCTAGACGAGTCGCTCCTCTTTGTGATGGTTCTCATCGTTTGCCTCCAATCCTAAGGTGTTTCATGACGAGGGACCCAATAAGAAAGATACTGTGATGACACAGCCTGAATCACCTAGCACTATCCCTAGCGTTGACCTCAGGTTCTTGATGCTGGCTTGTCTACGTCAACAATGACTTGAGCAGTCCCCCAAGATCAGATTTAGGGACTAATCGTGTGCCTATTCCAGACCTTTTTATATTTCCCAAATATTTTTGAATGCTCTTTTTCTATGTGCACTGTATATCCCTTTACCTGACCTGCAACCTCCCCACAACTGACACCCCTTCGCAAGGGTGGCATGGGGGTGCCCATTGCAATGAAGGTTTTCACTGCGAGCCTTGTACTGTGTAGCAAGCACATAAGAATCTATGTAGGGCACGAATCCTACGGCAAGTGGATCTTTCCTGTCCATGCGCGGTTCTGTACCTCTGGCACCGTAACGCCTTTAACCTGACCGTGGCCCCTTGGCGACAAGGGTGGCCACACAAGTGTATGGGGGTGGCGCCTTCGGCGAGGCCAGACAAGCATACGCAAGCTATTGGTTCGAGCGCATGCAGGGTGCCAATAGGGTGCTAAAGGTGCCGGTATCTGGCCCCTCGTGACCTGCTCTGACCCTCAAAATGTTGGGCTTTCTTCGATTACGGCAGGGTATCTTCCTCATCTGTCAAAACTACGGATCTGGGGGTTGGGGGTTCAAGTCCCTCCGGGCGCACCACAGAATCAATAGGTTACACACTCGCGCCAAGCTCCTGCATTACGTCAGACAAATGAGCGAGGAACAACCCACCGCGAGAGCATGTCTATCGAAGAAGCCACGGTCTCGGAGATATGGAGATTACTGCCATTGTGGAAATGTTGGAGCGGAATGGGCCGCTGCCCGGCTCTGTGAACGATTTGATCCGAGCGACCCGCAGTTTTGTTGATTCCACTCGGAGAGGCTGACGCCGAGCTATGCCCGAATGAGAAGATGGTTGATTATGGTCGGTTGTTCGATGCGCATGGCTGCGAGGGCATCGATAAATCGTTTCAGTCTCATCCGGTCATTTGGGCTCACCACGATCACTTCCACCGTGATCCAATGCATGTGAACCCTTCTGACCTCCGCCAACCGGATGTCTATGAAGGCCTCCTCGCCTTCCAACCATAATTGGACTTTCACAAAATCCCCTGCTGTCAGCTGATCAGGGGTGGTGAGCTTGTACCCACACTTATGCCCACCCTCTAAGCGTTCGAGGACGCACCCGTCCGCTTCCAACTCCCCGCTTACGTTCGCGAGTACGCAGTCAATAGTGAACTTCGGCCTATTCCACGAGGTCTGTTGTGTCCCCTGAGCCATAACGTTATGCGCAGGGTAGTGTGGGAAAGGGGTGCGCGGCTATTCCTCAGGAGGTGGGGGACCTACCCGAAATGGTGGTGATCGCGAGACATAGGAGGGCAAATTCAGTGCCGGTGCCGCCGGGAAGTGGAAGAAGATCAAACGGTGTAACGCGAGGAGGATTGCCACTCCGATGGTGGGGCCACTTGCCTATCCAGCCCCCTCCCTGCCAAAGAGGGCCTTTTTTGTCTCCAGGGTGCAAAAAGTCTGGTAGGAGTCCTATGTCCATTGGCGTAGGGAGGGGGACCCCACTTGGGGTGTTCAGCATTCAGCAGAGCGGCAAACATGTCAAAATTGATAATGACCAACAAAGAGAGCTGACTCGCCAACTATGCTACAGGTGCGGAAAGAAAAGGGAACTCCACAATCATCCATCAAAAAACTTAAGGATTCCCGAAGAAGGTGCGTACAGTTGAGAATATCTCGTTTTCAGTCTTCCAGACCCATGGTCCACGGTACCATTGTTGCATTTCCTATTGATACAAGGCCTGCACCAAGGAGGAGGATCATGTCGTACTTACGCTGCAGGAGGTTCGTGACAAATTGTAATAAAGAGGGAAATGCGCTAAGGCAAACGAAAGGAAAACGGGAAACACGGCGGTATCCGCAATCGTGGGGAAATTTAGCCTTAGCCGATGAGAACCTGGCCGTGCTTCAAATACCCAAAGCCAAGATCCGCTCCCCTCGGTTGAGCGTGGTACAGGACATTACGGAGGAGGAAGCTGAGATTGAGGCTCTTGTTCCTACAATGGGAATTGTAAATGGAATTCGACTGTCTCTCACGTTGGGGAGTCTCATCGGTCTCATCATTCTATTGATGCGGTAAACCGCTAACGTTCTATATTCAAACCGTCTCCACTAACATTCCTGAACCGCCGTGGGGGTGGAGCAAGCGGAACCGGCCAACGAATAAGAACTTCAAATTCATTTAATGCCTTTACCGGCATATTTTGGTCCCAGTTCGGTCCCAGTTCGGAATCTAACTCGATCACACTGCGTCACACTCCCCTCCCCCATCAATCATCGGAATCCCCCATCCTGGTGCGGGTTTGCCTCACTCCTTCACATTCAATCACCTCAGTCCCATATAGAAGCAGTGTAGAATCTTCGCCGGGGCTGACAACGGGGGAAGGACTACAACGACGGCGGCGAGACTTCCAGATTCACGCCATCCTCATCGAGCAACTGCACGTCCGGCACCCCATCGCGCGTGCTCATGAGGGCGGCGCACTGGCGCGCCTCGGCCTCTAAATTGAAGCAGGCGGTACAATCCCGCCCTTTCTCTGTCCAATGCAGCTCCATCGCAAGTAAGTATACCCTAGTGTAGATAATCTATTGTACAGCTCAGCCCGTCGGATGGACGGTTGCAACGGAGATGGAGGATTTGGTAGAGGTGGAGGGGTGAGCGGACGTGGAGGGACCGCGATGACGGAGTCTGAAGAGGCTGCCAAACGCGTGAAGTGGAACGAGCGCGTGTCCCTCTCAATACACCGGCTCACCGTTCCAAACCGGCCTCAACTGCTTGAGGCGCTGGGACGCTTGGCCATCGCTCATACGCATCTGGAGCGGATCTTGCGGTACACTGTGAAAACACTCTCCGGACTCTCGGGTCCTAAAAGTCTCGATCCCACAAAACGAAAGCCCATCTCTGATTTACGGAAGAGGATCAAGAAGCGGTTTAAGAAGCATCACCCCACTGCCGCAGAAACCTACCGTCTTGACGAGCTTCTCGAAAAAGCCAAGCTCCTATCTGGAAAGAGAAATTCCTACATGCACCGAGCATGGTCGGAAACCGAAGCCGGGCAGGTGATCCTGCATGAAGAAGACCTTCACTTGGGAACCGCTCCACCAGAAGCCGCCATTGAGCGAGTGGCGTCTGAGATTCTAGCCTTGGGAAAGCAGATTAATGACGCCCGCCTTCAAGGGTTCATCCATGACGTAGTGCAGCGCCAGCCGCCGAACGCTCAAGCAGCCCCATAAGTTTCTTCACGAATCCCACAACGGATTTTCCACCACCTTCCCACGCGTCTTCAGTTTCACCATCCGCTCCGCCCAAGGTGTGGACGCTTGAAGAGCACATGGAGATTTGTTAAAAGGTAGGGATGAGCGGACACCGATGAAGATACGCATCAGGGTAAACCAGCCGGCCTGTGCCCATCAGTACCTGACACTGAAGGGGCGGTACCTGACATTGAAAGGGCGGCACCTGAGGCGTTCGCGGGAACGCTATACCTGCAATGCGTGCGGTGCACGAGTTGTTCGTACACTCAAAACGTCCGTATCCTACTTGGCCCCCGACCACCACGCCACTGAGACAAATCCATCTGCGCCATCCGACAGCGCCCCTGCTTCAAGCTGAGCGCCTCTTATCGCAGTAGTTGCGAGCCAGTTCCCCTCGCTTTAGCTCGCACGCTGAAAGCCAATGTGGAAGCCGAGTAGAATAGCGCCGCCCTCTTTTATCAGGCCGTACCTTCTTCCAACCTCCTAGCGTGAGCGCTTCTCTCCAGTCACTAACCATGGTGTTCCACTTTTGCCGCGACCGCGCGATCCGGCATTTCCCTACACATAGCCTTCCGGTTTTGAGTCAAGTATAACTTGACGGTATACGCAATGGTGCATAGCATCTCCCTCAAGACGTTCTATGCCACGCTGACTGCTTATTCCCTCGCGTTCTTTGATTCCTTCCTGCGCGGCTGACTCCCTCGTTTCCGCCGCTTGCGCGCCTCAGTTTTTGAAGTACCGCGCGTTCCCGCAACAAGCTTCGTCGGCTGCCCCAGACTGAAACCTGGCAATGTTGAATTCCAGCCCCTCGAGTCCCCCCCTGATAATTGAGGAATATAAGCAGTCGGCGTTGAAGTGTGGCGCCATCTTTCTTGAGGTGGTCGTAGGGTTCGAAGGTTTTAACTATGCTGGGCCCGGGACGCTGATCAAAAATTACACCGCTCACATGACGGGACTTGATGTGACCATACATGCGTTGGAAGCAGCCAAAGTGATCGTCGATAAGGCTCAAGCAGAAGCGAGCGGGGCCGCGATAAAAAAGTGACCTGGCCCCGAATATCCTCATTGAGGCTGCAGGCCCTCCCCATCACCAGTAGAGGCATCATTGATCACGAGTGGGTGATCCTTTCCCTGCTTCAAAACACTTCCGCCTCGCGATTGACGGCTTCCAACCGAACTACAACAGACGTTGGTGGACAAGGCACCCGACACTGAGTTCTGCGGTGAACTCTCAAGACGTTTTCCTCTTTCATTCTTAGCTCACCCCCCTTACGATACAGCCAGCAGGATGCTGAAAAAGTCCGCCAGCTTTGTTCTCGCATCGCCAAGAGGCTCAACGTACCGAATGAGCTTCTCGGTGGTCAGAAGCACTGGAGGGGATTTTCCGTTCGCCAAGATTCATAGCAAAGGCGAACGGCCCACACGAAGTGAGGTTTGTACCTCCTCGCCTCTTCGCTCGCTGCGGCCGCGCCGGACGGCCTTTTTGAGCATCCTGCGGTCATTTTGACGCCATCAGCATGAATGACTTCACAGCGGTGTCTTTTGCAAAGATGATCACGGATGGCTCGCCGGAATAGAAAGGTCCACGCCGAACACGTTCCTATCTACTGAAGAGGCTCATCACATGTCAGACTTGCCGCTCGATCAACTCGAACAACTCGTCCAGGGTCACCACTGGAACCCCCTCGCAATTCTTGGTGCTCATCCGACGGCCCAAGAGAGTTCCCCTACTGTTGCGATTCGATGTTTCTTGCCGGAAGCGAACGACGTTGCCTTACTTCTTACTGAACAAGGTCGACAACCCATTCCCATGACGCGCCTTCATGAGGCCGGTCTGTTCGAAGCGATCGTCCAGGGGCCACTCGGAACCAGCCCCTACCGTCTCCAAATAACCAACCATGCAGGACAGGTTTCGGAGCGGCACGATCCCTATGCCTTCCCACCTCTCCTCACCGACTTTGATCTGCATCTCTTCGCCGAGGGAACCTTCTTCAAAGCCTATGAGACGATGGGCGCCCATCTCCGAACAGTCCACGGTATCGCCGGAGTACATTTTGTCGTCTGGGCGCCGAGCGCTGCGCGAGTGAGTGTCGTGGGCGACTTCAATGAATGGGATGGCCGCCGCCATCCCATGACGAACCGCGGATCAACCGGCCTCTGGGAACTCTTCATTCCCGAACTCACAGACGGTACGCTCTACAAATATGAAATTCGCTCACGCCATTTCGACGCACCGCTCCTGAAAGCCGATCCCTACGCGTTCGCATCGGAACTGCGCCCCAAGACCGCCTCGATCGTCCGTGAACTTTCTTCCTACCGTTGGAAGGACGAGCCCTGGATGAGGGCGCGGGCAGAGCAGAACCCCCTCGCCACACCTCTCTCAATTTACGAGGTCCACCTCGGCTCCTGGATGCGTAACCCTGAGGAAGGGAATCGCTGGCTGACCTACTCAGAGCTTGCCAAAAACCTCATCCCATACGTGAAGAATATGGGCTATACCTATATTGAACTGATGCCGGTTACCGAGCACCCATTCGATGGATCCTGGGGCTATCAGACCACCGGCTACTTCGCTGTGACCAGCCGCCACGGATCCCCGGAAGACTTCATGGCCTTCGTCGATACAGCTCATCAGGCCGGAATCGGTGTGCTGATGGACTGGACCCCCGCGCACTTTCCAGACGACCCACATGGGCTCGCCCAGTTCGACGGGACGCATCTCTACGATCATGCCGACCCACGGCTCGGTTACCATCCAGACTGGCACAGCCGCATCTTCAATTACGATCGCGTCGAAGTCCGGAACTTCCTTCTGAACAGCGGACTCTATTGGCTGGATCGCTACCATATCGACGGCTTGCGAGTGGATGCCGTCGCCTCGATGCTCTATCTCGATTATGGAAGGAAAGAAGGAGAATGGATTCCCAATCAGTTCGGAGGACATGAAAACATTGGGGCCGTCACGCTGCTGAAAGACTTGAATGTCCTGGTCCACCGTGACTTCCCTGGCGCCATGACCATCGCCGAGGAATCCACGTCCTGGTCGGGAGTCTCACGCCCCACCTATGCAGGAGGACTGGGCTTCACCTTCAAGTGGAACATGGGTTGGATGCACGACATGCTGGATTATTTCAGCCAGGATCCGATCCATCGCCGCTTTCACCAGAATCAGATTACGTTTGGGCTCCTCTATGCCTTCAATGAAAACTTCGTCCTGGTACTTTCGCACGATGAAGTGGTGCACGGAAAGCGGTCGCTGCTCGACAAAATGCCCGGCGACGAGTGGCAACGCTTTGCCAACCTCCGTTCCCTCTATGGCTTCATGTACGGGCATCCCGGCAAGAAAATGCTGTTCATGGGAGGAGAATTCGGACAGTGGCACGAGTGGAGCCATGACACCAGTCTGGAATGGCATCTCTGCAATTTCGAGCGGCACCTTGGACTCCAGCGGCTTGTACGAGACCTTAACCGTCTCTACCGCCAGGAACCGGCGCTGCATGAACTCGATCACGACTGGACCGGATTCCAGTGGATCGACTTTTGCGATGCAGCCAATTCCGTCATCGTCTTCCTTCGAAAAGCCAAGAACCAGGATAATCAAATATTATGCTTGTGCAACTTCACCCCCGTGCCTCGCTACAACTATCGAGTCGGCGTGCCTCGCGAAGGCTACTATCGGGAACTCTTGAACAGCGATGCTTCGATCTACGGGGGGAGCAATGTGGGAAATTCGGGAGGCCTTCACACAAGCCCCGTCCTCTCCCACGGGATGCCCCATTCACTCTCAGTCACACTCCCGCCTCTGTCGGTGTTGTTCCTGAAACGAATCTGATTTAGCAGGATGCTGAAAAAGCCGCCAGCTCACTGAAGGTTGACTCGGTCAGCGCACGTACGGCACAGCGGGAAAACTCTCCTGCAGGCTGCTCAAAAAGGCCGGCCAGCAAGGCCGCAGCCGATGGAAGCACCGGAGGCGTAGCCTCTGGGCTACGTTGAGGATGCTTTCGAGGCGAGAACGAAGCTGACGGACTTTTTCAGCATCCTGAGAGGAAGGGAACTACCAGGTCCGGAAGGGACCACAATCGAGATGGATGAATTTCCCGCGTGGATAAAACCCTACCCCACCGTACTGCAACCTCAACGCGGCGTGGCGAATCTCGCGAAGCTTGACCCCGGGAACATAGAAGTCGAGCGCCTGCCCCTGGACATGTAGGCTGTGCTGCGCGACTCGCCGGCTTCGCTTCACGAGCAGCGCATTGTACTCGGGCGACCGATAGCCGGAAATCACATGGATCTCGCCTGCGCCATACACCGCTTTGTGCACGAGATTGACGTGCTCCAACAATTGCACATCGATGGCGGCCACTTCTCCTGTGTGATGGCAACGCAGAATGTGATTCACCTCATCCAGAGCCGGCAGGTCATAGTTCCCTGCCTGATCACGATAGCGGACTCGCAGTCGTTCGTCCGTGTGCACGTTGAAAAAGGTGAGTTCAGCGTCAGGGAGCTCGGTCGCGCGCGCGATCGAGGGACACAGCAGTTTGCTACCGAGCAATACAAGCCCAATAACAGACGTTTTCAAGAAAGATCGACGAGTCCAAGACCAGGAATCTGGATGCTGCAAGAAACCGCTCCGGAAGAAGGTGTGCTGCAGTCTGTCGGGACAACGCGTGTGCTTGTATCAAAAGCACTAGGGCCAGTCAACTCCCTCCTCTAGTTTTTTTATGTGCGCCCAATCCCTAACACCATCCGTCCCATATGACGTGGTCTCGATCGGTCCAAGAGGGTCCCATCAGGATCTCCTCCTTACGCGGGATAGATTTGTGAACGAGCCAGCTCCCTCAGCAAGCACGGAAAAGGAGTTTCAGCACAGCCGAAACCCTCGATGTTCGTGAAATGTGAGCCGTGAGACGCACCTCGTGGGAAGACGGCACTGATAGTTTCTGATCACCCAAGCCGCCTATCCACTTCTCCCTAGACAGGAGAACCCAACACAGGTAAGATCGAAAAAATTAGGGGTAGATCTCGCGCTATGGCCACGATCCTTATTATCGACGACGAAGAATCGATCCGGAACCTCCTGAAGGAAGTTCTTGAAAGGGCCAACCACCGTGTACTCGAAGCTTTTGATGGTCGGGAAGGCTTGACGCTCTACCAACAGAACAAAGTGGACCTGGTCCTCATGGACATTCTGATGCCAGGAACCGACGGCCTCGAAGCCACGTTACAACTGACGCGGGAGTATCTCGACGCGAAGGTCATTGCCATGACCGGTGCCCAAGGCGACCGCAACTTCCTCGATGTCGCGAAACTCTTTGGCGCCCGTCGCGTCTTCGAAAAACCCTTCGACATCGACAAACTCGTCCAAGCCGTCAACGAAGAGCTCGCCAAGTAGCGCCCCCTGCCGCAGTGCTGTCGACAGCCTGCCAGCCATTTTGGCATCTTGCTAACGGCCCCGATCCTGATCACGTTCCAGCATTAAGCTCTTTCCTCGCAAGTCCGCGCATCATTGCCGGATCGTCGTAACCCACTTCACTCAAGGCATCCATGATATGGAGCCCTTTCGTCGCAACCAATTCCTTGGCTTTCGCATAGTTCTTCGCAGTAAATCGCGCCACAGCCGGCTGACCATTCACAATCTGACAAGCCAAGATCTCACCGCTCACTTCCAGCGTGCCCCCCTGCTCGACCAGCGTCTTGGCCTGCGCCAACGTAATGCCATGAAGCTGAGCGAACTCCTCCAGTCCTCCAGTTTCAACTAATCGTCCGTCCGGCATGATGCAGAGTCGTTTGAAATGCGGGGACCAATCCTTGCGGAAGTCGATGTACTTGATATCGCCGCCCTTTGCCACGGCACGGTCAAGCGTGCGGTAATCGATGCCGAGATTCTTTTGATCGAGCTTCGTCGTGAGTTCCACAGGCAGTGTCCGATGAAACACCATGGCCGCCACCTCATCGAGCGGAATCCCGCGCGCCTGAGACAATTGCTCCGCCTCGGCAAACTGCATGAGATCCAATGTCCAAGTCTGTTTAGGAACGGCTCCAGTCGGATCGATCCGACAGGCAAACAATCCCCGCGTCAGAATCCCGCCGACCTGGGGATACACGTATACTCCACCTTCGGTCAAAAGCTTATTCATCTTCTCCAACGGAACATCGTAGCTTTCCGACAAGACTTTGGCATGCGCGGCCAGATCTTCCTGGAGCGTCATGGCGCAGGCCGTCACATTCCCTGGTGCGTCGAACTCAGAGTAGTCCTCGATGACGTTGTAGAGAATCGGCAACTTCGGCACCGTGACCTTTTTCTTAATCTTGAACATGCCTCACCGTTTCTTTCGCCCCTGACCCATCACCCCTCACGTTTCACATGCCCGTACGGAGGTAATGTCATCAATCTTTGATCCTCCACCGGCCCGCCAATCGTGAAGTGATACAGCGATTGGAGATTCAGTCCCTTCATCGCTACGATCTCATGCACCGGGTCGTCGAAGAAACATCCGATCCCAGTCGCTCGCACACCCGCTGCCTCCGCTTCCAGATACAGGACCTGACCCAATAGACCAGACTCCCAGAACAGTCGTGGATACCACCAGGCTCCTCCTTCCCGCAAGCGGCCTTCAAACTCGGCCAGCATGCCGAACGAGAATGCGCTGTCGCCGGCAATGTCTTGATGACAACTCACTTGCACGGCCAGTTTCTTCGCATCGCCTTCAAGCAGCCAGTAGAGCGGCAGATCCTCAGGACAACCTGGCGCAGGAGTCCAGGTGAGCTCTGGATTCATGGATTCCTGAATGAACGTCAGCTTCTGTGGATCGCGCACCAGGAAATAGAGCCCTGGCGTAAGACCATCCACTCGATGCACGAATATTAACAAGGTGAATCGCCGGCTCGTGGGGCCAGACATCCCACGGCATTGGCCGTTCCAATTGCGGCCGATCCGAACGAGGCATCACCAACTGCATCATGCGGAAGAATGTCGCAGCGGAGATCGACGTCTTGCCGTCGAACGACACAGCGCTCCGACGCTGGCGAATGATCTGACCGGCTGAAGGGTCGTGAGGCGTGAGGGGTAAGGGGTAAGGGGTTTTGTGATCAAGCAAAACTTCTACTGTTCGCTGATTAGAGTGTGTCTTCCAGCTCGCCGCCGCTACCTCATCAATGATGTCCCAATGTACGCCGTGATCACGACTCAACTGATTAGCCTTCCCATTCCAGGTGCATTCAGCGAGATCCTTCACCACATTTGGATCAAGAAACAGTGGCATTTCATTTTTTTCACCCCTTACCCCTAACCCCTCACCCCTCACGTCTCTAGAGGGCCAGACCACAGCCAGACAGTCCGGATGTTCCGGTTCGACGCCTTGAAAGTCCTCCGTGCGATCGGTGCCCAAGCAACATCGCAGTGGTATGTTGCGATAGGCCATCGAGCAGCGCCATCTTCCAGCCCAGCGTCGCCGCTGCGATCCGCGCCGAGCCGATCGCATGGCCGACATCGTGATTGCAGTAGCGAAACGCTCGTTCGCCATACTTCCAGGCTTCCCGCCAGTGAACGGAAGTCAGACCGAAGAGAAACGCCCCTGGAGGAAACGGAGCCAGCAGCCGAGCAACTTGCTCAGCGGGAAACTCAGCTCTCAGCTCCAACCCATGTTCTTTGGGCGCGTAATGATAGAGACCCGGGTTTGAGATCGAGTCCGTCGATCTGCGGTACAACCAGGTAGCCTTCCGTCGGATGCAAATTGCCGGACGACGGATTACTCCGCAGCGCCCATTCCGACTCCCCTGCCTTCTTCCAGGCCGACAGTGCAAGCGCAAATTCGAAGAACCGGGAAAGCGTCCGCACGTTGACAGGCTGGCAGGCAACCGCCCCAGGCTGGTAGATGGCGTCATAGGCAGGCGAGACCGGGTCTTCATCCGGCGGCAGCAGCGGCAATGAAACGAGCGGTGCCCCTTCAAAACGCCGAAACGGATCCGGCTGATTTGCCCAATCCAGATAACCAAGCGCACGAGCATAGCGGTTGAAATGATGCTTCGTCTGAACATGATAGCGGATCACGCGATCAATGGGATCGGTCGGTAACGGCTCGGCTGGTGCGGCAGAAACTGGTTTTTCCGTACTCATTGTAAAGTACAGCCAGTCTACAGAGCCGCAAGAAGGAAAGTAAACGCACGCATTGACCTCCATTTCCTCCCGCGCGTATGCTGCAGTCAGCATTATCAAGGAGAGACCCATGCAATTCGACGCTGCGCTTGCTGCACAAGAGACATTCCGACGAGCCCAGTCTGAGCTTGGCTCCGACTGGGATACAGCCGTAGAACTTGAAGGCACGTTTTCCTCTAATGCCGGATCGACGGCGCGGGAGGCCTATGAGGGGTTGCTTGCGCTCGCCGTCCGCTATCCCAACGCCCATTCATTCCAAGCCTTCTGTATCTTCATCACCTGGCAGCAGGTGACAGAAGAGACCATTGCCCATCATTTCCAGACCGGCCTCCGGCTCTGCGAAAAATTTCTGGCCTCTCCTGATGGCAAGCATCGAGCAGACGTCGAGCAGATCACGGAACTCTATGGGTCATTTCGTGATGGATTGGGGCTCGATGAAGAGGATGAGATTCAAGTCGAGTTTCGACGGGACACGCCTAAGGGAGGAGACTAGTCTCTACATAGTGCTGAGTTAGGGATTATCAGAAGCAGAGCGCTGTTCGCTGACAGCTACGGGCTCTGGATCGGACTCATCGTGCCCACAATGGGGACATGGCATGCAACCGGCCCATCGCAACAATGGTAGATGTATTCGCGGCCGCAGCGTTGCAGTTCGTGTGAGCCATCTGTGAGCGCACCGTAGCAAACTTCCCGCCTCCTCACAAGAGCCGATTCATGTCAGACGTCGACAAACATCGCGCGCGAATTTTTCTCCACCGTGGCCAACTCACGCAGGCCAGAGCGGCCTACGAACAGGCAGTCGCAGATGATCGCCTGGCCAAGGATGATCGCGCCCTCTCCGATTCGCTCGGCAATCTCGGCAATGTCTGCGCACTCTCGGGCGACCTGGATCGCGCAGAAGCCTGCTATAGGGAAGTCCTCGCGATCCAACGGACGGAACGCAATCAACACGCCATCGCGCACACGCTGGTGAACCTCGGCAATCTCCACATCGGCGCCGATCATCCTGAGAAAGCCCGCCCCTACTATCTCGAAGCGTTGGATCTGCTGCGCGATCTACACGACGATCGCGCGCTCGGCATTCTCCATAACAATCTGGCGTTGCAAGAGGCTCGTGAGGGACAGTGGGAGCAGGCGGTCACGTCGTTTAAACAGGCCCTCGACTATCACCGGGTCGTCGGGAATGAAGAAGGACTCGCCGTGACCTATAGCCAGCTCGGCAAGTGCTTTCTCGATCAGGGCGACCTGACCAAGAGCCGAACGCTGTCTCAACAACGCCTCGGAACATTACATCAAGCTCGGCAACGAACCAGCCGAAGCTGCAGTGCTCCGGCTCCTTGCCACGGTGTATGACACCCGCCATGATCTCGTGTCAGCACGGCGATGTCTTGAACGAGTCGTCGCTCTTGACCTGCGATACAAGCTGTCTGAACTTCAAACCGATTCGGCCCGTCTCGCGATCCTGACGAAGTCCGATTAGCGTCTCTTCGCTTTCTACCTATCCGAACAGCCTCCACCAACTGTCCAGCATTCTTTAACTTTCCACAGGACAGAATCCAGACGTATTTCTGGACAGAACCTCAATCCTCTGCTATCTTTGGAACGTCACCCTGTTGCTTCAAGTTTCACCAAGAAATTACCGACAGGATATTGACGTGGATATCGCATGCCATTTCTTGCTCGGATCCTCACAACATTGGCTCTCATGTCGCTCCTGACGACTGCCTACGTGCACGCCGCCGACCCCACGCCCAAGATCACAGTGGGAACACAAGAAGTCGGCCTCTCAGTAGGATATCTCTTACCCCATCGTCTCACACAAGACCACACCACGAAGCAGCAAGGCGTCGCCTTGATGCCCTCCTGGATGATGACGCTGACCGATCCCATCGGCGGCAGTTGGTATCGGGGGCAAGTTTCACTCGGCGCCGAGATGGTCTATATCCAGTTTCAGGAACCATTCGTCACGCACGGTGTCGGCTTCGCCCCGAAAATCAAATACACCTTCGTCGCACTGGACCGGATTCGACCCTATGCGGAATTCGCCGGAGGCCCCTTTTGGACCGATCTCGCCGGAAAAATCCCGGAAGAGTCCAGCCGGTTCAACTTCGTCTTGATGGCCGGATTCGGGGTCTCCTATTTCCTGACCAACCAAGTCGCACTCAACGTCGGCTACCGTTTTCAACATATTTCCAACGCCGGTACGCAATACCCGAACCTCGGACTCAATGCCAGCCTGCCCTATGGCGGGTTTTCATTCTATTTTTAAGGAGAAGGGCAGCATGACACGGCATCTCTTTCACTGGACAATCCTGGGACTCGTTGTATTGACGACAACCACGACGGTTGGGTGCACCACGCGATGGATCGATGTCATCCCGCTCGCCGACCAGCCGACAGGAGCCAGTCACACAGTCCATCCTCAATAATGAGCGGGTTCCGCTCGTGATGGATGGGTTCCGCATGACGCAGAACGGTGCTCCCCAGAATCCTTCGGCCGAGGTCGAACGTCGCATCTTGAACACCGTGCATGAAACACGCTTATTTTCGACGCTCATCCCGTTTGGAGGAAATGTTGGTTCGTTCGGCGACAAAGTCGTGACTGCCCGGATCACCTTTGATGAAACGATCGACTCTCATTCGGGAGAAACAGCCTGGAAGGGGTTTCTCATCGGAGCGTCCATGTTTCTCCTCTCGCCGGTGATCGATCTTGATTATGACTATGCCGCAGAGGCTAATCTCGAACTCGGACGTTGGGACGGCCAGATAAAGCGTTATACGGCACGTTCGGCAGGTACGGCTCACTATACTGTGTTCGCCGCCACGCCGACGATGATCGGAGAACTAAAGGGAAAGGTGACTGAAGCCTGTCTGACTGATCTTATAGATCAGCTCACTCGAGACACCAACTTCTATATGGCAAGCAGCGCCCCCCTACCGGACTCCCCCATTGTCTCAGTGACCGTGAAGACACGGAAGCCCCTACCCTCCCCTGCTTCTCTTTCCGCCGTCCCCGTCTCAACCGCGCCGGCACCGTAAACTGGAAATCCCCCCTGCCTCAGCTGCCTCTGGCCGATCCGGTTCCCTCAATGCTATAGTGGGCCCTCTGCGAGGGAGCGCTGCATAATGGACATTGATGCATTTCGACAAATGGTCGCCAAGAATCCGAAAGGATTTCTCGGTCGTTATGGATTGGGTAACAAGATTCTCCAGCAAGGCAGCAATCTCGAAGAAGCGGTTGAGCACCTGACCGTCGCCACACAGCTGGACCCGACCCACGTTGCCTCGCACCTGGGCCTCGGACGTGCCTTAGTCTCTTTGGGACGAAAGAACGAAGCGAAGCCCGTACTGCAAGCCGGCATCGACGCCGCACGCTCCGGTCGATCAAACGGAGGGGGAGACCTGGTCCCTGAGATGGAAGCGTTGCTACGAACCTTGGGATAACGAATCGGATCGTGATAATGCAAGGAGTGTCCCATGAAGATTGAAGAGGCCAGACAGCGAATCGAATCGGCGATGACACAGTATGGGGCACACGCCGGGGTGGCGATCGATCTTGTAATCAGCGAGGTGAAATCCGATCTCGGAGTTTCCACAGCCAATGAATTGATCGACGAGTTTGACCTCGAACTGCAATACAACATCGCTCCGATAGAACCAGGATTCTCAGGCAGCTAGCCGGAAACTATTCGCCTTGCCTAGTATTTGGTGTGCGATCTCCGGACACGGCTACGGTCACGCTGCGCAAGTGGTGCCTGTACTCAATGCACTGAGCGCGATAGTGCCCGGTCTGACCGTCACCCTCCGTACCACAGTCCCAGCCTCGTTTTTCCGCGACCGCCTGGCGATCCGTTGGGAACATCGTCCCGTGCAGCAGGACGTCGGCTGCATCCAAGATGGACCCCTCAAGATCGACATCGAAGCGACGTGGAAGGCACACCAGCACTTCCACGAAACCTGGGATGCACGCCTGTCTAGCGAAGTCGACGACATGCAGGCGGCATCACCAGCATTAGTCATCGCCGACACACCCTACCTCGCCATTGAAGCCGCTTCCCGCGCACAGATACCGACCATCGCCTTGGCAAACTTTACCTGGGATCTCGTGCTCAAGGAGTTTTGCAACACATCAGATAATTCACACCAGCAGTTGATTCAATGCATCCGTGGTTCCTATACGAAAGCCGACCTAGCCCTTCGCATCACCCCTGCCCCCAAGATCGATGCCTTCCCCAACATGATCGATATTAGCCCGATAGCAAGCCCCAACTCCCCTGAACGAGACCGACTTGCCTCAGTTCTGGCCCTGACGGCCAAGGAACGAACCGTCTTGGTAGGATTCGGCGGTATTCCTCTGACATTCCTCCCACTTGAACAGATGGAACAGCTGCGCCCCTATCGCTTCCTCTTTGACGGCCCAGTCCCACCGGGCTATTCCCGCATTCATTCCATTGAGACGATTCCACTCTCCTTTAAGACCCTACTCGCCTCTGTCGATGTCATCATGACCAAACCCGGTTACGGCACCATCGTTGAAGCGGTCGCGCTTCAACAGCCGATCGTATATGTCCGCCGATATAATTTTATCGATGAACCGCCGCTGGTCGACTATCTGCACCGCTATGGACGTGGCGTCGAACTCTCGATCGACGACTTCACGCAAGGGCACTGGGAACGCGCGCTCAGAAAGATCCTTGAACTCCCTATGCCAACAGGACACCCACCACCAACAGGGGCAACGGACGCGGCCAAAATTTTGGCAAAGTTACTGTAGAAAACCTTGCCCCTGCCGCTCACTCGCGCACAATTATCCTCGCGCGTATCCGTATGTCTTGACACTCCTTCGACCTAAGGCTATCGTGGAGCCATTATTCGCCGTATCATGGAGAGGATTCATGCGCCTCCGTATCGCTGACGATGTAGTAGTTCGTGACTTGGCGGGAGAATCCGTGCTGCTGAATCTCAGCACGGGCACCTATTTCGGGCTCGATGCAGTGGGCACTCGCCTGTGGCACCTTATTGCCGAACATGGCTCAACCACATTGGTCCTCAAAATCCTCCTCACCGAATACGAAGTGGATGCGACCCGACTCCAGAAAGACCTGGACGCCCTCATCGAACAGCTCCTAGCCAAGGGTTTACTGACGACCGATGCTGAGCACACTTCGACGGCTCGCTAATCTCACGCTCGTCGAACACGCATTGTTCCTGCAACTTACCGCACTGTCTCTTGGGCTCAGAGTCGTTCTGATCACCATGACCCTCCCACGCCTCACTTCCATCCTGTCGCGCACCGCCTCATCTCCTCTGCTGGGCCAGATTCTCTTCCTCCATACTCGCTGCACAGTGGATCGATTATTTACACTGATCGATCTGGCGATGGTTATGAGTCACAGAGATGGCCGCTGCCTCCCACGATCACTTCTCCTCTTCTGGCTATTACGCGCACGACGAGAATCGGTCGAACTCTGTCTCGGCGTCAAAAAGAACGTAGCCACTCTGGAAGGACATGCATGGGTTGAACTAGATGGCATCGTTATTGGCGACACCCTTTCCTTCACGAACCGCTATGCGCTGTTCCTCCGGTTATCGGCATGAGCGGACTGGCGGGGATTTATCACCTCGACGGAAAACCGGCTGACCCCGCTCTGCTTCAGCGCATGATCCATCGGCTTGCCCACCGCGGACCTGACGCTTCGAATTATTGGATTGAAGGGTCCGTGGGCATAGGCCATGTGATGCTCCACACGACTACGGAATCGCTCTATGAACGGCAACCGTGGTCGGATGAAACGGGAACTCTTTGCCTGGCGTTGGATGGACGGATAGACAATCGAGAAGATCTCGTCCTCTCCCTGGACACCGCAGGCTTCCACCTTCGCACTAATACGGATGCGGAGTTGATGCTCCGCGCCTATCAGCGTTGGGGAGAGCATTGCCCCGAACACGTCATCGGCGACTTTGCCCTGGTAGTCTGGGACGGCCGACGTCAGCAGCTCTTCTGCGCACGCGACATTCTGGGCCTGAAGCCTTTCTATTACTGTCTTCAGGGATCAACCTTCTGTTGGGCATCCGAAATTCCTCCACTCTTCGAACACGATGCGACCCCCCGCCGTCCCAATGAAGCAATGGTCGCCGAATTCCTGACCGGAACCGTCGTCACCAATGCCGAGACCCTCTATGAGGGGATCTCCCGGCTTGAACCGGCTCACATTCTCGTCATTCGACCGGACAAGAGCGAGACACGTCGTTATTGGACGATTGATCCACATCGCCGAATTGAATATCGAATGACGACGACTACGCCCAGCATTTTAACGAGCTCTTCAGCAGGGCTGTGCAATGCCGGCTGCGCAGTCACAAGCCCATCGGCCTGGAGTTGAGCGGCGGCCTCGACTCCTCATCCGTGGTGAGTCTACTGCAAGCCCTCTCTCGAACGAATCCGCAAGATCGAGATCGCTTCCACACCTTCTCCCTCATTTTTCCAGGACTGCCTTGCGATGAACGCGCATTCATCGACGACGTAACCGCACGGGCCTCTTCCCGTCACACCGCATCCGCCCACAGGCGCCAGCCCTGGCCAGCTTCTTGACGATGTACTCCGCTACCAGGACCTTCCCGACCACCCGAATGGCGCCATGAGCAACTCGCTTCGGGCATTGGCCCAGCAGCAGGGTTGCCGCGTTCTCCTGACAGGATCTGGGGGAGACGAATGGCTGACCGGCAGCTTTTTTCATTATGCTGACCTGCTCCGCACGTTGAAGCTAGGAACGCTGCTCCGACGGCTCCATGCAGATCGCCCGTTGTACTGTGACCGTTCCTCGTCACGACCTCTTCTCTGTGCCGCTTGTGCAATTCGGTCTCCTCCCGCTCATTCCTCAATCCTGTCGGAATCTTGGGAAATGGCTCCTCGGACGCACAAACATTCCCGACTGGATATCCCCGGAGTTTTGGCGCCGGACGCACATGCAGGAACGTATTCGCCAGGCCTCCTTCGAACCGCCTTTTTCCAGCTATGCCCAGCAAGACCTATTCCGGTCGACCATACACGGCCTCGGCATTCACGGGACCGAATTGGACGAACGCGCCTCATCGTCCTTTGGCGTTAGAGAAACGCCATCCATTTAACGACCGACGCATCATCGAATTCGCCCTCGCCTTGCCGGAAGAGCAACGGTGGCGGGACAACCCAAAGTTCATTCTGCGCAAGGCTCTGGGAGGGATGCTCCCGACATCGGTGCATGAGAGGGTCCTCAAAGCGGACTTCTCCTGTATCTTCGCCCAAGCACTCCTCTCCGAATCGACCGCGGCCATCTTCCAGTCTCTGTCCGTTGCCTCTATGGGATGGGTTGATGGCGGCCAAATCTGGACTGCCTATCAGACGATGGTTCGCTGCTACGAACGTGGAGATGAGACTTATCGGTTTCACGTCGCCCCTCTCTGGATGATTTTTGGAGTTGAGCTGTGGTTCCGCACGCTCTTCCCGCAACATCGACTGCATCCCGATCTGCCGTTCCGCCAGGAGGTTGCGCCCTCATATTCTGCCTAGCCGCAGCGAAGAAGTCGTGTAGAATCACCGAAAAATGGAGGGCTCCCTATGCCACGAGAGACTGATAGCCGATCTGGAGAAGACTCAGCCGAAGAAACCTTACACACCACCGACTCTTGTGGAGTACGGCGATATTGCCAAATTGACTCAGGGTAACCCAACTGGGATGTTTGCGGATGGTTCGTCAGGGATGTTCATGACGACGGCCTGTCTCTAGCCCGGACAGGCGACAAGATCCAACCAGTTTGCGCTACCTCGAACCTTTGCCCTCGCGGGGTCCCTGCTGTGTCGCTCGTTGTCGATGAACATCGCCACTATTTAGAGGATCAGGTCCGTCTCACCGCGTTCCGTCGCGCGATTCAGGAATCGGTCCTGCCAGGCGCGGTCGTGGTTGACCTCGGCAGCGGGACCGGTGTCTTAGGCCTCTTGGCCTGTCAGGCGGGAGCGAAACGCGTCTATTCGATTGAAGAAACCGGCCTGATCGAGCTGGCTCGTGACATCTGCCAGGCCAACGGATTCGCAGACCGGATTCGTTTCATCAAGGGGCTTTCGACGCGCGTCGACTTGCCCGAGCCAGCGGATGTGATCCTCGCCGACCAGATCGGGCACTTCGGGTTTGAAGCCGGCCTCTTCGACTATTTCAGCGACGCCCGCCGCCGTTTTCTCAAACCAAGCGGCGTGACAATTCCGCAACGCATCACCTTCTGCATAGCCCCTGTCGAACACGAGTCACTGTGGCAGCAGGTTGAATTCTGGAATGGGACCCCTGCGGGATTCGACGTTCGCCCAGCTCGAGCGCTGGCATCGAATACGGGCTATCCGGTCAAGCTGCTTCCTGAGCAGTTACTGGGCTCGTCGGTGGAACCATTATCCGTGGATCCAAGCACCTCGGGCTCCCAGCCACTTCACTTTGGATGCACGTTGCCGATTACCCGAACCGGAACGCTGCATGGGCTGGGGTGTTGGTTCGTGGCTCAACTGTCTCCATCGGTCACGATGTCGAATTCGCCGTTGAGCGAACAGCGCGTCGATCGACGCAACGTCTTCTTTCCTCTCGACCGACCCGTTCCTGTCCAAC
The DNA here is from genome assembly GCA_963825145.1 of uncultured Nitrospiraceae bacterium. GTDB lineage: Bacteria > Nitrospirota > Nitrospiria > Nitrospirales > Nitrospiraceae > Palsa-1315. The sequence continues at coordinate 56,997 of CAWGSC010000028.1, forward strand.
CGGGTGACTCTGTTGCCGTGACGATGCGGATCCTCCCAGTTCAAATCGCCGTGACCTGGAAGGTCGAGATTCGAAAGAAAGATCGCCCTGAAACAGAACGACTTCGCTTTGCCCATTCCACGCTGAAAGGCATGCTCATTGCCCGGGAAGATTTAAAACGTACCCACCCAGCCTTCGTTCCAACTCTCTCTCCGTGGGGCACGGCCCGTCTGACGGTGCTGAAACTCTGCGACGGAACACGACCCCTGGCGCAGATCGAGTGCGAACTTCTTCGTCGTCATCCCGACCTCTTTCGTTCCCTCTCCAACGCGGCCACCTTTGTAGCCGAAGTCGTCACTAGGTATTCTGCATGACCGTTGAGGCATATCGGCAAAAACCGGCGATGCGGTATCACGCGTACGACCATATTCTGAGCTGTAATGCACCCCTGCAGGAATTGGAACAGACCCTTTCTCCTGATTCTACGAAAGAGGCTGACCTGCATGTCCTATTTTCTCCAGCAGACGAGCATATCCCCTCGCCTTCATACTGGTACCTGACCACCTCGCTCGCCGACGGTACTCCATGGCTGCGTTGTGCCAAAGTCTCCCCCGGCTACCTCCTGCGCTTTCCAAATCTGGCCGACTTTGTGTTCGACACGTCAAGGAGCTCGATTCGCTGCATTCCACAGGCGAAGACGCCGACACACACATTGCACCATCTTCTCTTGGATCAGGTCCTTCCCCTCGTACTCAATTACAAAGAGAAAGAGGTATTGCATGGGGCCGCGGTGGTCACGCCCTATGGGGCCTGCGCATTTGTCGGTCCGACCGGCGCAGGGAAATCAACCTTGGCAGCCAGTTTTCTATCCGCGGGATACTCCGTATTAACCGATGACTGTGTCGTCCTCGACGCTCGAGGAGGAAACATTGTCGCTCTCCCTGCCTATCCTGGTCTCAGGCTGTGGGATGACGCCATCGCCACCCTCTTTGGCGCAACCGGATCTTGTGCACCGGTAGCACATTACACGCCCAAGCAGCGATTCACCGCCGCTCTCTCCGCGACACCCTTTTACTCTTCGGCAGTGCCGTTAGCCGGCATCTATGTACTAGGGACAAGCGACGCCGAGGATACGGCGCCAGTCTCCAATCCCGAGATGCACCCCCTCGCGGAGCGGGAGGCACTCATGACGCTGCTCTCACTGGCATTCAAGCTGGATATTCAGGACCACCGCATGTTGACGCGCGAATTCGATTTTCTCCATCGTCTCGTCACCCAGATCCCCGTTCGCCGTTTGACCGTGCCTGATTCACTCGCGGCACTTCCTGCTGTGCACGCTGCCATCCTCCACGATCTGGCGGCATCATGCTGACCCTCCCATCAGTACATCCATTTCTTATGCCCCTCATCATAGAAGGCCGGCTTGACGAGGAACAGCTCACGGCCCTCCCGCATCATTCCTGGGAAACGATCATCGAAGAAGCCATCGCTCAGCGAGTAGCGGCCGTCCTTTTTCACCGGCTCAACGAGTCTAGCCACCAGCACCTCATCCCCTATCATTCGAGAAATCTCCTCAACTTGCAGATCGTCCAACAGACCGCCTGGAACCTGCTCCTGACGAAAGAGCTCACTCACATCCTGGCGGCATGCCAACAACGAGACATCGCCTGCATTCCAATCCGGGGCCCGGTCTTGGAGGCACAATTATACGACGATTGTTCAATCCGCCAGATGGACGATCTTGACGTACTTGTCCATCACGGAGACCTATCGGCCATCAAGGACATTTTCGACCAGCTCGGTTATGAGCAGCATGAACAACGACCAGGTTTTCTAGAAACCTTTTCCTATTCGCTTGAGTTCATTCATCCTCAGCATGGCCTCATGGTCGAACCCCATTGGACCCTGGCCTACCCACCGTTCGTTGCCGCCACTGACATGGCGCCGGTATGGGCGCGAACTGTGAGGCAACAATGGATGAATGTGGATACCTGGAGGCTCAGTCAAGAGGATCTTCTACTTCATCTCTGCCTCCACCTTCTTCATAAAGGCGAGCAATCGCCACTCTTATGGTATTACGAGTTGGATAGGCTGATCCGTCAACAGCGATCCCTCCTGGACTGGAACGTATTCGTGCATCAGGCTCAGACGATGGGCCAGGCCAGCCTCATTGCCGATGTGCTGGCAACTTTGATTCATCATTTCCATTCCACCATCCCCGACTCAATCATGAGCCGTCTTCTGCATCCTTCGCGCCCCTCTCGGCCGATGCGAGATCATATGCTGGCTCAATCGTCACTGAACGGGCGAGAGGAGTTTGCACTTCTATGCTCGTTACAAGGCCTTCGACCAAAAATCCAGTACGCCTGTGCGCTCCTCTTTCCATCTGCCCAATTCATGGCCCAGCGTTATGGGCTATCCAGTCCCATAGGTCTTATCAGCTCATACATCGTCCGGGTCCGCCACCTCACTTGGGAAGGATGTAAATGGGCAGCCGCATGGTTACTGGCAGCTCTAGCTACACGACAGGGCAGAGAAAGATAACTCTTTGGTTTTCTTTTGAAAGCCAGCCTCATCTTTCACACATCCTTTTGCCCATGCCTTCCGTAGGGTGCTATAGTCGTGCCGGGCATGAGGTAATTCCCCTTTTCCCTCACACCTCGCTCACGTTATGGACAAACCCTCACAACACGCCACCTCAATGATCGACCCCAACTTGCTGGCCCGCGTGGTCAAAGGCGATCAGCAGGCGTTTAGCCAGCTCTACGATCATTCGAGCACGCTGTTGTTCACGTTGGCAGTCAGGATCTTAGGGAATCACGAGGAAGCAGCGGAACTCTTACAGGATGTCTATTTGGAAGTCTGGCGGAAGGTCTCCCGCTATGACGTCGGGCGCGGAACCCCAATCGCATGGTTGGTCACCCTCACCAAGAGTCGGGCCATCGACCGGCTCCGGGCCAGGGCCTCACGAGGCTATCAGGCCACAAACTCGCTGGAAGCCGGAACCGCTGCGCAGGTGGCCGATCACGGTCCAAGCCCGTTTGAAACGCAGGCCGATCAAGAACTGCGTATCGCGGTCGGGGCAGCTGTGGCTGGATTACCCCAAGCGCAGCAACAAGCAATCGAACTCGCATACTACGAAGGACTCTCCCATGCCGAAATTGCTTCGCGGCTGAACCAGCCACTGGGGACCGTCAAGACACGGATCAAACTGGGGATGTCCAAACTCCGAGATAGCCTCCAACGATGGGGGAACCATGGTGAACTCCAATGACGCATGACGCGCTAGAAGAATCGGTTCCCTTGTATGCTGCAGGCGCACTGGACCGGATCGAACGACAGGCGCTGGAAGCACACTTACTCTCCGGCTGCGCCTCCTGTCACAGTGCGCTGAAGAACTATCAATCCATCGCCGCCCTTCTCCCGCTCGCTCTTAGTCCGACCAAGCCTCCGCGCTCTCTCAAATCCAGAATCATGGCCGAACGAAATCCCGCACCGATTCCAGCTGAGGCGGCACCGAACGAACCGGCCCGACAGAGTCTTGAACCGGGCGAATGGATGAACCACCTCTTTCCTCCCGTCGCGCCTGCGCGATCGTCGTCACTGCCCTGGGCCTTAGGCTTGGCCGCGCTCCTGATCGTGACGGTCGGCGGATATTTCGCATGGAACGTGTCGACACAACGTTCCCTCGCCACATCGAACATTCAGCAGCTCGAAGCCTCGCTCCAGGAAAAGTCGGCGAAGCTTGCCGCAGTACAACGCGATCTCAGCGACCAAGCCAAGACCCTCGTCGAATTACGCAACGAACTACAGCAGCGAACACACGACGTCGCGGAAGCCAAGGAACAGCTGGCCCAGCGTGAAGCTGAACTCGAAGAGACTCGTGTTCAATTAAGCCAACAAGGCGGCGCTCGCACCGTCGGAACTCCGCAAGACGAATTAGCCGCACTCCTTCGAATCCCCAACGTCAAGGCCGTCTCCCTTACCGGATCAGATTTGGCGAGACAAGCCACAGGATTCCTGCTGTACGATTCTCGAACCCAAAAAGTCTGGCTCTACTCCGTGAATTTGCCGGAATGTCCCGCCGACACGACCTATCAGCTGTGGGCCATTCGCGACAAACCCATCAGCATCGGGACCTTTCACATGGATACCGGAGAGACCACCCACCTACTGGTCAAGAAGGTGCTGAGTTTCACTGATGCGAAGACCTTTGCCGTCAGCCTTGAACCCTCAGGAGGCCGCCCGCAACCAACCGGACCGATGTACCTCCTGAGTCGGTCCTAACCTGCATTATTGTGGCGCGCGACAAGCGCGACTTGCTAGAAAAGCGGGACGGGCTAGACGGAAGAGAGTTCGAGATCCAAAGTTCAAGGTTTTCGGAATTCGAACCCAGAACTTCGAGTCGCGCTTTTCCCGCCCGTCTCGCTCGAGTCAGGCATCGGCGATAGCAGCAGAAGCGCTCAAGAATAATGAGGGCTAAGGAGACAACAGTGGCAGGAAACGAATACGCACAGGACCTCACGTTTATGCGGATGGCCCTGGAAGAAGCGGCCAAGGCGTCGGACGTCGACGAAGTACCGATCGCCGCCTTGATCGTTCAAGACAGCCGGGTTCTGGCGCAGGCACACAACTATCGTGAACTCTGGCAGGACCCCACAGCCCATGCGGAGGTCATTGCAATCCGCGCCGCGGCGACTGCACTGGGCACGTGGCGATTGACCGACACGACACTCTACGTGACCGTCGAACCCTGCTCGATGTGTATCGGGGCCATTATCTTAGCCAGGGTGTCCCGAGTTGTCTTTGGGGCATGGGATCCGAAAGCCGGCGCCTGCGGGTCGGTGTTCAACCTACCATCAGAGCCGAAACTGAATCACCGGGTCGCCGTGACAGGCGGAGTCCTCGAACAGGAGAGTCAGGCGCTCATTCAGAAGTTTTTCAAGGATCTCCGCGAGGCGGCGCTCTAGCAGGGTGCGAAAACTGTGGCGGTTTGTCTGGTTCATCTGGTTTCTCTGGTCTATCTGGTTAGTCTGATTAACCAAATAAACAAGACAGACCAGACAAACTAGACAACGATCTTCCAGCCCACCCCCTGAGCGGCCACTGCTGCTTCCCAGCCCTCGCCACAAGAAAGGAGTCTCACCCGCCAATGGTTTTGGAGCGGAGATCCCGCCGGGACCAGAACCTTTACGCCGACTCCGTCCGCCCCCATGAGGATCTCGCACTGACTCAACGCCCGGAGTCCGATACCTTGCGCCTTGAGCACCGCTTCTTTTGCAACCCAGTAGCGGAAGAATCTTGTTGCACGCTGTTCCTGAGTCGACTGCATGATCGCGGTGTGTTCGGAGGGAGCAAAGTAGCGCTTGGAAAGTTTCGCTACCTCTACGTCCGAACGAATTCTTTCGAGATCAACTCCGACCTCCTGCCCATTTGAGACCGCAATGAGCGCACGGCCATGCGCATGGGACATGTTGAACGTGATCGCGGACTGACCTCCTAACTCCCCCATCACGAAAGGCTTGCCTGCCTCATTGCGAGACAGCTCTACGTCATCCGGACCGATCCGAAGATATCGGCTGAGCACCGCTTTGAGCCCTCCGTGCACAAGCACGTAGCGAAAGCGATCTTGCTGGCTGATGAACCGGTCCGCCCTCCCACGTTCATCTTCGCTCAACCAGGAACGGCACTGCTCTAGAAAAGATAGGCTTCCGTCGAGCGAGAAACCCCAGACATGAATCGCCTGATTCTCCATCTCGATCGGCGCCGACCAGCCTGTCGTCGCAATCAATTCAATTGATGGGAAGGCCATAACCGACTCACCTGTGCCAGGATTCACCAGTACACCCCCTCAACGCCGTCGTATCACCCATCGTACTGGGTCTTTGAGTGATAAGAAAACCGATTGAAAAATCACACTCCCCAAGGTAAGCTGCCTCCACAGCCGATCGTAGCGGCGATCATCCGCCCCAACCCTACCCTGACGTGAGATGAGTTCTACCATGTGGAGAGGTGCGAGAGTGGCCGAATCGGGCAGTCTCGAAAACTGCTGTCCTGGCAACGGGACCGTGGGTTCGATCCCCACCCTCTCCGCCAATTTTCAAGAGGCTGTGCATCCTGGTCCGAGTCATACCGATACGGTGCCTCCTCAAGTGTCACCGGAAGTGTAACCATTTTCCGCTGAATATAGGCATCCAGCCGGTTGGCTGCCTCCTTTAAGTCCTCCCTGCTGGTAATGTTATACCGGTCGAATACCGAACGGGTCTTATGCCCCCTGATCTTCATGGCGACCGTCTCCGGCACCCCTGCCCTCACGAGGTGACGCGCCCCTCCTTTCGTACGGGACCGCCGAAGCCGTCATGTTACTCTACTTATAACATGTGGTCGTTTTCGGGGGCGACGTCAACCAGAGCCAACAGTGCTGGCCCCATCTTATTAATTTCTACTTTTACGGTATTATTATGACCCGATTAGAAAACGGAACCGGGGTGTTGGCCTAAAGAAATCCTCGGCGGCGTAGTCTCTGCGCCACCGCCACTTCCACGGGGCACCAGGTGCGGACCAACCCTACCATGCTCTTCCATCCTCAGAGGCGGTGGCCCGCTTGCGACGGGGGAGCGTACACATCCAGGGCTGCCTCGAATGTTGAATGTGCGCGTACTCCTACCGATATTCCTACCTGCTCGACCATAGGCAACATATGTTCAATTTCTATTACGGACCGTCTTAGCGTTGCTGGGTACTCGGGGTCATCTTGGATTCGTGCTAAGTAGTTCCCAAAGTTATCGTGCGAGTACTTCCGCGTTGGGTATTCGCTAGCCTTCAAGAATGCTACCGCATTTCCTACCGCTAGCTTTCGTCCGTACAGCCTCCAATACAAGACGTTACCCAGTGTTTCAATGACGGAGAAACATCGTCTGACTCCAAGCAGCACGCCAGCGCATTCCAAAATGCATTAGCATCACGCTGGGTCATTTCTCTATATCCCCAAGCCACCACCAAATATGGGATCAACGAGAAACTCGAAATGATTGTCAGGTTTGGTCGATTCATTAAGGGCGCTCCTACACGTTGAACTCAGGGAAATCCATCACTTGCTGCTCTCCCGCCATTCCCACGGCGGTACCGGCTGTGGGTCTGCTATACTGTTTCTTGCGATCTCGGCTAAGCCGCCCACCTCTTGAGGAATAGCCAAGTACTACTTTCCCGCACACCCTACGCATAGCAATATGGCTCAGGGGACACAACAGACCAGGGAAGATAGTCCGAGGTTTACTATTGACTGCGTGCTTCCGCTCGCTAGCACGCAGCTTCAAGCGGACGGGTGCGTGCTCGAAAGTTTAGAGGATGGACATAAGCTCATCACCCCTGATTACCTGAGAGCAGGGGATCTTGTGAAAGTTCAATTATGGTTGGAAGGTGAGGAGACCTTTATAGACATCACGCTGGCGGTAGTCAATAAGGTTCACGCGCCCTGGATCACGGTGGGTGTGATCCGGGTGAGCCCAAGTGACCGGTTAAGATTGAAACGATTTATCCAGACCTCCGCAGCCATACACATTGAAAAACCTGCGCTCATCGACCATCTTCTCATTCGGGCTTAGCTCGGCGTTAACCTCTCCTGGTGGAATCAAAACCACAATTCTATTCGGCGAGGGTGTCGAGCGGAGGGGGACTGGTAAAGTTTGAATTGTGAGGGACTAGCGAAAGCGGCGTCGTTCTGGCATGATGAAGCATGGCTGTGAAGAACCTCCTCGAGGATGTCAAAAACGCCTTATCGATCGCTCAAGCTGGCATCAAGGGTACATTGAAGTCCTTGAAAAAGGCACAGTCAAAAGCCAAGACACGAACTGCGAGAAAACCAACTCCAAAGAAAGTGGCCTCCTCCGGTATCGCCAGGAAACCCAAGGCCAAAGGCAAAACACTGGCCAAGGCGCGTGATCCACGCTCAGCCGCTCGTGCCGTGGAACCACGTAAACCTAGCAAACAAAATCCTGCCAGGAAGTCCAAGTCGAAATATTGGCCATGAGTGTTCGCGGGCACACGCCCTCTGCAAGTCCGCCAAGGCTTTCCTGAGCGGTTTTAGACAATTTCCGACAATCGATCACCGCCGCATTCGCCTACTTCTTCCTCCACTCCCACAGCGGCATCGGCTGCGGGTCGGCCCACAGTCCTTCCCTCGCCTTTCGTGCTTCCTTCTCCAACCCGTTCAGCACCGTATCCCCCTCGGATACTTCCGATACCACCAGCACCAGCCATCTTCGACGAGTGTGTGATTGACATTGGTGCCATCAGGCAGGAGCACATCGGCCAGGGTGCACTTGTACTTGTCCTTACCATGAGTCTAGAGGGTGACTTCCTTCGCGTGCGGCACTTTTGCACCATCCCCTGGGGCAAGGCCAGAAGCCAATCGTGAAACGAGGGGTCATATCCGGTGTCAACTCCCAGGAATACACGTGTCATTGAAGTCGGCGAATTCCCAGAGGAAAGCACCCACTCGCTCATCTCCCCTACATCTCATTCACGGCAAACCAGCTTCATAGGCCCGTTTCGGAGAACCATCAGTGCTCCTTCCCTACTCTTGTACGATCACACCTACAATATTCTACGTACGAAAATAAATTCTTGACATTTCTACTGGTGCCGACCTACAAACGGGCCTTCATGGCTAGCCCGAGCCGCCAACCTATCCGGAGTGCGCTCCCATGTTGATCCAGCGCCTACCATGCAATTATCTCCGCTCACGCCAGGCCTTTCCCTCCCCACGTCTTCCACCGCCATCGGACCAATCTCGTTCACTGAGTAATGGAGGCAGGTCTCACCACCTCTAACTGGACCGTCATAGTCCAATCACCCACACACAACGGAGGCTAAGATGATTTTTCACAGACACCTCACCCGGTCAGGTTACATCATGGTGTCGGTGGCCATGCTAACGGTCATCGCGGGGGCCTTCTCCGAAGAGGTCTTCTCGGAATTCTCTCGATTTGCGGCACGTGATCCCGGCGTACGTTCCGGCCCCGCTTCTGCAGGGGTCATGTTACCGGGACTCACACCGACGCAAAAAGAGGCCTTTGGAATTGGACGGGAGGCCTTTCTGGAAGTTGCGTCGGTTCAGGGCACAATCCCGGACACGGAAGCGGGGCTTGGCCCGCGTTTCAACCTGGACAGTTGCGCCGGCTGTCACGTGCATCCGGATATAGGAGGGACCAGTCCCGCCCTCAATCCGCAGGTCGAGATGGCCAAAAAGGAAGGCGCGGATAACGACGTCCCGTCGTTTATTAAGAAGGACGGTCCGGTGCGCGAAGCCAGATTTAAACGTAATCCGGATGGTACGCCCGACGGTGGAGTCCACGCGCTCTTTACCATCACCGGGCGAAACGATGCGCCGGGCTGCTTTCTTCAACAGCCGGATTTCCGCGCCGCGATTGCTCACCAGAACGTGGTGTTCCGTATTCCGACTCCGGTCTTCGGGGCGGGGTTGATCGAAGCCATCGACGACAGTGCGCTGTACGCCAATCTGAGCGCTCATATCGCCACAAAGCAGGGGCTCGGCATTCGCGGCCGTTTGAATACCAGCGGGAACGACGGCACCGTCACCCGCTTCGGGTGGAAAGCCCAGAATAAGTCGCTCGAGCTGTTTGCCGCCGAAGCCTATAACGTCGAACAGGGCGTGACGACCGATTTGTTCCCCCAGGAGAGAGACGAAGCACCAGCCTGCCGTTTCAACCCGACACCGGAAAGTGTGACGAACGTTCAGGCAACCGACCCGCAGGAGGTCCCTAACGACGTCGTGAAGTTTGCCGTCTTCATGCGCTTCCTTGCACCTGCGACGCCCGCGCCTGACACGGACACCATCGTCCGCGGCCGGAAATTGTTCGAGGACGTCGGCTGCGCCATGTGCCATACCCCGACATTACATACAGGGCATACCGGTCTGTCATCTGTAGCGGCGTTGCGGGACCAGGACGTCAACCTGTACTCTGATCTGGCGCTCCATAACATGGGGGCGGGCCTGGCCGATGATGTGAGCCAAGGCCACGCTATGGGCGATGAATTTCGCACAGCGCCCTTGTGGGGCCTCGGGAAGCGAATCTTTTTCCTGCACGACGGACGCACAAAGGATCTGCTCGAAGCGATTCACGCCCACGCCGGGTCAGGCGGTGGGCGCTATATTCCGTCAGAAGCAAATGAAGTAGTCGGGCATTTCAATCGGCTCCACGAGATCGACAAGCAGCATGTGCTGAACTTCCTGCGTTCGTTATAAGCGAGAGTCTGTCCGTCTGGCCGGGCAGCGCCTGAGTCGGAGGAAGAAGGAGAAGGACCATGATCATGCCACAGGCATGCCAACTCATTGCAGTAGGGGTTCCTACAGTCGTTAACTGACGCACTTCGCTTTGATATTCAAGAGGGTACATTGATGGCGTGACCCCGCTAGGGCGTTATTTAACCGCCGGATACGTACCACACGAATCGTTCCCTGTCGGCCCTACTTCACATCGTAAACCCAGCGAATCATTACGTCATTCGCCTTTCACCTCTGCCTTTTCCTTCAACGCCCGCCTAAGCTCAACCATCGCCAAAGTATCTCGCGCGCAGTATCGCAGCAGGGCCTCTTCAATCGTCGCCCGCTCGACCCAATCCGTTTCAACAAAGACCATGCGGTAATACTCACTAGCGGCATGCCCGCCCTCTTTGATCGCCAGATCGTCATAGGCGAGCGATGGGACGAGAGCAGGAAGGACCTCTTTCAGTGAGTAGGAGCCGCCAAAGTGTGGATGATAGTAATAATCGCGCACGATCGGATGCAGATCCCAGATACGCTTCACTAATGCCTGAAGAGCGGTTCGCAACGAAGGAAGAGCCTCGGCCAACTGCTCGATCACAGACTTTTCATAGGGCGAGTACACACAAATACTCCCCCGGTCCCCCAGAGATTCCAGCAAAGCTTCGGCAAGAACCTTCCGTGGATCGCTCACATCCTTGTGCAGAAACTCCTCGTGGCGCAACTCACCGGTTGCCTGTTCAATATGATTCGACCACTGAACCGGGAGGGCTTGATAGGGTCTTGTCTCCGAGAATCGAGGCACTGCTAGCATAATCGTCTCGAAATCGAGGTGATGAACCGGATACTGCACGGCCTTCAACACAGGGCCGAGTTTCTCGGACATCCACTCGACATTCTCTTTCACACGACGCTGAACCGGCGACAGCTTTGTACCAGCCGGAATATCGTCGATCGTCGCCACCCCCAGCTCAATCAAATGACCGACCACGTGTTTCGACCCCGGCAAGTAATGAATCCACCGCGCCGGTTTGTCTTTAGTGCAATGTTCCCAGAACGGGCACTCGTAGGGCGTATGACAATGCCGGTCCGGCTCAATGTCAGGGGGTTGCGTGTGGAGCAACATGCGATTCATCGTAGCCAACCGCTCTGGCACCGTAGCCCGTCGTTGAGCCACGGCCTCGGACAGATCCTGAATCGCAAAAAGTTCTGTCAGATCGATTGCTCCATCTCGATACAGATACCCGGTATTGATATGCATGAGACTGACGGAGACGAGCGTCAGCCCTGCGCTCAATATCACTTCGCTTTGAACGGCGAGATCTTCAAGATGCACATCTTTGACCTTCGTAGAAGACTTGACCTCGATCAGGCGCCAGCCAGAGGGTTGCCCCTCCACGGCTTGGACACGCTCCAACACATCGGCGCGAATCAGCACCCCACCGTGCAATAAACGCGGCTTCGAAAATCGCCGGCACCGTGAGGTCCCGGATCAGTTCAGCCGTCTGCGCAAGAGCGGCTTCTGTCTGGCGATACCCCGCTGTCACCAATACCCCGCCCGGGAAGCGACTCCTGGCCAACTCCCCGACTTCTGTTCCCATATCGAACATCGCTTGCGTCGCGGCGTCAGGCTTGGTCGCGAGAGAAGGCTGATGGACTTCGAGATACAGACGCTTGTGACATTGAAGACCGGACAGGAATTTTGACTTTGACAGGCGCGGGGCCTTCGGAAGAGGAACTGGTGAGAGATCGCCGAGGTCAGTCATCGTGAGACGACCCTAATCGGACAGACACATATTTGTCCAGCATCCTGTTAGGATGGCCCGCCATGGCATCCCGCGTTGCACAGATCAGAAAGTCCGTTCTGACCCTTGCCTTACCAGTCACGGTCAGCAGCCTGCTCCAACGCACCGAAGGCATCATCGCTGTCTTCCTTGTCGGTGGTCTCGGCGCCACATCCATCGCGGCCGTCGGACTTGGTCAGTTACTGGCCTTCATGGCAACCACGCTCGTCTCCGGATTATCGGTGGGGGCAAACGTCCTCATCGCCCAGCTGTGGGGCGCTCGACGCACCAAAGACGTCGGAGAAGCCGCCACGCATCTCCTCGGATTGGCCGCCATCGTGTCCTGCTCGCTGGTGGTACTCGGATTATCCCTGAATCGTGTCATCATGGAACTGTTGGGCGCGAAGCACGACGTCATCACACTGGCCCTTCCCTACTCGAACTTCATCTTCCTGGTCATCCCCTGCGCCATATTCTTGCAGGTCCTCTCATCGATTCTGCAAGGCACCGGAGACACCAAAACTCCAATGTACGCCTTGATAGCAGTGAATCTACTGTATCTGATAATCGCCTACCCGCTGGTCTACGGACTCTGGGGCTTCCCTGCCTGGGGTATTACCGGAGCAGCCGTTGCGACGGGCCTCGCAGAAGGAACGGGCGTGGTCTACCTCCTCTGGGCCTGCCGAAAGCTCTTTAAGAAACCACTGAAAGTACGACGCGATCTCTTGCGCTCCACCTGGCAGATTGGAGCGTCGGTCTCCGGCGAGCGGATATTTCAACAGACAGGAATTATCCTCTACACCAAGATCGTCCTGCTGTACGGCACTGTGACCTACGCCGCCCATCAAGTCGGCTTGTCGATCGAATCCCTGTCGTTCCTGCCGGGATATGGCTTCGCGATCGCAGCCGCCACGATGGTGGGACAGAGTATCGGTGCGGGTAAATATGTCCGGGCCAAACTCGAAAACTGGGAGGCAAACCGGCTGGCAACCGTCGCAATGGCGTCAATGGGCGTGCTGTTCTTTTTCTTTCCCTACATGCTCATGCGCGCCTTTACCAGCGACGAAGCCGTCGTCGAACTCGGGACGCTGTTCCTGCGCATCGTCGCCATCCTCCAAGTGCCGCTCGCCCTCACCATGGTCCTGGCCGGATCGTTACGTGGAGCCGGCGATACCCGGTTCATCATGGTGGCGACGACAATCGGCATGTGGGGAGTCCGCCTGCCCCTCGCGGTCATCGCAGGACCCTGGCTCGCACTCGACGTGCTCTACGTGTGGAGCGCCATGATCGCGGATTGGACGGTCCGAATGGGGTTGCTACTCTGGCGTTACCGATCGGAACGGTGGAAAGCAATTCAGATCATCCACTAGCCCGGTCTGTCTGGTTCATCTGGTTTGTTTTGTTTATCTGGTTGGCCTGGTTCAACCAACCAAACAAACCAAATAGACAAGAGAAACCAGCCGGAAGTCGCGCACTGGGGGCGGTAATTTTTCTGTTGCTTTCATTGTCAGATTGTCAGTACGTTATTCCACAAGTGGCTGAGGGAGCAAAAACGTACCTGCGACCCTGGGCTTGGAATTGTTTCCACGCTGTCGTAAATGCGGCAGCCTCACCAAAACCGTCATATTTGAAGGGAGATCAAGATGAAAACCAAAGCAACTTTTCTACCACGCAGGATGCCCCGTATGCGTCGCAGCCGAGAACAGCGTCGCCAACGCTCTGGATCCATCGAAATATGATGTGGAACACGTCCATCTCGGCACGAATAAAGCGCGGGTGAAAGAAGCAGAAGCAGCCGGAGTCAAGTCGGTCCCAGCTTTGGTGATGAACGGAGCGGCGTTTCACATAAACTTTGGCGCCGGCATTGACGCATTGAAGTAATTGGTTCAGTCTGCTGACTGGTCTGAGTTCAGGGGGCGTGTCTAACGGCACGTCCCCTTTTTTCCCGAACGACGCCATTGAGCGCTAAACCACGCAACTCGTGGCAAAGGTCTCCTCCAAGGCTAGTTAGCCATCAAACCGCCCCAGGAAATTGTGGGCGTCGATAACCTTGAACAAGTGCCCGTTCATCGTGAAGTGCACAAAGTCATCATCATCCAGCGCCCAGCGTTTCGGACTCTTAGTGATTGTCAAGGTCGGGATGGTCCTCAGAAGCTTTACCACGCCACCTCTGCTAATCAGCATATTACTGATCTCAAAGCCAGTAACGTGCCCCTTGTCGTCATGCGTCGGCGATGTGTGCATTTGATGCTAACTAGTGAGTACACTGACCAGCATAGTACGAGAAACCGACCTGCAAATTCCTCTCTGCCCCTCGTGTCAGTTCAAAGACTTCTCACCCAGACAAACCAGATAGACCAGATGAACCAGACGGACCTAGCAATTCGTTGGCCGTGTATCAGCTCCGATTCCGATGGTCACCTCGATTTTCGCAACCCCTTTCACGTTGGCGCAGAGATCACCGAGACCGGGCGTCACTAACCGGAACGGACCGCCTTTCACATCAGGCAACGATGCTCCATCGAGTTCATAGACGAGAACACCATACTCTCTCGCCTGTTGAAGCGTGAGACAGGCCGAATAGTTCCCGTCTGAAGCATGGAAGGTGACGTGGTCCGCCCCGATGGCCAGCGCGGGAATATCGAGGAGGCCCTTCACGCGAATCCCTTTACCCTTCATTCCGGGCATCACCGTCGAAATATCGAGCTGATGTTCTGCCGGCAACGATGCGATCGCAGCACGATCGAGCGAAACAGGCTGGACCACTGCTCCGTCGATCCGCACGATACCAGGACCGGTTCGTTCCCGCTCGGTGATGGTCTTGATCACCGCCGTCAGCAGGTCGTTCAATGGTGTCGGAATGCCGAATTTCCGCCCAAGCTTCGCGACATACCCATTCAGAAAATCGATCTCGGTCGGCCGACCGGCCTTCCAATCGTCATACATCGAGGTATGGATATCCCGAATCTCTTGTGTCCAACGGACCACCTTCTCTGCCATATCCGGGGCCAACGGCACTTTTGCGCTGGCCGCCACCGCCACGATTTCACCCACGATCTGATAAATCACTCCCAGCATCTCGGGATGATCGAGCGCCTTGGCGACTTTGTCGTCGATCATCACGGTCAAGGGATTGAAGACGCAATTCCAACACATCTTCTCCCACTTGCTGCGCCGAATATCGTCGACTAGCTGATATGGAATCCCTGCCTGTTTGAACAGATCTGCGATGGCAAACAGACGAGCGCTTTGATTTCCCATCAGCTCCCCGATCGCCACGGCCCCTTTCTTATAATGGTCGATGACGCCGGGTTCCGCGATCTTGGTATAAATGTACGCGATACCGCCAACGACACAGTCCCGTTGAACACGCGCCAGGATGCGATCCTCCGTATCGACTCCATTCTGCAGGGTCAAGATGACGGTCCGATCGGCCAGGACCGGCTCGATCTGAGTCAGCACCTCATCCAGATCGTAGGCTTTCACAGAGAGAATAATCAGGTCTGGCTTCGGAAGATCTCGCGGATCGGAAGCGGCCGGTGGATGCACGGTGAAGGAGCCCTTGGCACTGCGGATCGTGAGGCCGTTCTGCTTCACTGCTGCGAGCGTCTTGGGCCGCAGTAGAAAAGATACAGAGAGCTTCGCTTTCGCAAAATGTGCGCCGAAGAACCCACCGACCGATCCAGCACCTACCATGAGAATCTGTTTCATCATGCACCTCACAAGAATAGCGGGGGCGTACTATATCACGCTGATTCATCAGGCCAAAATGCGATACAATTCGCGCAACCACTCAGGTAGATAGGCTGAAGGCTTTCAGGAGTCGGGCTTCTTGCGCAACGAGGATTCATTTCTGCTTGAACCCAAGGTCGAAGAAACCGAGAAGGTGTTGAATGGGTTGGCTGATGCCTTGCGAGATATTTTTTTCCTTCAGCCTTCAGCCTAAACACCTGAGTAGTTACCCATCCGCCCATGGCTACCGACCATCAGATCCTCCTCGCCCGCACACACCTCGCTTCCGCTCGGTACGTAACCGTCCTCACGGGAGCTGGAATTTCTGCGGATAGCGGCGTGCCGACCTTTCGCGGGGCGGACGGCTTGTGGCGCACCTACCGCGCGGAAGATCTCGCAACACCCGAAGCCTTTGAGCGAGACCCGAGGCTGGTCTGGGAATGGTACAACTGGCGGCGTGAACTGATTGCCACGAAGCAGCCGAATCCTGCCCACATCGCTCTTGTAGAACTTGAACGTCGCACGCACGATACCTTCTGGCTCATCACACAAAATGTCGATGGGCTCCATCGAACCGCCGGCTCGCAACGGCTCTCCGAAATTCACGGTAACATCTGGAAGGTTCGCTGTACGGGCTGTAGCGTCATCTCGGAAAATCGGGAGATCCCGCTTCCCATCCTGCCGACATGCCACCTGTGTCATGCACTGCTCCGGCCTCATATCGTCTGGTTTGGGGAGTCGCTCTGGGAGGAAGACCTGCGCCGCTGTGATGAGGCCTTGCGTGCCTGCGACCTCCTCCTTGTGATCGGCACATCGGGAGTCGTCTATCCTGCCGCAGGATTTGCCTCGATGGCGAAAGATGTGGGCGCGTCGGTCATCGAGATCAATCTCGAGATCACCCCTCAGTCAGACCTGGTGGACCTCTCGCTGCAGGGCCGCGCGAAAGATCTGGTTCCGCTACTTCTTTGACGCCAGCGCCAAGGGAAGAATTTCTTCTAACGTCCGAATCACAATCCCGCCCGACGCCTGAATGCGCCCCGCTCGATCCAGTAACACGCCGGTCAGCCCGGCCTTCGTCGCACCCTCCACATCGTCCCGGACACTGTCACCCACGTGCATCGCGTCTTCGGGATCGACCGCGTGTTTTTCGAGGGCAATTTCGAAAATCTTCGGTGCCGGCTTGGCGGCCCTGGCGAGGCTTGCAATCGTGACAGAATCGAAGAGCCGGTCGATGCCGAGTCCCCGCATCACAGGAAAGAGCCTGGAATCGAAATTGGACACGATCCCCAGCTCGAATCCTTCTTCACGCAGCCTCGTCAGCACGGCATGAGTTTCAGGAAACAGCGCCCAGGAGCGAGGATCTTCAAATACCTGGAAAACCTGCTCGAAAAATTCATCAAACCGCTCGAACATCCCGACGCGATAAAACACGTTGTGCACGATATCGAACCACCAGAGCCGTTCACATTGTTTTAACTCGATAGGATCCGTTGCGGCAAAGACCGGCGGCGACGCGTCGTGAAAGGCACGCTGAAAGGCTTGCGCAATCGATGCCTGTGAGTCGGGAGTCTGCCGAAACCCGTGCCGAACCGCATGGGTCAGGTAGATGTCCGCCACCGAACCATTAATATGAAATAGGGTCTCGGCTGCATCAAAAAAGATGACGTGGATTGGGGTCTTCATTGGTCGTACAAACCCTATGATTGTCGAATTGTAGGCAGTTCAAAAATCCGAAGTCAAAACACGCACCTATCGTGCGATTTCTTGACAAAGAATACCCTCGCTGCTAGCTTCGACATAGTTCAATAACATTGGAGGGTTAGGTGGCGTCAACCATCTTTGTCGTCGATAGTAGTCCCGCGGTCCGCCGGCTGGTCGAGCAGATCTCGAAGCCGGAAGGGTGTGATGTCGTAGGATTCCAGGATGGCCCCACAGCCTTGGAAGCGGCCCGCCGGATGAGCCCGAATCTCATCATCGCAGATTATCATTTGGAGAACATGACCTTTTCGGGGTTCTGTAAGGAAGTCCACAAGCTGGATACCCTCGCAGAAACCTACATTGTCTCCCTGACCAGCCCTTCGGATCGTGTGGATGAAGCCCACTTGCGTTCGCTGGGAGTGAAGGCCTTTCTCAACAAACCATTTCAGTCCGAGAACCTCATTGATGTGATCAAGGATCTGGAAGCACAGCAGGCAGCCGGATCGAATGGCGCGAAGAAGAAAACTCGCTCATGGCCTCCCGTCTCAAGTACGACGGACTCCGATGATGATAACCTCAGCGATGACAGCCTGACCGAGGAAGAAGAGGAACAGGCGATGGCGCCCCACTCTCAACCGAAACACTCCCCGGTGACCTCCACCACCGCAGCGCGGACCTCAACAACCGAACCAGAAGAGGCGATGAAGGGCCTCTTCGGTCAACTGCTTCACTCCATGTCGGAACGGACGGAAAAAAAGATTGCCGACGTGCTCCCCCGGATTGTGGGGAAAGAACTGGCAACCCTCGTGGCCAAAGCCGTGGAAACAGAGGTACGCGCACACATAAGTGCGTCCCTTTCGGAAGACCGGTTGGTTCAGGTGCTTGAGCCGTTGCTCATGACGGCACTCCCGAAGCTTCTCTCACGGGACATATCCCTCTTCGAACCCATCATTCGACAGAGCGTATTCGAAACCGCGAGCCCCCTGATCAAAGAGCGCATTGATCAATTCGTCCGCGAAGAAATCAATGCCGTTCGCACCGCACTGGCCGATATGGTTCGGGAACAACTCGGATCGCTTGAGGGACTCATCAAGGATGAGATCCACCAAGCTGCGGCCAATCAGACTGCTGGAATAGCCGAAGCACTCGTCCAGGCAACAGCCCGAGAGCAAGTCGAACAGGCTGTTCTGCGTCTCGTGCCGAATCTGGCCGAAGAACAGATCAAAGCAGAAATCACACGCCTCACACGGGCTGCGTAAGACTCTCGCCTCTGTTCCGACTTACCCCTTCTTGTGCTTCTTCCCCTTACTTCGTCTGGCTGTCGCCAGCGCCTTCACTCGCGCGACATTTTTCCGATGCTTCTTTCTCGTCTTGCGGTCTTTTTCACGCCCTGTGGCCATAGTCTCTCCAAGTTGTAAAAAGTGGAAGCGGAACGAACCTCTCGCTCTCGCCTTGTGCGAGTCTGTATAACACACGGCTCTGCCCCCCTCAAGTTATGTGTGCCACCACTTCGCCTTGAGAGGCCAGCACCCGCATGCTAAGATGCCCCGCACCTCTAGCAAGATGCTGAAAAAGTCCGCCAGCATTAGAAGAGCGTGGTTTGGTTTGTCTCGTCTGTCTGGGTATTTGGTTGAACGAAACTAACCAGATAAACCAAATCAACCAGATAAACAAAACAAACCAGATGAACCAGATGAGCACACCCCAACTCGACAAAACCTACGACCCCAAGACGGTCGAAGCACGTTGGTCTCAGTTCTGGAACCAGCAAGGCTATTTTCACGCCTCGCCGACCCATCCCGGCCAGCCCTATTGCATCGTCATTCCTCCCCCGAATGTCACAGGCTCACTGCATGTCGGCCACGCGCTGAATCATTCGATACAAGACATTCTGATACGCTGGCGACGCATGCAAGGCCGCAATGTGCTCTGGTTACCCGGCACCGATCATGCCGGGCATTGCCACGCAGAACGTCGTGGAAAAACAGCTCCTGACCGAAGGCGCGTCTCGGGAATCCCTTGGACGCGAACGCTTCATCGAGCGCGTCTGGCAATGGAAAGCCACCTCTGGAAACACGATCATCAGTCAACAGAAACAACTCGGTGAGTCCTGCGACTGGGACCGTCTGCGATTCACAATGGATGAGGGGTTATCAAAAGCCGTCATGGAAGTCTTCGTGCGGCTCTATGAAGACGGACTGATCTATCGAGGGGAGCGGCTGATCAATTGGTGCCCGCGCTGTCTGACAGCTCTGTCGGACATCGAAGTCGAGCACGAAGACATCAAAGGGAAACTGTACTCAATCGAATATCCGCTCGAACAGGATCCCGCGATTCGTCTCACCGTGGCGACGACGAGACCAGAAACCATGTTCGGCGACACAGCGGTGGCGGTCCACCCGGAAGATCCCCGTTACAACAGATTGATTGGACAACGAGTCCGGCTCCCCCTCACAAACCGCACGATTCCAATCGTGGGTGATGCAATTCTCGTCGACCGCGAGTTCGGCACCGGCGCCGTCAAGATCACGCCGGCGCACGACTTCAACGACTTTGAAGCAGGCGAACGGCATGGACTACAGCGCCTTCCCATCTTCGACCGTCAGGCCTTGCTCGATCCACAGGGCCTCAAAACTGCCGACGTCGATCAAGGCATCATTGAGGCAATCGCAGGCCTTCCCGCCAGCAAGGCACGGCTCAAAGTCGAGCAGCTCCTGAAAGATCGCAATCTCCTCACAAAAGTCGATGACCATAAAATGGCCGTCGGAAAATGCTATCGCTGCAAAACTGTGGTCGAACCCTACCTGTCTCCTCAGTGGTTCGTGAAGATCAAGCCCCTAGCCGAGCCTGCGATCCATGCCGTCGAAGACGGACGTATCCGAATCATTCCCGAAGGATGGACGAACAACTATCTCGGGTGGATGCGGGATATCAAAGACTGGTGCATCTCACGCCAAATCTGGTGGGGGCATCAAATTCCTGCCTGGTATTGTCGCCACTGCAATAAAGAGCTGATCATTGTAGGAAACTGCAGCAACAGCCTCACCGCTGCGATGCCACATCCGCGCGACTGACGATCCTCCAAGGGGCGAATTCCGATTGTCGGAAAGACGCGCGCCGTCAACCTGCCCGGATGCGGAGGCCAACAGTTCATCCAAGACCCCGACGTCCTCGATACCTGGTTTTCTTCCGCCCTCTGGCCCTTCTCCACACTGGGATGGCCTGAACAGACTCCCGAGCTGAAGACGTACTACCCGACCTCGACTCTCGTCACGGGCCTCGACATTCTGTTTTTCTGGGTCGCCCGTATGATCATGATGGGTCTGAAATTCATGGGCGATGTCCCCTTCCGTGACGTCTACATCCATGCCCTCGTGCGCGATGCCGAAGGGCAGAAAATGAGCAAGTCGAAAGGCAACGTCATCGATCCGCTGCATGTGATGGAGCAGTTCGGCACCGACGCGCTCCGCTTCACGCTCGCCTCGATGGCCTCACCGGGACGCGACATCAAACTCGCAGAGGAACGGATCGAAGGCTATCGCAATTTTGCGAACAAGATCTGGAACGCCGCCCGTTTCGCCCACATGTACCTTGCCGGCATAAAGGAATCGCAGCCTCCGACCGATCGGTCCTTTCCCGGTCTATGGATACGAAGCAGGCTGAACGACACCATCCAGATCGTGACGATGGAGCTGGAAGCCTATCGGTTTGATCGAGCGACGAATGTTCTCTACCAATT
The DNA here is from genome assembly GCA_963825145.1 of uncultured Nitrospiraceae bacterium. Taxonomy (GTDB): domain Bacteria; phylum Nitrospirota; class Nitrospiria; order Nitrospirales; family Nitrospiraceae; genus Palsa-1315. The sequence continues at coordinate 78,214 of CAWGSC010000028.1, forward strand.
CTTCTGGCATGAGTACTGCGATTGGTACCTTGAATTGATCAAACCTGTCCTCCAGGATCCTGTGCATCCTCAAGGTCCTGCAACCCGACAGACGCTCCAGGATACGCTCGAAGTGTTTTTGCGACTACTTCATCCTTTCATGCCCTTTATTTCCGAAGAAATTTGGCAGACCTTACCTCACGAGGGTAAGACCATTGTCACCCAATCCTATCCGGTCCCCCAGACGCACTGGCACGAGCCGTCTGCAGAAGAAACATTTCGTCTCTTTGAGCAGAGCATTGGTCTGTTCAGAACCGCCCGCGTCCTGCTGAACTATCCACCGGGAAAAGAGGTACGCGTCTTTGTGACCCATGAGGAGCCAGCGGCGAACACGACACTGGGTACGCTTGAACAGGACCTCGCGCATCTCGGACGAGGACAGATCTCGCCCATTCCTATCTCTCAGTGGCCGACATCGAACGTACTCCGCCTCATCACAGGCGGCGTCACAGTGGGCGTGTCCGTCGAGGGTGACGTGGATCTCAAAAAAGCGCTCGACCGCCTCGTGAAACAGACCGAAGAAACCGACAAGGAATCCGAGCGGCTCGACGGCAAGCTGAAAAATGCGGACTTTGTCTCAAAAGCACCGCCTGAAGTGATCACCGACCATCAGGACCGCCTCCGCGCACTCTCTCGTGACCGCGCCATGCTGACCAGCAGCGAACAGCAGCTGCGCGCGATGCTGGGAGCCTAAGCATGGTGGCGCTGCCGGCTGTTGACATCCGACGTGCGGTCCGCATGGGACTCGAAGAAGACCTTGCCCAAGGCGACATCACGACAGCGGCGCTCTTTTCCGAACCTACTCCTGCCCGCGCAAAGATCATCGCCCAACAATCCCTCGTCGTTGCAGGGATGGCAGCAGCCATTCAAACATTCATCGCGGTCGATGCCTCTCTCAAGCTGACTCCATCGCGACGAGATGGATCGCATGCCAAAAATGGAGATGTCCTACTGCAGATCGAAGGCGATGGACGATCCATCTTAATGGCTGAACGAGTCGCCCTGAACTTCCTCCAATATCTCTCCGGGATCGCCACCCTGACCAACCGTTTCTGCCACGCCGTTCATGGCTATCCGGTCGATATCATGGATACAAGAAAGACGCTCCCTGGCTGGAGAGCGCATTCAGAAATGGGCAGTATCCCTTGGCGGGGGAACGAATCACCGTGTGTCGCTCGGCGATGGCATCTTGATCAAGGACAATCATCTGGCCCTGATGAATAACAAGAAACCGGCTGTCCTTGCAGCCTGCCGGAAAGCGCGAGCAATGGCTCCCAAAGACAAGCCAGTCATTGTCGAAGTGGAATCGCTATCGGAAGTTCAGGCCGCCCTTCGTGGCAAGGCCGACATCATTCTCTTGGACAATATGACTCCCGCCACAGTCAAGCAAGCGGTGAAGCTCGTCGACGGTCGTGCGCTGGTGGAAGTCTCGGGAGGCATCACCCTGAAGAACGTACGCGCAATGGCAGCAGCCGGCCCAGACCGCATCTCCATCGGAGCCCTCACCCATTCAGCCCCAGCGGCAACGCTTAGCTTGGTACTCGAACCACGCCGCCGGCCTAGCAAGTAGCGAAAAATTACTTTGACACGCGAGAACTTTGAGAATCCGCACATGTGCTACAACAACAATACTTTCCCGCAGGATAACCGAGTGGGACGCTGGCGGACTTTTTCAGCATCCTGCCAGGAGCCTGTCCGACATCGCCGTTCGTGACGAGGCGAAGGAGGTGCGGCCAGATGCGAGGCCGCAGGCCCGGAAAAACCGGAGGCGTATTCGCTGGAATACGTTGAGGATTTTTTCGGGCCGAGAACGACGCAGATGGTCGCAGATCGTTCGCCGCAGTAGAAAGGTCAACGTCGGACAGGCTCCTAGGTAATACGTGCAACCTTCGCCACCACTTACCAGAGACACCATCCACAGCACCCTATCGACCAGGTGGCTGGGGCGTCGCATCGAACTATTCGACTCCCTCCCTTCAACCAACCGGGAGGCCGTTCAGCTTGCGCAGGCAGAAGTAGAACATGGCACCGTCGTCGCTGCGGATAGCCAGACTGCAGGGCGCGGGCGTCTCTCCAGAACCTGGTTTTCTCCATCCGGCACCAATCTCTACTGTTCCATCATTCTCAGAGCAGCACGCCCACCGGAACGCCTCACGGAATGGCTCTCCTGGCTGCCGCTGATCTCCGCGCTGGCCGCGGCCGAAGCAATCGAACAGGTCTCATCCATCCACGTCTCCGTGAAATGGCCCAACGATCTCCTGATCTCGGAACGAAAAGTCGGCGGAATCCTCTGTGAAAGCGGTACAGGAATACGATCAGACCCTTTTCAGATCATCGGAATCGGCATCAACGTCAACGTGGACCATGATGACTGGCCCGCTGAGCTTCGCGACTCAGCCACGTCGATATGGCAGGAACGGAAGATCGTCGTCGACCGCAACAGACTGCTCGCACAGCTACTTCTCGAGCTCGAACAGTGTCTCGATGAATTGGTCGTTCACGGAACGAATCGGATTGCATTGGCCTATCACCAGCGATGCTCGACCATCGGCATCACGGTACGAGCGACGTTGGCCAATGGAGATGTGGTCGTTGGACTTGCCGAGGAAATCGGCCAGGATGGATCCTTGCGCGTCCGGCCGCAGGCGACTCAACCTGGATCGGGAACGCCGGAGGTGGTGCACTTGCGCGTGGCGGACATCATCCACGTAAGAACCTAGCAGGATGCTGAAAAAGTCCTCCAGCTTTCTGGAAGGTTAAGGCTAAGGTCAAGGACGAGAAAAAGTCTGATTTTCACTCAACCTCGACCTCAGCCTACCCTAGCCTGCTGGCCAAACCACCCAACCAAAACGTACAATAGTCTCCTATGCTTCTCGTCGTTGATATTGGCAACACCAACATTGTCTGGGGCGTCTATGACGGCAGCACCCTGGCAGCCCATTGGCGGTTGGCTACGGACGTGAAAAAAACCTCGGACGAGTACGGCATCCTCTTTGCCAATCTTCTCACGGCAGCAGGAATTCCCTCTCAACGCCTCTCCGGCGCCATTATCTCCAGCGTCGTGCCTGCGCTGACCGGGACCGTCGAGAACATGATCAACGAATATTTTCATCAGCATCCCCTTATCGTCACCTCGGATACGGACACGGGGCTCACACTGTGTTACGCCAACCCAAAAGAAATCGGCAGCGACCGGCTGGTGAATGCCGCCGCTGCGTATCATAAATATCGCCGAGATCTCATCGTCGTCGATTTCGGCACCGCCACAACCTTTTGCGCCATTACGGCAGAGGGCCACTACCTCGGAGGCGTCATCTCCCCAGGCCTCGGAATCTCGGCGGAAGCCCTGTTCGCACGCGCCGCCAAACTGGCCAAGGTGGAATTGATCCGTCCTAAGACGGTAATTGGAACCGACACTGCCGGCAGTATTCAAGCTGGCCTATTATTCGGGTATGCAGGAATGGTTGATACCGTCGTCCGGCGAATGGAACAGGAACTTGGACGCTCAGCCTACGTTATCGGCACCGGAGGACTCAGTTCCATCCTGGCAGCCGAAACCACTTCCATTCAAAAAATCGAACCGTTCCTGACGTTAGAAGGTCTTGAGCTTCTCTACCGGCGAGCCCAGGGATCTCCCCCTCCCACCATGCAAGTCTGACAGGATGCTGAAAAGTCCGCCAGCGGCGTTCTCGCTTCGCTCAGAAGCTCAACGTACCGAAGCGTACGCCTTCGCCTCTTCGCTCGCTGCGGCCTTGCTGGACAGCGTTTTTGAGCATCCTGCGCGGTATTCTCCTGTTGTCCTAGATATTCTGGCATTGAATTTCCACCGTGCCACAATAGTTTTTCCGTAGCCTGCTAACCCGCATCATTCACAAAGGCTTCTACGGCAACTGCCGATGTCTGACTCAAGCGAGACTCGCGAGACGGGCAGGAAAAGCGCGATTGGCAGGGACAGGGCTCACACGTCTCGCAAGTCTCGCTCCTCGCGCTTGTCGCGCGCCACACCGTGGTACCTACACAAGTAATTAATTTTTCTGGCCCGGTTGACTTTATGGGCCCTGTGGCTATCTCCAGACGAACAAAGGAGTCTTTCATGGCTGAGGAACACCAGAATGCGAATACAATCGAGAACTTGGATGCCTTATCGCAAGATACATCCTCAGCCACAGAGGAAGCCAGCCTAGTCGCAGAACTTCAGCAGGCTCTCGTGGCAAAGGCGGAAGAGGTTAAGAGCTTAAACGACAAGTATCTTCGGCTCGCCGCCGAGTTTGATAACTATAAGCGATTGATTCAGCGGGACCAGCGCGACCAGATCCGATTCGGCAATGAATCATTGCTGAAGGAGCTCTTGCCAGTCGTCGATAATCTCGAACGGGCCATCAAGGCCTCACGAGAGGGAGGAAACACCGACGTCCTCATCCAGGGCGTGGAGCTCACGCTCAAGCAATTGACGGGAGCCTTGACGAGATTTCATGTCACGCCCGTCGAGACGGTCGGCCAGCCGTTTGATCCCGCCACGCATCAATCCGTCACCTCCGTCGCGTCCAAGAAGGTTCCGGAGCAACACGTGGTCGAGGAGTTTCAGCGAGGATATCTCCTGCATGATCGTATCTTACGGGCGGCCATGGTGAGCGTATCGACGGGACAGGCCAACGGCGCACCGGGAACAGACGACACGATCAGTTCATCGTAACAACATCATCTAAGACAGACCTAGTGAGGAAGGAGTAGGCACATGGGCAAAGTGATCGGCATCGACCTTGGAACCACGAACTCTTGCGTTTCCATCATGAGCGGCGGCGAACCGGTTGTGATCGCCAATGCAGAAGGGGCCCGTACGACACCGTCCGTCGTCGCCATCACAGAAAAGGGCGAGCGCCTCGTCGGACAGATTGCGAAGCGCCAGGCGATTACGAATCCGGAGAACACGATTTTCTCCGTGAAGCGCCTCATGGGCCGCAAATTCCGTAGCCAGCAAGTGACCGACGCCGCCAAGCGGCTGCCCTACAAGGTGACCGAGGGAGACAACGGCGATGCGCACGTCGAATTACGCGGCAAGCGCTACAGCCCGCCGGAAATCTCCGCCATGATTCTGCAAAAGATGCGGCAGACCGCGGAGGACTATCTCGGCGAGAAAGTCACTGAAGCGGTCATCACCGTTCCGGCCTACTTCGACGACAGCCAGCGCCAAGCCACCAAAGATGCGGGCCAGATCGCAGGCTTGAACGTCCTCCGGATCATCAACGAGCCGACCGCCGCGTCCCTCGCCTACGGTCTGGACAAGAAAAAAGACGAACGGATTGTCGTCTATGACTTGGGCGGCGGTACGTTCGACGTCTCCATCCTTGAGATCGGCGACGGCGTCTTCGAGGTCAAGTCGACCAACGGCGATACCTATCTCGGCGGCGATGACTTCGACCAGCGCGTCATGGACTGGTTGGTCGATGAGTTCAAGAAGGATCAAGGCATCGATCTTCGAAAGGATCGCATGGCCCTCCAACGCCTGAAAGAGGCGGCGGAACGCGCCAAGATCGAACTCTCTTCGTCGCAGGAAACCGAAATCAATCTGCCCTTCGTCACCGCAGACGCCAACGGACCGAAACATCTGGTCGTGAAACTGACCCGCGCGAAACTTGAACAGTTGGTCGACGACCTGATTAAACGATCGATCGAGCCCTGCAAGAAGGCGCTCTCCGACGCCGGCGTATCCGCAGGCGACATCAAGGAAGTCGTCCTCGTCGGCGGCATGACTCGTATGCCGAAAGTCATTCAGGCCGTCAAAGACTTTTTCGGCAAAGAACCGCACCGGGGTGTGAATCCGGACGAAGTCGTCGCCATCGGCGCCGCCATTCAAGGCGGCGTGCTCAAGGGCGAAGTGAAGGACGTGCTGCTCCTCGACGTGACGCCGCTGTCGCTGGGCATCGAAACTCTCGGCGGTGTCTTCACGAAATTGATCGAGCGGAACACGACCGTCCCGACGAAAAAGAGCCAGGTCTTCTCGACGGCTGCCGACAATCAAACAGCGGTGACCATTCGAGTCTTCCAAGGCGAACGCGAGATGGCGAACGACAACAAGCTCCTCGGCCAGTTCGACTTGGTCGGCATTCCTCCCGCGCCACGCGGGATGCCGCAAGTCGAAGTGACGTTCGACATCGACGCCAACGGCATCGTCCATGTCTCGGCCAAAGACTTGGCGACACAAAAGGAACAGTCCATCAAGATCACGGCGTCCAGCGGCTTGAGCAAGGAAGAAGTCGAAAAGCTGGTGAAGGATGCACAGGCCCATACCGACGAAGATAAGAAGCGGCGGAAGACCGCCGAAGCCAAAAACCAGGCCGACACCCTGATCTACCAGACGGAAAAGAACCTGAGCGAGCATGGCGACAAGATCGCTGCGGAAGATAAGACCAAGATCGAGGAAGCTGTGGCCGCGCTGAAGAAAGCGATGGAGGGAACGGACCCCGAGGCGATCGAGTCCGCCACCCAAACGTTGACGACTGCGTCCCACAAGTTGGCCGAGGAAATGTATAAGAAGGCTTCGGCATCGACTGCATCCGGCAATGGTGCCGACACAACAGGCGGAGGCGGAACCGGAGCCGGCGAGACCAAGACGGATGAAAAGGTCGTCGATGCAGAATTCGAAGAAGTAGACAAAGACAAGAAGTAAGTTAGAATACCGTCAGTGAGACCGAGCTTCGCCGATACACGGGGCTCGGTCTTGCTGCTCTTTCACCCTGAGAGATGGCGTCCGTGTCCAAACGCGACTACTACGAAACCTTAGGCGTCGATCGAACCGCGTCCGACGACGAGCTCAAGAAGGCCTATCGAAAGATGGCCCGCCAACACCATCCCGATCTCCAGACGGGAGAGGCCCAGAAGAAAGCATCAGAAGAAAAGTTCAAAGAAGTCAATGAAGCCTACGAGACGCTGAGCGATCAGGATAAACGCAAACGCTACGACATGTTCGGCCACGCCGGGACCCAGCAGGGTGGCGGTCCTGATGGCTTCGGATTTGGCGGAAGCGGCTTCGGCGACGCCTTCAACGACATCTTCGAGGATTTTTTCGGGGGCCAGCGAGGCGGCAATCGGGCGGAGCGCGGCAACGACCTCCAATACAATCTGGATCTGACCTTCGAAGAAGCCGTCTACGGGAAAGAGGCCAAACTCAAAATCCCGCGATGGGAAGTGTGCGGCGACTGCAAAGGAAGCGGCGCCAAGAGCGCGGCATCGGTCAAGACGTGCCCCAGTTGCAAAGGGGCCGGACAGATGCGGTTCCAGCAAGGGTTCTTCAGCATCACCCGTCCCTGCGGCCAATGCGAAGGAACGGGACGAATCGTCACAGAACCCTGTCCTGCCTGCCAGGGCCGTCAACGCACCTATCGAGAACGGACCATCGCCGTACACATCCCGGCCGGCATCGAGTCAGGCATGCGCCTGCGCCTCTCGAACGAAGGGGAGCACGGCCTCAATGGAGGCCCGCCAGGCGATCTCTATGTGGCGATTACCGTCAAGCCGCACCCGATCTTCCAGCGCCAAGGGCACGATATCCTCTGTGACGTCCCGATTCAGTTCGTCACAGCCGTCCTCGGAGGAAAGATTGAGGTCCCCACGCTGAAAGGCAATACGGTCATCAAGATTCCTGCCGGCACGCAGCAGGATAAGATCCTGCGCATCAAAGGCCTGGGCATTCCCAGCCTCAAGAACCACGAGTACCGGCGACCAATTATTTGTCATCAAGATTCAGATTCCCACCAAACTGACCGCTCGTCAGAAAGAATTGCTCAAAGAATTTGCCAAAGAGAGCGGCATGTCGATGGAAGAAGACAGCGACGGCTTCTTCGACAAGATGAAGACCTTCTTCGAATAGCGCCGGCGGTCATCGCCCGGACACCCGCACTATGTCCACGTTCTTCGTCGACCCTGACGCCATCACTCCCCCTACGATCCGCATAACCGGTGACCTGCTCCATCATCTTCGCGATAGTCTTCGCTTGCGCCCAGGAGACTCCCTCGCCCTCAACGACGGATGCGGAACCCGCTATCGCGTGGAAGTGACCCATGTGACCTCACAGGCCATCGACAGCCGTATCATCGATCGACAGACCGAGCCGACGCGCAGAGACCTCACCGATCGTGCTCGGACAGTCGTTGATCAAAGGCGACAAGATGGACTGGGTTATTCAGAAGGCCACAGAACTCGGAGTCGCTACCATTGTGCCCATTCACAGCACACACAGCGTCATCAAGCCCAACCCGGAACGTCTGGAACATCAACGATCCAGATGGGAGCGCATTGCGCGGGACGCGGCACAACAGTCGGAACGATGGACCATTCCCACCATCGCAGACCCGGTAGACCTCGCAGAGATCTGCCGGCAATATGCCTCAGCGCCTCTGAAAGGTATGCTCGTGGAACGCTCCAGCGGCCCTTCGCTCGCGCACCATACCGTTGCCGTCGGATCGTCAGCATCCGATTGTCTTGTTGATAGGACCGGAAGGGGGATGGGCACCGGACGAGCAGCGCCTTGCACAGGAGCAGGGTTTCCTCCCGCTCACCCTCGGACCACGAATCTTGCGGGCCGAGACCGCAGCGATCGCAGCGCTCAGCATTCTCCAATCAAGACTCGATGAGATGGGATAGGACAGGTGCACTGCGAGTGAGTTCAGGTTTCCGAGCTCGGACTCAGAACCTCGACTTGCACCGCTGTCAGCGGCCAATGGTCAGCGAACGATCGTGCCGTTTTCTCCACTGGCCCAGCCCTGTGTTCCATCAGGAAACGAGAGGCCGAACAGCGAGACCTTCGCGATCGCACCCTGCTCTGTCCAGGTAAAACCACTATCGGTGGTCCGGTAGACCATGCCTCGTTCCCCCACAATCCATCCGGTCTGAGGATCGGTAAAGCGCACACGCAAGAGGTCGGTCAGCTTCGTACAGGTGCGCGTGCAGGGTAGCGTGCGATCGATCCATTGATGACCGCCATCGGTCGTTTGGAAGATGGCGCCGGCGTTCCCGACCAGCCCACCCGGTCGACGCATCGGAAAAATACACATCGAACAGCGTGACAGCTCCCTGCATCTCTTGCGGGGTCCAGGTGATCCCGCCATCGTCCGTCATCAAGACGGTCCCCACCGCCCCAACCGACCGTCCCGTGCTGTGCGGTGAGAAATTGTACGCCATAGAGGGCCGCACTCGTCTTGCTCGCTTGATCGACCCAATGGGTCCCGCCGTCCTTCGTATGAAGAATGGTTCCGTTACCACCGACCACCCACCCCTCGCTGGGCGACACAAACGAGAGACCGTAGAGCGCCACCTGGGTATCGACGAGCTGCTGATGCCAGGTATTCCCTCCGTCTTGGCTCCGGCGAATCGTCCCATTGGCTCCGACGGCCCATCCCTGCTTCTCGTCGAAAAAGAAGACAGCCGAGAGGCTCGCCGTGGTGCCGCTGACAACCTTCTTCCACTTCTTCCCGCCATCGACCGTCTTCAGAATGGTGCCGCCGGACCCTACTGCCCAACCCAGCTGAGGCGTATGAAAATAGAGCCCCATCAGGATGGCTTCCGTATGGCTCACTTGAGGGGTGACCGTGAGATGGAGAGTCGGCCGTCCACGAGGGAGACGCGCAGATCAGCGTCGCCAGCACCACGACCGCAAGGCATCCAGCGCGGGACAGAGAGAAACCCCCACCATGATCCTGGCAATCCGTATCTCACTGGCTGGTATCGGCGTCAGGGCGGTTGTTATTGAAGTAGCCTGGATCGGGCATGCCCTTGGCTAGAATGGTGAAGGTACCCACTTCCAACGTCAGCCACTTCTTTGGAGTACAACAGGTATCGTCGGGCTGCACATCCCAGGAGCCGCGCCGAACGATCAGCGGCCCAGTAGCGAGGTCGTTGAAAAACTCATTGCGTTTTCCCACACCATAGAGATTCCGATGAGGCACTCGCACGACGATCTCCGTGTCCGTCCAGGACATCACCTGCGCCGCGACGTTGCTGAACAGCACTTCCGTACGCGAGACGTTCTCGTCCAACTCGATATCTCTCGTCGCTTGTAGGCCCCCTGGTTGAGGCCCAAATAGGCATGCTCGGCTGTTTTCAAGAAGGAGCCGAACCCCGACCCTTTGATCGTGATCAGTTCATCGAGTCCGCCTGATTGCGGACTGTAGGAGTCGACTCTTCGGCGTCACCAGCGTAAAGACTCCCGCCTCAATTTTCAGAGTCTCCTTCGTCGCACAACAGGAGCCGTCGGAATTGGGCTTCGTTGCTCCTCGATAGACCACAACCGGCCCGCTCTTCGCACTGAAGGGCACCCACACATCGATACGATCGTCTTGCCAGCGATAGATGATGGCACGGACCCCGCCGATATCGACTCGATTCTCTCCCGTATTGAAATCGGTAAAGGCATAGGGGGTCGCTCCACTTTCCGAATAGAATCCAAAATGTTCCCCGCTGATTCTGAGCAGCGTACCGATTGGGGCGGCCGGAGGAGTCAAGGCGATCACTTTTGGCACGTGAACCGTAAAGGTCCCGACCGTTCGCTCACGCCCCTGCATGGTCAGAACGATGGGTCCAGTCTCCGCATCCATCGGGAGATGCACGACGATGGCGCTGTCGGACCACTGAGCGATGGTGGCGAGATGTCCGCCGAACGTCACCTTGTCACCGGCTCCCTTCGCGGCTCCAAAACCCTGGCCGAAAAAGACCACCTTTGTTCCAACCGGCCCGCTCACGGGATCGACGCGAATGCTCGGAATCAGCTTCAGAGGAACGGCATTACTCACTTTGTACTGGACCGGAGCGCAACAAGAACCATCCGGCAAGGGATCGGACGAGGCCAATCGAACCACCACATCGCCCGACACAGCATTCGTGGGAACCTCGACTTCGATGACGTCGTCTTTCCAGCGGCGCGGCCTGACGACCACGCTCCCGATCATCACATCGTTGACCCCGAACATCGTATTGGGGTCGCGCGGACCGGCCGTGAGACCGAAATGTGCGCCGATTACCTGCACCGTGTGGCCCGGTTCGATCTCTGCCGGCGTCACTGCGGTAATCGTCGGCTGCATTATTATTAATGTCCCGGCAGCCATCTTCTTCTTCCCGGCCATGATTTCAACCGAGACCGGATTGAGCGTGGAAGGGAACCTTCACCTCAATCACGTCGGATTCCCATCGCTGAATCAACGCAAGAACTCCACCGACGGTCACGCGATTGACATGCACAGATCGAAATGCGCCGAACCCCTTCCCGCCTATCGTTATAGTAGCGCCCGGAACTGCCGTTGACGGATGCAGCTCGAGCGGGGAAGGAGCGGCCACAACCACACCAGCGCCCAGACCGGCCCACAACGTCATCGCACACACACCGGTTACGAACGCATTCATGAAGAAACTCCTGTCAGGTAAGCAAAAGTTCTGTCTGGTTCATCTGGTTGATCTGGTTCAACCAAATAAACAAGAGAAACCAAATAAACGAGACCGATCGAACTATAGCAAGCGGTTTTTTCGAGAGTCAATCCGGTGAGGGCGCACCCTGTTAGCGTTTAGAGCCAGATAGCATGCTGAGGAGAAACGCTGTGGGCAGACCAGAACTTCACCGGCCCGCACGTTTGGGAAAACAGGAGAACGCCAGGCAGGATGCTCAAAAAGGCCAGACTTCTCACCCGCCCAACCCTGGCGCACCGAGACGCGCCTTGTCCCTAGCAAGGCCGCAGCGAGTGAAGAGGCGAGGCGTACGCTTCGGTACGTTGAGCCTCTGAGCGATGCGAGAATGCCGCTGGCGGACTTTTTCAGCATCCTGATTAGAGAGCCCGATCAGGAGACGGAAAAAATCACTTCAATTTCGACGGGAGCCCCGCGAGGCAACTCAGCAGCCCCCACAGCCACACGTGCATGACGACCAACTTCTCCAAAGATCTCAACCAGGAGGTCCGAAGCTCCGTTGAGAACTTGGGGCTGTTGCACAAAACCTTCCGCCGACGCCACATACCCGACGACCTTCACGACGCGCGTAATTCGGTCCAACGTCCCGAGTTCCTGCTTGGCGATCGCCAGTGCATTCAGGAGAGCGAGCCTGGCCGCCTCCATCCCCTGCTTCGACCGTCAGATCACGTCCAAGCTTACCGGAGAACGCCAACTGCCCGTCTCGCATGGGAAGGACACCGGACAAAAACAAGAAAACTCCGGTCTGGATCGCAGGAACATAGGTCGCCAACGGTTGCGGCGGTGGAGGCAACTCTAGATGCAGTTCCTTTAGTTTGCGTTCGTAAGACATCCCGATGACCCGTGTATTCCCTTCACCGCTTACGATTCACGTTTCACGTCCTATGACCCTCGCGCTACCCTGCGCGGAGCGCATCGAGAAAACTCTCACCCACAGGAAGTTGGCCCCCTTGCAGGGCTTCTACGATGGTATGTCCCAGATCAGCAGCAGAAGCTCTGATACCGAGATCCACCCCATATGCCAACTTCGGCCCGGTGGCCAGGAGCGGGACATATTCTCGCGTCGGGACCTGATCCGCCTTCGTGATATCGCGTCCATGATCGCCGGTCAAGACAAGCAGGTCGCCTGGGCGAAGCCGTTCCAGCAAGCCGGGAAGCCGTCGATCAAAATCATGGAGGGCCGTGGCCGACTGTGTCGCATCCGATTCCAGCACATCAAGTCCGGCAAAAATCAATCCGCGGGGAACCTTATTCAACATCCCCGTGATCTCATCGAATAACGCCGTCCAGTGCCCAACGGGAACGGAACGAGTGAGCCCGCGACTGCTGAAGAGATCGCCGACTTTCCCCACCCCGATCAGGATCTGGCTCGCACGATTCAGTACATCGAACATAGTCGGCCCGGGCGGTTCAAGGACAAATGCACGGGGTTGTGGGCTGAACTCTACCGCACCGGCATCACCCAAGAGAGGATGAGCCGAAACACGCACAATTCCCCATGGGTCCTTGAGTAATTTTCTCGCGGCCCGGCAGCGCTGAAAGAATTCGTCCCGACGCATGGCACTCTCATGCGCCGCTACATGGCAGGTTCGTCGTCCATCCGTCCAGATAATCAATGCGCCCGACGACAGATGTTCAGCCTCACACTCACGCAGCATCACCGTTCCTGAGGCGCGGCGATTGCCGACGATCTTGCGGCCAAAGGCCTGTTCGAGGACCGCGACCATGTCAGAAGGAAATCCATTGGGATACAGCGGCCCGGCAGACGTCCGTCAGACAGCCGGCCATTTCCCAATAGCCGGCTATGGAATCCACGCCCTTCGAAAGAAATCCAAGACGGCCGAAACAACCCTCCGGCTGCCCCATCGTCCGCACACCTTTGATCTCTGTAATGTGGCCGAGCCCGAGTGCTTCCATCGTGGGGAGAGTCAGTCCTCCAACGGCATCGGCCAGATGAGACAAGGTATGGGAACCGGCGTCGCCGTATTCCGCCGCATCGGGCATGGCCCCAACACCGAGTCCATCGATCACCAACACAATGACACGAGTAATCATGGGCGCACTATAGCAGAAGCGAGACGCATCGGATATGGTGGAGTGACGCGCGACAAGCGCGAGGAGCGAGACTGGCGAGAAAAGCGGGACGCGTGAGGCGGTCTCAAGGCTGAAGACTGCGGGCTAGGAAGGAGATTGTCGATACCGTTGCCACTCGGCGAGGATCGCAAGACTTGCACTCGTGCCGATCCGATCTGCACCCGCTTCAAGCATCGCGAGTGCAGTCTTCCAGTCTCTAATACCCCCCGAAGCCTTCACCTTGGCGCGACCAGCCACAGCTTCCTTCATCAGCCTGACATCTGCGACCGTCGCACCAGCGGGGCCGAAACCAGTCGAAGTCTTGACGTAGTCGGCTCCCGCCTCCACAACCAGCTGACAGGCCGTACGCTTTTCCTGCGGCGTCAGATAACAGGTTTCGAGTATGACTTTGTGTTCGACGCCCGGTGTGGCATTCACCACTTCAGCAATGTCTTTTCGCACATATTCACGATCCCCTGACTTTAGTCGGCTTACATTGATGACCATATCCAGCACTTGCCCGCCGCGCGCGACCGCTTCAACGGCCTCGGCGACTTTGGTTTTCGTCGTGTGACCACCCAGGGGGAACCCAATAGGAATGCCCACACGAATCGCGGCGCCTGCGACAGCTGTCACCGCCTCATCCACATAGCAAGGGGGGACAAAAATTACGGTGAATCGATGCTCCTTCGCTTCCTGGCACAGCCGCAGAACATCAACCCTTGTGGCATCCGGCCGGAGCACCGTGTGGTCGATGAGGCTCGGTAAGTTCCATTGAGACATCACTCAGGACACTCCTTCTTTGTGAGCTTGAGCCCCCTCCCTGGGGACGATTGACGTCTGGGAATGGGTCCCGCGACGAAAGGGCCGCTTCTGATATTTCTCCACCGCCTTGTTGTGCTCGATCAGCGTCGCAGAGAACTGATGTGTTCCATCGTTCCGGGAGACAAAATACAGGGAGCGAGAATCGGAAGGATAGAGTGTCGCGCGAATCGCTTGAATGCCTGGGTTGGCAATCGGTCCTGGCGGGAGTCCCTGCACGCGATAGGTATTGTAGGGACTGGGACTCGACAGGTCTTTCTTATGCAAATTTCCGTCGAATGCCGGCAAGCCATAAATGACAGTTGGATCGCTCTGCAATGGAATGTGCTTTTTGAGCCGGTTGTGAAACACTGCGGAAATCTCCGGCCGCTCGTCGCCCGACCCGGTTTCCTTTTCGATAATGGAGGCGAGGGTCAGCACTTCGTGCATCGTCATCTTGAGTTCCTGCATCCGAGCAAGGAGATCCGGTCCGACCTCCTGCCGTAGCTGCTCGACCATAGCCACCAACACCTCCCGAGCCTTGACCGGGCGAGGAAACTTATACGTGTCGGGATAGAGATACCCTTCGAGCGTCTCGGCCTTGATCTCAAGAGACCCAATGAACTCTCGATCCTTCGCAAGCCGGAGGAACTCCGCGCGATCCGTGAGACCGTCCTGAGAGGCCAAGTCGGCAATTTGAACGAAAGTGAGCCCTTCGGGAACAGTCAACGAATGGAGCAGCACTTGGCCGCTGCGCAACATCGAGAGAATCTCCGCCGGAGTCATGCCGGGATTCAGCTCATACTCACCCGCATGAACTTTCCGGTCGGCAGATTGGGACTTCCCAAAAATGACAAAGGCGAAACTGCTCTTGATCAATCGTTCGCGCTCAAGGAGTTCGGCGACTTGTTGAAACGTCGAGCCGTCTGGGATGACGATGACTTTCGAGGGAGGATGCTGTTCTGTGGGAACAGCCGGGCCTTCAGCCCAGCGAATCGTCTGATAGGCGACGACGCCAAGTGCGACTATTACGACCAGTAGACATCCGAGAATGATCCGTAGGCTCATGAGGTGGTTCTACCGTTTCTTCGTCCCCATACTCATCCGACCATGATCCCGGCTCTCGCTTCGCCGCCGGTTCAAGGCTTGCCAGATAACTCTGGAGCAAAATGGAAGCGGCGATGCGATCCACCACACCCTTCCGCTTTTTCCGGCTGACATCGGCTGCGATCAAGAGGTCTTCCGCCGCCTTCGTCGTCAACCGTTCATCCCACAGAATAACGGGAACGGTCACTCCCTGTTCCAACCGCGCTTGGAATTCGCGCATCGCCTGGATCGCCGGACCCTCGCGGCCATCCAATTGAATGGGGAAACCCAACAGGACTTGCCCGACCTCATGCCTCTCGACGAGAGACGCAATATGGGCAATGTCTCGGTCCAACGTGCGCCGATTGAGGGTCTCAAGCGGTTGGGCGGTCCACCCCAGCTCATCACTCAGGGCCACTCCGATCCGCTTGGTCCCGTAATCGAGCGCAAGTATTCGTTTACCCTCCATTAGTGTACCGCTGCAACATGCGTTCGACCAGTCCAAAGACCTTTTCCAACGCGGCGTCCAACTTGGCCGGGTCCTTCCCGCCCGCCTGCGCCATCTCGGGCCTGCCACCGCCGGTACCGCCGACCTCCGCCGCCATCTCCTTGATAAGATCGCCCGCTTTCAATCGTGCAATCAGGTCCTTCGTCACCACGACCAGTAACGAGACCTTGCCCTCGTTCGCGGCGCCCAGAGCCACGACACCACTCTTCAGCTTATCTCGCAACTGATCGGCCAGGGCTCTCATCCCGTTCACATCTAATCCGTCCGTCCTCTGCACATGAACTTGTACGCCCGCAATGGTCTGCGCCTTTGAGGGCGCCATCGATCCGGCTGCCATTTTAAGCTGCAATCCTTCAAGCGCGCGCTCCTTATCCTTAAGCTGCTCCATAACCTTGCGCGTCTTACTGACCAATTCTGATTGCCCGACTTTTAACAGATCAGACAACTCACGAATGTCCGCTTCGAGTTTCTTCATCAGAGCAAACGCCCCGCTACCGGTCTGAGCTTCAATACGGCGCACACCAGCCGCGACACCGGTCTCCGACACAATCCGGAACAGGCCGATGTCCCCTGTATGCCGGCAGTGCGTTCCGCCACAGAGTTCTTTGCTGAAGGATTCAACCGTCACCACACGCACCTGCTCGCCGTACTTGTCGCCGAAAAAAGCCAGCGCGCCCTTGGCTACCGCATCCTGAATACTCATGACTTCTGTCCGGACTTGTTCGTTTTTTCTAATCTCGTCGTTCACCGTCGTTTCAATATCGTCAATGTCGCGGGACGACAACGGCCTGAAGTGGGCAAAGTCAAACCGTAGCCGGTTCGGACCAACCAATGAGCCATATTGTTTGACGTGCGGCCCCAGCATATCGCGCAATGCGGCATGGACCAAATGGGTGGCAGTATGGTTTCGCTGAGCGTCCTGCCGCGTCGTGGCATTCACCGTCATGTGCAATTGATCGCCCTCGCGAATCCGCCCTTTCGAGACGGTCCCCTTGTGCAGAATCACGCTCGGAGCCGGCCTCGTGGTTTCCTTGATCTCAACCCGCCCATCATGGCCTATTAACACACCCCGGTCGCCGACCTGCCCACCGCCTTCCGCATAGAACGGGGTCACATCCAGAACTATTTCAACCTCATCCCCTTCCGTCGCTTCTTTGGCTAACCGGTCACCCTTCAAAATCGCCAGTACAAGACTCTCGCTCTCCAGACGATCATAGCCGATAAACTTCGTCGCTCCGACACGCCCGGCCAATTCTGTGACTGCGGGGCGAGCCGTTTCCTGTTCAAACCCGCCGGTCTTGCGTGCACGATTCCGCTGTTCCTCAATGGCCTGATCGAATCCCGCCTCATCAAGCGTCATCCCCTGCTCGCGACAAGCCTCTCCGATCAAATCAATTGGAAACCCATAGGTGTCGTAGAGCTTGAACACGTCAGGACCCGTAAGAACCTTCCTCCCCGCAGCGCGTGCTTTCGCAATCATGTCGTTCAGAATCGGCAAACCTTGATCGAGTGTGGCGATGAACCGTTCCTCTTCGCCTCTCGTCGCCTCGGTAATCGTCGCGGCAGCGCTTCGGACTTCTGAATAGACCCCGGCCATCTGGTTCACGACCGCCGCCGTCAATTCATGGAGGAAGGGCTCGACGATGCCCAGCAGCCGTCCATGGCGCGCGGCCCGGCGCAGAATCCTGCGCAACACATAGCCGCGCCCCTCGTTCGACGGCAACACACCATCAGCCATCAAGAACGTAATCGCGCGAAGATGGTCCGCCACCACGCGCATCGACCGATCGAGTCTGGTCCTTCTCTCCATACCGAACCCCAGCCCTGGTGGCCACGGCGCTGAGCAAGCGGCGTGAACACGTCGCTGTCATAGTTACTGTAGACGCCTTGTGCCACTGCCGCCAGCCGTTCCAATCCCATGCCCGTATCGATGCTGGGCTTGGGCAAGGGATGCAGCTTCCCCGTGGCATCCCGATTGAACTGCATGAAGACGAGATTCCAGATCTCGATGACGCGATCGCCCTCGCCGTTCGGCCGATCGTCGCCCGGTACCGACGGTCCCTGGTCGAAATGCAAGTTCCGAGCAGGGCCCACAGGGTCCGGTATCCCCCATCTGCCAGAAGTTGTCCTTCTCGTCGCACCGCACGATCCGCGAGGCCGGGACCCCGACCTTCTTCCACAGCTGGTCCGCTTCATCGTCGTCGCGGAAGATCGTCACCCACATCCGATCCTTCGCCAAGCCGACCGTCTGAGTCAGAAATTCCCAGCCGAACGTGATGGCGTCTTCCTTAAAGTAGTCGCCGAAGGAAAAGTTCCCCAACATTTCAAAGAACGTATGGTGACGTCTGGTATAGCCGACATTCTCCAGATCGTTGTGCTTGCCCCCCGCACGGAGACACTTCTGCACGGTGACCGCTCGTCTGTAGGCGCGCGTTTCCTCGCCGAGAAACACCCGCTTAAATTGGTTCATCCCGGCATTGGTGAAGAGCAACGTGGGATCGGCCTGAGGAATCAAGGCGGAACTCGGCACGGCCTGATGGCCATGCTGTTCGAAATATCGAATGAAGGCTTGTCGCAGTTCTTGAGTGCTGTTCTTCATGCCAGCCTAACTTCTCTCCCGCATCAGCGGCCCCATCACTGTCTCAATCGTGTCTTCGTCAAACCCGCGTTGGCTCAAGAGTCTCGCTAGCCGGACAAGCGTCCGCGTCGAGCTGGCCTGTCCAACCATCATAACCACTTGCATGGCCAGATCCCGTTCACTCACCTTGCGATAGGTGGCTCGCAGCGTTGCACGAACAATGTGTTCAGGACAACCGGTGGAGAGCAGCTCATCTTGCAGGCGCGCACGACCCATCGGCATGCGTGCGAGTCGCCGATCGGCCCACCGCGCAGCGAAGGCCTCATCGTCGAGGTATCTCAACGATGTCAGCCGTCGAACGGCGGCTCGTATCTGCGCGGGAGACGCCCCCTTCGCATCGAGTAATCGTTCGATCTGCGCCGTCGTGCGATCACTGCGGGCCAACGCACGCACCGCCAGTTGCAGCCACCGATCGGGAGATGGTGCTGCCTTGCTTGTGACTCGCCTACTCACCGACCGTTGAGCGCAAGCAAGGCCGACAGTTGATTCGTGAGACGGATGAGACGTGTCACGAAGACTGAAGGCAGTAGTGCTCGGTACTGCGAACCCAGACCTCCCACGAACTACGGTCTCACCTGTCTCACAAACGACCTGCGCCAATCCCGCCTTTTTCGCGTAGCGCTGTTAGACGCCGACTTTGTGCGGTCGCCGCTCCTCGCGTTTCTCCTCGGTCTTTTTCTCGTCCTTCACCGGCACAACAGCCGACTTCTCAGGCGTACGTCCAGGCAGACCGGCCAAATCACGCAGCTTCCCTTCAATCTCACGCGCCAACGGCTGATTATTCAAAAGCATGTCTCGCACCGCGTCGCGTCCCTGCCCGAGCCGCTCGCCCTGATAGGAATACCAGGCCCCGGACTTCTCCACCACTTTCTTCTCGACCCCGAGATCGACCAACTCGCCGGTTTTCGAAATACCCTGCGCAAACATGATGTCGAACTCCGCCTGCTTGAACGGAGGCGCCATCTTGTTCTTCACCACCTTCACGCGTACGCGGCTGCCGGTCACCTCCTGCCCTTCCTTGATCGACTCAATGCGGCGGATATCCAGCCGCACGGACGAATAGAACTTCAGCGCGTTGCCGCCCGTGGTCGTTTCCGGATTGCCGAACATGACGCCGATCTTCATTCGAATTTGATTAATGAAAATCAGGGTCGTCTGCGACTTGGAAATGGCCGCCGTCAATTTACGAAGGGCCTGCGACATGAGCCTTGCTTGCAGCCCCATATGCGCATCACCCATTTCACCTTCGATCTCGGCTCTCGGGACGAGTGCTGCGACAGAGTCCACGACGATGACATCGATCGCCCCGCTCCGGACAAGCGTCTCGGCAATTTCCAACGCCTGTTCTCCGGTGTCTGGTTGCGACACCAACAGATCGTCCACTTGCACACCCAACTTTTTCGCATAGGTCAAATCCAGCGCATGTTCTGCATCGATGAAGGCGGCGGTGCCACCGGCCTTCTGTGCTTCCGCAATCACATGAAGGGTCAACGTCGTCTTGCCCGATGACTCGGGACCAAAGATCTCGGCCACCCGCCCGCGGGGAAGCCCACCGACGCCCAAGGCGATATCGAGTCCGAGTGATCCGGTCGAAATCGCCGGAATATCCACCAGGGGATCGGCCCCCCCCAACTTCATGATGGCCCCCTTCCCATATTGCTTTTCAATTTGGGACAAAGCCAAATCCAGTGCGCGCTTCTTGTCGTCTTTTTCAGCCATAGGTACTCCTCGTGTAATAGAGAGATCGGAGGCGATTATACCCAAGTTGAGAGAAAGAAACCTAGCCCACAGGTTGGTGTGGTTTGTTTGGTTTCTTTAGTCGATATTGGTTTGTTTAGTGCTGGTTAGTCCCGTTCAACCAAACAAACGAGACAAACCAAACAAACCAGAGAAACCAGCTGAGGTATTCCCGAGATTTCATTGACCGGTAGAGGGGATCGAGATACAAGTACCCTATGCCTTCGACTCTTATCCCCGATACAAGCGACCCTAAACCAACAGTCCTGATTGTCGACGACGATGCCGCCCCGCGCGCGGCTCTCACACAGATCCTCAGGCAGGATTTCCACATTCTCACCGCGGAAAATGCACGCGCAGCCCTGGCTGTTCTCGACACACACGGCGTCGATCTCGTCACGCTGGATCTAAAATTGCCCGATTGTTCCGGATCGGATCTCTTGTACGACATCAAGCGCATGCATGCCGAGACCGAAGTCATTATGGTGACGGCCTACGGCAGTCTTCAATCAGCGATGGATTGCATCCGCCACGGCGCGGCCGGCTTCCTCCTGAAACCGTTCAATGCCTCGGAGTTACTGGCCATTTCGTTGCAAACCGCTCAGAAGAAACTGCGGCTCGATCATCTGCGCCCAGTCCTCACCAACTCGACGACACTCTGGGGCCCTGAGCCGGACTGTACCAAGGCTTGGCAGGCCCTCGTCGACGACTACACCGCCATGAACCGCACGGGATTGCTTTCCACATCACATAGCAATGAGACGTCGCCCTTGGTTCCGCTGATCTCCGATCTCTTAGAAGCCAAGGATCGCCACCTACTCAATCATGGAAACCGCGTCAGTTTTTATGCGACGCTTGTCGCCAATCGGCTCAACCTTCCCATCGCCGAACAGCAGTCGCTCGCACTCGGCGCACTCATGCACGATCTCGACTTGATCAGCGTCCCGGACAGTCACGTGCTGAATATGGAATCCGACCCTCAGCGTCATCATCCCGACCTCGGTGCGAAGATGGGCCGAGCGATGGGATTATCAGGCGACGCCGTGCAGATTATCGCCCTCCATCACGAGCGATGGGACGGAACGGGATATCCGTTTGGCTTACGAGAAGACAGCACGCCCTTGCTCGCTCGTATTACCGGGATCGCCCAAGTGTTTGACGACCTGACCGCCGAAAAGCCGGAACGAACATCCCTCCCCGTCAATGAGGCCCTCCAACAGATCGAACAGCAAGCAGGCACCGCCTTCGAGCCCACACTGACCGAACTCTTCTGCCGCACCATGCGCGAACAGCCCCCGCAGCACTGAAATAGACCCTGTCGGCTAGGAGCCTGTCCGACATTACCTTCGTGACGAGGCGAAGGAGCAGCC
This sequence comes from uncultured Nitrospiraceae bacterium, assembly GCA_963825145.1. Lineage (GTDB taxonomy): Bacteria > Nitrospirota > Nitrospiria > Nitrospirales > Nitrospiraceae > Palsa-1315. The sequence continues at coordinate 99,915 of CAWGSC010000028.1, forward strand.
ACGGGTACGAGTCCGGAGTGCTTAGAAACACCGGAGGCATACTCACCGGAATAGATCAGATTATCTCAGGCTGAGCGCGACAGCGGATGGTCGCAGATCGTTTGCCGCAGTAGAACGATCAATGTCCGACAGACTCCTAGCTCCCCCTGCTCTCAAAACGTGCGCGTGAAGCGTACCCACAGGACGATTGACGAGGATCCTTGCACGCCTTTGAATCAATGTGGTCGAGAATGCAGCTCCTCGCACCAAACTATGTGAGTTCGAAGAAGAATCAAATCAGATTCAGTCAGAATCATTTTAGATTCAGACAGAATGCCCGTTGGACCAGCAACTGTGAGAAAGAGTTGTGATGCAACCTTCCAAACGCCGCTCCAATTCTATCGTTTGGATTTTGCGCAATCTTTCGTCAGCATGATAATACTCTGGCCCGGTACTTGCTGTAGCTAGCTATTACTGTATGTAGGACAGAACCTTGACAAGAGAGGCCAAACTGTGCGAATTGCTTCACAACTAAATAGTAGGGAATTCTTAGTATCTAGTAGTACCCAGAGCCAGGGGTGCACCCCTACTCCTGAGCTGCCGATCGTCAACCCTGCAACACACTCTTGAGGTCACTAACTCTAAGTGGATCGATTATTCAGACAAGCTCCGAGTGCAAGATATTGGGGGAGAAACATGTCGATCATCACATCAGAAAACCCAGCCAGGCCACGTCAATGGGTACACGGGGTCACAAAGCCCACAGAAACAAGGCACGACCGGCGTCATTCTCTTCACGAGTACGGGGCAGCTGTTGTTCATGAATACCGAAGCCCAGGCATTTACCCGACAACTACAACCCCTATCGACCAGAGAGTGCGACACAGGTCTCATTCCCGAACAGATCCATACCGTAGTTCATGACCTCATCGGTCTTTTGATGCACTGCGATCATCCCAAGGATTGCGAGTCTATCCAAGTGGAACGGCTCTGTTTTGCCAACGATCAGCGGCTCCTCCTTCGCGGGTTCTGTATTCCAGATGAACCCCTCGCGCAAAACAGCAGATTCCTCGTCATCATGGAACAGCTGAATCAGCAAAAGCTCGAATGCCCAGACGCCAACATGCAGCAACGTTATCACCTAACCGAACGCGAGCAAATGGTCATCATTTATCTCATGCTCGGGTTTACCAATAAAGAAATCGCGAACCGGATCAACCTAAGCGAATACACCGTCAAAGAGCATCTCAAACGGATCATGCACAAAACCCAGACCACTACCCGAACAGGCCTTTTGGCTCGCATGATTTTCCCGACACCTGAGGGGGCAGTCCCGGACGTCCTTTCTAAAACGATAGGAATCCAACATCATTTGCTACATCCCTCACACTAAAATCGGTCAATGCCGTCGGTATATCAGTCGCCTTCACACCGACCAGACCGCTTCGCTACCCTCGCCCGTAATGGAGTCTTTTCTTGTGCTAGGAGCCTGACTCCCTCAACCGACTATTCCCAAATCCGCTCCCTACTTGCAACCTAACAACTGAACAACTGCAGTACCCTTAACCTTGAACTTTCTATCCCTCAACCTGAGTCTCAACTTCGAACTTTTCATCAACGCGCTGCGCTTGGCACACGCGCGAGTCTCTCCTCGACCCCGCGCACGAACGTTTCTGTGGCCTTGGGATCTGAGTGTGGCGCTGGCTGACCTGTTTGAGCCAATTCGGATGTGATCGCTTCACGCACCTGCTCTTGCTCTTGCTGAGACCTTACTTGCTTCCAACCCTTGCGTTCGATGCAGCGGTTCATGTCTGTAAAGACTTGGCTCACATATTCCGGATGCGCTGTGGGATTTTGACGGTAGGCAATCGCAGCGGGACTCTGCTCTATCTCCATGGCACAGGCCTCCCGATCCTCAAGCAGACTATGCTGACTGCCGGCGTTTTCAAACATCGGCTCGCCGCATGCGCTCAGCAAAGCCAAGACAAATATGATGCTGATCGCTCTACTCAGATCTAACACCCTAGGACACACAATCCCCTCATGATTGAATCTTCGACGGTTACGGTAAACGTTACGTTCGGCCATATTGGGATGGACAACTTCTCGTGGTCTTTGATTTCTTCTCATCTCATCTTAGCTGACAGCTTGGGGACCATAGGCACTCATCCCTATTCCAGCCAATCATGGGCGAAACGAACTCGATCTCCGAATCATACAGGAGTTATGAGACTTCCTCTCCTCGATCAACGAACCGAATCCTGTGTAGCGGAATGCCGAGAAAACCACAATCCCTACAAATAGATATCCCCTCAATCGAGGGGATTCATACATTGGGAGTTAGACGATTGATTCGGTGCTTTTATGGGGACTCAGAGAATAGGCATGTGTCTGATGGCACAACTGACCACTGTCGAGAATAACAGTGGAATCACTTTCGATTCAGACTGGATCTGTTTCATCACAGCCAAGAAGCTCCAATGAGAGAAATGACTAACACTCCCACGCGCCAGCTTCATCATTTTACCGCTGGACAATCATAGTGTTATTGTGTTACCAGAACTGTGACTTCGATCATCTTATTAACGATCCTGCCTGGTCTATTCATTGCATTCTTCTAACGAATAGCAACGGTATCGGAAAATAGGAGGTACTCCTATGAAACGAACAACACTAACGAGGTGGGGTTTCATAATCGGGTTTCTCATCAGCCTGCCGCTTGTGGTGAGCGCAGAGGAAAATCCAACCGCGCCCTCATCGCTTGCGAAGGACGTCAAAGGGCAGACTGCACAGGCCGGACAGGTTACGAAAACACTCCTGTATCAGCCACCTCGCGGTCTCGGTGCCCCTTCGGCCGGGCGGCGGGTGGGAGGAGGAACTCGAGGAACAAACAAATCTGTCCCGATTCTGTCCGTGCTTGCACCAGATCACACCGGCTTAACCGTACGTGAGCAACCGGATCTCTATTGGTTTGCCTCCGACGTAGTGACCAACCCCGTAGAATTGACCCTGACGCTTGAGAAAGGCGATACCCCCTACTGGAAAAGCGATTGCCGGTGCCCACGAAGGCCGGAATACAGCGGGTGCGCCTCTCAGACTATGGGGTAAAACTGATTCCTGGTGAGCGCTACAGCTGGTCCATCACTCTCGTCCTCGACCCTAAGCGTCGATCCAAAGATATCATCGCGGTCGGCACCATTGAGCGAGTCGAACGTGCCGACATGAATTCTGCAGCCCTAGCAGCGGCTCCCACGACCGATGCCTTTTATCGATTTGCGGCGGATGGGCTATGGTATGACGCCGTGATGGTCATTTCGGAGCTGATCGAGATCGACGCCGACCGATATGGCTTTGCGAAAGCACACGGGTCGAATTGTTGGATCAGGTCGACTTACCTGAGGTCGGAAGCTTTGACCTCACTATTCAGGATGGAAAGGCCGGGTGAGGACCGGAAGAGGCAATTATCGCGCGGGAGCTGGTGGGATTACTGCTGAGTAGCTGTTTCCTCCCCTGCGTGACCAATGACCCTGTAAACCATAAGGGTTTGTTCTTTGCCTTTGACGCTGACCTCTCCGATCCGATCGAGCACGAAGCGATCCCCAAGATAACGCTTCGTGCTCTCGTCGATCAAGATCCGGCATAATCGCCGGCCCGGCGTCTCCTGAACGATATCCCGATCTAAGCTTTCTAGTCTCGCCGCCGTATTCACCGCGTCACCGACTGTCGTGTATTTGAGTCGCTCCGAAGTGCCGACACTCCCGGCAACAACCAGTCCGGTGTGAATCCCAATCCGCATCCCGATCGTCGCGAGCCCCTCTCGTTCATGTCGGAAGTTGAGCCGATGCATCTGCCCTTCCATGGCTAGAGCACAAGTCACGGCATTCACCGCATCCTGGGCGATCTCCTCCTCGGAGTTCCGTGGGAGTGGCACACCAAAGTTTGCTTTGATCGCATCCCCTGCGTAATCATCAATGACACCTCCATGTTTGATCACCAACCCCGCCATGACATCCAGATACGCATTGACCCAGTCCATCAGAGCCTCAGGGGTCATTTTTTCTGAAGCGGCCGTATAACCCTTAAAGTCGGAGAAAAAGACAGTCGCGACTAATTGTTGGGACCGAGGGCGCCCATTTTGCAGAAACTGCTCGCGCTGTCGCCAGACTGCTTCAGCCACTTCCCCGGAAACGTGCTTGGAAAACAGGTGCATCAGAAGGGCGCGCTCCTTCCGCTCCCGGCTCAACACCGAAACCGTGACGACGGACCCAGAGAGAACCCAAGCCAGGGATGGTGGCACGAGCGGGATCCACCATCCCTGATCAAACGCAACAACCACCATGATGCCAAGAATGAACAGCCCGCCCGCCGCACCCAGCGCAAGCCGCCACGGAGAACGCGTCCATGCACCAAGTGCGGCACCTAACACACCCCACAGGATAGTCCACAGCCACTCCTGTGATTCACTGGGCGTGTCAATCGGGCGACGCCCTTCCAAACCAGCCCCGAGTAACTGACTGACGATATGTGCATGGACAGCGACCCCGGGAATCATACGGCCAGTGTCATTCCCGGAACTGAACGGTGTATGGAACAGATCAGGAACACTCTCGGCCGTGACACCAAAAAGGACAATCTTGTTCCTAATCGACGTCCGGAGCGACCTGACCGGTGAGCAGAGCGGTCAATGAGAATGAGAGTGGCTGGCTGTGCCCACGGTGGAAATCCACTAATATTTGATACCCGCCGGCGTCAGCGCCGACATATCCACCGTCGTAGGACCCAAACCGCCGGAGGGTGGTGGGTCCCAGGCGAAGCTGCTCAGGATCATTCAGGGTCTGGCTGCGCGCCAATCCCCTCCTCAGCAAGAAACAGTAGCGCCAGTCGAAGCGCGAAGGCATACGCTGTTTGGTCTCCGACCTCCTGGAATAGTAAGCCACGACGAACAATTCCGTCGGAATCGATGAGGATATCATTGAACGCAACTTGCTCGGTCCCGGCCAGCACCGGAGGCGGAGGGATACTGGCCACCGTGCCACCACCGAGCTTTGTCACGGTAATGATCTGGGGATGTTCGACGAGGACCCTGTTCAGGTCTGTGTGACCGGGATCGACGGGAATATCACGATAGATATCTAGCCCGATCGCACGCGGCTGGAATTGCACGAGCCGCTTCAACGCCTCGGCCAGGATCGCATCGGTGATAGGCCACCGACCTTGACTTAAAATATCCTGTTCGGTGACCGTGATAAGGACAATGCGAGGATCAGCCCCCTCCGACCCACGACGGGATTGGATCAACCAGTCGTAGACTGTTAATTCAAGGGGCTCAAGGATTGAGGTGCTCCGGATGCCGAGGACGGAGAGTGCAACCAATACTCCCGCAAGAATGCTGACGGTAAAAGGCGATTGGCCCAGCTTCAGGAGAGTGCTCACGGCGAAAGCGTAAACTAAAGCCAATTATTGAGCAACAAGAATGCCGCCCAGTAGGCGGGATGATTGTACTCAGGATGTTCGAGAAATCGGATTTGTGCACGCTGGAGAGCCATCGCCTGTGGAAGCCACGGAATCGTCATGCAGTTGTTGATAAAACTCGGTGACCAGCAGGGAAGAAGCCTCGTCATCAAGAAACCACAGCGACGCCAACGCGCTCCGTGCCCCTGCCTTGATCGCCACACCAGCCAAACCGAGCGCGGCTCGGTCGTCCCCCGCAGCGGTCTCGCAGGCGCTTAGGGTGATAAGGGCCAAGGGTTCTTCTCGAAAACGAAGCATGCCCACGTACTCTTCCAGCCGGTCCATCGTCATCTTGCCATCGTAGGCGAGCAGGAACGTGTCTTTGCTTTCGCTCTGGAACTGCCCATGAGACGCGATATGCATGATCGAGTAGGGATGCGCTTTCAGTTCTTCCTCCACCCGAGACATCATAAATTGCTTGTTCAGGAGGCTGGTGCCGCCATACAGCCGATGGATGGTCTCCAGCTCGCGCGAGACATGGGGCAGCGCCGGAAAATCCTGCACGGCTTCGGTGATGCCCACGGAGAGCAGTTTGATACTTTTGCGATCCAGCGGCCGAGGATCCGTGAGCGTGACGCCAGGTGTTGTCGCCACCGCATATTTCTTGATGAGAAATTGCGTGCCGTCATGCAGGGCAGCCAATGGGATCGTCCGAAGCGCACCGTCAGGCACAATGACCAGGGTGTCGATCCCGGCATCTGCCCACAGCGGCTCAATCGGCTGGATCAGCCACCCATACAATTTCTTGGCATGGGAAAGATATTCCCGAGTGCTGCGCTTCTCCAGGAAGTTTCGAAATGCACGGATTTCCTCCGTCAATGCCTCAGCGCCAACTGGAACGGTCTTTCTCACCATGCCCGAAGGCAGACTCACCAGAATCTCCAAACGATCCTGCAGCATGATGGGATAAATCACGGCCGCGGTCTTTGAAACCAGCTCCAGACCCGTGGCGTGGGAGCGCGCGGCTTGTACGCAATCATCCTGAAAGTAGTCTTGCAGCTCCGCCACTTTGAACAGTTCAACCGTGTCGCGGGCTTCGCGTAGTATGGCCTCGCGATGCTGTGGGTCGACATCTCGTTCGGAACCCCGAAGCAGAAGATCGGCGAGCTCAAAATACACGGCTCCGACCGTCTCACGAAACGAGGCGTCCGGCTGGTCTTCGGCGACAGCGGCGGAGACTTCCGGACGGATAGACTGAACCGCAACGATCGCCTGCCGATACGCGTCGATCGCCTCCTTAGGCCGTCCGAGCGCCTTTCAAGCAGTCGGCCCGCCTGCCAATGCCATCGGTAGAGCGCTTCGGGCGCTGCGGCTTGCTGGCCCATCAGAATCGCGTGTTGCGTCACATCAAGCGCTTCCGCATACCGACGCTCATCCTCATAGAGCTTCCCCAGGTACCCCCACGCAAAGGAGGAGGCCCGACGGTCACCAAGTTGATCCGCGACTCTAGCCGCATCATGAAGCGCCTGAAATGCCGCGAGTGTGAGGTCTTTGTTTAGCTCAACGAGGAAGGTGCGCAGCTTGGCATACGTCAGCCCAACCGTGATGAATGCGCTGATCTGTTCGTGCGAAGGCTCAAGTCCGCGTAAGATGTCGGCGGCCTGGTCGAGCCGCGTCTTGCTTTCACGATACTGCTTCAAGGGCAACGACACGCGGGCGGCGTTGACCTGGCTCGTGGCCGCCAGAAGCTTCACCGGAACCGCTTGAGCCGTGTGGAAACTTTCGATGTAGGAAGCCAGCGCGTCGGCAAACTTTCCCTGCGAAGCGGCCAGATTCCCCAGATCGTTCAAGATGGCGGCAGTCAACGATGCCTGGGGAAGCGCCTTGGCCCGCTGGAGGGCTTCCTGCAGCGACTGCTCAGCCTCCGCGTGCTGCCCGGCAGCCTGATACAGGTTGCCGGTCCTCCAAAGAATCCGTATCGACAGGAGAGAATCGTCAGTGCCCGCTGCGAGGGCCTTGGCTTGATCAAGCCGAATCGCCGCCGTCCGATAACGGCCAAGCGACTGATAGGCCTCGGACAGACGAATCAACGCGTCGATCTGCTCCGCGCGCGCAGCGGATCGCTCGTAGGCCGCCGCCGCTTGTGTCCAGCGCTCGACCGCTTGCTCGAAATCGCCATGCTGATACGCCTGGCTGCCGTCCTGCATCAGCTGATCGACCGGAGGCGCCTCCTGCGCATGGATGTCAGCACCAAGTCCCACACAGAGACACAGGAAAAGACTCACGAGAAGAGTGCGTTTCATGACGGTTCTCCTTTTCGCACGTGACTCGTGAGACTCGCGTGACGTGCGGGATCGAAGTTCGGGATCGGGAATCAAGTTCGAACCGACTCAGCCTCGTCCGCGTCATTCCCAGTCCGATTTCGCGATCTCGCATCCCGATCGAACTCAGCACTCATCCGCCAGTCTCGCTCTGCTAACCTGCGTCCGCAGGATGCTCAAAAAGGCCGTTCAGCAAGGCCGGAGCGAACTATCCCTTTATAAGGGGCGGCTGGGATGATCCCAACTGCGCGCGTCCAACGAGGGCCTTTGAGCCGCGCGTTGCGCGAGCACGGGGATCGTCCCAGCCGCCGCCCTTTTCAGCATCCTGCTAAAACGCCTGGACTACCAACTGCAGATGCACACCATAATCCTGCAGGTTGGTGTGGTGAACCTGGGCAGGAGGATTCAGACGCTGCCCCCAGTACAGTTCAAATCGGCTCCCCCGCCAGAAATTCCAGATCGTTCCGACTCCCACGCTCCCCAACCACTCCGGAGTAGGGTCGACGACAGTATTGGTGTTCCAAGCCCGGCCGTAATCGAAAAATGGTACCAGGTACAGAAGTTCTTCCCCGATCGCCGATGTGTACACTGGAATACGAGTCTCAAGGGATCCCAGGAAGACATTGTCCCCAAGCTGCGTGAACTCCCGATAACCTCTCACGCTGTAGCGCCCGCCGACCGCCATCTGCTCCATAAGGAACAGGTGCTTGTTCGCCAGCTGCAGATCGGCTCGCGCCAGCAGTGTGACGCGCGTGGGGTTCAACCGCCTGACCAATTGCGTCTGGCCCAACCAGGAAAAAAATTCTCCGGTGGCCTGGTCGGGCCCGCTGTTGACGGTCGCTCCCAGAACGGGGAGACCGAAACTCATCCGGGACAGCCCCGAGATAACCTGATCCTGCGTGCGATGCACGTACTCCTGCGCGAAGCGCAGCGCCGACACCTGGGACAGTCCGTTGGTGGATCCAGCCTGGAATTCAAACGGGTTTCCAAGGAGAGAGGTCCTGAACGATTCCGACTGGCCGCTCAATGCCAAGGCGAATTCCTGAGACAGCGTGCGGAAGACGGGCTGCCGCAGAGTAAACCCGATCAATTCGAACTTACCGTTGATGTCCAGCGCCTTGACATTGCTGTCAATGACCGTGAAATCGGTCCGCCGGTAGTCCACGGCGAAGGTCGTGTCGTAGGGGGTGAACGGGACGACATAGTTCACGTTCAAGTTCGGATTGATCCCGCTGCCATGCGCATTACTATCGATGCCAAACGATTGACCGTACTGGACGCTGACCCTGTCCCCGAACCCCAACAGATTTTCATCCACGATGGTCCCCATCACCCGATTGGAACCAACCCCCGGTGCCGAGAAGTTGTTGTATTCAAGCCAAGGCCTTGATCGGCCGGCGCTCAGCCACCCGGACGTTCAACACACTTTCCCCGCGGGTCTCGCCGGGTCGCAATTCTGCGTTGATCCGCTCGATGCGCGGGTCGGTTTGAAAAAGCTGCAACCGCTGCTGAAGCGCATTCACGTTGACCGGCGGACCGGCGTCACGCTGGAGCCGGCTGGTGAAATAGCTGGACCGGAACCAGTAATTGCCCTCCACGTTAATCCGGCTCAATGTCCCTTCAATGACCTGGAGCGTAAGCAGTCCGTCCACGATCGCTTGATCCGGCACCAGGGTGCCGGACGTGCTGTAGCCATGTCTCACGTACAGCAACGTCATGGCCACGCGCAGTGATTCGATGTCTTCCGACGTGATCTCTCGATTCCGGTAGGGATCAGTGACCTGAGCCAACTCTTGCGGCGTGAAGACCGTGCTTCCCAAGACAAGGATCTCTCGGACGTATACTTTCACCGTGGGCATGGGTCCGCGCCGTTCCGGAACGGGAGCGGGGGGCAGGATACTGGGCAGGGGCGGCTCGGGCTTCGGGAGTTCCTTGGGCAGCGGAGTGGGAAGAGGCAGGATCGGAGGAGGCAGCGGAGAAGGGGCAATCTGCGCCGACACTCGGTCAGGCAGGATCCAGACGGCCAGCAGGACCAGCGTCGCAACAACCAGTCCCCTACAAATATTCGTGAAACGTGAGACGTGAATCGTGAAACGTATCACGAAGATCACCGTACCTCCCACGTACTACATTTCACGTTTCACGTTTTACCTTTCACGGGTGTCGAGATCTCTGCTGTGCCGAAATGGTTTTTCTGCAGCCTGATAGGTCTCGGAGTACATGTCCTTCCGATCACTGGCGGTGACATGCCTCCCCAAACCTGGCCAGTTGGATAGGCTTGGCATCGTACTTCGGGAAGAGGCCCGTGACAGCTGAGAGCTGAGTCTGTGGGTCCCGCCCAGAGAGGCGTGATCCAAGCAGCTCGGCCATCGTCAACGATGGACTGGCTAAGAATCCACCAGGCTCCACCGGCAGGCCTTCACGGGCGGCGACCACGAAGGTGCTGAACTTGCCGTCTGCGGCCCGAGCCGCGCACTGTTGGGCCAGCAGCGCGGCCGCGCTGGAGAATTCCTGGGTCAAAGCCGTCAGCTCTCCGCCGACGTTCTGCAGCGGCGACTGGATATTGACGGTCCCGCTGATGCCGAGTGTAGACGATGCGTTAACGATACTGAGCAGGATCCGCGATGAAGGCAGATGTTGCGATGATAGTCGATAGCCCCGCCCGCTCCGGCAAAGGCCTGCGCTAGAATCTGACTGTTCTGGAGGATCACGAACTGCGGGTCGATCTTGATATTGCCGCCGTTACTCGCACCCGGAACCCCCACATTACCCCCGACGGACGTGCTGACTTGGCTGTTGATCAGCTGGACCATCTCCGGCGCGGCGTGATCTCGATCCTGCCACCGCTGGCTTGACTCGCTTCGGTCGTCACCGAGCTGTTCTTCATGACGAATTCGAGGCGCTGGTTGATCGTAATGTTCCCGGCGTTGCCATCCCCTCCCGTCTGGCAGCAACGGCGCATTGCTGTTGGCAGAGATCAGGGTGCCGTTGGAAAGTAGCTGTACGCTCTGAGCATCGATCAAGGGATCCCCGCCCTTGCGTTCTCGGCCGTGGATCACGGTGCTCGCCTGACTCGTGCAAGCTGCCGAGGGACTTGATCGTGACGTTACCTGCGTGGCCCGCCTCCGACGATCGTGGCGATGCTGCTGCGTGCTCGTGAAATCTCGGCGGCGTTGGTGAGCAGTGATGGCCCCGACATTGGCCGCGATGGCGCCGGCGTTGCCGGGCGCTACTCGTGCTGGTCGGTGACATCTGGCATTGTCCACCGTGAGGCGGCGTCGCGTGACCCGGTACTGGCACTGCTGTACCTGGTACTGCCGGTTGGTCAGGGCGAGTCGTGTCAGCGACATTGGCTAAGATGTTGATGTTACCGGCCTGACCTGTCCCGGAGGTGCTGCTGTTAATCGACGCCCCGTTCGCAAGGCTCACGTCTCCCACGTTCAGTACCACGTTCCCTCCACGACCCCCGATGGGCTTGCGGTGGCCGTCGCGATCGAACCATTGTCGAGGGTCAACTGATCAGCCGTGATGGTCACCTGACCGGCATCTAGCGCGAACGCCTGGCTCGAGATGTGACTTCCCGCCGGAAATACTGACCGAGTCCGCGTCGATGGTCACCATTCCCGCCGTTCCGTTCTATCGCAGGTACCGGCCTCGGATCGAGCGCTTGATCCGTCAGGCTCACCGTCTTGGCATGCACTTCAATATCGCCAGGAGGCCCGACCCTGGTTCCGAGAGTGATGGCGGTGCCCAGCCCGTGAGAGTGAGAGAATCCGCCTTGCTTCCCTCCCCGTCCAGTCCTTGCACCGTGATCTTGCCTCCTGCTGGTGCGTTATCACCAAAGAAACTGGTATGACTGTGATGGTCGCCCCGTCTGACAGACTGGCCTTTTGGACACTCAGCCACGATGTCCCCATTAGGACCAATCCCCGAGGTGGATCGAGATGAGGGTCGAGGCCCCATCTCAGATCCAAGGAATTCGCCGTGATGGAGATTCGTCCGCCGACCCCCTGAGCCAAGTGGTGCGCTCGCGATCTGACTGCCGCCAGAAAGGGATCACGGAATCAGCCGCGCTACCTGGTGAGCCCCTGAATGGTTACATTCCCGCCTGCACCTCACCATTAGAACCGTAGAAATTCCACTCCGGGCACGCCAGCACTATTCGCATCGTCAGATCCAGACCGTCACTTTCAGATTCCGCCACGGCCCGGTCCAGGTTTGGCACGACGAAGGCGCTGTCGAGCGTGAACGACTGCGCCGCACTGCCAGGGCCGTTCAGAACTGAAGAATCACGTTCCCACGCTGTTGCCCGCACCAACAGGCGTAAACGTCGTAAAGACTTCGGACATGTGTCGAAGTCAGAACCGTTCGGCAAAGTTCGTAAAGCTGATCAACCCTCCATTGAGCACCACATCGCCGCCCTTTTGGTTCGGCGTTCCTAGCCCAAGCGTTGATCCGTTCTGATGATCGAGCGATACGTGTCGAGCTTTAATCACTAGTGATGCGCTGCGAAACCAGGCCACCGCTACCGCCAGCCGAGGCGGTTGTAAAGACGCCGCTCGGTACAATGCCGAAGGGGGCGACACCACTCAATCAGAAGCCAAAGTCAGCTCCGGAAATCAGCGCTGAACTGTCAGGCGTGTTTGTGGTCACGATGGTAATGTTCCCTCCATCGCCCCCGCTCGCTGTGCTGGTCACAATCTGCGCACCGCTCGTCAATCGACTGATTGTACGTTCGTAACCGAGATGTCTCCGCCGCGGCCAGCGTCCGTGGTGGTACTTTGAATGGATGCCCCATCCAGGAGGCTGAGATATCCGATGCGATAAGCTGCACATCGGCACCAGGAGCTGCTCCCGAATTCGACGTCAGGACGGAACTACCTGGGCTGAGAAAGATCGTATCTGCTGGAGCGGGGTTTTCAGAGGTGTTGAGTGTCGCATCGTTCACGAGAGCACGAGCTGCCCGCCTTTGATCCAGACCGTGCTCGTACCATGGACATCGATACTCGAGCCCGGCGCCAGGGAGACCGACCCAAAGGAAGTAAACGATACCGCGGATGCCGGATCCACCGGATTATTCGGACGCGACAGGAGTGTCGTCGCATTTGCGAGACTCGCCGGGCGGCGAATTCTCCGGCGACGCGGCACTGGCCAAGTGAATCCTGCCGGTTCGGCGCAGACAGTTGCGCCGGTTGCAACAGTTCCGTCCCGGAGGATCTCCCTGGATGACGACCTTACCGCCGACGAGCGAGATCGATTGGCCCGCAGGGAACGGAGAGCGCGCTGCCCTGGACCGTGATCGTGGCAGCTCGGATTGGGCGCGGTCAAAAACCCGTAGGCGGCCGGCAGACAGAAATCCAAAGTCGCCACAGGCGCCACAGCAAAGACACTATTGGGCAGGACCGTCGTTGGCGGGATTGGCATAGAAATTCGCGCTGTTGACCCCGTCGGACAAGCGCAGGTACTGTGCGGTGGAGAAGCTGACCGACCCACCCACATTCAACGAGCCGTGTGGCCCAAAGACGATGCCGGACGGATTCATCAGAAACAAATTCGCATTGCCAAACCAACGCCGATGCCGTTGGTTTGAATGGTGCCATAGATGTATGAGATGTCTCCGGGTTGGTGACGCGACTCGAGGATGTTAGTTGTCGTAAGCCCAGTGTTGTTGAGAAAGTTGGCTGTATCTCCGGACCCGACAGTGAAATTTCCGAAGCTGTGAAAGAGGTTGGGGCCATTGCCTGGTCTCGTCCCTCCGGTGATGTTGAAAGATGACTCCCCACCTGGTGCGTGACGATGGTGCCGAGATCGCCTGTGCCGGTCGTCGATGTGATTGACGTTGTGACGGTCTGGGGTACCTGCGCGTCACCGACAGACGGCGCAGTCAGGATCAGGACAACTATCGGGAGGAATGCCCATAGGAAGGCCTGCCTCATGAAACCAGCCGAGCCTAGCCGCATGGTTCGTGTTCCATAACTTCCTCCCGTTCGTGACGGTGGGGAGCAGCAGAGGCTGCTCCCTCGCTTCCTTAATTTCATGAATACGGACACACTGCCGGAGGCGATTGTGAATTATGGATGTGCAGGTGGACCGAGATCGTGATGTCCTGGCCCATGGCGGTAATGACCAGGGGATCTTTATTCCCGCCAGAGCAGGAATTCGAATATGACTTGGGTGTTGGTGGTGCTGGTGCCTGTGCGTGTGACGTTGATTTGGTCTATCACATAGTAGCTGTTCGGGTCTGGTCTGGGCCAATTGGGATAGTCTGGAAAATGATGGACCATGAGAGCACCTGGGGCCCGTGATAAGTCCGTGAAGGTAGGCGCCGATCCGCGCCGGTGGCGGGGCCTGAATTGTGAAGTTATTGATTCGCGGACCGTCCGCAATGAAGGGGAACTGATTACAAGGAACAGGAAAGGTCCCATTAGTCGACGTACAGTTGGCGGCTCCGTCGGATCTGGAGTCACGGCATAACTGTTCCTTAGGGTGCCATTACAAATACCATTCTGTGGATCGCATCCAGTCGACGGTGATATCCCGTTATTAAACACATTTTCCTTCTTATGCGCACCATTAACAAAGTTATGAATCATCGCACAGGCTCTTGCTCTCATCGCATTCACAGGCGGGGGGATTCGGACTGCACACCCCTCCACCCGAATGGCTACTGGCCGATAAATTCACTGTGTCCGGACCCTTTAGCGTGAATAGGTGGGACAAAATGATCCGCGGTTGGCAGGACGGGTCATTATAGGTTTTGCTAACACCTTTTCGGATCAATGACTGTTTTGCCATTACCCGTGAGTGTGTTAGTGCAGGCAGGGAATCTCTGGCTGGTCGGGGTGCCCGAGGGCGCACTCAGGACAGTACGTGCTTACCTGGCCGTGACCAAATGATACCTCCCCGGGGGGGGACGCGACGGTGCGGCACAACGGCGATTCGGGAGCAACATGGTTTGTGGTCTCGGTGCAGGCGGCAGAGTTGCGAGTAATGGTGAGATCGGCATCGGGATTCTGGTTGTTGCTAATATTCTTTGGTTGGCCCGAACCAGGAGTAATGGTGCCGCTACTGTCTGTTGTCGTAACGAATGTTCCTTTCCGTATATTTGGGCTATATCACCGACCGCACTGTAGCTGGAGTTAATAATTAGTGGCGCGCGGTTATCCATAAAGATAATATGACGAAGTACCATTGGCCGGGGTATTGGGCTGAGCGTCGAATTTATGGGTCACGATTATTTTCAGTTTAGTTTCCTCATATTGGGCCAATTAGCGCTTGGGCAAGGTTCCCGTTGCCGATAGCGCTGGGCAAATGGGATAAATGCCACGCCGGTCAACACTATTTTGTCCAAGGGTGCGCTAGAGATAGTACCGGGATTGTCGGCTATTTGCAGTTTAGCAGTCGCATTCGGATAATTCCTGACCTTGAACTTCCGAGGATTTCCTGAGCCGAATATCATTGTTGTGTCGTTCTCGTAAGTGTGAAGTCCGAAGCAGTAATTAAACCCCGTGGGACATGTTGAGTGCGTTGTGTCTGTTGCGGGATAAAGCGGAATACTATTACTAGTGGTGGTGCTCCCGAGAAGTGACCTCGATTGTGACCGTCGGTGTGGTCGCGTTCTAACCGCTTCCGAAGGAAGCGGCGCCGTCAGTTCTGCCAAGACTCCGCCGATCAGCAGAGTCGACATAAGCCCAGCCCGCTGTAGTAACTTCAATGGATACCTCATACGACACCTCCCATGTGTATGTAGAACATTATTCCCAACGGGACCCGATTCTCTGCGCTATTACGCTGCGCAGAGGGTATCCTCGATTGATTCCCTCATTGACTCATGGATTCATTAGGTCAATCGGTTCGCCATTACTTCGGTACCCCTTCACACACCCACCCTATTCCAATTTCGTACCCACTCCTTAGTCTTAGAGCGCACGGTCAGCAGCACGAGCCCAGTCTTGCTGGATTAAGTCCATTGCTCGCCCCCGGACCTGTTCGTCATCATTCCCGAAAGCCAGGATCAAGGGATCGATCGATCCAACTGGTGCGATCAGCGCCCAGGTCTCCAGTGCCCTGAGCCTGGTATCAACATCCGCCGAGGCAAGGTCTCTACGAACCATGCTGGCACCTCTAGGGTGTCCATTGGGTTTGCCGGCTTTGCAGATGAGGCCGGTGCCGAATGAGGTCCCCACCCGAGACTGACTCCTTCCCAGGCACGGAGCGGTTCTCGTTTTCCAAAACTAGGGAGCGGGGCTCGTCGTCGCAGATTCCTCGGCCAACGTGAAGGGCTCGGTTCGTGGTGGCGATGTCTTTTCGGACAAGGCCGGCTGGCCCTGGCTCGCATGCGACTCAAGAGTTGGGGGGTTTTTAGACGAAGCCGGCCCGCAGGCAGCCAGGCCCGTGAGAAGCAACAGGCTCATTACCAGTGCCAAAGATGGACAGACCGGAAGCAGGGACGGTCGTGATAAGCGCATGCTTTCAGGCCTTTCAGGTGACGTAGTCAATGAACATGTCACCGGTGAAAACACAAGATAGAAATCCCCGCTCCCGATCATGAATCTGTCCACCCTTTATGTATATGCCGCGCGGTTTATATGCCTTTCACGATGTCTATACAATCCCCACAGATGAGGCCCCCTCAATTGAGGGGATACCGCAATGCCAGAAAAGCCGCTATAGGTAGGTGGTAACAGACTGTGGAAAACCCGGTCTGTCTGGTCTCTCTGGTTTTTTGTTGCTTGACCCAGAGACACCAACCAGACAAACCAAACAAACAAGGATCCTGGTGATGACGCAGCCACCCTCCCCTGATGCGAAGAACCAGCCAGGCACCGACTTCACGCGATTGAGCCAGGCTGACACTTCAGAACTTCTCCACTACAAGACGCAGCTGGAGGCGGTCGAACGGATCAGCCATGCGTTGTTTCAGTCGATCGATTTGGACGAACTCGTGGAAACGACACTCCGCATCGCCCTTGAAGAGGTCGGCGCCGAAGCCGGTTCGATTCTCCTGGCCGATTACGAAAAGGAGCAGCTCATCTTTCAATATTCGATCGGCGACAAACCGGTCCCTCGTGGTACCGGCATTGCTTGGGATCAAGGCATTTCTGGCGCCGTCTTCCAATCCGGGGAGGACAAGATTACGTAATCAGGTCAACCAGGATGCGACCCATCTTCACTCTATTGATCAGACGACGGGCTTTGTCACCCGAGACATGATCACCGTGCCGCTCCGGCGCTGGCGAGGCAAGCCAATCGGTGTGCTTGAACGTGCTGAACAAACGCGACGGGCCGCTCACGAACCACGACCTCGGACTCCTCACGATCATCTCCGCGTTTGCGGCGCTGGCGATTCAGCAGGCAAAGCAATTCGAGGACGCGAAGAAGGCCGAGGTGGTGACGCTGCTCGGTGATATCGGCCATGACCTGAAGAATCTGCTGACACCGGTGCAGACGGGTGTTGAATTATTGCGCGATGTCGTGAAGGACCTGTTCGGCGCGATGAACAGTACGGAGCTGACTGACAATAAGACCAACAAGAAGATCTGCGATGAGTCAGTCGAGATAGCTCAGAATGGAATCAGGCGCCTACTTGATCGCGTCAAAGAAATGGCCGATTGTGTCAAAGGTTTGAGTGCGCCTCCTGACTTCGCGCTCTGCGCGGTCGGGCAGGTCATCCTCGAAGTGTTTCAGACGCTGCAGGGCCTGGCCCGGGAAAAGCAGATTACCTTGCGAACTGATGGCCTTGAATCGCTGCCGAAATTCCACGCCGACGAGCGGAGGCTCTACAACGCGTTTTACAATCTCATCAATAACGCCATTCCGGAAACGCCGCCAGGAGGCTCGATCACGGTGCGGGGGCATCTCGATCAGGACACTGGGGGTATTGCGCTCGCTGTGGCAGACACCGGGCGCGGGATGCCTCCCGAGATTCGAGACCGCCTCTTCTCAGCCAAGGCGGTGAGTACCAAGAAGGGCGGCACTGGTCTGGGAACAAAGATCGTGAAAGATGTAGTGGATGCGCACAAAGGGAAGATCTGGGTGGAAAGCGAGCCCGGCGTGGGAACAACATTCCATCTCCGGTTTCCCCTCGACCCCACGACAGCGCATGCTCAAATCCGTTGAAATCGACATTCGATCTAGTCCGTGCGAAGACTGGGCTCGATCGAAACAGGAAGGGCGTATCACTCAAGTCTCCTTGAGTGATACGCCCTTCGGCTATTCCCTTCACCATTTCTTATCTAGGGAAGGGAGGTTCGCCACTATCCTAGCGCTCCAACTCTCGCGCCTCTCGTCATACTAGATGAGTCGCCATACCATCAAGGATGGATGGACGATTCAAGCGCAACTCAATGCAGGCCCTTCATGAACCTCCCTAAATCACATGTCGGAAATTTATCTCTTCATCCGCCCTTGTTGACGGCCTTGCTCACGGCGCCCAATAACTGCTCTTGATTAATCGGTTTTGCGAGGAATTCTACGCCGGCGTCCTTAAACAGTTTGGCTGGATCTCTCCAGCATTTTTGATCCGCTCAGCACAATGATCGGACAGGACGGGAACTGGGAGTGCAAATAGGGGATCACGATGATCTCGTTTACCGTCGGCATATTGAGATCGGTAATAATCACGCTCAACGGCAGCTTATTGGCTCCCGATTTCACCAGGGTGGCTCCCGCTTCTGGATCTTCGGCTTCGTCCACATCGTACCCTGCCTTCGTTAAGATGAGGCGCACGGATTTTCTCACGTCCGCCTCATCGTCCACGACCAGCACTCTCCCTTTACCCATAGCGTCTTTCCTCCTTTTCCAGGTTAGACCCTTAGTCCTCTAAGCAAGCGCACGACGGGCACACCTAACGCGACAGGCGCGACGCGCAAACCCTGCTTATTGATTCGTCTGTGTCTCGCCCGTCCGCCGCCTCTCTCCCCATTCGCGCCCGTCTCGCACGGCTATCCTGCATGCCGAAATAATTTTTCCGCAACCTGCTAACCCTCTCCGGAGGGTGACGGTATCAAGTATACGGAATAAAGATCAATGCCTATCCCCTCAGATGAGGGGGGTACCTAGTTGGGGGGATTACTTGGTGATCCTGGTAGGAGATAATCTGGTCATGGTCATACGGAACCAAACGGTCGAAATTCTTCGGCTGGCTCTTGCCTGATAGCTTACTACTGCCTCGAACTCCCGTGGGAAGCGGACCGGCATGACGACTCCACGACTCTCTGACACCGCATCCCATCAATTGCCCAAACCCGAATCGCAAGAAGCGCTTACGCAGCTTCTTGCCAGACGAGAATTGGAGCTTGCCGCTGCGCTGCGAATGTCGGAGGTCTTCTCTCAACAGATCAAACTCCAAGACCTGCTGGAACAGTCGCTTCACATCGCGCTGGATGTCGTGAATGCGGAAAATGGCTCCGTGCTGCTGGCCGACACCGACAATCGCACCCTCGTGTTTTATCACTCCATTGGCGAAAAACCCGTGCCACCGGGCACAGCGGTGCCCTGGTACGAGGGCATCGCCGGAACGGTCTATAGGACGGGAGTGCCTGAAATCGTCCCTGACGCACAGGCCGATCACCGCCATTTTAAGAAAGTCGATGAAGCGACCGGCGCCATTACCCATGACATGATCACGATTCCCCTCAAGCGTTGGGAGGGTGACCCCATCGGTGTGATTCAGGTCATGAACAAGCGCGGGGGAAAATTCCTCGACCGAGACGACTTGGCGATTCTCACCATTATCTCTGCACTCGCCGCTGTAGCGATTGAGCATACACGCTTGGTGGAAGCCGCAAAGTTTGCCGAAGTGGCGAAGTTGATGGGCGACATTACTCACGATATCAAGAATCTCCTCATGCCGATTGTGTGTGGCGCAGGAATCTTACAGACCGAAATCAACGAGCTGCTGGATCACTTACCCGATATTGAAATCAAACGAGCCAAGGCCAGTCGCGAACTCTGCAATGAAGTGATTGTGATGCTGAAGGACGACGCGCACCGGATTCACGATCGCGTCGCAGAAATCGCTGACGCGGTCAAAGGACTCAGCACCCCGCTTGATTTTTCCGCGTGCGAAGTGGCCGACGTCGTCAGCAACGTGTTTCGCTCACTGGGGATTCTTGCCCAGGAGAAACAGGTCCGACTGCGCACCGAGAACTTGGAGTTACTCCCGCTGATCGTGGCAGACCAGCGACGGCTCTACAGTGCTTTCTATAATTTGATCAACAACGCGATCCCTGAAGTGCCCGCAGGCGGCTCCGTGACCGTGTGCGGACAACCCCCTACGTCTGAAAGCGCGATCGTGGTTTCGGTCATCGATACGGGTGGAGGGATGCCGCCGGACGTGAGCGATCGGCTCTTCACCAAACGCGCCTTTAGCACCAAGCCCGGCGGGACAGGACTCGGCACGAAAATCGTGAAGGATGTGGTCGATGCTCATGGGGGAACGATCTGGGTTGAAAGTGAACTGGGAGTTGGAACGAAGATACACATCCGACTACCTCACGCGCCAGGAGAGTCGACTCGCTCCTAGGAACCGTGACAACGTGAGGCGTGAAACGCGGGTCATCCGCTGAGCTGCAGGCGGGTTCGCACACAGACAGACCGACCGATCCACTGCGCTTGCGCGTGAAGCGTCGTTCGTTTCCGGATTAATTCGGCACGTTTCACCTTTCACGAACGACATGGAGTACTACTCAAGCAACACCTGTTCTCCGATAGCCCGCCTGACTGCATCCAATCAGCGTTTGTGCCTGGGACGGCTTGATGAGATAGTCCACCACACCTTGCTTGAACAGAGAAGCGGCTCCCTGGACATCGGGGTGTCCAGTCAGCACGATGACGGGCACCGACGGAAGCGTCGCCCGGATGAATGCGATGAGGTCATTCCCGTTCACCTTTGGCATTTCAATGTCGCAAATGATTGACATGGACTGAGAAACCAGTGGGATAGGATTGGATCATGGCAATGGCTTCTTCACCGTCAGCTGCTTCAAGCACTTCATAGCCACCTTGTTTCAGCGCGAGGCCGACTGTTTTTCTGACATGCTCTTCATCATCAATAATGAATACTCTCCCCATTGACATGCTCGCCCTCGCAGTATCAATTGTGAAACGATCGCTCACGTGATCGAGTGAGCCTGTTTGTTTTGCCGGTCCTGAGTGTCCCCTAGAGAACTCTTCGTGGTTGGTCGCAACCCCCACAAATTAGATATCCCTCAAGATGAAGGGAGTCCGCTGCGCGCACATCTTGTCTGGATGATGTACTCTTCCATCTCCCTCTGGCAGGATGCTGAAAAAGTCCGCCAGCGGCGTTCTCGCTTCGCTCAGAGGCTCAACGTACCGAAGCGTACGCCTCGCCTCTTCGCTCGTTGCGGCCTTGCTGGGCGGCTTTTTTGAGCATCCTTCGGGACCTTTTTCTCTTATCCTCTCAGGCTACCCAGGCTATCGAAGCTCCGCTGAGCTACTATAGTTTTTCCGCAGCCTGCTGGGCTATCCCCTCAAATAGACACCCCCCTCGTTTGAGTCTATTCACTCCGATCACGCGGCCCAGTAAATTAGAACCCTTTGAAATACGAGTCTTTGCAGGGAGAAGCCGTATTCGGGCACGGATGAGCTCATGACTGCAGGAGACAATGAAGAACCATTATATTATATATACCAGTCCGTACTGCGGTCGTATTTGGTTCTCTCAGCCAGACGGAGCCTACAGCGTGAACATTAGAATTCTCGGTTGTCATGGCTCCGATGCGCTTCTGCAACGTGCCACCGGGCCTAATAGATGTAGTACCTGTAGTTTCTTACTAAACGGAACTCTTCTTCTTGACGCCGGGACTGTGGGAAGCAAGCTCTCATTGAGCGAGCAGGAGCAGATCCGCCACATTATTCTTTCACACCTTCATTTCGATCATATTAAAGAGCTGCCCACGTTAGCCGATAATCTGAGCGAGGAGATGAGCGCCCCGATCATCGTGGCAGGTATTCCTGAAGTGGTTCACGGACTGCAACGTCACATCTTCAATACGGATGTGTATCCCGATTTTTTCAGCATCCCTACACCGGAACGTCCCACGCTTACTTCGTCATATCTGAAACCTGGAAATATGTATTCGTTCTCAGGAGTCGACATTACCCCTATCCTCGTGAATCACACCGTTCCAACGACAGGATTTATTGTGCAAGATCGTTCCTCCGCATTTGTCTATAGCGGAGACACCTATTCCACCGATGAACTGTGGCATGAAGCGAAACACATCCCTCACCTCAAAGCCGCCTTTATCGAATGTTCCTTTCCAAATTCTATGATTGAACTCGCCCGCATGAGCAAACATCTCACACCGGCTTTGCTCGCACAGGAATTCAAGAAACTCGATCGAGACGATATATCGGTGTATGCCTACCATCTGAAACCGGCATACAAAGATCAGATTCTGCGTGAACTTCGTGAATTACATATCCCCGGTTTAACAGGTCCTTGAGGAGGACCACACACTCACGATCTAGCAGAATGCTGAAAAAGTCCGCCAGCGGCGTTCTCGCATCGCTCAGAGGCTCAACGTACCGAAGCGTACGCCTCGCCTCTTCGCTCGCTGCGGCCTTGCTGGACAGCCTTTTTGAGAATCCTGCGCGCTGTGCTCCTATTGTCTCTGACCTGTGGCCAGTAAGGTGCTGATGTGCCAGCAGAGTTGTCCGCGCCTGCTAACCTCTGCACGTTTACTAAACTCAAGACCGAGTTGCGCCAGATGGCTGAGGCGCGCGACATCGTAATAAAGGCCGCCGCCAGAACGTAGCCGGAGGCGCCATCGCATTCCGGTGGTTCGTCCCGGTCGGCATTCATGAATAGCCCTGGCTAAGTCCTCAGCCACGTGGCCCTTGACGAGCCCATCCGTGGCTTCGAAGCAGGCGTTGCTGCGCAGATCACTCGCGCAAAGCATTATCAGAAGGAACCAGGATCCATGCATTTCGACATCATCACCATCATCGGCATACTGGCTGGAGCTTTTTATGTCGCCAGTCAGTTTCAGAAAGCCATGGTATCCCTGCGCGTGCTGGCATTGGTTAGCAACATCCTCTATCTGATCTACAGTCCGCTGCACACGGACTTCCAAATCACACATTTGATCGTCATGCCAACGTTCCTTGTGAACTTAATCCTGTTGCCGATCAATGCCAAGCGGTTGGTAGAAATCATCAGGCTGACCAAGCAGATCGAGCAGGCCACCGTGGAGTCGCCGGTGACCGAATGGCTACTGCCGCACATGCACCTGCGCAAGCACAAGGCCGGCGAGGTGCTGTTCCGGAAGGGCGACGTGGCCGACGAGATTGTGTACGTGGCCAGCGGGAAGCTGAGGTTGCAGGGCATCGACCACTTCATCGGCCCGGGCGAACTGATCGGCGAGATCGGCCTGTTCTCACCCGAGAAGGTCCGCACACTGACGGTGGTGTGCGATACCGACTGCGAGCTGTACCAAATGACCGACGAGCAGATCTACCGCCTGTACTACCAGAACCCGAAACTGGGCTTCTTCTTCATGCGGCTAATTGTCGAACGACTGCTGCGCGACGTAAAGCGCGGCGCGATCGAGCCGGGGACGGTTTAGGCCGCATTTGCCCCTTATCAGCCGGCCTTCAACCGTGCTTCCCAAAGTCTTGTATAGACCGACCCGGTCGGCCGCAACTCACTCTTCATCAGCACGACCGACTCTACCGCCAGCGAGCCCGACGAAATCGGCCGGTCCAGCACTCCGCTCTGTGCCAATGCGACTCCAACATGCCGTTCCCCCACCCTGATCCGTGCCAAGGTCAGATGCGGACTGAACGGTTTTGTCTCGCGGAGAAAACCTACGCCTTCACAAGCCTGTTCGATCGCGCCATGGATCTCCGCTATTCGCTTCGCCTCTACTCCCTGCTCCCAATTTTCCGACGGCCCGACCCACAGCACGCGTGGACTTTGCGGGCGGGGAAATGCGCCGAGTCGTTCAAGCGGCACATTCACAGCTGTCTGATTTCCGATCGCTTGCTCAACCGCAACCAGCAAGGGATCAATGACCTGCTCATCCATGTCGCCAAGGAACTTGATCGTGAGATGGATCGAAGCCGGCTGCGCCCAAGAGATGCGCGTGTTTCGCTTCATCTCCGGCTCAATTTTGCGCTTCAACTCCTGTTGGACAGTGGCAAGTTCGGCCCGCAGCTCTTGAGATAGTTCGACGGCAAGGAACGCCCGGATCACTTCAAGCTCGCATTATTCATGACGGTTCGTCGCGAAATCGCGGAGCCGCGTCGCGAGACCGGCGCGCGGAGTTCAAGGGACTGGCTCCGACGTCTGCGGCGGTGCCTGTCCCGCTGTTCATCAAACTGGGACAGGCGCCAAAATGAAGGGCGCCAGTCCCCGACAGTACGGTGAGGGTCCGAGGGGCAAGCCCACCGGCCGAAGGCTCGTCGTAGCAGCGGATCGGCGATTGCAGCAGAAGTGTTCATGAATAATGCGGGCTAGGCCTTATCGAGCAACCAACGGCGAAGGAGATCCAATGCGGCTTGTGACGACCGTTGTTTGATGACATTCCGGTCGCCGTGAAAACGGAATTCCCGTGTGATCGGACGGCCGGTTCCATCGTCCAATCCGATATAGACCAATCCGACCGGCTTGGTCTCGGTCCCGCCGCCTGGCCCGGCAATGCCGGTGACACTGAGTCCCACCGATACGTTGGCGCGCTCACGAATGCCGCAGGCCATCGCCGCAGCGACCTCCTTACTCACCGCGCCCTGTCGTGCAATCAGTTCCGCCGGCACACCCAGCATCTCCGTCTTCGCCCGATTGCTGTAACAGACAGCTCCACGATCTACATAGGCAGATGATCCAGCCACCTGTGTGAGCCGATGGCCGATCAATCCGCCGGTGCACGATTCCGCTACCGCCAGCATAAGCCCCCGTTTGGTGAGTTCCCGCCCGACGACCTCTTCCATCGTGTCATGCCCTTCGGCGAAGAGCCACTCGCTGAGTCGCGAGCGGACGTCGTTCGCCAGCTTCTGCAGCAGATCACGATTCTTCTCCGTGGCAGATTGGTTCCCCTTCGTCGTCAGCGAGACCAGCACGCCCATGGGCGATGCAAGCAATCCCAAGTCGACGGGCGCTCCTTTCGGAATGAGCCCGTTTAATTTGGCATCGACGTCCGCCTCTGCCAAGCCGAACGTATGAAACACCTGACGAACGATCGGCGCTCGGGAAGACCGGCCTGATGATTCGATTGCTGCGCGCAGCAATGGCACGACTTCCTGCCGCATCATCTCTTCCATTTCCCGCGGCACGCCGGGCAACGAGACGATCAGCGTCTTCTTCCATGCCAGGCAAAACCCCGGCGCCGAGCCGACCGGATTCTTCAGCACAGCGGCGCCGGACGGAATCATCGCCTGCCGCAGCTGCCCTTTGATCGGTCGACGGCCCCATTGCGCGAGTCGGGCGGTCATACCTTCCAGCGCTTCCTTGCGACGACCGAGCCGATGTCCAGTCGCGCAGGCCACCGCCTCTCTCGTGCAATCGTCCACGGTGGGACCGAGTCCGCCGGTCATGATGATCACCTGGGCTCGCTTTACGGCTGTGTGAATGGCCATCACGATATCCTGCTGTTCATCGCCGACGACCGATTTGAATCGAACTGCGATCCCGAGCTTGCCGAGTTCGTCGGCAAGAAAGAGAGAGTTGGAATCGGATCGGCCACCGATCAACAGTTCAGTGCCGATCGCGATGGTTTCTGCGGTGAACGGCAGGGTTGCAGATGCTTTGGACATGGATAGCAGGGAGCAGTCCTAGCCCACATTATTCATGAAGGTTCGTCACGAAAGCGTGCAGACGCGACGCGAGACGGGCACTCGGAGGCGAGGGGACTGGCTCTGCCGTCTGCTGCAGTGCCTGTCCCGTTCCTCAGACGGGGACAGGCACCGAGAAGAAGAGTGCCAGTCCCCAACAGTATGTCGAAGGGCTGAACGGCGAGACTGCTCGTCACAGCCGCGTATTCGCGCTTGCAGCAGAAGCTTCATGAATAATGTGGGCTGACTAGTCAATCTCGAGAAAGTTCATGAGGAAGCTCGACTCTCCTCCAGTCGCCGGATACACAGTAATCGTGGTCTCGGCCTTCGGGTCAAAATCGGCATAGTTGAACGACGCCACGACCTTCGCTTTGAACTTAGGGGTCTTCGGCCACATGGCGCTGCGTTCGGCTTGTGCATCGAATCGTACCGTCACCGGCTTGATTACTTTCCCGCCTTGTTCGAGCACCAGGTAACTGTCCACAGCGAAGTTGGGAGCATTCCCGAAGATGACGGTGCTGACCAGCATGGTCTGGGCTTCCAGTACTTGCCTCACATCGGTCTCGCTCGGCTGGAGACCTCGCAAGGCCATATGCGTGGCCATGACCGACAGGGCTCCTAGTTTTGTGATCAAGAATCCCCTGGGGGTGACCGCGTCGCTCACTCCGAACCGCACATAGAAACTATCGGGTGACTTTCCCTCCTGTGCCGCCTCTTTCCCCTGATCGATTGCGGTCTGAATCTGCTTCGCGGTGGGATACAGTTCGATCGGATGGGCCGACAAAGGAGAGAGAGCACTCAGCGCGACAATGCCCACACCGAGCAACATGCTCCTTTGTCTATGGACCTGTGCAACCCACATAGGTATGCCAGTACCAGATCACTCTTCTCCTGTCAACGAACGGCCCGATTCTCTTCTGCCGGTTGACAATGACAAAGCTGAAGTGATAAAAAATGCGCCGCTGCTGGGCTGCAATTATTATTCACGAATACCGTCGTGAACATGCTAAGAAGTCAGTGGCCCCGTGCCTATTGCCCGAACATGGGCGATGCCGGCAGGCGTATTCATGAATCGCCCTGGTAAGCGGCCTTTTCAAGTTCAAGCAGATCTACGGAGGAGTTTCGATGTCGACCACTGAACAAACCCCAGCGCCCCAAGCACCTAAACGGCAATATGTCAACTTCGCCTTCTATAAAATCGATCCGGCCTGGCGGCGCCTCCCAGAGAGTGAACGCACCAAAGGGAAGCAGGAGTTCCTGCGTGCGGTCGAAGACTATGCCGGCAAGGTCCTCGTGGTTGCGTACTCTTCGGTCGGGATCAGGGGCGATTGCGACATCATGCTGTGGCGGATCAGCTACGAACTGGAACTGTTCCAGGACATGACCACGAAGATCTTGGCCTCGGGCTTGGGGCAATACCTGACCACTCCTTACTCTTATCTCTCGATCACCAAGCGCTCGGTCTACGTGGATCATCACACCCACGAAAATCAAGAGAGCAAGCGGCTGACCGTCGTTCCGGGAAAGGCCAAGTATATTTTCGTCTACCCGTTCCTGAAGACGCGCGAATGGTTCCTGCTCACGAAGGCGGCCCGGCAGGGCATGATGGATGAGCACATTGAAGTCGGCCATCGCTTCCCCTCGGTGAAGTTGAACACGACCTATTCATTCGGATTGGATGACCAGGAATGGGTCGTGGCATTTGAAAGCGATAAGCCGGAAGACTTCCTGGATCTCGTGATGGCGCTCCGCGAAACCGAGGGCTCACGCTACACACTGCGCGATACGCCGATTTTCACCTGTATTCGCAGGAGCCTCAAGGAAACACTCGAGACACTCGGCGGCTGATACAGCGTCGAAGAGAAGCAAGGAACACGGCCTTCGATCTCACGATCGAAGGCCGTTCTTTTCGGAGAGGCCCCCTGGAGGAGTTGGCAACCGATATCCTGTGGCGACAACGCTACTTTTGCGTAAACACTGTCCCAGAACGGTTTCCCCGCTTTGACAGCGAAATCACGCATATGATACCTGTACTATGTTAATCCCTGTGAGACTAAGAGTTAGCAGGCTTGACGTTAAGCAGTCCGTATAAATTGGCCAACAGGGGAAGACCCGACACAGGATGCTCAAAAAGGCCGTCCAGCAAGGCCGCAGCGAGTGAAGACCCGAGGCGTACCCCTTGTGGGTACGTTGAGGGTCTGAACGATGCGAGAACGACGCTGGCGGGCTTTTTCAGCATCCTGCTAGAAGCGTCTCGACACGTTCAATGGCTGATAACAACGCACTCTACGCGATCCGCTTTCCAGACGGATCGGTGAGCCTGTACATCGATGAAGACTATGCGATTGAACGGGGGGTGGATCCAGCCGATCTCACACGCGTGGAGATCCCACGGGACATGTTCGCCAGCGGGACCGTTCAAGAGATTCGCGAATATGTCGCCCTCTATCTGGAATCGCATCATTCCGGCAACGCATAGAAGCCCTACAACCCAATGACTACCATAGCTTCACCAGCCTCGCCCCTGACCATTGAAACGATCCGATCCGTCATCGACGCCATGCCCATGCAAGGACGGATTATGCTTCGACTGATCCTGCTCCAGTACTTCGACGTGACGGACGAAGAAATCCTGTATATCGTGACAGATCGACCGGATCCCCGCTGCGTCGCCGGGACGAAGCCCACCAACACATCCATGACCAAGGAATCGATAAAGGTGGTCACGGACCGGCGCGACCAATACCGTCGACAGGTGCGGCTCAAGCGGGAGCGGACGTGGCTGCAATGCGAGAGTCTTCGGACTCTTGCGCAGCTCCGTGAAGCCTTCGCCGACCGTGCCCGTACCCTCCTGGCCGAGCGTTTCTCCGTCTCCGCTGACACGCTTGAGACCTTGCGCGCATCCGCAAGAACCGCGCTGCCCAAGCCGGCAATCCGCCTCCTGGAGCAACGTTGGGATGCCGATGAGATCACGGCTGAGGACTTTCAGCAGCAACGGCTCAGCATCGAATTCCAGACCCAACTCCGCTTGGCCGAAAAATATCGCACACGACTCAAGCAGGCGGAACGCGAGCGGCAAAGCGCAATCTCTGCGCCGCTACAAGATCACGAAATCGCACATGTGTGGGGCATTCCAGCCGGCAGTCTTGCCGCCAGAAAAGTGAAGTATCTCACGCAGTACTTGCACGCCCTCCAGGCCACGTTACAGACCGACGCGGCAGCCCCGGCAACATCACCATTGGATTTGTGGAAGGAAACTTTCTCGGTGCTTGCCGGGCAGCCCATCGAACGTTCGCTCTCGGCATACGACGGGTTGGAAAAGACAGAGTCTGCGCTCATCGACAAACTGACCGCCATGGTCTGGGGCGCCCTGCCCGAAGAGATCGAAGTCAAGTTCTGGACCTCGCTCGTCTTCGGAGCCAGTTCAAATGCCATGCACTCAGAAGTCACCAGGAACTTATTTGGGCTTCAGCGGCTGATCACTGTCATCAACGACATGGACCGCTCGCCTGAGACAGTGGATGCAGACTTGCTTAAACGGACCGCGGCCATACCCAAGGCTGAAGTAGCCGCGCTTGAAGACCCTGCCGGGCCCCCTCAGAAGGAACTGAGCGAGATGCAGACTCAGATCCTCAATAGTATGAGGGGAGAAGATGTGAGCGGAAGATCCTCCGATAAGTGGTAGCGCGAGGAGCGCGGCAGGTGAAGAAGTGCTGAGTGCGAAGCGAACTGGGAGGGGCGGGTTGGATGAATGGGTCGGGGGCTGAGTTAGGAGTTCTGGATTCTGAGTTGTCCGAACTCACTCAGCACTTCCCAGTAACTCAGCACTTCGTGTCTCGCCCGTCTCGCTTGAGTTATGCATCCGTGATTGCACTTTGCCCCCGGTACGGTATAATACAGCCACATCATGGCCAGACAGTCCAGCATCCAGCCATCGCTTCAGCATTACCGACCCGTGCGTTTCCTTTTTCTTCTACTCCCGCTACTCACCTTCATCGCTACACCTTTGTGTGTTCACGCATCAGGTCTGCTGGAGATCACCGAACTCCTCACCCACCCCGAGCAGTATGATCACCAAGAAGTGGTGGTAACCGGCCAGGTCACCAACGTCCAGCTTGCGACGAACCGGCAAGGTCAACCGGCCTATGGATTTCTCTTGAAGGATCAGGCCGGCACGTTGAAAATCATCAGTCTCGGTCAGATCGAAGTTCGAGAAGGCGACCAGGTGATTGTGGAAGGAGTCTTTTCGCGTCTCCGCCAGGCAGGACGCACGATCATCTACAACGAAATCAAAGCCCTCTCAATCAAGCCGATGAATCGGCTCAACCCCGATCTAGTCGGCTGATCTGGTCTCTCTGGTTGATCTGGTTTATTTGGTTGAACGAAACTAACCAGATAAACAAAATAAACCAAATAACGATCTTCCTAGCGCGGATACTTTAGGGCCCACGCCAGCACCCTGTCTTGAACTCGATCCGGCAACCACTTCACCATCCACGCACGCAGCTTGGCATCGGCACCCACGAGATAGCGGGTGTGAGGGCGAGAGGCCGTCAACGCATGATGCACCGCTCGAACCACGGCTTCCGGCGGAATCGCTCGTTGAGCCGCCTGAGCAATCGCTTCACGAATTCGGATCACCGCCTCGCCATAGAGGGCCTTCGCCTCTTCGCCGACCGACGCTTCCAGGTCCTCTGCTTCCTTGGCCGATTTCTCCCAAATCGGCGTCGCGATTGCCCCTGGTTCGATAATCGAAACCTGAATTCCCCAGGGCTGCAGTTCCATTCTCAACGCATCTGTCAACGCCTCCAAGGCATACTTCGATGCAGAATAGGGTCCCAAGAGCGGAATAGTACCTCGCCCGGCAATCGAACCCATGTTCACAATTCGACCTCGGCCACGGCGCAGCAACGGGAGAAACGCCTGCGTGACAGCGATCTGCCCGATCACGTTGATCTCAAGCTGCTTCCGGAGTTGCGGCAACGGAATGACTTCGAGGGGACTCCCGATAACGATCCCGGCATTATTGACGAGCCCTCCAAGACCACCCTCGCCCACAACCCGTTGTACCACCTCGACGGATCGCATGATCGACGACTCATCGGTGACATCGAGCATGATGGGAATGAGCGACGGACCACCTTTCGCGGCAAGCGCCTCCCCTGCCCGATGGTCGCGCACCCCGGCAAACACCGTCATGCCGCGACCGGCACAATCGAGCGCACACGCGGCACCAATGCCGGTCGAAGCACCGGTCACAACAACAGCCATCTGGTTGATTTGGTTCATCTGGTCTATCTGGTTTATTTGGTTTGTCTGGTTGATTTGGTTCATCTGGTTTATCCGATTAGTCTGGTTCAACCAAATAACAAGACAAACCAAATAAACCAGATAAACAAGACCTCCGAGAGTACCACGACTGCCTGCAAGAGAGCAGCCGCCTAGCCCTCATTATTCATGACGGTTCGTCGCGAAATCGCTGAGCCGCGTCGCGAGACCAGCGCGCGGAGTTCAAGGGACTGGCTCCGACGTCTGCGGCGGTGCCTGTCCCGCTGTTCATCAAACTGGGACAGGCGCCAAAATGAAGGGCGCCAGTCCCCAACAGTGCGGGGAGGGCCCGAGGGGCGAGCCCGCTGGCCGAAGGCGCGTCGTAGCAGCGGATCGGCGATTGTAGCAGAAGTGCTCATGAATGATGTGGGATGATTGTAACCAAGAATTAACCCTGCCGAGCTTGACAGGCCAAGGTTCATTCATTATGGTTTCTAGCCGAATGCTCAAAAAGTCCGCCAGCGGCGTTCTCGCATCGTTCAGATCCTCAACGTACCCCGAGGGTACGCCTCGGGTCTTCCCTCACTGCGGCCTTGCTGGACGACCTTTTTGAGTATTCTTCGGAATCTACTTCTGTTGTGCCACATGTGCGGAGCATCAGAGTTCTCGCGTACCAACATAGTTTTTCTGCAGTTTGCTCTATTCCAGCGAATAAGCTCATGAATCAAACTTAATGGCAATCGCAAACATCTGATAGCACACAATCATTTTATGGCAAAGATTGCCGTCATCGATATCGGAACCAACTCCATCCATATGGTCCTGGCTGAGATCCAGCCGGACGCAGGCTACAAGATTCTCGATCGCTTCAAAGACATGACAAGACTCGGAAACGGCGCCTTTACAACCCACCGTCTCTCCGACGAGGCCGTCACACGCGGGCTCGATGTCGTTCGCAATCTCGTCACCCTGGCCAAGAACAAGGGCTACGATCGCATCATCGCCGTCGCGACCAGCGCCGTGCGCGAGGCGAAAAACGGCGGGGACTTTATCGATCTCGTGGCCAAAGAGACGGGGCTGAAAGTCCGCGTCATCAGCGGCACCGAAGAAGCCAGGCTGATTTTCCTCGCAGTCAAAAACAGCGTGCCCATGACAGATCAGCCGACACTCTCGGTCGATGTCGGCGGTGGATCGGTCGAGCTGATGGTCGGGAATCGCGAACAGCTCATCCACGCAAAGAGCCTGAAGCTGGGCGCCATCAGACTGGCGGATGAATTCCTCAAGCGCACTCCGCCTTCCGAGGGGATGCTCCGCTCACTCGAAGACACGGTGACAGTCCAGTTACAGGGCGCCCTCGATTCGTTCAAGACGAAACGATTCGATTCCCTGATCGCCACCTCCGGCATGGCGGCCAACTTGGCGGAAGTCATTCATTTACGCCGAACGAATCGCCCGCTCCCCCAAATCAATCTCGCCACAATTTCATTGAAAGACGTCAAAGAGATCGAACAGGACCTCCGTCAGTCCACCATTAAAGCCCGGCTGGCAATCCCCGGATTAGATCCTAAACGCGTAGATACCCTGTTTCCCGCCACGGTGGTCCTTCGCCGTCTGATGGAGCTCTCGGGACGAGACGAACTCATTTTGTGCGACAAAGCCATTCGTGAAGGCGTCATCTACGACTTTATCCATCGCCACCGTGAACGGCTCAAAGCGGAAGCGGAAATTCCCGACTTACGGCGGCGCAACGTCATCGCGCTGGCCCGTCGCTGTCAGGCCCCGGAAGCCCATAGCCTTCATGTCGCCGGCCTCGCCCTGCGCCTCTTCGACCAGACGACACGCCTCCATCGTTTGGGGCCCACCGAGCGGAACTGGCTTGAATACGCCGCGATTCTGCACGACGTCGGCTACCTCATCAACGAGCGCCAGCACCACAAGCACACCTACTATCTGATCACCAATAGCGGCCTCGGAGGATTATCCGGCGAGGAGATTCAGGTGGTCGCGAACGTGGCGCGCTACCACCGGCGCGCAGTCCCTCAACTGAAGCACGAGGAATTCGATGCCCTCTCCCCCAAGTACAAACGAATCGTGCGGATCCTGTCCGCGCTGCTTCGGATCGCCGACGGCCTGGATCGGACGCATTTTTCGGTCGTCCGCACCCTCGATGTGAGACTCGGCGCCACCGTCACCATCACGCGTGCACGTGACGGGCGATGCCGAGTTGGAAACCTGGGCCGCTGCAGGCCGGGCAGATCTCTTTGAACGCGTGTTCCGCCGCCGGGTAAAATTTTCCGTCATCTCGCAGGACGATGCCGCATGAGCAACCAGCCCCCTCCATCCATGACTCCCCACCCCTACCCCGGAAAACTGATCATCGTCGAGGGCATCGACGGGTCCGGGAAAAGCACACAATTGCTGTTGCTGCACAAATGGCTGGAGTCGAAAGGCCATAGAGTCTTCTTCACGGAGTGGAACTCCTCGGAACTGGTCAAAGAAACGACCAAACGGGGAAAGAAGAACAAAAGCCTGACGCCGACGACGTTCAGCTTGTTGCACGCGACCGACTTTGCCAGCCGGCTCTATCATGAAATTTTACCCCCGCTCAAAGCCGGCATGATCGTCTTGGCCGACCGCTACATGTACACCGCCTTCGCGCGCGATGTGGCCCGAGGCGTATCGCCTGAATGGATTCGCAAGCTCTACAGCTTCGCCATCACACCGGACATGGCCTTCTACTTCAAGGTACCGATCGAGGTGGCCATCTCGCGGCTCCTCGGAGGCACGCGCGGCCAATTCAAGTACTACGAAGCCGGCATGGACATGAACCTGAACCAGGACGTGACCGAAAGCTTCCGCATCTTCCAATCAAGCATCCTGGCCCAGTACGAGAAGATCGTCGATGAGTTTCAGCTCATCACGATGGATGCGACGAAAGACATCGAAGCCCAGCAGAACGACATGCGCCAGCTCGTGGGAGAGGCGCTCAAAGATTACAAACCAAGACGGGGCACCCATGGTCGACGCACAGTATTTTGGCGACGGTTTGACGTACCTAAATCCGAGTGACCTCAAGGGGAAACTCATCGCGATCGAAGGCACCGACGGTGTCGGCCGCTCCACGCACATCGAGATGTTGCAGGAGTGGCTGGAGGTGCAGGGCTATGGCGTGATCACGACCGGCTGGACCCGTTCCAATCTCATGTCGAAGACGATCGAAATGGCCAAAGAAGGCAACATTCTCGACCGGTGGTCGTTCAGCCTGCTGTACGCCACCGACTTTGCGGATCGCTTGGAACACGAGATCATCCCCGCGCTTCGCTCGGGCTTCATCGTCCTGGCCGACCGGTATATCTATACGGCCTTCGCACGCGATTTTGTGCGCAGCGGGAACCGCCAGTGGGTGAGAGACGTCTTCGGCTTTGCCTTAGTACCCGATCTCGTCTGCTACATGCGCATCGACATCGAAACACTCGTGCTGCGCGTCATCGAAACCAAAGGGATGAACTTCTGGGAATCAGGAATG
Source organism: uncultured Nitrospiraceae bacterium (assembly GCA_963825145.1). Taxonomy (GTDB): domain Bacteria; phylum Nitrospirota; class Nitrospiria; order Nitrospirales; family Nitrospiraceae; genus Palsa-1315. Next base: position 134,256 of record CAWGSC010000028.1, read on the forward strand.
GATCTTCGTCTCGGCAGCGATCTCTACGATAGCTTTAAGAAGTACCAGTCACTCCTGATCGAGGAGTTCGACAAAATGGCGGAAGAGTTTCACTTCGAAGTGATCGATGCCAGAAAATCGCCGGATGAGATTCAAGACGAACTTCGCAGCAAGATTCAACCGCTGCTCTCCACCAACCTGCGAAGCCCGAAGCTGCCTTCCGACCGCCTCATCCAGCCGGCATAAGAAGATCGTTGTTTGGTCTGTCTGGTCTGTCTCGTTTGTTTGGTTGAACAGAGAACTAGAACCAGATCAACCATCGTCCTTCACACCTGTCCTCCGCTTCCCGATGGCCCGCAACTGACTAGGGGTCAACCACCAACGAAGAATTCCTTGCCCTGGCTTCGCCGGGGCCGACAACTCGATCAGGCAGGCCCCGGCTTTCTTCAGGGGAAAGGACGCAGAGGCCCGCCCGGACAGGAGGACACTTGCAACCATGCCCAAATGTGGTTCATGACCGACACAGAGCACGCAGGACTCCGGCGGAAGATCGTGAAGGATCGATAGGAGCCGATTGGGAGACGCATCCGGCAAGAGTTCATCGACGATTTGCACCGCAGAGCGGACTCGCAACGAGCGGTGCGCAATCTTTGCCGTCTCGATCGCCCGAATCAAGGGACTCGACAAGATATGAGTCGGTTGCACGTCGAGCCGACTCAACCCAGCCGCCGCCTGCGCCACGCGCTTCGCCCCTCGCTCAGTCAGAGGACGATCCGCATCCGGCCCTTCCCATTCATCCCGCTCCGCCGCAATGCCATGCCGAAACAACACACAATCCATCATGCCTCGTCTCCCAATTCGCATGAATCATGCGGGTTAAATCATGACCGAGTCAAGCAATCCGATCGTCGCACATCGCGCCTTTCACGACTGCAGGACGATAGTTTTCAGCCGCACGTGACATGGCTGTAGTTGTTCGCATTCATGTCGGTTCATTCCAAGGCTTCATCCACACTCTATAGCAGACTACTGCTGAGAGCGATCAGCCGTCGTTTCCTGTCCGGACGGGTGAAAGGATCAGGCGTGCGGGAGTGGAGGTGCATCAAAATTGATTCCGTTTGAATCAAAATTGATTCAGCTCTGGATTGATTGACGAGTGCGCTCTGAGCGGAATCCATGGCGACTTCGCGCCAAAAACCCAATGATCAATGGGTAAATATCCAAATGTCTCGAACAGAGATCGATTGGCACGTTGATTGCTGATGCGCTTGGCCAAAGAATGAACAATCAAACAATCTGCTTTAGGAATTTCTCTTTATCTGGGTGAAAGGCCCCTGGCACAGTTTTGGCTTTCGGTAAAAAATAGATGCTGAAGTGTGAAGGAACCTTACTGAAAGTTTTCCATTGACAGGGCTCTATATTGAAGCTTAGGTGCGCCATCCTCTCGATGCCAGCAAGAGCTTTACCAGCAGCCATTCTAGAGGAATCTACGATGCTGTCTCACATAGTTCGACGAATCACCTCCACGTACGCGGCCCTTTCATTACACGCACACAACTCGACTACTCACCATGCACGCCGGATCGACCAGATCGCCTCGCCACCTGAAAGGTCTGAGGACATGCATCCATCACGATCACTGCTCTTCGTGCATCAGGCTGCTCTTGAGCCTGATGCTCCTCGCGGGGCTGGCCGGCTGCGGACCGGCTTCGTCTGACAACGCACCGAATCTTGAGTCACGAGCGAGCGTGAACGGGCCAGCGGCGTCAAAGCAGGGTGCATCACCAGGCAACAACTCATTGACTCCGGCCATCCAGCGGCGAGCCCCGTGCCCTTGCCTCGGACAATGAGACAGGCTCCGCATCAGGTAGAGGGACAGTCCCAGGAGGGGACAGTTCCCACGCGGTGCCTGTTCTATCTTCTGAGCCAGGACACCCAATAGAAGGCCTGGTCGTGCCCGAGTGGATGGCCCAAAAACTCAACTCGCCGAATGTTCGCGTCCGGCTCCGGGCCCTGGAGACCTGGGCACAGTCCGCGCCCCCGGGAGCGGTCGATCCGTTAATCCTGGCCTTCGAAGATAAGGACGAACGAGTCCGGGCGCGGGCGCAGCAATTGATCGAGCAAGACTGGGCGCGGAAGGCTGAGGCAGAGAAGTAACGCGGGGTAGTGGGAAACAAGGGGATAGCGGGGTAAAGGGATAACGGGGTAATCGTGGAACAATTCAGGGCCTAGAGAGACGCGTCACGAGCGACAAATGACGAACAGTGGGCCAAGCAGCAGTCAGTTAGTGCCCTATCAACACAACCAACAAAAGGAGGGAGCCTTGGTTATGATCTTGCGGGTTTGCCGGTGACATTCTCAACACTGTGGCCACTTGAGGTGGCCCAATCTAGAAGGAAATCTTTATGAAGAAACGACGCATATTGTTGGCGTTACTCGGTATTCTGGTGGGATGGGGTGGGGCTGGCATGGCCCATGCCAAGCAGGGAGGAGTGACATTCCAAGTCACAGACAATCCCGGAAGCTGGTTCGAATGTACGACCAGCACTTCGGACAGTTTTGGGTGCGTTCATCAGGCTCTAGGCAGTGATAGCACGACCGGCAGATCACTCGCTGTCATTAAGCGCGGAGAGAGCATTACCTTTCAATCTGGTGGTGGACGGGCCAACACGATCCATACGGTGGTGAGTTTGATCTATCCCACCCCCACAAGCGTCCCAAAGGGACAATTTACCGCAATGCCATTTGACACTGACATTGATGTGGGAGCAACATCCGCCCCCATCATTCCGAACGAGCTTGGACTACATGTCTTCTTCTGCGATATCCATCCCTACATGTTCGCGACCGTCATCGTGGTCGATCCTACCATTCCGACAGGAACCCTTTCGCCCGTAGGTTCAGTGCCACTTGAACTTGGGACGACGGTGGATCTCCACAAGATCGTGGCAGAGACGCTTCCTGGGCTCCCAACCGCGTCGGACTTGGCCTTACGACTCGTGCACACCTTCTTCATCATCACCAATCCCGCGAACTGGCAACAGTACTCGACAGTGGATACACTTTGGAAGCCAGCGTATCCAGGAGTTATGGTAACGGCCCACGTGAAAGGCGGGGGTGCGGCTACGCTCAATCTCGACGAACTCCTGCGTGGATACTTTGGAGAAGGCGGTCCGACAGCAGCAAATCACAGCGCACCCTATCTCAAAACGCTCTCACACCCCGTCGCACCGGCGACACCAGGCGTGGGACAGGTCTGGGTGGACACCCAGTTCGAATCGATGTCATGAAAAGACCAAGCCCGGCACAGTGACAGCCGTAGACGCGACGACGTTCAAAGTGGTGAGAAAAGTCGGGTTACCGGGCCACGGCACGAACTCGGGCGACGGCATGAACAATCCGCACAATATGTGGACCGATAAGAGATCAGAAGGTGATCTATCAGACCGAATGGTTCGATCATTACCTGTCGGTGTTTGATCGAAAGACCGGAGCATTTGTGAGGCGAATTGAGATGGGTCTTGCTCCCGCACACGTCATGACGAGAACCAACAACGACCAAGTGCATGTGTCACAGAACGGCGACAATAACGTCCGGGAGTTTGACTCTCTGGCGCACGGGAATGGCTTTCTTCGGGACATTCCGATGCAACTGGATCCGAATGAAAGCGCCCATCCTCACGCTCATTGGATGAGCGCTGATGGAAACATGATGGTGGCGCCCAACCCAGATACAGAGAATACAACCGTGTACAACTTCACCAGCAACACTGGCAACACGACACCAGTGGGACATTTTCCCATTGCCACGGGCATGATGCCCGATTCCAGCAAGTACTATGTCGCCAACTTTCTTGACAGCAGCATCAGCGTCGTTACCATTTCAGGGGGAGTACCGACTGTTTCCAAAACGATCAATCTACTCGCCAGCTATCTCCCGTTTTATGACGGGTTATGGGCTGACGCTACGGTGCACGCGCCACAAGGCGCATTGCCCATTCAAATACCGGTGAGTCCAGACGGCAAATATGCGGTCGTCGCCAACACCATGGCCGCAAAGATCCTGGTCATCGATACGAAGACTGACACAGTGGTGGCGAGCTTGGCTTGTGACGCCGGATGCCATGGGGCCCAATTTGGCGCCAAGAAAGGCGGCGGCTACTACGCCTATGTCTCCAGCAAGTTCTCGAACCGACTGATCGTCGTTGACCCCAAAGGTGGGAGTGATGCGGCCATCGTTGGAAGCATACTCTTGACACGCAACAGGTACCACTGCGATCGACGGATCAGTGTCCAAGTATGCGGGGATGGGCGGACAGGGCGTGTTGCCCATTCCGGTGGTCTACAACGGCTGGGTCCAGAATCTGCCTGAGGAGTGGGAGGAGCAATTGACTTACCAGCAGAGACATCCAATCGGAGTGGATCCTCACTAGGCCGATCTTTCCGACTCAACGCTGAGTCAGGGCCCGGCGAGATGGTTTACTACCATCTCGCCGGGCCCCTCCGTTTCTCGATCCCTCAGTTCCAACCACGATAAGAACAGCAGCTGGAACGCGACCGCACTTGTGAAAACGTGTGTGCGGCAACTATCTGGTCAGCTATGAGTGGCTAACGAGAGCATCTGAATCCAATTAAATTCTAAGGTAATCAAAATGGATTCAGCTGAGATACTGCTGATGATGTTCTGTGCCTTCGTATTTCCCTTCGACATCGTGAAAACCTGGTAATTCTGAAGATAATCACGAAGAGTTTCTCAAAACCAGCTACAGAAACCTCTGGCACATCGATTGCGTTATGCCTCGTCAGGAGGCCATCAGCGTGATGAGGTGCTCTATGAAAAAGATCCTCGTATTCGTCGCAATACTCGCACTCAATGCTCACCTGACAATGGCCGCAGCCCCCGTTGATGAGCGTGTCAAGAAATGTTCTACGGGTCACGATCTCCTGAAACAACACAAGTACCAGGAGGCTCGGACGGCCTTGGAAGCCTGCCTCCAAAAAGCTCCTGCGAATGCCATGGCACAATTCTATCTCGGCGATGCCTGCCAGGGATTGAAAGCCTGGGCCTGCGCGGAAGCGCATTACGAGACCTCGCTGGAGCTTGATGCGCACTCCACGGTCGCCGGTTTGGCCAAACAACGGGGACGCAAGGCCAAAGTCTGGCGCTTGCTGGATGAAGGGAAACAGGCCATCAGCGAACCGAATGCCCCACCCAAGCAGATCGCCCAGGCCGAGGACACCCTGGAAATTGCGAACACACTAGGTCTCGACGACGAACAACGGGCCGTCTACCAACAGTTGCAAGGGAAAATTCAGCAGAGGCACAAAGTGAATCACGACAAGCCGCCGTTGGCCAAGCAGGACGAACGGTCGATGGTGCTGGTGCCGGCGGGGGAGTTTACGATGGGAAGTTGGACGGGAGATGCAGACGAACGACCGGTGCACCGGGTCTATGTGGATGCCTTTTTCATGGATACGTACCAACTGTCGGTGGGGCAATACGCGACGTTCTTAGAAGCCACGTCCCATGCCGCACCGCTGGAATGGAACATCATGAGCCGAGCGATGCACCAGAAGCGCCCCGTCGTCAATGTGGATTGGGCGGATGCGGCCGCGTACTGCACATGGGCCGGCAAACGCCTGCCGACCGAGGCGGAGTGGGAGAAGGCGGCCCGGGGAACGGATGGCCGGGTCTATCCCTGGGGGAATCAGCTTCCGACAGGGTTACACGCGAACATGATGAAAGAGAAGTGGAGCACTCATTGGGTAGTGTCGCCAGTAGGGATGTATGAAGAGGGCAAGAGTCCCTATGGCATCTATGATATGGCCGGGAATGTCTGGGAGTGGGTCAGCGATTGGTATGACCCGAACTATTACCAGACCGCCCCGTTGCGGAACCCGACAGGACCGCCAACGGGCGAGCTACAAAGTGATCCGTGGCGGCTCCTGGGGCAGCGGTCCGGAGGGTCTGCGCTCCGCGCAACGGGAGACCCACTTGCCGTCGTTCCAGGGCTACGGCACCGGGTTCCGGTGTGCGAAGACTCCGTAGTGCGTGGATTGTTGGCACCTGACTCTGACGTCCAATAACCGAGGCCTTTACAATGTGTGTAGTCGGCGGAACGAGCAGTCGACCATCAGTCAGTGGGCTCACGTGTGAGCACTCACCGGCGAGGATTCATGCCTGAAAACCCAATACGACTTGATACTGGGGCATACCCAACCAGAACCTCCTCCTGGTTGCCAACCTCTTGGTTGACTGCTCGTCAACGCCACGGGAGCCCCGGCTCTGCGAGACCCGGAGCTGCGGCTCCCTCCTTCTTTGGTTCATCTGGTTTGTCTCTGGTTTGTCTGGTTTATTTGGTTGAACGAAACTAACCAGATGAACCAGATAAACGAGACAAACCAGACAGACCAGACAGACGAGATGGCTAGCAGTCGTGGGAAGGTAGAGATCATGCCCCAAGATATGGTGGTTAGGAGCCTTCCGACATGACCTTCTACTGCGGCGAAGATGCCTTAGTTTTCGAGCCTGCGGCCTCGCATCTGGCCACACCTTTTTCGCTCGTCACGAACGGCAATGCCGGACAGGCCCCTAGTCCATATAACCCAAAATACCTATTGCTAAAAATGCCGTACAGGTTTAATACGAGCTACCAGTTGCTTGCACGTAGCAGTGCGTGTGTGCTGTGTGACTGGTTTCTCTCCCTGGATCTTCAAAGGAGCCGGCCATGAATGGCACCTCAGGCTTCCAAGAAGTGCGGTCTTCTACCTCCCGATCACCATCGAATCGGTTCCTGCACGAGCAACGGCATCAATTCGGAACAGGTTCCTGGCACCTTCTCCGTACTCACGATCTCATCGCTCTCTCGACAGGCTCAGCACAAAGCGAGAAAGGTTCCTGACACCATTTTCAACTTCGAGCAAGAGAACATTCCGAGGCTTGGGTTTCCTTTACCGTAGAAGATCTTCTTCACTGGAGGTTCTAGATCATGACAAGATTCTCAAGAGGATTTTTTGCGGTTAGTCTTCTCTTACTGACCGGTCTGGCCTTGGTGCAATCAGCATCGGCACAAAACCCAATTGTCGCCAAGTACGTCTATGGAGACGACGCGGATGCTGGGCTTAGTTTTTATCAGGAGCAGGATGTTGACCGCTGGTGTTGGGCTGCCACAGCGTCAATGATCATGGCATTTCATGGACGCGGCTATTGGCTCCAATGCATCCAAGCCGATGTTGCCTATCCGGGGAAGTCATCCCCACGCACCTGCTGTGATGACAAGGAGAGCCCTCTCTGCAATAGAACAGGATGGCCTCAATTCGAGCGCTACGGGTTCCACGCCGATACGACAGATCAATTGGACTGGGATCAGCTCGTTAGACAAATCGAAGACCAGCTTCCCATTGCTGTCGCAGTGAAATTTTCTACTGGCGGTGGTCACATGGGAGCCGTGGTGGGTTACCAAATTGACGAGAACAAGGCGCAGTATGTTCTGGCAATAGACCCCGACGGGTTTCACGAGGCTGTTCTATTGAGATTTGAAGAGCTGTTCGGTGAATCAGTTGATGGTTTGCGTCAGCACTGGCTGACTTTTTTAAACATCATGCCCGAAGAATACGTAGCGGGAAAGGTTGTCAAATGAGAACCAAGCGATTTGTTTGTTTCCTCACAATGGGTCTAGTGGCACTCGCGGTCGCACAGCCTGCCACTGGAGCACCATGTACTTGGGTAACACCTGCACCAGGGCCGAGCGCTGACGCAGCAACTCTGATGATGGTGGCCCCTTTAGGAACACAGCAGAACGACTGGGATACCGCGGCGCTGAAAGGATGTCTCCAATTGAAGTCACTGCTTACCGCGGGAAATTCAAAACTTCTAGGGTTTGACAGCCCAGCAGATGCCTCACTCGCGCAAATTGGCATGCCATTTGACATCTACACAGTCGGGATCGATAAATTACGCGATTATTTGCCTGGGAAGCCGGTCGAGCCCTTGTTTGAAAAGATTGATGCTCGTTTTTACCCGCTGAGTGTAGCAGGCGAAGTACGCTCTTCTCTGGTCGTATCACAACGCAGAGCACCAACGAACTAATTACGACGAGCTGGGGTCTCATGAGGCTGGCCAAGGTTGTGACCAAGTACAGGACGTCTCCAAATCAATTCATCGTGTGGTGCCCTGACCTCAATATCCACCTCTTAGGAATCCACCCCGATGACACGTTCATACTAATACCATTGGCTACCCGTAAGTCCTTAGGCCTAGAGGAAGGGGTACCAGTGTCGGCTTCTGTGGCTTTTGCCTTACTAGCGCATTACGCGAGAACGATTGACACGGCCAAGCCGGGTTGATTGAGACCAGCACACTGCATCAATTGTAATTAACAACTAGAAGGAGAAGGAGATGAAGAAATCGCTGCCCATTCCTAGAGCTAGTACAAGTATGAAGTGGCTTGGACTCTTATTAGTAGTATTACTTCAAGCATGTCATCTGGTTAATCAGGAGGTAAAAGTAGATTGCGGATCCGGTGGGCAACCAACAGGTACTGGCACTGGCGTTGGCTTTGGCTGCGTCAAGGACAATGTTCAAGAGGGACCAACGCGCCACTTGATTCAGTTGTCGTAGACGCCGCTTTAAAACCAACTGGCCAGCAGCTACCAACAGGTGCAAAATGTAACTGGACCGGGGGGCAAAACAAGATATGCCACACTCCAGGCCAGCCAAACTGCAGTTTGGATCCGAACGCGGCTTGTCATGATACCTATAACATCACAACTTCTCGATGTGATTGTGGCTGTTTTGTAAATTAACCGCTTAAGCCACCCATCCGGGTAGCACTAAGGCATGGCGTTCGTGCCTTTCTGAAGAAAGAGGGTTCAGGCATGAGAACGACAATTCCCTGGAAAGGATTGACTGATCAAAGAGCGCATCTCTCAGACATTGCCCTTGAACAAGTGGCTGAGTTAACCATGGATGGTTGGCGTCCGATGAAGGCTGTACAACCCCCACTCTGTCACCCTTAACTTCCCAAGCCTTATGAGGCTAGGCCTCATAAGGCGTAAGGCTTTACAAGGACGGGGAGTATAACACGATGTACGAGTCTCAAAAGAAGCCGAGGAAGGGTCAGCTACTTCTCCATTCATATGTGTAGGGTTACCCTTATCCTCATCCTCCGAAGTGCAGCCTTAGTTTTCATTTCACATTTTCTTCTCCCCGTACGCACTTGTTCAAGGCGCAACCTCCATTACACAAACAACCGGCGTCGGAGATCTCGGCACGCATGTATTGGTGCCAATCGGAAATGTATACGGCATCACTGGTGGCACGACGGTTGGCACCAATCTCTTCCACAGCTTTTCCCAGTTCAATGTCGCAACCGGAGATATCGCACAGTTTCAAACAACCACACTCATTCCTAACTACGACGATTCACAATATTCTCGGTCGAGTCACCGACCAGAATCCTTCCAGCATCTTCGGCACCATCGACAGCGTTACCTTCTATCCCAACGCGAATCTGTTTTTGATGAACCCATTTGGCTTTCTCTTCGGCCCCAATGCCGTCGTAAACGTCGGCGGGATGGTGGCCTTTACCACAGCAGATTATCTTCGACTCGCCGATGGGGCACGATTCAACGCCATTCCGAATGCGACAGCTGACGCCCTTCTCTCCGCAGCGCCCGTCGCAGCCTTTGGTTTCCTGGGCTCCAATCCAGCAGCAATCGCCATTCAGGGCGGCACGCTCCAGGTAGCACACGGGCCAGAGCCTATCTATCGTGGGTGGGAACCGGGGTTCACTGCCATGGATCCTGACACCGACATTCCAATCTCCGTGCCGGCAGGGGTCACGATGACCGGGGGCACACTCTCAGCACTCGGCGGTCAGGTCAACTTGGCTAGCGTTGCTTCACCCGGCGAGGTGTCCGCCGTTGACTTCATGCCTTCGTCGGGAATGACTATGGGTAGCATCACGCTTTCCCAAGGAAGTAAATTGGACGTATCTGCCGATGCAGCCGGGACGATTCGGATCCGTGGCGGGCAGCTTGGGATTATAGATAGTACGCTTTCTGCGGATACTGGCAATGCGAAGGGGGCAGCGACAGCAATTGACATAAACATTAAAGGAGACATCTCCATTAATGATACGCGTGGCCTGCCCGCAATAACTGCCAGAACAAGCGGGCATGGAAATGCTGGGCTAATTGATATTACGTCCACGAATCTTTACGCAACGTCAACTTCCTTGGACCTTTTTGCCCTCATTGACTCTCACACATTCGGAGCAGGGAGGGGTGGAGATGTTACCCTGACCGCCACGGATACAGTCCACGCGAACGGCGGTCTATTGCTAATCGATAGCGGAACTGCTGGTCCAGGTAATGGAGGAGACGTCACAATCAACTCCGCATTGGTCCAGTTTGAGAACGCGGGCCTCAGCACCGGTGACTTCATAGCCCGAAGTACCCGCCATGTCGCCGGTGGCGCTGGAGGCAATCTGATAATCACAGCTGATCACTTACAGGCTAATAACAGCATCTTCGACTCAAGTTCATTTTTTGGTCAAACTGCCGGCAATATTACTCTGAATGTGCGAGAAATTATGGGTAGCGGTCTGCAGATCGGGGCCGTCGGCCACAGCGGAGGAGGCGGGATTACGCTGAATTCCGACAGTGTTCTTCTAAATGACGGATCAGTGCTCGAAAACGATATTCAATCAGGACAAGGCGGAGGGGTAACCATAACGGCGAGGGTTGTGGAACTCAGGACCGGATCCGGAATCGTAAGCACTACTTTCGGTGACGGGCAGGCTGGCAATATCAATATCACTGCGACAGACCATTTCACCATGGCAGGGAGAAACGATGATTCAAATCCCACCGGACTCTTCAGTAATTCCGTGGGGGCTTCTGGAAGCGGCAATGCAGGATCAGTCATCGTGACCACCCCTAAACTCGAAATGAGCGGGGGCGCTCGCATCAACACAATCACGGAAGGGAGTGGTCACGGGGGTGACGTGATCATCAACACCACTGGAGACATTTCAATTTCCGGAGAGTACCCGTTCAACCTACCTGAGCCGATCTTTGGTATTGGCACAATTGGTCCAAGTGGAATTTTCACAACAACACGCGGCAGCGATCTCTGTTTAGGCACTTGTGGAGACGCTGGAAACATCGCTATCACTGCAAGGTCGTTGACCCTGGGCAACGGGGCACAGATCGACAGTAGTACCAGCAATAATGGGCATGCCGGCAACATCTCCATACAGGTAAGTGATCATATCTCTCTGTCGGGAACTTTGAATGACGGCTCGCCAGTTGGGATCTTTAGTCAGACGACTGGAACGGACCCAGACGCTGGCCCAGGCGGCAACATTGCTCTCACAGCCGGACAATCCGTGACGATCTCGGACGGCGCTTCTATTTCTGCCAGCAGCACCGGACCCGGCAACACGGGCAACATTCAGATCAATGCCGGCAACCTGTTCGAGATGACGAATCAGCTCAGTGACGACAGAAGCCGACCAGGCGAGCGGCGGCGCCATCAAGATCACGACCACCCCGAGCGGCACGGTCCAACTCACCAATAGCACGATCAGCGCGTCTGTTCTCAACGGCGCGGGCGGCGGCGGCAGCGTGAACATCGATCCGCTGTACGTCCTGCTGCAGAACAGCCAGATCCTGGCCCAAGCGGTGCAGGGACCGGGCGGAAATATTACGATCAACATCACCAACGGCGGGCTCTTTCTGCCCGATGCGAACAGCACCATCAGCGCCTCCTCGCAGTTCGGCGTGAACGGCACCGTCACGATCCAAAATCCGAATGCTCCGGCTGGCGGCCAGATTCAGCCGCTGGGGAAATCACCGCTGCTCGCGACGTCGCTGCTCAACCAACGCTGCGCGGCTCTGGCCGGCGGTGAATTCAGCAGCTTCACCGTGGCGGGACGGGACAGCCTGCCAACCGAACCGGGCAGTTGGCTCGCCAGCCCGCTGGCCCTGGGCTTGGCCGGGACCGGCGGCGGCACCTTGCCAGAGAAAGGTGTGCGCGCAGGCATCGATGATGATCCTGCACGTGAGACGACAGTCCTGTCGTTGCGCCAGATCGCGCCGGCCGGGTTCCTGACCCAGGCCTTTGCCGTGGACGGGTCGACAAGCTGTCAATCATGATCTTATTCGGAAAGGGCTGCTGACACCCTTTTCTTTGGGAAGTTACCCCTCAACACGAAAGGTAGCTATACTTGTGGCTACCAATCACAGGAAGGGGATGCCATGAAACTGGCGAGCGTCAAGGACGTCAAGAACAATCTGTCGGAGTACCTCAAGAAAGCCGAGCGGGAGGATGTCATCATTACCAAGAACGGACGGCCCACGGCGGTCCTTCACCATCTTGGAGAGGACGATCTCGAGGACTATCTACTCGTGCATGATCCCGGATTTCGCAAGTTGATCGAGAAACGCTGGAAGGATTACGTCGCCCACGGGGGACTCCCTTTGGAGCAGGTTCTCAAGCGGATACCGCAATGAGTCCGGAGTCACCCCGACTCTCCATCGAGGTCTCTGCTCACGCAGGACGAGAGATCTCCAAACTCCCTCATGCCATCGCCCACCTCATCCTGGAGGAAATTCGTACGCGTCTGAGCACTAACCGCATTCGTGAGATCAAGACGCGGATCAAACGCCTCACCGGATTCTCACCACCGCTCTATCGCCTGAGAGGGTCGGCGATTATCGAGTCTACTATCGGGTCGCAGTCCCACGCGTCGTGATCCTCGGCATCTTCCACAAGAAAGACAGCGACCGCTAGCTGAGAAGACAGGTCTAACAGGTTGCGGAAAAACTATTGTGGCACGGTAGAAATTCAATGGCCCACACATCTAGGACAACAGGAAAACACCACGCAGGACAATCGCGCGAGACAGCCGGGACGAGCGAGACGGGCTGGAAAGGAGGACGCGCGGGACGAGCAAGAAAAACCAAACGAGCGCCGTCAAGCAAATAGTTTGTCGAGCAACTGCTCTCGGGTGAGCGTGAAGTGCGTACTCACGTCGGCCAGGATCGCCGAAAGCGTACCAATACGAAGCGGAGAATGTAGAGGAATCGTGAGATGATGCTCGCCGTGCTCGTGAGTCGTGAGGCGAAGATGGCTGCCAGTTTAGCGGGTGATCACGTACCCAAGCTTGCTAAGAGACTGGGCGAGATCGCTTCCCGACAGATCGCGGGGAAGCCTCATACGGCGATGACTTCCTCACGAACATGGTGAAGACGGACGACCTTCGGCGCCTTCCCTTCCTCGAAGTGACAACGGACCGCATCACGGACCTTGCCGGACAACTCGGCGAGCGTGTCTGCCTCTGTGAAAATGGATTCTCCGAGCGCGCGTGCGAGGAACCCACCCTCAGGAGCCTCTTCGACCACGAAGATCAATTCACTCATCGTCATCCTTCAATAATGAACCGGAGATCTGTTTAGCACATACTAGTCCCGTCACTATGCAATGTCCAGGTCCTCTTGGATTCACTCGAACGAATCTAGCGTCGCGCCTTTGCAAACGCATCTGAATCCAATTCAATTCTACGAGAATCAAAATGGATTCAGCTGAGATCGTGCAGTTGAGGTTCTGCGCCGTCGTGTTTCCCCTCGACCTCGTGAAAACCTGCCAATATTGAACGCAATCACGAAAACACTTTCGAAGCCGGCTACAGAATCCGCGGGCACATCAATTGCGGTGTACCTCCTCAGAAGCCATCAGGCGAGAACCGGTACGGGAGCTGCGGCTCCCTCCTTCTTTGGTTCATCTGGTCTGTCTCGTTTATTTGGTTTGTTTGGTTTATCTCGTTTGTCTGGTTTTTTTGGTTGAGCTAAAGACTAACCAGATAAACGAAACAAACCAGACGAACCAGACAGACAGACAAACGAGATGGCTAGCAGTCGTGGGAAGTTAGAGATCATGCCACAAGATATGGTGGTTAGGAACCTGTCCAACTTTGACCTTTCTACTACGCCGAAAGGCAATGCCGGACAGGTCCCTAGTCCATATAACCCAAAATACATATTGATAAAAATGCCGTACAGGTTTAATACGAGCTACCAGTTGCTTGCACCTAGGAGCCTGTCCGACAGTGACCTTTCTACTGCGGCGAACGATCCACGACTATCTGCGTCGTGCTCGGCCAGAAAAAATCCTCAACGTATTCCAGCGAATACGCCTCCGGTATTTTCCAGGCCTGCGGCCTCGCATCTGGCCGCGCCTCCTTCGCCTCGTCACGAAGGCACTGACGGACAGGCTCCTTGCAGTGCGTATGTGCTGTGCGATTGGTTCTCCCCGTGGATCCTCAAAGGAGCCGGCCATGAATGGCACCTCAGAATTGCAAGAAGTGCGGCCTTCTACCATTACGCGGCCCTGGCTGAGCGAACTTTGGCAACTTCAGCGTGGCAGGACGGGACGCCCATCAATGATTGCCTTGGTCATCGGAACAGAACGATGGTTGACAACATCGAGGACGTGGACACAGTCGTGGGCTGGCTCGCTGAGTTTCCCCGGCCTCATGGCTTTGCCATTTCCGAGACCCAGTTCCAGGTCTTCATCCTTAATGCCTCGCGACGCCTGTTCAGCGACCGGTTCTTCACCTCCAGCTTCCGTCCCGAGTTCTACACGCATCTTGGCGTGGACTGGGTCATGAACAATGGCCCGAAGGCAAGCAAATGGAACCAAACAAGTCGAACGGCCACAAGGTGGACGTGTCGCCCCTCAAGCGCGTGTTACAGCGGACCATCCCGGAATTAGAGACGGAACTCGCGCACGTGGTCAACGTATTCGACCCCTGGGCCCGCGACCGTGGGAAGTATTACACCTTGCAGCCACCGCCGGATCGGAAGGCAACACAGTGACCGAGACGGACACGTGCACGAGTCTGAGTGAGCCGAGTGGGAGAGACGCCTCTCCCCTCCTTGTGGCAGATCGCTCCGCCGGGTTCCTGACCCAGGCTTTCGCCGTAGACTGGTCGGCGAGCTGTCAATCATGACCCATTCGCGCTGGGGACCCGGCGCCTGCCTGCTCCCTTCGGTTCGTCAGACAACTCTTTCCCGGTATCGGTCTCGCCATGGTCATGGTGTTGGCATCTACTTCAGTCTTCGCACAGACTACGCTCGACCCGACGGGACGATCCGGCGAACCGCCCGGCCCCCTGAAGGAAGAATTTCAGCGGCCCAAGCCGCCTCCGAGTCCCGTGCTTCCCATCGTCCCGCTCCCGCCGGAGACAGAGGTGCCGACACAGCCCGGCACGGTGCGGGTGTTCGTCCGTGACGTGCGCGTGATCGGCAACACCGCCTTTTCGGACCAGGAGATCGCCGAGGTGACGGCCCCGTTCAAGAACCGGACGTTGGTGACCGAGGATCTCGAACGGCTCCGGCTGGCCCTGACCCTCCTCTACATCAACAAGGGCTACCTGACCTCCGGCGCGATCATCCCCGACCAGGACGTCACGTCGGGCGTCATCACGGTGCAGATCATCGAAGGGAAGCTGACGCGGATCGACGTCGAGGGCAACCGCTGGTTCCGTTCGTCCTACCTGCGCGACCGCCTCTCGCTCGGCATCCGCACGCCGGTGACGCTCGGCCCCTTGCAGGAACAGCTGCAACTCTTGCAGCAGGATCGCCGGATCGAGCGCGTCAATGCGGAACTGCGGCCCGGCGATCAGCGAGGCGACAGCCTGTTGAATGTGCGCGTGGCGGACCGGAATCCATTTCATGCCTCGATGGAGGTCAACAACTACCAGACGCCGCTGGTCGGAGAAATCCGTGGGGTCGGCACCCTCGTCGACGACAACCTGACAGGCCACGGAGACCCGCTCAGGCTCAGCTACGGCCAGTCGAGCGGCGCCTTTCCGATCGTGGACGCCTCGTACGCCCTCCCCTTCAACCGATACGGGACGACCTTTTCGCCGTACTACCGGCGCTACGGCTTCAAACTCATCGAGCCGCCCTTCACTCCGCTGAACATCAAGACCAACTCGGAGATCATCGGCATGAGCCTTCGCCACCCGATTTATAAGACCGTGACCGACGAGGTGGCGCTCTCGATCATCGGGGAGCATCTCTTCACCCAAAGCTTTCTCTTCAACGGTACCCCCGACCAGATGACGTTCAATTCGTTTCCCGGTTTTCAGAACGGGGCGGCAACGGTCTCGGCACTCCGCTTCGCGCAGGACTGGACCCACCGCACGCTCGATACCGTGTTGGCCGTCCGCTCGCGATTCAGTGTGGGCCTGAATGTCCTGGGTGCGACCATCAATGCGAACCCCGACACGCCGGACGGACAGTTCTTCTCCTGGCTGGGCCAGGCGCAGGCGATCAAACAGTTCGGTGAGAATTTGCTCGGCATGCAGCTCCTCGGTCACATGGATCTGCAACTCACCAACTCGCCGCTGTTTCCAGTGGAGCAGGTGGCGCTCGGCGGCCGGTACACGGTGCGCGGCTACCGCGAGGTGACCATCCTGCGCGACAACTCGTTCATCGCCTCGGTCGAGCCGCGCTTTCCGTTGGTCCGCTGGGCCAACGGGCAACCGATGTTCCAGTTCGCTCCCTTTGTGGACGTCGCGACACGGATGGAACATCGGCGACAACCACCCAACCGTGATTACCCCACTCGCCACATTCCCCAACACGCTCGCCAGCGTGGGCGTCGGTCTCCGGTGGAATATCCTGCCGGACGACAAGGCCAGCTTCGAAGTCTATTGGGGGCAGCAACTGAACCATGTGCCATCGCATCGGGAATAACCTTCAGGAGTCATGGAGTGCATCTGGGCATTGTGATCAATCTGTTCTAACAGGATGCTGAAAAAGTCCGCCAGCGGCGTTCTCGCGATCAAGTTCGAGAATCAGGCTGAACGATGCAACGCGAAGACGTACGCGCTCGAGCGTCTGCAACTCGCTGCGGCCTTGCTGGAATCGGCCTTTTTGAGCATCTCTCGTGAACGATGTTTTCCATATCGAGCAAGATATGCGCAACGATCATGACATGAGATCGACATCTGGTCAGGCTCGTCCTGCTCTTCATCCTCGCGACCGGGTTCGTGCTGGCCAAGGCATCTGGAACGGTCACCGCGGTCGAGCCGAGTCCGGACACCTTGATGACGCAGGGTCTTCAAGCCTACCAACGGGGTTCGTTCGATCAGGCGCTCGCCGCGTGGAAGCAGGCGGCAGACCTCTACGAGCGAGACGGCAAGGTCGGAGAACAGAGCCGGGCCCTGGCGCAGGCCGCGCAGGCCTCGCAATCGTTGGGGCAAATCAGTCAGGCCTTGCAGCAATTGGAACTGGCGCTGACCCTGGCACAACAGATAGGAGATCGCACCAGGATCGCCGTCGTGATGGAGAGTCTCGGTCGGACATACCTGGCAGCACGCAAACCGGACGCGGCGGTGCAGTATCTGACCCAGGCGTTGGCCATGGCACAAGCCGATGAGGATCGACGCCTCATCGCGGCCATCCACAACGACCTCGGCATCGCCCACGTCGCGCAACAGCATGACGCGGATGCGCTGGCCGCCTTCACCACCAGCGCGCAAGAGGCGCAAGCGGCCGGTGATCGCCCTCTGACTGTGCGGGCCTACATCAACGCGGCCCGCATGGCGTTGAAGCTGAATCAACCGGACAAGGCGCGTGACTGGCTGGACCATGCCTTCGATACACTGAAAGATTTCGAGCCTTCGCACGACAAGGCCATGAATCTCATTCAGGTGGGGCTGGGCTACCAGCAACTCCGTGCCTCGATGCCGGCCATGAACGCACCCCTGCTGCTGCGCGCGGCCGGCGTGCTGCTGGAAGCGACGACCGTGGCGGAACACGTCGGCGACGCGAGGACGCGTTCCTATGCCGAGGGCTATCTCGGTCACTTGTATGAAACCGAACATCGCTACGACGAGGCGTTGCAACTGACCAGACGCGCGGTCTTCTCCGCCCAGTCGGCCAACGCCCCGGAATCGCTCTTCCGCTGGCAATGGCAACTCGGTCGTTTGTTGGCGGCCACGGGCAAGCTGGACGAGGCCATTGCCTCCTACGGCCATGCCGCCACGACCCTGCGACCCATTCGCATAGAAGTCGCCGCCGCATGGGGGAACGACTCATTGGCTGGAGAAGATATCGGTCCGCGCGCTCTACTTTGAGCTGGCCGATCTGCTGCTCCATCGCGCCTCGCTGACGGACGACTCGCAAGGGGCCGAGCAGTATCTGCGCCGCGCACGCGACGCGATCGAGACCTACAAGGCCGCCGAGTTACGGGATTACTTCCAGGACGACTGTGTGGATACCCTGCAAGCGCGTATCACGAAGCTGGACACAGCTGGCCGCCGGAACGGCCGTGGTGTATCCCATCGTCTTTGCGGATCGATTGGAACTGCTGGTCAGCCTCCCCAACGGGCTGAAACGGCTGTCGATCCCCGTCTCATCAGCCACGCTCACACAGGAAGTGCGTGCCTTTCGCAAAACGGTCGAAAAGCGAACGACGCGCGAGTATCTCCCTCACGCCCAACAACTGTACGCCTGGTTGATCCGCCCGCTGGAGCCTGATTTGGCCTCCTTCCGGATCGATACACTGGTCTTTATCCCCGATGGCCCGCTCCGCACGGTACCGATGGCCGCGCTCCATGACGGCCGGCAGTTCCTCATCGAGAAATTTGCGCTGGCCACCACGCCAGGACTGAATCTCACCGACCCGAAGCCGATCGACCGCGACAAGGTCCGGCTGTTGTCGAGCGGGCTCACGCGAGCCGTTCAAGGATTTCCCTCCCTCCCCTTCGTCGAAGAAGAGATCAATGCCATTCGCACGCTCTACCAGGGTGATCAACTCTTGAATGCGGAGTTTTCGACTCCGCGTCTTGAACAAGAATTAAAAGACCACCCCTATGGCATCTTGCACATTGCCACCCATGGCTGGTTTGCCTCAGACACCACCCAGTCCTATCTGTTGACCTATAACGGAAAACTCACCATCAATGAGCTGGACCGTTTGATCGGACTGTTCCGGTATCGAAAAGATCCACTGGAACTCTTGACCCTCAGCGCGTGCCAGACCGGCATCGGCGACGACCGTTCGGCGCTCGGCCTGGCCGGTGTGGCCATCAAAGCCGGGGCCCGAAGTGCCCTCGCGACACTCTGGTTCATCAACGATGAGGCCTCAGCGACCTTGGTCTCCGAATTCTACCGGCAACTACGGAATCCCAAACTGTCGAAGGCACAAGCATTGCAGCATGCACAGCAGAAGCTCTTGGCAGATCGAGTCTATGAACATCCGGCATACTGGTCGCCGTTTCTGTTGCTGAACAACTGGCTGTAACATTATGGTTCAGCCCTGTGCTAGAGTACGCCACCATTTATATATTTCTATGCTGGTCGATCAGCTGTGATAGTAGGGGGCTACCATGCGAAACGTAACGGTTTCTCTGCTAGTGGGACTGATCCTGAGCATCGGGTTCTATGATCCGGCTACGACGCTGGCGGCATCGGATCAGCCTAGCGTCGCTCAGTCGAAGCCAACGGAGGATGTGCCGATTCCACTCTACACGCCCCCCAAGAAACTGACCCCGCGTGCTCGAGTCGGTGGTGGATTGCGTGGGACGGACGGAAACGATCCCGTGCTCGTGGCCCTGGTGCCGGACCATGTCGGGCTGACGGTCAAGAAGGCGCCTTCCTTAAACTGGTTTCTCTCCAAGCCGACGACCATACCCGCTGAGATTTACGCTCATCGACATCCGATCGGTCAAGCCGCTGCATGAAGGCCCGATTCCCACACCAGATCAGGCAGGCGTCCAATCCATTAATCTCAAAGATTTGGGTCTTGCACTCGAACCAGACGTGCAATATCGCTGGTACATTTCCGCGATTCGCAATCCAGACTCGCCGTCGCAGGATATCGTGGCCGGCGGCGTGATCGAGCGCTGTGAGTTCAGTACGTGCCTCGTGGAAATGGAAGTCGATTTGAGCTGCGACCGGCAAAGCGTGCTGCGGAATGCCGGGCGCGGTTTTTGGTACGACGCCATGGCCTGCCTCTGTTCGTTGATCGACTCGAACCCTTCAGACCAAACGCTTCGACGACAACGAGCCGGATTGCTGAATCAAATTGGTCTTGCCAAGGTGGCGGAGTGGGATCTTCGTTCCATCCAAGCCCCCGTCCGGTAATCAACTCCCGTAAGCGTCAACCCGCGTTATTTGGTCTGTCTCGAATTGGTTTATTTTGTCTTGTTTGTTTGGTGCTTATCTCTCTGAGTCAGCAACAAGACAAACCGTAGACGATGAACCAGATCAACCCTCTCCCGTCCCGCCAGTCTCGCCGATCCCGTAATCATATGTGATTCAGTACCGAATCGTTTTCAATTCACATCGACCTCTTTCCACCCTCCAGTAACCTGCGCAGGGGTGAAATCCTTGGACAAATCACAGTCTACGATGGAGATGCTGCACATTTCAGATTAGGCACGTGGCTTGCTGGATATTGAATTAGCTAATGACTCATCTGTTGATGAAAGGAGACGCAGCCATGGTACAGCTAATCCTTCAGGTACTCATTGTGTGGATGATAGCTGGACTGGTGGGAATCATCTGGTTGGTCGTTCGCCACAGCTTTGATGACGACCATTACCTAGACGACACCAGGCCAGGCGGAAGCCTCTCGTCGGAACCGAGTGACGGGAAGGACCCACATGAACCCTCATCCCGGCAGCCGAAGGTCGCGGCCTGACACAGCGTTCTCGATACCCGTGAAGCGTCTCTCCAGGTCGATTGACGATTGATCCATTGCATCATTGAATCAATAGTCCGATGAAACAATGAATCTATTCATGCGCCGGCTGACGCTTCACGATTCACGCTTCAAGGGTTTCTCGATCACCGATGGCGGAGTTTTTCAGCATCCCGCTAAGAATCTTTCGTTACCGCATCACTCTCCTCAACCTCAAGTACAACTCTTGCTACTCTCGTACTTGTTGATTGCCGACGAGGCACGTTATGACACCTGAGGATCGTTCGGCCCATGCCATGGCCTTCGAGGAAGTTCTGGGCTCTGAGCTGGAAGGAAAGGATGGAGAAGTTATACGAACGAAGTTATGTGTTCTGAGCGTATACTGGCGATAAAGTATGGTCTAATTGTTTGGAAGTTAGGGGCTAGGCATGGAACACCGGCGCTCTCAGACCATTGTGCAGGACAAGAGTTTCCGTTTCGCCGTGCAAATCGTCGGGTACATTTCTCAAAACTTAGCGCTCAGCACTCAGAACTCAGCACTTCCCAGCACCTGAGGTTCCCATGGTCACCGGAACGAGTCACTATTCCGTCCTCGTCGTAGAAGATAACCCGGACATCGTCATCGGGTTGCAGGATATGCTGCACCATGATGGCTACGCTGTCACCGTCGCCAACACTGTCGCCGGCGCCATCGAACTCGTTCGAGCCCATCACTTCAACGCCATCTTGCTGGACCTGGGTCTGCCGGACGGCGATGGGCTCGAGGTCTTGAAAGAAACACAACGCCTGGACCCCTCTCTCCCCATCGTGATTGTGACCGCCCATATCTCCTCGGATCGCACCGTGGGATCGCTGACGAAGGGGGCCTATGCCTATCTCACGAAACCGTATGATCGGGAGGAACTTCGGCACACGCTCCGTCGCGCCATCGGGGTCAAGGAACTCGCTGTGAAGGTCGAACGGACGGAACACCTTCTTAGCCAAAGCGAAGAACGCTTGGAACTCGTGATCCAAGGCTCCAATGACGGCTTCTGGGATGGGCGGGTCCTTCTCGGCGAACCGTGGAGTTCTCCGCGCACACCGGTGTGGTGGTCTCCTCGCGTCAAAGCCATGCTGGGTTATACCGACGAGGAATTCCCCGATGTCTTGGAGAGCTGGGCGTCCCGGCTTCATCCCGAGGATCGCGATCGCGTGTTCGCAGCCTTGACCGCCCATATCGAGCGCCGTGATCCCTACGATGTGGAATACCGGCTCCTCACCAAGGCAGGAGAGATATGGCTGGTTCCGCGCCCGCGGCCAAGCAATCTGGGACGAGACCGGCCAGATAACTCGTATGGCCGGCTCCCTCCAGTGCGTGACTGATCGCAAACGCGCGGAGGATGCACTCCGCCGGAACCAGCAACTCCTGCGAGACGTGGCCGACAACACCACGGCGGTCATCTATGTCAAAGATGCCGACGGCCGGTTTCTGTTTACCAACCGCCGCTTTGAGCAGCTGTTTCATCTCACGACCGAACAGATTGTCGGTCATACGAACCACGAAATCTTTCCACGGGAGATTGCGGACGCGTTCCGCGCAAACGATCTGCAAGTTTTGAAGCGGAACAGTACGGTGGAATATGAAGAACAGGCGCCGCACGATGACGGGTTGCATACCTATCTCTCGATCAAGTTCCCGCTTTGCGACCACACCGGCACACCCTACGCGACCTGTGGCATTTCCACCGACATTACCGAACGCAAGCGCATCGAACTCACCCTCCGCACTCATGAGGAACAACTCCGCCTTGCCCTGACCTCGGCAGAGGTGGGTACGTGGAATTGGGACCTCCAAACCGATCACATCTATTGGTCCTCGCAGGTCGACCGGTTCCTCGGCCTATCGGACGGGGCACGGCCTCGCACGAAGAACGGTTGGCTAGCGCTCGTGTGCCGAGAGGATCGGAAGTCGATGGCGCGTACGATGCGCCAGGCGATGGATCAAGCCGGCGCCGACGTGGCATTTGAGCACCGTGTCATGAGACAGGACGGCAGTTTCCAATGGTGTATCTGGACGGGTGAGATTATTCGAGATCATGACGGAAAAGCGTTGCATATATTGGGAACGGTTCGCGCCAAAGACTGTGGCGCGTGAAGCGCGAGAACGGGTCGATTGAGATGAACACCATCATGACAACATCGACAGGCTCTTCCGCGCAGGGCGTTCCCTGGGAACCTGGGTGGTGGTGGGACTCGTCCTGTTGCTCAGCCCCTATACCCTGTGCGTGTCTGAATCTGCGGCGATGGACATTGCTATCCTGCAGTCTTCCGACATTGCGGCGTATCGCGAGGCCATTGTAGGCTTGAAGGCCACAGGCCCGATTGGAGCGATCTATACCGAATACGATGCGCAAGGCGACCTGGAGCTTGGGAAAAAGCTCGCGCGCAAGCTGCGGGCATCGAATGTGTCACTCGTCGTCGCCGTGGGGCTCAAGGCCGCCTTGGCAGCGAAAGTAGAAATTGTAGATGTCCCGATCGTCTATATGATGATCCTGGACCCTTTGAAACATCAGCTCACGGCCGCTAACATGACCGGTACGCTCCTGGAGGTTCCCGTCGACCGGCAGCTGAAGATCATGCGGAGGTTCTTGCCGACCCTTCACCGGATCGGGACGCTCTACGATCCCGCCAAGACCTCCTCTCGGATGAAGGACGCGGTGGAGCAGGCCGCCGTCTTTGGCTTTCAATTCAAGGGGCTTCCCGTCGAGAGTGATAAGGACGTCCCTCAGAAATTGCGCAGACTGCTCTCGGATGTTGAGGCCCTCTGGCTCATACCGGATTCCACGGTATTGACGAACGAGTCCATACGATTCATCCTTGAATCAGCGCTTGCAGCGTCAGATACCCGTGATCGGGTTCTCACCTGAGTTCACGCGCATGGGAGCATTGCTCGGCATGTCCGTCAACTACGGCGATGTCGGCCGGGAAACCGGACTGCTCGCGAAGCGCATTCTCGACGGAGAACGGCTGCTGCCGCTCAACCCCGTGCCGGTCGAGCGACTCAAGATCAGCGTCAATCTCAAGACCGCGAGGTTCCTGGGCATGACGTTTCCACAGGAGCTGACGAGTCTCATCGATGAAACCTATTAATGCGGACCGGCAATTGAATCCTCCTTATCCACCGGAAGAACCCATGGCTCCCATGCCGTTACGCGCGGGACACTCCATCGGCCTGCGCGCAAAGTTCGTGTTATTTTTCAGCCTCATCCTCGCCATCGCCTGTTCGGCCTTGAGCTGGTACTACGTCGAAGAGAGGCGAGCGGCGATAGCCCGCAACATCCAGCAGCTGGGAACGATCCTCCTGACAAGCCTAGTACACAATGAACACTTCCGATATGCAGGCCTCGTGGGGGAAGATCATGACACGCTCCAACAATTCATGGAAGGCCTCGTGGCTGTCCAGGATGTGGTGTATGTGGTCATCACCCGCTCAGACGGATCCGTACTCGCTCAGCACACGAAGGGGTCACGCCTATCGTCTGCCAGCCTTGATCGGTCTGTGGATCATCCGCTGTACCCGGAGCCTCAGATTGCCAAACAGCTCATCCAATCGCCAAACACCACTCCTCTGATGACACCCCTCTCCACCTCGAACATACTCAGCAATCGATTTGCGTGGGAGGAAATCGTGTACGATTTTGCCATGCCGGTGCTGCGAGCGGCTAAAGGAAGCACCTCGCTACCTGCATTCTCTATTCAGATGGAAGACGGACACACCAGCTCGTCCCCGGCACAGCCGGCACTCGTGTCCGGTGTCGTCCAAATTGGATTGTCCGACGCGCACCGAAAACACGATCTTGCAGCGGCAATCGGAGATATTCTCCTTCTCACAGCCCTCATTATCGGCGCAGGGGCGCTCGGCGCCTACTTCCTCACCCTCCGCATCACGAGACCGCTGAGGAGTCTTGCCGGTGTGGCTCAACAAGTGGCTGAGGGCCGTTCGCCTGTGCCCCTCACACCAGCCACCCACGACGAAGTCGGCCACCTGATGAGCATGTTTAACCTGATGACCCGCTCATTACAGGAAAGGAACATCGCCATTACAACCAACATGGCCACCATCAAGTACCACGTCAGTCAATTGACCACGTTACATCAAGTCAGTGCGGCCATCGCCGGGACGCTGGATCTCAACCAGATTCTCAACACCGTCCTGCAGCTCCTGATCGCCAATCTGGGGTTTACACGGATGTTTTTGATGTTGCGGCATCGCGAACGAGACACGGCGTATGTGGCCCAAATCGCCGGGGTCTCACCGGACATTGCGGAGGCCGCTCGCCGTCTTGATGTGCCGATCCAGAACGATGGCAGCCTTCAAGCCGACCTGCTGATTCATGGAAAGCCCTTGCTCGTCCTGAGCCTTGAGTCCGTAGCTGATCGCATGCACCCACCTATACTGGAGTTGGCTCGCCGCACCGGGGTGACGTCCTTCGTCGCGGTGCCGCTCCAGAGTCACAACCAGATGCTCGGGTACCTCGCCGCCGACCGTGGCTCACAACCCTGCACGGACGAAGATCTCCATATGCTCTTGACGATTGCCAGCCACGTGGCTTCGGCCATCGACAACGCCACAGCCTATGCCCACCTCGAAGAGCTCACGCAGCACCTCGAACAGCGTATTGCAGAGCGCACACAGGAATTGTCCACCGCCAATGAGCAACTCCTGGAAGAAGATCGGAGACGCTTGCGGTTTCTCGCTGTCGCGTCGCATGAGTTGCGCACCCCCATGACCGTGATTCGCAGCTTTACAGACAATATGCATCGACGGCATTGCAGGCCCGGTGACCGAACAACAACAGGCTTACCTCGCTCGCATCGGATATAACCTGAATCGTCTTACCAGAATCATCAATCAATTGCTCAATTGGTCCCACCTCGATGGCGGAAATGACGTGCTCTCTCTTGCACCGGTCTGCGTCGAATCTACGGCCCTCCAGGTCGCCGACAGTTTGCGCGCCATCACAGCTGAAAAATCCATTACACTCGAGATCGCGCATGCAGAAGGGCTCCCATCGGTCCAGGGGGACCGCGATAAACTGGAACAGATTCTTTGGAATCTTATCGGCAATGCGAGCAAGTTTACGCCGCCGGACGGCCGCATCACCGTCGATTTCCAGACGACCCCCGAAGGCTTTGTCCAAACCTGTGTCGCCGATACCGGCTGCGGAATTGACCCGGAGCACGTTGGAAATATCTTCCAGGAGTTTTCCAAGGTGCCGTCTGCCCTACCCTCCGCTCAGGGGGCTCAGCTTGGGCTGTTCATCACAAAAAGCCTGGTGACGATGCACCGAGGAACCATCTGGGTGGAGAGCACGCCAGGAGCCGGCACTCGTTTTTATTTCACGGTGCCTGTCGCCTCTTCGCGAGAAGACTGCTCGAAGGTTGAGGGCTGAAGATGCGAAGGCTGATCGGACCTCGATCGAACCATCGCGCTCGTCTCGCTTTTCTCGCCTGACGTGCCCTATTTTAGTGATTGAAGGAGTGTATTTTCCAATGTATCTAATCTACAATCCCACGAGGATTCGTAACTGCTCAGTAGATAGACTGAAAGCTTTTAGGCGTCGATCCTTGGGGTCTTTCAGCCTGAGGACCCGACTAATAACCTTCAGCCTTCAGTCTAAACACCTGAGTCCCAATGAGCCTGAACACCTGGGTCCACCATGCGCGCCAAAATCCTAATCGTCGACGACGACCGCGATATTCTTCTCGGACTCGAGAATCGTATCACCTGGATGGGGCACGAACCTATCACAGCCGACAACGGCAAGGACGCACTGCGCCTGATTGAGCAAGGAGAATTCGATCTCGCGCTCCTGGACTTGGAACTGCCGGGTCTGTCCGGTGTGGAGGTCCTGGAGCGGGTGAAAGGCGCTTCGCACAGTGAGCGTCAAGCCGAACATGACACCAGCGCAACTTACACCACACCGCTCATCATCATCCTGACCGCATTCGGCACCGTCGAGATCGCCGTTCGGGCCATGCAACTTGGCGCGTTCGATTTTCTGACGAAACCATTCAGCGCCGACCACCTGACCGTCGTGGTCAACAAAGCCCTGGCCACCGTGGCGCTGCACCGCCAGGTCAGCGTCCTCCGTCAAGAAGTCGACGACCGGTACGAACACCTCGTGGGGGCCAACTCCAAAATGGCCACACAACTTACGATTGCCAAGCAAGCGGCGTTAAAAGACGTGACCGTTCTTCTGCTCGGGGAAACCGGGACGGGGAAAGAAGTCGTGGCCCGCGCCATTCATCGTTGGAGCCCACGCCGTTCGATGCCCTTCGTCGCAGTCAATTGTGCAGCCCTGCCTGAGCCATTGCTCGAGAACGAACTGTTCGGTCATGAAAAAGGCGCCTTTACCGGGGCGGTCAAACGGGAACCAGGCAAGATCGAAGTAGCAGAAGGCGGAACCGTGTTTCTTGATGAAATCGGGGATATGCCGCTCCTCTTACAAAGCCGTCTGCTGCGGGTCCTCCAGGATCAGAGCTTCTATCGTGTGGGCGGAACCCAGTCGGTTCACACCAATGTCCGTTTCATCGCGGCCACGAACAAAGACATACGGCGTGCGATCCAGGAAGGCACGTTTCGTGATGATTTATACTACCGGCTCGCGGTGATCACTCTGACGCTTCCGCCCCTGCGTGAACGGAAGGACGATATTCCTGCACTCGCTCAGCATTTTCTCAAGCGCGCGGTCAGATTGGGAATTCATCGGCCTTGCGTGCTGAGTGACCATGCCTTACAGGCGTTGCAACAGTATCAGTGGCCGGGCAACATCCGCGAACTGGAGAATGTGCTGACACGTGCACTCATCTTATGTTCCGAGGATCAGCTTGAGCCTGTGGACCTACATCTGACAGATTTACTTTCCCCCTCGACAACCGAGACCGAAACAGGACCTGCTCCCCGTCTCTACCATGAGAGCATGGAAGCCTACAGCCGGAAGTTCATCGAAGAGGCGTTGCGCAGAAATGGATGGAACCAAACCAGAGCGTCCGAAGAGCTCGGACTTCAACGGACCTACCTCACAAAGCTACTCCGTCAGAAAGATATCCAGGGCCGACCTCCTAAAGATTCCTCCTCATCTTCCGAGGACGATTCACCCTGAAAGCAGTGGTGAGTGCTGAACTGCACCTTTACATATGCAAACCAGACAAACCAAATAACGGTCTTCTCATGCAAGGGGAACCGTAAACATGACCTCGTTTCCCCTGCCTAAGACATGCGGGACTGGCGGGTGGTCGGAAGGCTGGAGACTGAAGGCTGAAGTGTTCGGAACTTCAAGCCCCGACCTTCAGCCTTCGTGCCCTGCCGACAATCCAACAGCAAGAAAGCGCGCGTCGATCACGTCGAGAATATGTCGCCGAAGCTCATCACGAAAGGGCGCGAGACTCTCATCGTGAAGATAGCGATCGACCGTGCGAGGCAACCGCCGTCTCCAGGCCTGAGCAGCCTGTCGCGCACCGTCAGCGACACGTCCTCCATGAATGAGGATGGTGCGGACTTCATGCTCAAAAAATCCCACATGTACTTCTTCATCTTCCAAAATCGAGGTTAGATCAGGCCGCAATTGGACTAACAATCTCGCGAACTCCAATCCCAAGGTTTCGTACCCGTAGAGATGCACCGCAAGGACCCTCCATTGATTGGGCATACGAGGGAGAGCCGTCTTGCCGTGCGAACTCACTCCGAGCAGCAGCTCAAATTGCTTGAGATGCTGCGCCTCTTCTTCCTCATGACGGCGCAAGAACTGCAGCACACCGGGCGGAACGTCTTGCGCTTGCGCAGAACGTACCGCCCACAAGGCCATCGCCTCTGCCTTGAGGAATTGTTCCAGGATCGCCCGTTCACAAGAGGAAGGAAGCGGAAGAGTCATGCGCCGAGTCTACCGGAACGATGGGGCAGAACCAACATCTGAGAAACGGATACCTGACTCAAGCGAAACCGGCGGGGAAAGCGCGATTGGTGAGACAGACGACGGGTCGAAGTCAGAAATTCAAGGTTTTCGGAACGTCGTGTCGTGCCTGTCACGCGTTTTTTTGCTTGTCTCACTCACAACTCACACGAGTTTCTCTCCTCGCGCTTGTCGCGCGACACTCCGTCATTTCGCGACGAACCTTCATGAATAATGCGGGCTAGACACTCTCCAAATCATTCCTGTATCCTATCGCCCGGTTACGTACCATCCGTTCTGGCGGTGTAGTTGGGCACACTGGCGACGGCTGCACGGTCTTGATAACACCTTGCAGGACGCGCCCCCTGAGCAAGCCTCCTACAATACGCCTCCCCTGGGAGGCCCCTATGCCCTTCTCGATTGGCTCGTAACGCCGCTTCCTAGCCTCGAAGAGGGTCTTGATTTCCGTAGTGATTGTGCTAAAGGTTCTATGAATCAGTAGTTCTCGACACCTACCGCTTTCAAGAGAAGAACATCGGAGAGGCACAACGAATGGCGAAGTTTAACCCCCAGAAGTTTCTCGCAGAAGTCGGCAAGGGCAAAACGACACTGACATGCCCTAAGAAACGGATTCTCTTTTCGCAAGGGGATACGGCGGACGCTGTGTTCTATATCCAGACAGGCAAGGTCAAGCTTACCGTGATCTCGTCGGAGGGCAAAGAAGCGATCATCGCGATATTGGAGCCGGGTGCCTTTTTCGGTGAAGGGTGTCTGGCCGGGCAGTTGGTGTGTATGGCCACGGCAGCTGCTATGGAAAAGTCTACGCTCGTCCGCATTGACAAACAGGCGATGATCCGTGTGCTCCACGACGAGCCCAGTTTCTCCGAGCTGTTCCTCGCGTATCTTCTCTCTCGCAACATTCGTATCCAAGAGGACTTGGTGGATCAGCTGTTCAATTCCAGCGAGAAGCGGCTGGCGCGGGTGCTGTTATTACTGGCCCATTTCGGGAAAGACGGCAAGTCGGTTCCGATCATTCTGAAGATCAGTCAGGACGTGCTCGCCGAGATGATCGGCACGACACGGTCGCGGATCAATTTCTTCATGAATAAGTTCAGGAAGCTAGGCTTCGTGGACTATAACGGTGGCGTGCACGTGCACAGCTCCCTCCTCAATATCGTCCTCCACGATTAGCGTCTCGTATTGCAGCTGACCTTGATTGGTGGAGCGAAGGCAATCTTCTGCAGGATCAATTCCAGCCATTTGAGCAATTTTGACCAGACCCTTGCCGATGTTCTAGCTATAGTCCTCAGGAGTGGAGAGTACTATAGAGGTGAGACATGCCTACACACCCACGCAAGCAATCGAGGACACACAGATCGCGGCGGAAATTTCATGGGGCGAAATCCTCATTAGAGGACTGATATGAAATTCACATTTGCGTTCGCATTGTTTCCACTCATCATGCTTGGAACGCCTATCTATGCGCAGACCATCGACCAGAGCCTTTGCGTGCAATGTCTCATAACAGCTAAAGAGGAGTCAAAAAAGTGCCTAGATGGGGCCATTAGTCAGGAGGATAAGAAGTCTTGTCTGGAGAAGCAGGAAACACGCGCGAAGACTTGCGATAATGGTGAGTGCAAAATAGAAAGGGCGGCGCAAAGCGGCATTGTAAGTGAGGGCTTATCAGCAAAAAGTAGTACTCCTAGCGAATAAGTAAACAGGCAAGTGCAGAAAGGCCCCTTGTAATCGTTAATGGTTACAAGGGGGTTTTTGTTGTCTCGTAGGGTGACGGGGGGTGATGAGAGGTGGCATATAGGCGGTTGCGGGCACAGTCGCTATGCTCGCTACCAATACGTCATCCAACTTTTCACGAGTTCGGCTTTTTCCGCATGGGTGGCCCACCACGGCTCACTACTTCCTCCTCAGAGCCTAAGAACGGGGGTATGGAAATCATCTTCACTTTTGGTTGCTGCGCCTCACGGGCTACCTGACAAACCTGTTCAAGGCACGCCCGAGCGTCTGGGGAGACCTCCAGAAAGCTCACCCCAAATTGATCGTCCTGAACCCATCGAACGGCTGCCAGGTCGACCTTGACAGGCTGCGCCACGTCGGGAAAGCAGAGCTGCAGTCGCAGACGCGTCCCACACGGAAGGGGGGGCGTTCCTTTGATCCGACATCCCTGCAGAGTCAGGTCCACGAGCGTCCCGTCTCTCTGTCCCCCAGCATGTTGATATTCCACCCGCCCATGAACCATGCCACGCGCACCAAATCGCTTGGCCATCCTCTTACTCCTTTTCGGCGAATACCGCTGTACAGTAACCTTATCACGAAGGGTCGAGGGCGATAGACCGAAATTGCAAAATTGAAAGGGCAACGCAAAGCGGGATTTTAAGTGATGGCCTATCCGCAACAAATAGAAGGACCAACTTCCGGAGATCGAGCGGGCCATTCAGAACACCTACCGCCCCTTTCTCACTCAAGTGGCGACGATCGCCGCGAAGGCGTCCCTCCCCGCGCAGGTTCAAAGATGGCTCTGCGAGATGGATGAGCTCTGCACGAGCATCCCTCGACAGGTCCGCGCAGGGATCGACGGATGGGACACGCTGGCTCCGCCGATCTGGAAGGACGGGAAAAGTCTCGACGTAGCCGTGCGTGCCCCAATGGTGCACGGCACCCGTACCTTACTCAAGAGTTGGGATGGGTGTCTCACGAGTCTGAAGGATCTCACCGGACGCGTGGAGACCTTTATCGCGGAGAGCGGATGGCCTTCGAATCAAGCGGGTTCGATCACGCTCGACTCCGCGCCGCTCCGTGAGGCCGAAGGGATCAAGGTCGAGCAAGATTTTAGTATAGGTGCGAAAGCCTAGCACCGAGAGCAATGGGGAGGTTTGTGGGAGGGGTGATGGGCGCGGGAACCATCAGTTTTAGTTATCGAAACATAATCCCAAGGACGGTGCCGGCCGCGACAAGCACACTCAAGACCAGTAGTGATTCAAAGAGCGTGCGCATTTCACTCATGATCGTCACCTCCTTCGTACATATGAAGGATAGCCTCGATATGGCTTTTCGTAAAGCTGGGGTACCCCCTCCGGGGCCGCTTAGCGGCCCGCGGCGGCGGTGGGAACGGGTCAGTCGATCAGAGGCATATTGGAGAGGGTTGCCGCCAATGGTGGGTCGTCCGGGAAGGGCTCTCGAGAGAAGGGACCAACTTCCTCTTCCAGCGCCAGGACAGATTCGCGCACGATCTCCCGCTCTGAGTCGGTCAGCCCTTTATGGGCATGCGCAAATCCTGTGAGGACTTTGCAGGCCCGCGTAAAGTCATGGACTTGATCTCGTACCGTTTCCATGGTTGATCCTCCTCCATCGTCTGAGACTCTCTCGGCCACTAGTGCTTCGTGCGCTCCGACGTGATCGCCAATCCAATGCCCAGATAATGAGCAACGCGAGTCCTGCGCTAGCGATCAATTCAAACACCGCGATATTCGCATCCACTGGAGCACCCCATTCTCACGAGGTCATCCTATAGGGTATCACTCAATAAAGAGAGAACTAGACTAGGAAGTTCCCTAGCTGAAGACGATTACCCGTGGGGTCAACCTGATGGGTAAACAGGACTGTCGATTATCGCAGAGGGAATGTATCCGGGCGCGGCTCGTCATCCTATAGACGGTCCGGAAGGACCTTCTTCTCTAGGTCTCGAGCACAGCGGGCCACGGTAGAATTATGTCTTCTCTTTCAACAATGCATGCGCCAGCATTATTTTACCTTCTTGCCAGTTCCGTGCATCCATCTCCAGCACACGTTCTGCGACTTTTCGTAGTACCATCAGATCCTGTTCGAGCTGCTTGGCCTTGGTTCGCCACACAGCGCCGTCGTCTCCCTTCGTACTCTTCAGGCGGTCTACTTCGGCTTGGAGTTGGGCAATAGCCGCATCGCGTTCCGCTAAAGGCGTCTCGTTTCCTGCGACCGTCGGCTCGCATGGGGCTACCGTCGGAGGGGGCGACTAGACGGATTGGCGTGCGGTCCGCCTGACTCGACGCGACAGGGGTAGCCGGGATACGTACCTGGAGCCACCAGAGCGCGAGGACATTCAAGCCGATGATGACGGCGCACAACCAGATGATGAGGACTATCGGTCGGTACAGCGGGTGCATATCCCGTCTCCTTTCAGGTCATCCACTCAGTCATGGTATCATCCGCATTCATCCATCGGCTCTCCCCTTCCCCTTCGCCAGGAAGGCCTTCCGTTTCACGGTGATTATGCCGGTGGCTCCGCGAGTGAGAGGCCATGAAACGATCAAGGTCCTCTTTCGTAATCGCCCCATCAATCACAATTTGTTCCCCTGTGGTGTCTGCCATTGGAGCCTCGGATCCATGCTGGGCGGCCCACGTAAACAATTTCCTCATGTTCTCCCACGTCATTTCCATAGTTCACCTCGACCGCCCAGTTCAATGAGGGTTCATTCGCATGGCTGGCTTAAGGATGTCTCGCGGATCCAGGCCACGAGTGAAATAGAGCGCGGCCAGGACCACGAACAAGAGGAGCCCGTAAAACTGATGACATATCGAGTCCAGATCAGGGATTCGGTCAGTGTGAATCTTCTTTAGGCCACTTGTGGTGACAGTTCATGCAAACCCATATCGGTGGATCGAGTTTCGTGACCTTATGTTCAGTGCCACCCGTGGCGGCTGTTTTGATCGAGGATGTCGTTAGAAGTTTGACGGTAGAGCTATGGCATTTCGGGCACAATGGTGATGCATCTGCTTGCATAACTCCCCCTTTTCAGTCCTGCATCAGCTTGCCGTCTCTCCTCTTCTCTCTGGCACGCAAACCCGCCGCTAGCCTAGTCGACCGTTGATCCACCTTCAAGCAGACCCTTAACCACCTGCCCCAAACGCTGCCGCTCACCCTCCTTCAGATGAAAAAAGGCCAGACCAAACATCAGGCCGCTCACCCACTGGACGCTGGCCGCCTCAATCATGATCGGCCATTCTAAATCTGGCACATGGATACGGAGTTCCAACGAGAAGCCCGGGACCACGGGGGTGGGGCTCTCGATGCGACAGCCGCCCAGAGACAGATCATGCATGAGGCCTATCCCTTCCAACCTCGAGGCATCCGCAAATGTCGTGCGGAATTGGACCCGCAGGCGTGGCATCGCCCGGCGATCCTTCATCTTCATGTCCACGATGGACTGGCCTTCCACATTCCCATCAATGAGGCGTTGGCCAAAGGTAACGCCATGGATATCGGCTTCCTGCTCGGTCACATAAAGGACCTCGGTTGAGAATTCCCGTGTCCGAGTACCCCGCTGAACTTTTGAGGAAATGACGACGCGAAGCTGCCATTTCTCCCATTCCTTCACGTAAAGCGGGGTGGACTGAATGGTGTATCCCTCGTACTCGATGGTCTTGGCCATTGGTTTAATTCTTCCCCTTCGGCAGTAACCCCTTCTTCTCGAGCTCCTGGATTTTGTCCTCAATCAACTTCAGTAATAGGTCTCGGACGGTCTTCTTCTCCGCAGCAGCGGCCATTTTGAGCCGAAAAAAGGTATCACGCGGAATCCCGCGAATGTGAACGGCTGCTGAGTCGTCAGGCGGCGGTTTTGAGGGCATGGCGATGAGAAGATATCACACGGCTAATTTGGTGTCGATTGCACTTGACCGCAAATGCTATCGTAAGATATTAGATATCTCTGTCACATAGCTATTTCTAAAGGAGGTGGCGCCTGATTGCGCCAATTCCGGTGCCCATCCAGCGCGAGGAGTGGCCGGGATAGAGGCTCACACAGAGAAGGGATCCGTGTCTGAGCATGATCGACACAACGGAGGACAATCATTGCGGGCCGACCAGCTGGTTAGGTCTAGTGGCGGAACAACACGAGCAAATTTTCCAATTCCGAGTGGGCCGACGGGCCATTAAAGAACCACAGGACCCCGATAAACGCCAGGATGATCGGCACCAGTAAGATGAACGAGTCTCGCATCGCGGGGGAGCTGGTGGATTTTTTCCGTGTTCCCACCCAGCGTTTCCGAGGCGACAGGGGCAGGGTTTCCTTTTCGATGGCTTTCTTAACCGACACAGCTTGGCGTGGCTTTGCTGTGTCTTTGAGGATTTCCGCGACGATCAGTGCGTCGTCTGAGTGCTTGCGAGGGTGTGTAGGCATGTCTTCACGACTACTCTGTTGGACCAGCGCGTGCAAGGCGGCGGGACTATCCGGCATATTGCGACATGATTTGCGCCGGACAGCTGCGTGAAACCTCATCCGATCGGGTGTGCCGGAAGTCGTGAGCATGCGAATCACCGGCCACAGAACGCGCTCGGTGTTCGATCGCTATAACATCGTCTCCCCTGCCGATCTGCAAGACGCCACGCGCAGGATGGCTGACGGGCACAATTCTGGGCACAGCACCAACACCCCGCTTGACTCTGTCATCGTAAGTCGTTAATTTTGCGGCCCTGGCGGTGTAGCTCAGTTGGTAGAGCTGTGATACTCGCCGACTTGGATGGCCTACTGCTTTATCGCCAAGACCCCGAGTGATTGTGCTTTCTGAAGTGCTACAACGGCATGGCGCCCATGGCGATTCACCGATGACGGAGGCATGCCTATGACACAGAAACAAGTTCCTGCAAGTCAGCCGACGGGGACAGCCTGCACCGCCCTCACGAGCGACGGATACGTGCCTGGAGCGTGCTTCCGGATCATGTTGAAGATACGCGCCAAGCACGACGATACATCTGTGGCTCGGCTCCAACGGTGGTCTGCGTGTTTTACAATGGTCATCACCATAGTCGTAATCCTTTGGGGATGCGCCAGCGAGCCACTCGCCAAAGTGCGACTCGTCAACGTGCCGCGCCATTATGTATGGATGGCAGAGCCTGGCACGACGCTCACCACGCTGACCGCCCATCCAGAAATGTACCTCGGGAAAGCGGTGATATTGGGGGGAACGATCGTTGAAGAAGAAGAGAATGAGCAGGACCTTTGGTTACATGTCACGAACCGGCCACTGGACCAAGATTATATCCCTCACCGTCCGGCGGACATGAATGGTCCCGAAGCTGGCTCCTACTGGGTGGTGGTGGCAAAGCAACAATTTTCCCGCCAGTATCGACAGTGGGCGCGAATGACGGTGGTCGGACGAGTAACGGGCATGCAGCGATACGAGGAGCCGGTGCTGTCGCTTCTCTACGTGCGAGGCTGGGGGTTAAGCTCGGCTCATCATGGGGTCTGGGAAAATGTTAATCCCGGCTATATGCCCTCTACTCCGGGAGGTATCAGGAGAAATTAGGTGGGGCTCTGCCTTGGCCCAAATACTTCATGAAGATTTCTGTTTCATCTGCAAATATGCCGGTTCTACCATCGAAGGCTTACACAAGGCCCACCCTGAACGTGTCCGCCTCAGTGGGATTGACTGCCCTGAGAAAGGCCAAGCCTTTGGCAATCGAGCCAAGCTGGACTTGTCAGCCCCCCATTCAGTAGGACAGCGATCCTTTCGATGATGCTCGGGTCCTGCGCCATATGAACGAGAGAAATTCGATTCGTTCATTCGCTTTATTATAGAGAGGAAACGCTAATGCGATTGCCACACCCCGTACAGATGATTCCGTATCGTCTCATCTCGCTCACCGTTCTTTCCTGCTACCTTGCTGGGTGCTCGTTCTTCGGACCCAGCATGCAGTCCATTGGGGTGAGTTCAGACCCGCAAGGTGCTCAGGTGACTGCCAGCGGGAAACCTATGGGGACGACTCCACTTCACTTCGAAGTGCATCGAGGAGAAAACCTCTTGGTGGAGGTAAGAAAGTCTGGTTATCAGACTCAATATCGAACTGGCTTTCGGACCCTTAGTACATTAGGCACTCTGGATGTCGTCGGCGGTTGCATTATCCTCTTCCCCTTCTTGGGACTGCTTTCTTCGGGTGCGTGGGTGCATGACCCGTCTGAGTACGGCTTCATTCTAGAACCCCATAAGGAGACGACTCAGACACAATAAGGGATAGACCCGAGAGCAGAACTCACGAACGATGACGGCCCTCCTTTATTCAAGGCACAGCCGATCACCTTCTACCAGATCGCGAGCTGGTCAAGGATGCTAGTGCTGGTGGTACCGGAAGTATGCTTCTCTGGATGCGAAGCTTGAGAAGCTGGAGAAGGAAGCACGAGACGCCAAGAAAGGCTTGTGGGCAAATCCGCACCCGGTGCCGCCGTGGGAGTGGCGGAAGAGGAGCCGTTAGAACGAGCAGAAAATAGCGCTGCTATACAACCGTTTTATGACCGCAACTAAAATCTCGTTCGAGTCCTGTCTGCATACAGTGTTCAAAAACCCCTCTCATGGTCGACGGGAGAGAAGTCGATTATTTCAGGGCTTTGACGTATTCTTTCGCCAGTTCCAAAACCAAATCTTTTCGGTTCGCACGCTCGATCAGAGTGAATCATTTTGAGTCCTTCTTGTACCTCATAAGCAAGCTCAAAAACTCGGTTTCGCAAGGCCTGTCAGGACTTCTTGACAGGCTATCGAAACCCTGTGTTAAGGTCAGGCGTTTTCGGCAGTGAATTCTAACCCTGGAGGGAGATAAAGTTGATCAGCAAATTCTACCGTGGTGTCCTCATTCTGGCTGCGCTTGGAGCGTTCGTTGATGTGCCCATGGTGAACGCCCACCCGTCCCCCTTGGGTAATGTCAGGGAGGCCATCGACCACGCCAAGCAAGCGGTGGCCCATGGCAAAGAGGGGCATGCTGAGGAGCTTGTGAAACATGCGGAAACGTCGCTGCAGTTTGCGAAGATGGGAGGTAGAGGCTCGCATTTGAGCGAAGGGATTGATCATCTCAACGAAGCCATAGAACATGGCAAAGCTGGTCACGCCGACGTGGGCACCGAACACGTCGAAGCCGCCCTACAGCATTTGTTGTCTGAGATCGAATGACGGACATTCTCACGAGCGCATGCAGGGGGCGGTCAGGCATATGTTGTCGGTCGGCCGGAGTCCATAATGGAAATTCCGGCTAAGAGATGAGCGGCTCGGTTCCGAGGGTCGCGAGGCCCAACACGGGCATGGTGCGTTTCATTCTTAACCAAGGAGCTGACGATGAACCTTACGAAGATAGTCTCAGCAGGCGCTGTTGCAGCGGGGCTCATATGCAGTGGAGCCTACGCTCAAACCTCCGACTCCGCTGAGGGCAAGACGCATTCTCAAGCATTGCTCATGGCACAGGGTTCTCCCGCCAGCGGAAGCTTTAAGGGTGAGCCGTTCCGTGGCGTGGTGGACCTGAGCGTGCCAGGCGGAGTCAGGAATCCGGAAGCAGAGAGCGGAAGTCCCACGAATCCAGTGAAGGGCCAACAGGGTGGAGGCTCGGGGGTGGGCGCACTGTCTGTAAGTGCCACTGCACAAGCAGCTACCGGCGTCCGTATGAATCTTGTTGATGAAAATGGTGTGGGAAAGGAGATTGGCCAAGTCACAATCAGTGAAACGGCGTACGGCCTCGTGTTCAGCCCCGCAGTCACCGGTCTACCACCTGGGTGGCATGGCTTCCATGTACATGAAAATGCGAGTTGCGAGCCTAAGGAAAAAGACGGCAAGAAAATGCCTGCGTTAGCGGCAGGTGGCCACTATGATCCGGCAGGCAGCAAACGCCATAGTACGCCATGGGGCGACGGTCATCAGGGGGATTTACCCGCATTGTTCGCGGATGCAAATGGCAACACCAGTCCTGTCTTGGCGCCACGTTTGAAAATAGCTGACCTCAAAGGCCGTGCTCTGATGATCCATACAGGGGGCGATAATTACGCAGACCAACCGGCTCCACTGGGCGGTGGCGGGGTACGTTTGGCGTGTGGTGTCATTCAGGCCCCCTAAAAATCGTAGAGACAAACCGTAGAAGACTGCGACAGAAAAAGTAGGGGAACGGATGGGGTACAAAGACCCTGCTGTTCCCCTCGCGGACAAGACCTTTCGCACTGTTTATTCTGGTTTGTCCAGACCCTTAACTGGTGTCGATTGTGCTAATGAAATGGACCCAGCCTTCTTCCCACACGAGTCTCACACGAGGCAAGATGGGTGTTGTTGAGCGCAACCCACACTCATCGGTAGGAAGAAAGGAGGGGCTGTTATGCACATCACGACATTGGGGATTGATTTGGCGAAGAATGTGTTTCAGTTACACGGGGTGGATGCACGAGGGCGAGCGGTACTCAGTCGATGCGTGAAGCGCAGCCAGTTGTTGCAGGCGGTGGCGAGTCTGCCGCCCTGTGTGATTGGGATGGAGGCGGGCGGGAGTGCACATCACTGGGGTCGGACATTTGAACCGCTTGGGCATACGGTCAAGCTGATGCACCCGAAGTATGTCAAGCCGTACGTCAAGACCAACAAGAATGATGGGCGAGACGCGGAAGCGATCTGCGAAGCGGTGAGTCGGCCCACCATGCGATTTGTCTCGATCAAGACGGTGGAGCAAGCCGACCTGCAGGCCGTGCACCGGACGCGATTGCTCTTCGTGAAACATCGGACCGCCGTCATTCCACGTTGGGCTACCTCAGCCCTGTGGAGTTCGAAGAGCGGGCCGCTCACTCGACCAGCGGTGTCCACTAAATCGGGGGAAGTCCATCTTGGCTGGACTTGGCCTGAGTGAGCCTGAATAGGCTGGAGCGGGGTGGTGACAACGCTTTCCTAAACCGCTGTTCCTTGATGCGACCTGTCCGTCCAAGCATGTGTGTTGTCACCATCCCGCTTTCTTCGCCTAGTTCACCCTTTATTTCCCCATTATGTGCAGTGCTCAACTCCTGGACCAAGTCGCAAAACTAGCCCATTTACCATGTGTTTTCGTAAGGTCTTCGCTCAACCCTCTACTTTCCTTTTTTCCCGCAAGGATCACCTCTTATTCAGATAGTCCCACTACCCACCCCTTTTTGGCAGCGCACATGCAAGTTTCTTCCTCAGCCAATAGTCAATCGTCGCCTCTGTGGCGGCACAACAAAGTTGTAAACTTGACAGCAAAGTCCTAGACTTTTGCGGCTACCGGCTGATGCCGAGATGGTATTGAAAAGGGGTACTTACATGTATAGGTTGCGACTACTGGCACTTGTTTCATGTATTTTCCTATTCATGCCAAACTTGAGTTCCGGTGAATGTACGGCACTGCCCAAGAAGAACGATCTCTACATTCCACTAGCTTGTACGTTTGACGACATAGTGGGAACTTGGTCTCCCACATCCAGGCTTATCATGGAGGAGGGAGACATTGAGTTTAAAGAACACGAGATCGTGATGCTCCAAGCCAAGCGCCATATCCCTATTACCGTGGTGAGAAAGAGCCGTACCCATCATTATTAAGAGAGACGGAGGGTATAGTTCGCTTGAAATCGAGCAATCAGAACCCAATCGGCAAACTCTGTGCTTCAACGATTCACACTAAGCTTAAGGATGCAGAGGCGAGATCGCCCGACGTGCCATCCGCTTACTATTGTTACGGCCGCTAAGAACTGAGCGCTCAACCTTAACTCTTCGTTGTTATACCTCCTCCCCTGTGGCCAAACTGTGCCAGAACCCTCGTGTTCGATCGTGTTTGATCGATATCTCGCATTCCCCTACCTCCTTTTTGCCAGCCCCAGAAAATTTTCGAGAAGCGCCTTTTAGCCTGAGTGCTGTCACCCGGTACAGCTACCCCCCAGGGGCCCTATTACATTGGGGTATGGGCACGCAAATCTACCCCTATGGGGGTGGGAACGGTGGAATGCCAGGGTTTGTTTCATGCTGAGATGAGGAACGATCTAGAGAAGGGTGCGCCTGGGGTGCGGAAGTGCGGACAGGTGGGCCTACTTTGGCCCATTGCTGTCCGCTCTATCCCCTGCGTTCATGCAGAAATTGTTGATCTAGAAGAACTGCTTAGGAAACTCATAAGCCGCGGGTCCCCCGTTCAATCCGGGGCACCGCCACCATTTTTAAGCGGTTACGCGGCACTCCCACTCGGGCTGTGCCCCGCTGTGCTAGGATTGTGCTACCTACTCGCCGCAGTCGATCGAGGATCTCCGCACTTCGCACAAATCCTCCGGCTATTGCCTCAACGAATTGTCCAGGCATCATTCTCTGCTGCTGTTCCAGCGCACGAAACCCTCAAATCCATAGCAAATGAAAAGGCCGTTACGACGTCAGATCAGACATATTTGTCTTGATCAGGACAAGATTCCCTCCCTGGGTTGTTCTGAATGGCTGATGCCTAGCAATAATTCGAAGTCTCGCTTATTCGAATGTTGCACCATCTTGTGAACCATGTGTACGAGCTGAGAATCTACTTCTCTATCTTCATGTCCTTCTCATTCGCCATGCTTTTGCTACCCTCCATCATCTTCCCATCCATCATCACCATCTGACCCTCCTTCATCTGCATTTCTTTCCCGTCTTTCATCACCATCTTGCCGTTCATCATCACCCTCGTGCCGTCGGATAGGGTCGTCTCGCGATCCATCCGGGTCACTTCCTTCCCGTCCTGCATCATCGTCATCTTGCCATTCTTCATCATGACGCCATCCTTCTCGGCGGCTACACCGGAGGAGGCAAGGAATGACACGGACAAAAAGAGCCCAACAACTGCGAGTGTAACGAATCTGTACGTCATCATGGTGTAACCCTCCAACTTTCTATTGTTAATGAGTCATGCGAATGAACTGTCCCGAACGACGTGGGTACTG
Source organism: uncultured Nitrospiraceae bacterium (assembly GCA_963825145.1). Classification (GTDB taxonomy): domain Bacteria; phylum Nitrospirota; class Nitrospiria; order Nitrospirales; family Nitrospiraceae; genus Palsa-1315. The sequence goes on from CAWGSC010000028.1 coordinate 175,574, forward strand.
GAGCGCCACGGAGGGCCGCGCACGGCTTGGAGGGACGTGGGACCGGTCTCGTTGCTCCGTTGCCACCGTTCGACAAGGTCGAGGTCGTGCCGTCTTCGTTGTGACCGAGCACAGGCAGATTCTTGTGGTTGGTGCGGCGATATGTGAGCCGATGAGTCAGATACGGATAGCCGTTGGAATAGCGGACACAGGTCCACAGCCAAGAGGCGAAGAATACGACTGCGTATCAACAGATGAGGCATCGTTTCCCGATCTCCTCATAGCCAACCGTTCGCAAGTCCCCCTGCGACGTTGTTGGATTTAGCTGCAGCAGCCCTGGCCGCTCTTCAGCGTTCCCGCAGACTTGCCCACGTATTGCTCCGGATTAAGATCGAACTTCTCTTTGCACTTGGAGCCGCAGAAGTAATACGTCTGCCCGTTGTGCTCGGTTCGTCCAGCTGCGGTAGCCGTGTCTACGTCCATACCGCACACAGGATCTTTCACAGCTGTTGTGCTCTTCATTATCATCTCTCCTTCGTCTGTGAAGTTTGGGGCGATGATCGTTCTAATGTTGATTGACCGGCTTCACCACCTCATCACGCACTGCTCCTACCTCGATTGGGAATCATCTGCCTAGCGCAATGGTGCAGATGACCGCGACGAACGAGGCGGCATGGCACAGACCTTCTTAGCCGATTTGCCTGTGGGGATACCGCCGACATGGCCAGCAGTATGAGTGCGAACAGGCGAACGAATGAAGGAGAGGATACGCATTGTGCTTTTCTCTTGCCCGATTTTCTTTCGCGCGCCCGGTGTCGCTCTACTGCTGCGGGTTGCGCGGCTTGAACGGCACGATTTCTGGATGAAACGTACTGGAGACTCCGTCTCCCTCTCAATTGGCTCTAATGGTTCTCAGAGAAATTTTCTCATTTCGGAGATGTCGAAGTCTGTTCAAAACAGCTCAGTTCGATGGGATGAACCCCCTCTGCTGAGACACCAGAATTAGCTAGTCAAAAACAAGACACGACCTGTCCACAATTAAGCGCGGCAGTACAGTTGGGGTAGCGGGTGCACCAGTGAATCAATACCGATCCCAAGCCGCACAGGAATCAACTTCGTTGGTCTTGGTGTAAGCACGAGGGGAAGGTCAATGGGACCGAACTCGGATTTGTATTTTGATCGTTGAGCGGGTGAACAGCCGATATTCCTGCAGGCAACTGAAACAGCCTAGCCAACGAGGCCGCAGGCGAGTTATAACCGGAGGCGTTACAGTTCTCACCCGCCCACCTCGAGCTGCCGAGCAGCTCTTCCTCGGAGGGGTACGTTGAGGATTGCGATGAGCCGAGAACGAAGTTGGGAGCCTTTTTCAGCAGCCGTCAATAGAAGGCCATCGACGCGTACGTCACCGTGGAGTTATATTGGTCGGTGATCCCACGGTCGTAGCGCAACACCTGCCCGCTCTCCGCCTCGATCAACCGCAGCAAGGAATAGATGGGTGAGAAGCCGGAGATCCGGCGCTGGTCCTGCTCTTTCCTAATGTAGTTGGCGAACTCCTCAGGCTGTCGCTCCTCCACCGGCTTCAACATTTCCAGGTCAAACTGCATGCAGCGGTGAAAAGAAAAGTCCGTCGGAGGCGCCTTGTCTCCGTAGCGCATGCCCAAATGAGCCAGCTCACCCGCCGCAATCACGCAGTAGGCCCTGCCTGATTGTATGAGCACCTCTCGAAGCCCGGTCAAAAACTGATCGACCGATTGGCGCACGGTCTGATCCGCCAGGCTCGCCGCGGAGAAAGAACTCAAGATCGGCACGATGGTGAAAGGCTTCTTGCTCCCCACAATGTCCTGAAGAAACGGGAGCTGAAACTCCACGGCTTGTTCCGCTTGATGGGAAAGATCCTCCTCAAAGTAGGTAGGGAGTTTGACCTTGAGCTGACTCAGGATCGGTTGGTCGGCAGACACGATCCCGAGCGGCGTCTCGAAATCCTTATCCGTCACGGCAAACACAGCGTCCAACCCGGCAGAGGCCGTGCCGATGATGACGAACAGATCCGGCTGCTCCGCATCTTGCAGCTCTTTATAGGCCCAGGCATAGATCGGCCCTGCCTGTTTCAGGTCATAGGTCGGTGCGACGAGGCCTTTGATCTTTTTCCCCGCATGCTCGGACGGTTTAAAGTCGGGCCCTTCCTTCGACGTAAAAAACCCGTCGATCTGTTTTTTCAGTTTCGCGCTGTCGGCTTCATACCCTCGCCCGGCAAACGCCGCACGACGTAGTGGGCTCTGTCGATAGGCCTCCCGTGCTTGCCGGCGAGCGTCCTCAGCGCGCTGACCTTCCAGGAACAATTTCTCATTCAGGTCGGAAACCAACTGATCCATCTTGCTGGGAACGAGAAATTCGCCGAATCGTTTGAGATAGAGCGCCCCGATTTCAGCCAGTGAGTGCTCACCGTCGAAATGCTGAATGATGAAAAAGTAGTTGAGCGGCAGGACGAGCTTTTCTTTACTCAGTCCCGTGGGGTCCCACAGGACCATGTACTGCTCTTCACCTTCTTTGATCGGTGAAAATTGTAAGTTACGAAGAGCGGGGCACTGCTTGGGATCGTTCGTGGGTGTAGTAGTCATGGGGCTTCTTTTAATGGAGCGCCATTGTAACGAGGGGATTGCATTCGCTGCAACCGCTGAACTGGTGCAGCTGGTTGATTTGGTTTGTTTGGTTTATCTGGTTGATCTAGTCAGTTTCGTTCAACCAAACAAACGAGATAGACCAAACAAACCAGACAAACCCAACAGATTTACTCTTCCTCTTTCGGCTGCTTGTTGCTGGACCGGCGGGCCATCACCACCAAGGTAAGGATAGTCAAACCCAAGAGCCAGAGGCTCGGCCTGCCATAGGAGGGATCGGAGAATTCGATGAGATCGGTCAATCGCCCGATCAAGAGGGACATGCGGGCCATCACGGTGTAACCGAAGGCCGCGCCGAACGCAATCATCAGGAAGAGAATTCCTGTGCGGGCTACGACCTTGCCTGGTCCCGTATGCTCGACTGAGAAAAAGAAGTAGAACAGCACGGAGCTGACGCCGACCAGGATAATGATGGTGTTCAGGCTGCTGGCTGGATTCAGGAGGCTCCAAGTAAAGGTGACACCTTCTCCCGACACCAACGTCATGAGCGGGCGGACCGTATCCTCAATCTGTTTCAAGATAAAAGAGGAGATCGTTCGTGGAATGGCCAGCCCCGATCCCACCCCCACGATGAAGGCGAATGCATATCGAGAAATCCAGGCGGCTTTCGGTACATAGCGCGTGAGCATCAGCGTCCCGATGGCGACCGGTATCAACAACGACCACTCCCCGTTCTCGACAATCGGCCTCCAGATAAGCTGCTTGATCACCGTGTCGTAGGTCTTGATGATCGTGTACCCGACCGATACGCCGACGTAGAGATTCTCCGCCAGCTTGAAGAGCGGATTGTCCTTATACAGGAACGAGAAGATGAAGAGGGTCAACCCCGTCGCCACCCACCCCCCGATGATGGTTTCAACCGGCATAGGTAATTATGCTCCCGAGTGACCCTGCTGTCGGGTAGTGTTGCGCGATGAGAAATAGAACAGGTTACACATGATGACCAGCACAATGATGGCGAGATGCGTAGCCGATTGGGCATCCATGCCGGCAATCGCTCTCCCCTTCTGGTCCATCAAGGTTTCATATTCTGCCGCGCCCCGCAGGCCACCGATCAGGCCGTTGATCTGCCCGCTGCGCAACAGGGGATAGAGCCCCGGCGCCATGACGCCCGTGCAGCCCCCACCGAGTTCGAACTTGTATTTGTCCTTGCCGAAAACGTACCACTCTTCCACACCTGGCCTGCCGGCACCCAGACTGACGGCATAGTTCACATCTCGGAGGTTGGCGATTCCATGGAGCACGGGTAGTCCTTTCGTGGATTTACCGTTGTAGTCGGCTGGAAACGCGCCATAGAGGTCCTGCCCCATGTTGATGATGACGGCGGTCCCGCCTGGGCTCCACCCAAGGAACACATAATCCTTTCCGCTTTCCTTGCCCATCTCGCGGGCGACCTGCGTAATGATCTGATCGGCCATGCCGGTCCCGGAGACCCAGAGCGTCATCGCGATTACACGAAGGTTCTTCCTGAACGCGTGGCGCAGCAGCGAAATCGATTGGGGATGCAGCTCAGGCTTCGACGCCGGATCGAAGTCCAGCGAGAGCAGAAACACAGATCCTTCAGGCAGCGACTCGATGTGGTCGTAGACCCCGCGAACCTCCGGCGAAATCTTGATCGGCAAACCAACCGGATAGAGCAGCGGCAAGAGTGTGCAGACGCCGATCACCAGGAAAATGATCCGCCGGTCGATCTTCAGCATGCGTTCAGCGAAAGTCATACGAGAACCTGTGAGGGGTAAGGGGTAAGGCGTGAGGGGGCGGATGGCAGATTATGAGGGTGTCTCATTGCTTTCTCTTCTCACCTTACCCCTAACCCCTTGCCCTTCACTCCTTACCTCCTCCGAGATACGACCGTTCCATGCCGAAGATGATCTTGATGGAAAGCGCGATCGTCCCGAGACTGACGCCGATCAAGATCGCACGCCGCACCGACGCGTTCAGTACGTTCAAAATCCACTGAGACAGGTCGCCGCTGAGCGGGATCAGATATTCTCCGAGCGGGACGCGGCCCATCATGACGATCACCGCCGCAATGAGCAGCACCGCCGCCTCGCGACTCCGCGCTCGGAACGACCGATAGGCTGCCGAGGCGATGAAGAATGCGAGGATGGCAAACATCGTCCCCTGCAGCGGAACCATCATGAAGTTATAGATCCACCCAAAGGCCGTCATGGTCCCGTCGACGGCTTCTTTGCCGTTCGACCATAGGCCGACCGCAATCGTACCCAGCATGCTGACATAGAGAACGAAACTATAGCCCCACCCTGCTTCTTTGCGCCGAATCTTGACGGCATGGACGTGGAATAGGCTGCTGACACCCAGCACCAGCGCGAATCCCCCGATGATCTGGAGCCACTTGGTGACGGAGGTCAGCATCTGCTCTGAGGCCGGGTGCGGCACATAGTACTGCGCCGCGAACACGATGCCGGTGATGAGCGTGATCAGGAGCGGGACCTGTCGGCGGAGAAAGATCATTTCATGTCCTTGAACACATCCAGGAATAATTGTGGCCACTCCGCGTCGAGCATGATCCCGAGGGTGGCTAGTATGGTCCCGATACCGAGCACGCCGAGGATGAGCGCCTTGCCGATGTCCTGTCCGCGCAGCGTGCCGACCTGAACCGGTTCTCTGGAGAGATAGGCGCTGGCGGCGTAGAGCTCCTCCCCAATCAAGGTGTAGTCGCAAGTGGTGACGAAGAACGGGAGTTGGTGATCGGAGTCCGTCCCGGCGATTTGGATCGCCCCGGTGCTCGCGCCCGTTTCAGTCAACAGCAGCGCCTCGGCAAAATACGACCCCATAAAGAAATTCGCCGCCGGTTTTTTGCGCAGCATGATGCCGTCCACTGCCGCGGTATAACTGAATTGATCCGACGTAATGAAGAAATTCGAATCCTCCTTGTAGAGATCGGGCTTGCCTGCCTCCAGGTAGGCCTGTTTCGTAATTTCCTGGCAGACCGCCATGGTAATCGGATCGCGATGCGGCACGAGCAAATCGGTCTCATAGGCTGCTGTGCGTTTGGCCACGCGCCCGAGAATGACCGCCGCAGCGATGGTTGAGGGATCACTCATGTCGTGGGCGCCGGTGAGGTAGAGGATCGGCTTGCCCAACTCGGTCGCGCGGCCGATGGCCTCATCCACGGCATCGAGGCCAGGAATGCGCCGGAGGAAGATCTCCCGCTTTCTGGCCGTACCGATTGCGTAGAACACGATGCCGCCGAACAGGAGCGCCAGCAGGAGATTATTCATCTGATTCCAGTTCAGCCAGTTCGGTTGCGGTGTGGCCTGAACCGGCGTGGCGATGACACGATCGTCATTCAACACGGCAGCCACAGTGATGCTGTAGACGGTCCCGTCCTTGAGTTCGATCCCCCTCCCGTTCCTCAGCGTGAACTGGTGCTGGTCTCTGGTCGCCGGTCTCGTCCACCAGGGCCACTTGGATTCACGGACGTAGCGCTGGTTCGCGGGGAACTCCGCCACGACTTTCATCGCAGCCGGATCGGACACCGTGGTTCCCTCGCTGAGTAAGATCTGATACTTGGTTACGGTACTATCGTAAGAAGCGGGCGACCATAACACAGTCAGGCTGCCGCCTCCATCGCTGGGGGTATCGAACGCCCGAACATCTTGAGGTGGCGTGAGAGGTGTCTGTGCCAACACGATGGAATGCGACAAACCGATGATACAGGCAGCAAGAAAGAAGCATTGCGCCACCGCACTACCCTTACCCCTTACCCCTAACCCCTTACGCCTCACGCCTTTCATGCTCCTTCAATCAATTCAATATTCGTCCGTGGGATGACGGCCTTCGACCCGTCTCCGAACCGGACTTCCATCACGCGCACGTCACTCTCGGTCGGAATCTTCTGGAGATCGGACGGCAGACTCGCGACTTCGCCGATCTTTCCAAACAATGGGTCTCGAATGATGCGAACCTGGTCGCCGATCCGGATGCCTTCCCGTTGTGCCACGGTGGCTGCGCCGTGAGCGCCCGAGGCGTCCGTGCGTTTGGGAATGATGATCTCCGGTCGAATGACACCGGCACGAATTTGCGTGGCGCCTGAGATCGAGGCATGTTGCCCTGCATGAGCGGAGAGAAGCGCAAACGTTTTGCTGGCCATGGGGATGGAGCCGAACCCTTCGGTGAGAATCAGAGTAAAGCCGACCTGTTCCGTGCCCGTGATAGCCACACCCAGGTCGTAGCCCAGTAGCGCGCGCAAATCCTTATCATGAATGCCGCCAATCACCAAGCCCGCAACCCCCACCTCTTTCGCGCGAGCCAACGCGTCCGAAGAGATAAAGGACCCACCCACGACCACCTTGCCTTTCATGTCCGCGATGAGGTGACGAGACGAAAGCTCTTCGTCCGGCGACGTCACCGCGATCACAATCTCGCCTCGGGTTTCACCGCCGATGCCGAAGATGCCCTGCACCAGACTGCAATCCGTTTCAACTACGACGCCCTGCTGCGGAATCACCTCGACGATGCGCCCGTCCACATATCCCAACAGCTCCAGTACGCGCGGCGGCTCTCGCAATAGCACCTGCCCCGTGACGGCTGAAACGGATTCCACGACGCCGGTGATCGGCGAGAGGACCTCCGTCTTCAACCACTTGATGAGCGGTTTGTTCTCGGCCAGGATCTCGTCCTTCTGTACCGAATCGCCCGCCTTCTTGATCACATATTCATGGATCTCATCCGGCGCCACGCCCAGCTGATTGGCGAGATTCAGGGGATAGACCTTTCCGGGCAATTCCGCACGAGCCACCGCCTGATTCGCCCGCACGGTCTCCCCGGCTGCGACCAGCACGATACCAGGCAGCGACAACATCCGTCGACGACGGACCACAGCCTGCTCTGTGACGGTTAAGCCTGGGGTGTAGGAATGGGCCATAATTAACAATAGTGCTGAGTGCTGAGTGCTGAGACGCGAGAGCGAAGAAAGATTCTGAAGTTCATCTCAGCACTCATTTCTCAGCACTCAGCACCGGGTAAAGATCTACCGCCTGATACCATTTCGTCAGCGCCACCACTCTGGCCGCGTGATCGGTCGGCAACTGCAACGGGCGCCCCCGCCCATCGAGCAAGAGTCCCACCACACCTCCTTGCACCTCTCGCGTGACCGCGACTCCCGCCCCTGCTCCGAGATTTACCTGTTTCGCCGGCTGGACTGCGATCGAAGCCTTCTGACCGCTGGCCAAGGGAACCAGCCGTAGGTCGCCGAACAAGAGTTGCCCCTTGTCCACTCGACCATCCGGGAAGGTGATGGCATAGTCTGCGCACCGTTCCCCGTCCTTCCCCTGCCCGATCGGCGCAACACAGGTACCCAAGTACACCATGCAATCGTGGACGAAGACGTCGGTCGCCGCTTTCTCATCGATCGTCGAGAGCACGCCGAGATGCGGCATCATGAAGATACTATCCACCGAGAGCCTCGTCACCCCAAGCGGTTCATAGGCATCCACCATCATCAGCATCGATTGCACGCGGCGCGGTGCATGGGACAGAATCCCGCCGCTCCCGACGATCAAATCCAGCTTAAGCATGTCGATGAGCGTCTTGCCTGACTGCTGCTGCTCGAACACATCCGAGATCGTGCGTTCCTGTTGCACCCCCTTGAGGGCCGTTGCGAGGGATTTGTGATGGATCAAGGCGAGCCGGAGCGCCTCGCGGGCAATCGCATGCTCGATCTGCAGTTCGTCCAGTGTCTGCGGAATCGTCGTCGGCCGGATCATCTTGTTCTTGATCCGGTTGCGGAGCGTCTGTTCGTCGATCGTGAACGGCACCCAGCGCATGATATTCGCGAGCCCTGCCTCAGCCAGCACATTGGAAATACTGTACGACATTCCGAGGTTCGCGCTGACGGTTCGATTGAAGAGTCCCTCGAAGACAGAGAACACGTCTGTGGTCGCCCCGCCGATATCCACCCCGATCAAATTCAAATGCTCCCGCTTGGCGATCGTTTCCATGATCACGCCGACCGCCGCCGGCGTCGGCATGATCGGCGCACCGGTCATCTCGATCAGTTTCTTGTAGCCCGGCGCTTGCTGCATGACATGTTCGAGAAACAGGTCGTGAATCTTGTTCCGCGCTGGCGCGAGATTCTCCCGTTCCAGCACCGGACGAATGTTGTCGGTCAGCACCAGCGCGGTTTTTTCTCCAAGGATCTTCTTCACTTGCGGCTGCGCGTCTTTGTTGCCCGCGTAAACCAGTGGAAGCTTGTATGTGGCTCCAAACCGAGGGCGTGGCTCCGCCGCCGAGATGTACTCCGCCATCTCGACCACATGGGTCACCGCGCCACCATCTGTCCCGCCGGACATCAAGATCATGTCCGGTCGCATCGTCCTGATGCGCTCGATCTTTTCATGCGGCAACCGGCCATCGTTCGACGCGAGCACGTCAATGACAATCGCGCCAGCCCCAAGCGCGGCCCGTTGCGCGCTTTCTCCCGTCATGTTCTGCACGACCCCTGTCACCATCATTTGCAGCCCGCCGCCCGCGCTGCTGGTGGAGATGTAGATGTCGACGCCGGTCTTCGCATCGCGACAGGGCGTGATGATCTTCTCACCGTCGAGAATTTTCCGACCTGAGAGTTCTTCAATTTCCGCAATCGCGTTCAGCACTCCGCGCGTGACATCTTCGAATGGCGCTTCCACCGTTGTCGGTGCTTCGCCGCGATAGGTTTGCCGGTACTCGTCGCCGACTTTCTCGATCAGAATGGCTTTGGTCGTCGTGCTGCCACAGTCGGTGGCGACGATGACATTGAGGGGATGGGTGAACGCCGGCTTGTTGGGTGCTGGACTCGGCACACTCATTGAGCGGAGGCTCCTTGAGGAGCCGGAGGCGCAGATTTCTTCTCTATAATCAAGATGAGACGGGAGATCGTATCGCGTCGTTCGAGCATCCGCGCCACTTGCTCGACTTCCTTCGCATTGAAAGCCCATTCAACGATTGGAGTCAGGAAGTGCAGTGCCTGACTACCGAGAAAGTTCATGGGACCGAGCGATTCCAGAAATACCGTGGCAGGAGCCGTCATGCCTCGTTTCACCACCGCATCGGCCACCCGTTCAAGCAGCGCGAGATCTTCGGTCGTGAACACTTCGGCGTCGGACGTGGCCGAAAATGCATGGGACAGCTCCTCACGGACCCTGTCCCATTTTTCCGCCAAAGATGCCTTGGAGAAAGAAGTCATAACTGTGTGGAAAGGCAGTCGAAATCTACTGTCGAGCGGCATTATATGGAGGGGGTGAAGGAGAGTCAATGAATGTGCGGCTGGTCGCGCGAGACAGGCGAGAACGGCGCGACGTGGAGAATGAGGTCCCACCTCGTTGTGAACTGTCTCGCCCGTCCCGCATGTCTCGGGGTTCTAGTACCCCCGCCCGGTGCTGCCACCGCGTCCCATCCGATCCAGTGGGAGCGCCTCGTAGCGTGTCTTTAGGTCCGGATGTTCGTTGAGATAGCCCTTGACCGCCGCCTCATCGGCGAAGATCTCCGGGCTGCGCTTTCGATACTCCTCGACCGTCAGATCGTACTTCGCCAAAACCTTGCCGAGTTTCGTGTGGATGTCCGCGCCCATTTCCTTCATCTGCTCAGGCGACGGCCTCTGCCCGTCTTTGAACATCTCTCCACCCTGAAAATAGTTCGCCATCATCTCGCCGATATCAATGCGGGCCTTCACAAACTTTTCCACCTCAGCCGGTTCTGCCGCAAGGCCGACACCCGATAACAGCAAAACTCCCAATGAGATTCCCATGATGCTACGCGCCAAATTCATGACTATGGACTCCTTTGAAAGGTATGGATAAGGAACTCGTTCTTCGGAACAGCGCCTATCATATCACCCCAGCCAGTCAAAATGGATGGGGAGGGGGATGAAGCCTGTTGATCTCCAGTGCTCGCGCAACGCGCGGCCTCAGAAGGCCCTCGTTGCACGCGCGTAGTTGGAGATCAATCAGCCCCCATCCCTGAAGAGGTAACGAGCGAGCTCAGAAGGATCATTTAGAAGGATGAGGGTCGCTCGATGCGGGCAGTAAAGGACCGCCTTGGCCACTCCTTTGAAGAGATGTAGAGAGAACTGGAGGAGCCTCGTTCGACCGCCGCCAACACAACGTGCAACCTGGCGGTTCTCGAATATTAGGTTTTCCTGGGGCTATTCCTGCTAGGATGATCGCGTGTGGTTGATTGACCTGCGACATCGATTGAAAGGAAGCTTATTGTGAACACAACAAAACTCATTGCCGCAATTATCGTGATTGCTTTGATCGGGCTCCCGACCGTGTCCTTTGCGAGAGCGAGAGGCGGAGGATATGGTGGCGGATATTCCGGCGGCTCGAGGGGTTATAGCGCCCCCGAGAGCATGGGTAGTCGAGGATCACGCACCTATGACCAGAACGGCGCGAAGCCGATTGAACGGTCGGTCACACCAAACCCGTCCGGGGCCGCACCACAATCCACCCCCGGCAGCGCTGCACCAAATGTCCAACCCGCGCCTGCGATGCAGCCCTCATTTATGCAACGTAATCCACTCTTGGCTGGTCTTGCAGCCGGTATCGCCGGATCATATATCGGCAATATGCTGTTCGGGGCGACGGAGAGCAGCGCGCGTACCACCGATGCCGGTGAACCTGTCGGTGAAACCGACAAGGCTGCCGGGGCTTCCAACTCCACCGGGATACTCCTCATCCTCATGCTCCTAGGAGCCGGGGCGTTCTATTATTTTTTAAGAGTGCGGCGGTCGCCTACTCCTGATTTTTCCGGAATCGCGCGCAGCAGTGCATTGAGCGATACCCTGCCGGCAGGGCCTTCCGACACGACCCTGCGCACAGCGACGGTTGACACCGAAGTCACCTCTGCTGACAAGACGGCCTTTCAACAACTGCTGATCGATATTCAAACGGCCTGGAGCAAGCAAGACTTGGCCGATTTGCGGCGATTCGTCACGCCGGAAATGCTGGCGTATTTCAGCACCGCCTTGGCCGAACAGACCAGTCTAGAGATCGCGAATCATGTGGAAGATGTGGCGCTCTTACGTGCAGATGTCAAGGAGACCTGGACCGAAGACGCGACGCACTACGCGACGATAGGGCTGTACTGGAGTGCCCGTGACTACACCGTGTCCTTGACGAAGCGGCGTGGAGAGCCAGGCTATCTCGTCGAGGGCAACGAAGAGACGCCGAGCGAGTGCGGTGAAGTGTGGACATTCATGCGATACCAGAATGGAAAATGGTTACTTAGCGCAATTCAGCAATAAGTAGGAGGGGATGGGGCCTGATGATCTTCTGTGCTCGCGCAACGCGCGGCCTCAGAAGGGTGGGAGGGAGCAACCAGGCTTCCCTGAAAAAAACCATATCGAGCCTGGACTGATAGGACAGCAACCGCCAGACCACCCTTCTCGCTCACCCAGCCCCCATCCAGGAAGAAACCAACGTTCGAACTTGGAGGGAAAGTCGTAGCCTCGCTCGACGACTGCAGTGAGACCAGCACGGGTACCATTCCAAGAAAGACAAGCAAGCGAGCAGGGGGACGAATTCAGGGGAAACCAGCTGACTGCTGCTGACGAAATCTTTCATCATTCCGCTAGGAAAAAATCGATCGCCAGATGGAGATCGCCCATGCCTTGAGCATAGACAGCCAGTTATCTTCGACTGGTTCGGAGGTCTGTTTGTTAGCCGATTGCGGGTTTGCGGGGGCAACAGTCGGATCCGCGGATGCTATCGGCTGGTGAGCGGGATTTGTTTGAGCCGCAACTTGCGATGGTGGAGCAAGAGCCGTCGCTGCTGGTCCGTTGGAGGGTGCGATCGGCGGAGGAAATAGCGACGTTCTGGCTCCCTCTGCCTCCCCGAGTTTGGTTTTATACCCTTCAACCATTGATTGCAGTGCGGGCTGCTCTTCCTGCACACGTTGAAGGGCATATCGAAGGTTTTTCTGTTGAGCGATCAGCTGACCGATTGTTCGGTTCAGTCTCCTCATCCGTTCTATCGATAACTTGTACTCGGCTTCCATCTGCTGCTTAGCCTGCAGGAGTACCGACGAGTCTGCCTCCAATTGCTTTGCGCGGTTGATCGTGAGCTGTTGGAGTTCGCTGACTTGTTCGGTGAGCGCCTGCGATTGAACTCTGGCACTGTCGAGTTCGGCTTTCGTCGCTTCGAGATCGGCGATGGCGCTGTCGTAGGTGCTTCGCGTTACACAGGCGCCCGTGGTGAGGGTAGCGACGCAGAGCAACCCGGCTGTCAGGGCGTGGATCTTCATGCCTTGCCTCGTTGTGTTGCCCTCCACGCGATGTCTCAGAGGGCTGTGTTCGCTGCAACTCCGACGTCTCGTTGCCCACCAGGATAACCCTTTCCTCAGAAAAACTCACGCCGCCACTACGGGAACGGTAGGGGCTGAAGAACTCATGGACGAGGGCGCAAAGAGTTTAAACTGTATGGCATTCAACTGGCTGGAGGCACGAGCGATGAAGGTTTGCCTGGTCTAGTGGTCAGTTTCGTTCGGTAAATCACATGAGTCGATGCGACGACACTAACCATATGAACAGGAATGAACAAAGTAGACGGACGGATCGTGTGGGAATGTACTACTTACCTTGCTGAGTGTGGGTCTGACTGACCGGGTAATTGCCGCACGATTCGCTATGGCAAACGTATCTGTGGTACAGTGTCTGGTGTATGCTGAACCATGGGTACGATCCTATCCCTTGCGTCTCCATCCGTCCTGGCGACGCCCCCACAGGATTGTTTCCTGTAGTCTCCGCTGTTCCTCTGTCAACGACGTACTGACTTATTTCGTTTTTGATTCGAGGCCGCTCGCCGGGGAGAGGCCCTTCGACATCTCTGCAACGGCGGAATAGTTGATGAAAAACTGGTAGTTACTTTTCACTCCATAACGGATTACAGGGAGAGACCATGACCATGAAGCCCGTGAAGCCCGTACAGCCGCGAACAGCCACGGCCTGGGTCCGCATTCCCGATGGTACGAAGGTCAAGCACCGGCATGAAGGACATGTCGGATTCATCGATGGGCTCACCGAGATCGTGAGCGGGCCCAACCGGAATCCTGATGGGAAAACGCAATATCGTATGAATATCGGGGCGCCGGATCGGCAGCTCGTAACCGAAGGCGACTTGTCTATCTTAATCGACGATGAAGACCTTGTCATCATGCTGCGACAGAAGGCGCCCTATCGCCGTGCTGTCACACAATCGCTGCACAGCGTGCTCGCGCCGGATCGCTTCGTCAAGCCGGCCTAGGACCAGGCTGCGACGCGCGAGACATGCGAGACTGGCGGACTTTTTCAGCAACGTGCTCGAATCGGAGTCAATTATGACAGAAACCTGCTACGCCAAAGGCCAGAAGGTTATCTTGGTCACCAGCCAGATCAAAAATGGTAAATGGTTGTGCAAGTTTTCCATTCCAGGGTTCAACCATCTTGACGGCAGCCTGCACGACCAGGCTTCGTTGAAAGCCCACAAGACGGAATGGGAAGCAAGAACCGACGCGTTTCAGCGCGCCAAGTTATTCCTGGCTGGACCACAAGACATGACGCAAGAGCGACTTCTAGAGAAAGCCTAAAAACGGCTCTCGAGTCGTTGGTGTAAGAGAGTGGTTGGGACGCAGACTGGATTCAGCTGCGTGAACTTGCTTCGGCCTTCCGGTCTCAAAACTTCCCGGTCTTCACGCGCACCTTCCAACAGATTGCAGGCTACCTAAAATCCATTTCTGTACAGCAGAACTTTGTTGACCTGTACGGCCGAGACAAGCCTAGCCTGCTGGTTTGTCTAATCCAGCCAAATAAACCAGACGGACCGAATAGAGCAGGTTTCTAGGCCCAAGTCCGGTGTGCTTCGCTGACGTGCTCCATCCCGCCCACGGCGCTAATTTCCCACCGGGCATCGTCCGGAATTGCGACCACCCGCAACTCTGCGCCATGGCCATTGGCAGCCCCACCGAGTTCCTCCACGACTTGGGCGAGCTTCAGGTCATCGCGCGGGATCAGCTTTCCGCATTGATTGAGGCTCGGCTCGCTCGGCGTCGCCGCCTCGGGCCAATAGGCGCCGAGATCCATCTCCGTGAGCGCGTCCTGCTGGCCCAGCTCACGCAATCGTAGAAACGCCTGATGACTCACGCAAAAATTACCGTAGCTCTTATTGATTACAATCTTTTTCATGAACTAATCCTTCCTCTTCCTTGTCAGGGCTCTCATTGTCGCGATCTTCGTGAACGGGCCGTGCATCGGCCCCCCTTCCCGTACGATCAGCCTGCGCCGTTCGTCAGGCTACCTTTACCGGATCTGCATACTTATTCGTATAGTTCCCGGACCAATGGGAATAGCGTCGGTTGGCCCAGGTGTTGACTTCGGCATTCTCAGTTGTGCCATATCGCTTTGCCAGCACAGTGGTAAACGTGTTCAAGTTCCCCTCGATCTCCAAAAGATCCGCATCCGTGATCTTCTCCCACTTCGCTTTGAGTGGCGCCTTGAGTTGGATCCAAAACGCTTTGAATTGCTCCTGATTCATGTGGCACTCCTTCCTTACGTGATGTGATGACAAATCCCGCCCACACCTACTGTGCTCGCCTGAGACAGCCGTAGCGGGCCACAGAACATGCGGCTATCATTGGGCACTCTGGCGTAGAAGCGGCGGAGACCGGAGAATCAGACGCACGGGAACGTGGGAGGGAGTGCTGTGCGAGAGATGGGACAGTCGGCGTGGCTTAGTACGTCGTCCCTCACCTTACAGGGCTCGGAGGCAAGAGTCAACGCGATGGAGACAGGAACCGGCTGTAACGACCGGATATCATGGAGCAATAATTATTCTGTCTGGCCAGCCTCGAACAGAGGATTTGGAGAGGCTCCCAGGGAAAGCACGCCGTCATGCAGGACGCACAAAAAGACCGTTCAGCAAGGCCGCAGCGAGTGAAGGTCCGAGGCGTACCCTTCAGGGTACGTTGAGGGTCTGAACGATGCGAGAACGCTGCCAGGGAAAAGGCGCGTCTTGGCTCGCCAGGGTTGGGCGGGGGAGAAGAGCGACTTTTTCAGCATCCTGCAGCTAGACATCTGGGATCTGCCAGTCAATCGGAGCTTGCCCCGCATCGGCAAGATCTCGGTTGATGTGCGAAAAGCACCGGCATCCGAAAAACTTTCTGACTGACAAGGGCGAGGGATGCGCGCAGGCAACCACGGCATGGTGCGGTTGCGTGATCAACATCCGTTTCTTCTGAGCCTCACGTCCCCACAGCACGAAGACCACTCGCGTCTGCTTCGCAGCAACCAATTCGATCAGGCGATCGGTGAACAGCTCCCAGCCGCGTCCCTGATGCGAATTGGCCTTGTGCGCTCGAACCGTGAGGACCGTGTTGAGCATGAGAATGCCTCGTCTGGCCCAGGGCTCCAGATAGCCGTTATTGGGTATCCGGCATCCAACATCATCTTGGAGTTCGCGAAAGATGTTTCGCAACGAGAACGGCAGAAGTCGAACGGTCGGTTCCACGGAGAAACAGAGACCATGGGCATGACCAGGCGTTGGGTAAGGATCCTGGCCGACAAGCAGCACGCGGACTTGGTCGTACGATGTGCTGGCTAACGCGTTGAAGATGTCCTTGCGGGCCGGAAGAATCGTCTGTCCATCGGCTCGTTCTTTTTCAAGAAACGCATCGAGCGCCTGATAATACGGCTTGCGCGTCTCTTCCTTGAGCAAAGATCGCCAGCCTGGAGGAATGGGAGGGAGCATAGAGAAAACTGATACCACAGAGCCGACCGTAATGCTTTCCCAAAATCAGACCACTTGCATTGCAGCCTTCCCCAGTGTGTCGCCCTCTTTTCCAAACAAGGGCGGCTCTCATCTCTTCGCCTCCCCTCTCGGTCGGTTCCAGCGCGGGTTACGCTGCGCTATTATGTCGAGAGAAAAATGCGGGCAAGCTTCCGACCAAGGCCCCTGCCGAAGAACACAGCACTCCGATCACCGTTGCAATGATGAACTCGAACGGCCATAGATTGTGCGAAGTTGGGTCTTTGGCAGTATCAACAGCAATCCGCGCGAGTATCGGAGCGGGCACGGCAGCACCTACAGCAAGAATCACCGCCAGGAGGCGGGCTTTACTAACTGCGCGAGCGGCAGCGGCTAGCACACCGACCACAACCAAACCCGTACCATACAAGGTGCTCGGCAGCGAGACCTTCGCGTAGGGGACCTGCCAATAGGGAAAACCCACGGCGAAGAAACTGATCACGAAGGCAGCAACCAGCCAGAAGGCTGCACGAAGTGTCATGCTATTTTTCACGCTTGCTTCCGAAGAACGCGCCAATCCGCGCCGTAATGATCGATGGGACCGAGAGCACACCGAACACCACAACCCCAAGTGGCAAAAGGTTACCAGGCCCTTGAGTGAACAGCATCCAGGAAAACTGGCCAACAAGAGGAGCAACTCCCCACCGCCACGGCCTGCTCGGCTCAATGAAACCGAGCGCGGCAGATACGATGCACACTACCGGTACGCTAATGAGGAAATACCATTGGGAATCCCACGCCTCTCTCCTACCGGAAGCGTTGGAGACGACGACCCACACCAGAATTCCAGTCACAACGGCTAATCCGTAGAGCCAATATTCCTTCTTCACGGGGAATCCACCCTCATATCGACCTCGCCTTCACACTGCGGCGACACGCACCCACAGCAGACACAGCATCATCCCCGCCGGCCCACCCCACGCAATGCAACACTGGACTGATACCCCTCATGTGTCAATAAAACTCCCAACTCCATTCATTTCTCAAGAAAGACTTCGAGCGCGCGATAAAAGGGCTTGCGCCTCTGCGCTGAGCAAGAAGCGCTAGCTTGGAGGGGGTTCTGCCCCACTTTTACGGACACCTAGTTAAGGCTCATAATGAGCCAGGAGGGGTGTCATGGGACAGCGGCGGAAGATTTTCAGCGGAGTACAAGCGTGAAGCGGTGGCGATGCTCGACACCCCCGGTGTGACGGTGAGTCAGATCGCGGCGGAACTGGGGATTGGGGCGACCGTGCTCGGGCGCTGGCGACGCGAGTTGCGTCAGGAGCCGGCCCAGGCGTTTCCGGGCCACGGTCGACCCCGCGAGGAGGAGCTGGGCCAGCTGCGTCGGGAGTTAGCGCGGGTCACGAAGGAGCGGGATTTTTTGCGAGAAGCGGCAGCGTTCTTCGCGAGAGCGTCGCGATGAAGTATCGGATGATCCAACGATGCCGCGACGGCGTTTCCCATCCGGATGATGTGCCGGTGTTTGCGGGTCTCGTCCAGCGGCTATTACGGCTGGGTGACGCGGCCGCCGAGTGCGCGGGCCCAGGAGAATGCCCGATTACTGACGCGGATTCGTACAGCTGCATGCCGACCACGACGGCGTCGTGGGGAGCCCGCGGATCTGGGAAGACCTGCGCTACGCCGGGGAGCGGTGTGGCCGCCACCGGGTGGCGCGCCTGATGCGCCGGGCGGGCTTGCAGGGCGTGCCGCAGCGACGGCGGTGGCGGACGAAACCGTCACGGGGTCCGTCCTGCGGGCACCCAGCAATCATCTGGAGCGGGACTTCACCGCCGCGGCCCCCAATACCAAATGGGTGACCGATATCACCTACATTCGGACCGCCGAACACTGGTTGTATCTCTGTGTCGTGCTGGATTTGTATTC
Organism: uncultured Nitrospiraceae bacterium; assembly: GCA_963825145.1. Lineage (GTDB taxonomy): Bacteria > Nitrospirota > Nitrospiria > Nitrospirales > Nitrospiraceae > Palsa-1315. The sequence continues at coordinate 193,875 of CAWGSC010000028.1, forward strand.
GGGACTCGTGGTGGGCTGGTCGATGAGTGCGCGGCAGGACCGCCAGCTGGTGGTCCAAGCCGTGCTCATGGCGTTGTGGCAGCGACCCGCCCGCACCCCGGTCATTCTGCACTCGGATCGGGGCTGTCAGTTTACCTCGGAGGAATACCAACGGTTCCTGGCGGCCCATCAGGTGACCTGCAGCATGAGTGCGGTGGGCAGTTGCGCCGACAATGCGGCCGCGGAGAGCTTCTTCGGGGTGCTCAAACGAGAGCGGGTGAATCGGCAACACTACCGGACGAGAGCCGAGGCGAGAGCGGATATCTTTGACTACATCGAGCGCTGTCACAATCCCCGGCAGCGCCGGAGACTCGAGATGCAGCAACAGGGGGAGAAACTCTTAACTCAACCTGTCCGTGGAAACGGGGTAGAACCCAGATGGCTTAGTCAGCGGAATACAGGAAACGCACGGAATATGTACAAAACCCATCGCTGCAGAAGACAGCCGAAGGTCTCTTACCAGAGTCACGAGCGAGTGCACCCGGCTGTTCTTTGAATACTGCAGACCTGAAGAGGACTGGATTCTCTGTAGAATTCATGCGTTGCACTGTTCAACAAACTGTCCAGAAATTAAATGGGGCAGTACGAAAAATGTGGTTAGGGACCACGAGGGTTTAGCCAAAGCAGTGGGCAATCGCAATGACTAGCCCACTTATGCACTGTCAGCTGCTATGAAAACGAAGAGCCTGCTCGATTGCTCGAGCAGGCTCTTTTTGTAACCCGGCAGCGTCCTACTTTCCCACTGCCTCACAGCAGCAGTATCATCGGCCTTGGAGGGCTTAACTTCCGTGTTCGGGATGGGAACGGGTGTGGCCCCTCCGGTAAGGCCACCGGGAACATCTGAATAGTACTGAACGTTGAGTGCTGAGACCTGAGTGGTTCGGAGGCTGACTACTCAGCACTCAGAACTTTCGTCTCACCACTCGCGACGCGTTCTGCGCGTCGCGATCAGACCATGTCTATCAGGAGCAAAGATGATGATGTTAAACCGCACGACCGATTAGTACTGGTCAGCTACAGCCCTCACGGGCCTTCCACACCCAGCCTATCAAACTCGTAGTCTACAAGTGGTCTTTAGGGGGCATAC
>CAWGSC010000028.1:200000-303541 GCA_963825145.1 uncultured Nitrospiraceae bacterium
CTCAACATTCTCTATTCAGTTGTCAAAGAACAAGAAAACTCGTCACGCGAGCCGTGCACTATACTCTGTGCACAGAAGCGTGTCAAGGGACCCTTTTACCAAATCTATGGCCGGGTATTCCCTAAAACCGCATGCCCTCACCGCACTCTCGCACGCGGTCAACAGGCAGGACGCACAAGCACCATCGAACAGGCGGGAAGATAACAAAGCTTCAGATGAGAGTCAAGTATCATTTGCGTGTATAATGAAAACTGATGTCACTGTACGAATCACCCCTGTCTATGCGGCGACGAACCATTCTGAAGGCGCTCGGCCTCGGCACGCTCGCCGGAGTAACCGGTGGCTGCGACGCGGTGGGGTCGGTGTTCGGGCGCATGTTTGCCATTCCTGCACGCGACACGACCTACTTCACACCGAATGCAAAATTCTATGTGGTGAATTACGCCGACTCCGCCGTGTCGATGACTCGCGACGTCAACATCGAACAGTGGAAACTCCACGTCAAAGGCGCCGTGAACACTCCGATGTCACTCGGCTGGCGCGATATTCTGAATCGCGATTCCTACGATCAAGTCTCGACACTCATGTGCATCGACACGTTGCCCGGCGGGGACAGCATGGGCAACGCGACGTGGCGCGGCATTTCGCTCAAGAAACTGCTCAAAGATGCCGGCGCCGATGAAGAGACCGCGCGCGATGTGGTATTCCGCGGCATCGATGGCTACGACGACAGCATTCCGTTCAAGCGAGCCATGCAAGACGACGTGATGCTCGCCTTCCTGATGAACGGCGAAAAGCTGCCGAAGGAACATGGCTTCCCGATCCGACTCCTCGTGCCGGGACTTTACGGGATCAAGAACGTGAAGTGGATCGTCGAGATCGAAGTCTATCCCGGAGACTATCAAGGCTACTGGCAGCGCAAAGGCTGGACCGACGACGGCACCATCAAAATTTTTTCACGCATCGACAGCCCCGGCCATTATCAAACGCTCCGCGGAGCCGAGCAGAAATTCCGCGGCATCGCCTTCGGCGGGCCAAACAGCATCAGCAAAGTTGAACTGAGCTTCGACGCCGGCCGCACGTGGAACGAGTGCGAGATCGAACCGCCGATGTCGCCCTACTCCTGGGTCATCTGGAACTACACATGGAGACCGCCTCAACGCGGCAAGTTCCAAACCGTCGTGCGCGCGACGGACACAAAGGGACAGCTACAGATTGCGGAGATTGTCCGGCCACAGCCAGCGGGAGCGAGTGGGTTACACACCATTATAACGGATGTCGAGTCAGTCTAGCGGCTGCTGAGAACGCCCGCCAACTTCGTTCGGTACTTTTCTATTGGAACACACCCTGCACTCACCGACGAGTGGCGTTCCCCTTATCGCTTGCCACACTTCATACGGCCACGGGATGGGGCGGCAGCCTGGTTGACGAAGTCCCTAATCACCTTCTGAACCACGCTGGTAGTTCCCTTCTACCAAAGCCGCTGAATTGCAGTTTCAAGGTTCGGCAAGCAGGGCTCCAGTTCAGGCGTCGGGACTCTGGTTACCACGAATGCTGCCGGCACATGCTCCCAATGCCGCAGGTCCGGTTCTAGTGCGCCTTTGAGTACTGCCGGCGCGGTGCGCATCAAGGCGATTCCCCCAATCACCGCGAGCTGACAGAGCCCCCCTTTGCCACTAGCCGCTGCATCAAGCATACAGCCTCCAACCATGACGCCGGCTCCTGCCGCCAACGGAATTAAACTGTACGTCAGGCCGATCGGCAATCGGATCCATGCTTGCACATTCAGAAGCGGGTGATACCCATGGTTATGACGAATCGCCACCTTGTCGAACCAACTACTTGTGGACACCCTCACACCGGTGTCGGACTGACAGGCCGGAAGGAACTCTCCCTTCGCCTTCACGGAAAAATATCCGTTCGCGGTTCCAAAGAATTGAAGGTCCCACGTGACTTCAGGAAATCGGCGGATGCCATAGACGTGCCATGGCTCGCTGAAGACCTGCTCGTCATCGATTCGATCCACCTGCTGCGCTGCAAATAACCGGACCGCGTCCTGCTGGCCTTTCCACATCACGCCCAAATCTCTCAGCCGGAGCCAGTCAACGCGCGCTTCGTTCACCTCCCCCACTCGCTCCCACAACACAGCTGACAGCAGAAGATTTACCGGGTCTTCGCCATAATTGTAGAGCGGCGTAAACAGCTCATGGTCCAGTTGCCTGAGCTCGACCTTCGCCTCATCCGGTTTCTGCACGTTCGTATAGCTCGCCGCCAGCAAGAGGCTGAGATAGCCTCGCTCATAACTTTCGAGCACGTAGTCGATAAAGGAGCCCTCCGGTATGAAGACGTTGGTCGTCTCCTTTAGGAAGGAAAAAGTCTTGTGCCGGAATTCTGACCGGGCCTTCTCGCCATAAACAATCACGGTCTCATAACACCGCTCTTCAAAGGCATCAGCCAGTCGGTTGAGGGTACCGATCCTGTCTGAAAGATTGATGTGCTGCTCGATCGCCAAACAGGACGTCCCGTCCAGGGCCCGCCCACCTCCTGTCTGACAGCCGACGAGACCAATCAACAGGCCTATGACTAACGTGATCACACACCGAGAGTCGTATCGGATCATCAGACCTCCGACACATCACTGCACGACACCCTAGCGATGCAACAGTCGAGTCAACTCGCTCAACAGAGTGAGGAACAAGGCTCGTGAAGCCTCCAAATTTATCGACGAGCTGTGGCAGAATAGATCTGCTCAATCTCACTACTTGTCAAATCCCGCCATTTCCCGGGCTGAAGATCACCCAGCACGACTGGCCCGATCGCCACCCGCACGAGTCGCAATGTCGGATGCCCCACTGCGGCGGTCATACGCCGAACCTGTCGGTTTAGCCCCTCTCGCAACGTGATCTCCACCCAGGCAGTCGGCACGTTTTTGCGGAAGCGGATTGGTACAGGGCGATCAGGCAAATTCGGATCTTCCAGCAACAGACGTACTTCAGCAGGCTTGGTCTTCTTACCGTTCAACACCACTCCCTCTCGCAACTGTTCCAAGGCGACCTCGGTCGGGATACGTTCGATCTGTGCGAGATACACTTTCGGCAGCTTATGCTGCGGGTCCGTGATGTAGTGTGCCAACCTACCGTCCGACGTCAGAAGTAGGAGCCCTTCGCTATCCATGTCGAGGCGGCCAGCTGCATAGACTCCAGGCAGATCGACATGGTCTGCCAAGGTTTGCCGCCCATCCGAATCGGTAAAGCACGGCAACACGCCATAGGGCTTGTTGAACGCGATCGTACGAGGGGTGTTTGTACAGTCAGATATAATGGACTCGCTCACAAATCCAGCTTGCGGCATGAGGCTCCGCCAAAAATTCGATCAGACCCCGGTTTCGAATCCGTCTCTACGGCGAGATCCACCGCCGAAAACCCCGATGGAGTATCCCCGTTACCATCTGCCATAGGATTCAAGCGGCCAGACGTGCAGATGTTTCACAATCAACGTGGGGTCTCGATACTCTCCACCATCGAGACGATCGGTCTTGACCCCAGAGACCTCTCCGACGATCGTCACCCGCATTCTTTTAGCCATCGTCGCCGGGTCAAGAAACTCCTGCCTCAACGTGAAGAACCGTCCCTGTGATTGTTGACGATCGAAGCTCGGCACCTCCACGTCTCGAAACGAGACCAATCTATTAACGAGCGGCTCTATTGAGTCGGGAACGATTCGTTGAGAGGAGCAGCTTGTGAGCAGGATACTGGCGACTAGCCAGACAGAGAAACGATATCGTCTTCGCATGCGCCCACTATATCGCATACATCAATGCCGGAACGAGAGGCGAGATCGTTACGCAGGCTCTCGCCTACAGAATTTCACAGCCCTCCCTGTAATTCTCTGCTGCATCGTTGGGCGAACCTTCTCTCTAAGCTATTGAGATCGGAGAATCTTCGCGCCTTTTCGATTTTGGACCTGGTGGATTTTCTCCAATCAAAACACGAGGCATTTACCTTGCTCTACTCGATGGCCAAAGAGCTTCACCACTCTCATTAATGATACAGAGTGTTTTCTGGAGCGACAGCATCGCATGGTGCGATGGCTCGGTTTCATCAACTCACTAATCATATGGAGGTTCCCATGACTCGCTACGCAAGCTTCATCGCACTCGCAGCGATCCTCACATTCGGCATCGGTACAGCGGTGTCTTTCGCCGGTGAACCAGCCCCTGCCGAGCAGAAGGAGAAGAAGGGAATGACGAGCGGCAAAGCGGACGACGAGAAGAATAAGGACGAGAAGAAGGACATGGGCGGAAAGTAAGCCCTGCTTCGGGGCGCAGCAGTGGCTGCGCCCCGCCTGCTCCCTTGCCATACATTCGCCCGCTATTCAGTCCCTCCCCCTATGAACATGTTGCTGGCGTCACAGCAGATCACAGCAACAGCACTCAGCGTCTGTAGGGTAGCCCCTACAGTGATTGTGGCCCTATGCTCCAGTCCCCCTTGCTTTACCGTACACACAAGCCGACAATTACTCCGTGATCTCCATGAGAAAGGAGCCATTCTCTTCTCATTCGTTTCCGAGTCATTGGGCATTGCGCTTGCTCCCCCTGCGCGATATGCTGTTCGCCATCATTCAAAGGAGGAGACTATGCGACGAATTTTGATTGATCGAGTCATGCCACTCAGGGCCTCCGCTTTGGCCATACTGTGTGCTGTGGCGGTGGTGGGATGCGTAAGCAAGGGAACCCACACGAAGACGCTCACCGAACTTGAGGCCGAAAAGAAAACTTCCGCCCAGCTGCAACAGCAGTTGGCCGGGCTACAAAAAAATCTGGACCAGGAAGCCGTTCGGCGAAAAGCCGCGGAACAGCAGGCAGCCGAGTTGCAGTCACGCCTGGACGGACTGGAGAAGGAGAAAGGGCAACTGAACAGCGAACTCACCAATGTACGCAGCCAAATCACCGATCTCGAACAACAATCCGCGAGCGGACGATCCTCGGCGCAGGAAGAAATCGCCAAGCTACAGAAACAGGCCTCAGACCTTGAGGCGAACGCCGCCCGCATCGCGAAAGAGCGTGAACAGCTGCGTCAGGAACAGTCCAGATTGGCCGCGGCGCTCGATCAGGAACGAGCCGCCAAGGAGGAAGAGATCAAACGGCTGACGCGGACACAGGAAGAACTCTCCAAATCGCTGCAAGACGAAATTTCCAAGGGCAATATCACCATACAACAAGTACGGGACCGCCTGACGATCAACATGGTCGACCGTGTCCTGTTTGATTCCGGGCAGGCCCAAGTGAAACCGGCTGGTGTGAAAGTCCTGAAACAAGTCGCCGATGTCCTCAACAAAATCAACGACAAGCAGATCCGGATCGAAGGCCACACCGACAACGTACCCATCAGTTCGAAGCTACAAGATCGCTTCAAGACAAACTGGGAACTCTCGACGGCGCGAGCCACGACCGTGGTGCGCTACCTGATCGATCATGGCGGTGTGGACCGTCAGTACCTCTCCGCAGTCGGCTATGCGGACACCCACCCTCTCGCCTCGAACGACACTGAAGAGGGACGGTCATCCAACCGTCGAATCGAGATCGTGCTTGTACCCCAAGGACCTCAAAGAAATTGCCGGGGAAGTCGAGACCAGTACGGCTGCATCGAAATAGCAGCACAGACCAAGAGGAGGCGCGCACCAACAGATCGCGCCTCCTCTCCGGCTACATCCAGAAGCACACTCGCCAGGAACCAACACCGTAATCCGCATTATTCATGAGCGCTTCTGTTGCAATCGTGGATTCGCTACCACGAGGAACAGTCGTGAATAATGCGGGCTAGTGGCTTGCACTGCACCGAAGGATATGGTTCCATCTGTTCGGTTCCTTTGATGGAAGCAACGGTGAGGGTATGCGCTGGGAAGGACAACGGGAAAGCGGCAATGTTGAAGATCGTCGAGGGATGGGACCGGCCAGAATCGGAGGCGGGCTGGGACTGGGCGGCCTCGTGCTGGTGCTCGTCGTCAGCTATTTCACCGGCATCAATCCCTTGACCCTCATCAACATGCTCAATGGGGTGGAGGAGATCACGGACTCATCGGCACCCTCCGAGCCTGCACCAACCGGATCGCCCAACGACCAACTGGGGAAATTCGCCGCGGTTGTCCTCGCCGACACGGAAACCACCTGGAGGCAACTCCTTGGTCCGCGGTATGAAGATCCTCGGCTCGTACTCTTCACCGGCGCAGTCCGGTCTGCCTGCGGCACCACTTCCTCAGCCGTCGGTCCCTTCTATTGCCCCGGCGATCACAAAGTCTACCTCGACCTGTCCTTCTTCAACGTGATGGCGCAACGGTTGGGTGCGCCCGGCGAATTTGCGCAAGCCTACGTGATCGCCCATGAGGTGGGCCATCACGTGCAAAATTTGATGGGCATTGCAGAGAAGGTGACGCGACTCCAGCGCCAGGCCTCTCAACGAGAAGGGAATGCCTTAACTGTGCGATTGGAACTTCAGGCTGACTGTTTCGCCGGCGTCTGGGGCCACCACGCCAAGCGAGATCGGAACCTGATCGAGCCGGGCGATTTCGAAGAAGGCTTGAAAGCCGCTGCCGCCATCGGAGACGACCGGCTCCAACAGATGGGACAAGGCTATGTCCAGCCGGAGAGCTGGACCCACGGCTCCTCTGAACAGCGCATGACCTGGCTCCGAAAAGGCTTGGAGACCGGCGACCCGAAGGCCTGCGACACCTTCGCAAGCAACCAGCACTAGTCCAATCTCCCATCATGGACTACGATCAGGAACAACCACAAGAATCACCGTCGCAAGGTATTTGTGCGGCCTTTCTCGCCGATGCGCCCTGGAATGCGAAATCCGTCATCGCCGCCGGTGTCGCAACAATCGGAAGCCTCGCCTCATGGGTGGCTGATTTCTCATCGCCTGCCCTGGCAGGCATCGCTGGCAGCTACCTGGCAGGATTTTTCATCGGCTGGGCATCCCGACGATTTCTGAGAATGGCCGCGCTGATCACTGGCGGATTGCTGGCCGGCATCGCCGTATTGGAAGAGACCGGCTGGATCGATCTCGATTGGACTTCAGTGGAAACGCAGATCAGCCATGTCATTGCAGCGGCACAGCAGGGCGCTCAAGGACTCAAACATGTCCTCTCCGGGTATCTCCCGTCAACAGGGGCAGGAGCCGTCGGAATGTTTTTCGGATTTCGGAAAAAATAGCGAGGCGAAGTCAGTGCGGTGTGCTGTGCCCAGGCAGCGCTTGATACCACCCATTGGCTTGAGCCAATGCGACGGGGCAGTCGAACAACACGCTGAGGTTGGCTTCTGTGAGGACAGCGCGTTTGTCCCCATCTTGAAGAATCTTGCCTTGCTTCAAGAGCACGACACGCTCTACTTCCGGCGGGATCTCGTGGATATGGTGCGTGACCAGCAACAGCGTGTTCCCTTTCCGTATATAGGTGCGAACGAGATCCAAATAGTGAAACGTTGCAGTCAGATCAAGCCCGCTCGTCGGTTCGTCGAGTACGAGTGCCGTCGGATCATGAACGAGCACCCGTCCTAACAAGCACCGGCGTTGCTCCCCCGTCGACATCTCCCCAAACCGTCGATCCCTTAAAAAACTCGCACCCATCTCTTCCAACATGCCGTCTGCCCGAGCGAGCTGCGCATAACTATATTCTTGATAACCGTAGGTCCCGATGCTGCCATAGTAACCGGACAGAATCACTTTCAGCCCAATCACTTGGTCCATATACTGATGTTGAAGATCATGGGACACCATCCCCAATCGCTTCCGTACATCCCAGACGTTCCACCGTTCTTCGCCGAATATGCGGATGCGCGTCGCATCATTCGGGACTGGATGGACATCGCCGGCCAGCAATTTCAGAAAAGTAGATTTCCCAGCGCCATTCGGACCGAGGATGGCGACGTGTTCACCCACTTGGATGGACAACGAGAAGTCATTGAAGACACAGGTATCCCCCCGATAGATCGTCGCCCGTTCGATCTCGATTAAGGGGCTGCTAGGCTTCATCCGGATCGGAATTGATCTTGGCAGGACCGGAAGATTTGAGAGAATGAGACGTTTTCTTGGCTGAAGCAGGGATCTTCGGAGTCTTCGTCGTCACATCGGCATTCTGTGCGCGATGGAGCAAGGCATGGTCCATGAGCACCAGCGCCATCATGGCTTCGGCAATCGGCGTTGCTCTGATACCGACGCATGGATCGTGACGTCCGTTCGTTTCGACGGTCACCGCCTTGCCCTGCTTATCGATGGATCGGCGGGCTACACGGATACTCGATGTCGGCTTAATCCCGATCGTGACGACGATATCTTGCCCGGTTGAGATCCCACCGAGAATGCCTCCGGCGTGATTCGTAATAAAACCTTCCGGCGTCAGCTCGTCGCCATGTTCAGACCCACGCTGCGTGACCGCGCCAAACCCTGCACCGATTTCCACTGCCTTTACCGCATTGATGCTCATCATGGCGCCGGCCAAATCGGCATCGAGCTTCGCATACACAGGTCCACCCCACCCCACCGGCACAGACTCGGCAACCGTAGTGATCTTAGCTCCCACTGAGTCGCCGGATTTCCGCAACTCATCCATGAACGATTCGAACTTCGGCACGATCTCGGAACTTGCGGAGAAGAATGGATTCTTGCTGACCTCCGCCCAACTCTTAAACGGCGCTTCAAGCGGGCCGAGCTGACTCAAGTAGCCCCGAATCACAACACCATACTTCTCCCTGAGCCATTTCTTCGCAATCGCCGCTGCCGCCACTCGCACGGCTGTTTCACGCGCAGACGCGCGTCCTCCACCTCGATGGTCGCGAATGCCATATTTCTGCCAGTATGTATAGTCCGCGTGGCCGGGCCGAAAGGTATCGATCAAATTACCGTAGTCTCTGCTGCGGGCGTCTTCGTTCCGGATGAGGAGGGCGATGGGAGTGCCGGTGGTCTTGCCTTCAAAAACACCGGAAAGGATTTCGACGGTATCGGATTCCTGCCGTTGCGTGACGTGGCGGGAGGTGCCTGGCTTGCGCCGATCGAGATCGTGCTGGATGTCGTCGACGGAAAGGGCCAGACCGGGCGGACAGCCATCCACGACACAGCCAATCGCAGGCCCGTGGCTTTCGCCGAATGATGTGACGGTGAAGACTCGACCGAACGAATTGCCTGCCATGGGACGGATGACTCCTCCCTACTCGACGAGATCGAGCTTGATGCGTAACTCCTTCAACTGATCGGCGCTGACGGCAGACGGCGCATCGGTCAACGGACATTGGGCTCGTTGTGTTTTTGGGAACGCAATCACGTCGCGGATCGAGTCAGCCGCCCCCAATAACATAATGAGCCGATCGAGCCCGAAGGCAATGCCCCCGTGCGGAGGCGCCCCATAGTCGAGCGCATCGAGCAAGAACCCGAACTTCGTCTGCGCTTGCTCCTTGTTGATGCCGAGCAGGTCGAGGATGCGCAGCTGGACATCGCTCCGATGGTTCCGAATACTCCCGCCGCCTATTTCGCTTCCATTCAACACCATGTCATACGCCTTCGCCCGTACTTTGAGCGGCTCCGAGTCCAGTAACGCCACATCCTCATCCATCGGTGCGGCAAAGGGATTGTGCATGAAGATGTACCGTTTCTCTTCCGGCGAATAATCCAGCAAAGGAAACTCGACGACCCACAGAGGCTTCCAGGCAGTGGTATCGATCAACTTCAGCTCTTCCCCCAGTAACAACCTGATGCGGCCCAGCACGTCGTGGACAACGACGGCCTTATCGGCGCCGAAGAGTACTAAATCCCCCGGCTTCGCGTCAGGAAGTGCCACCGTAAAAGCCTTGGCATCTAAAAACTTCGCGATCACTGACTCGAGCTGCCCTTCCGCTGTGATCTTCAACCATGCAAGCCCCTTCGCGCCAAAACTCTTCGCCGTTTCGCCGAGCCCATCAATCCTGCTTCGCGGCGTTGCCGCTCCGCCTTTTACGATCAACGCCTTCACAATTCCGCCTTTGGTCGCCGCCTCCTTGAACACTTTGAACTCGCTGGCCGCTGCAAATGCGGTGACGTCATGCAGCGGCATTTCGAAGCGCAGGTCCGGCTTGTCCGATCCGTAGCGACCCACCGCCTCGGCATAGGTGATACGCGGAAAGGGGGTCGGTAACTGGACGCCGCCCGCATCACGAAACACCGTGACGATCATCTTCTCCATTAAACTCATGACTTGCTCGCGGTCCGCAAATGAAAGTTCGGCATCAATCTGTGTAAATTCCGGCTGCCGGTCGTTGCGTAGATCCTCGTCGCGGAAGCACCGCGCGATCTGATAGTAGCGATCGACCCCGCTGACCATCAGCACCTGCTTGAAAAGCTGCGGCGACTGAGGAAGCGCAAAGAATTGACCTGGGTTCACTCGGCTCGGCACCAAATAATCCCGCGCGCCTTCCGGTGTGCTCTTGGTCAAAATCGGTGTTTCCACTTCAAGGAATCGTTCCGCGTTCAGAAATCCACGGACGGCCTGCATCATGTCGTGCCGGAGGCTCAGGAGCCGCTGCATCTTTGGACGCCGAAGATCCAGGTAGCGGTACTTCAGCCTGATCGACTCCGTCACTTCGGCATCGTCTTCGATCACGAATGGCGGCGTCTTCGACTCGTTCAGAATCTCCACGGCATCCACAAACACTTCGATCTCGCCAGTAGGCAGATTGGAATTTTTTGATTCTTCAGGACGGGCCATCACTTGGCCCGTCACGGACACGACACACTCGCTCCGCAAGGCGTGGGAGGCTTGATGCACCGCTGCATTGCGCTCGGCGTTAAACACCACTTGCGTGATCCCTGTTCGATCACGAAGATCGATGAACATGACCATGCCATGGTCCCGCCGCTTCTGGACCCAGCCGTTCAACACGACGATCTGTCCGACCGCGGCTTTCGTGAGTTCTCCGCACCGATGAGTTCTAACTTTCATACCACCTTCGCTTTCTTGGAACGAGCCCATCCGACCCGACTGACCGGCCTCTTCGGCTTTTGAGCCTGCTTCTCTGTGTCCTCTGCTGAGGCCAGCTTCTGTTCTGCAAGCTCACGCAAGGCGTTCGCTTCATGGTCGGTCAGGTATCTGAACTCGCCGGACGCCAGGTCGCCCAACGAGAGCGGACCCATCTTAATCCGTGTCAGCTTCAAGACCGGATGACCGACTGCCTCCATCATACGCTTCACTTGATGCTGGCGCCCCTCGCGGATCGTCATCTCCAGCCAGGAATTAAGTTTGGCCTTCTTCACCTTCTTCACAATAGCTGGACCGGTCATGCCGTCTTCCAGTTGCACACCCTGCTCTAACTGCCGGATATGTTCATCCGCCACCACCTGTTTGACCTTGATGAGATAGGTCTTCGGCACATGGTAGCGTGGATGAAGCAACGTCTGGGCCAAGTCGCCGTGATTCGTTAAGAGCATCAACCCTTCGCTGTCGAAATCTAATCGACCGACAGGAAACACCCGCACCGATATTCCACGAAGATAGTCCTTCACCGTCGGCCTGCCTCCCGGATCGTCCAATGTCGACATCACGTTCTTCGGCTTGTTCAGCAAGAGATACACGTAGGGCTGGGTGGAACTGATGTGCTTCCCGTCCACCTTAATATGGGCGCGATCCGGATCAACCTTGGTGCCGAGTTCCGTCACAACCTTGCCATTGACCGTCACACGCCCAGCCGCGATCCATTCCTCGGCCTTTCGCCGAGACGCCAATCCAGTTCCAGCAATGACTTTTTGTAATCTAATTTCCATAACTCGTTAGGAGTGAGGCGTTGCCTCTCGGCCCTTACCCCTCACGTCCCTTACTCCCACTCGATTGTTGCCGGCGGCTTCGAACTGATGTCGTAGACCACCCGATTCACGCCCTTCACTTCATTGATGATCCGGTTCGACATCCTGCCCAGCACGTCATTCGGAATCTTAGCCCAATCGGCCGTCATACCATCCAAGCTGGTGACCGCGCGAAGCGCAATGACATGTTCATACGTCCGTTGATCGCCCATGACGCCCACTGTCCTGATCGGTAACAGCACGGCGAGCGATTGCCAAATCTCCCGATACAAACCGGCGGCACGAATTTCCTGGTCGAGAATGGCCTCGGCCGCCCGCAGGATGGCCAGTCGCTCCTTGGTGATCGCTCCCAGCACTCGGATAGCAAGGCCAGGACCAGGGAAGGGCTGTCGCCAGACAATCTCTTCCGGCAAACCTAACTCTTTACCCAACACCCGCACTTCATCTTTGAACAATTCCCTCAAAGGTTCGATCAATTTGAGCCTCATGCGAGCCGGCAGACCGCCCACATTGTGATGCGTCTTGATCGTGGCCGATGGACCCTTGAAGCTCACACTCTCAATCACATCGGGGTACAACGTGCCCTGGACCAGAAATTTTGCGTTCCCCGATTTTTTCTTGGCTTCAGCCTCGAATTGTTCGATGAACTGCTTTCCGATAATTTTCCGTTTACGCTCGGGATCGATCACTCCTTTAAGCTTGGCAAGGAACGAATCGGATGCATCGATGAGCCGCAGGTTCAGATGAAGTTGTTGGGCAAACGTCTGTTTGACTTGCTCTTTCTCTCCGCTCCGAAGCAGTCCGTTGTCGACGAAGATACAGGTCAGCTGGTCGCCGATGGCCCGATGGGTAAGGGCCGCCGCCACCGACGAGTCTACCCCGCCACTCAAGGCGCAAATGACTCGCTCCTTGCCGACTTGCCCGCGGATCTGCTGCACCGCTGTATCCACATACGACTGCATCGTCCAAGTCGGCTTGCAGCCGCAAATGTCGTAGACGAAATTGCGAAGCAGCGTCGTTCCTTCCGGCGTATGAACGACTTCCGGATGAAACTGGAGGCAATAAATCCGACGCTTGTGATCGTCGCGCTTCATCGCGGCAATTGGCGAATTGGCGGTATGCGCGATCGATCGGAAACCCGGCGGCATCCGCTCGATACGGTCTCCGTGCGACATCCAGACGACGGTCGATCCCTCTGTACCGATACCCTTGAACAGATTGCTGCGGTCGTCGATCGCAAGATCAGCCCGGCCATACTCCCGATGCTTGGATTTGGCTACTTCCCCGCCCGAGAGGTGCGTCACGAGCTGCATCCCATAACAAATGCCGAGGATGGGAATGCCTTGGTCGAAGAGTTCCTTGGGAACCGTCGGCGCCTTCTTCTCATACACGCTGGAAGGGCCACCCGACAGCACGATGCCTTGCGGACGATACGCGAGGATCGTCGCCAAGGGAACGGTGCAGGGAAGGATTTGCGAGTAGACTTCGGCTTCGCGAATGCGGCGTGCAATCAGTTGGGTATATTGCGACCCAAAGTCGAGGACCAGAATTCTATTGTGCCAGAGTTCCATGAAGACGTTAATCGTGCAGCGTTACGCGTTAACCGAGAGATTTGAAGGGAGGCATCCTGCGATTAACGATTCACGAGTAACGTTTAACGAGGAGATTACTCCCAATCCATCCGATAATTCGGCGCTTCTTTCGTGATAATCACGTCGTGCACGTGACTTTCGCGGAGCCCGGCGACCGTCTGCCGGATAAACGTGGCCTTCTGCTGTAGGTCCGAGATCGTCCTGCACCCGCAATAGCCCATACCGGATTTCACGCCGCCGATCAATTGGTAAATCACGGCCGAGAGTTTTCCCTTATAGGGCACGCGACCTTCGATGCCCTCCGGGACCAGCTTCTGCGCCGGACGCCCCGCTTGCCCGTACCGATCTCCACCGCCACGCTCCATCGCGCCGATCGAGCCCATGCCGCGGTACACCTTATACGTCCGGGCTTGGTACAGTTCGGTTTCTCCCGGTGATTCTTCCGTGCCTGCCAAGAGTCCGCCGAGCATGGCCGAGGAGGCGCCTGCTGCCAAGGCCTTCGTGATATCGCCTGAATACTTGATCCCGCCGTCCGCGATGATTGGGACTCCGCTGCCCGCAAGGACTTTTGCGCAATCGGCAATCGCGGTCAGCTGCGGCATCCCGGCTCCGGACACGATACGGGTCGTGCAAATTGAGCCAGGCCCCACACCCACCTTCACGGCATCGACGCCGGCTTTTAACAAATCCTTCGCCGCTTCGGCGGTGCCGATGTTCCCGGCTATCAGCTCGATCTCCGGATGACGTTTCTTGATCAGCTTGACCGTATCCAGCACCGCTTGAGAATGCCCGTGGGCGGTATCCACCACGATCACGTCGATCCCGACCTTCTTGAGCCGCGCGACACGATCTTCCGTTTCCGGTCCCACACCAACTGCCGCACCCACGCAAAGCCGGCCATGTCCGTCCTTGCATGCGTTCGGATACATAATGCGTTTTTCGATATCCTTGATCGTGATGAGTCCCTTGAGTTCAAACTGCTTGTTGACCACCGGCAGCTTCTCGATTCGATGCTCGTGCAACACCTCGCGAGCCTTTTCCAGGCTCGTGCCTTCGGGCGCCGTGATCAGCTTGTCCCGCTTCATGATTTGCGAGACCTTCAAATCCATCCGGGTTTCGAACCGCAGATCGCGATTCGTGAGAATACCGACCAACTTCTTGTCTTTGGTGACGGGAATGCCGGAAATCCGGTACTTCGCCATCAACGCGTGGGCATCGCGAATCGTTTGATCGGGCGAGATCGTAACCGGGTCGAGAATCATCCCGCTCTCGGATTTCTTCACCCGGTCCACTTCTGTCGCTTGATCCACCGGCGACAACACGCGGTGAATAATCCCAATACCGCCCTCACGAGCGATGGCGATGGCCAAACGAGACTCGGTGACGGTATCCATGGCCGAGCTGATGATGGGAATATTGATATTAATGTGGCGAGTCAGCCTCGTACGCATGTCGACTTCACTCGGCAAGATCTGAGACTTGGCCGGAACCAACACGACGTCGTCGTAGGTGAGTCCTAGGCGTGGTTCTTTATCCAGCATGTCTTCCCCTCACCAGCAGGATGCTGAAAAAGACTGCCAGCTTCGTTCTCGCATCGTTCAGACCCTCAACGTACCCCAGAGAGTACGCCTCGGCCCTTCACTCGCTGCGGCCTTGCTGGACAGTCTTTTTGAGCATCCTGCTCTATCCTCGTGACCAGTTATCCCTTTGATGTCCCTTGCGCGTTCTCGATCTCTGCCACGGTCTCGGCAACTTCCTGGAGCCGTTCGCTCCCCTCGTCCGCCGGCATGAACTGTTCGACTCTGGTGTTCCCACTATCGACGACGAACACACTTCCCCTGACATCGACGGCGATGCCGTAGGGAAAGTTGAATTGTCCCTTGCCGTTCCCAAACCCGCCCCATTGTGTGATGAAATTGCCTTCTTTATCGAACTTCTCGACACGGTGATTGCCGGTATCCGAGACAAAGACATCGCCGGCGCCATCGACCGTAATGCCCCAGGGGGACCGTAACTGACCCGCCTCCTGCGCAAGCTGGCTGCTGGCATGCCCCGGTTCGGCACTGCCGCCCCACTTGGCCAGCAACTGCGGGAGCACGTTGGTGCTAGTATCGAACTTCTGAATTCGGTGATTGCCCATGTCGACGACATAGACAAATCCATCTGTCTGGTCCACGGCCACGCCACGCGGGAAGTAGAACTGGCCGTCTCCGTTTCCGAAACTGCCCCAGGACATGATGAACTCCCCGTTCATGTCGAACTTCTGCACACGGAAGTTGGCGCTGTCGACCACATACACATACCCACGCACCCGATCGACTGCGATGCCCCAGGGTGAGTTGAACTGCCCTTCGCCGTTTCCACGTGACCCGAACTTCATGAGATAGCCGCCGAGCTTTCCGTCGAATTTCTGGACACGGTGATTGTTCGTATCGACCACCCAGACGTCGCCCTTGCCGTCGCACGCAATGCCGGTGGGATTATGAAAGTTCGAATTGGCTGAACCAAAGTTCCCCCAAAGGATAATGAAGTTGCCGGCATTGTCGAATTTCTGAACCCGGTTGTTGCCGTTGTCGACCACGAATATCGAACCTTGTTGATCGACGCAGAGACCGTAGATCGGAGCCATGAACTCGCCGCCGTGCAGCAAGGATGCGCCACGGCCCGTACGGCCCCATTCAGACACGCAGAGATACCCCGACGTGTTGACCAGAATCGTGGCGCTCGCAGGGGTGGAGACGTTCCCTCCCACATCCTTAAACCAGACGTAGATCGATTTCTGTCCGTCTCCCGGCGACAAAATAAACTGGATCGTCGCACCGAACTTGGTGGCCGGTGTCACATCCACCCATCCCGGCGTCCCAGCCATGGGAGTCATCGGCGCCTCGGAGACGAAGTAGGCTGCGACTCCGGTATCGACATCGTTCGCTGAAACCGTGACAACGACTTCCGGCGTGTTCGTCATGAACGCGCCATGATTGATCACGGCGTATGGATTTTGCGGGGCCGTGATATCGATGAGCACCGGCGTGACCGTCACTTCATTCGACAACTCGCTTTCGGCGCCGGTCTCGAATACCGCGGTCACGGCATAATGGTATGGGATATCGTTCGAGAGACCGATGTGCGTATAGGGATTGGTGACACCTTCAATTTTCGTCGCCGTCTGGGTCGTGAGCTTCGAAACGGTATTGAAATACAGGTTATAGGACTGGGCGCCAGGGACCTCCATCCAACTCAAGAAGGCTTCCGTATCCCCGGCCTTCACCGCCACGCTGCGGGGAGCCGGAGTCTCGCTCGGCACCTGACTGGCTGAGGTCTCGTCCTTCCCGCGATTGAGCTCTTCGTCCGTCGGCACATACTTAAGAATGCGGCCATTGCCGCTGTCGACCACATACACCGCGCCTTCTTTGTCGACCGCAATCCCGTAGGGAAAATTCAGTTGTCCTTCTGATTTTCCTCGGTTTCCCCAGGCACAGAGGAACGTCCCGTTCCCGTCGAACTTTTGAATACGATGGTTGCCGGTATCGACGACATAGACATTGCCGAGCGCATCGCAGGCAATCCCCCAGGGAGACTTGAATTGGCCGGGACCAGCCCCCTCTCGCCCCCACTTGGCAAGGAAGCTCCCACGGGCATCGAACTTCTGAATGCGATTATTGCTTTCATCAGCCACAAAGATATTGCCGACAAAATCGACGGCCACGCCGCGAGGGAAGAAGAAGGCGCCGTCGAAGCTCCCGTCACGGCCCCACTTGAGTAACGCCGTCCCGTCCGAGGTGAACTTCTGTATGCGTGCGTTGCTCGTATCGGACACGTACAGATTTCCTTCTGTGTCCGTCGCAAGACCCCAGGGTACATCGAACCGGCCCAGATCGGCCCCGCGCCATGCAAATCCGAACTTGCCCCAAGCCTGCATTACATTGCCATCGAGATCGAATTTCTGCATGCGGTTATTGCCGCTGTCTGCGATATACAGCACGTCGTTCGGCCCAACTGCCAGTCCACGCGGATAGTAGAAACTCCCATCTTGCGAAGAGGGGTCTCCACCCCATCGCGCGAGAAACTTCCCGGACTTGTCGAGCTTCTGAATCGAATGGTTATCGGTGTCGGCGACGTAGATGTTGCCGTCCTTGTCGATGGCGACCCCCGTGGGCGAGCTGAACTCTCCGTCGTCCACACCTTCCCGGCCGATGCTCATCGCCAACAGATAGGGCGAGGGAATCGCCATGACCTCTTGAGACTCGAGACTCTCCCCCTTCTGCGTGACCACAGTCACGACGTAGTGGTAGCAGGTCCCGTTGGCCAGATCGTCATGGACAAACGGACTCTGGGTGCCTTCCAAACAGGTGCCTTTGTCTTTTTTCACCCCGATAACGGCTTTGAAGTCGTCGGCGGAGGCAATCGGACGCGTGAGATCGGAGAACTTGATCATCACGCCCTTGGTGGTTTGGAAATAGAGATTGTAGTACATGGCATCGGGAACGGGATCCCAGGTAATGGTGACCCGGCCATTCCCCGATTTCGCGGCCACGTTTGCCGGCGGCGGTGGAAGTTCTTCTTCTGCGGCAATCGAATCGCCAGCGCCCCATTCACCCTCGATCCCTTCGATGGTCACATACGTTCGGTCACACCGAAACATCTCGTCGAGTAGCCAGGCTTTGATCATGTGGTGGTGCATCCTGTTGCTAAAGCCGCCCGGTTAGAGGAAACAAGGGGCCTTTCAATGACTTAGAATTGGATTGGCGAGTCTAACAAAGCGGCGGAAAGAGAGTCAACGGGGCCCCTCGCCGCCTCGCTCATGAAGGACCGACTATGACAACCCCTCCCCGACTATTTCGAACTATTCTTTGCCCTCCACGCCTCTCTGAATTACAGTCGCCTCATGCGACTACAATCCTCGTCATCGCCAAGCAGGACAGCCATACCCTGCCCAAAGTGCGGATTCGAACAGGAGGGGGGCCCAGAATGTCTGCGCTGCAAAATCGTCTTCTCCAAGTTCAAACCACCGATCCCGACTTTCGAAGAACCACCAATCATTGGCGCTGAGACCACGACGCAACCAGCGACGTCGGGAGTCTTATCTCGTGTATTTCGCGTTCTCCCCTGGGTCTCCCTCACACTCACCGTCGGCATCCTGTTGCTGATTCTTCGCCAGGCGCCACCACTGCCGATCCAAACCGATCCGCAGGCAGCCGATCGCGTCGCAGAGAAGATGGCCCAGCTCCAAATGGCCGTGCAGACAAGCCAACCTCACGCGCTCACGCTCAACGAAGCAGAGCTGAATCAGTGGATGCGCGACAATCTCGCAATCGCCTCCACCCATCAAGCACAACAGGCCGGGAGCCCAATACCAGCAGGAAGCGAGCCGAGCGTACAAGAGGTTCAATCGGCCTTGAAAGATGTTCGCATGAACCTCATGGGCAACCAACTTCAGGCCTATGCCGTCTTTATCCTCTACGGAAAAGAGATCTCACTACAACTCGACGGCACGATCACAACCGAAGGAGGCTACATTCGGCTACAACCCACTGCCGGCAAGCTTGGCTCATTACCCATCCCATCCCTAACCCTCGACCGCGTCGTCCATCAGTTGTTCGACTCGCCGAATAACCGAGACAAATTCCAGCTACCCCCTCAGATTGAATCCGTCAGGGTCGAAAACAACAGCCTCGTCATCTCCACACGCTAGCCCGCTATTAGGCTTGTGTCAGCGGAAAATACGCGGTTACAGCAGCCGCGTGCATGAGGAATACAAGTCAGGACTGTGCGGGCAGCGATGCGGAATGTACGATTGCAAATCCCATTGCTCACAATCCGCCCACAGATTTTGAAAAAGTATCTCCGTGTGTCACGTTGCGGCTAAACACTGTTTGGGGGAGTCCGCATCGGTCATGTCGGTAGCCTTGTGGTAGCAGAACTTACTAACTACTGACACTCTTACGGGATTGTGAGGGACAGCAAACTAACAAACCGCAGGTCGTCTTTGTGACTTCACTTCTCAGGGGACAGCCAGGTGCACTCACTCATTCCTCTGGTGAGAGATCTTCAGTTGACTTCGGCCGCGATGGGTCTTGAATAAATTCAGTGGTTACCTGTACCCGACTGGCTTAGCTGCTGTCCACATTTTAAGCGGGGCAGTGCAGTAACCAGAGTTGGAAGATCATCCACCTCTATAAAGTGATAGAACCCCCGATGCGCATGTGGGCATGCAAGGTACCGATGTGTCTTTACAAATGGCCTAAGGAACCGTTCAAACGGACCTCCGACTGGCGGGAGGGAGCATAACGAGAGGTTCGTTACGGAAAGGGCAAGCGACGGTGTGGACGAATCGAGAAGGGCAAAGGCACCTCGCTGGGGGGATGCGTTTGTAGGAGGAAAGCGAACTCATGCGCAAGGGTCTAGGCGCGACGATCTTTCTGGGTCATTCCTCCTAGGGTTTTTCGGTCCAGTTGGGTCAGTGAGCTATTCACCTGGCGCACCCCCTGCACAATTTGACGGACGAGTGCATGCCCCTGCCGACTGAGAGACAGACACACGGCACGGGTATCCGAGACCGAACGACGCTTGGTGACCAGACGCTTCCGCACAAGGTCTATTACCACTTCACTCACTACCGGCTGTGTCAAGCGGAGCGCCGTTGCGGCGTCCATCACATTGCTTTCGGCATGACAACGCAGAAACAGAAGCACCACAGCCCGGAGCGGTGTCACGTGGATCGTCTCCAGATTTCGTCTGTATTCACGGTGCAATTGCAACACCAGTTCCAGGAATGCCAGCTCCTCTTGGCCATCGTTCTTGACCTCTCGCATGCTCAGTCCGTCCTCCCCTTCGACACCCCAGGTTGATCATTGGAGAGTAGGCGGCCAGACCATGAGAGATAGCAGATGCTGCCTTGCCTTTGGATGGGTCCAGCGTAGTCCAGGTGAATAAGGGAAGGACGAACCTGCATCAGCGGCCTTTCGGGGCTTGGCAACACTGCGTGATCTAGTGTGCGGGAGCGGTCAAAACCAACGCCGGGGGAAGACCCCGCTAATGTTCCAATTCGTATCGCACTGCGTCCAGCAGCTGCGGCACGTTAAAGGGCTTCTGAAAGGTCCGTCGTGCTCCGAGCAGTTTCGCGACATCTAGGACATTCTTTTCCCCTCCTGCACCTGAGATCGCGATCACCTTCGCGTGGAGGAGTTGACGCGTCAGTGCCAGAATCAAATCCAGCCCATTCAGCTCGGGCATGGCAATGTCCGTGATGATCAAATCCGTCGGTTTGAGGCGGTATAGGTCAAGCCCGATGCGGCCGTTGGCAGCCTCCACTACCTCGTGCCCTGCCCCTTCAAGCGTGGTGCGAAGGAGTGCACGGATGGGCTCCTCGTCATCGATGATCAGAATGGTCGCCATTGTCAAAGACGCGCCTGTGAGTCCGTGCCAGGAGGGAATTCCTTCGTGTGGGTATGGGTCCTTCTCACCCGATCGTCATGCGGCAATCCATGTGACGGGTTCGGCTCGACGGTACACGTGCTCGTTCTCCGTCTCATTCTCCAGTTCCTTGGGCGGCCGCGTGTTCGCTTCTTGCTAGCTACTCTAAGACGCTGCTTCTCGAACAGCAGGCCGTCGCCTGCGTACACTCCCGGCTTAGAAGTCCTTCTTGTTCCGTACGCCGTTATGTTACGGCGTCAAGGTGAAGTCCTGCGTAGCACTTGCTCCGGAAATATTCACGGATGAAGGTACTGGGTCCTGGGTCGCGTACACCGTTGTTGGAGTCTGGCCTAAGCCATAAACGGTATAGACACCGGCTACCGCAGTTTGCCCACTCGAGTTAGGTGTGATCGGCAAGGCACCGTACGAAGCACTCGCTGGGGCCGCAAGGGGCAGAACCAATTCATATTTATAGTCGCCAACTGTGGCAGTGTCGTCCTTGAGCATGGCGACCTGCGTTTTCACGGTCACGGTTGGACCACCAGAAAGGGATTGCTTCGCGGCAACAATGACGGTGCCATCATCACGATCATCAACAGAAGGCTGAGGAAACGGTGGAGGCGGGTTTATCAACGACACCGTGCCGGCAATCGCGTGAAATGCGGAAGGTTGCAGTGTAAACGGAGTACCGCTGGTGCTTATGGTGGTGATGCTCGTGCTGCTTGGAACCGGCACTCCTGTTATGACCGCTGTCGCACAGCAGGTATCCGTCGGGCTGTTTCTTGCTGTGATTACCACGTCGTAACACGTAGTGGGACAGTTTGTGGGATCAAGATGAGCGAGGAAGAATTCGCCGGTTTGCGTGTTCGGCACCGTTGCACGAACGATTGTACCGTTCACCTGGGCCGAGACTAGGACATTGTTGACTAGCAGCGTTTTGTCGACAAAGCCGTCGATGCCGTTTAGCACAAAGGGAATGACCTTGATCACAGGCTTGAGCTTGTACTTGCCATTGCCGGTCCGCACGATGGATTTGCAGGCATCAAAGTCCAGCAACAGATCGACGCGTTGCCCGGAGTCCACGGTGAACTGATGGATCAATTTAATGCCACTTTGTACTGCACTGGGCGTATCGAGAGGGATTTCAGTAGTTTGACCTGACAGGACAACCGAATTGGCGGGGGGTGAACTGCCTCTGTTTGGAGCCAACACCAGACGCAGTTGGGTGTAATGGCCTGCCTCCAGCGGTGTCTCGCCAAGGAATTCGAGCGCCCGATTCGTGTGCGTGGGATCGTTGAGGTCGAGCAGATTAATTTTACGCGCAGGGTTGAGGGTGATATCGGTCCAGCCGGCCGCGTTTTCTGAAGCATTGTTGCTTTGATGTACCCGCACTTTGCTGACGGTGACATTCACTTCATCAAAACCACAGGCCGGTGCATCGGTCATCGACACACTGGCCGTACCGGGTTGTGCCGTAGTCCCCACCACCACCACTGCTGCTGCCACATCCTCCGACAAAAACAGCCAGCAGAAATCCCATCATCCACATGACCGGCTTGGAGCGGTTTTCAATCTTGTTCATGCTTCACCACCAGTTCTCTATAATTGTGGACCACATCTGCAATTGAACCATCTGTCAACGAGACCCTCATTCGTATCGCTTCCCCCTGTTAGATTTGATCGCTCAGTTTTCCGGCTCGACATCGACCTGGCCCTGTCCTCGTCGTCCTCCCGTTGGTGATAAGATTATCGCGAGGAGACCGACCGCGACGTGGTCAACAGTGCTCAGTTGACAAAGAAACGAGCGAGCCACCTTCGGAGCCCTGGAATTCGCTCAATCCTGTCGCACCAAGCAACCTCCACACTCTTGACTGAGTCTCGATAACCCCATTGGGGGCGCTCTCATCCGCGATGCGATTCGATGCGATTCAGCGCGTCCACAATACTTTGCACATCGACATCATTTTGTGCGCTCCGAGGGCTTTCGATGAAAATCGGATCGAGGCCACCGTCCAATAGGTCGCTTGGCGCGTAGATGTGGTAATAGGTCGTCTCATAATTCCATGTGAAGCATTTCTTGTTCTCGTAACTCATGCCGCCGGCTCAGCCCATTCTCTATCTAAAATATGGAGCTCGCATTCGCTCCCATCATCCCAAGGACCTACGTGATTCTCTTCTGGATTGACGGCGACGACGAGTAGTGATCGATCTTCCTTGTCCAATCGATACCAGTAGCACGCCTGCACGGTCGACTTCTCGGTCGCCCATCTCAGCATGGCATTTTCATTGTCTATGACTGGTTTCCAGCGCTGTCGGAGCCTTCACAGGGCTGGGAATCTTCAGAAGGCGCCGCAGTGAGTCCTCTAAGCGATCCATTGAGGATTCTTTCTTGACGATCTCGGGTAGCCCAAGCGCACGGACCTGCTGCTCCGTCTCAGCAGTTTCGGCTCCAAAAAATGATCACCGGCTGTTTGAGATCGACACTGCGTACCTGTTTCAAAACCGTGACTCCATCTAGCTCCGGCATGTTCAGATCGAGCACAATGACATCGGGGTGTTCACGGCGATAGAGCTCTAATCCCTTCCAACCATTGTCAGCTACTAGCACGTCATAGCCCTTCTGACTGAGGTGTCTGTCGAGGAGGTCCTGGACGACCGGCTCATCATCAATCACCAAAATCTTCCCCAAGGTCTCTCTCTTCTTGACAACGGGTTCACCGCAATCAGTGCAGTAATAGTTGTCCGTCAAATAGCCGCCTTCGCTCGCTTCCAATTGTTGCTTTGGATGCTCACAGAGTGGGGGATTCACTAGCCGTTTCCATTTCACGCGTAGGGCCTCCGCTTCAGTTCTTGTCATCACGCCCCCCGCGATCCATCAAGCCGCTTCCTCAGTCGCAACCATTATAATTTGGGCATTATATCCCAATTCTTATGCCGATTGAAAGACGGAGTACGTTGGTAATAAATTCCCACATGTATAGCGAGGCATCTTGCCCCCAGGCCCAGACCGACACTTTTCTCCATTTTGAGAAAATCGGCATGGGATCATCCAGTAAACGTATCTGGAGTAATCTTGGCGACCATCGAACGACCTAGGCATGACCACCCAAATCCGCATTATTCATGAGCACTTCTGTTGCAAGCCCTTGTTCGCGCGAACGGGACGAGGCCAGAAGCCCAGATACATTGCTTTTGGTGAAACCGTGGGACTATATTCCCAACATGGCTCAGCCCAAGCACGTGCAAGCCTTGTCCGCTGCCACTATCCGCCTGTTGCGTCCGCTGGTGAGAATCCTCCTGCGGAACAATGTTTCCCATCGAACCTTCGCCGACCTTGCCAAGTTGGTTTATGTGGAAGTCGCGAGCGCGGAATTCGGGATCATAGGCAAGAAGCAAACGACATCCAGGATTGCCATCCTCAGCGGATTGACGCGCAAGGAAGTGCACCGATTATTGGCACAACCGCCCGATACCGAATCCGTCACGGAGGAAGAGTATCACCGGGCTTCACGGGTCATTACAGGCTGGGTGCGGGATCCTGATTTTGGGGATGGAAAGGGCCACCCTCACCCACTTCGGATGGAAGGGAAGCGCGCATCATTCACTGCATTGGTCAAACGCTACAGTGGGGACATCCCGGTTCGTGCCCTACTGGATGAACTGCTGCGAGTCGGCGCAATAAAGCAACTGAAAGATGGACGGATATGTCTACTCGCTCGCGGGTACATTCCTCGGAAAGGTCCGGTTGAGAAATTGAAAGTGCTCGGGAGCGACACCGCCGACTTGATCGCAACCATTGACCATAACGTGTATCAACAACCCACCAAACCCCGCTTTCAGCGCAAGGTCATGTACGACAATGTGCCTGTGGAGGCTGCAAAGGAATTTCAGATCCTCGCTGCCGCGCAGGGGCAGGAACTCTTGGAGGCGATCGATCGTTGGCTCTCTCATAGAGATCGTGATGTGAACCCTGCTTCGCAGGGGACCGGCCGTGTGCGTGTGGGGCTTGGGATCTATCATTTCGAAGAAAATCTGGACTCCGGACGGGACCATTCAAAATCATGAAATCACCCGTGAGAGAACCGGTCCTCCTGCTCGTCCTCCTGCTCATGATGGTGGTGTCGTGCGGGGGTCCAGAAGCTGGCGGGGGTATTGGCGGGACAGGCAACACAGCCACAGTCGTATCCGGCCCAATTACCAATACGAGCCCCAACAATGTTTCGGTTTCAGGCTCCGACTATAACACCAGGTCGACAGTAATGACGGTGGACGGAAAGCCCGGTCACCAAAGCGACCTCAAAAAAGGCATGGTGGTTCTCGTCCACGCTACGGTGGCCCACACTGACGGAACCAGCGAGCCTCCTCACCGCACGGCCAACACCCTCCTCTACGAAGATACCGTCGAGGGGGTCGTTCAAACGGTGGCCCCGGATGGGTCGAGCCTCGTGGTCTTGGGCCAGACGGTGGCGATCACGACGACGACCATCATCGATGCCAGCATACCCGGACAGAATATTCTGAGCCTCGTGCCTGGTCGCGATCTCGTGGAGGTAAGCGGATTTATCACGGGAGACGGGGTCATTGTTGGCACGCTCATCGTCCTGAAGACCGGACCCCCTGACTATGAGGTCAAAGGTTTCATCAAGAACTATGATGCCGCTCACGAAACATTCGAGATCGGCGGCGTAACCGTCGATTTTCAGCATGCAGACGTGAGCGCGATGCCCAATGCCTCATCGAATACGTGGAACGGCTTGCTCGTGGACGTCCGCGGAAGCCACGTTTCACCCGGAGGTTCTGGTGCGTATGCTGTCCAGTTAACCGCGAGCAAGATACAGCCGGAAGGGCTCGGCATTGGGGATGGCGAGGAAGCCGAGAAAGCCGAGATTGAAGGATTCGTCACCCTGATGCTCGGGCAAAGCGACTTCTATCTCGGCAATGTGCATGTGCAGACAACCGCTACTACGACCTTCAAAAGGGGAACTCTCGACGATATCCTGCTCGGCTCCCATCTGGAGGTGGAGGGTGCGCTGGTCGGCGGCATCGTGAACGCGACGAGTGTGAAATTTGAAGGAGAAATGGAGTTGGAAGCGACTGTCGCGACGATCAATCTGAGCAACAATACGCTGACGTTGATTGGCTTGGCAGGTCTTGTGATCCAATTCGATAGCCAAACCGCGCTTCAGGGCCAGGGAAGCCCACGGTTCCTCACTGATCTCCGCAGCGACGACCATCTACACATACATGGACCACCACGTGGCGGGAATGCCGTCTTGGCCACAAAAGTAGTACGAAGTGCCCCCAATCCGAAGGTTCAGCTGCAGGGCTTCGTCACGACGGCCGCAGACCCCATCGTCGTGCTGCTGGGGGCGTCCATCGACACGTCGTCGATTGCTGAAAGTGGATTTAAGGGAGCGCATGGAGTGAAGGGGCGAAGTGCGTTCTTTACCGGCCTCTCAAGCGGGATGACCGTGAGCCTCGGTGGCACCGTCCTAGGCAATACGATCGCCTGGTCATCGGCCTCGCGTGATGATTAGCTTTAGCCGACATGTTATTTCCCATCCAATGGCAACCAGTGGAAGATTTATCAATTGACAGATTAGATCGACGAACCTTCATCGCTTTTTTGCTACCGCGCTGCTACCAGGACAGGACAAATCATCCCCATATGCCCCCATTTCGTGAGCATCCTGGTTTGTGGTTTCTTCTGGGGTTAGGTTGTCTGAGGTTGGGCTATCGGAAATTCGTAAACCGCAGGTCGTCCTTCCAGTCCTGATCGGCGACTCCACACCTCACTTCGGAAAAAAGCTGGGATCGCCTGACTTTGCACGACTCTGTCTCTTGGGATGTTAAAGTCGGACCAAAGTTGATTTCACCGTTCACGGAGGTTGTTCTTGCCGAGGTGCGGGAGCGAGATGAAGTCAGTATGAGGTTGCGCTATTTCCACACGCAGGATGCTCAAAAAAGCCATCCAACGAGGCCGCAGGTGAGTCATAACCGGAAGCGTACCCTCAGGGGTACGTTGAGGATTGTGGCGAACCGAGAACGAAGTTGGGGGCCTTTTTTCAGCGTCCTGATTACGCTTGTTCGACCGGTTCGTCGACGAGCACCCCGTTGGTCTCTGCCTCGAAGGCCATCTCGACCTCGCCTTCGGCAAGATCACTCGTGGCGGAAAATTCTTCGGAGGAAGACATCTCGGAGGTCTCGACTACCTCCAATGATTCTTCTTCGATCGGCAGGAGAGCTTGCTCGGACTCGCCGAGTTCTTTGAATTCACGCAACGGCGGGAGTTGGCTCAAATCTTGTAGCCCGAAATGCTCGAGGAAAAACTTGGTCGTCCCATACATGATCGGCCGGCCAGGTACATCTTTTCGCCCAACGATCCGCACCAGCTTGCGCTCGCATAACGTACGCAGGACACCGGACGTTTCGACGCCACGAATCTCTTCGATCTCAGACCGCACAAGCGGCTGTTTGTAGGCAATAATCGCGAGGGATTCGAGCGCGGAGCGAGAGAGCTTTTGCGCTGCCTTGGCTTTATCCATCCGTTTCAGCCAGGGCCCATATTCCTGCTTCGTCACCAACCGATACCCGCCTGCAACCTGTACAACCTGAATGCCTCGTCCATCCTGATCCAAATCGTGCGTGAGAATCCCCAGAGCCTGAACCACTTCGGCTTTTGAGAATGTCCCCAATATAGACATCAGCCGAGCAACCGGCACCGGTTCGGGCGACACGAACAAGACCGCTTCAAGTATGGCTTTGAGTTCCCGCCCGTCGATGGTCTCCGCCTGGCTACTCACTGCCTCGACGGCAGCGTCCTTGGCCGCATCGTCCGGCGCCCCGTTGCCCTCAAGAACCGGCGCTGTCTCTGCAAGAACAATGTCGTCTGTTTCTTGTTCCACAGTTGAGTTCATGCTCCCCTCCATTCAGCATCGTCCAATTCTGCAGGGTCTGGTACAAGCGAAAAAGCGCGCGACACGAGAATCGGCCCGAAATGATCCGGCTGGAATACCCGAGCTGTTCGAAGCCGCATCAATTCCAGCAACGCCAAAAATGTGACAATGATGACGAGACGATGGCAGGCCGGCTCAAAAAGCTCGACAAAATTCACCGACTCCTGCCCCTCCAACATTTCCAAAATTGCGTTCATCCGCTCCCGAACCGTCAAGTTGTCCGGCAAAATCTCCATCAGCTTCTTGCCGGGATTACGATCGAGGATTCCTTGCAGCGCATCCACTAAATCAAACAGGCTGACATTGTCCAGCATCGTCTCATCCGATTCCAATTCGACCGCCGGGCTTTGTGCACGACTGTAAATCTCCCGCCACAACCGCTCCTGTTCGTCCAACTGGCGGGCCGCCTCTTTGAACTTCTTGTATTCGAGCAGTCGCCGCACCAATTCCTCACGGGGATCGGGCCCGTCTTCCTCATCAGCGACCACCTCATCGACGGGGAGCAGCATCTTGGATTTGATCTGAAGCAAGGTCGCCGCCATCACGAGAAACTCCCCCGCAACAGTCAGATTGAGGTCTCCCATCGCCTCAATATAGGTGAGGTATTGCTGGGCAATGAGATGGATGGGAATGTCGTAGATGTTGATCTCGCTCTTCTTAATGAGATGGAGCAAAAGATCGAGGGGCCCTTCAAAGTTCTCGATGCGAACCTGATAGGGCAAGGCGGTTTGTTCGATGGCGTCGAAGTGGTCGTCCACGAAGGGACTTATACCAGCTTTGGTGGGGACAGGGCAAGCCTCCATCTATTAGTAGTGGTACGTGGGCTAATGGCCTCCCCGTCATCGCAACCGGATCAGATAGGCGATCAGCAGTGCGCCTAACACCAGAAGGGAGAGGATGATTGCATATTGTATTGTCTGATTTTCGAGGCCTGGAGGCGCCTGTCCGGTCGTCGATCTGGTCGCTCTGGTAAACTGTGGACCCTTTTCAAACGAGGCTTTGGAAAAGTCGTCTCGTCCCTTGAACGACGCATCGGAAAAGTCCGCCGTTGATCGGAACGTGACACGGCGAAAGTCTGCGTCCCCTTCGAACAGAGTAAAGGTAAAAAACGCATCGAGTTCGAACGAGGCTTCAGAGAAATCCGCCAGGCCTTGAAAGCGGCTCCCGGAAAACCCGGTACCCAATTTGAAATAGGTGCGCGACAGATTGACATCTTTCTCGAAGACCACCTCCAAAAACTCCGCCAGCCCATTGAACCTGGACTGCTGGAATGTGACCGGCCCCTGAAAGACAGATCGGTGAAATCTCGTATGCGGACCGAACGACGTGTGTTCAGCAAATACATCGCGCAGAAATCGCCCCTGCACAAAATAACTCTCCCGCAAGAATCGCGCCCCTGACAACGTGACCGGCTGAGTGAACACAGTCCGTGAGAGATCCACCGGCTGTTCAAACGTTGTCCCGCTGAACGTCACAGGCCCCTGTACCACCAGAAACCCTTGCGGCGATCCATGCCTGATCATTCCGCGCACGACCGAATCGACAATCGTGACGGAGCCGGAAATCACGCGTAGGTCGCGTCCCTGCAGCTCCTTCATCCCTTCAAGCTCGGGCGGCAACGGACCCACAGGCAACTTATCCAAAGACAGATCGCCGCGAATAATCACCCCCGAGAGATCGATCCCTTTCCCCTCCTTGAATGCTTGAATCAGTTGCGCCGCATCCACCGCTCGCGCCTCTCGGTCTTGCTCCGTGCAGCCGGCGCCCAGATGACGCGTCAACGCCACTCCTGGCCCCGAAGCAGGCGACTCCACCTGACAGTTCGAAGCAGCGGCGGCGAGCGGCAGCCAAAGAAAAGCCAACCCTCCCACGATGATCCAAGTACATATCCGATTCATCATGCACGCCCTTATACGGAATGCCATGGCCCAACGCAAGGCAAGGACTCTCAAATCGCTATACTGCTCAAACAGATTTGATACACTTTTGCGAGCGAGCGCACTACGAGACAGACCAAATAAGCGAGAGAAACCAGCGCCTATTCAACATCCTGCTTCGGAGGCCCACGATGCCACGCCAGCTTGCCGCCATCTGCACATTGATTGCCACCCTCCTTTCTGGAATTCCGGTCTCAGTCTCGGCGAACAATGTCATCGAACTCCCGGTCCTGGCGGCTATTCGCCAAAATAATCTCGGCGTATTTGAAATCCTGATGATGTGGTGGGATAAGAAACCGGAACCGAATCCCGTTCAACTGCAATGGCTCCTCGCAGGCGTGCGACTCGGAAATGATCATTTGGGTGCCATGGCCCAGGCCTTTGCTTATGCGGTCGAACGCACGCCCTCGGTCCAACATAGTGGGACTGTCTCCGTGCAAGGGGTCGCCTATCGACCCACAGGCAGCGACGGACCAAGCGCCGGTGCAGCGATGGCCGTGGGATTCATCGCCATGTTCAAGGGAGAGCACATTCAGCGGGGCATTGCCCTGACCGGAACCATTGAACCAGACGGGCAGATCGGCCCGGTGGGCAGCATCCCCGATAAGATTCGTGCCGCCGCACGAGAAGGCTATCGCACCGTATTGGTTCCACGCGGGCAGATGCATGACCCGCGGTGGAACCTGATCGAATTAGGATTTCAGCTCAATGTGACAGTGAAGGAAGTCGATACGATCGATGAGGCGTACTTGCTCATGACAGGCCAACGAATCTAGAGCGGGATGCTGAAAAATCCCGCTAGCTTCGGTCTCGCATCGTTCAGAACCTCAACGGGGACCCGGCCGCCTCACCACTCGGCGGCGCGCACAGACGTGGTGCTCCTTATTCGTCGCACCGTGCGCCCCAAAGGGTACGCCTCCGGTTTCGACTCGCCTGCGGCCTCGCTGAACGGGCTTTTTGAGCGTCCCGTTACGTTGCCTCTCCCGTGACTCCATGCAAAATTGCGTTGTACTCCGCTTGGGTCAACCGATGCATGCCCAGCCTCAACCGTCGAGTGAGTTCGGCCTGGTCGGCAATCTGCAACACGCTGAGCAACAACGCCTGACTCGCAGCAGACGAGCAGGCCAATCGGCGTACCCCGTCGATTCGCACAAAGCCGAATCTGGCTTCGGTTCTCAGCTCGTCGCTGAGGAATGGATCCAACTCGGAGAAGTCCAACGCAGGCGGCACGATCTGAAAATCGGCACAGAGCCCGGCCTTCAACACATACACAAGGCCACGGGATTCCGCATCAAGATAAGCCTGCAGATTTGTCCGGATCAGCTCAGTGCAGAGCCCCCAGAGGCCGTGCCCAAGTTGCAACTCGGCACTTTCGTCCGAGGTGCGCTCTCGCAAGGCCCCGGCCACGAACAAAAAATGACTCATTGGAGATTCATCGCGGAGAATTCAGCAGGAGCAGGAGACACATGTGGAGCAGACGCCAGGGTACCAGGACAGTCCCACAACGTCCTCATGCCGGACGACTCGGACGAGTCGTCCAAGAGTAGGCATCCCATGCAAGTGTCAGTGCGTATGGTACTCGTCTGCGTCGTCTAACAGGCCTTCTCGTTTTTCAGGAAAATCGGCGTCTTCATCTTCCCCGTCGAGGGTGAGCTCTTCTTCCACATCCTCATCGACCTCTACAGTGATATCCACATCATCCTCGCCCAGTTCCTCGTCAAGATCGGAATCTTTCGGCATCGCCGACCCCATCGGCTGCAATAACGAGGGTTTCTGATGCTCCTCACCCGCAAATGGCTTCACAGATTTCTTGTCGAAGGCTGGGGCCACCGGTTTGGACATAGCGCCTGAACCGGTCATCGCCACAGATTTCTTCTGAGCCGGCTTGGGTGCAGCTGCACTGGGCTTCTTGGCAGTCTTCTTGGCAGCGGTCTTTACAGCCGGTTTCTTGGCTACCTTCCTGGCAGTCTTCTTGACAGCCTTCCGTGCAGCGGGTTTCTTCGCTGCCTTCTTCACTCTGGACTTTGCTTTGGCTTTGGCTTTGGCTTTCGCCTTCGCAGGTTTCTTCTTCGCCGGCTTCTTCTTGTTCTTCGCCATCAATATTCTCCTCTCTCATCCAGTGGATGTGTGACGTGGCCTCCATCTAGCATAACTTATTGTGATCTTGCAACTCACACTTCAGCAACCTCTAACAAGACAGTGAAAAGCTCTATCTTCTCCCCCCTCCAGACCCGCCCTGTCCATCACCGTGAGCACAACAGAGACCAGGAACTGAAACCAAAGAGTGAAGCAATTGTGGGTCTACCGCATCGACTTCTTCGGTTGACGTCCAATGGAAGAAAGAATCCTACAAACAGGCCACGACGTCAAGAGGGAGGGCCAAGAATCTTGCGGCTTGACACCGCTTCTCTCATTATCCGATATAGTAAAGTGACATGGACGTAGAAGCATGACTCAAATGACACGAATGATCATCGCCGTCATATCGCTGGGGCTCTTGACAGCCTGGCCGGCCATTGCCACGCCGCCGTACACCGCCATCATCATCGAGAGCGGGTCACCCTATTTCGTCCCAAAGTCAGCCACTGTGTCCAGCGGCGCCCCCATCAGATGGGACAACCCCACAGCGACCGAACACACGATTACCCACTTAGGCTGTTTGGACAATGGGAACATATGCGCATTCGATTCCGGGGTCGTCCTGCCCAACGGCAGCTTTACGCTTCCAGGGTTGGCTCCCGGTCACTACCCCTATATCTGCCGTCTCCATCCCATCATGCACGGAGTCCTTATCGTCATAGACGCCCCCCAGGTACCCTCACAGACATAATCGATCCCGTTCCCTCGAACACCCTTCGCACAGGTCCTTGCGAGAGTCCCGGCCCGTCGTGTAGGCTGCGGCGCTAAACAAATTACGTCGATCATGAAGCCATCTGTCGCCGCTCACGAACCGCTCAGCCTCACGGGAGAGACGCTCAGCCAACTGGCCTGGCACATCCCTGATCTCGTCGCCTACCAACACAATGAAGACGAATGGTGGTTCGCCCCCCTCGACGACAACCTGCCGATCATACGACTGAATCGTATCGGCTTGGAGATGTTACAGGCGATGAACGGCCACACGGCAGTGGGTGCGCTGGTGGAGAAATACGGGACGCAGGTCTGCGGACCGGACGGACAGCCGGGACAATGGCACTTGGAACATTGGGCTCTGCCCACCTACTCCCTCTGTTACTACGGCACAGAGCCCCCGGGCGGCCACCGCCACAAGGCCAAATGGGATCTGCTCCTCCAGCAAATCAGAGAAGGCTGGTCGGGACAAGATGGGTTCGAGGGAGAAGCGCATCTTGAAGACTTTCATCACCACGGGCTGACCGACAGTGGCGAAGACGACGGCCACTTTGATCTGATCGAGACCACGGTCTCGCATCTCTTCCGGGAACCGAACGACACGCTCAACGGCCTAACCTATGGCCGGCTACTCATGCGGCAATTGCGGAAACTGGGCTGGTTCACGCCCAAACCCCGTGTGATCGTCGAAGTCGGCGGCGGACTCGGATACCTCGCCCGTGAATTGGGCAAAGAACTCTTGCCCTTTGAAAAACAGACCATCCGGTACATCTCCCTCGACATCACTCAGCCCTTCCTCACACTGCAAGTTACCCGCGCCAAGGCTGGCGGCTGGAGCGGCATCGGCACCCGCGCCAACGGCGAACGGCTCCCCTTTACAGATAATTCCATCGATCTCGTCATCGACAACGAGAATATGGCCGACATGACGCCGGTAAAATTGACCAGGAAGGAACTCCTCGATGGCACAGGTGATACGCCACAGCATCAGGAAGCCTTGGATTGGATCAGGCGCGTGCGGCTGCCGCTGGGCACGGACCTGCCGGAGAACGTGATCTTCAACCTCGGCCCTTTTCGATTCGTGGCAGAACTGTGGCGGGTGTTGAAACCGGGCGGCAAAGCGTTTCTCACTGAATTCGGGATCGAAGAAGGCTGGCCGGCCTCGGTCAAGCTGCCGGGCCACACGGAGTACGAAGTCCAGTACAGCCACCTGCGCCAGGCGACCCGCTGGCTGGGCTTTCAAGAGCACTATCTCTCATTGCCCCAGTTCCTCGCCATCAAACCCGACACGAAAGTGCTCTGCACCGGCGCGGCTTATACCATTCAGCGGTTCTGCCAGGCCATGAACAAACCTTTTATCGTGCGAGCCTATACGGAGAAAGAGTTGCAACAGGCACTGGGCGACATGCTCTCGAAACTCCACGGCTGTCACTACCATAACGTGACAGATCCTTCCTGGTTCGGCCTCTTCGACTTCAAGGTCTTGCTATTGGAAAAACCCGGTGGAGCCCCGAAAGCCAGCTTCTCGGAGAATAAGGGCTATCGGTGGTACTCGCAGAAGTAGGGGTAAAGGGGGCAAGGGGATAAGGGGTAAAGATTCGTTCGGATCGCCCGCTCCCACCAGGGAGCGGGCAACTTCAGTCCCATCTGAACACAAGACCAAGTTCCAAGAATCCAAGCACTATGGAGTCTTCGCACACCGGAACCCTGTGCCGTAGCCCTGGAACGACGGCAAACGGGTCTCCCGTTCCGCGGCGCGCAGACCCTCCGGACGGCTGCCCCAGGAGCCGCCACGGACTACTTTGTGAATGCCCGTTGGCGGTCCTATCGGGTTCCGGAGCGGGCCGGTATGGTAATAGTTTGGGTCATACCAGTCGCTGACCCACTCCCAGACATTCCCGGCCATATCATTGATGCCATAGGGGCTCCTGCCATCTTCAAACATCCCCACCGGTGTGAGTCCCATGTGGTTGTTCCAGAGCTCTTTCTTCATGTTCCCATGAAACTTCGTCGGTGGCTCATCCCCCCAGGGATAGGTTCGGCCATCCGTTCCCCGCGCCGCCTTCTCCCACTCCGCTTCGGTTGGCAGGCGCTTGCCGGCCCATTTGCAGTACGCGGTCGCATCCGCCCAATCCACATTCACGACGGGACGATTCTTGTGCATCGCGCGGCTCATGATATTCCACTCCGGCGGTACTGAGTGAGACGTGGCTTCCAAAAACTTTGCGTATTGCCCCACCGCCAGGTGGTCCTTATCCATGAAATAGGCATCCAGATAGACTCGACGCATCGGTTGTTCGTCTACATCCCCCGTCCAACTCCCCATCAAAAACTCTCCCGCCGGCACCAGCACCATTGACCGTTCGTCCTGCTTGGCCAACGGAGGGTTCACGTGATTCACTTTGTGCCGCTGCTGAATTTTCCCTTGCAACTGTTGGTACACGGCCTGTTGTTCGTCGTCGAGACCCAGCTTGTGCGCAATTTCCAGGGTGTCCTCGGCCTGGGCGACCTGTTCGGGTACGGCATTCGGCTGGTTAATGGTCTGCCTCCCTTCGTCCAGCAAGCGCCACACTTTGGCCTTGCGCCCCCGTTGTTTGGCCAAACCGGCCACCGAGGATTTTGCGTCAAGCTCCAGCGAGGTCTCGTAATGTGATTCCGCGCAGGTCCAGGCTTTCAATCCCTGGCAGGCATCGCCGAGATAGAAGTGCGCCAGGGCATTGGCAGGGTATTGTTCAAGGCCGGCTTCAAAGGCCGTGCGTGCCTCCTGGTACTTGTGTTGTTTTAGGAAATTGTAACCAGCGTTGAATTTCTTGGCACGCTCATCAAAGAGTGCCGCAGCCATCGTCGGGTCGACATCGAGCCCGAGCAACACGACGAGTGCAAGGATCTTTCTCATAAACTACCTCCTCGTTCGGTAGTAGAGACGATAACACCCTGTCCTTTATGGCTTGTGGGAAAACTATATACCTGGTGCAAAAAAAACACAACCGGACAGGGAGGAGAAGATGGAGCCTGTTGATCTCCTGTGCTCGCACAACGCGCGGCCTCCGAAGGATGAAGAGGGAGAGGCCAGGTGCCCTCCTTGCTCGCAGAACGCGCACGGTGAAACTGTGCTCGTCCGATGCGCGCAGTAGAGGGCAGCCTTGGCCACTCTCTTGGAGAGGAGCAGCAAGAAGCAGACGGCCCTCGCCCGGGTTGATGGCACGCCTCGGCGTGCCAGTGGGTGGGCGGGTGAGAAAGCTGCGCGCAATCTGGTCACCCTGCATAGGAGAGCATGAGGAAGAAGGACCGAGCTGAATGCTCGGTCAATGAACTAGGTTGGATTGCTCAGTTTTGAAGAGTTGAATATCCCCGTTCATTTCCCATTTACTTCTCACGAAGATCGAGTTTAATTTTCCACCCATCGACATAGCTCCAGTCCACATGAAGTTCATCCTGGCGAGCCCGAATCTTTTCGAGATCTGCTTGATCTTGAAGGCGACCTGCCAGAGTCTTCAGCACAATCAGGTCCTCTATCGCCAAAATCGGTATGTTGAGTTCGCCGAAGACAACCGTCCGCCGACGGGAGAGCGCTATCTTCAGATATTCCGAGTCCGCCAACAGGATGTCGACGACCACATCCTGACCGCCGCGAATACCCACACAGCGCCAAATTGAAATCCCTTGAAACACCATTGGGGCAGGATGGACCACGGTCGAGTCGAACTGGGATGAGAGCAGGGATTGGATGCCTTCACGGGTGGGCTGTTCGATGAGCATGAGCAGATCGATGTCCGTCGTGGCCCGTGGCTCAACAAGCGCGCTGTAGGCCCAGCCCCCGGCTAGCGCATAGTGAAGACCACGTCGATTGAATTCAGCGATGACGGGTGGAGATGCGCCTGGAACCTTCGGCAGGACCAACTGGAGTGCCGTGTCGAAGCTCTTTCGGCGCCGGAACACCGGCGTGACGTTGGGACATCGGCAATTGCCAACTCGAAGGGCTTCAGTCGGCAGCGACCGACGAAGGCCAGGCTGAGTTCGGCGAGTTCGATGGTACGGATCGCATACTGTATCCCCTGACGAGGCCGCGAATTTTAACAGTGGCGTTAGCGAAGGAAGTCGAACAGCACTTCCTCTCCAGGATGGTCGCCTCTGCGCAGAGTGTACAAGCCCCCTCGACTTCGGAGCAACCTAGGTTGTATCTTACGAAAGAACTACGGCGGGGCTCCGAACGCCAGCTTCTCGGAGAACAAAAGAAAGAGCAGGGCAACCAGACTGCCCTTTGTGCTCGCGCAACGCGCGGCCTAGGAAGGACGAGGAGAGAGCGACCAGGTGCCCTCTCTGCTCGCGGAACGCGCACGATGAGAACGGTGCTCGTCCGATGCGCGCAGTGAAGGATAGTCTGGTCAGCCATGCTGAGAGAGTAACCGGAAGAGCACGGAGAGAATTCGTTTGACCGGAAAACGAGATTTACTATTATAAGACCTGCCTCTGAATGCCGGCATATCTGGAAGAACAAAGACTACCGGGGGTATTCACAAGAGTAATGGACGAATCAGATTGCCCTGTTATTAACGGCTTCCTGCGTCATACCTTCGAAGAAGACTTGACTGGAACTCATTAAATGCTTCTAGGAACCAAGCAAACGCATCTTTGTGAATATCCAGCTCGCTTTCCGATACTACCAGCTCGGCGGCGACTTTAGGATGCGTAATCCGATGCCGCAGCTCTAGCGAGAGCGCTAACTTCTC
The DNA here is from genome assembly GCA_963825145.1 of uncultured Nitrospiraceae bacterium. Lineage (GTDB taxonomy): Bacteria > Nitrospirota > Nitrospiria > Nitrospirales > Nitrospiraceae > Palsa-1315. Next base: position 237,298 of record CAWGSC010000028.1, read on the forward strand.
CCAGCCTTGAGTGCTGAAATTAGGAGCCCAGTCGAGATCGAATTTAGATGCCGCGACTTTCAGCGTTTGCTTTAGATTGGATAGGGTATCGATATGCGCATGCTTCAGTGATGCGGCACCTTCCTCATCTACGATTACACGGCTCTCCGACAAGAATACGTGTTCCTCTGCAGAAAGACTATTGTCGCCCAATTGACAGGCACGGAGAGTAAACTGCTTCGTGCAGAACACTTCCCCTTCGATCATCGACCAGTAGGCACGCACAAACATGCGTCGCAACGGCTGGCTGGACCAATCATTTCGGTATGCGGCCACAAGATTCTCAATGTCCTGACGCAAGACACCTGAGACTTCCAGCATCTCGTCGAGCGTCTTCCCCAGGTTGCGCACGAAAGATGGCAATGGCTCTGTCATGAGATTCCTACCGATCCCGTTTGGGTCCTCGCACTCATCTCCGTGTTGCCAGATCGATCAGAACTCCTTCCCGCAACCCCAGATCGCTTACAAGCACACTCGACATCCCCAACGTCTCCATGATCGTCCGGATGATGATGGCGCCGGCGGCGATGACTTCTTCGCGGCCTTTTTCTAGGCCGGGCAGGCCGGCTCGGTCGGCTTTCTTGCGGCTCAGTAGCATCTGCTCAATTTCCTGAATCGTGGTGAGCTCTAACTGATAGTTGTGAATTCTTGCCGGTTCGTAGGTTGAGAGTTTCTGGGCCATGGCGGCTAGGCTGGTGATGGTTCCCGCTGTGCCGACGAAGGTTGCCGTCTGATAGTGGTCCATGTCGGCAACGGCTGCTTTCGTTTCTCGTGCGACCCACTCGCGCGCCTCACGTACTTCGTCGTCAGTCGGAGGATCGTGATGCAGGAGTCGTTCACAAATCCGGACGACGCCAATATCGATCGATCGCACAACAGGCTTCTGGCCAGACCGGTCTAGGATAAACTCGGTGCTCCCGCCGCCGATGTCGAGGGCCAGCACGTCGGTCACCTCGTGGGACAAACCGGAGCGGATACCCAACATTGTCCGCCTGGCTTCTTCTTCTCCTGAGATCAGTTCGACTTCGAAGCCCGCCTCGTGCTTCACGCGATCGAGAAACTCGTCACGGTTCGCTGCATCACGCACGGCGCTCGTCGCGACGGCAGCCGTAGCGTCGACATGAGAGGCATCAATCAACTCTCGCCACTCCTGTAAACACTGAATCACTCGATCCATCGCTGCCCCACTCAGCTTTCCAGTCTGATCGACACCCTCGCCTAGCCGGAGGATGCGTCGATCCGATCGCAATTCGGTTAGCCGGCCACTGGTTGCTATGTCTGCGATGAGAAGTCGGCAGGTGAGAGTCCCGATATCGACACCGGCAAGACGCAACGGCCTCGTTCGGTCCGACATCATTCGTGTTCTCGAATCTCGGCCATGTCCAACTCAAGATTCTCCCGGGCTTCCTTGAGCTGCTGAATTTCTTTCACAAGACGGGTGATTTCTGTGTCGTACAGGATTCGTTCGGCCGGCTCTCCGGCCTCGCGCAGACTGACGGCCCGTTCCCCAACGTCGCGATAGTGTTCGTCCAATTGCTGGTCGAGCTTGCGGATTTCGAGCCGGACCCGCAGCAGTTCCGTTTCTTCCAACGCACGGTTCGCAGCCTGCGCCGTGCCAAGGCGCAACGTCACCAACCCCGCCTTCAAGTCATGTTTCAACCGTTGTAAGAGTCCCATCTTCTCCTACCTCTCTCCAGTCCACCCGTCGGGGGGATGCGTGGACCATGTGCCTCCCTTGCTGAAAGAGCGGGGCCCCAACGAGAGTTGACCGGAAAGGAAAGCGGAAACTGACCGAGTCTGCGAGGGAATTTCCGAAGGCTTCCATCCGGTCGACTCCGGAAGGGTCGCTCTGAGAAGCAGGGAGGCACATGGTCCATGCATCCCCCGCCTCAGCTTACCGATCCGAGATCAAGCTTCGCTTCCCATCGCCGCAACATGGTTTCTCGCAAGGCGCGGTGCGCCGGCGCCTTCAGCTGTGGGTCCTGTTTCAATAGTGCAAAGGCTTCCTGCCGCGCATGCTGAAGTATATCGGCATCCCGCACCAGATTCGCGGCACGAAACTCCGGCATGCCCCACTGCCGAAGCCCAAAAAACTCGCCGGGCCCGCGAATGCGGAGATCTTCTTCGGCAATCACAAACCCGTCGGTCGATCGGACGAGTGCGTCCAGCCGCTCTCGGGCTGCTGATGGCGGTTCACCGGCCGCCTTGGGCTTTGCCGATCGAAACAGCACCCCGCCCGAGGCCATCAACAAACAATAGGACTGGTGTTCGCTTCGCCCGACCCGTCCGCGCAATTGATGCAACTGCGCCAGCCCAAACCGCTCGGCATGCTCAATCATCATGACCGTGGCATTGGGCACATCGACTCCGACCTCCACCACCGTCGTCGAGACCAAGACCTGGATTTCCCCCTTCTTATACGATGCCATGACCTGTTCTTTCTCTTCCGACTTCATCCGGCCATGCACAAGCCCGACGCGAAACTCGGCCAACTCGTCTGCTTGCAGCTGCTCAGCCCCTTGCATAGCCGCTTGCAGATCGGTCTTCTCCGATTCCTCGACGAGGGGATACACCACGTAGGCCTGGCGGCCGCCCCGCAGTTCATCACGAAGAATCTGATAGGCCCGCCCCCGCTGGCTGTCGCTCAAGAGAAACGTCCGCACCGGCTTTCGCCCCGGCGGCATCTGGTCGATCACCGAGACATCCAGATCTCCATACACCGTCATGGCCAGTGTGCGTGGAATCGGTGTCGCGGTCAGCACCAGCACATCAGGCTTATACCCCTTTTCGATGAGCGTCTTCCGTTGGAGGACGCCGAATCGATGTTGCTCATCCACCACAGCCAGTCCAAGTTTTGCGAAAGCGACGCCTTGCTGGATGACCGCATGGGTCCCGATCACAACCTGCGCGGCCCCGGAAGCCACCTGCGCGCGAACGGCTTTACGTACTGTCGCACGCCCACCACCACTCACGAGTACCACAGATAGCCCGATCGGTTCCAAAAGTCTCTTCATCGTCCGATAGTGCTGCTCGGCGAGGATTTCCGTCGGCGCCATCAGCGCCGCCTGGTAACCCGATCCGCAGGCCAGCACCATCGCCTGAGCCGCCACGATGGTTTTGCCGCACCCGACATCGCCCTGCACCAAACGGTTCATCGGTTTACGCGACGTCATGTCCGACAGAATCTCGCGGATCACCCGAGTTTGCGCCGCGGTCAGATCGAAGGGCAATGCTCGATCCAGCTTGCCGAGGAGCGGCGTCTTCGGATTGAACAACACCTGCTTGACCTCTTCCTTCATCACGCGTTGCCGCGAGGCCAATGCGAGTTGGAGCACGAACAGCTCTTCGAACGCCAAGCGGCGATGCGCCGGCGTGAGACCTCGATCGAGCTGTCCCCCATCCGTCCCTGGCTGAGGGAAATGCACATCCTGAATGGCTTGCTGAATGGGCAGCAATCGATAGCGGGCACGAAGCGGAACCGGCAACACCTCCTGCGCCTCGGCGGCATGCGCATCCAGCAAGCCTTTCATAAGGACACGCATCTGCCGCGAGGTCCACCCCTTGGTTTCGTGGTACACAGGAACAATACGCCCGACATGCAACGGCGCTTCGGATTCCGCGCCCACCACTTCGTATTGCGCGACCTCCATCCTCATCGCCACCCAACCCTGCGCACCGGCCACCAACCGCCCGGTCAGCATCACGCTCGTCCCGACGGTGAAGAGTGATTCGAGAAACGGCTGGTTAAAAAACACCGCCTGGAGACGCCCGGTTGAATCCTCCACCACAATGTCGAGGATGGCGAGGCGCCGACGTCGGGCACGCTTCGCCTCGCTTCGGACGATTGTGCCGCAGATCGAAGCCTGCACACCCGGCACCAGTTGCCCGATCGGGGTCATGACCGAGCGATCTTCATAGCGCCAAGGCAGGGTCCAGAGGGCATCCTCAACCGTCTCGATCCCGAACCGTTGGAGCAACGACGTGCGCTTCGGGCCGACCCCCTTTGCGAAACGGATCGGCTGTGCCCACCAAGGCTTCGAAGGAGTGTCTGCCATGACAGGTGCACGCATCACGACAGGCTCCGGTTCATGCCAGGCCCTGGCCGAATCGCGGGCTGCCTTGCGCAAGACCTCCAGAATGACCGCGGCTTCTTGCAGCCGACGCTGTTGATCCTCCGCCGGGAGACGCTGCTGGTCCTCAAGAAACAGCTCACGCAACTGGAGCAACGCTGCTTCAATCGTCCGTGGATAGACGCGATCGGACAGAACTTGCATGACCTGTGAGGAGACAAAACGATTCAGATTCTTGACGGTGGGCAGATGTGCGAAGGCATCGCGTGTCGCGAACTCGATCGGACGCGCGACACGATCCAGCCATTGCTGAAACTGTTCGGGGGGGTTGGGCTCGGAAGAGCGCCGTATCACAGGGCGGATCGTATCATAGCCCCGCCCCCTCCTCAACGAGCCTTGTCAGTTTGCTGACAATCCTTTGTCGAGCCTACCCAGAGTGATACATTGAGATTCATCCGAATAGGGCCCGTATGTATCGTCACAACATTTTTCACATTTTGTTTCCTGCCGCCTGCCTAATCGGGCTGTTTGTCGTCTATCAAGCCTGGTTCAAACCGACCTATCTACCTACGCCGCCACCAGCTCAGCCCACTGCCGTCGTGGAAGACTCACAGGCCGCGCCGCCAAAACCTCATCACGATGGCCCGCTGGAACTGGAGTCTACACAGACTCGCCTGATCGATCCCAGCGTAGTCCCGAAGACGACGCATCGTGAACTATTGGAGACGATCCGCGACGAAATCGAAAAAGGAAACGTCAAAGCCGCGGAAACTAAACTGGCCGATCTGCCGGCAGGCATCGCAGACGACAATGCCACGCGCCCCTATGTATCCATTCTCTGGAACAATCTGGGTATTCAACAGGAAAAACACGGCGGGACCGCGGTCTCGATCAAGGCCTTCAAGAAAGCGGCGTCACTCGATGCCAAGAATCCCGTCGTCTTACTGAACCTTGCCCATGCCTACTGGGAATTACGCGATCCGGCCATGACGCAAGACTTTCTGGAACAGCTGGTCGCCCTGGCTCCGAATGAGCCCTTCCCCCATCTGGCGTTGGCCGAACTCTTTCAAGGGCAGGATCAACTCGATGAAGCGGCTCGCCATCTCGATCAAGCCACCGCCCGCGCAGGTAAAGACCCGGCGGTGCAATCCTATCTGCGAACCGTCACGGCCAAAGTCCGAGGAACCGAAAAAAGTGAAGCGCAACTTACCAGCCGAGAGAGCGCACACTTTACCGCGAAATTCGACGGGGAAACCGATCAGGCAACCTGGGCCGCTGTGTTGGAGATTCTTGAAGAGGCCTATCGGGAGATCGGCCAAAAATTCGGGCACTTTCCATCCAAGACCATCGTCGTCGTTCTGCACACCAAGTCCAAGTTTCAAAGCGCGACCGGCAGCCCGGTGTGGGCCGATGGGCTCTTCGATCCCGTACTCGGGCGCATTCAGGTTCCTGCGCAGGAGGCCTTGGCAGACCGTGCCTGGCTCACACGCGTGCTGCGACACGAGTTCGTACACGCCCTCCTGCACGACCAACTCGGCCCCGCGGGCAGCGCCATCCCGACCTGGCTCAATGAAGGCTTAGCCATGGAGTTATCCGGGGATCGCTGGTCGGATCTCGATCAGATTGTGAAGCAGGAGTTTACACTGATCCCTCTGTCCGCCTTGGAGGGGGGATGGGGAGGGCTATCCAGCGATGTCGCAACCGTGGCCTATCTGGAGGCGAACTCCGCCGTGCACTATCTGATCGACCGCTTCGGCATGTCCCGGGTGCGAGAACTTCTCGCACACCTCAAAGCGAGGCAGACGCTCTCTGCCGCCATGCAATCGCAGTTCTCGCTGTCGTATGAGCAGTTCCAGTCCAGGTGGGTGGGTCAGTTACAGGAGCACGGAAAGAAAAGCTAACTTGCAGTGGTCTTGCTACCGGTAGGTTGAACCCTCTTCCTTCTAATTAGATTTCCTCCTTTTCCATTTCGTCGGGCCCTGCACCACGCCATGCCGGCAGAATCTCGGCTGCATCATCGTGCCCGGCTATGACGTCTGTCTCCTCCACGGTCGGCTCGATCGTGTCTTCCCACAAAATCTTCCTGCCCTGATCATCCGTCATTCGGATGCGAAACTCGATCTGCTGCGATGAGACCGCCACCCCCTCCCCGTCTGTCTGACCAACAGCGGCCCTGCCGACTCGTTCTGGGCGCGCAAGCCTGCCGGTCTCGGTTGAGAAATGATCGGTCCACATAAGCTGTCCGGTTGACGAATCAACGGCACGAAGGACAAACTGGGGTTGACTGTCGATAGCGCCTCGGCTGAAGATCTGTGTCACAGTCGCTTGTGGCGCAACAAGATGGGCCACGACTCGGTGGGTGGAATTGGATTCTTGATCGCCGGCATTGAGATTCAGGAGACCTTCCCAGAGAAACCGGCCTGTGGCTGCGTCATAGACACGGAGCGTGAACGCTGAAAGTCCATCGGACCCCGGACCGACTCCACCCGCAAAAATCCGCTCACGCGGTTGACTGTCCGCCGACGCCGCGTCCTCTCTCACGTTCAACTCATACGTTTCATCGGAAAGAATCGCGCCGTTCTCGGCATCGTAGGTTTTCACAGTAATCGTCGATGTCTCAGCATTCTCATACCCAACACCGGCTGCCACAACTGTCCGGGGGCTCACCGGCGCGAAAGACGACAAATCTGCACTCCACGCTGTCAGCGGAAGGCCAGAACCGATCATGGCACAGGCGATCAGCGCGGCGGAGAATCCCTTTCTCGTCCAGCCATTGATCCGTCGCTCCTTATAATATACCGGTGCAAACTCAAGCCGGATCGGCCGGAACCACTCCCTCATTTCGCCTATGATCTGAAACAGCCGCTGGATGATCGTCATATGCGGTTCTCCCTTGCTTGGGTGGAGTCTCGCATTGACGACCTGTGGCGTAAATTCCCCACTGTGGGGGAGCAAACCCTCCGAAAGAGGGGGTAGTTACTTAGCCCCGTGAAACAGGCGATACGATGGGAAAGACGAAACAATCGAGGGTTCGGGGTCAGAAATTCGAGGTTTTTGGAACCTCAAATTTCGTACTATGCGCGAAAAGCATCTTATTTGTGAATGACTTCTCGACTCGGAGCATTCGGACTCTCGGAAGCCCGGGCAAGCGGGACTTTGCCGAAGACGGCATAGCGATACCGGGCCACAAACCAATACAGCAGATAGCCAACGGGCTTAACGAGTGGAAGGCTCAAGAGAACTGAGAGGGCCCGCCCACCTTTGAGACCAGGCAAGAGTGCCAGAAAGGCATCGAGCCCGCGGGCAATCTCGCCGTTAGGACGGACCAAGAAGGCGGCGTTGGGACGACCTGGCCGGTAGCTTTCCCCCAAGGCCTGCTTGGCCTCTTCGCTCTGATACGGAACCATCCGTATCGAGGTGGCATCCCCATGAGTCCCCAGTCGCTCAAGACCCTTCTTGGCAGTGACACAGAGGCGGCATTGGCCGTCGTAGACCAGAAGACAGGTTTGAGACGCTCTCTCGGACGGACCTGCCATCGTCGTAATCCCTCGCAATCTCCCAGTCAGCACATGAGCATTCGTCAGGCGTGAAAACGGTTTGCCGCGAACAGCGAGACGAGGACATCTGGTTTGCTCTACGTTGTCACCTGTTCATCGATTGTCTTCACCATTTTAGACGCGCCCAACGTCTTGAGCTGGCGACTTTTTCAGCATCCTGCTATTGCGGTGCACGGCAGACGCAAGTATCATCCCCTGCATGCGACACACCTGGACGCTTATCGGCCTGCTCGCGGGGCTCTGCCTTATCGGAGCTAATACCATTCAGCTCATGCCGCCTGGCACAGAGGCAGGCCGAATCGGATGGATGCTCTATCTCCTGGCATTTCCTATCGCGCTCGCAGGACTCGTACGGATCGGATGGACCTGGACCGCCATGGCCTGCGTCATCTATGGAACGGTGGGTTTGGCCCTAGACCTTTCCACAATCACGAGCATCCTGCGCGGACAAGGCGAAACCGGCGTTCTGTTCCTCTTCAGTGCGATGAGCGGGATCGTGAACTTTTTACTGATCCTGTTCGGCGGGCGCGCGTTTTTGCATTCGTTCCCGGGATCCGCCCTTCCAGTATCCCGCCCTCCCAGTCCTCCGTCCCCTTCTTCATCCGCAAGACCTTGATCCGTTCGAATCCGGCATCCGTCAGCCAGACCTTCGTATCAGCTGCCTTATAAGTATTGCCCCGTTCGGTAAACAACAACATCGAAACGGCGAAGAGACTCGCCTCTTCGGGGAATACAGCCGTCCCGGTCGTGAAGAAAGGCATCTTGAATCAGTAGTCGGCCTCCGGGATTCAATGCAGCCGCCGCACGCCGAAATACCGCCTGATTCTCTTGCGGTGAATAGATGTGGAGCACGTTCGAATACCAGATCACATCGTAGGCGCCGGGGATGTCTTCCACCATCACATCCAGCGGCAGATAGGAGAGGCGCGCGCCGGCCTTGTGAGTCGAGGCAATTTCCTTTGCCACATCGAGCGCTGCGGGACGGTCACACACCGTGGCGCGGACCATGGGATATTTTGCGAGGAAGGCCATGGCATAGGTGCCGGGACCACCGCCAAGATCAAGCAGTGTTCTCACGCCACGCAGGTCGATCTGAGCCGCAATCTTCGGAGCCGTCTCCAAGGTCCGGTGATGCATGGCCCATGTGAACCGACGACGATACTCCGGCTCATCCGGTTTATCGTGATCGAGCGGCAATCCCGTCTTCACCGATTCCAGCAGGCGCCCCCAATCAGCCCAATGGCTCGTGATCAGCTGGAGATAATCCCCCCGATAGGCCGGATGGTGTGCATTCAACGCCGTGGCGGCTAACCGGCTGTTCCTGTAGGTCTCACCCTGTTTCTTCAGCAGGCCGGCCATCGCGAGATTCCGGCAGAGAATGGCCAGCCCCCGCTCACTAACCTTCATCTCACGAGCCAAATCGGAGATCGTCCACGCGTCCGTCCCGATGGCCGTAAAAAGGTTCAGCTCAATAGCGGCGATCAGGACCCTCGGCAACCGGTATGTCGTAATTGCATCGCGAAAGTCGTCGAACGTGCCGATCCGTGTACTCACCGAGCCACACCAATCGTCCGCACGCACCAGCGCATCAAGTCCTGCACGGCTAGAAGATTCGCCACGTCCACACTCCGCTCGAAGCGAACGGCCACATATGCATCGTTGATTTCGGTCTGTTCGGAAAATCCGGATTTCAGCAGCAGCGCACGATACTTTGAGACGGCCGGTTGGATGAAGTACTTGGCCTGCTTTGCAATCTCGTCGGTGCCAAGATCTTCCGGCGTCCCATCGGACAATAGGGTCATCACATCCTCAATCGCCACACCATATTGACAGAACAGCTGTCCGTCAGGCGTGAGTTCCAGCATCCACCCATCGGAGCCAAGGTCCATCGTCAATGCGCCACCGGCTTCCAATTCGAGTAGCTGTGGAAATGCGGGGGTCAACGAGGCCTTGAGGTTTGGCCACGCAGGCGAGTCATCGTCACTCATACGTCCCTCTTTCGATGGAGCGGCGCCCCATCCTGCCCTACGAGTCTGGCACGCAGGGCCGCCAAACGTTGTGTATTCTCTTCAAGTTTCGGCAGCTGATATTTACGATCCATATGCACCACCAATTCAAGGAGATCCGCCGCCTCACGCAGCTTACCGGTCTCTTCATAACATTGGGCCAGCGCATAACGAGCGCCGCCGGTCCTCAGCTCATCGTGCGATCGCTCGGCAATGGACTGACTGGTTTGGAAACAGGCAATGGCATCGTCATAGCGCTGCTGAAGCAAAAACGTTCGGCCGATCATGCGCCAGGCATCGGCCACCCCACCCTCGTTTCCCAATCGCCTCATCAGGACCAGCGACTGTTCATAGTAGCCAATCGCCTGCTCGTACGCTTTCGTTTCCCGTGCGACCAGACCAAGATCCGAAAATAGCACCGCCTTGCCGGCATCATCTTGAGTCTTGCACATAAGATCCAGTGCCTCGAGATAGTAGGCCTTGGCGCGATCCCATTCGCCCACATCGGCTCTGAGATTCCCTAAATTGCCCAACGTCGTTCCGATACCCCTTTCATCCCCAAGGATCTTCTGGAGCTCCAATACCTCTTGATAGTAAGTCTGGGCCGATTCCCGACGCCCACTGACCGCACAAATGTTCCCGAGATTTCCCAGCGTGGCGGCCAACGCCCGTTGATCTCCGGTCAGCCGGTCACATTCCAATGCCTTCGCATAACAGGTATAGGCATCGCTATAGAGCCCGCGCGAAAAATGCTCGTTTCCCTGGCGGTTGAGTTCTTCGGAAAGTCCGTTGCGTAGCGTCATGATGCAGGCTGGAGTACCCGTTCAACCGCCTGCTTGGCGCCGGTGAGGATCGAGACACCGTCGCCGACCAGCAGACTGTCGAAATTGTACTTGAGGAGACGACGCAATCCCTCTCGGGCCTTCCCCGCATCGGCATACTTTTCGGCGGACAGCAGACTGAGGGAACCGGACGGCTTCCCGATCAACGCGTCGCCGACAATCAGCACTCCCTTCCCCTGCTGGATGAACAAGGCCGATTCGCCGGGAGACTTCTGGTCTTTTAACTGAATCACCCAGATCCCGCCCGTGAGCAATTCCCCGTCTTTGAACGTTTTAGTGGGCTTGAGATCCATCTGCGGCGCATCGGCATCCGGTACTTGCAACTGACAGCGAAACTCATCCTGGTACTTTGCCGCTTCGCGGGCATGGTCGCGATTCGTCACGATGATGTAATCGACGGGTCCGTTGCGGAGAATCACCGAAGTCGCATCACCTGTCATCGACGGAGGATCGATGAGAATCTTGTGTTCTCCGACCGTCAGAAAGAGCCCATTGAAATCGATCTGTTTCTCCTCGGAGAACCAGGACCATTGCCAGATGCCGGGAAGCAGGTTTTTCATGATACACGGGCGTGACGCGCGAGCGTGGCGAGACATACGGGACGCGATCGAGAGATTTTGTTCATCTGTGATTGTTTTCGCACTCACGCCTTTCGCGCCCGTCCCGCTCGGCGCGCTGTCTCAGAGAGCGGCAATGGCATCTTTGACAGTTTTCGTCACCTTCGCCAGGATGCCGGCTTCGTTAGGCAGATCGATGATGTCGTCTTCCGAGACCGTAATGAATTTTCGATTCGGCCCCTTCGTGAGGGAAATCAGAAACATGCTATTCGAAGATGTCACAGGCATAACCACCTGCACAGCGGCATCAGCCCCCTTCACCACTTCCAAAAACTTCTGCTTACCCTCTTCCATTTCATCCATCGTCTTCTTCCCTCTCCCTCTCCGCGGAAGTCGGTATATCTTTTGCGCCACGGGTGAGGGATCCTAGTCTGCGCGCGTCGGACGAGCACTGCTTTATCGTGCGCGTTCCGCGAGCAGCGGGACTCCTCACCCGTGGCGCGCGTTACATCTTACTGCTTCCAACCGCTAACAGCTTTTCGACTTCCGCCACAATCACCGCTTCACCCGCCAGATCCATATCGCCGACTCGCTGCCACCGGATCACACCCTGCTGATCGATCACATACACGTTGGGAATAAATTTCCCGCCGCCGTACAATTTGTCCGTCACCTTGTTCGGATCCAGCAGATAGGGATACGTGACTTTCACCGGAAAAGCAGACAAGAACTCGTCGACACTCTTCTTGGAGTCTCCGGAAGAATTGACACCGAGCACGGCCACGGCTTTCCCTTTCGTCATCTCAGAAACTTTTTGGAGCGCCGTTCCCTGCATCATACAAGGTTCGCAGATATGAAACAGTCCAAGTACCACGACCTTCCCTTTATAGGTATCCATCCCCACGGTCTCACCGGTGATGGCCGTCAACGCAAACGAAGGCGCCTTCTCACCCACCTTGAACAACCCTGCGGCGAGGACCAGATGGGCAGCAAGAATGGGGGTCAGTAGTGCAAAGAGCGCAATCCATACCTTTTTCATAACGCCATTCTCCCCTCAATGTTGAATGTTGAATTTCTGATTCGTCTGACAATTCAACATTGTTAATTCATCATTCAACATTACGCAGCTTCCGGCTGCGTTGCTATCCTACCATGCAGATTTTTTCATGGGCAATGGCGGCAGTGATCCCCTGGCTAAGCGCACGAACGGAGTGAGTCACACGTAGATGAAGGAAACGGCCGCAGGCTGCTCAAAATGTCCGCCAACAAGGTCGCAGCCGAAGAAAACACCGGAAGCGTACCCTCTGGGGCGCACGGTGCGACGAATAAGGAGCACCAAGTCTGTGCGCGCCGCCGAGTCGGTGAGGCGGCCGGGTCCCCGTTGAGGATTTTTCTGAGGTGAGAACGACGTTGGCGGGCATTTTCAGCAGCCTGCTAGAGGGATGGTTCGAAGAGGCCAAGCTGCCACTCCTCGGCACGGGTCAATGGAATGGGGTAGCGTTCTGTGAAGCAGGCATTACAGTACTGATCCGGTGGGCCAGGGGAGGCGTTCAGCATGCCTTCAAGACTCAAATAGGCTAGGCTATCCGCCGTGATGTATTTCCGAATCTCTTCGGTCGAGTGGCTGGAAGCGATGAGTTCCTTCCTAGTCGGCGTGTCGATGCCGTAGAAGCAGGGCGAGACGATCGGCGGCGAACTGATGCGCATATGCACTTCTTTGGCCCCGGCATTGCGAAGCATCTTCACAATTTTACGGCTTGTCGTACCCCGCACCAGCGAATCATCGACCACGACGACCCGTTTTCCCTCCAACACCTCCGGCACGGCATTGAGCTTGACCTTTACACCGAAGTGGCGGATCGATTGCTCCGGTTCAATGAAGGTGCGGCCGACATAGTGATTTCGAATCAACCCAAGTTCAAACGGAATCCCCGCCCCCTCGGCATAGCCGAGCGAAGCAGGCACCCCGGAGTCCGGTACGGGAATGACGATATCCGCCGGCACCGGTGATTCCTTCGCCAGTTGCCTGCCCAAGGCCTTGCGTGTGCCATACACCGCATTCGCGCCAAAGATCTTGCTGTCCGGCCTGGCAAAGTACACATATTCAAAGACGCACATAGCGGGACTGACCGGGGCAAACGGCTTATAACTCGTCACACCCTTGTCGTTCAGCAGGACCAACTCGCCGGGCTCGATCTCACGGACAACTTCAGCTCCGAGCAGATCGAATGCGCAGGTTTCCGACGCCACAAGGTAGGTATCGCCCAGCCGGCCGAGACAGAGGGGCCGAAATCCGTGGGGGTCACGTACCGCGATGATCCCCTCGTCCGTCTGCAAGACGACCGAATACGCCCCACGAACTTGAGTCAACGCATCGATGATGCGGGCCAACAACGTATCGGCCCGCGAATGCGCAATCAAATGGATGATGACTTCGCTGTCCGAGGTGGATTGAAAGATGGCGCCGTACGCTTCGAGCTCGTGACGCAGCACTTGGGCATTGATGAGATTGCCGTTATGGGAGAGCGCCAGATTTCCAAAGGCAAAATTGACCGAGAGCGGCTGGACGTTCTTGAGATCGTTCCCCCCGGCGGTGGAGTAGCGATTGTGACCGATCGCCATCGAACCGATTAATTGACCGAGCGCAGTGGGACTATAGATATCCGCGACCAGCCCCTTCCCCTTATGGACATAAAACTGCACGCCGTCGCCCGAGACGATGCCGGAGGCTTCCTGCCCGCGATGCTGCAGGGCATACAACCCAAGATATGTGAGGTTTGCCGCTTCCTTGTGGCCGTAAATGCCGAAGACGGCACATTCGTCGTGAAACTTGTCGGAACTGATCATGGGTAAGTGGCGAGGCGTGAGGCGTGAAGAGATTGGAGGAAATTTTTGGTTCTGACTCATGACACCTTACCCCTTACGACTAACCCCTCACGCCTCATTGAGTGTTCGTTCAATCGAAAAGGCCCACCGGTCGTGAAGTTGATCGACCGGAAGGTCGATGTGGCAACCCTCGCTCCATCGCCCCTTCTCCACATCGATGACGAACCGATCGCTTCCCACCGTCCCAATCTTCATCGCTGGAATACCGGCGTCCCAGGCGCGATTCAATACCTGCTTGACCATCTCAAGCTTCACCGAAAGGACCACCCGTGATTGGCTCTCACCAAACAAGAGGGCATCCAGCCGCGATGCATCGAGGGGTAATTTTACCACAGCGCCTCGCCTGGTGTCCGGGGCAGAGATACAACATTCAGCCAGCGCGACCAACAACCCGCCATCTGAGCAATCGTGAGCGGATTGCACAACTCCCTCACGAATCACGTTCAAGATGAAATCATGGAGTGCCTTCTCAGTCTCCAGACTCAGAAAGGGCGGCGATCCCTGCTCCCGGTGATGGAGCACTTTCAGATATTCACTGCCGCCCAGATCCTCTTTCGACTTGCCCAGGAGAAGAATCGCATCGCCGTCCTGCTTGAACCACTGCGTCATCGTCTTATCAGCCTCGTCGATCAGACCCACCATCCCCAACATCGGCGTGGGATAAATCGAGAGACTGTTCGTCTCATTGTAGAAACTCACATTGCCGCTGACGATGGGAACTTTGAAATACTCGCAGGCATCCTTCATCCCCTCAATCGCCAACACAAACTGCCACATGATTTCGGGCCGCTCAGGGTTCCCGAAGTTCAAACAGTCCGTGAGCCCGATCGGCTCCGCGCCGGAGCAGACCAGATTCCTCGCCGCTTCGGCCACCGCAAGGCGGGCCCCTTCGTAGGGATGCAGCAGGCAGTAACGACTATTACAGTCCACTGTCATGGCGAGCGCTTTATTCGTCCCCTTGATCCGAACCACCGCCGCATCCGAACCAGGCCGAACCATCGTGTTCGTTCGCACCATATGATCATATTGCTCATAGGCCCAGCGTTTGCTCGCAATCGTCGGTGACTCCAGCAGCGAGAGCAGCGCCGCACTCGCATCTTTCACATCGGGCAGCGCATCATAGTTCAAGTTGGTCAGCATGTCCTGATAGCCCGGCGGCGAATAGGGGCGCTCGTAACGTGGTCCGTCATCGGCCAGCGACTTCGCCGGAATCTCTGCCACCACCTTGCCCTGATCCTTCACGCGGAGAATCCCATCGCCCGTGACCCGCCCCACTACCGCCACATCGAGATCCCACTTCTTGCA
Source organism: uncultured Nitrospiraceae bacterium (assembly GCA_963825145.1). Classification (GTDB taxonomy): domain Bacteria; phylum Nitrospirota; class Nitrospiria; order Nitrospirales; family Nitrospiraceae; genus Palsa-1315. The sequence continues at coordinate 252,560 of CAWGSC010000028.1, forward strand.
GATCCGGATGCATTCGTCTTCCTTGCCCGCCTGCGCCACCATCAGCATGCGTTCCTGGGATTCCGACAACATCAATTCATAGGGCGTCATACCCGGCTCACGCCGAGGCACATCGGTCAGGTCCAGATCGATCCCGTTTCCGGCACGCGACGCCATTTCACAGGACGAACTGGTCAGCCCAGCCGCCCCCATATCCTGGATACCGACCAGCAGATCGCCCGCCATCAGTTCGAGACAGGCTTCCAACAACAATTTCTCTTGAAACGGATCACCCACCTGCACCGTCGGCCTTTTCTGTTCCGATTGATCATCGAAGGAATCCGACGCCATCGTCGCCCCGTGAATCCCGTCACGGCCTGTCTTCGAACCGAAGTAGATCACCGGATTGCCGACTCCGGCCGCTGTTCCAAGAAAGATCTTGTCTTTGTGCGCAATGCCGAGGCAAAACACGTTCACGAGCGGATTCTGCGAGTAAATATCGTTGAAGACGATTTCGCCTCCGACCGTCGGCACACCCATACAATTACCATAACCCGCGATACCGGCCACGACGCCCTTGACCAGATGCCGATTCTTTGCATTGTCGAGCCCACCGAAGCGCAGCGCATCGAGCAAGGCGATCGGACGCGCACCCATCGTAAAGATGTCGCGCAGAATTCCCCCCACCCCCGTTGCCGCACCTTGATAGGGCTCGATGAACGAAGGATGGTTATGCGACTCCATCTTGAAAACCGCACATAGCCCGTCGCCGATATCCACGGCACCGGCATTTTCCCCAGGCCCCTGAACTACCCTATGTCCCGTCGTCGGGAGTTTCTTCAAATGCACGCGCGAACTCTTATAGGAGCAATGCTCCGACCACATGACGGAGAACATGCCGAGCTCTGTCAGATTCGGCTCGCGCCCCAGAATCTCGACGATCTTCTTATACTCGTCGTCCGTCAGATTATGCTGCGCGATGAGGTCTTTCGTAATAACCGGTGCCGTCACGATCACCATACTCCTCTCGTTACAGCATCGCACTGACAACCTTTTCAAGTGTCGGAATCAGCACAATGCAATCACCCTAAATCCCTAGCCATGTCATCGCGAGAGCCGAAATTGGTCGAATGACATTTCTCATACCTCCTTGCAGTGCGTGATGGCCAGGGTTGCGCTCGCGCATTACACGGAGGCTACCGGGTCACCGCACATTGCCGAACAGAGTGCGGCCGGCAACGCGGCGGCGAGGACTGTTCGAAGTTCCGTTCGGAGCGACAGCTCGGAACTGACGGACGACGTTCCGCAGCCGAGCAGATGAGAGGCTTAGTGCGGTCGATCCGGAGTGTCTGCGCAGCGCAGGCCCTGGCCGTTCACGCCCCCACCATCTTCAGTTGCTTCTTGTTTCCTTTCAGCGACTCCAGCATCGACAGGAAAATCAGCTTCCCTTCGTCATTGCCCAATACCGCTTCCGAGCAGCGCTCCGGATGCGGCATCATGCCGAGCACATTGCCCTCGGCATTGATGATCCCGGCAATGTTGTCGAGCGAGCCGTTCGGATTCGCCTCCGGCGTCACCTTGCCGTCCGGCGTGCAATAGCGCAGCACGATCTGAGCGTTGGCCTGCATCGCCGCGAGCGTGACCGGATCGGTGTAGTAATTCCCGTCTGCATGGGCGATCGGAATCTTGAGCACCTGACCGGACTGACAGGCGCCCGTAAACGCCGTGGCTGCATTTTCAACCTTCACAGACACATCCTTGCAGATGAAATGCAACGACTTGTTCCGGAGCATGGCCCCAGGTAACAGCCCGGCTTCAAGCAGAATCTGAAACCCGTTGCAGATGCCGAGCACCATCCCGCCCTTCTTCGCAAACTCCTTCACCGCCCCCATCACCGGCGAGAACCGCGCGATCGCGCCAGTCCGCAAATAGTCGCCGTAGGAAAACCCTCCAGGCAGAACAATCGCATCCAGTCCAGCGAGCAAGGTCTCCTTGTGCCAGATCATCTCCACATACTGCCCCAGCACATCCTTGAAGACATGCTGACAGTCGTGATCGCAATTACTGCCGGGAAATACGACAACGCCAATTTTCATCATCCGTAGCCTTCTCGCCTCACGTGTAACGTTTCACGTTTTACGCCGTGAGCTCGTAGCGATACTCTTCCACTATTGTATTCGCCAGCAACTTTTCGCACATGGCCTTGACCTCGGCCTCAGCCTTAACCTTGTCCTTCTCATCCACATCCACTTCCATATACTTCCCGACTCGCACATTGCTCGTATTCTTGAACCCCAGTGAATCGAGCGCATGCTCAATTGCTTTCCCCTGTGGATCGAGAATCCCTTGCTTGAGCGTGACATGAATTTTGGCTTTCACCGCTCCCCTCCTTACCAGGATGCTGAAAAAACCCGCCAGCGTCGTTCTCGCATCGTTCAGATCCTCAACGTACCCCAGAGGGTACGCCTCCGGTCTTCACTCGCTGCGGCCTTGCTGACAGCCTTTTTGAGCATCCTGTGGAAATGCCCCTCTGTTCGCTCATCCCTGACTTTTCTCTCTTCACTCCTGACTCCCCTGATCAGGCGCTTTGGGCTGTCTATCTATGTATCTCCTAATCCATAAAATCCCCGCGATCGTCCCGAGCCCAGCCAAAGCAAGCGCTACCATCGGCCAACGCCAGCGTGAACCATCCAAGCGATACGCCAATACAGCCACCAGCGCCGTGGACACAAAAATCGACGCCACCAGCCCGTAATTCATGAACCACTGCCGAAACGCCCTCACGATACCCCTCTCTTCACTTTCCCAAAGAGCGAAAGACGCCTGGCCATCAACAGGATGCGGTGATCGGTTTTAAGTGCGCGCGTCGAGCGACCACTGCTTCATCGTGGGGGCTCCGCGAGCATTAAAACCGGCACCGCAGCCTTCCCCCTCCACCCGAGGATTTGGCTCAACCTCCGCGGGGGATGGTGGGGTTGTCCTCAACTGCGCGCGTTCAACGTGGGCCTTCCCAGGCCGCGCGTTGCGCGAGCAAAGAGGACGGCCCCACCGTTCCCCGCGTCCCCTCTGCCCCCTCATCCACAGACCCGCTTCAACACCTCTTGATACGCCTCTTCAATCTTTCCCAAATCCTTCCGAAACCGATCCTTATCCATCGACTCCTTCGTCGTCTGATCCCAGAAGCGGCAGGTATCCGGCGATATTTCATCGGCCAGGATCAGCTTACCGTTGTGCATTCCGAATTCCAGCTTGAAATCCACGAGAATCATGTGCCGCTCGCGGAAGAACGGCTGGAGTACGCTGTTCACTTTCAATGCGAGCCTCTTGATCTCCGTCATGTGCTCCGGTGTCGCCAGCTTCATCAACCGAATATGCTCGTCGGCGATGAGCGGGTCGCCCAGCGCATCGTTCTTGTAGTACCACTCCACGATGGCCGGCTCGATAGAATCACCCTCTTTCAACCCCAGCCGCTTTGCCAAACTGCCTGCCACGACGTTGCGGACCACCACTTCGACCGGCACGATCGTCACCTTCTTTGTGAGCAGTTCCCGATCACTGAGGCGCTCGATAAAATGCGTCGGCACACCGGCCTGTTCCAGTAACCGAAAGAGCCTCTCGGACACTTTGTTATTGACGACGCCTTTCTCGACGATGGTTCCGCGCTTCTGCGCGTTGAACGCCGTCGCATCGTCCTTAAAGTACTGGACGACCTGATCCGGCTTGTCGGTTGCGAAGACCTTCTTGGCCTTACCTTCGTAGAGTAGTGTGCCCATCACCATCGTGATTCCCTCGTTCCGCTACTGCGCCAAGATCTCGATGATTTCGTCCAGCGACTTCACAGTGCCGATCAGCGTCGGATGCCCGAACCTCCGGTTATAGGGAAACTCTTTCACCTTCTCCATAGCCAATATCAGGCTGTGGAAATCCTCCAGCTTGGACGTTTCAAAATAGGTGATGAAATCCAGATCGTCGAGGCCGGTCGAATGGTACAGCTTCCGCTTGACTGTCTTGTTGTAGGGCAACGACGCTTCTGTATGCTCCTGCATCATGGCCGCACGCTTGTTCTGATCCAGCCCCCACCAGTCTGCACTCTTACGGATCGGGATCACGATCGCATAGGGCATCGGACCCGGCTCGCTGGCAACTTTGAGATCTGCCTTCAGCTGATCCGGAAATGCCGGCACATAATTGGCTTTCTTGGTCAGGCCATGCATGATGGCGGCCGTCGTGAGATGCTTGCCAAAGAGACTGGCTCTGCTGAAGATCGAGGAGAAATGTTGGGTATCGCGCAGTTCGGACGCGTGGATACGAAACAGCAGGTCCCGTGGTCGGATAGTCCGCGAAGAAGATAGAGATCGATGGCGATTTTTTCGCGATGCTGCTCGACCACTCCCTTCAGGACGGTCAATTGTGCAATGCGCACCACCTGATCCTGTTTCCCCCAGTCCGCATCGAGACTAAAGGCGGCAAACGTGCCATAGACGCCCGGCTCACTCAGCAGCTTGTCTCGATCGGCTGCCTCAACTGCCGGCACGATCGCCAGCACGACACCCACCAGCACCACACAACACACGAGAGTAGAAATGGCTGACTTCATCGTTTCCTTCCCTTCCTCGATTTACGCGCCTCCGATCCGAAGACCCGCCGGAAGATCTTGTCGAGATGACGCAGATAATACTTCGGATCGAAACAGGATCGAATCTCCGCTGCCGTGAGATGTTTCGCCACGAAGGGATCTTTGCCGACTAATTCTTGCAGTTCCCCCGCCCCTTTCCAGGAAGCCATGGCATTGCGCTGGACGGCTTCATAGGACTCCTTCCGCTGCGCACCCTTCTCGATGAGCCGCAGCAGCAGCCGTTGCGAATAGACCAGTCCTCCGGTGTGAGCGAGGTTGCGTTTCATATTGGCGGGGTAGACCACCAGATGCTTGATGACGTCGGTGATCCGCGCCAGCATATAATCGATCAGAATCGTACTATCCGGCATAATCACCCGCTCGACGGAGGAATGGCTGATGTCGCGCTCATGCCACAGCGCGACGTTCTCCAGTGCCGCGAGACTATTGCCCCGCACGACGCGCGCCAGCCCACAGAGATTCTCCGAGGCGATCGGGTTCCGTTTGTGCGGCATCGCCGAGGACCCCTTCTGCCCTTCCGAAAAATACTCTTCCGCTTCGAGCACCTCGGTCCGTTGCAGATGGCGAATCTCGGTGGCAAACTTTTCGATGCTCGCAGCCACCAGCGCCAACGCCGAGACATAGGCTGCGTGACGATCGCGCTGCACGATTTGATTGGAGACTGGGTCCGGCGTGAGCCCCAGCTTGGCGCAGACGTACTCTTCCACTTCAGGCCCTTGATGCGCGAATGTACCCATCGCACCGGAGAGCTTGCCGACAGCGATTTCCTGCCGAACGCGCGTCAGCCGTTCCCGGTGCCGGCAGGCTTCCTCATACCAAATGGCCAGCTTGAAACCGAAGGAGATCGGTTCGCCATGAATACCGTGCGACCGGCCGACCATCACTGTGTGCTTGTACCGCAGCGCCTGCCGTTTCAAGACCGCGATGAACTCGTCCAGATCGTCGAGGATGAGGTCGAGCGCCTCGGTCATCTGCATGGCCAACGCGGTGTCGACAATGTCCGACGAGGTCAACCCCATATGGAGGTACCGATGCTCCGGGCCGACCGATTCTACAAGCGACTCAAGAAAGGCGATCACATCGTGCTTCGTCACCTTCTCGATCCTGGCGATGCGCTTCACATCGATCGTGGCTTTCTTCCCAATGCGAGCGGATGTGCCGCGCGGGACCTGTCCGGCTCGTTCGAACGCTGCGCAGGCGGCCAGCTCGACTGCGAGCCACATCTCGTACTTACGTTTCAACTCCCAGATGGCTTTCATCTTGGGACGGGTATAGCGGTCAATCATGGCGGCCTCGTGAGACGTGAAACGTAAAACGTAAAACGTAAACAAAGGAACGGCCTGCTCTGTATTTCAATTCCTCACCTTTCACGTTTCACCTTTTACTTTTTACGTCTACCGCTTCGGCTCGCTTGGCTTCCAAGCGGGGCTCCTTCGTCAAGACCTGATCCAGAATGCCGTTTACAAACTTCGACGCGTCGTCGTCGCCGAAACTTTTCGCCAATTCGATGGCCTCGTTCACCGTCACCTTGGCCGGCACATCATCCATCCACAGCAGTTCATAGACACCGGCCCGAAGGATATTACGGTCCACAATCGGCATGCGGCTGATTTTCCAATTGGTGGCGTATTTCCCGATAAGGGCATCCAGCTCTTTCTTCTTTTCCAACACCCCGGCGACGAGACGTTCGGCAAATGCCTTCACGTCATCTGTGGCCTCGTTCTCCTTCCAGAACACATCCAGCCACAAGCCCGGCTTGCCGTGAATATCATATTGAAAGAGAATCTGGAGCGCGCGCTCCCGGGCTTGATGGCGTGATCCCATGGCTAGCCCGCATTATTCATGACAGTTCGCCGCGAAATCGCTGAGCCGCGTCGCGAGACCGGCGCGCGGAGGCCAGGGGACTGGCTTCGCCGTCTGCGGCGGTGCCTGTCCCGCTGCTCCTCAGACCGGGACAGGCGCAAAAAAGAAGGGCGCCAGTCCCCAACTGTACGTGGAGGGTCCGAGGGGCGAGCCCGACGGCTCGCCGCAGCAGCGGATCGGCGATTGTAGCAGAAGTGTTCATGAGTAATGCGGGCTAACCCCTGCGCTTTCGCGACGCCCGCTTCTTGGCTCTCCGGAGTGTCGAGACTTCAGCCTTCACCGGAGTCTCCTCCCCTGACCGTAATAGACGCATGACCGTCGCCATTTCGATTGCGGATCTGGCCGCCTCCCCGCCACGGTTGTACTTGGTCGGCTCAGATCGCTCGATCGCCTGAGCGATTGTATGAGTCGTCAGTACGCCGAAGATGATCGGCACGTCGGCATCCAGCGCCGCCTGCCCGATGCCACGGCTCGTCTCTGCGCTAATGTAATCGAAATGTGGGGTGTCGCCACGAATGACCGCCCCGAGACAAATCACCGCATCGAACCGCCTCGCCCGCGCCATTGTCCGCGCCACCAAGGGGATCTCGAACGCCCCAGGCACCCGCACCACCTCGATGTCGTCTGCCTTGACTCCGTGCTTCGTCAGCCCCTCGACGCAGGAATTCAGCAGCTTACTTGTCACGAACTTATTGAACTTCGCGACGACAATCCCAAACCGCAATCCCGTCGCATCGTGTGAGCCTTTCCGCAGCTTCATGTACTAACAGTCACCTTCCACTCAGCCATCACATACTCATGAGGCTGCTCAAAATGGTCATCCAGCGAGGCCGCAGGTGAGGAACGACCGGAGGCGTACCCTCAGGGGTACGTTGAGGATCGTTCCGAACCGAGAACGAAGCTAGGGGCCATTTTCAGCAGCCGTTATACCTTTTTTAGAATGTGCCCCATCTTATTCTTCTTCGTGCGCAAGTACTTCACATTCGCCGCACGCGGCTGGATTTCGATCGGCACACGTTCGACGACTTGCAGCCCATAGCCTTCGATGCCGACAATTTTGCGCGGATTGTTCGTGATGAGCTTGATCTGATGCAGCCCGAGATTGACGAGAATCTGCGCCCCCACACCATAATCGCGCAGGTCCGCCTTAAATCCCAGCTTCAGATTCGCCTCAACGGTATCGCTTCCCTGATCTTGCAACCCATAGGCCCTGATCTTGTTAAGCAGGCCGATGCCGCGCCCTTCTTGATTCAAGTAGAGCAGCACCCCGCGCCCTTCCTTTTGAATCACTTCCATCGCCTTATGGAGCTGATCTCGACAGTCGCACCGCAACGATCCCAGAGCGTCGGCAGTCAAACAACCCGAATGCACACGCACCAGGGTGGGATCGCCGCCCTCCACGCGCCCTTTCACCAATGCAATGTGCGTGATACCGTCCAATTCGTTTTCAAATGCTACCGCCTCGAAATCGCCGAACATCGTCGGCAGCCGCGCACTGGCCATCCGTCGCACAAAGGGTTCGCGCTGCATACGGTATTCGATGAGCGCCTTGATCGTGACCATCTTCAGCTTGTGCGCTTTGGCGAATTTCGCCAGCTCCGGCACACGCGCCATGGTGCCGTCTTCATTCATGACTTCGCAGATCACGGCGGCGGGAGTGAGCCCGGCCAGTCGCGCCAGATCGACGGAGCCTTCGGTCTGCCCCGCGCGTTTCAATACGCCGCCTTGCTGCGACTTTAAAGGGAAAATATGGCCTGGGCGCGCCAGATCGCTGGGCTTGGACTTCGGATCGATCGCCACATGAATCGTCGTGGCCCGATCCGCTGCAGAGATGCCCGTCGTAATGTCTTTCCGCGCATCGATGGACACGGTGAAGGCCGTGCCGAACGTGGCGGTGTTTTCAATCGCCTGCTGCGGGAGATGGAGTTCTTCGACTCGCTGGGGAGTCAAGGCAAGACAGATCAACCCGCGGGCATATTTGGCCATGAAGTTAATGGCCTGAGGCGTCACGTGTTGAGCGGCAATGACGAGATCGCCTTCATTCTCGCGGTCTTCGTCATCGAGGAGGATGATGAATTTCCCCTGCTTGATGTCCCGAACTGCCTCTTCGATGCTGTGAAAGGGGGAAGCCATTGTGATGACTGCTCAAAGGTTAAGATTCAATAAAAGATCAATTTATCATTTAACATTGAACATTTAACATTGTTTTTTTCACCCCTCACTGTCAACGGTGAAACCGATCAGGAGGAGGGCCCTGCCGGAGAGGCCGCCCGAGCCCGCAACGCGACGAGCACCGTTCCCCAGGCACAGACCCCAAATCCTGCGAAGAGCCAGAGACCCAGGTCATAGCTCCCAGTGAATCCCTTCATGGTTCCAGCGACGATAGGTAGGAGAAATCCCCCGAAACTGCCGGCTGCTCCCACAACACCCGATGCGAGGCCGATGTCTTTCGGGAACCATTCGGCAACCAACTGGAAGACCACGCCGTTCCCGAATCCCATCGCACCAGTCGCGAGCACCATCATGGCCACGGCCATGGGTAGCGAGGGACTCGTCACCGCCACGACTGATCCGACGATGATCGGCAACACATAATAGAGGATACGGAGACCACCCTGCCGATCCGCAAGGTAGCCACCCACCGGACGAATCATACTGCCGAAGAGTCCGCATAGCGCTGCGACGGTCCCGGCCATGACCGCGTCCAGCTGATACAGGTCGTGCAACAGCAGCGGCAGCAGGCTGCATAATCCGACAAAGCCACCGAACGTGACCGCATACAAGAAACAGAGCCAATAGGCGGATCGGCGACGGATAAGTTCCGCCGCATTGTGCCACCACTCGACGCGATGGGGTGCCAGGCTCGGCTGTTCCCGCGGGACGAGAAGAGCAAAGAGGACCAGCGTGACGCCGACGATGCCGGCCATCAATGCACAGACGTGATGCCAATCCATCACAGCAGCCCAGCGTGGCGCGAGAAACAGGATCAGCACGGTGCCTACGTTCCCTGTTGCAGCCAGGCCCAACACGAACCCGTGCGCAGCCGGCGGATAGGCTCGCCCGGCAATCGGCAACGACACGGCGAAACTCGCGCCGGCAACGCCAAGGAACAGCGCGAAGACCAACGCCTCGTGATATCCAGATACGCCCAGCCATCCCCACAGCAAGACGGCCAATTCCGCAAGGAGAATCGCCAGTGCCGTGGGCCGTCCGCCCAGCCAGTCGGCGCTCCATCCCGCCAATATTCTGAGCCCGGCACCACCGAGCAGAGGCAGTGCCACCAACCACGCCACTTGCTGAGCGCTCAGCTGCAGGTCGCGGGCAAGCGCAATGCTCAGGGCGCCGATCAGCAGCCAGACCATGAAGCTGATGGTCAAATGCAACCAGGCTCCAACCAAGGACGGCCAATGCCCGCTCCGTAATACTGTCAAAATCTCCATGTCGGTCTTCCCGGTCTTCTATTGTGTTCGGCTTCTTTGTCTCGTCTGTTCGATCCGTGCCCTTAGCCATACACTACTGACCATGAGCGCTTCGCTCGCACGAAGGACGACATCATAGGGGACGGCGTTTCATCCACGCAACCGTCACCGAAACTAGCCCTCATTCTTCATGACGATTCGTCGCGAAATCGCTGCGTCGCGTCGCGAGCCCGGCCAGGGGACTGGCTCCGCGTCTGCGGCGGTGCCTGTCCCGCTGCTCCTCAGACGCGGACAGGCGCCAATAAGAAAGGCGCCAGCCCCTAACAGTACGTGAAGGGTCTGACGGGCAAGCCCGCCGGCTTAAGGCTGGTCCTAGCAGCGGATCGGAGGTGCAGCAGAAGCGCTCATGAATAATGCGGACTAGCACCTTTGTCGGGACCGGAGGTTCTGTTATAGTTCGCAATTCGTATGGCAAAACACGACGACGAACAACAAGAAGAGCTGCTCGAACCGGAGGTCCTGGGACCTTCGGACGAGGAGGTTAAAGCACCCACCCCCGCCATGGAAATCGGTCCTGCTGGGCACAGTCGGACCGACCAGACCGCCGTGGTGCCGGTCACAGCGCTCCAACAATATCTAGCCGAGGTCCGTCTCCATCCCTATCTCTCCAAAGAAGAAGAGTTGCGCCTGTTCCATGAATATCGAATTAACGGGGACCGCGACGCCGCCGTGAAACTCATTATGGCCAACCTGCGCGTATCCATCTCAATTGCCGCTGAGTATCTCCACACCGGCGCCGACCACATGGACCTCATTCAAGAAGGCAACGTCGGGCTGATGCATGCCATCAAGAAGTTTGACCCGTCCAAGAACGTGCGCTTTTACGCCTATGCCGCCTGGTGGTCACGGGCCTATATCCTTCGCTACTTATTAAACAACTATCGCCTGGTCAAAATCGGAACGACCCAAGACCAACGGAAGTTGTTCTACAATCTCAAAAGAGAGAAGGCCAAGCTTGAACGGGAGGGGTTCGCTCCGGACACGAAGTTGCTCGCCGACCGCTTGAACGTGCGGGAGCGGGACGTCATCGAGATGGGGCAGCGGCTGGGCAACTGGGAACTCTCGCTGGACCAGCCGATCGGCGAGGACCAGGAAGGCAGTCTCCTGGATGTGCTCCCCTCCCCGCAGGTTCCGGCGGATGAGCAGCTGGCACACACCCAATTGCAGACACTCTTTCGTGCCAAACTCGCCGAATTCGCCAAAACACTCGACGAACGGGACGAAGATATCCTCCGGAACCGGATTCTTTCAGAGACTCCCCTAACCCTGGACGACCTCGGCACCAAATACTCCATCACCAAAGAGCGAACCAGGCAACTGGAAGCCCGCATCATCAAACGGTTACGCGACTATATCAAGAAAGACATCAAAGATTTCGACCACTTGCGAATATAGTGTCGCTGATCACCACTGAAAGAAATTCTATGGCATTCAATTCTCAGTAGGCGATGATCCCCCCTCTCCCTACTCCAGACGGCGTGGAAGAATTTTGTCGCTGCCCCCCCTTGACTTGAATCAACCTGAGGCTATCTCCAATCCCGTGTCCAGCGGATCAGGACTTCTGCTCGTTCTGGAGTACCACGGTTACGCCATCGAGTTCGAACCTGTTCTACATCGTCGATATTCACTGGGTTAACCACTAGGAGGGTGTTGTTATGAGCACTGCAGCCAAGGAGAAGACAGAGAAGAAGAACTTAGCCAAGGGGTTCCAGCCTCTGGGTGACCGGGTATTTGTCACCTACACCGAGGAATTGGACCGGACCTCCGGCGGGATCTACGTGCCCGACAGCGCAAAAGAGAAGCCGCAGCGAGGCATCGTCCAAGCCATCGGCAAGAAGGTTGAGCATGTGAAAGTCGGCGACCAGGTCCTGTTCGACAAATATTCCGGCAGCAAGCTCCGTATCGAAGACGAAGAATGTTTGATCCTCAAGGAAGAAGACATCCTCGGCGTATTCACCAGCTAATCACCATATCTACACACACTACGACAACGATTATAAAGGGGGAAAGACTATGGCAAAGCAACTTATGTACGGTGACGCAGCGCGCGCGTCCATCCTCAGAGGGGTGAACCAGCTCGCCGACGCCGTGAAAGCAACACTCGGTCCGAAGGGCCGCAACGCGATTCTTGACAAAAAGTTCGGCGCCCCGACGATCACCAAGGACGGCGTGACCGTGGCCAAAGAAGTCGAACTCAAGAACCCGTACGAGAACATGGGCGCCCAGCTCGTGCGCGAAGTCGCCAGCAAGACCAGCGACACGGCAGGCGACGGAACCACGACCGCGACGGTGCTTGCGCAAGCCATCTATCGCGAAGGCGCAAAGAACATCACCGCCGGCGCGAACCCGATGGAAATCCAGCGCGGGATCAACAAGGCGGTCGAGGTGGTGATCGGTGAACTGAAGAAGCTCAGCAAACCCTGCCAGAACAAGACCGAGATTTCCCAAGTCGGGACGATTTCGGCCAACAACGACAAGACCATCGGCGACCTCATCGCGGAAGCGATGGAGAAGGTCGGCAAAGACGGCGTGATCACGGTCGAAGAAGCCAAGTCCATGACCACCTCGTTGGATGTGGTTGAGGGCATGCAGTTCGACCGCGGCTACATCTCCCCCTACTTCGTCACCAACGCCGAGCGGATGGAAGCCGTCATGGAAGACCCGCTCATCCTGATTTCAGAAAAGAAGATCAGCAGCATGAAGGACTTGCTACCGGTCCTCGAGCAGGTCGCCAAGCTGGGCAAGCCTCTCGTGATCCTCGCTGAAGACGTGGAAGGCGAAGCCTTGGCGACTCTGGTGGTAAACAAGCTCCGCGGCACGCTCAACGTCACGGCCATCAAGGCCCCAGGATTCGGTGATCGCCGCAAGGCCATGCTGGAAGACATCTCGATCCTCACCGGCGGCCAGGTGATCTCGGAAGACATCGGCATCAAGCTGGAAAACGTGAAGCTCACGGACCTCGGCCGCGCCAAGCGCATCACGGTCGACAAGGACAACACCACGATCGTGGAAGGTTTTGGCGATTCGAAAAAGATCGAAGGCCGTGTCAAGCAGATCAAGGCACAGATCGACGAGACGACCTCCGACTACGACCGGGAGAAGCTCCAAGAGCGGCTCGCGAAGCTCGTAGGCGGTGTGGCCGTCATCAACGTCGGCGCCGCGACCGAAACCGAAATGAAGGAAAAGAAGGCACGTGTCGAAGACGCGTTGCACGCCACCAAGGCAGCCGTCGAAGAAGGCATCGTCCCTGGCGGCGGAACAGCCTATCTCCGTTGCCTCGGCGCGTTGGATTCGCTCAAGCTGAACGCTGAGCAGCAGGTGGGTGTCAATATCATCCGCCGCGCACTCGAAGAGCCGATTCGTCAGATCGCGGTGAACGCCGGGATGGAAGGCTCCGTCATCGTTGAAAAAGTGCGCAATGACAAGAACGCCAACGGCGGCTACAACGCCGCAACCGAGGAATATGTGGACATGATCAAGGCCGGTATCATCGACCCCACCAAGGTATCTCGTTGCGCATTACAGAATGCGGCGAGCGTGGCGGGATTGATGCTCACGACCGAGGTGATGATCACCGAGCTGCCGGAAGAGAAGAAGGAACCGGCCGGTGGCGGAGGTGGACACAACCACGGCATGGAAGGCATGTACTAAGAGAAGAATTACGAGCGAATGGCGTAAGCCGGTCGCTCGAGGTAAAGACCGAAGGGCTCGGCGGATCGTCCGCCGGGCCCTTCGTGTTTCTTGGCTCCCCACTGCGCTACAATGAGCGGTGAGCGTCAGTCTGAATGAGCCGAGGAAACGTCCCATGATCGTCGAAGTCGAATCAAACGAAAATTGTGAGGCGAGTGTCTTTGCGCGGTTCAAGGAGATCGGCCTCGCTCGACTGGTCCTGCAAGTTCGTCTCTATGACAGAAATCCCGCCGGGGAGTGGTACTGGGTTACTGGCTGGAGCGACGAGAAACCGACGCCTGTGTGCCCGGCCAATGCCCAGCTAGTTGAAGACTCCGGCGCAGGCCTGACCCACCTGGTCTATGGAGGGATTTATGGCTTACGGTTCAAGCCGATTAATATAGAGGAAGCTTGGAATCTCGAAAGTCCGCATCAATGGGGAGAAACCTACCTATCGCTGGCCAGTGATCGCGATCTGCGCTATGCAGACTAGTTTCCCCCGCCCTTGTAGAACCAAAACACATTCAAGGGACAGTCGCAATGCGACAATGAACCTAGGGCTCAGCGGGAACCCCGCAAGGTTATTTTACTGGCGCTTGCCCTATCAGCTGGAAAGTTTTTTTGAGTATCGCCGAGGTCTTCGGCGTGTCGAAGAATGACCGAAAGATGTCATGCACAAGGGTGGTATGGGTAGCATGGTCGGCTTGAAATTCCTTTACGGCGATCGATCGATCGGCTTTGTCATAGCCCATGCGGATTGCGCAACGTTCTAACTCCTTCTGCTGATCTGGGAGGGCATGTGTTTGTAGATCGTGCACCATCTGGAGTTTGTGCTCCACATCTCGGAGAAACTTATAGGCACGGGTCAGATCGGTCTGTTGTTTTCTCGACAGAATACCGGCCTTCTGAAGCCGGACCAACGAATCGAGCGTTCCACGGCCCAGAATCCCCGGCAACCGCCGGCCTGCCAGCACCTGGATCGTTTGGACAAGAAATTCGATTTCCCTGATCCCGCCGACACCGAGCTTGACGTTGCGCTGTTCATGCCCGCGCTCCGCCATCTTCGCGTCAATCTTTTCCTTGACTGATCGGACCTCTTCCACAATCGAAAGGCCCTCTTCGATATCCGGGCGTTTCGATGAGGGCGCCAGCACAAAGGGTCGCACCAGTTTGATGAACGATCTTCCGACCTCCTGCGACCCTGCGATGGGCCAGGCCTTCAGCAAGGCCAACCGTTCCCACACTTGTCCTCTCGTCCGATAGTACTTGGCATAGTCGTCGAGCGAGCGAGTGAGCTGGCCCACCGAACCTTCTGCCCGCAAGCGGAGGTCCACGCGATAGACGTACCCTTCATGGGTCTGTGCGGTCAGCGCCTTCGTCAGCTCCCGCGCGAGAATTTCAAAGTATTCTTCATTGGACAGCACGCGCTGCATGGCGCCCTTCGTCTTTGCGCGTCCTGACGCAGCCGGTCTGGTTTCCCCCTCATGGGATTCACAGACATAGAGCACGTCTACGTCGGAGCTGTAATTGAGCTCGTGTCCGCCCAGCTTCCCCATCGCAATGACGGTGAAGCCTGTTTCCACCCACCGCCTCTGCCGATTGTGGTGCATCGGAATGCCGTGTCGGGCGCGCAGATCGTGATCCACAATGCGATAGGCGGCATCGATGAGTACCGAGGCCAGATCAGAGAGGGAGCCGGTGGTTTCCACCACATCGGCTAACCGGAGGAGATCGCGCACGCCAATGCGCAGCATCTCTCGCCGACGGAATCGTCTGAGCGAGTCCAACTTCAGTTCAGTGGCGGTGACACCCTCCAGACTTTGCCGGATCGTACGTTCCATCCCCCCCCTGGTCGGCGCAGTAGACAACACATTCTGTTGGGCCAGCCAGTACAGCAGCAGAGGATCTCGGACCAGGGTAAAGGCCAGCGAGTCGCTATTTCCGAAAATCGCGCACACCAGATCCAGCATGCGGGGAGCACTACGTAGGTATTCCAACACGGCCGAGCGGCTGACTCCGCTCGCAAGCCAGCGTTCCCAATGGTTCAAGGCCTGATCTGGATCAGCGGTCCGCCCAATGGCTTCAAGCAACGCGGGCAGGATATCTGCCAGCTGGCGCCGCTGGTGTGGATCGCCGGCCATCGACTGCAGATTCGCATCGGCGTCTTGAATACGATGGAGCCCGTAGGATCGAAGAGTCGATTCAAGTTTAGCCGGTTCCAGTCCGAGTGCTAATAACACCGGAGTCGGGTCCTGCTGAGCTGCACTCTCGATCACAGGGACACCACAATAGCGTGGGGCAGGCTTCTTGGAATGTTTGGGCATAGGCGGGCATTATACTGATACATCGGCGCTCGCACAACGAACCCCACTTCGGCTATACTCCCGGCCATGAAGGATGGGCCTCGATCTCACGAGCCGATCATCAAGACCCTGGCCTCCCTCTGTCCGGATGTCGATGATGAAGTCCTTCGGGATTTTGTGTCTCGGATGGACCCCGAGTACTTCGAACGGTTCCAACCGGACACCATCGCGCACCATCTTCAGCTTGCCAGCCGCCTCACACCAGACCACCCCTGCGAAATATCTGTGCTCGAAAAACCAGGGGGACGATCGGAAATCAGCATCGTCGCCTATGATTACTTCTCGGAATTCGCCGCCATCTGCGGTGTGCTCTCGGCCTTTGGACTCAATATCGAAGAAGGACGAATCTATACCTTTGTGGGAGCCACGCCCTCCCCATCGTCGCGCCGGGAGGCTCCTTCGACAACCCGCCGGCCTAAAGGCAGGCCGGGCCTCAGCCGCAAGAAAATCGTCGATGTCTTCCTTGTGCATCCATTAGACCGCACAGGCTTTCCCGCACCACAGCACGATGCCCTCCGACAGACGGTCAGGGAGGTCGTTCAACTGCTGGATGCCGGTCGGTTTGACGAGGCACGCCAATACGTCAACCGCCGACTCGTCGAACGATTGGACAAGCAGCGGAGCGCCTTCACCGGCCTGCTCGATACGGTGCAGATTACCTTCGACAGTGATCAGTCACCGACAGATACGATCATGGACATCCAATCGGATGATACGCCGGCCTTCCTCTATGCGCTGGCGAATGCCCTGGCCATGCGTAACATTTATATAACCAAGGCCCAGATCGAATGCGACGGCGCCAAGCTGCATGATCGTTTCTTTGTCAGGAATCGCGATGGCCAGAAACTGCTCGATTCAGCCGATCAGCAGCAACTGCGGCTGACCGCCGTACTCATCAAACAATTCACGCATGCCTTGACCTGGGCCTCCGACCCGGCTAAGGCCCTGGCATCGTTCGACCAGTTCCTGGATCTCATCGTGAAAGACCAGGGCAAACCTGGCAAGAGCCAGGCGCTGGACTTCGTCAGCGATAAAAAAACCTTTCCGCTGCTCGCTCGATTGCTCGGCGCCAGCGACTTCCTGTGGGAGGATTTTCTCCGGCGCCAGCACGACAACCTCCTTCCGTTGCTCACGGAATACCGGGATGCCCCCCTGATCAAGCCGCAGGCCACTCTCCGGAAAGACCTCGGCGGTCTGGTCGCTCGCGCCAAAACAGACGAAGCGAGAAAGGAGGTCCTGAACCGGTTTAAAGACCGTGAGATGTTCCGGATCGACATCAAACATATCGTCGAGCCTTCGAGCAATTTCCCAGACTTTTCGCTGGCACTTACGGAGCTGGCGGAAGTCATCATGGAACGGAGCATCGCGGATTG
The DNA here is from genome assembly GCA_963825145.1 of uncultured Nitrospiraceae bacterium. Lineage (GTDB taxonomy): Bacteria > Nitrospirota > Nitrospiria > Nitrospirales > Nitrospiraceae > Palsa-1315. The sequence goes on from CAWGSC010000028.1 coordinate 269,922, forward strand.
CAGCGCCAAGCTGGAGAAGTCATACGGGCGCCCACGGCTTGCCAACAAAAAGCCCTGCCCCTTTGCCGTCCTGGGCCTTGGAAAATTCGGAGCGCGAGAGCTTGGCTATGCCTCGGACATCGAGGTCCTGTTCGTCTACGGGGGATCGGGCAGCACAAACGGTAAGGATGGAATTGAGAACAGCGAATACTTCGAGCGGCTGGCGCAGGAACTCCTGGGGTGGATCGAAGCCAAGCAGGAAGGCATTTATCGCATTGATGTCCGGCTTCGGCCGCACGGAGGCAAGGGAGCGCTAGCCAATGCGTTCGAGGAGGTCTGCAGCTACTACAGTCCGACCGGACTCGCCGCGCCGTTCGAGCGTCAAGCCTTGATCAAGTTGCGGCATATCGCCGGAGACTCCGCGCTGGGGCATCAACTGGAAACACACCGTGACTCCTTCGTCTACGGAGTCGCTCCCTGGGACATTCCCGCGGCACTGGAGCTCCGGAGGCAACAGCTCAGACAGATGGTCGCGCCGGGGAAGGTGAATGTCAAATATAGCGCGGGAGGACTTATCGACATCGAATATGCTGCGCAGTATCTGCAAGTGATACATGGCCACGACCACCCGAGCCTCCGTACACCGAATACCCTGCAGGCACTCGCCGCACTGGTCAATGAGGGGCTGATCTCACGTACAGATGGAGCAGGCCTCCGGAAAGCCTACATCTTCACCCGGATATTGGTCGACGGATTGCGCATGGTCAGGGGAAACACCAAAGATCTTGTGCTCCCTCCGCCGGATTCGGAAGAGTTTGTCTCTCTTGCCCGTCGCGTCGGCTACACGAAAGACGACTGGCGAGCCGGCGCGCGCGATTTGCAGTCAGATATCCAGCAGCACATGACACTCACCAAGACCTTCTTCGAACGGACGTTCGGAGTGCTGTGAGGGAGAGGGGTAGCCTGGTCGTCCTCCTGCTCGCGGAACGCGCACGCTCAGAAGGTGCTCGTTCGACGCGCGCACTCGAGGATCAACCAGGCCACCCTTGAGGATATAAGCAGGCGAGCTTGGAGGGAGCATCTTTAGATTCGTTCGACGGCCGCAGTGGAATCAACACGGGTGTCATTCCCGGAAGAGTAAAACAAACAAGCTTGGAGGGAATATCTATAAATTCGTTGCGCCGAAGCATCTCAGCCGTTGATACAAGTCAGCGCTGGGTCTCTCTTCTCGATCGCACACCATCGGGTTTCTCTGTCCTCGTCAAACTTCACGTGATTGAATGTACTCGGTTCCGTCTTGACCGTATCCTTAACGAGACGATCCTGCGTTGCTCATGCCCCACATGATCACCAACAGCAATCCCACAGTGTAGAGAGGACCATAGATTGTTGCCAACATTACAGAATGGTCCATGTGTGTACCCTTTCTTTCTTTTCCCAGATGATATCGGCAAATTTCGTCAGCCACCGCCTCGAAACTTGCGGTGTTCACTCAATGACTTCATACGTCAAGACGTGCTCGGCGCGCTTGTGAGTGGTATTAGAAAGTCGCAATCCCCTCACCAGCGCGCCACTGAAACTTGCTTAAGAGTCACTTCTCTGCAACCATCCCCACGCCATGGCCAAGAGTCCAATCGAAGCGACGTACTGCGAGCCATTCATCAACACAGCATTTATCATCGTCATGGTGTTTCTCCTTTCCTGAAACATTAATCATGCATTCAGAGTGTGGGTAATGCACGGGCCATGCCGCCCTTACCATTTTCCACCGCTTTGTCTCAACCTATTGAAATGCTAGGTCTATTGGGGGATACCTTGAGGAATAAATGAGGAGGATGGGAGCTTACCCCATGATGGATCACGGCTAATCGAGGGTCTATCTCATGACTGATCGAGGGTTGCCCATTCTTCTGAATTCTGTGGGAAGGATATTCTGAATCTTCAGCTAGACTGCGGTCGTGTCATCCCAAACTGCTTCATCCGGCTGCGCAGGGTGCCAGGATTGAGCCCCAAACGTACAGCCGCTCCATTGGGACCTTCGATGCGCCAATTTGTCAGTGTGAGGGTCTGCAAGAATGTGCTGTCGTTCCAGATCTTTGAGGTCAGCTGGCGGCGACGCAGTGTAGGAGGGGTCCTGCGAGCCCAAGACATGTTGGTCAATCCGCAATATCGATTCACGAGAGAGAATCATCGCTCGTTCAATCACATTTTCCAGCTCACGGACGTTGCCGGGCCAGGTATAGCGAATCAACCGTTCTAGAGATTCCTGGTCGATATCCTTGCACGAACGGCCGAGTTTCACGCAGTATTGTTTCAGGAAATGTCGAGCCAATATGGGGATATCTTCCGGGCGATTCCTGAGTGGAGGCAAGCCGATCGGAAAGACATTCAGACGATAAAAGAGATCGGCGCGAAATGTGCCGTCTTTGACGGCGGCAGGCAAGTTGCGATTGGTGGCGGCGATCACGCGAACATCAACACGAATGGGCTGTCTCCCACCCAGACGATCAACCAGGCCATCTTGTAAGACTCGTAGCAACTTGGCCTGTGTCTCCAACGGCATTTCACCAATTTCATCCAAGAAGAGGGTTCCACCATGGGCCAGCTCAAATCGGCCTTCGCGTGCCCGGTCGGCCCCGGTGAACGCGCCTCGTTCATGGCCAAATAATTCACTTTCGACCAACCCTGCCGGAAAGGAGGCGCAATTGACCCGGACCATAGGTTTCGAATGCCGCGGACTCCAATCATGGATCGCCTGAGCAATCAGTTCCTTGCCGGTTCCCGTTTCACCCGTAATGAACACGGTCGACGGAGTGGGCGCCACGTCGCGTGCAAGGCCTATCGCATGCTGAAAGGAAAGGCTCTGTCCCACCAGTGAGCTCACGTTCTTCATGAGCCGCAGTTCTTCGTTGAGGTAGACGTTTTCCTTGGCAAGCTGGTCTCGCAGTCGATCGATCTGTTCGTACGCCTGGACATGATCGATCGCATAGGCGATCTGCATGGCCACCTGCGTCAGGAACTCGAGATCCCCTGGATCAGGAGCGCCCGACTCTATACTGCCGATATTGAGAATGCCGAGACATCTGTCTCTCACGAGAAGAGGCAGATTGATCATTCGTCCGAGACCTTCCTGGACGTACCATTTGTCTTCAAGGAAGACTTGATCCCGCTTCAGGTCAGGACGGATGTGCACAGTTTTATGATCGTATACCCAACCCATACCGCTACCAACACGTGGAACAATGGCATCGCGTTGTAGCACCACCTGCGCCATCGTCGTTGCCATGACATAAAACCTGAATCCGTCGGCCTCGCGGTCGTACAGAGTGACAGATGCCCGTGCCCACGGAATGACCTTCGTAATCTCGGCTGTAATCGCTTCCCATAGACTGTGCGTATCCCGCTGCGAATTGAGCACAACGGCGACAGCCAAGAGGGCTCGATAGTTTATTTCAATTCGGTCCATAGGCGTGCCCATATTCACTAACCCGGCAAATTGAATCACAGAGCTTGCGCTCATGTCTATGCCGTCACGTGAGAATACGAGATCATCCAATACAGGCCCATACTACTCGTTCCGATATCTCATTGGACAATCGAATGAAGAGAAGAACAGGGTTAAGCCTTGCAATCAACTATCAGGAGTTTTCCCTGCGGTAAAAACACAACGGCGTCCGCCTCCCGGTCGCGAGAGGCGGACGCCGTTGGCCCGTTTGCCTTATGTCGAGAATCTTACCTACACATCGTAATACAGGACATACTCGTACGGATGCGGCCGCAACCGCATGGGGTCGACCTCCTTACGGCGCTTGTAGCTAATCCATGCTTCGATCAGATCTTTGCTGAAGACTCCACCCTTGAGCAGAAACTGATGGTCCTGTTCGAGATTACGCAACGCTTCGTCGAGACTGCCCGGCATCGTGCGGATCGCCGCCGCTTCCTCCGGCTCGAGATCGTACAGATCCTTCTCGGCCGGTTCACCCGGATTGATCTTGTTTTCGATCCCGTCCAACCCTGCCATGAGCATGGCAGAGAAGGCGAGGTAAGGGTTTGCGGTCGGGTCGGGAAAGCGTACCTCAATCCGCTTGGCTTTCGGGGTTGGTGAGTACATGGGAATCCTGATCCCTGCGGACCGATTCCGGCTGGAATAGGCCAGCAGGACCGGCGCCTCGTACCCGGGGGTCAGCCGCTTGTAGGAGTTTGTCGTCGGATTCGTAAACGCCGCCAGGGCTGGGGCATGCTTCAGGATGCCTCCGATATAGTAGAGACACAGTTGCGAGATGCCGGCATATTCCTTCCCTGCAAACAGGGGCTTCCCCTCTTTCCAGATACTCTGGTGCGTATGCATGCCGGTACCGTTGTCCCCATAGATCGGTTTGGGCATGAAGGTCGCGGTCTTGCCATGCCGGCGGGCCACATTCTTGACGATGTACTTGTACATCATCAAATTGTCTGCAGTCTTGACCAGCGGGCCGAAGCGGATATCGATTTCTGCCTGGCCGGCCGTCGCCGTTTCGTGGTGGTGCTTCTCAATGGAAATCCCAACCTTTTGCATCTCCAGAATCATCTCGGTGCGGATATCCTGTTGCGTATCGTGGGGCGGGACCGGAAAGTAGCCTTCCTTGTGACGGATTTTCCCGCCCAAATTGTGGCCTTCCTGCCCGATGTTCCAGGCACCTTCTTCGGAATCGATGAAGTAGTAGCCGCTGTGGCCCGTCTGATCGTACCGGACCTGATCGAAAATGAAGAATTCCGCTTCCGGCCCCCAATAGGAGGCATCGCCGATCTTCGTGCTCTGGAGATATTTTTCCGCCTTCTGCGCCACAAACCGCGGATCGCGATCGTAGGGCTCGCGCGTAATCGGATCGACGACATTACCGACAAGGCTCATCGTCGGAACTGCACAGAACGGATCGAGACAGGCCGTGGTCGAATCGGGAATCATCAGGAGATCGCTGTCGTTGATCGCCTTCCAGCCCCGGATCGACGAACCGTCCAACCCGGACCCGTCCTTGAATATCCCTTCGGTAAGCTCTTCCACAGGAATTGAGAAGTGCTGCCAGGTTCCGAGCAGGTCCACGAACTTCAAGTCCACGATCTGTACCTTGTGTCTTCTTCGCAAATTCCAGTGCCTCGCGGGGATTCATTCCAACCCTCCTTAGTAGCGCCCAATACGCCCAATTTGTATGTAGATTATGCTGATGATCCTGCCGATACGGTTTCTGATGTATCGACCGGCTGACCCATGAATAGATCGATATCATGCTTGATGGTCGAGCGGATGGCATCCAGCCGAGCATGGTCCTCGACCTTACCTCCATTCCGGTCCGTGACATAGAACACGTCAACTACTTGATGTCTGCCGACTGTGCGCAAGGACTGCTCGATGTCGTCGTCCAATCTGGTCGAGATCCGGGCGGCATGGACCGACAGGCCGAGCTCAAAGATGGCATGCGTGATGACATACAACAGCCCTTGCGTATCGTCGGCGAACACATCGATGATCGTGAACCGGTCGCATACCCCGTTATCGATCACCACCTCAGTCGCTTGACGGGGTGCAGGCAGCCGGCGAACATCAGACAGGCGGGTATTTCGACGCATCAACTGATCAAGCGATTCCTCGCCCTTCAGCACCCGGATGATCGTTTCGGCTACGGAAGCACGGCGGTCCTCCGGGGGAACGCCGACATAATCCGGATCGGATGCCTGGAAGGTGTTCACGACGATCCCGTCATCTCGGGTGATGATCTGAGCGTCCAGAATCTCAAGCCCCTCGGCCGCCATCGCGCCGGCCATTTTTGAAAAAAGGCCGGGGGTGAGGTTATCATGGGTAATCACTGTGTACTCGCTCACCGCCAGTTCTTCGTTGAAGGTCTCTTCGACCAGCACATCCCCTGCTTTCAGTCTTCCGACCGCCCCCAGATGAGCCGCAATCCGCTTCGGAGGGGTCCCATGCAGATAGCGCAAGGGAAACTGGCCCAGCTGCGATTCAACCCAGTCGAGCCCTCCGATCGCTGTGTCCGTGAACTCATGCGCCACTTCGATTGCCAATTGCTTGAGGAATTCCGGACCAACCGTTTTCTCCTGTTCGCCCGACAACACCGGCAACGTGTGCAGGTAGAGTTGGATGAGTAAGGACTCCTTCCACTTGGTCAGAACGCCGGGCCCCACCGCCGCAATATCGGCGATAGTCAGGACCAACAACTTGCGGAGGACCTCCGATGTTTCGACCTCCTTGGCAAAGGGCAAGAAGACCTTCTCGTCATACGGATCCCGCCGGAAGGCTGTGTTTGTCATCAGCAGATGTTTGTGCACGAGGAAGACCAGCATCCTGGTCTCTTGCTCGTCGCATCCTAATCGTGCCGCCGTCTCTTCCGCGATGACCTTGCCCACTTCGCAGTGATCTTCCTTCCGTCCCTTCCCAAGATCGTGCAACAGGATCGCCAGATGCAAGAGGTCCTTCCGCCTGATCTCCTGATACACCTCTCCAATGAGGCCAGGATCCAGGGCGAGCGCTTCGGCCTTGGCCACCGCCAGCAGGGTATGTTCATCCACCGTGTACTTATGATATTGGTTGAACTGCATCAGGCCTCGGAGCGTGGCAAAGACCGGGATGAGTTTCTCCAGCAGATGAACCCGATGCATCGCCTCAAGCGTAGGGGCTACCGGCCCCGGTCCTGCGAGGATTTTCAGAAACACCCGGCTGACTTCGGGGGTCCGGAATGCCTCGTTGGACATGCTATCCATATGGCTGTGGATCTCGTCCAGCAGGCCGGTATCGATCTTGAGGCGCCGAGACCGCGCCATTTCGAACAGCCGGAGGAGCAGGTCCGGACTATCAAGGAGTCGAGCCCGTAACTCGGAGGGAACGGTCAGACGCCGACCGGTTACCGCAAAGCAACCGTCCACCATGGCGGTTGGTAGGGAGCGGGATGATCGACGCTTCGCGGGCGCGGCCAAGCAACGATCCACAAACCGGAGCAAGCTCTCGTGAAGCCCCATCGTATGCCGGTAATACTGCTGCATGAACTGCTCGACCCCCAGGAGGTGGGGGCGATCGTGGAACCCATACAGGGATGCCAGCCGAATTTGTTCGTCGAACGATAGAATTTCCTGCGCCTTCCCGGCTTCGAAGTGCAGAAACGCCCGGACGCGCCACAGAAAATCCCTGGCGTCCGTGAGCGACAGAAAATCTTGTCTGGAGAGGAGCCCGCGATCCGTCAAGTCCTGCAGCGTAGTCGATTGGAATTGAGCCATACCGGCCCACCGGATGAGCTGGAAGTCCCGCAGCCCCCCTTTGCTCTTCTTGACGTTGGGCTCCAGAAGATAGACGGTCTGTCCGAACTTCACATATTCACGCCGGCGCTCCTCCATCTTCTGCTCGATAAAGCGCCCCGCTCCGCGGCCGACCACTTCCCTGAAATATCGGCGATGGAATTCCTGGAACAGGTACGGGCTTCCGGCCAAAAACCTGGATGCCATCATGGCAGTGCGGATCGTCAAGTCCTTCCCTGCCAATTCGATGCAGTCGGGAATTGACCGCATGCTGTGGCCGACCTGAAAACCAAGATCCCACAGATGATGCAGTACCGCGCGGAACAGCGCCGGCGCCGCCTCTCCGGCTTTCTCGCTATACAGAAACATGATGTCGATGTCCGAATAGGGAGACAGCTCCCGGTGGCCGTAGCCTCCGAGCGCGATCAGGCAACAGTGCTGAGCCCCGGCAACCTGCGCCTCCTCTCCGGCCTGCCGCATGGCATTCCTGTACCGGCCGATGATCAGTTCATCGACGAACTCCGTCAAGGCGGCCATGACTTCGGCCCCCGAGGCCCCGTCCAATAACCGCTGCCGGAGCGACTGCCGGCGCCCGGCCAGGGCGGAGACCGGCGCGGACTCCGCCCCCTGTGAGAGCCTCTCAGGCAACTCGCCGTTCGACGCGATTGTCACAAGGCCTTTTCCCCCGTCTCGCCGGTCCTGATCCGCACCACGTTGGCTGATATCCGACACGAAGATTTTCCCGTCTCCCACGCTGCCGGTCTTCGCAGCTGCGGGTAATGGTTTCTACCACACGCGACACCATGTCATCTGCCACATACAGTTCGATCTTCACCTTGGGCACAAAGTCCGTCGTATATTCGGCGCCCCTGTACACTTCCTTCGTCCCTTTCTGGCGTCCGAATCCTTTCACTTCCGATACCGTCATCCCCTGTACCCCTATTTCCACCAATGCTTCCTTGACCTCATCCAACTTGAACGGCTTGATTACGGCCTCAATCATCTTCATATGGATACCTCCCTCACAGGCTTACCCGAGGACGCTGACGTGACAGCGTCGCTCGGGTCGCCGGTATGATCGTCTGGTCGATTGCAGTACGAGCTGGTTATGCTGAATAGGCCTTTTCTTCGTGTTGACTGAGATCCAAGCCTGTTTGCTCTTCATCTGGCGTCACACGGAAGCCCCAAATCCCATGGACTATCATGACAAGGATCCAGGTGACGATCCCGGTAAACACACACACCGAGACCACCATCACGATCTGAGCCCACAGGAGTGTCACGCCCCCGCCATAGAACAGCCCATCGGAGGCGGCCCCCATCGCCTTTGACGCAAACAACCCTCCCATGAGGCAGCCGGTAATTCCACCGACACCGTGAACTCCAACCACATCCAGCGCATCATCGACCACCTTATGGCCCACTTTATTCTTCAAGAACACAGCAATATAGCAGATAATGCCAGCGGTTAGACCTACCAGGAGTGCAGGAAACAGGGAGACGTACCCGGCAACGGGTGTAATGGTTGCGAGACCGGCGATCGCACCGGTGGCCGCACCGAGCGCGGTGGGCTTCCCACGATGCATCCACTCGATAAACATCCACACCACCGTCGCAGTGCTGGCTGCGATGTGGGTAGCCACGAAGGCGCCCACAGCCTGCGCATTCGCACCCAACGAGCTGCCCGCGTTGAACCCGAACCAGCCGAACCACAGAAGGCCGCACCCCAACAACGTAAACGGAAGATTATTGGGAGGCATAGGATGAGTCGGATAGCCCTGACGTTTTCCGAGGACAATGCAGGCAACCAGGGCCCCCATTCCGCAGGTGGCATGCACGACCGTGCCTCCGGCAAAGTCCAATGCGCCCATCGCACCCAACCATCCGCCACCCCAGACCCAATGGGCAACAGGATAATATACCCCGATCGACCATAGAACGACAAACGCGAGCAACGCGGAGAACCTGACTCGCTCTGCGAGGGCTCCGACGATCAGCGCCGGGGTAATACCGGCAAACATGAGCTGGAAGACCATGAAGAGCTCGTGGGGAATCGTCGGACCATACGTCGGATGTGGTTCAACTCCCACTCCCCTCAACCCCACCCAATCAAGGCTTCCGATGACCCCTCCAACATCAGGGCCGAAAGACAGGCTGTAGCCGAACAACACCCACATAATACTGCCGAGGCAGAGAGTGATAAAGCAATGCATCAGCGTACTCAGGATGTTCTTGCTCCGGGTCAGTCCCCCATAGAAGAGCGCCAACCCCGGCAACGTCATCAGCATCACCAGCGCCGAAGAGGTAAGGATCCATGCCGTGTCCCCCGGATCGGCCTTCAGCGGAGCCGGCGCGGCCTCCGCCGCTGGAGCCTGCGCAGCGACATCTGGTACGTACAGAGCCGTCCCCCCTGCCAGCATGAGAAGGCAGATCAGAAGGACCGGCAGAATCTTTTTCATACTGCTCATATCCAATGACATAATTGTTATCCTTTCATCCCCTGGCTGAGGACGAGGTTATCCATCACGCTCGTTGAAATATTCCGGCCCGGACTCTTCATGAACACCTGCTATACTGTATTATTCGACTCTTCTCACCCAGCGGAGCTGTTCTCGTTCGGCTTCCTCGACGAACTGAGCGTTCACCTGCGTCGGCCTTCACTCGCGAGAAGCCCAGGCGGGCTTGATCTCAAACGCCTCGCGACGGCACTCATCAATAGTCCGGACTAAACGGCCCCCACAGCTTGTTGTGCCCCTCAAGATCGCTTCCAATCCCACCATCAACCTACCAAGCACGGTCGGTAGGCTCTTTAATCTGTGATCCTTCATAGCGATCGGTCCCTTCGTGGAATACTCCACGAAGGGACCGCATCTCACCAATGTTAATGAACCTCTGTATTCCTTCGCTTAGAACATGTACGCGACTGAGAATCCCAGGGTATTTTGAAAGTTCACTGCTCTAGTGCCATCAAGATAGACATTGCGGTCTGCATGGTCATACCGGTACTCGACCCTTGTCTGCAATGCTGGAGCCGGCTTCCACTGAAGCGTAAAGGTCGTCTCCCAGGCAGTCAGGCCATTCCCTGCCCCGGTAGGGTTGCCAGAGATAGTGGGTAAGGTAGCGGTTATGGGAGCGCCGTTAAAAACCGTACTCTGAACCCCAGTAGTACCGGAACAGGTATTGGTGTTGCCAACTGTGTTAAAAGCTCCAGCGCAGGCACGGGATCCACCGGCATCTTCCCAGATTTCTCCACGAACCCTGAGACTGAAGGCATTGGGCTTCTCTTGATCATTGAAGTCATGAATCAAATAGGCGACAATTCCGTTCCAGCGGCCGTTCGTACCGTTTTGCGGATGGTTTCCGCTTGCATTGCTCTCATTCCCGTAATAGGGCTCCAGGACGAGGGTCGTAGTGGCAATAGGCTTGATCGTGATGATCGCGCCCGTCACCACTCGCTTGGCGGTAGGATCACACCCCGTCGCACCGTTCGTACAGCCTCCAACCTGTGCGATAGTTCCAGCAAAAGCATTTCCATTGGACTGTTCCGGTCCGTAAGACCCGAAGAAGCTGATGCCGAACTTCTCATGCGGTGTCAGGGCCACGAGGTATTCGAACGACTTGCCCCTGTTGTTGTCTTCGATATTGTCCCACCCATTGATCAGTCCGATGGTCGCGGTCGCCCACTTCGCGAACGGGTAGGTAAACCGGATACCGGTGGTCGTGAAGGCTTGGCTCAGACCGAACATCATGGTGCGTGAAAAGTTCGGATTCTCCCACGCGTTGATCACTTCATACCCGATCAAGGTATTGATCTTTCCTGCTTGAATCTTCAGGCCGTTGCCGATCGGGGCGATGTACTCTGCATACATCTCCTGCATATCCAGTTCGGTATTGTCATTACCTGGTTGGAAATTCGTACGCGCACGCGAGAACCTGGCATCGGTCCCAAAATTGAGCCGAGCGCGAAAGCCCACCCGATCCATGCCACTGCCTGAGGCATTGGCCGGCCGTTCAAATACGAGCTGCGCCATATTCGCCATGAACGAATTGGCCGCCGTGTCGAAAATACGCAGTTGATTAATGTTGTTGTACGGATTGTTGAAATTCTGCGTATAGGATGCCAGCACAGTCCCGGAGATCTGAAAGCCTGCCTTCTTCCATAAGGATTCGGCATCCGTTGGTGCATCCTGGGCGAATACCGCGTTGCTGCCGAGCAGCGAGGCGATCGCACATATGCCTATTCCTAGCCCGATACGTTTGCGTCCTGACTTCATGCCATCCTCCTCATCCAATTGGTGATTCGGTTGCTTCCTCGCCTTGCCTCTCTCACCGCGACGTCGTTGTCGCCGCGCACGCCATTGTGCGCGATCTCTAGCCCCTCACGGGGCCCATTCGTCTCTCACGTCCACTTTCCCACCGGCCGTTACATGCATCTTGCTTCTCGGCAGCCATTGTTTCACGCATGGTTGTTCTCGCCAACAAATGATTACTTTTCAGCTTTTCGCGCCAATCGCTTCTTCTGCACCATCATGATTCAGCCTGCTCTCGCACGCTAAAAAAAACGTCCTCTAGCCCGCTGGGGCCGGAGGACGCCATTGTCCATGCCGTACTTTCTGAAGGCCGGTGGGAAACGCCGTTGTTTCCCTATTTTTTACACAGGCTACGCGTTTTGAACCCTGAAACTCCGCGCCCTTATACCTGTCTCAAGGAAATCTGTCAATGATTATCTCTGCTCAGCAGGATGCGCGACGCGCGGGAAAGGCGGGATGGGCGAATCTGACATGACCAGAAGTTCGAAGTTCGGGGTTCGGTGTTCCGAAAACCTCGAGAACTTCGGACCTCGGACCTCGAACCCTCCCCAGTCTCGTTGGCATTGACCGATCGTCTGTGCTAAATTCACTTCCACTTATGGCTCCCTCACCACAGCATTCGCTCTCCCAGCAGCTGACCTTCGTTTCACGTTTCACGCTTCACGTTTCACGTTCCTCTGACAGCATCCTGCTGGCCCTGCTCTGTTTTGTCGGCACCGCCTGCAGCACGACCGCCCCGACCGGCAAGATCCTCTTTGACGATCCTCGCGGAACCGTGTCTCTGCAAACGATTTCCGACCCCTCGATTAAGGCCAATCATCCGATCAATCTGGAGCCGGCCCTTCTCACCCAGCTACTGACAGGCATAGAGCTTCATGATGAAGGTCTTGGAGAACACCATGTGAGGGGCCTTCAGACTTTAATTGAAGGAAAGGACGCTCTTACCTACCCCGCGTTTTCGGAAGATCATGTCCAGTTCCTCGCCCCACTGCTTGCGGAGGGCTTACGTACGGCAACTGCCAATCAGTCTGTCGAATTTCGTGTTGTAACTACGAAGGAAGGTTCGAATAGATTTCAATCGCCGACCACGGAAACGACTACCGGTTCTCTCTACGTCTATGGCCGACAGCTGTACGTGATCCTCACTCAATATAACTACAACCCGATGCTGACGAACCTGGGCATGGCCGAGGCCAGCCACCGATCACAGGACCCACTCGATTATTCAGGCCTCAAGCACCGTACGCTGCGGTTCACTCCGAAAGCCGCTCTCCGAGCCGATAGCCCGGATCCGCCGACCATGGGAAAGCCGACCGATAGGTTTATTGCGGTCGATTATCAGCTACTGCAACAGGCCTGGCGAAATCTCGAAGCCAAGAAACACGCTGCGCCTCAGGTGGACGGGTCGGTAGAAGCCGTTCGCGCAGCCGAAGCCCGGGCCCAGCAGCCGAAGCCCAGGCGCGCACAGCCGAGGCCCAGGCTCGTAATACAGAGGCCTTGTCTCAGGAGGTGGAAACCCTCAAGAAGCAACTGGAATCCATTCAAAAACAACTCGGCAACCAGCCCACCGGACAAGCCAGCCCGAAGTAGAAAACCACATCGCAGCACAAATGAAGGCTGAAGGCCGAAAGCCTACGTAGCGATTCGACGTCTGACCATTCGAGACTTCAGACCTTTCCGCAGGATGCTCAAAAGGCCGTCGCAGGCCGCAGGATGACTCAAACCGAAGGCCGTCCAGCGAGGCCGCAGGTCGCGATCGAAACCGCGACGGCGTACGCCTCAGTCGGCGGTACGTTGAGGATTTCGACGAGCCGAGAACGAAGCTGGCGGGCCTTTTCAGCATCCTGCTATGAATTGCGGTAGCCGTTCGTGATCGGCATCCGCCGATCCTTCCCCAAAGCCCGATGCGTGATCTTGATGCCGATCGGCGCTTGCCGGCGCTTGTACTCGCTGCCATCCACCATCGTCATCACGCGCGCTACCGTGGCTCGGTCGAACCCCGCTTCGACGATCTCTTCGAGAGACCGGTCTTCTTCCACATAGGCCTGGAGAATGGGATCGAGTATCTCGTAGGGCGGCAGCGAGTCTTCGTCCTTTTGGTTGGGCCTCAGCTCGGCGGTCGGCGGCCGATCTAACGTCCGTTTGGGAATCACAGGGGTTGTGCCGCGGAGGTTGCGGAGCCGCGCCAGGTCATACACCATCGTCTTGGGCACGTCTTTGATCACGGCAAAGCCCCCGGCCATATCGCCGTACAACGTGGCATATCCCACGCTCATCTCACTCTTGTTGCCGGTGGTAAGCACCAGATGGCCGAACTTATTGGAGAAGGCCATGAGGAGATTGCCTCGGATACGGGCCTGGAGGTTCTCTTCCGTCGTATCGGACGCATGCCCTTCAAACGTCTCTGCGAGCGCGCACCGATAGTTGTCGAACAACGTCGTGATGGGAATCGTCCGAACGGAGATCGCAAGCCGTGTCCCCAATTCGGCGACATCGTCGTAACTGTCTTGCGATGTATAGGGCGACGGCATGAACAGCCCCCATACGTTCTCGGCGCCGAGCGCATCGACGGCGAGCACGGCGGTCAGCGCCGAGTCCACTCCGCCACTCAAGCCGATCACGGCTCGTGTAAATCCGTTTTTCCTCACGTAGTCGCGCACCCCCAGCGTGAGAGCCCGATAGACTTCCTCCAACGGATCAAGGACCGCTGCCACATCTGGCACCGCGCGCGCCCGAGTTTTTTGAACAGAGGGAATCGAGGCAGCATGGACCTCCACCACAGAAGCCATACGCCGCGGCAAGAGCTTTTTCCGGCCGGTTCGTCTCGCCCGCGCAACAGCTTCCATGTTGAGGTCGGCGACGATCATGTCTTCTTCAAAGGCTTTCCCCCGCGCAATGACCTCACCCTGGTGATCGAGAATCACACTATTCCCGTCGAAAACCAGGTCATCCTGACCGCCGACCGCGTTGGTGTAGGTCAGCACCACTCCGTTTTCCCTCGCGCGGGTCGCCAACATCTGCTCGCGTACCCGGCTCTTGCCCAGATGAAACGGCGACGCATTGATATTCACGATGATTTCGGCGCCGGCTGCCGCCTGGAAACCGGTCGGACCTTCCGGCAACCAGATATCCTCACAAATGTTGACCCCGACCAGCGTGCCACGCAGACGGATGAGCGGCAGCCGCCGTCCTGGATGAAAATAGCGGCTCTCGTCAAACACTCCATAGTTCGGCAAGTACCACTTGCAATAGCTCGTGATGAGCTTCTGATCTGCGATGACCGCCGCCGCGTTGTAGAGTTCATGCGCGCCTGCCGATACCACCGACGAGCGAGCCGGTTTCGGATCGATTCCATCGCTCTGGCTGACATAGCCCACAACCGCGGCAAGCCCCCGGCAGTGGCGGACTATTTCATGGAGGGCGCGGAGGTTGTCCGCGACAAACCGCGGCTTTAGCAGGAGATCTTCCGGTGGATAGCCGGTGATCGCCAGCTCCGGGAATGCGACCAAGTCGGCCTTCGCCTTCTTTGCCTCGCGCAGCCAGGCCGTGATCCGGCGGACATTCCCATCCAGATCCCCGACCGTCGGATTCATCTGCACCATGGCGATACGAACGGTACGCATACGCGCCATTTATACCATAAATGGCAGGCGGGACGAGCGAGACAGGCGAGAATTGCGCGACTCGAAGTTCCGGAAATATCGAGCCCTCCCCGTCCAGCCAGTCGCGCCCGTCCCGCCTTTCTCGCACGTCGCGCCGACTCAATACTTCCGCAAGATCACAGGAGACCTTGCAGGCGCGAGCACCTATCAAGGATGGCAGCTATCAGACACGCGATAACTTCAGGATGAGTGAACGTGAGGCTCGTTTTTTGCTAAGGTACCTCTTCTTACCTGCCCCCTAGAATTCTGTTGCGGGAAGGAAAATACTTATCGTATGCTTTCAGACTCCGGCACACCTGAATTTCCCGACGATTACGGGTTACCGCCAGGAGGGCATCATGGCGACCGTGGCGTTGCAGGACCGCTTTCGAGATCATCCGACTCTCGGATTCGTTGACTGGGTGCTCCGTGGAATCGGACAGGTCGTCTTCCAGAACAACCCGATCTCCGGCGCCGTCATCCTGGCCGGCATCTTCTACAACTCCTGGATCTACGGAACAGTCTGCCTGGTTGGTACCATCATCAGTACGCTGACCGCCCTCCTGTTCAGAGCCGACAAGGGGATGATCAAGGATGGCCTGTTCGGATTCAACGGCGCGCTCATCGCCATCGCTTTGGTCGCGTATACAAGCCCGAATTTCACGACTGGCAACATTCCCAATGCCCACCTCTGCCTCTATATTGTGCTCTGCGCAGTCTTCACCACGCTGATCGTGCCGGCGTTCGGCGCTATTCTGGGTCCGCACAAGGTCCCAGGCCTCACCATGCCCTTTGTGTTGGCCACCTGGTTCTTCCTCGGTGCGTTGCTCCAGTTCGCTACCATTGATGTGTCCAACGCCATCAAGCCGACCTCACCATCAGACTTTACCGGTCCGACCCCGGCCTACAGCTCGGTCACCTGGTTTCACGGAATCACCATGGGCATCTCGGAAATCTTCTTCCAAGACAACTGGGTGACAGGCGTGATCATCCTGATCGGCATTGCGATCAATTCGCGTATTGCCGCGATTATGGCATTCATGGGATCGACCTTGGCCGTCGGCGCCGCGGTGCTCTATGGCGCGCATGATGAGGCTATCCGCGACGGGCTGTTTGGATACAATGCCGCGCTGACCGCAATGGCTCTCGGAGGATTCTTTTTGGTGCTGAACGTGCCAGGCTTCATCTACACGGTGATCGGCGTGTTGGTCACCGTGCGAGTCTGGGCTTCACTGGGCATTTTCTTGGACCCGTCGGGAATGCCGGTCTTGACCTCCGCCTTCGTCTTTGTCACCTGGTTGATGCTCTTGGCGAAGAATGGCTTCCCTTCCCTGATCCCGGTCGCACCGGCTGATGCCACGACGCCGGAAGATAATCTGCGCCGGTACCGGGCGAGTCAAAAGAAGTAGTTGGCCAAGAGAATTGTTTCTCATCACGTTGTCCGCCCTGTAACCGGGCACTACTGCAAAGGAGTATGACATGCATCTGACACCAAGAGAATTGGACAAATTGATGATCTATATGATGGCCGAGGTCGCCCTGAAGCGCAAAGCGAAGGGCTTGAAGCTGAATCACCCCGAAGCCGTGGCGGTGATTACGGCCTCCGCGCTGGACGGAGCGCGGGAAGGGAAAACCTTGGAGCAGGTGATGAAAGAAGCCCGGGCCACATTGACGCGGAACGACGTCATGGAAGGCGTGGCGGAAATGATCCCGCTGGTCCAGCTGGAAGCGGTCTTTACGGATGGCAGCCGCCTGGTGACCGTTCACGGGCCGATCCAGTAACTGGACGGGCATTGCTCAACGGACGTTGAACCCAAACAGAGGGAGCAAAAAATGGCAACTCAAAAACCACCTACAGCGGCGAAGACACCCGTCGGCGGCTACGTTCTTTCCGACAAACCCATTGAAATTAATGCGGGACGACCCACCGTCAAAATCAAGGTGCGCAACACCGGTGACCGCCCCATTCAAGTCGGCTCCCATTTTCATTTCTTTGAGGTCAATCGTGCCCTGGAATTTGACCGGAAGGCGGCGTTTGGCCAGCGCCTGGATATTCCGGCCTCGACGGGCCTGCGCTTCGAGCCGGGCGACGAGAAGGAAGTGACGCTGGTTCCATTCGGGGGCAAGCAACGTATCTACGGGTTCAACAACCTGGTAGACGGCTGGACCGGGACCGGCCCCACGCCGGGCTACCGGCCGAATCTCGACAAAGGATTGGAACGCGCTGGCGAACGTGGCTTCAAGTCCAAGGCGAAAAAACCATAGTGAGATAAACCGGCAAGAGACACTAGTTGGCCAAGAGGGCCAAGAAAGAGAGCAGACGTATGTCACACATATCTCGTAAGGAAAACGCGAGCCTATTCGGCCCGACCGTCGGAGACAAAATCCGCTTGGGTGATACCGACCTCTACATCGAGATCGAAAAGGATCTGCGCGTGTACGGTGATGAAGCCATCTATGGCGGCGGCAAGACGTTGCGCGACGGCATGGGGATGGATAACCAGCTCACGAGCGAGGGCGGCGCCCTCGACCTGGTGATCACCAACGTGACGGTGGTGGACCCGCTCCTCGGCGTCATCAAAGCCGATGTCGGCATCAAGGACGGCAAGATCGTAGGTGTCGGCAAGGCCGGCAATCCCGGTACCATGGACGGCGTGACCCCGGGACTCACGGTCGGCCCAGCCACGGATGCCATCACCGCCGAACACTTGATCCTGACGCCGGCCGGCAACGACGGGCACATCCATCTGATCTCGCCACAGCAGGTCTACGCGGCCTTGAGCAACGGCGTCACCACCTTCTTCGGTGGCGGCATCGGGCCGACCGACGGCACGAACGGCACGACCATCACCTCCGGACGTTGGAACATTGAGATGATGCTCCGGGCAGTCGAAGGGCTGCCTATCAACTTTGGATTTCTCGGCAAGGGCAACTGCTCGGGCGAAGCGCCCCTGGTCGAACAGGTTCTGGCAGGCGCCGCAGGCTTCAAGATTCACGAAGATTGGGGCACCACCCCCTCAAACATTCGGGCCAGTCTCTCGGTCGCCGACGACATGGATGTGCAGGTCTGTATCCACACCGACACCCTCAACGAGGGCGGTTTTGTCGAAGATACCATCGCGGCGTTTGAAGGCCGCACGATCCACACCTACCATACGGAAGGCGCCGGTGGCGGTCACGCACCCGACATCATCAAGGTGGCGGGCGAACTCAACGTGCTGCCAAGTTCCACGAACCCGACGCTGCCCTACGGGATCAACACCATGGCGGAATTGTTCGACATGATCATGGTCTGCCACAATCTGAATCCCAAGGTGCCGTCGGACGTGGCGTTCGCCGAGAGCCGGGTCCGCCCCGAAACCATCGCCGCTGAGAATGTGCTCCACGACATGGGTGTGATCTCCATGTTCTCGAGCGACTCGCAGGCCATGGGCCGGGTCGGTGAGAACTGGTTGCGCGCGATCCAGACAGCGGATGCGATGAAAAAAGGCCTCGGCAAGTTGCCGGAGGATTCACCGAACAACGACAACTTCCGCGTACTGCGTTACGTCGCGAAAGTGACCATCAATCCGGCAATCACCCAGGGCATCTCGCATGTCCTCGGCTCGATCACTCCTGGGAAAATGGCGGACCTTGTCCTTTGGGAACCGGCCATGTTCGGCGCCAAGCCCAAGATGGTCATCAAAGGCGGCTTGATCAACTGGTCAATCATGGGGGATCCGAACGCTTCGCTGCCGACACCCCAGCCGGTTATCTACCGCCCGATGTTTGGCGCGTTCGGCCAGGCCCTGCCCGAGACCTGCGTCAGCTTTGTCTCACGTGCCGCCTATGACAACGGTATTGCGAACAAGTTGGACCTCAAACGCAAGGTCATGCCTGTGTATGGCACGCGCACGATTACGAAGCGGGACATGGTGCGCAACGGGCTGACGCCAAAAATCGAGGTGAACCCTGAGACCTTTGCGGTCAAGGTGGATGGTGTCCATGCCACGGTCCAACCGGCCAAATCCATCTCCCTGAATCAGCTCTACTTTTTTAGCTGAGGCACCTTCACGCGGCGATGGGAAGGGAACGTCAATTGCGAGCGGGGACACACTGGTGAGCTGACAGTGTGTCCCCGCCCACCTTCCATCCCCGCATCATCCTCGGGTTTATGCTCGTCAGACGGGATTGAGACTCGGTGAAGGCTTGATGCAATCGCGTGGTCACGGCCCGTCGAAGTTGATTTACGGGCAGGAGCATTTCATAATACTACCTATGCTCGTCATCGAAACCATCACCGGCAACATTCACGAAGCCGCCTGGAAAGCACGCCTGGAACAGGCGACGCTGGATTGGCTGGCGCTCGACCAGTGGGAAGCGCAAAAGAGTCGCCTGCGGAAGTTGAGTCAGAACGGCATTGACCTGGCCATATCGTTGCCACGTGGCATCCTCCTGCGCGATGGCGACGTGCTGGTGTGGGACGAGGCGCAACAGGCCGCCACCGTCGCCCGAGTCACCCTCAAGGAAGTGATGGTGGTCGAGTTGGGAGCACTGCAGACGCAGACCCCGGAGGTGTTCGTTCGTACCTGTGTGGAGCTAGGCCATGCCCTGGGCAACCAGCACTGGCCTGCTGTCGTCAAAGGGAATCGAGTGTTTATTCCGCTCACGGTGGACAAAAAAGTCATGGCCTCTGTGATGAAGACGCACGCCTTTCGCGGGATCACCTATGACTTTGTCCCTGGATCTGAGGTCATTCCTTACCTCGCGCCCCATGAGTCCCGGCGCCTGTTTGGCGGAGCCGAAGGTCCAGTCCATTCCCATGTGGAGGAACACGATCATCCACATGATCACGCTCACCCGCACGATCATGTCCATTAGGATCAAAACCATCCCCGTCTCGCCGGAGCATTCTCCGTCAATCCGTGAGCTGGTTGGAAAACCCGCTCCGGAAGTCAACGGGGAATCGAACCACACCCCGTCTTCAATCACCCGATCCGGGGATCGTCAGCCGAAGATCACCGAATTGATGCGCATCCTGCAGTTTGGCGACTCGGTGCTGCCGGTTGGCGCGTTTTCTTTTTCCAACGGACTCGAGTCCGCGATTCAACACCACCTTGTTCACGATATGGAGACGCTGCGCCAATTCGTCATGACCGCAACCCGCCAGTCGGCATCTGCTGATGCCATTGCTCTGCTGGCGGCGCACCGGGCGGCGCGCGCGCACGATATGACCGGCGTGCTGCGAGCCGACACCGCCCTCTTCAACCGCAAGTTGAACGAAGAGATGCGGACCATGACCGTGCGCATGGGAAAGAAGCTCGGCGAGCTGTCGAACCACCTGATCCATACGCCGCTTCTGACGGACTGGCTGGGGCACATCGAACGTAAGGAAACCCCCGGCACCTATCCGGTCGGTCTGGGCCTTCTGTTCGCCGGACTCGGCCTGCCCGAGCACGATGCCTTTGCCGTACATCAGTACGGCACGGCGAGCATGATCCTGAGCGCTTCGTTGCGGCTCATGAAGATCCATCACTTCGACGCGCAAACCATTCTCCTCGAGGTCAACACGTCCGCAGAAGCCGAGTACGCGCGCGTCTCGGGAGCCACGCTCGACGAGATGGCGACATTCTCGCCCTCGCTCGATATCCTGGCTGCCGCGCATGTGAAGGCGCACATACGAATGTTCATGAACTGACTCACCGGGGCACTGTATGAAGAAAATTACACGAATCGGCGTCGGCGGCCCGGTAGGCTCCGGCAAAACCGCAATCATCGAGGCCATGACACCCATCTTCGTCAAGATGGGTGTCAAAATCCTGATTATCACCAATGATATCGTCACCACGGAAGATGCCAAGCACGTCCAGCGCACCTTGAAAGGCATCTTGCTCGAAGAGCGGATTATCGGCGTGGAAACCGGGGCCTGCCCGCACACGGCCGTGCGCGAAGATCCCAGCATGAATCTCGCCGCGGTGGAAGATATGGAATCCCGCTTTCCCGACAGCGATTTTGTGCTCATCGAGAGCGGCGGCGACAATCTCACCCTGACCTTCAGCCCTGCGCTGGTGGATTTCTTTATCTACGTCATTGATGTCGCGGCGGGCGACAAGATTCCGCGGAAGAATGGCCCGGGTATCTCCCAGTCGGACATCCTGGTCATTAACAAGACCGACCTCGCTCCGTACGTGGGCGCGAGCCTGGAGGTGATGGACAACGATTCAAAAATGATGCGGGGCGATAAACCCTTCGTCTTCACCAATTGCAAGACGGGCGAAGGCATTATGGACCTGGTCACGCTCATCCAGCAGAATGTGCTGTTCGACATGAAATTCAACCAGACGCACGCATGACGACTTTTCATCAGCCGCCGGAACTTGCTTCGTTTCAGGATGAGCCTGGGCAGCTGCCCAGCGGTGTGTGTGGGGAAGAATGCGTTCCTGCGTCTCGGTTTTGAACGGCGCGGGGAACGCACCGTGCTGGCGCATCTGGATCGCCGCGCCCCGCTCCTGGTGCAGCAGGCGCTGTACTGGGACGAGGCGCTGCCCGACCTGCCTTGCGTCTTTATCATCACGACCACGGGCTGCATCCTGCAGGGCGACCGGTTCAACATTGAAATCGACCTCGCGCCCGATACGCGTGCTCACGTCACGACGCAGGCCGCCACGAAAATCCACTCGATGGATGCCAACTATGCGGCTCAGACCCAGAACATCGTGTTGGGTGAGAATGCGTATCTGGAATATCTTCCTGATCCGGTCATCCCCCACGCGCATGCCCGCTTCATCACCACCACGCACGTGTGTGTACACCCCAGCGCCACGCTGCTCTACTCCGAGATCATGATGGGGGGACGCAAGTATCACGGCGAGGGGGAACTGTTTCAATACGACGTCTTTTCTTCTACCGTGCGAGCCCAACGACCCGATGGCACCGAGTTGTTCACAGAGAAGTTTGTCATCGAGCCGCACGTGCACAACGTGCGGCAGGTGGGTGTCATGGGCACGTTCGATGTGTTCGCCAACGTCCTGTTGCTCACACCCAAACATCACGCCGACAAGGTCTTCGACCAGGTTCCTGCAGTGGTGAACCTGGAGGAGCAGTGGGCCGCCGGTGCATCTCGACTACCCAACGACGCCGGGTTGGTGTTCAAGGTTCTCGGCCAGGAATCCGAGCCGGTCCAGGCCAAGGTGCGAGAGTTTTGGTCTATTGTCCGCCAAACGGTGACCGGAGCACCGGTACTCCCCAAATTCGTGTGGCGCTGACCGATCAAGCAAATGAATGTCGCGAGCGTCACGCTGGGCTTGCCTTACCTGCTAGCTCTTTCTATTTCGACCCGGTGGATAATCGCAGCACTCATTTCGCACTGAGGATCTGACTCAATCACACTTTGCGAATATGTCATAGAAGGTAATTGCCTCCTGCCGCGAGAGATGATCGTCTCTATAACAGAGATGGAAATTGTTCGGGAGGCAGAAAAACCTCATCGGCTTTTCGAGAAGCGGTAGGAGTTCCAGTGAAAACGGATCTTCTTAGTACTGTATCTGTAAGGCCATCTTCCAAGCATTGACATGATCACCTGTCCTGCCAGGTGCGTAGATATTCTCACCTCCTTGTGAGCCTTTGGTGGCGAGATCGCCATACTGCCAGAATGCCGAAATGCGCGCATTAAAACCGGAAATGATGTAGTTCGTGCCGATTTCCGTTTCCTCGCGATTACTGCTGTTATTAGGCTGAACCCAGGTATATCTCCCATAGGGCTGGAATCTCCCAATCCCTATTTCATGCGGAAACAGATACAAGCCGTACCTGGTATATGAATGTCCGTCAAACATGCAGAAGCAGTCGGTAGCCGCAGTTGTTGGTGTGCTGTAAAGGCGATATTCTGGTTGAAATTTGCAAAATACTGTTTGTACTCAGCGTTGAACGTGATCACGCCTCTGTCGCTCGCGAGTGGCTTCTCAAACAGAAGGTCGGTGACAAAAATGGTCGTAGTCGGAACGATGCGGCAAATGAACCGGCGCCATTGCTTCTGATAATTCGCCCCTACTCGCGAGCGCGAGAATATCACCGGCTGTACCGAAGTAGGTACCACTGGTGTAGTAACCGGGATTCTTCTCCGGGTTCAGGAAGTTGTAGGTGAGACGTCCGGCATACATCAAGCTGTTTTGTTGATTAGGTCCGAAGAGTTTTGCAGCTCCACCCTGACTGCAGTCCGGTGAACACCCCCACGCTGTATTGCAGATGTCCAAAACCTGGGTCGACTTGACCCCAGAAGGTCGCGCCATTGTCACGGCCGTAGAGACCGGCCCCACCTACGCCAAAGTTCGCACTGAAATCTGGGAGTTGAACGGCGTCTTAAAGCCCTCGAAGACCGAGTGGAAGAAAGGACCATTCAGTTCGCCGCGCTCGCCAGGCACCAACATGCGTCCGACCCAGAGGTTCACGTACTGATTAAACTCGAACTTCCCGATCGCATCGAGCAGGCCGATATTAGAATTACCCCCGAATTGTGAGCCTGTCCCAGCGGATCCGGGAGTTACGAATGTACCGTTCCCGCCGGTCGCACAGTTAAAACATTCGGTGTTGAACTCGAACTTGAGGTACTTATGGATCTGCCCGTTTATATAGATACGAGCGTTATTGATGCCGAAGCTGTTGTTGTAATTTTGACCGTTCGCTGACGCATTTTCCTGAGCGATGAATTCTGTCCGTACACCCATGCCGACGCTTACCCACATGGTCTCATCGTCGCTGGCGATCTTGCCAGCTGCGTAAGCACTGGGCAGCATGGATGCCACTCCCAGACACTAGTGCCAGGATAGCCACCAACAATCAAAGAACTGCTTCTTCACATTCCATCTCGTTGATCGACCTTCATAGCAACAATCTCTCATGTCCGGTGATGACTCCGTTGCTCACTCGCCCGGCTCTCTCTCACCTCGACGATGTCGTCGCCACGAACGCCATTGTGCGCATCCTCCAGCCCCTCGCCGTTCATTCGCCTCTCACGTTCACATCGATTCCCACCAACCAACGTATATATCTCGCTTCTCAGCAGCCATTCGCCCACGATGGCTGCCTCTCAGCTTTTCCCGTGATTCAATTCATTTGCACCATGGTGATTCAGCCTGCTCGAAATGTAGCCAGAAAACGCCCTCTGGTCCGCTAGGACCGGAGAACGCCGCTGTTCCCCTGTCCGATGAGGCCGCTTATACGTAGCCGCCGGAAACATCTGTCAAGGTCTTCGTACTTTGCACGACTCAGAGAGAGACCCTGGAGCATGTCCCCGGAAAATCAATTGGGTAATATGCTCATCCAGTTGATTTCGGAAAGACAACTCGATGAGCCTTGCCGTCTGCTTCCCACACTACGCCATTGGACTGAACGCCTGATTCGCCCCCGGCCGACTGAACATCAACCCATCTGCACTCCAGACGAGCTGCACGGATGTTATATCTTTGGATTTGGGATCCTCGTTCATCCGGAGGTCATCTTGCCTTGGGACCTGTACTGTGCTAAACTGGCTTGGCAAAACCCCTCAGGTAGCCATCACAGTATGTACACAACCCGGCACTATAGACTCCCCCTGTTGACAGGACTCCTCCTCGTTGCATCCGCCTGTTCGACCGGGCCAGACCGCGACCTCACCCTGCAGGAAACGGATCGCGGCGCCGTATATTTGGAGCGGATTTCCGATCGATCGCTCCAAGCCGCGCATCCCATTACGGTATCGGCAGATACGATGGCCAGAATACTACGCGGCGTGGTCGTCAAGGAGAACCGAGGGTTCTTGGGAATCCTGGTCGCCGGCAAGCCAGAGGCGGTTCGAGCATTTAGGGACGAGGACGTTGAATTCCTGACGCCGCTCCTGGTCGAGGGACTCACCAGAGCTGCGTCGGACCAGGAGGTGACGTTTCGCGTCGGTCCAACAGGGGCGCCCGCAGAATCGACGAAGGGCTCGCTTTACGCCTACGGACAGTCACTGTATCTGAGCTTGCCTTGGCTCATCCCCATGTCCCGGTACGGAGCAGGCGGGCCGACACGCTCACCCACCATCCTCTTTATCCCGGAATCAGCACAACGGCCGGACAGTTATCGTGACGCACGCTCGACCGAATCGACGCTAGTCATCGACTATGCTTTACTCGCTTCACTTCCCGCCGATTCAGGGTCGCCACCATCAGTTCAAATCCCCGCCGGTAGATCTGCCGCTGTGACCGGACAAACCACCGCACCAACACAGGCTACACAGACAATTCAAACGCCCATTCAACCGAGAGAGCGTGAATTGGATGACATGAGGAAAGAACTGCAAGATATCAAACGGCAGTTAGCCGAGCAGGAAGCTGAGCGAAATGCGCAGAAACAGAAGGGGGCTTCCAAACAAAAACCGCCTGTGATTCCCTAGCATCTTGTACTGACGAAATGCTGCGAACTTCTCTTGTTATCCCCGCTGCTTCTCAGCTCGTTGATCGAGTTCTCCAGCTAAGAGCACAGCCTCGGCTATCTCGCGCATCGACTTCCGGAAATCCATACTTTGCCGCTGAATGAGTTTGAACGCCTCTTCTTCAGTCAGTTTCTTCGAGCGCATCAGATAGCCCTTGGCCCGCTCCATGAGCTTCCGAACCGCAAGCGCTTCCTGCATCTCGTGGGACTTCTCGATCAGGGTCGTATGCTCGATGGCGATGGCGGCCTGATTGGCGATGGCCTGGAGCAATTTGACCTCTTCGCCGGTAAACACGTGAGGAACGGATGTATAGCTATTGATCACGCCCAGCGCCTTATCTCGCACCATCATCGGTACCGAAAGCAATGAGCACAGCCCTTCTTTCCTGGCCATATCTGGATACATATAGTCTCGCTCTGTGGAGACGTCGAGCACGACAATCGGCCGGCGGTCTTTGACAGCACGCCCACTGATACTTTGCCCAACCTTGAGGTTCGGCTTGCGGCGATACTGTTCGCTGAGACTTTGCGTCGCCGCGATCCGCAGTTCCCCACTGGCTTCGTCTAAGAGCATAATCGAACAGGTCTTGGAGTTCATCATTTGCGCGGTCATCGTCGCCAGGAGTTGGAGCACGTCTTTGATCAACCGATTGGACGCTACTGTTTCTGAGACCTGCGACAGCGTTTCCACTTGCAAGGCTTTGCGTTGCATTTGATCGTAGAGCCGCGCGTTCTCGATCGCTCCTCCAACTTGATTGGCGATAGTTGAAAGTAACGCCAATTCATCCGGCCGATAACGCTTTGGGCGTTTATGCTGGACATTGATGACGCCGACCACTTCCTTTTTAGCCATGATCGGTACGGAAACAAAGGCTTGATGGCGGTCTTCCGGAAGGTTATGAAAAAACTTAAAGCGTGGATCGTCGTTCGCATTACTCGGAATCACGACGCGCGTCCGTTCCTGAGCGACCCACCCGGTGATGCCCTCTCCCAAGCCGATCGTGATGCGGCCAATCAGTTTCGGATGAGGGTTTTTCGAAGCTCGAAGAATGAGTTCGTCTTGGGTGTCCGACAATAGGTACAGAAGGCAGGCATCCGCATTGGTCACTTCGACGACAACTTCGACGATATGTTTGAGAATGGCTTCGAGATCCAGTTGGTTGCTGATCGACTCAGAGATCAGATGGAGCACATCGACTTCGCGTGTTTTTTCCCGCAAGGCCTGTTGAAGGTGCGCCACAGAAGGCGTGTGTTTGGTCGTCATTGAGATTTACCTTTGCGCACGCGCCTTTCGATGGACAGGATGCTGACTTGGCTGACGGCCACTCGACGGTCGGCTCCCACGGCCGCGCTTGCGCTGAAACCATGCTGCACAGACCTGCTGCTCGAGTGGCCGGATTATCACTTCACCAATCCGCACTGGCCATACCCCGATGACCCGCCCCCCGACCACCTTCTTGTCATGCTGCATGGCGCCCCAGAGGGACGTAAAGGATGCCCGTGAGATCTGATCGGATAACCCAGCACGCTGCACCAGACTTCCGATCCGCTCGACAACGTCTCGCCCGCACAGGCCCATGTGACAAGCCAAATCTGCTTCTTGCACCAACCCGATCCCAACCGCTTCACCATGGATTAACCCGCGATAGCCTGCGAGTGACTCCAGTGCATGTCCGATTGTGTGGCCATAATTGAGAATGCGTCGGCGGTCCGACTCCCGTTCGTCCGCAGCAACCACCTGCGCTTTGATCTCGCAGGATCGTTTAATCGCATGGATAACCGGCTCTTCATCGAGTTTCAACAGCGAAGGAATCTCTCGCTCTAGAAAGGCGAAGAATTCCTCATCGGCGATAATGCCGTATTTGATAACTTCGGCAAGGCCGGCAATCCACTCTCGGCGTGGCAGGGTGCGCAGCGTGAGAGGGTCGATGAATACTGCGCGCGGCTGGTAAAACGCTCCGATGAGATTCTTTCCCAGTCGATGGTCCACGCCGGTCTTGCCCCCGACACTGGAATCTACTTGGGCCACAAGCGTGGTCGGCACTTGCACGAACGGGATTCCTCGTTGATAGATCGCGGCAGCAAAACCGGTGACATCGCCGATGACTCCGCCACCGAGGGCCAGCAACAGGGACTGACGTTCGAACTTGCTCTTGACTAACGCATCAAGAATCTTGGCGATTGTTCCAAGCGTCTTGGTCCGCTCTCCCGGCGGCAAAATAATTGGAGTCGGGTCGTATCCCGCCTTGGAAAGCGAGCGGAGGGTTCCGTGAAGATACCGGCTTGCCACGTTCCGATCTGTCACAACCCCAATCTTCGGAGAAGTCGTAAGGGCGCTGAGTCTGTCACCCACTGTCGCAAGTAACCCGGGATGAAGGACGATGTCGTAGCTTCGCTCCCCCAACGTCACCGGTACAATCTGTTCCGCCACACCGGCCTTGCTCAACAACGGTCTCTCCTGACTCAAAAATGCCAGTCGCCCATCCGATTCTCCTTGGATAGGAAAGCCTGGAGTCACGACTCACTTCGCCTGCTATGATCATGAATTGCGATGGCGGACATCGGGGGGGATGGTAACACAACGGTTCAGAAACTAGAAGGTTCTTAGATACGCTTCCGCGCCAAACGCTCGCTTTTCATGGCCTCAGAAGTACGCTCTTTGAACTGAATGAAGCTCGCCACGGCAAGCGAAGGGACAAGAGGGTACGCCCACACGTCGTGTGGGCCGTTCGACCTATGAATGGATCATGGTGAACGGAGAAGCCTCTCCAGTGATGCGAAATCCAAGAGGCTCGCTCCTATACATTGAGTATCAAAGCGAGGCGAGGAAAAAGCTGGCGGACTTTTTGTAGCAACTACATGGTTTTCACGATATTGGGCGTCAAGAAGATGAGCAGCTCCTGTTTCGCCACATCCTCGGTTTTCTGCTTGAAAAGCCATCCCAGGACAGGCACTCGAGAGAGATACGGGATACCAAGGACCCTGTTGCTCTGCGTGTCGATAAAGACACCGCCAATCACCATGGTCTCGCCATCGCGGATATTGACCTGGGTATTGGCTTCGCGGCGGTCAATACTTGGACCAGCCGGATTGCTCCGCGCACCGACTGCGTTTCTCGTTGCGCGAACCTTCATCATGATCAGCTTACCGGTTTCCTTTGGATCTCGCGAGGTAATCTGAGGAGTCACATTCAGTTCCAAGTTCGCATCCACAAACGTTGTCTGAGTCCCCTGGAGGGAGGTCGTCTGGAACGGGATCGATTCCCCCTGTGAGATCTTGGCTTCTCGCTTGTCCAAAGTCGTGACCTTCGGCGAGGCTATGACTTTACTCAGACCGAGCAACTCACCTGCTGACAGCCGTACATCCAACAGCGCTCCGTCTGTTCTCCCAATTGTGAACCCCATACCGGGAGTCGACGTTAAGCCGCCGACCGTGGCGGGAAGATTGACCAGAAAATTCGATGTTTGACCCGCAAATGGTCCGGTAACACCCGTCTTGAAGTTCGCCACACCAAAAGAAGATCCCAGTTGGTTCACATTCTGGATACCCCACTGAACCCCCAACGAACGGGAATAGGTCGTATCAGCCTGCACAATCCTCGCTTCGATTTGGACTTGAGGCACTTCGAGATCGAGCCCATCAACCAGCTGTTTTATCACCGCGATTTGGGTTTCCGTATCCCGGACGATTAAGGCATTGGACCCTTGATTCATTTGCATCAACCCTCTAGGGCTCAAATACTGCCGAAGAGACGTCATGAGTTCTTGTGCTTGCAGGTTTCTAATATAGAACACCCGATCAACCAGTACTTCTGCTCTCTGCTTGGCTTCAACCGCCTGCGCTTCTTCATTCTCCTGTTTAGCGATGTTCGCCAGCGAATCGATCCAAAGGATATTGCTCTGTCGGATCTTGCCTAACCCATTCATCTTCAAAATCATATCGAGCGCCTGATCCCAGGGCACACTCACGAGCTTCATCGTGACCTTGCTCTTGACCCCTTCACCGACGACCATGTTAAACCCACTCACTTCGGCAATGAGGCGCAGCACATTACTGATGTCGGCTTGCTGGAAATCGAGCGAAATGCGCCGGCCGACATAACGCGTTTCTCCAACAACCAAATCTTCCTTTGGCACGCCTTTCTCACCACCATCTGGCGCGGAGGTCATCTGGACAGGCCGCACATGAAATTTCGTCGAAGACCGATGAACCGTGGCCATTGCCCGCTGGGCCACCCGAGAGGAGGCCTCCGCCCGGACCGGCAGCATGATAGGATTCTCTGATTTTATGGTTTTGACGGCCTCGTCACGGTACAAGTCTGTATCTGCGCCCCTATCCTTAGCGGCGCCTTCTCGAATCGTCACAATTAGGAGATTCGCGCCATGCGGTTCAACCGAGTAGACAACCGAACCGGCAAGATCCAAGACCACCCGTACTCGATCGGCATGATAACCCAGACGCACTTGCTTCAACATCTGGTGATTCACCGATATGACTGGCCTGCGGATGGCGGACGCCACGCCTGGAATGTCTATCATGAGGCGCCGCTCATCAAGACGTGTCACCTCGTGGGCCATCCTGCCATCCCCGGAGATGACGACACGGATATCGTCCGCGCCGCGCTGAACATCTATGCGAGTCAGAGTCTGCGCCAGACCTCCCTCGACGCTCGATGGCATGCCTGAATCGACATTAGGTATGTCGGTTGACGCCTCTATCGACGGCAGGGCTATCGGAATACTGAGCGCTCCCACTGCCGAGAGCACGCGAACAAATGCTGTGGTCGTCGTAGTTGGCTTAGGTGTCATTCTGCGCCCTCTTTCGGGTGAAGGAGCTTGACATATTCACGCTCCTGTTTGCTCCCATACACATCTGTAAACCGTTCTTGCACCACAATACCTGTCTCCGTCACGGCACTCACCACGCCATTATTGGGACCGATACGCGTTCCCCGACGCACCGTATATCCATTTCCATCTGGAGTCTGAACCATAGCCGTATAGCCGTAGGCCCCCCATATCACGGCGATCAGATTCATCTCAGTAAGCCCAACGCGCTGAAGCGGAGGTAATGTGGGATCCATCGGCCCAAGTCCTAACTGTTGCAGCACTGGTACGAACGGATCGCGCCGCCCGGAAGGGTCATAGGCGCGTGCTCTCTCTGGTTCCAATATTGGATTGGGTCCAACTGGTGGAGCACTCCCATCGCCTGCTTCAGCGGCTGGCGTTGGAGACGATGCGTGCCTCGGCACCTCGTTGAGAGTAGCCACTTTTAAGGAATCCTGCCGCATTGGGCTAATTTGCTGGACATGAGAACCTATACCTGTCCCAGCAAAGCTCAGGCCAGCTGCGACAAGTAGGCCTGCACATCCGATCAGAATCATGCTTGTTGTCTTCATGGTCAATCGCCAGCTCTTACAGATAGCGTTCATCGCTCATGGCCTCGCACACACCCAAGACTTTTTCCCTATTTCTTCTGAGGAGTCGCCGGATCCAGCGCAGCCAGTTTGGTTTCTTCTGGTGCCGCATAGGCGACAAGGTCAAACACGGTCTGTGTGACAACCCGTCCCTTCTCAAACTTTGGAGCTCCCATCTTAAGGCCGGACACGGTGACAATCCGAGGCATCGCGTTGATTCGATCGAAAAATAAGGCTGCGGTATGGTAACCGCCGGAAACCTCTACGTTCACCGGCATCCGCACAAAGAGTTTTGATGGATCTTCGCTCTTGGGACTTGGTTTCCACAGCTTAATGTCGAGTCCAAGGCGAATCCCCAAGTCTGACACCTGTTTGAGCAACATGACCGCCTCCTCTTCAGGCGGCAGCCGTTCCTTCTTTTTCGCAAGCTCAATCTCTAGTTGCTTACTGGCAGCAATGAGTTCATCAAGATGCTTAACTTTTATGGTCAACGTTTGAATCTGGCTGTCGAGCCCACCAATCTCTCCCTGGAGCCCTGCAATCTCCTCAGATTTTGGCTCGGCGACAAAGTAGTAGAAGCCCACGATAATCCCTACTAGAATAATTAGAAGAAGCCCCACCTTCTGAACCAATGGGATTGACCGCAATAGATCTAGGTTAATAGCGGGCAGCTTCATGATTCTTACCCTTTGAGACGGAATCCAAGTTTAAACTGGTAGATATTGAGTTGGCTCTCCACCGCAGCTCGACTTTCTTGAAGATTGATATTCGAGAAATAGTCGGTACGGCGCAGGTTATTCACAAATTCCACCACATCATCATTGGTCGCCGCACGACCCTCAAGATCGATTTCTTTCCCGGTGACCGCGACTCTCACTAACCACACCTTCAGCGGTTCCAGGCTTTGACTGACATGGTCGAGCACCTTGACAGGGCCAATACGTGACTTTTCCAGCTCATCAATAATGCGATTCTTGTCTTCCAGCACTTTCTTCCGGCTTTCAAAATCTGAGACCTGCTTCACTTGTTCCTTCAGCTGCGCAACCTGTTTCTCCTTGTCGAGTTTTTCGGTCTGCCGCGCGCTGATCTCATCATCGAGTGAGGCCGAGTACCACCAGCAGCCAGCCAGGGTAATGAAGAACATCCCGACGCCCAACAGCGCCTGCGCTCTGACATCATACTGAGGCTTCGCCTTATGCCCCTTGGGTCCAGGCAATAAATTAATGCGAATCATCGATCCCCTACCGATCTAAGGGCCAATCCAACGCCCACGGCAGCCAGTGGAGCCAATTCGGCTAACGTACCCTGATCGAACCCCGTCCCTGAGGTATCGATTTCACCGAACGGATTAGCCACCTCGACAACAGCCTGCATTCGGTCTCTCAGTTGCGGAACCAGGCCCTTGACCTGAGCGCCCCCTCCGCACAAGAGAACCTGTTGAACGTCCGCATCTGGCATGGTTGACTTGAAATAGTCGATGGTCCGCGCAATTTCAGACGCAACCTCGGCGTTGACACTATCGACGACCGTGGTCACCGCAGCCTGATTGTTCCCTGCCGAACGCGCGCCTTTTTTCGTTTCCTCTGCCTCTTCATAAGACATGCCGATTTCTCGCTGAATAGCTTCCGTATAGCGGTTCCCCCCGATAGGAATATCACGTGTGAACAACGAGGTGCCGCCTCGAACAATATTGATATTCATGACGCTGGCGCCAATATTCACAAGCGCCGTCGTATCCTCCTGCGAAACGGGATAGTTGATCGCATGCATATTCTCGATCGCAAAAGCATCCACATCCATGACGAGCGGAAACAACCCCGCCCCCTTGACGAGTTCAGTCAACTCATTAATCTTGTCTTTCTTGGCCGCTACCAGAATGATCGACATCTCTCCATGGGTATCGCCCGCGGCCTCAGAAGAGGGCAATACACTGAAATCGATGTTCACTTCATTAATATCGAAGGGGATGTACTGCTCTGCAGCCAGCCTCACCTGCCCCTCCAACTCATCATCCGGCATCGGCGGCAGGCTGATCTTTTTAATGATGACCGCATGGCCAGAAATCGACACGGCAACTTGCTTCACCTTGATGTTCGTTTCCTCGAATAGTTCTTTAATCGCCGACACCACCCGCCCCTCATCCATCACCGTACCATCGACGATGACTTCCGGCTCGAGTGGTTTAAAACCGAACTTCTGGAGATGTACCGCCCTCGGCTCTCCTTCAACTGGACAAGCTTGATACCGCTCGATCCGATATCCAACCCGACGAGTTGCCGCCTCGGGGTGAACATCGAGAACAGATCGGTTTCGGCGAGACTTTTGAATGAAGTCAACATACGTGCCTCTGACTATACATAACTATCCGCGCAGGACAAATCTTTATGTAAATTTCGCGCAGAATGTCACTCATGACCATGTCCCCGCACAACTTCAGCGTGCCCAAGAACAGAATGTGTGGCAAGACCATTCCGGCTATTCACGTGCGTTCTGCCCTTCACCCCGCATTTCCCGATATGAGAAGCCGTTGAAGCCTGAATCACGTCCGACACACGTCTGAACACTCTG
>CAWGSC010000029.1:0-329075 GCA_963825145.1 uncultured Nitrospiraceae bacterium
ATGCGGATGGGGCAAATGCTGAGAACCACCGAATCCAACTGTCCTTCTTCTGGCGATTCTAGCCGATCAAGAAGGACGAGCTGAGTACATCGAACATCAACCACACCAACATTGGCGAGAACATCCGCGGCGGTGAGCCTCTCCTGTAGCCCTTGCGCCTTCCTTCGCTTCCCTCCTACAATACGCCTCCCTGCTGTGAGGCCCCTATGCCCTCTTCGCTTCGCGCCTTCCGCAAGGACTTTTCTCACCGGAGGACTGCCATGAAGTTCAAACTGGTGCTCGCGTTGTTTATCATCTTGCTTGGAACTCCCGTCTATGCGCAGATCGACCAGAGCCTTTGCATGCAATGTCTCGCAACCGCGAAAGAGGAGTTGAAGAAGTTCCTCGATGAGGCGATTAGCCAAGAAGATAAGAAATCCTGTCAGGAGAAGCAGGCGACACAAACGACGACTTGCGAGAACGGCGAGTGCAAAATTGAAAGGGCAGCGCAAAGTGGCAATAAAAGCGAAGCCCTTCCAACAAAGAAATAAAAGTCGGCTCCGTCTGTGGACCGACCCTGTGTACCCTTGCGACATGGAGATTTCGGTATGAACTGGACGACCGAACCGCCCACGCAACCCGGCACCTACTGGTTTCGGCGTGAGCCTTCATCTCGGGACATCATGGTGCAAGTGCGGGAGACCAACGGAGAGCTGACCGTCTGGTGGCCTGACAAAGACCAACCAGTGGCGACGCTCAAAGCCTCGTGGCGTGGCCCGATCCCGCCATCCATAGGACCGGGAAGCCGGTAGAGATGGCACAACGGATTGCTGAAACTGCCTTGCTATGCTGCACGGGATGCGTCACTGCGGGTCCCATCCGTGAAGCTAACCGTTAGGCTGGGAAGACATACGCTTGCCATGAGCGCTAACCCTGACCCTCTCCGAACACGGTTCCATCTGAACATGAACCGCATCAATGGATTGGTGCAGATACTCTTCTCTCATGACCCCCTTAAGCCCCCGACACTGTTCGGGAATAGCAGTGGTGCTAGAGCAGACATCCTCAGAGCCATCGTCGTCTTTCTTCATGCCACATTTGAGGTGGCGCTCCGAAGTCACATTCACAAGCCAAGGCCGTAGCCTGAGTTTCTACTCACGCACTGATCTTGACAAGGCGCTCAAGTTGAGCGGCATCGACGCCACACCTTTTCGATTCCTCTATCCGCCGTTAACGCAAATGGCAAAGCGGCGGAAGCGGATTGTGCACGAGGCTGACCTATTACACGGCGAACCCGACGAATGGGGTTTTGCTGACGACTGGCAACTGATCATGTGGTTGATGGCGGTGATTGCGTTCTACTACCAGCTTCGCATTTCACTCCGCACTGCAAACATGGTCGAACGAGCGATATATGGGAGGCTTCGCACAGCAATGGCGAG
Organism: uncultured Nitrospiraceae bacterium; assembly: GCA_963825145.1. Lineage (GTDB taxonomy): Bacteria > Nitrospirota > Nitrospiria > Nitrospirales > Nitrospiraceae > Palsa-1315. Next base: position 1,422 of record CAWGSC010000029.1, read on the forward strand.
CCATGTAGCGTTCGGCAAGCAAGTGAGAGCGTTGCCAGAGGTACCGCCAGAACTTGGGATACAGGCGTTGCAAGATATGGTCGTCACGCTAGAGAGTATTAGCTCCACGCTGCACCTCGACCCGCACGCCCTCATGTCGGACAGCGGTTAGGCTGGGCATCGCCTTGCAGTTTCCTCAATGCGCCTCCTACAATACGCCTGCCTGCGAGGCTTCCATGCCTTTCTCGATTTGTCCCTTCCACCGCTTGCCGCTGGCCTCCATCTTGGGTTTCTGGTTGGTGCTAACACTCCTATTGCTGAGTAGTGGACCGGCCTATGCGGAGTGGGTGAAAATTAACGAAAATGACACATTTACTGTGTACGTCGATCCAGACACCATTCGCCGCAAAGGGGATCTGGTGAAGATGTGGATCTTGTACGACTACAAGACCCTTCAATCAGCGACGGGCGTGGCGCATTTGTCTGACTCGATACAATTGGAAGCCAACTGCATAGAGAAACTGCAACGGAGACTTGCGTATACCTGGTGGTCCGGCAATATGAGAGGCGGTAATGTGGTTTTCAATCATTCCGGCGAAGGGAACTGGATCCCAATTGGACCAGGCACCGTTGGTCACACTGTGTGGTCATTTGCCTGCGGCAAGAAGTGATCGCGCAGTGCTCGAACGGTGTAGGCGCTATCATTGAGATCGGGCAGCGGGTGGCGAAGGGGACGAGGTCGCTTCGGGTTGCTGCGCCTGATGGAGTAACTCAAACACCTGTACAAGACGCGCCTAGTGTCAGGGAGCATCTCCTGGAAGCTCACCGCAAATTGATCCTTCTTGACGCATCGAACGGAGGCCAGCTCGACCTTTAGCGGTTGAGACTGGTCGGGAAGTGCAATGGATGGCGCTTCCCACACATAAGCAATGTGCAACGATACTAAATAATAATATTCCCCCTAACCATTGACTCGCTTTATATTAGGGGGCGTCATCACTTCGATGGGGAGCAGCAAGGCTTCCCGAGGGATATCGCAAACACCGTGAGCCATTTCGATTGCACCGTTGAACAGCACGCCATCCTCTATAAAAAGGATCGGCGTCTGGATACTCCCATTTATGACGGCCGGAGCCCGGAGCTCAACGCGTGCTTTTGCGACGATATCCCCGGTAATCTTTCCTTTACACACAATGGTTCTAGCGGTAACTTTTGCCTGGATGACGGCCTCTTCACCTATCAACAGCACGCCGTCAGAATCAATTTCTCCGTCGAGATATCCGTCAATTTTCACCGTGCCGCTATAGGAGATCGTACCCTTGAATTCGACTCCTTTTCCCACAAAGGCACTAATGTCACCAGCCCCGGCAATTGTTGAGTTGGCAGCAACCATAATAACCTCTTCGCCTTCCTGCTCGCGTGAGCTCGTCTGTACAGTGTTCTCCTGCCACCACATGAACGCCCCTCCTCGAGTTCGTGGCTCCATTATGCAGCCGTAATTATAATTTATGCTGATAATGGCCGGGGTAGAGTAGCGAGACTTGAGGACAGATACAACGCCACTTAAGTAGGGGACATAGAAATAACGTACTAAGTATTACTGTATTCACCGTCTTTATAACTTCCGCCTGGTCATTCGGTACTTCTCTAAAAATGGGAATATGCCCCCTTCGTAAAGCCCCCGCGAGGCTTGTGAGCATGTGGCGTCATTTTCCTCGTCTGGGTTGTACCTTACATCCTTCTTGCCAGCATCGCTATTGCGGCAGATTTCGCCGCAAAAATAATCCGTGTCCTCGACGGAGACACCATCGAAGTCCTGCACAACACTCACCCTGAGCGTGTCCGCCTCAGCGGGATCGACTGCCCTGAGAAAGGCCAAGCCTTCGGCAACCGAGCTAAGCAGGCTGCGTCAGCGTTAGTCTTTGGGAAAGATGTCATCCTTCAGACCCACGGCCAGGACAAGTACGGGCGCACCCTAGGAGACGTGTTCCTGGCGGATGGCACCAACGTCAACCACACACTCGTCAAAGACGGCTGGTGCTGGTGGTATCGGAAGTAAGCGCCTGGCAATAGAAGGGTTGGAGAATGATGCAAGGGAAGCAAAGAAGGGCTTGTGGGTTGATCCCGCGCCCATTCCTCCTTTGGTCTACAGGAAAGCGCGGCGGGGGCAATCACTCGGCCTGTCAGACCTCGTGCTGGTGGATGCTCAAACCGAGGGCGGTGCGTCTTCTCGTAGCCCGCCACTCTTGGGAGCTATTGAACAAGACTCCGCATCCTCTATTACAACTTCTTCAAGTGCACAGCAGGCCAGGAGAGTGAAAGCTCTATTATGGGTTTGCCCGGAACTGAGTTGTTCGACTCGTGGCTTGTCACCACGCGGGATACCGCGCTCTCACGTACAGGCAGCATTCCGTGACCTCTTACGGAAAGCGAACTTTAGCGATCGGTTCCCCCTTCAATCCTTTAGAGATATTCGTGAGAATGTCTTTTACTGTTACTGTTTGACCACTTGAACCAGTCGGCAGTTGTCCCATTTGAGTGTGTATTGCCTCAGCGATTGAGTCAGGCATAATTTTCTGCTGCTGTTCCAGAGCACGACACACTCCAACGATGGCAAGTGAAAAGGCCGTTACAATGTCAGATAAGACATGTTTGTCTTGATCAGTAAAGGACATGATTCCCTCCCTGGGTTGTTGTGAATCTTCCCGTCAATGCGTCTTTTGTTTTGTGGCTTCCGGCTGAGACAGCTGATGCCACTGGTCTGCCCACTTCATGAGTTCGTCCTTTTTGTCGCCATACCGTTCCTGGACTTTGCCGACGAACTTGTCGTGGTTGCCTTCGATCTGCCTTAAGTCATCGTCGGTAAACTTGCCATACTGTTTTTTCAGTTCGCCTTTGAACTGCATCCATTTCCCTTTAAATTGGTCCGCATTCATGATGTTTCCTCCTGTGTGAAAGCGTGATCTCTCCGATGTTGTATCGATCTGGCCTGGTCATCTCCACACTCACTCTTGCTCGCCGATATGATAAGAAGACCAACAGCAGTCTGGTCACCATTGCTCCGTGTGGATGGAGCAGTGAACATGGTCGTTCTCTCCACCAAGGCCTGGGTCACGGGCCGTATCGGGATCTCGCGGCTCCGCTCCTTATTCCCATAATATGCGCCATTGGACTTCACCGCGTCAGTCCCAGCGCGCCCTGTGCGCGGTGGACCTGATGCGTCCTTTTTTTCGTGAGTTCGACTCATAGCCCGTCGAGCCTGCTTATGCTGGTGAGCGACCTGTTCATCATGCTCTTCGGCCTTCTGGTAATGGTCGGCTGCTTGTATTGCCATGGTCGTTTCCTTTGAACAGTTCGCCGTAGTATGCCGAGAAGACAGCATGGGGTCTGGTCACAATTGCTCACCGTTAAAATATTATCTGGCAGACCGCAGGACGCTATTCCTGCGCGAAGATTCAGCCGGATGACGAGCGTCTAATCGTACAGGAGGACATTGAGGAGGGAGCTGTGGACGTGTAGCCCGCTATCGTAGTGAATCCTCTAGCGCTACTACTTTTGCATCACCGAAGTTTATGATTTATGGCCGGCCAGGTTGGAATCAGACCAGCGAAGCAGCTTGAGACATGCAAACCACTACAACCAGGCACCGGGCACCGTAACGCCTTTAACCTGACCCAGGGGACCCTTGGCAACAAGGGTGGCCACACAATCGTATTGGGGGAATGGACATGGCATGGCGAACTGCCGAAAAAGATTTGCATGCTCGGCCCTCCCAATCCTTCTTTCAAAGCTCTGACGTCCAGGTTAAGTTCACAACGTTCCAAAATCACGGTGGGAACACCTACATCCCTTCTTTCGTAGGGTTGACGCATCGCGTCAATCGGCGTCAGTCTATAAGAGAGCTCCTACACGAAGGAGTTCCCCTGGAATTTAGTACGAGGTTCAGAAGTGAATTCACTTCGAAGTGGTAACATCCTCAATCACAAGCAGCATCGGTACGTGTCAAGCCCCTCGCAGACTGATCCCCCCTCTTTGCTCGGCTAGATTCTGCTGAATTGCACATAGCCATTTGCGGATCCTGCGCCCAGGAACCGAAATGGTCGGCGTATTCCTTCATATAGGTCTCACAAGGTCACCCTGCCGAAAGGAACATGCTATGGGTAAAGCGAGCGGTCAATTATTACGCGTCAGCCAGGTGATTCAGGTTGCAGAGGAGCGAAGAGATTGCAAGCGTGCGCCCTGCAGGCTCGTTTGCCCCTTCAAACTGACGAAGTTTGTGGACAAGAGCACTGTGAAGCTGACAAAGGGATTCGGGCACGCGATCAATAAGAGCGTCAGGGGCATGCTGCTCTTGCTTCCTGTGCCACTGAACAAACGGCAGGTGATTGAAATTCAAGTGCCCTCAGAGGCGAAGAAAACACCGAGCACCAAATTGGTGGAAGTATGTTGGGCTAGGCCCATTCCGGTAAGTACCCGAGTCAAGATGTACCTGGCGGGCACTCGTTTTTTCTTTGAACTTCCTGCTTCTCGTCAGTTGCCACAGGCTCGCTAAGAGGTTGCGGGGCTGTTTACCTAATTTCTGCTTCGCCACAACGGTGTATGTGATCCCCTCATACGCGGCTCGGCGTAGAATCTACTTCTACATCAGCTCCGCTACCGCTATCATTTCACGATACAACTATTTTTTGGGTCGGCACGATAAGGCCTTTAACCTGACCTGGTGGCCATTGCGCTAGCGGGGGCCACACAAGTGCACGGGGGTGGCACAACAGGAGTAGGCCAGCGAAGCGAAGACGTAATCCCTACTCCACCCGCAGGTGGTAAGACTTGAGGTGTTTGACGAGTTCGCGACTTCTGCTTCCTTTATATCAGCCACACTTGTGCCACAGGCGGCAGACTTCACCTTAAATTGCTAGCGGTTACGGCGAGGCTGCGAATATGCAATCCACGTCCCTGGTTCAGCACTGAAAACTAGTCCGCTACGCTTATTCTGGTCAATGGCGTATCTTGCATATCGGAGCACCCCGGAAGCTGACCCGCCCCGCGAATGTAGACCGAGCGAGACCTGAGGAATTGGCCTGCGCGTGATCGGTGTGGGCCGCCAGTGCGGCACTGCGAACCTACCATACGCTCACGTGAGTGTCTCCAGTAATTCAGGGGATGCGTGGGCGGTCTGTATGGTCGCCACCCAGTCCGCCGCAAAGGTGGCCGGTGCCTGATCCTGAAGCGAACTGTGCGGTCGCATGAGGTTGTAGTCCTCCTGCCAGCGAGCCAACTTCTCGCGCACATCCTCGAGCGTGAAGAACACCTCGACGTTCAGGCACTCATCTCGGAGCCGTCCGTTGAAACTCTCGATGAAGCCGTTCTCCACCGGTTTCCCCGGTCGAATAAAATCCAGCTGGATCCCATGGCGGTAGGCCCAGGCATCCATGACCCGACTGGCAAATTCGCTGCCGTTGTCCACGGTGATCGACCGTGGGGCGCCACGCTGGAGCCCCACCGGCTCTAACGCCTGCGCCACCTTCTCCCCGGTGAGCGACTGATCGACGACCAAACACAGACATTCCCGCGTGAACTGGTCCACGACGGTCAGGATCCGAAACCAGCGGCCATCCGCGACGCGCTCGCTCATGAAATCCATACTCCACCGCTGGTTCGGGGCCGTGGCCATGGCCTGCGGCACGCGGGCTCGGCCTGCGGCCTTCGTGCGGTGTTTGGTCCGCACCGTCAGCCCTTCGTCCGTGTACAGCCGATAGATCCGTTTCGCGTTCACGGGCCACCCCTCCCGTCGCAACAACACCGTGAGTCGTCGATACCCGAAGCGCACCCGGGCCGCGGCCACCTCTCGTAAGCGCATCCGTAACGCCTCCTGTGGATCGCGATGACTCTGGTACCGCAACGACGCTCGTGCCCTCGGCACCAGCCTCGAGACCCGGCGCTCACTCACCTGGTAGGTCGTGTGCGCCCAGCGGGCCAGGGCCCGCCGGTCCCGAGGCCTTACAGCTTTTTTCGGACAATCTCCTGCAGCATATGGCGATCCAGCGAGAGATCCGCGACCAACCGTTTCAGTTTCGTGTTCTCTTCTCGGAGTTGCCGGAGTTCCCGTAGTTCACTGAGGCCCAGCCCCGCATATTTCCGTTTCCACAGGTAGAACGTCTGCTCGCTGATGCCGACTTCGCGACAGACTGCCGCGACCGTCGTCCCGCTCTCCGGTTGCCGTAAGGCGGCCAGGATCTGCTCTTCGTATGCCCTCGTCGTCGTGCCATCGTCGGGTCCTCCTTCTGGGTCAAGAAGACCACGCCGCGAGCCGGTTCCTCACGCTCCCGCTGGCCTACTTTTCGGGTTTTGGGTCACTTGTGACAGGGGACAAACCCGGTTTGGAATACCTGGTGACTCTCTGGTAATTTGCCCCCGTGGAGATCAGGCCATGAGTGTCAATCACCTCAGCGTTCATTGCCTTTCAATAAGGAGAAACTAAGATATGCGACGATGCAGATGGTGTCCAGTGGCGCTCTCATTGTTCCTTGTAACCGTCGGTTGTGCCTCTACCTTGCCCCCTCCTGCCAGCACCTACACATTCGATCGCCGATGCGTATCTGTCGTTTCCGAAGTCCGGAATCCGCCTGTAGGCTTGGACGAACAGCGGCAGACGCCCAACGAGTCGGTCGAGAAAGATGCGGCGGTCAAACTCTATTCCCCTATCGCAGTCCATATCGCTGATGTCATGGATCTTTTGCCACTACTAAACCGAATGGCGCGATTGGAGGTTGAGCAAGCCGCATTGGCAGACATCGAGCGTGTCCGACAGAAGGTGGTAACAAGACTGGTATTGGCCACCCTCGAAGTTTCCGGCCTCGTCGCCGAAATTGAATGCGAAGTGCAGAGAGCCGATCAGGTTCACGATCGGCTCTGGGACATTCAAACCACGCGCACGACCTCGCAAACCATCTTAGGCGTGATCTTCGGTGGACTCGCGAATATTCTGTCCGGCGGAATCGGCATGGCCACGGGGGCGGGCGATGCAGCCAATATCACATCGGTGATGGGCGGCGCACTGGAAGTTGTATTCGGCACGTCCGCCAACTTCACCAAAGTGCGCCAGGAGTTCAGTCATCCTCGCAATCATCTGGCGGCCGTCTGGAACGGCTCGCCGCAATCGGAGTTTTTTTCACAACGAGCCTGGCGGTTTCTGACGGAGCCAGATATCCGAGGTCTCGAAGGGCACAGCCTAAGAGATGTCATGTTGCAGACTTGGCAGGAAGAGGGGAAGCTGGGAGAGGTGGGATCGGGTCGCGAAAAAGAACGGATCGCATTACTGTTCGGGTCCGGGGGCCTCTATGACAGTGAAGAACTGCATGTCCGCGAAACCATGCTCCAACAGCTTGAATCCAGCATTCAGTTGATGCACCAGGAGCTGGAAACACTGCTCCGTGAGGTCCTGATACGACAGGCCCTGGAGGAAAAAGCGTAAGCCCTGGAAGGAGATGAGATACGGGAGGCAGGATGGCCGAGGAACTGTCAAGGCCACCAAAAGAGAAGACGGGAAATTTTGACCTGCGGTTTGTTAGAATTCTGGTCTGGCCACAGATGTGACCTGTGTCAATCCTTGTCCACCCTGAATGTTCGTCATGATCTTGAGGCCATCCAAAATCCTCGTCCGATTCCAAGTTCCTAGACATCGATTTTTCAGGGCTTTGTCCTAATCTTCGTGATTGTTCAAAAAGAACTGGTTTTGACCTTAGTCAAAGCTACCTGTCTCACTCCATTTTGGCGTATTCGTCAGGCTGCACTAGCTCTATCCTGCTAAATAGGCGGACAGCTTTTGCTCCGCACAGATTAAGGCTATTCTGGCTCGAATCGCTTTGTCGGCCATTAAAGACTCCACCGTGTTGCCGCTCGGTAGCGGATCATCCCAAATGTTATCGTAGTTTTCGAGGATGGTGTTGAACCGCCAAACTTCGCCATAAGCGAAGCGGAGATCTAGGACGAGGTCCTCACCGAGTCGGTCGATGTCGTTTTTCACAGCATCCCACGCGAGAGTTACCAATTTTGTTTTGCCTCGACCGCCGACCTCATACTGGTGCGCGGCAGGTCCCGATTGACCGTTAACTCCTCCAGAAGGCATTTGAGCTTGCTTGTCAGTTCATCAGCGTTCATGACTTGTGATTTAAGGTTGTCCTACTCAACCCGATGGCCCTTAAGCATTTGTTTTTGGAACAGTCGAAAGGATACGTCAAAGCCCTAGAAAAATCGACTTCTGCGCCCTCGACCATGAGAGAGGTTTTTGAACACGGCGCAGAACGACTAGGCAGGCGAAAAATCGTCACGTGAGTTTGCCGGAAAGCCAGCCGCTGTCCAGGCCATGTAGAAGATCGGGCAAAGCAGGGAGAGAGGAGTCGGCGCTCCGGGCAGGCCATACTGTCAGGTACGGCCTGCCCGCTTGCCCTTAGACTGGGCGGGAGGAAAGTACGATTCGATGCCGTTGAGCATTTCCTGTAATGGGAGAGTATTCACCCGACTACAACTGCTTGGTGTAATCCCAAGCTCTTCTACCCTAGCGGTGCCCGTGCTCTGCACAACTGTGTGATCTGCCGCTGCACGCCCGGACGGACCTTGGTGAAAGCCAGGCCGAATTCCTGAGGACGGCTCCAGCGTACCGTTGCGCCTTCGATGGTGAACGGGTTACCTGCATCCTGCGAGAAGATACAACACTCCAACTCTACTCCCACGGGAACGGCCACTAGACTCGTGACGCGACAGCCCCCAGGGGAGAGGTCGCGCAGTTCTCCGTCACCGGTCACCCTCCGCTCCTTTGATGAAAAGTGGCCCTGCAATCGGACTGCGACGCGAACGTGCCGACGTGTATCTCTCTTCCGATCTCTGGCTGCCGGTGGGCTGCATCGCGTCGGCGTAAGCTCTCGCTTTCCACTCGGATGACCCACGTCTCGGAAAGCAGGACTCTGTTTTTGGTCCCCTCGATGGTGCCCCAGCTTGTCCGCATACTGACCCAATGAGGTCCAGGCTTGCCCCAGGAGACTCAGCACCTGAGGGGTGAGTTGCTCCCCAAGTCTGAGCATGTCTCCGACCACGGACCGGGAGGCCGGTCGACGTCGGGGGAGCAGGCCGCGTCCCCCGGCGAGCAGATGCTTAATCCGTTGCGCCACGTCCTGGAACCCGGGGACCTCGTTTCTGGCCCAGCCATAGGCTTCCAGCGCTTCGGCAACTCGACCGAGTGCCTCCAATGTCTTGCCGAGCAAATACAGAATCTGTGCTTTTTCTGTGGAGGAGAACGTGCCCACCTCCAGGGCTTGGCGGTATGCCACGACCGCGTCGTCATAGCGCCCGGTCGCCAGCAAGCACAGCGCGATCTGGACATGGGCATTCCCAGCATACTCCGGGTCGTTGGCCACGTGTTGGAACTCTTCGCGCGCTTGGTCGTACATGAGGGCGTGCTTGAGCACACGACCGCGTTCATAGTGGTCATGTGCGGACTTCGGTTGTTCCATGCTTCAATCCTCCCATTCGTCACGGGGGCACCGGAGACAAATTCCGGCCGAGGAGGAGGGGAGCAAGAACAACACCCCGCGGTCGATCCACGCTGGATCGACAAATCAAGTAGTTACCTGCTCCACTCGTGGCTCGACCGGAGGGAAGCGTCGACAGGGTGGCCGGAAAGGTACGCGAGATAGTAGACAACACGTTAGCTGTGAAATGGCTCTGTATAAGCCCTACCACCTTTGTGCGGTTGGGACGCCCATCTGTCGGTGATTAGAATGATCACGGAGGGCGGCATCATGTCACGATGGAAACTGGAGCGAGAACCTGCCGCGCTTTCCCTCTGATCTATGGCGGCGCTGTGGCTAAACTGTGGCAGAACTATCGTGTGCCATCAGTTTTGATCGGTGTTTCATCTGACTCTGACTCTTCTGTAAGCGATTGAGAACGAAACGATAGGAGTAGATCGAGGTCTATAGTCTCTACGGCTTCAGGGTTTTGAAATCTCGCCCCCTCCGCCAAATTTTCCGGTGTAATTCGCTTCTTTCTCGCCGGAACTGTGGCCAAATTGCGGCCAAAGTCTGTCACATTCGCACACGGCTATAGCTTTCCCTCCGTTCAGGTTCTGCATCGTCGTCCGCTGAAATCATGGAGAATGTGTGTCGGCACTCCTACCCGTCAGCATGCGTCCTTCCACCGATAATACAACGCAACGGCTGCCATAATGATCGGAAGCATGGCGGGTATCACTACCACTCAGACCGTCGGACGGACAGTCCTTTGCAGATAAAGCAGAAATGCCGGTGGTGAGCAAAGGAATCACACCAAACCGTATGGCACCAAAAGGCACGAGCGAATGTGGCCTCTAACCCCCACGACCTCAGTAGGATCGGGCCGATCTGATCAGGTGTATAGCCTGCAGAGGGTCCCGGGGGATCTCGGGCGAGTCAGGGGCACATGAGATCAGAGCCAATAAGAGGATGCCCGGTATCGTGAGGGTCAGACAGGCCTTGCGTATCAGTACTCGTCCAATTCTTCCGTTTCATCGATCAACTCGGCCGTGATCTCAGTGCTCTCAGGGTCCCACTGAGTCAATGGGATACCCCCGGCCTTCAGAATCGCTTCTTGTTCCGTACCTGCGGCCAGGATCAGATCATAATGAATGGTTTGTCGCACCTGAAACGTTTTCATACAGTTACCTTTTGACACTGATCCATCATTGTCTCCACGCCGGTGAAATAATCGACGGCCAACCGAAATTCTCCGGTTACCGGTTCCCGTACGTCGGTGCAACGCCTCGGGTGACGGGTGGATAGTAGCATTGAACAAGTACCACCGGCTACTGGGAGATGAGGCGCTTCCTGATGGACGCATGCTCAATCGAGAGCTAGTTCGGGAGGCATTTTGCTGGTGGTATCGGCAGTATCTTTCCCCACTCCTTCAACCTTGACACTTCCCCGTGGTGGGCCTAGCCTTTGCTCCAACTTCACAGTGGTACTTGAATGATAAAGCCTACCCCGGAACAGTATGGGCTCACAGAAAGCCTCCTTGTCTCATTAGAAAGAGAGAGGGATAAATTTGACGCGTTAGAGGCGCACATAGGCCGCTTAGTTGTGATAACCATAGCAACTGGTGCCATTTCTGCGATCGCGGTCTACAGTGTGTACGGATTTGATTGGCCAATCTTTGTCCCGATGCTGCTTATCGGTGCTGTCATTATGGGTTATCTCTCTCCAATGCTGACAGCGGTGATCATCAGCCGTCTCGATCCTCATTCACGTATGCACAAGCTACGCAGTGAGTATCAGGTTGTGTCCATGACCTACAGCGCCTTATGGTCGTCGGCATATTGGGGCGCCTTCTGGAAGGCTTTGAGTGAGGGTGGGGTCTGGAAGGACACGCGTCCAGAATCTCCCCATTCACAACTTCAATGTTTGCCTGATCTAGGAGAAGAACTCTTCGTACTTGCGGGGGAGAGATACGTTCTCGCAGTGCTTCGGCCATCCGAACCTGTCAATCATGAATTTGCAGATCACTTTCTCAAAACTGTGGAGCGTTCCAGTGCTCAACAGGGGATCATCTGCTCAGATGGAGACATTCTGCAAGAAGTTCAGGATGTGCTGAGATCTAGTAACATCACCGTTCTACCTTCACACCTGTTTCTAACGGTACGAGTGTTACGCCTAGCCATCTTGCAGGTTTCCCTCCCGGCTCTAAAATCGGCCACCGAGCCACTTGCAACACGTTGGCATCAATACTGTGCAAAGTTTCGTGAGAGTGAATTGCTGTTCCCTAAACAGATTATTCGAGAAGCGATTGCTGAGGAACTAAAGGAATGTCATGACGAGACGCTTCAAGCCAAGCTAGGAACACTCTATTTAATGCTTGAGAGTTTCTTGCCAGATGAACAAGGCGTACAATATGACACACTCAGAGAGTTCAGGAAGCAAGCTGATAGAGGCAAACAAGCGGGTAAACCCGGGCTCGAAATACTAAGTCCTCTTGCCCACATTCAGATCGACCATACAAGCGAGACCAACATGCTGGAGACATTGAAGAAGCGGCTGGAGGGAATTGAAGTCTATAAGGAGATTGCGGCGAAGAACGTGAAAAGCGAGAACCGTTGAACTATTCCCGTCACCTCGGCTGCTAGTACTCACCCCGGAGCAGCAGGAACGCTGTCTCCCAAGGAGAGAGACCGCCCTCCTTCTTGATCTCTATCTTGCTTATACCCGCATCCTCTCGCTCAGGTTGTTCTGTCGGGTTTCTTTGCACATCAAACTCATAGCGAGGGATAGGATCTTTCCATTTTTACAGATCTAGAAAAGCATTCGCTTATCAACGTAAGTATTTGAAATAACTATATTTCGTAAACATTTCAATCGAGGACTTCCTGCCCAGCATTTGCCCCCCTTTAGTTCGGCACTACCTACCTCTACGGTATTTTCAAACTTTCTGCCGTACCTCAATATCACATTCAAGAAGGCGCCTCATGAGTATCGACTCTTGGAGGGTAGATCAATGCACAAACAGATCGGGAAGATCGGGGCCATTCGTCGGGAGCTAGACGGCAGGGCCTGTCCCTTCTGCGGAGGCCATAAGTATCAGCTCGTGCTTCGCGGGAACATGCCGGTACGGGCTGATGGACTCTTCGCTCGCTGTTCTCAGTGCCAGCGGCCTCGTGGACTTGATGAGGACCTCGGTCGAATACTCTGGATGTAAGAAGACCTCCTCATCACCTCAACTCAGAAGGAAGACACAATGCACGTTCTCTCTTCCCCAATTCAGCACATAAAGCTGCGAAGAGCGCACAAGAAACAGAAACGAATCGCGTTGCACATGTTGGCCATCAGCGGTGTCGTCAGACCCAGCCATGTTGAACTCCATTACACGGCGCCGATTATCAACGGTATTACCGCCTCCCGTGAGCAGGCGGCTACGACCGGACATCCTCTGACCCATCCCGTTCCGTTGCAGTCATGGGACCATAAGATCACACTCAACATGAAACAGACACCGCAATGGGGTCACAGCCTCTCATCTGCCATCGTTGAACTCGCGAAAAAACCGATCCTATTTCGGTGGGCCAGGCAATTAGACCTGTGAGCTGTTCCTATCTCCTCCCGAGAGTTTTTCTTCATCCACTGTGCGAATCGCTTGTACCTCCCACATGGCCTGGGGTAAGATCACCGCTCCCTTGCTGGTCTTCCAACAGTCATCGACCTGCGTCGCAGATGATTGGGAACCCCGCATAGAGCTGAGGCCAGTGGAGAGGTGGCCGAGTGGCCGAAGGCAGCAGTTTGCTAAACTGCCGTAGGGGGAAACTTCTACCGAGGGTTCAAATCCCTCCCTCTCCGCCAATCTGCTTCCGCCAACCTGTCGCCTAATAGTCGGACATATAACCCTAAAGAGGGGGTAGCATTTAGAGATAGAATCGTTCAATAAAGACCATAAATTTGGTTTCAAAAAAGGAGGACAACAATGAGGAAACGAGTTGGTCTTATCGGTTCTATCCTGCTAGGGGCCGCGATGGTCACGGTAGGGCTGTCTGGTGATCTTGCATGGGCTGTTCCGGACAATGGCAATAGCCCTGGCGCGAGCGATACCAATGGTTGTGGACCAAGTGGGGGCCAGCCACAAAAGTGCGGATCTGTTCCCGTGCCAGGAACCTTACTTCTCCTTGGTGCCGGCATGGCTGGACTTGTCATCTGGAACTGGAGAAAGAAGTCCACGGAGAGCTAATTCCTTTTCGTTCAAAATTAGCGTGAACAAGTAGGGCTGGTCCTCGCGAGGGGGCTGGCCCTTTGCTTTTCGGCGGAGGATCACAAGCGGCGGTATCGAGACCTATTTTCCGTTTCCGACGGAAAGAAAAGGCCCTTACGCCACCAACACAATGCCTTCAATTTTAAACTCTAGCGCGCGCGTTAACGGTAGTTGTATACTTCCGACGTCACGCGACTAACGCTATCCCGTGTAATTCAAAGGCGAGGGCATCGGTTAAGCATAGGTTACTCCCTCCCTCTCCGCCACAGCCTGCTCGGGGGCTATCTCAGAGCGTGGATGACCAGGCAACTTGATTTTTATCGGATGATCCTGTATCAGTGCCTCGCTCTTCTTGCCGCAAACCGTGCCGAGGTAGCTCAGTTGGTAGAGCACAGCCCTGAAAAGGCTGGTGTCGACAGTTCAATTCTGTCCCTCGGCACCACCATACGCCGTTTCTAGACAGTGGTTTTCCAGTTTCTAGAATAGCTCACAGGTGCAGTTGCTCTTTCGGGTCTTGCTTTCCCTGGTACCGCATTATTCGGCTTATAACCGTAAAAGAGGGTAGTCGGAGCTGTCCACCTGTCAATTTCTCAGGGTGCCTGAAGCTCAAGTAATACCAACGTTTTTACCCGCCTGCCTAAAAGCTAGACTATCGAGATACTCCTCACGCCTCCCCCCATCAAACGTCTTAGTCAAACTTTCATTTTCGAGAATCGCGACCAATGAACGACGCACTAATTCTTCTAGCTCGACTAATAGTGGGTTGGACTCCCCTCCCTTTAAGTTTGACAACCTGAACCCATGCACGATCCTTGAGCGCCACTCGTAGCTCTTCTTGATACGCGCGTAGACTTCCCGTGCCTTCGATCCTTCTTTCTCAAGAAAAAACGCCATGCGCTGCGAAAGCCGAAATGTCGTTTCCTGTGGAGTTTCTGGTCCGAACAGACATTCCAAGACAAGCCACATGACAAGAAAACGGAATTCCCAAGTTTGATCACCGAGCGCCTTCATGTTCACCAAAGCCGCGGTATGAACAGGTCCCCCTTGGGAAACGCATAGAAAAGCGTTGAACAGGGTCCGTGCGGTCGCGAAGTCTTCCAGGGTGTGTCTTTCGTGCCGATGTTCAGGCAAGGCGTATGTTTCAGTATAGGAAGTGGTTCCTCTCGTAACCCATTCAGAACCGTTCTTCACAGCGTCTATCACGATATTGAAGGAGAGGGTCGTCGGACGAGCAAGCCAGAGCGCCAGGTGCGCAGACCGAATCCACTGCGCTGCGGTGTCTTGCATCGACCACGGAGGGTCCCCTTTCCAACTGGGATCGGGCGATCCGAACGCATCCGCTTGATACTCTACCCCGATACAATGGCGGCTCCCGTCGTTCTCGAGCTTCTCTCGCAACTGGGGACGCAATTCATCTACCGTATCCGGTTTGCCGCACCCACTCAGGAATTGGCCGAATTGAGACCTGCTCACTCAAACTGTATGGGAGGCTGATATCGGTAGGCAAAACCCAGTGCGGTTGCAATGGGGCAAAGGTCAACCAAGGATCAGACATTTGGACTCTCACTCACGGAAGCAGGGGACAGTATCTGGGCGGCCAATTATATCATTTTACCGGCTGAAGCGGCACGCTATGCGCCCCCGATTCCTCGGACTCGCTTGGTTCCTCAGGTTGGCCGCATTTATCGGATTAAAGGGATTATCCCACTTAAACCAGTTCATGGGATCGAGCGGGTTGTCCGGGTGTCCTTGTTCGCGGGGTGAAAGGTATTACCGGGGTTGTTCCCCGACAGGCGCACCATCAGGCCCATACGGCTCGGCGAACGAGTTCGTGGGCCGTTGATACCGGCACGCGAAGCCCGGTGCGTCCTGAATGGGCTCCAAGAGGAAGACGGAGGGTTCCGGCGCATAGTCCAACTCTTCGATCTCTATCGGCAGGGATGCAAAGTGGCGGTAGTGAGTCATATCGACCGAGGGCAGCGGCGATTGGTCATTGTGGCGGCTTCATAGGTCCAGCCCATTCGTGATTCGCGTAAGAGTCATGATCCAACGGAAAGGAAAATGGGTCGTCGGCATCGACAAGCTCAGGTCTTGGCCAGCGCTCCTCCACACTCATGACATCATAGGAATACACAGATGTAGCACCCTCAATCTTCCACCTTGTCCAGTACCATCCCGGCACCGTCGGCTTCTCGGTTGTCCAGGTGTGCATTCATTTTCTCCCACGATAAATTAGCACGATGTCAGAGAAATGTCCGCACCGACTCGATGAGCGGCCACAGGCCAGCTGGCATGCTCGCGCGCATGAATAGGTTTTGGATCATTCCCCTTTGGGAAGTCGAGAAAAGTAGAATGTGGCAATGGCCACGGTCGCCGCAACATTGAGGGATTCTACGTCGCGGCTGAGGGGGATGGTAAATCGAGTGGTGGCCTGCTTGCGGATCAGAGCTGACAAACCGCGGCTTTCATTACCGACAGCAAGGACAAGTTTCCGTGGCGCCTGATGAATCTCGTCGATCGAAACAGTCCCGCCCCCTGTCACTTCTGCCGCAAAGATCCGGCAGCCTTGCCGGATCAATCCAGACACATCCTTGGCGACAAAGATCGGCAGCGCGAGCAACACCCCACTCGTTGCACGAACCACCTTGGGATGATAGACATCGGCGGATTCCGGCGTGAGCCACAGGGCGCTCGCATTGAGAGCTGCCGCCGTTCGAATAATGGCCCCAACATTGGCAGGATCTTGTAGCTGCTCTCCAAAAATTCCCAAGACAGTCGGCTGTCTAAGAACCTCTCCTTCATCCCATGTCGGTTGCCGCACCACAGCGAGGATGCCCTGCGGCGCGTCCAGATCAGACAATTTTGAGAACTGGAGATCGGAACAGGAGTACTGTTGCGTCGAGGAGGCTAGACGAACCAGTCGGTCGCTCTGCTCTCTCTTTTGGCAGATAGCCGTGGGCGGTGACAATTGTGAGAATCTGCTTCAGGATACCGAGTCAGGAGATCTCGAACGGCATGGGCGCCTTCGACCACGAAGGCGCCATCCTGTGCACGTACGCGTCTATCAAGGAGGAGTTCACGTATGTGCGCCCCTTGCGAGCGCGTCAGGAGGGGAAGTGAGGCAGCCACGCTAGTGCGTCACAGTGGAAAGAACTGGTTCAGCGACGTTTCCGTCCTGATGCAGCTTCGGCAGCCCGAATTCGTTGAGCCCGCGCCTTCGCTCGTTTCAGTGCGGTCAACTTCCCTCTGGTTCGATCCTGCTCGTGCTGAAGCTTGTCGAACTGAGACTTGAGATGGAGCTTTTCTCGCTTGTGGAGCGTGGCACATTCTTCTTGAGAAAGCTGGATCCAATCTCCACAAGTCCGAGCCCGCTTGATCCGCTGTTCCAACGACTCCCGCAACTGCTTGGAACGCATGCTTAAGAGCGATTTCAAGGCGTCCTTGCGCCGCTGAACTTCTTCTTCTTCTGCGATAATTCCACGAATATCTGTTCCTAACATGATACGCCTCCTCACTGGATCAAGCATGAACTAGGATGCGCATTATACCTGATTTCATCGCTCATCTTCCACTGAGGGAAATTACGCATAAGCCATTGTGTTTCAAGGCGTATCATGCCATAGGCCGACAGAGGGAGGTTGCGGAGAGGGCCCTAATTTCAGTACCATCGCGCCATGGCGCTCGGACAACAGATTCAAGCCTGGCGTATCTCGCGAGGTCATTCGGTCGACGACTTGGCAGCCGAGTCGCATCTTCTGCCTCACGTGTTAGAGGAAATTGAAGCGGAAGAGGTTGATCCCTCTGCCTCGCTACTCGAAGCGCTTGCTGCCGCCATGAAGATCCCTCCTGCCTGGCTCTTTAGCCATCCGACCTCGTTTCGTACCTTGTTTGACGATCCAGAGGAAGATGCAAGTTCCACCCCCACAGGCCCCGATCCTGTCACAGAACGAATTCTCGCCGGATCACGGATGGATCGTTCGCTGTACGTCCTGCTGACCGCTATTATGCAAAGCGGCGAACCGAAGTTGCTCCGTGCAGCGGAAGTGAATTTGCGTAGCCTCGTCAAACAAGCCAAACAGGCGACGATCCCCTGGCAGAACCGCCCATCTGGCCACTTCGAACCACCAAGCGACTAGTTATTCGTGCGCGAAAAGCGCGATGCGGGCGGAAGTGTCATCTTCGCGAGTCGCGCACGTCGCGCTTGTCTCGCTCACGATTCACGATCGAACGATCTCATTCTGCCGACCGCATGCTCACAATACCTGCAGCATGAAACATTTCAAGTACCGCGTTTCCGGCATGGTGGCGAGGATGGGATGGTCGCTGGCCTGTCCACGCTGTTCAAGCAGACGAACCTGCCGCTTCGCATCTCGTGCAGCAAGACGGATACTCGTCCACAATTCCTGTTCGGTCACATGGTGGGAACAGGAACTCGTGACCAGAAATCCCTCCGGCTTGGTGAGTCGTATCCCAAGCAGATTCACATCTTTGTATCCGGCCAGGGCACGAGGTACGGCCTGTTTACTGCGGGCAAATGCCGGGGGATCGAGCAACACCAGATCATAGCGGCGTCCAGCTCCGTTCCAGCTTTCGCATCTCCTCAAACGCATCCGCTGTTCGATAGACACAACGATCTTCCACCTTGTTTAACACCGCATGGTTGCGCGCGAGCGCCAGGGCCTCCTCACTCACATCCAGCCCTTCGACCGACTTCGCTCCCGCGAGCGCTGCATGAATCCCAAACGCTCCAGTATGAGCAAACACCTCCAGCACCTCCGCGCCGGCCGCGAACCGTGCCGTCACCAGTCGATTCTCTCGCTGATCGCAAAACCAACCGGTTTTCTGCCCTCGTTCGATATCGACGAGAAATCGAGCCGGCCCCTCCTGGATCTCGACCATCGTCGCACCACCCCCTCGGAGAAATCCTCTCTCCAGCGGCAGCCCCTCCAACGTGCGACTCTTGGCATCGTTGCGCAGATACACTCGCGTGGCTCCGGATTCCTGACAGAGGAGATCGGCCAGCAGGTCTTTCCGGCGGTCCATACCGGAGGACAGGGTCTGCATGACCAAGACATCGTCATACCGATCCACAATCAAGCCCGGCAATCGATCTGCTTCTCCATAGATAAGGCGATACGCATTGGTGCCGGTGACGATTCGCTGACGCAGCCTGACAGCCTGCGCGAGTCGGCCCCTCCAAAACTGTTCTGTAATGGGTTCATCGTCGAAGGTCAGGATCCGCACGCGGATCTTGGACGCAGGATTGTAGAGACCTCTGGCATAGAATCGTCCATTCGGCGCCATGACATCGACCACATCACCCGAGACCAGCTCGCCGATGACCTCCTCGACGTAACCGGCATAGATCCAGAGATGCCCTAATGCCTCGACCGCGCATGTGCGAGAGAGGCGAACGCGTCCGCGGGGACTGTCGTCATAAATGGCCATGGCGTACTTATCCAATGACGCGAACCGAACGTCAAGCCCTCCCGAACGCAACTGCTTGCTTGACGGCTGACCCGCACTGTGGTTTGCTGCGCTTACGCATGAAGCACCCCATGTTTTCCGCTCCATAAACCAGGAAGCTCCACGATGAAACGAATACCGACCATCGGTTCCGCCGTGATCGATCGGCTCCACCAGTTGGGAGTCCGTCATATCTTTGGAATCCCCGGCGACTATGTCCTCAGCCTCTACCAATTGATCGAGGCGTCACCGATTCAACATGTCGGGACCACGCGCGAGGATTGTGCGGGGTTCGCGGCGGATGCCTATGCGCGTATCAACGGCATCGGAGCGGTCTGTGTGACCTATTGTGTCGGCGGACTCAATACCGTGAACGCGATCGCCTGCGCCTATGCAGAACGATCGCCGGTGGTGCTGCTCACCGGATCACCGGGACTCTCAGAACGTGTTCGGACACCCTACCTGCACCATATGGTGCGGGATTTTTCCACACAACGCGATGTCTTCGAGAAGATCACGGTGGCCGCCATCTCGCTGGACGATCCTTCAACCGCCGAACGAGAAATGGATCGAGCCTTTGCGGCACTGTTGCGCTATCGCCGCCCAATCTATATCGAAATCCCTCGCGATCTCGTGCATACGCCACTGGCAAACCCGTTACGACCCTTGTGCCTCGACGATGAGCCAAGCGATACCGCCGCGCTGGACGAAGCCATCGCTGAAGTCCGCGCCATGTTGGCCTCGGCCAGCCGGCCTGCGATCTTAGCCGGTGCAGAGATCGGACGATTCGGCCTGCAAGACGATCTGACTCGCCTGGTCGAACAGCTCAACGTCCCCATCGCCTCGACCCTGCTGGGCAAATCCATCATTCGTGAAGACCACCCACTCTACGTCGGAGTATACGGGGGTCTCATCGCACGTGACGAGGTCCAACAATTCATCAATGCATCCGACTGCCTGCTGATCCTGGGATCGATCTTATCCGATGTCGAAGATCTCAATGCCGATTCGCCCTTGCTGACGGAAGGCCGCACGATTCACGCGACAGCCGATCGGGTAGCCATCAAACACCACCGCTACGATGCGATCCGGTTTCAAGACTTCGTGAAGGCACTGGTGACCAATCAGCTCCCTTCGTTTCCTTCCCGCCCACTGCCGGCACCGCTCGCCGTGGCACAAGGCACAATTGCGCCGGATGCCCCCGTGACCTTGAATGGACTCTTCCGCCACCTCGATAGTCTGTTGGATGAACACACCCTTGTGATCGCCGACGTCGGAGAATCGCTCTTTGCAGCAGCCGATCTCCATGTCCACGGGCGATTCGAGTTCCTCTCTCCAGCCTATTACACCTCGATGGGATTTGCCGTCCCGGCAGCCGTGGGCGCCTCGTTTGCCGATCCCACGCTTCGACCGATCGTGCTGGTCGGCGACGGCGCGTTTCAAATGACGGGAACGGAACTCTCGACCGCCGTGCGATATGGTCAAACGCCGATCGTCGTCGTGCTGAACAATCGAGGCTACTCCACTGAACGGGAGATTCTCGAAGGCCCCTTCAACGACGTCCACGAGTGGCACTATGAACGGATCTGCGACATGATCGGCGGCGGAGTCGGCACGCGGATCGCAACCCAAGGAGAGTTCGAGCGAGGACTCACCGCCGCCTTGGCCGACTCCAGCCGTCTGCATGTCATGAATGTGCTGCTCGATCCAGCCGATCGCTCGGCCGGCATGGTCCGACTGGCCCATCGCCTTGCCAAACGACTCTCCACCGATCGCCCGTAACGCGTACTCTGATCATCTGCACATCCCCCTTGATCATCAGGTCCGACGCTGCCGCTTTCGAGGAGTCGGTCGGCTCAGGATACGCCCCGCACTAGCGACTTCCTCACCGCATGTAATTGTGCTGACAATGAGTGGTAGCCCCATCGAGCTGGTGGCATCGGCATAGTAGCCCTGGTGCTGTTCCCCCTCTACGGAACGATGGAACCCTAGCTATCATTCTGTTCTCAGCCGACTCACCGTGATGCGGCAGTTTGATTGCCGCGTTCAGCACGGTCGCGTGGCACTCGCATAGGGTGGCAACGTCAGAAGGGGGAGAAATGCGGAGGCGAAAAGTGGAGACGTTGACTCCATCGCAAAGCAAACAAGGGATGTTCCCAGTCCTCTATTGAGCCGCTTCAAGATATACGTAGAGTAAGTCGGCTGTTGTTTCACTCACGATCATGCCAAATCTATTCAAAAAGCAGGAAGTGACGCTGATGCAAAAGATGAAAAGGATCGTACATTTGGTTCTCAACGCTGACAGAAGGAGGTGAGTCATGCTTAGCATGTATGGGATTATCGTCGGTGAAATTATCCTCGTGTGGCATTGATGATTCTGCTATTCGCGCCCTCTGCAACTGCGGAGATGAATTCTGATCCTTCGTCGAAATCAAACAGTGAGCTGCAGTCCGATCGATCCACGACACCGACGCAGCCGGGCCAAACGGACATCACGAGCACCACGGGCCAATCCAGCAATCTCCCGTCCCGCTACACGGTCATGACAATCGCGCGAGGCCAAAAAATAGACGTGGAAAGTGAGTTAATCGGCGATACCGTGACCAACCCAAAAGGAGAAGAGCTCGGGAGATTAACGCGACTGATTAAGGATTCTGAAACTCAAAAGATCGAATATGCCATGATCTCGATCGGTGACACCGATCATTACAAAGCATTCCCGTGGAGTAATTTCGAAGTCGACAAGGAAGAAGGCACCGTCGTGCTCAACGTGACGAGGGAGCAGCTGCGGCCCGAGCTCGCGCAAACCGATCTCTCGCCGGACGTCACGAAAGTGGTTGAGGATCAGCTGCAGATGCTTAGAAAATCGGAACCTCGAAATGCCGAAAAGCGTGATCGTTTAAGCAGTGGTCCGTTGAGCGAACACGACGTGGGCGACTCCCCTTCTTCTGGCAAGTAAAACACGGAGGAAGGCTGTCAGGGATGGCCGAAGCAGAGAACTCCGGCATCATCATCCGACCCCAACTGCTCTCTGCGACTCGGAGAGCTAGGGGATTTCCCAGTACCATAAACGACTACGCAGGAGCAGGATGCTTGATCATGAGGGTTGGCATCTCGACTTGTTGCTGTTCTCGGCTGGCTCTGTGAAAAATTATAGAAGGAGGTGGAGAATGGTTGGTGAAACCATGTTCGCTCAAATAATTCATGAGGCGCCGTCCGCTTCGAGAAAAAAGCCGTCGCTGCTCGCCGTCTGTTGTATGTGCGCACTCGTTCGAGACGAAACCGGATATTCCCTCGATCATGAGCGTTGGGTTACGCGGCGAACGTACCGGAAAACACATGGGGCGATGCCGGACGATTGCGTTCTCACTCATACATATTGTCCAAACTGTTTTACACAGGTTATGGATAGAATGGGTACCGGGTAGGTCATGTATTGTGCTCGTGTGCCATGCAGTGCAGTTCAACCCGGTCTCTGGTTATTTAATAATGACAGCAGGAGTCACAATGGGTGGTGAGTTCGTGCGCTCTCAGATAGCGCGTGAGGTGGCTGACGCGAAGGATCAAAACGAAATGGCCAATACTCTCAGAGAATTTGGGAAAAGCGTTGTGGCCTTGCGCGACGTGATGGATCAGGACAGGTCCTTCACTGATATGGAATTACTCTTCATTGAAAACCATTTCCAAGTCATACAGATGGCCTATCTTCGGTGGAAGCGGAAGCATAGGCTCGTACCTATAGATCCGGCGTAGGGGAACTACACGGATTCACCACAAGAATCTCTTTAACCTGTAGCCAGGTAGAGCCACTTTCAACCTATGGATTGTTGATCTATCCAGTTCTTGGCCTTTTCGAGGGCGAAGACATTCGCCTTATATTCGGTGTTGCAGGTTTCGCTCAATTCACCATATATGTGTTGAAGTAATTCTGGGCTGCCAGCCGGCAACCAAGCTAACGCCATGGGTACCCATCGGTCAGCTTCGAGATGTTGCGAACAGGCCTTAATCTGATGGTTCTTATATGTCATCCACGTAGGCACCTTCAGCACTCCTGGACGGTGTTCACGAATACCAGATAAGAACCGGACACGAAGATCACGGATTCTCAACCTTGAGAATCTTCAGTTGCACGACGAGCGGCTTTCCCGCGAGCGGATGGTTGTAATCTATAGCCTGGATTCTGCTGCTACGACGCTAGTGGGTCCCCTAGCGCGTTGAAGCAGCGAGCCCCAGGGACGGATCAGCCGCCGTGATAGAGGAAACCGGCGGAGGCACAACGAAGAGCGGACACTTGTGATCTTTTGTGACTCGGATGGTTAAATCGGCGAGGAACGAACGGATGGTATTATTTCTGCACGTCGTTCTTACGGGACTGAACCCTGCCCTCGTGTTTGAGTGGTGACAGGCGTGTCGACGTGCTTGTATAGTAAATCCTTGGGTTTGTGCGATGTGCGCACTATCACCGGTTTCACGACGTACTATCTCAATCAGACACTGTCTGGGGAAAAGGAGTCGAGCACCATGAAACCACAAGTGATCGTGGCTGATGACCATCGACTTGTCGCCGAAGGTGTCGTCAAGATCCTGGAGAAGGAATACACTGTAGTCGCGACACCCACAGACGGACGCGGCTTCATCGAAGCAGTTGAAAAGTTTCGCCCCGCCCTTGCCTTAGTTGATATTTCTCTCCCTCAGTTGAATGGACTGGACGCCTGCCGCCATGTGAAGAAATCCTGTCCCGAAGTCAAGATCATCATTCTGACGATGCATTCGGAACAGCACTTTGTGAACGAAGCCTTTCGTGTCGGAGTCGAAGGATACTTGCTAAAAACCTCAGTCGCTGATGAGCTGTTGTTTGCTGTGAAGGAAGTTCTGAAGGGATCCACGTACATTTCGCCGGTGATCGCGCAGGGTCTGGTCGATCAGGCCTTGGAATCGTCGACAGATTCTCAGAGGCGATCGGTACCCGCCCCGACCGTCACGCTCAGTCTACGACAGAGGGAGGTCTTGCAACTGGTGGCAGAAGGCAAGTCCAATAAGGAAATCGCGTCCGCGATCAACGTGACGGTGAAAACTATCGAGTTCCACAAGGCCAGAATATCGAAGGAACTCGGTGTTCGTACCACCGCCGAACTGACGAAACAAGCCATCTCCCTTGGACTCATCGCCCCACCTGAGACGCCTCAGGCCCCAAGTTAGCCGAACTGCTTTCTCCGAAAGTCCAGTGACCAGGATCGGATGGAGCATTAGAGCTTGGTCAGCCCCTGTGCCAATGCAAATTTGGTGAGATCGGAAGCGGTCTTCAGACCCAGCTTTTTCACGAGCCCCGCCTTGTGAAACTCGACTGTTTTCACGGAGATGCCCATCGCTGTGGCAATGGTCTTCGCCGAAAGACCATTGGCAAACATCCGCAAGACCTCCTGCTGCCGCGGCGTCAATTGAATGTTGTATCCTTCGGGACGGATCCACGGATGCTCGATCGATTCTCGAACGTCTGCCGCGACTTCGGCGGAGACGTACCGGCGGTCGCTCATCACGGTACGGATGGCGGTCATGAGCTCGGCCGAAGCGGATTGTTTGAGCACATACCCGTTTGCCCCCTTCTTGAACCCTTCGCTGACATAGAAGGGTTCGCTGAGCATCGTCACGAGAATAATTTTTACACGGGGGAGTTTCCCTTTGAGCAATGGGATGAGATCAAACCCGTTCGTGTCGGGCAATGAGACGTCTAGCAGCACGATGTCCGGTGCCGCCCGGTGAACCTTCTCCAAGAGTTCCGCCCCGCTATGGGCAGTCCCGACAATCACCGTGTCGTTGGCGAGTAACTGTCGAAACCCTTCCAACACCAAGGAGTGATCGTCGGCAATGAACACTCGAGGTTGATACATATCCGCTCCGGAGATCAACTCCTATCGCTACGTCCGAGACGCCCAACGACCACCAGCTTGGTACCGGCCCAGCGTCCAGATGTTATCACATCGCCAGACCTCACAACCTATGGATTACCCCAGTTCAGAGAGAGTCGATCGAACGGAATGTAACGTTCCAGACGACAAAGTAGATTCTTCCTCTAACACGAGAGCCTGCGCGACTGTTCCGGGCACCTTCAACGTAAAATCCCTTCACAGAATAGTCCCACTACATCTCGCTTGCGAGAACAGACTCAACCCACAAAAAAGAAGCACATGCGTACGGTAAGCCTCCTAATCAAGAAATGACATTGTTCTCGGCCTCTCCGCCGCCCACTATGTGGAGCGCCACATCTTCTCAACTCCGGCAGGTTCTCTCTTTCGTCTTCACGTACAGTTTTTCTTCGAATCGCTGACGGGCGACCACTTTTCTCGAAGGCCTCTGTCCTAAGAGTATGGATAGAAGTCCGAATCGCAACTCGGGTTACTTTCGCAATGAACTAGGGAGCAAGCGAGTCCTCTATCATTCATGGTTAGGATATACCCATACCATCGGCATGGTGGACGAGTGGAAAATAAGAAGCCACCAGGAATAGATCAATGCATTGCGGAGTGGCATTCAAACAGAGGGGGGGAAATCATGCGCATCATAACGTTGAAGGGCCTAGTAGTTGTATTGGTTCTCGCAGGCATCGGGTTCGTTGTTTCTGCCTGTAACACAACAAAAGCCACGGTCGATACGTTCGCCAAATTCACCTCGAGCACCAGCCCGGAGGAATGGATCAATGGTGACGGCGTCATAACCGACAGCCAAAAGGCCCGGCTGTTTACTGCAGTCGCGTTTGAGAATCTGGAGCAGGACATTGCACGTGGGAATGGAGAATATCTCACATCGTTAGCCGTGTTGATGAAGGTTCCTCCCGGGGAACAGGACATGTTTAGGACGCACACTCAGAGCAACTATCCTCTCCTCTTCGCTCCTGACCGGCGGACGGCGGAAAGCATGCTGGGCATGCTGACCAGTATGAGGCAAGACCTCCGAGGTGAGAGTCAACGAGTGGAGTGAGACCACATTCGCAAACCAACGTTGGCCGCGGTGGCGTTCTAGGGGTTGATAGCGAAGAAACTGCGAGGCGGTCGTGCCGGAGTCCCCAATGACTCGGGTAAATCCCAGTGGTGGGGATGGACTGACCCATGCGATCCTTCGGATCAGACGTGGGCCGAGAAAACACTATCAGTGTACGAGGAGGTCGCCATGCCGATAATTCTCTGGTTATTTGGATTTCCCGTCACTCTCGCTCTGGTGATGTGGTTGGTTGAGATTGTGCAATTTTGAGTCCGAGCGAGACAGTCTTGTGCAATGCCCGCGGTCCCTTCTTGCCGATCGGTAGAATGATGCGGGAAATAGGGTTCCCAACGTGGTTGGGAAAAGGAGGTGCCATTATGACCTGCCGAGTGGCTCGCTTGTCCCCAGACCTCCCCCCTCATAAGAATGGATCTGGTCTTCTGCTGTGAATGTGGCTCATCGGATCTGGAGGTGTGCTACACCTCGAAAAACCTGGGGCCGCATTTGTGCCCAACTTGCACCCAGTCCAAGGTCGAGTACGAAACATGGGAGAAAATCCGGGCGGGATTGTCGATGAGGGAGCAGCCTGTCGCCTGACTTGGCGTGATGCACCCAAGTGAACTTCAAGAATGAGCGACAAAAAACAGAAAGAGGAACCATGCTCTGTCATCGCTGCCGCGGACTGCTAGTGTATGAACGCTTCAGTGATCTGAGAGAGGAAGCAGGCGGCATGTCCCCAGCAGCACGATGCATCAATTGTGGGTATATCGAGGACTCCGTGGTTCGTTTCAATCGCCTTCACCCTCCTGCGGCAAAACGGGCGATCCCTCGTAGGATGGTCAGGAACGTCGTGCTCCTAAGACCTCAATCTGGACGGTATCGCTCCGTATGAGCTGACTGCCCTATGGCGGTTGTGCGCTGCCGTTTGATGCCCTCCGGTTCCTCATGGAAGGGCATTGCCTCCGATTTGATCCTGCAGTCTCAATCGGCGAATCATCCAACTCATGCCGTGACCACCAACGTGGCGTCGGAATGAAATAGGGCGCGGTTTCGCAGAATCGTCTCGTCCACGATGTCGCCGCACTGAAGGCAACGGAGCACCCAAAAGGTGCAACACCCGGTGTCGCTCTCAAGATCGATGCACATTTCATATTCCAGGCACCCGCTGCAACGCTTGCAGCTCAGCTGAGTATACGGCCTTGTGGGCGCCCCCGCTGTCTTGGATAGCATCGTGTTCATGGGACCCTCCTCTCGGTGGTTTCGTTGATGATGAATTGCTTGCGCCTCCACTGCACATGCGCACTCTACTATCGTGAGCCGAGCTGTCGCCCTGGCTACCTCCCTAGTTTGACCAGTCAATTACCCTGGCGCTCTTGGGCCTGTAAGAGTGTAGGAGGATGAGGCCAATCGTGAGGGTATGCCTGGGAGCGAGGATCGGAGACCGACACAACCGAAGACATGAAATCAGAAGAGGTCGAAAGATCTTAGCTGAGGAACATCGATGATCCCTGCTAGATCATTAGGGAAATGCTGAGTTCTTAGAGTTCATCGCCAATGAAGGCGTCGGGATAAGTGGCGGAAGGGTCGTCGCCCATTCCCTATCCCGGTACTCCCCTTGAGGCGCAATCGCTGAGACTGCTACAGTAGGCTGGCCAGATAACCATCAGCAATCTGAAGAGGTGACGCCACACCCAATACAAATCATACTAATATTCCAATGCTTTACAATGTCGTAAGAGACCGCGGTTACATGGAAAAGGTGTGAGACTGCAGATTTACAGTATCGTATATAATCTTCGTTCAACTAGGGATTCTCCTAGGGGGAGGACGACTATTGTACACATATACTCACCGCGCGCTGCCCACCTAGGGTGTTGGCCGCCAAGCATGTTACCTGGATCTCATGCGGACATGTGACGGGTAGATCGTAGCGTTCATTCGTACCCATCAGAGAGGGGATGATCGTGGGAGAAGGCCGACCGTCCTTCTGTGAAATCGAATGAGGTGAATTCGTTACAGCCATCCCTGACTGACCTTCTCAGTATTTTTACCCTCGACCTCCTACTCCTCCCTCAGGATCGCTCAGTGGATCGGGTATGCTTTGCCTCTCCGGTATGTGTCCAGCCTCTCACTTAAACCCGCCATCTCCCGTACCTTCGTCGCGCTCGCACGCACTGGATTGATCACGGGTGCGGCGTTTTCGCTCATGCTTCGCCATCAGACGTATTCTTCAACTCTCCTCCTGAAACGAGGAACGATATGAACGAAACAACGACTCTCCCCTCCCGCAAGAAGCAGCCGTCCGAGGCCGTACTGGGCAATGGTAAGCCCGGCAGGCAGAAAGCGAGGCACATTCCGTCGAAGGATTCCTCTGAGGCTCATTCGCGGCTGATTCTCGCGACGATTGTGGCGTTTCGCGATGGGGATTTCTCGGTGCGGTTGCCTGCGGATTGGACAGGGATGGATGCGCAGATTGCGGAGGCGTTCAATCAGACGATCGCGCAAAAGGAGCGCATTCTGAAGGAGGTCACGCGGTTGAGCGCGACGGTGGGCAAGGAGGGACGGCTGAGGCAGCGCATGTCGCTGCCGGGGGCGGTCGGCGCGTGGGCGACGGAGGTGGATTCCATCAATACACTCATCGACGATCTCGTGCGGCCCACGACAGAAATCGCGCGAACCATCGGCGCGGTGGCCAAGGGCGACCTCGATCAGTCGATGGACCTGGAGGTGGACGGGCGCTCGCTGAAGGGTGAGTTCCTGCGCTCGGCGAAGCTGGTGAATACGATGATCGAGCAGCTTTCGGTCTTCACTTCGGAAGTCACCCGCGTGGCGCGCGAAGTCGGCACCGAGGGCAAGCTCGGCGGCCAGGCGCAGGTGAAGGGCGTGTCCGGCGTGTGGAAGGAACTCACCGACTCGGTCAACCAGATGGCCGGCAACCTGACCGCCCAGGTGCGCAACATCGCCGACGTGACCATCGCGGTGGCGAATGGCGATTTGTCCAAGAAGATTACCGTCGATGTGCGCGGCGAGATTTTGCAGCTCAAGGAGGCCATCAACACGATGGTCGATCAGCTCCGCTCCTTCGCGTCGGAGGTGACGCGCGTGGCGCGCGAGGTCGGCACCGACGGCCGTCTCGGCGGGCAGGCGGTGGTGCCCGGCGTGGCCGGCACCTGGAAGGATCTCACCGACTCGGTCAATGCCATGGCGACCAATCTCACCGCGCAGGTGCGCAACATCGCGACGGTGACTACTGCGGTGGCGCGCGGCGATCTTTCGCGGAAGATCACTGTCGATGTGAAAGGCGAGATTCTGGAGCTGAAGGAAACCATCAACACGATGGTCGATCAGCTCAACGTCCTTCGCCTCGGAGGTGACGCGCGTGGCGCGCGAGGTCGGCACCGAGGGCAAGCTCGGCGGCCAGGCGCAGGTGCCCGGCGTGGCCGGCACCTGGAAGGATCTCACCGACACCGTCAACTCGATGGCCACCAACCTCACCGGCCAGGTCCGCAACATCGCCGACGTGACCACGGCCATCGCCAAGGGCGATCTCTCCTCGAAGATCACCGTCGAGGTGCAAGGGCGAAATCCTCGAGTTGAAGAACACCATCAATACGATGGTCGACCAGCTCAACGGCTTCGCTTCCGAGGTGACGCGCGTGGCGCGCGAGGTCGGCACCGAGGGCAAGCTCGGCGGCCAGGCGCAAGTGCGCGGCGTGGCCGGCACCTGGAAGGATCTCACCGACAACGTCAACTTCATGGCCTCCAACCTCACCGGCCAGGTCCGCAACATCGCCGACGTGACCACGGCCGTCGCCAAGGGCGATCTCTCCTCGAAGATCACCGTCGAGGTGCAAGGGCGAAATTCTCGACATTGAAAAACACGCTCAACACGATGGTGGATCAGCTCAACGGCTTCGCCGGCGAGGTCAGCCGCGTGGCGCGCGAGGTCGGCACCGACGGCAAGCTCGGCGGCCAGGCGCAGGTGCCCGGCGTGGCCGGCACCTGGAAGGATCTCACCGACAACGTCAACTCCATGGCCAATAACCTCACCGGCCAGGTCCGCAACATCGCCGACGTGACCACCGCGGTGGCAAGCGGCGACTTGAGCCGCAAGATCACCGTCGATGTACGCGGCGAAATTCTCGAGTTGAAGAAAACCATCAACACGATGGTCGATCAGCTCAACGTCATTCGCCGGCGAGGTCAGCCGCGTGGCGCGCGAGGTCGGCACCGACGGCAAGCTCGGCGGCCAGGCGCAGGTGCCCGGCGTGGCCGGCACCTGGAAGGATCTCACCGACAACGTCAACTCCATGGCCAACAACCTCACCGGCCAGGTCCGCAACATCGCCGACGTGGCCACGGCCATCGCCAAGGGCGATCTCTCCTCGAAGATCACCGTCGAGGTGAAGGGCGAAATCCTCGACCTTGAAAAACACGATCAACACGATGGTCGATCAGCTCAACGCCTTCGCCGGCGAGGTCAGCCGCGTGGCGCGCGAGGTCGGCACCGAGGGCAAGCTCGGCGGCCAGGCGCAGGTGCCCGGCGTGGCCGGCACCTGGAAGGATCTCACCGACAACGTCAACTCCATGGCCAACAACCTCACCGGCCAGGTCCGCAACATCGCCGACGTGACCACCGCCGTGGCAAGCGGCGACTTGAGCCGCAAGATCACCGTCGAGGTGAAGGGCGAAATTCTCGAGTTGAAGAACACCATCAATACGATGGTGGACCAGCTCAACGGCTTCGCTTCCGAGGTAACGCGCGTGGCGCGCGAGGTCGGCACCGAGGGCAAGCTCGGCGGCCAGGCGCAGGTGCCCGGCGTGGCCGGCACCTGGAAGGATCTCACCGACAACGTCAACTCCATGGCCAACAACCTCACCGGCCAGGTCCGCAACATCGCCGACGTGGCGACCGCCGTCGCCAACGGCGATCTTTCCCGCAAGATCACCGTCGATGTGAACGGCGAGATTTTGCAGCTCAAGGAAACCATCAACACGATGGTCGAGCAGCTCAACTCCTTCGCCTCCGAGGTCAGCCGCGTGGCACGCGAAGTCGGCACCGAGGGCAAGCTCGGCGGCCAGGCCCTGGTCAAAGGCGTGGCCGGCACCTGGAAGGATCTCACCGACAACGTCAACTCCATGGCCACTAACCTCACCGGCCAGGTCCGCAACATCGCCGAGGTGACCATCGCCGTGGCCAACGGCGATCTTTCCCGCAAGATCACCGTCGATGTGCGCGGCGAGATTTTGCAACTCAAGGAAACCATCAACACGATGGTCGAGCAGCTCCGCTCCTTCGCGTCGGAGGTCACCCGCGTGGCGCGCGAGGTCGGCACCGAAGGCCGGCTCGGCGTGCAGGCAGTGGTGCCCGGCGTCGCGGGGACGTGGAAGGATCTCACCGACTCGGTCAACACCATGGGCGCCAACCTCACCGCGCAGGTCCGCAACATCGCGGAAGTCACCACCGCCGTCGCGCGCGGCGATCTCAACCGCAAGATCACCGTCGATGTGAAAGGCGAAATTCTCGAGCTGAAGAACACGATCAATACCATGGTCGATCAGCTCAATTCCTTCGCCGGCGAGGTGACGCGCGTGGCGCGCGAGGTCGGCACCGAGGGGAAGCTCGGCGGCCAGGCGCAGGTGTCCGGCGTGGGCGGCACCTGGAAGGACCTCACCGACAACGTCAACTTCATGGCCTCCAACCTCACCGAACAGGTCCGCGGCATCGTGAAAGTGGTGACCGCCGTGGCCAACGGCAACCTGACCCAGCGCCTCACCGTGCAGGCCAAAGGTGAGGTCGCCGCGCTCGCCGATACCATCAACAACATGACCGACACGCTCGCGACCTTCGCCGACCAGGTGACGAACGTGGCGCGCGAAGTCGGCGTGGACGGACGGCTCGGCGGCCAGGCCAACGTTCCCGGCGCAGCCGGCACGTGGAAGGATCTCACCGGCAACGTCAACCTGCTCGCCGCCAACCTCACCACGCAGGTGCGCGCCATCGCCGAGGTCGCCACGGCCGTGACCAAGGGCGATCTCACACGCTCCATCCAGGTGGAGACCCGCGGCGAGGTGGCCGAACTGAAGGACAACATCAACACGATGATTTCCAACCTGCGCGAGACCACCGAGAGCAACCGCGAGCAGGACTGGCTCAAGACCAACCTCGCCAAGTTCAGCGGCATGCTCCAGGGCCAGCGCGAGCTGAACACGGTGGGTCGGATGCTCCTCACCGAGCTGGCGCCGCTGGTCAATGCCCACCAGGGCACCATCTACCATCTCACCGGCACCGGCGGCGATCCCACACTGAACCTGCTCTCGAGCTACGCGCACGGCGGGGACGAGCCACTCTTGGAACAGATCTCCCTCGGCGAAGGCCTCGTCGGCCAGTGCGCGGTGGAAAAGAAGCGCATCCTGCTCACCAACGTGCCGCCGGATTTCATCTCAATCTCATCCAGTCTCGGCAAGGCGCGGCAGGTGAGCATCATCGTGCTGCCCGTGCTCTTCGAGGGGCAGACCAAGGCGGTCATCGAGCTGGCCACGCTCCAGAGCTTCAGCGCCGGGTCTCTCGCATTCCTCGAGCTGCTCACCCAGAGCATCGGCGCGGTCTTCAATACCATCGAGGCGACGATGCGCACCGAGGGCCTGCTCACGCAATCGCAGCAGCTCACCGTCGAGCTGCAGTCCCGCCAGACAGAACTCCAGCAGACCAATGAGGAGCTGGGCATGAAGGCCAAGCTCCTCGCCGAGCAGAACGCCGAGGTCGAGCGCAAGAACGCCGAGGTCGAGCAGGCCCGCCGCGCGCTCGAGGAAAAAGCCGCCGAGCTGGCGCTCACTTCGAAATACAAGTCCGAGTTCCTCGCGAACATGTCCCACGAGCTGCGCACGCCGCTCAATTCCATCCTCATTCTCAGCCAGCAGCTCGCCGGAAACACCGGGGGCAACCTCTCGGACAAGCAGGTCGAGTTTTCCCGCAACATCAACTCCTCCGGCTCCGACCTGCTGCACCTCATCAACGACATCCTCGATCTCTCGAAAATCGAGTCCGGCACCGTCACCGTCGAGGTCGAGGAAATCTCCTTCGCCGGCCTGCGCGACACCATCGACCGCAACTTCCGGCACGTGGCCGAGGCCAAGAATCTGCCGTTCCACGTGCACTTTGCCGAGGACCTGCCGCGATTCATGTACACCGACCCGAAGCGCCTCCAGCAAATCCTCAAGAATCTGCTGTCCAACGCCGTCAAGTTCACCGCTCACGGCCAAGTCGAGGTTCGCGTCGGTTTTGCCACGCAGGGCTGGAGCGCCGATCACCCGGTGCTCAACGCAGCCCCGCAGGTCCTCGCCTTCGCCGTCGAGGACACCGGCATCGGCGTCGCGCCGGAGAAGCAGCGGCTCATCTTCGAGGCCTTCCAGCAGGCCGACGCCGGCACCTCCCGCAAATACGGCGGCACCGGCCTCGGCCTCGCCATCAGCCGTGAGCTGGCCGTGCTGCTCGGCGGCGAAATCAAGCTCGCGAGCGTCTTCGGGCAGGGCAGCACGTTCACCCTCTACCTGCCGCTGCACTACTCCGGCCCCGACACCGAGCGGGCCACGCCGGCCGGCAGCACGGCAGTCGAGACGGCAAAGTTGCTCACGGTCTCTGCCAGTCGCGCGCGAAGAGCACATCGAGGACGATCGCAACGAGATCGAGGAGGGCGACCCCGTCCTGCTCATCATCGAGGACGACCCGCATTACGCGCGCATCCTCCTGGGCCTGGCCCGCGACAAGGGCTTCAAGGGCATCGTCGCCACCAAAGGCGCGCTGGGCCTTTCTCTCGCCCGGCAGTTCCACCCCGCGGCCATCTCGCTCGATATTTCCCTCCCGGACATGCTCGGCTGGACGGTGCTCAACCAGCTCAAGCTCGACCCGGCCACGCGCCACATCCCGGTGCAAATCATCACCGTGGAAGAAGAACGCCAGCACGGCCTCGCGCACGGCGCGTTCTCCTACCTCGTCAAGGCACCCACCACCGAAGGCCTGAAAGCGGCGTTCGACCGGATCAAGGACTTCACCGTCCCGCGCACGAAGCGGCTTCTGATCGTCGAGGACAACGACATTGAGCGCCAGTCCATCGTCGAGCTGCTCGGCTATACAGACATTGAGATGGTGGCCGTCGCCACCGGCGGCGAGGCGCTGGAGGCGATGCTCGACAAGTCGTTCGACTGCGTCGTGCTCGACCTGCGCCTGCCCGACATGACCGGCTTCGAACTGCTGGAGAAAATGCACGCGGAGCCGGCCCTGGCGGACGTGCCCGTGGTCGTCTTCACCGGCAAGGAGTTGACCGCCGAGGAGCAGATGCGGCTCAAGGCGATGGCCAAGAGCATCGTCCTCAAAGACGTCCAGTCACCCGAGCGGCTGCTGGACGAGACCGCTCTCTTCCTCCACCGCGTCGTCACCGACCTGCCGGAGGAGAAGCAGAAGATGCTCGAGCGGCTCCACGGCTCCAACGAAATCCTGCGCGGCCGCAAGGTCCTCGTGGTCGATGACGACGCGCGCAACATCTTCGCCCTGACCTCCCTGCTCGAGAACCAGGAGATGGACGTGCTCAGCGCGACCAATGGCCGCAACGCCATCGACATCATCCAGAACACGCCCGATCTGAGCATCGTGCTCATGGACATCATGATGCCGGAAATGGATGGCTATGAGACGATGCGCGAAATCCGCAAAGCCCCGGAATTCCGCACCCTCCCGATCCTCGCCCTCACGGCGAAAGCGATGAAAGGCGACCGCGAGAAGTGTCTCAACGCCGGCGCGAGCGACTACATCGCCAAGCCGGTGAATACGGACCAGCTCCTGTCGCTGATGCGGGTGTGGCTTTTCCGATGAACGAGATCGAGAACATAAAGAGGTCACCCCATGAACATTGACACCAATTCCAGCGTCGACCGACGGCCAGGTGCAAGATCCGCAATCCCAACGTCGCCCGCTGCCGTGGCTCCAGCGTCCGCCGTTCACGACGGCCCCATCAACATCCTGATCGTGGACGATGAGCCGAAAAATCTCACCGTGCTCGAAACCGTCCTCGACGACCCCGGCTACCGGCTGGTCCGGGCCGAGATCCGCCGACCAGGCGTTGCTCGCGCTCGTCGTGGAGGAATTCGCCCTCCTCATCCTGGACATCCGGATGCCCGGCATGACCGGTTTCGAGCTGGCCCAGATGATCAAGGAGCGGAAGAAGACCGCCCGGGTGCCGATCATCTTCCTCACCGCCTACTACAACGAAGACCAGCACGTGCTCGAAGGCTACGGCACCGGCGCGGTGGACTACCTCGCACAAGCCGGTGAACCCGGCCATCCTCCGCTCGAAGGTCGCCGTCTTCGCCGAACTGCACAGGAAGAGCCGTCGCCCTGCTCGCCGAAGTGACCGAGCGCCGCCGGGCCGAGGAGCAACTGCGCGAACTGAATGACACGCTCGAGCAGCGCGTGACTGAACGCACGGAAGCGCTGCAGATAGCCAGCGCCGCCCTGCACGAGACCGGCGAGCGATACCGTTCCCTCTTCGACGGCAGCCTCGACGCGATCTTTTTCCTTGACGCCGACGAACGCTTCAAGGCGGCCAATCCCGCCGCGCTCCGGCTCACCGCTCGCACGCTCGAGGAGCTGAAGACCATCCGCTTCCTGGACCTCTGCGCGCCCGATCAGCGAGAAGCCGTGGAGACATGCATTCCGCGCCGTCTTTCGCCGCGAGAGCTTCACGATGGATACAGCCGTCAGTCACCGTCGACCGGTGAGCGCCGCGATCTATTCATCAGCGGCGACGCCGGAAATCCAGGGCGGGGAAGTCGTCGGCATCTCGTGCATCGCGCGCGACATTACCCAGCGCATCAAAACCGAAGAGGCGTTACGTCTCAGCGAAGCCCGTTATCGGGAGCTCATTCAAGCTCTTCCCGCTGCCGTGTACACCCCGACGAGCGAGGCCGTATTACGCTCTACAACCAGGCAGCGGTCACCTTGTGGGGGCGCGACCCGGAAGTCGGCAAGGATTTGTGGTGCGGATCGTGGAAGATCTATCGGCCGGACGGCACCCCACTTCCATTGGACGAATGTCCGATGGCTGTCACATTACGTGAAGGCCGGGCGATTCGCGGCGAAGAGATCGTCATCGAACGGCCCGACGGCACAAGACGCCATGTGCTGCCGCATCCCGAACCGATGCGGAACGCCGAGGGAGTGGTCGTCGGCGCCATCAACATGCTGATCGACATTACCGACCGCAAGCAGGCGGAGCGGGCCATCGGCACATTTGGCGGCGATTGTGATGTCTTCTGACGACGCGATCATCAGCAAGAATTTGCAGGGTATCGTGACGAGTTGGAATCGGAGCAGCGGAACGGTTGTTCGGATATACGGCGGAGGAAATGATCGGACAACCGGTGAGTCGGCTCATTCCTCCGGATCGGCAGGATGAAGAAACGGACATTCTCGAACGGATCAGGCGAGGCGAATCGATCGAGCATTACGAAACGATCCGGCGTCAGAAAAGATGGAACCGATTTCCCCATCTCGCTGACCGTGTCGCCTCTGATCGATCTTCATGGCAGGATCATCGGAGCCTCGAAAATCGCTCGGAATATCACGGAGCAGAAACGCGTGGAAGAGGCGCTGCGGGAGCGCGATCGCACCTTGACGACGGTCAACGACGCCTTGAAGAAACAGACGGTGGCGCTGGCCGAAGCCAACAAGGAGCTGGAAGGATTTTCCTATTCGGTCTCGCACGACTTGCGGGCGCCGCTGCGCACCATCGATGCCTTCAGCCGCATCGTGGAAGAAGATCATGGCCCTCACTTGAACGCCGAAGCGCGTCGCAGCCTGACCATCGTCCGGAAGGCAGTCGGTCAGGCGGGCGAACTGATCGACGATCTGCTGGAGTTTTCCAGGCTGGGCCGTCAAGGCATGACGTTTCCGTTTGGTCAAGATGGCAGACTTGGCACGGGAAGCGGCGGATGATTTGAAGATCATGCAGGAAGGCCGGCAGATTGATCTGACCGTTGGGGACTTGCCCTCTTGCCAGGGAGACCGTCGGTTTCTGAAACTCGTCTGGATGAATTTGCTCACCAATGCCTTCAAGTACACCAAGAATCGGAATGAGACCAGGATCGAAGTCGGATGGATGCCGGACGACGCGAGCCCGGAGTCGGTGACCTACTACGTCAAGGACAACGGCATTGGGTTCGACATGAAATATGCGCACAAGTTGTTCGGCGTGTTTCAACGGTTGCATCGGAAAGAGGATTTCGACGGCACCGGAGTCGGATTGGCCATCGTCCAGCGCATTGTCCAACGCCATGGATGGGCGGGTATGGGCCGAAGGCAAGGTGGACGAGGGTGCCACATTCTTTTTTTCCCTACGAAAGGCCATAGCATGACGAACGGGATGGAGATTTTGTTGATCGAAGACAATCCCGAAGATGTGGAAATCACGTTGCGGGCATTTCAGAAATATCGATTTGGCGAACAAGATTCATGTGGTGCGGGACGGCGAGGAGGCATTGGAATGCCTCTTCAGCACAGGGCGGTATGCCGAGCAGGTCGGTCTGCTCGAATACCCGGTTGATTCTGCTCGACCTCAAACTCCCAAAGGTCGACGGCATTGAGATCTTGCAACGGTGTAAATCGGACCCGCGCACCAAGAACATTCCTGTCGTGGTTCTCACGTCTTCCAGGGAAGAACGCGATCTGACCGATAGTTACAATCTCGGTGTGAACAGCTATGTCGTCAAGCCGGTCGACTTTTCTCAATTCACCGAAGCGATTCGGCAACTTGGTCTGTATTGGATGGTGCTGAATCAGCTTCCGTCGGAGACTAGCTCTGAGAAGAGAAAGGCCAGTGGTCCGCAGTGAACATGTTATGACGGAGACTAAACGTATGGCCGACTTACGCATCTTACTCGTCGAAGACGATCCGTTGGACGCTGAATTGGCCGTCCGGGAACTGCAGAAAAGCGGCTACGACCCTGAGTGGCAGCGGGTCGATACGCAGGCGGAATTCATGAACCGCCTGGCCCAAGATCCGCCGGACGTCATTATTTCAGACCATGCCATGCCGCAGTTCAGTTCGACTGAGGCATTGCAGTGTTTACACGAAAGCGGGCTGACGATTCCCTTCATCGTCGTGTCCCACGCCATCGGGGAAGAAGAGGCTGTGGGGCTGATGCGCAACGGCGCGGCCGACTATCTCCTCAAGGACCGGATGGCCCGCTTGGGCGAGGCGGTGCGCCATGCATTGGAAAAACGGCAGTTACGCTCCCAATACGCCGAAGCGCAGCAAGATCTGCGGCTCCTCAACCAGGAGCTGGAGAGGCGGATCGTTGAGAGAACCGCCGAACTCGAGGTCGCGAATCGCGCGCTGGCTCGCGAACTCTCCGAACGTAAGCAGATCGAAGAGCGACTTCGCCAGCTGACCGGCACGCTCGAAGAGCGGGTCAAGGAACGAACACAGCAGCTCTCGACGTCCTACGCCAGACTCCGTGCCCTCGCAACAGACTTGACGGTTGCTGAACAGACGGAGCGGCGCCGGCTTGCCACGGAGCTGCACGACTATTTGGCCCAGATGCTTGTCGTGACTCGCATGAAGGTGGCTCAGCTGCTGACACAGGATCACGATCCGGAAGTGCGGAAGATTCTGCAGGATGCCGATCAGTTGCTCCACCAATCGCTCGACTACACCCGGTCGCTGGTGTCTGAGCTGACACCGCAGGCTCTGTACGAGCGCGGATTGGGCGCCGCCCTCCGATGGCTGGGGGATCAGATGCGCCGGCAAGCGGTACTGAACGTCGAGATTGACTCTCGACGCACCCGAGCTGCCTCTGCCTGAGGCGGATGCGGTGCTGCTGTTCCACTCGATACGGGAATTATTGTTCAACGTGCTCAAACACGGAAAAACCAATCGGGCATCTGTATCGATGCAGTACGCCCAGGATGTGTTGTCCATCACGGTGTCGGATCATGGATGCGGCTTCGATGTCTCAAGATTGAGCGATGATCATTCCGATCGGTTCGGCCTGCTGAGTATTCGGGAACGAATGACGGCACTCGGTGGGAGCTTCGATCTGCAATCGGAACCGGGAAAGGGAACGGTTGCGTCGCTCCATCTGCCTTTTAGAGCGTCCAGCGAACGCATTGAGGCCGAAGCGGAGGGAATCGCCCCCTTCGAGAACGCGGCGTCCTCGGCGAACCTTCGAGCCAGACTTGGTGCCCCCTTCTCCCGGCGAGCCGAATGTCGTGACTCCGCTCCGGGTGCTGATCGTCGACGATCACCAAATGGTTCGAGAAGGCTTGTGCTCTATTTTGAAGCGAGTATGACGACTTGACGGTGGTCGGAGAGGCTTCGACCGGAGAGCAAGCGCTTCAATTGGCCGGCACGCTGATGCCCGATGTCGTCATTATGGACATGCACATGCCTGGTTGGAATGGGGCTGAATCTACCAGGCGGATTTTGAAAGAACACCCCGCGACCGTTGTGATCGGATTGTCCATTCAAACCGATCCGCATGTAGCCGAATCCATGCTGGATGCCGGGGCCGCGGCGTTCTTGCCGAAGGAAACGATCGGGAATGAACTGTATTCCACGATTCAAACGGCTGTCCGTCGTATGAAATCTCGCAGGCCTATCAGATCCCACCTCTCCGTCTAAGGGCTACGGGAAGGTCGGTATGAATTGAATCGTTCAGCATCCCTACACAGAACCGTCGCGTCTGTCAAGAGCCGTGGCGTCACGTTCCTCGTTATGCAGGAGGCCGCTTGCCCATGATGAAACTGACGATGGCGACGATGACGAATATGACAAACAGCACATAGGCAATGTAGGTCGCCGTACCCGCCACTCCAGAGACCCCCAGGAGCCCCGCGATCAGCCCAATGATGAGAAATGTAACGGCCCAGTGCAGCATGATAGCACCTCCTTGGATAGAAATTGCTGAACAAGATCCGCGGTGACATCGTTAAGACTGCATGGATCGATGTACCTCCTAAGGAATTTCCGATTAGATTACGGCGTAATGTTATGGGACGTCTTGTTCTGTTCGAACCACTCATCGATCCATTTCTTCACTTCATCCTTCCGATCTCCGTAGCGCTCCTGAATTTTCCCTTCAAGCTTGTCGCGACTTCCCTCGATATAGAGGATGTCGTCGTCCGTGAAGTTGCCCCATTTCTTTTTCAGTTCACCCTTGAATTGTTTCCATTTGCCTTTGAATTGATCCTCATTAAGGACCAGTACAATTGGAACGACCTGTGCTGGAGATCGAGAAGTCCTTCTGGTGCCACGCCGACGCCGACATCGGCGATGCGGCGACTGCCACGACACTCATCCCAACACCAACCATCATGATTCGAGTCATATTCTTCATGCTGCCTCCTTTCTTGCGAGGTACGGTGTGCGATCGTGATCGTCCGTGCCCTATGATCTCGTGGCCATGCTGTCCTCCGTCAGCCGTTCGCATGCACAGGAGAGAACGATCGGCGAACGTGTCGAACTACTTTCGCCCCGGCTGTCCGACCGGATCTCTGGGTTTGAACAGAACGGTACCACTCATCTGCCCATCGACTGATCTCGTCCTTTCGGTCGGCGTATCGCTCTGGACCGCTCCCTTGAACTTGTCGTAGTCCCCTTCGATCTTCATGAGATCGTCGTCCGTAAACGCACCCCACTTTTTCTTGAGCTCACCTTTGAATTGGTTCCATTTACCTTTGAAATGATCGGCGTTCATGTCTCTCCTCCTTTTGATTATTAAGTGACGGGGTTCCGGTGTCCTTGACACCAACATCGGAACTTTCCCGGTTGATAGAAAGTCTCTGAGCCTGTCCGACGTCGAGGGAGGTCATCTTGAGAAGAAACGCTGCGAGGCTCACTTCCAATCCTGAAGGATATTTGACTGTCGGCAATTTCATCGATGTCTCCCTGACGTTTCTTCATTTATGACTCTCTCAACCTGTTTGATCCAGGTATACCGTGGCCATGGGATGCAGAGGACTGGCTTGTTCCCTAGTTCATCGCGAAGGCAACCCGAGTTCTCGACTCGGAAGTGTTTCCTGCTCTGCGAAGACAGGGCCTTAGACGTAGTGTGGAACACGCAGCGGTTCGAAGAATGTGGTGTGTGAAGAACGCAGAACTAAAGGAACAGCGGGAAACTGTCGGAGTCGAGAGGTGTGCGCTCCACCGACGGAGCGGCATGAAGGAACATTCGCATTGTCTACGCTCAAAAGATCTGACTGTTTCGTGACGAATACGTCATCCAGTCATGCGGATTCTCGTGCCGACGTTATCCCCTCCACGGGCCGTCTTATCGGAGGATACCGAAGGCCCAGAGGACGACGAGCACAGTGAACGGCACGCCGAGCAGCCAGAGAATGAACGCTTTTCCCATGATGCCCTCCCTTCCTCTGCCGATTCACACACTCGGATCACGAGCATGCGCTTACGGACCCAACTCCTTTAGGAGGCTGGCCAGGTCCTCGGCATGCTCTTCTTCTTGCGCAAGGATCCCCTCCAAGACTTTCCGCGTCGTGGGATCATCCGTGCCGACATAGGCGACCATTTCACGATAGCTGTCGATCGCAATCCGTTCGGCAATCAGGTCTTCCGTGATCATCTCCACCAAGGACGCGCCTTCGACATATTCCGAGTGGCTCCGGCTCAGCAGCCCTTCCGGGGACAGATTCGGCTCGCCCCCAAGTTGGACAATGCGTTCGGCCAATTGATCGGCATGGACTTGTTCCTCAGTGGCATGCTGGAGAAACTCGCCCTTTACACTGAGGGAACTGATCCCGGTGGCCATGAAGTAATGGCGCTTATAGCGCAGGACGCACACGATTTCTGTGGCGAGGGCTTCATTGAGCAGCGTGATCACCGTCTCCGCTTTGGCCTTGTACCCCGCTGTCATGGCGCCGTCCTCAATCCTTTGGCGCGCCCGAGCCCGAAGCGTCTTCACATCAGTCAGACCGATAGCTTCTTTGATGATGCCCTCTTGTCGGGGGGTGCGCGGCACGGTTGTTTCAGATTGCATCGGCATTGACGTAGCTGATTTCACGATTTCCTCCTTTCGGGGATTTCCCCGGTTCTCTTCTGTCGATCATGAGTCGCCCAAGGCATCTCCGTCACCTTCGTGCTGCTTCCTGCAACGCCGGCTCGCAGAGCTGCAGTCGCTTCTCCACTGACTTCCAATCGACGTTCGCGAAGAACGCCTCGATGTAGGACGCTCTCTCCGCAGGCTTGTAATCAAGCAGATACGCGTGTTCCCACACATCCATGACGAGGAGCGGAATGAACCCCGCCACATGCCCATGTTCATGAAGACTGATCCAGTGGTTGGAGAGTCGGCCATTGTGTGGATTCACATAACACATGGCCCAGCCCACTCCTCGCATCTTCCCCACGCTGGAAAAGTCCAATTTCCACATGTCATAGGTGCCGAAACTGTCTTCGGCCGCTTTCACAAACGCCGAGCCTCGATCGGGCTTCGTGGTTCCACCTTTCTGCAAATTCTCAAAGTAATATTCGTGCAAGACCATTCCGTTGTATTCAAACCCTAAGCGGCGTGTCAGTTCCGAATAGGCAGGCATTTCTTCATGATCAATCCAGCCATCTTTGAGCATTTCTCCAATCTCGGTCGTCAGCTGGTTCGTGCCATTCACATATCCCTCATAGAGCTTGAGATGCATCTCGAGCGTTCGGTCGGAAATTCCGACCAGCCCGTGTAAGTCGAACGGCTTGACGTCGTAGGGGTCTCCCATTTTCATGTGCCACCTCCTGTGTTGCTTCGATTGTTCAAAGGGTCACCGCCATGGCTTTATGTCGTTCCTTCCGTGGCCAGAATGTGTGAATGCCGTCTCCCTCATGACAGTTAGAGCACACAGAGAAAGACCTATGTATCAATTCGGCACAGAGAGGCTCAAGGAGTTCAGGGCTTCCCCATAGGACTCCAGTCAATTCCACTTGATGATTGGCATAACCTCATAAATGGATCCCACTGACACGGCTTCTCTTGGTTCCATGGCGTCACCCACTTGCACAAATTGAGTTACTCGTACGGGTAACTTTACTTCAGTGATTGGCATCAGCTTTTCGAATCGACAGTGCGTGATTCTCATTGTTTACCTTCGCCTCGATACGCTCACCCTTCTTGATTTCTCCCTTCATCTGGGTCGTTTTATCTGTATGCAAACGGACTTCCTTGCCGTCCTTCACCTTGACGAAATAGTTCCCGTCTTCGACGCGGAACAGTTCGCCCTTGATCGTCTTGGCACCTTCTGCGCGGCTATTTCCCTCTCTTCTCGTTCATTTGCTTGTCATCATCAGACTGAAAGCCTTGCCGATCAGATTGGGC
Source organism: uncultured Nitrospiraceae bacterium (assembly GCA_963825145.1). GTDB lineage: Bacteria > Nitrospirota > Nitrospiria > Nitrospirales > Nitrospiraceae > Palsa-1315. The sequence goes on from CAWGSC010000029.1 coordinate 44,967, forward strand.
GTCAGTTTTCATCAGGTCTGAGGGCGCAGGCGCATGCTCTGCCCACGCCGCGTTGGACAGTCCGAGGCACAGCAACAATCCACACGATAGGACACCGACGATTTTTGGAATGGATACCATAGGAGCCTCCTCTGTTAGATGTAAGCAAATGCAACATATTTATCTGTACACTCCCCGGAGAGTTTTCGGACCTATGAACTTTCCTAGTTTTTGGCGACGAGTCCTTAGGCCAGGAACGATACGAGAAGACGAATGAATTATGTGACCACTCAGCGAAGTGAGGGATTGCTAGGGGGTGCATTAGAACCGCTTGGCTTCGTTTTGTCCGGGGCAGGAGAAGCCTTTTCGGGATCGATCGCCATTTTGGGATCGACTTTCGGAGGGACGACTGCCGAACGAGGGTCAGGAATCGTTTGAGGACGTCGTTCAATGCCTGGATCTATACGTGAAGGTGGCGGCGTACTTGGTGATTGAGGATGATCAGGGAGTAATTCGTTAGGTACGGAGGGTGTAGGAGTGACATCTGCTGACCAGGCCGTGGAAAGCCAAACGGCCATTATCAACGGTGCTAGCAAGAGGAAGATCATACAGTTCTCATCACTATTCCTGAGAAAAGCCCGCTGAAATTCCGGACGGGAAGAGCGGTCAAACCGTGAGCGAGCATCATCGCATGGACATCAAGAAGCAGGTCGTTCTCATAGCAATAGACCGAATCGTGGGTCACGACCTTGTGAATCGGTTCTGACTGGGGTGCATTCGCCAGGGCTATATCGCGGTCGGAGAGCGTCCCGACCAACGTACTACCGTGACAGACTATGACCGCGCCGACGCCCAACGACTTCATCAGTCGCACCGCTTCCCCGATCTCGGTCAAGGGGGTGACGATAGTCACGGAACGGCTCATGGCATCTTTGACGCGGGTACATTCGTGTGGCAGGACTCCCAATTGCTCCGCTTCGGTGGATTCGAGGTAGATACCCGACCGCTTCCGTCTCTGTGAACGATCGATGTTGGAACGTTTTGACTGCATTACAGTCCCTGACAATCGCTTTTTATCGATCTTGCCCATCGCTCAATCCCTACTTTATTGCTTAGTGACCTATGCCAGGACATACGCTGATCCCCCACTGAATTATACGTTCATAGAATACTGTGGTGAGACAGTCCACAACACTGGAAGAATCCCTAGGTTCGGTTGAAAGATCTAGTGTTGTCCCCGATAAAATGCTGACAGGGAGAGCCAAGTACTGGGGTGCTGCGCGCAATTCCGATTCCGCATTCGCGAGGGACATCGGCGCGTTGAAAGGGTCTCTCTAGATTGTTCTGGGGTCGTCAAGAACATCGCCCCTGCAGATGCACCCTCTAACGCACCGTATATGGCGATGACTTTGACGCTGAGAAAGTTCCTGACCCGTTCCCACACATTTCAAGACCGTTCATTTCAGGCCTGACAATATCGGTGATAATTTAGGACATTTTTCTTCAAACCTAGGGAATATCCTAGGTTCACGAAACGGAAACTCAATATATTAATTCGTATACAGGAGGTGACTGCAATGAGGGATATACGTTCGCTCTTTGATGCCATTCTATATGTACTAGGTGGAGTCGTAGCGATCGGTATCTTGGTTACGACGTTGCTCCCATAGTCACGATCCTCGCCCACCGAATATCCGGTACGGTTTTCCGGATTTCTTTTGTCAACAATTCGAGGATCTTCTCGTGATCGCTCTCGACATCTTGTGCCAAATCCGAAGTGCACCGGTCTGTTTCCCTGGACTCGCCTCCTCCATCGATAACATCACCAATTTTCGCCACCTATCGTGACTCAGTCTCTAACTCTCCCAGCGTGACATTCAAGGCGCATACCTTCGATACCACCAGTACGAACCGACTTCGGCCTACTCTTTGTCATTTCGTGCGATCCGTGACCGCTTGTGCCGAGAGAATCGACAGCGCGTGATTTTGATCGTTCACCTTCGCCTCAATATACGTCACCCGGCTCGATGTTTCTCGCCTTCATGGTGGTCGAGGTCGATATGAACTCGCATCTCTTTGCCGTCCTGTCCTTTGATGAGGCAGTCATTGCCTTCAACGCGCAATACTTCTCCCTTAATCGTCTTGCCCCCTTTTGTCTGGCTCGACCTCTGTATCCTTCATTTGTCGTTCCCCGGCCTCTTGACCTCCTTGCCTCCGATCAGATTGGTCGGCTTTCAGTCTGTCTACAGTCGAAGCCGCATTATCTGCCTGCCCGGCAGTGGACAGTCCAAGGTACAGCAGGAACCCGCAGGACACGACCCCGACGACTTTCGGAAGAGAAATCATAGTAGCCTCCTCGGTTAGATGAAAAAGTACGACGAGGGATATAAGGGCTTCGGCGGTCTCAATGGAGGATTGTTTAAAAATTTGCGACCTTGAAAATTTCAGTTGCACGATGAGCGAGTTCCCGTCATAGTTGAAGTCCCCGGCGATGATCGGTGATCACGGATATTCGACCATGTGCCCGAGTTCCAGGGTAGGACGGTTAGGCATTCATTGGAATCGTCGCATCGAACTTAGAGATGGATCTCGCAAGCCATCAGAGTTGTCTGAGGAGGCTTGAGGACACCATGGGTTCATCCCGGCATGCCCTGCAACAGCCCGACTTCCATATCAACGTCCCGCAAACAATTCTCAGCCCAGTGATAAATATCATGCGTGCTAAGATGAAGGCGCATCTGCCGCATCCGCTCTCTTCGTTCGTTCTCCGGCATCTCAAGTGCTCGCCTGATTGAATCGGCCATTTCTTCCTGGTCGTAGGGATTCACAACCAGTGCCCCGCTGAGTTCTTCCGCAGCTCCGGCCAGATGACTCACCACAAGTACACCGGCCTCATCGATCTGAGAAGCCACATACTCCTTGGCCACGAGATTCATCCCGTCATACACCGAGCTGACAAGTGTCAGGTCAGCCATCCGGTAGTACGCCACGAGTGTGGCTGGGGTCACGCGTCCTTCGATATACTCGATCGGTTTCCATCCGTTGTTTTTTCCTTCCGGCAGCATTTCGAACCGCTCATTGATTTCTTTCACGGTCTTTCTGATGAGATCCCGATACTGGCGATAGACTTCAACATTGTTTCGAGTCGGGATAGCCACCTGAAGGAAGGTGAACCTCCCGCGATACTCTGGGTATCGATCGAAAAAATCCTTCAACGCCCACAGACGCTTCATCAAACCCTTGGTGTAATCCAGACGATCGACACCAAGCCCGATTCTCACCCCGCGCGGAACACCCAGGCGTCGCCTTGTGCGAGTCATGAGGTCTTCGACCTCCACCGACTTTGCGAGATCGGAAAACAGATCAAAGTGCACGCTGATCGCACGCGCTGTTAGTTTTGTCTTCCGCCCGCGGTAGAGCACAATCGCCTTCACCGGATCAATGGAGACTGAAGCATCCAAAAACTCCATCACACAATTTGCGAATGCCGTCGTAGAGGACATAGTTTGGAAGGTGAGACAATCGGCCGCTAGAAGACCTTCGAGCAACTCTCGGCGTTCCGGGAGGATGCGGAGCACATCCGGTCCCGGCCAGGGAACGTGCCAGAAGTGGCAGATTGTGGTTTCGGGAGAAGCGTTCCTGATCAACGCCGGAAGAATCCCAAGGTGATAGTCATGGATCCACACGGTAGCAGGGTGCTTATCTAACTCGTCCAACACCGTCTCGGCGAAGCGGCGGTTCAGCGCCTGGTAGCCGGCCCAGAACGCCTTGCGGTAGGACACCCGATCCAGTGTGACATGACAGAGCGGCCACAGAACTTGGTTGGCATAGCCATGGCCACCGTTTTTGACCGCTGCTGGATCCAACCAGACTCTCCGCAATCGATATGCCGGTGAATCAGGAGGCACGAAAAGGCCATCAACTTGGCCTGACACTTCATGATCGGCATCCCCGCTACCCCAAGCCACCCATGTGCCGCCGGTACGTTTTAAGACTGGGTCCAAAGCCGAAACTAATCCTCCATCTGTATGCTGACAGACCACACCGCCGTCGACCGAGTTATGCTCGTAGGGCTCACGATTTGAAACAACAAGTAAATTGGACATCACGTGCTCCTTCTGTGGATGAGGTCACTTTCATCCCTGTCGAGACCCTGCCCACCACCCTATACTCCTGGTCGCTTAGCCCACGAGGCTCTTGCCCTGTTCGATCACGTTGCCAATTGATGTCTTGGCGTTGCCCAACATATGACTCGTATCCTCCTGCAGATCCTTAGCCAGACTTTCGAGTTGGCGTCGTGTCCGTGCGCCCGATTGGGGCGCCAGTAACAAGCCGGCGCCGATGCCCGCAACGAGACCGGCGAAAAAGGCAGTCGTACTTATCCCTGTACAGCGTGTTCCCTCGTTCATGACCGTATCCTCCCTTGCTCTTCTCTGGGGTTGTTCAATTCAGGCATCGCGTCCCTGTTCGATTTCGCTCGCGTTCAATTCTCTGGGGTTGCGGCAACGGCTGCATCGACCCACAAGTATTCCGTTCATGCCGTCTCCGCTGACGCGAAATACTAGAAAATATCGAGGGCTCCCACAATGAGCACACATAGGACCTTCCAAGTCGCGTAGGACTGGCAATCCACCGACGAGCTTGTCCCTCCGCACATCGTGACATGCCATTGACTGAGAGCGATTGATCTCTTTCATGGACCCTCTCTTTCTGTACTCCAATGTCAAATGGGTTCTTCAGTACTACCCTAAATTGTGCAAGACCCAGACCGCTTCACCAAAACGAACCTTTCGCATGGGATAACTGTCAATGTTTACAGTGCATACAGACATGCTGGTTCATCCCTGCGAGTCAGACAATCGGTTATGGACATCAAACAACGCGTGATCGTGCTGTTGGTCGTCACCGCAGGGTGCTATGGGTTCGGCGCCAGTGCCCTGGCGCTGCGCCGGAGCTGGGACCGTTTCACATCTCTCACATTCATGTCCATCGAGATCAGCCTCGGCAACGAACACGATGGATTCGTCGTACTTACGCGGCCAATAGCTCGGGAACCGTCTTGTCCGGCTGTCGTCGGCTGAAGAGAGCCGCGACGGCCGCGGTGCCCAACAACAGCATCCCGATACCCACAAGGCTCGCTGCGGGTCCAATGACATCCGCCACCCAACCGAACCCGGCCATCCCGGCCATGGCGGCGGCCATGGCACCGGTGCTGAAGGTGGTAAAGACACGGCCTAAGAGGGGTTCGGGCGTCAATTCTTGTAACATCGCCCACACAATCGGCGTGAACACGGCGGTGCTACCCCCGAACACGATGATGAGGGCCGCGGCCATCACCGGCGCCTGTAGCATGCCAAGCATGCACACCGCGACGGCGCCGACGGCCAGGGCAGCGGAAATCAACCGCAAGCGGTGTTGAAAATCTCCCTGATTGATCCGAGCCAGCCAGACGGATGCAGCCAGCATGCCGATCCCGAGCGATGACCACAGCCACCCGAGTTCGACGGCACTCGCATCGAGATGTTGCGTCGCAAATACGGGCAGTAAGAACACGAAGGCACTCGCGCCCAAACTGTAGAGAGTGGCGGTGAGCATGAGCAGGAGCACGGTCCGATGCTGGATGAAGACAAATCGAAATCCGACCAAAAGATCTTGGAGGATCGTGGCTCTGTCGGCCATCTGCGCGCGAGTTTGTAGTGTTTCATACAGGCGGATCGGCATGAGGCACATCGCAGACACCAGGAATGTGGCCGCATCAAGGTACAGGACATTGTGGGCTCCGATCATGGCGATACCCACCCCGCAGACCGCTGGTCCGATCAGGAGACCGATATTGGTCGTGCTTTGAATCAACGCATTGGCGGCGGTCAGTTGCGCGCGAGGCACGAGCAGCGGAACGGCCGAGGCCAATGCCGGACCAAAGACCGTGGAAACGATCGAGGTCGCGAAGACGAGCACATAGAGCCGTTCGAGCGTCAGGGCGCCCATGGCATAGAGCAAAGGGATCAGCATGACCAACCCCGTACGGATGAGATCCACCCAGATCAGCACCGGCTTTTTCTTCATCCGATCGAGATAGACCCCGATGAGCGGACCAAAGACCAACGGCGGAATGGTCTGGAGCAATCCGATGATCGCCATCTTGAAGGCCGACCCCGTCAGTTCATACACGAACCACAATAGGGCCACCTTGTTCATGCCGTCGCCGATCTGGGAAACGACCTGACCTGAAAACAGCAAACCGAAATTTCTCGTCCTCAGCAACTCCCATCCGGATCCTGCCCGACCTTCCATCACCTTGTCGCTATCAACCACGTTCAATCTCCTCTAGTCCTCATCACAGATGTAGACTGGACACACGGGTTCTGCCCAACTTCTGTGTGTGTGAATCAGCATGGTCCTCATCTTATGTGCCTCGTAATTTATGGCTCGATTCGTGTTACCGAGAGAGTATGGCCTTCGGATGAAATCTTTGCTTCGATCTTATCCCCTGGATTGACCCTCTTCCTAGATCTTGGTATGATCGTTCAGTTCGAGCCGGACCTCTTTCCCAGATTGATCGGTAATGATATAGGATCTATCCACGATATCGAGCGTGTCACCGCCATGGCGATCCTTAGACATCTGGAACTCACCTTCAACCTTGAATACCTCGCCTGTCACAATTTTCAAAGGCGAAGATTCGGAAGGCGACCGAGCTTCTGGCTGAGATCCCCCAACCGCTATGAGGCCGATACGTGACAATTGCTATGGCCAGACTAGGCAGCTTTAGGAATTTCATACGCACCTCCTTCTGAAGCTGAAGGAAGCCTGCTTCTATCCATCCTGCAACCCAAGCCCGATTCACACTCACACACTGGTCGATAATATGGGCAATATAGGCCAAGAGGCGAAACTCGCGCTCTCTGCTTCCCTTGTGACAGGTTTTACCGAGCACCCGCTCATACACTCGGACATAGTCATGCGCCATTCGTTCCACTGTGAATCGCTGCTCGAAGGTCGATCGACATCGTCCACGGTCGATTTCAGGAATACGTTGGACAGCCGCCGTCATCTCGTCGAGTCCCTCGCAGACGAATCCGGTGACGCCGTCCTCAATGATTTCAGGAATGGACCCACGCCGATAGGCCAGTACTGGCGTTCCGCAGGCGAGCGCTTCGATCAACACAAGACCGAAACGGCTCCGGCCAGTCATACGGGACAGACTAACGCTATGGCATTACCCAGAAACTCATTCTTCTCAGCGTCGGTGATCTCACCGATGATACTCGATTAATGGATCAGAGAGCAGCGGCTCGATTTCGGTGTGAAAGTATTCCTGATCTGCCGGATCGACCTTCGCAGCAATCCGCAAGGGAATCCCTACCCGCTTGGCGATCTCAATCGCATGATCCGGTCGCTTCTCGGGGGCAATACGCCCCAGGAATGCCAGATAGCCTCCAGGATTCGGATGTACGCCATAGAGATCCCTCGGCAAACCGTGATAGACGGTCGCCTGCCAATTTGCCCAGGAGACAGGTTTCCGCTGGGCATCCGAAATCGACACGATCGGCATCTCCGCATACTCACGAAACACCGGCTGCAGTTCTGGCAGATCGAGCCGACCATGGAACGTGGTCACCGTCGGGGTCGGATTCCGCCGCGCGAGAGGAAAACCCAAGAAATCGAGATGAGAGTGAATGATGTCGAAGTCGCTGAGTTTTCCCAAGCGCCTGCTCCATCAGCATCGTCATAGGCGCATCGCGGTTGAAGATCCCCTGTATTCAGACGGAGCGCGTGACGCAGATCGCTTCTAGACGAGCGGTCGTGACCGAATCTCCGCTCGCGAACAGGGTCACATCGTGACCGAGCCGAACCAGTTCTTCGGTGAGGTAGGACACGATCCGTTCCGTTCCTCCATAGAGTTTCGGCGGAACACTCTCCCACAAGGGGGCAACCTGGGCAATTCTCATCGGACTGCTCCTTTCATCATGGGCTTATTTTGCCGGTCGAAGTGCGACGACTCTCTCACCGATAATCACATCTGCTTCGATTTTCTCCCCAGGAACCAGCAGGCGCTCACGCTTTGTATTTTTATCGACGTGGAGATATACGAGCCTCCCGAAGATGTCTTTGATGACCCACACGTCGCCCTTGATGGATAAGAGATCGCCCTTGATTGTGAGTGGAGACGTCTCAACCTGAGCCATGGCGCTGGGAACAATGAGGCTTAGACTGACACAGCAGAACGATCATGCAACTCATGACCCTGGACATGATGTACCTCCCTTAGAATCGCTGAGGGGTTCACATCCTTCCCCTGGTATCGATGTTGCCACTGCTGCTCATGGCCGATGGAACTTAGTGCCCGACGCACGACTTTGCCGGCCGTGTTTTCCGCCTCCTGCAACACGTCGGATAGCAGGATGCACGCCTGTTTGCCTCGGATAAACCGATCGCACCGCAATTGACACACCGCCATCCACCATAGGCCCAGCCTCCGATGGAGGTCGCACCTCCGATAAAGTGTTCAGCCACCACAAGCCCAGCACAACGTTCGCATCTCATGGTTTCCATCTTTCTCTCGACGTGTCGTGCTCCGGTCCCCACGCCCTGCGGTTTATATTCCGTTTACCTGTCCCGGCAAACTACTCTCTTGCGCCTGTCGAACGGCAGCGAGCAATTCTTCATTCCGAAACGGCTTCTGCACCAAGGTCAGAGTGTTGGTCTGCTGGAGACCGAGATGTAAGCGCAGACGATTGCGCAGTTCCTGCGATACCTGCAGACCCATCAAAACGATCGGCAGCGACTCGCCGTAAGGCTAAAGCGCATCGAGCCAGGCCAGTTCTTTTTCTGCAGCGGTCGTATCAATATCCAGAATCACGGCGTTCACGGAATGAATGCAGTCAATTTCCCCTTTAATGAGCGTTTTCACGACGATCACCTCATACCCGTTGTGCCGAAGCACTTCAGCTAAGACAGCGCCCAACACGACATCGGCCTCGACCAGAAGAATTCGTCCAGTCACGATGCGTTACTCCCGATGTCCAAAGGTCATGTCGTGGAGACTGAGCAAACCGGATGCCTGAACATGGTTCTGTGCACTGGCTGCTGCAAGACCGCGGAAGATTCGAGGTTTTATCCCGATGACCGTTGCTGAGAGATGTGAGACGTCGCGGATCGCTCACCAAGATGAGAGACAACTTATTCCACTGCAGACATCTTGTCTCGAATTCCGATTGAACAAGGAAACATGAGGGACTACCATGAACCTATGCTGAACCGGTGGCACCGGCTGAGCCTTCAAGTCAAGATGACGCTGATCATCATCTTCATCGTCGGCGTCTCCGCTGGCACGACCGAATGGCTCGAAACCCGCTCGATCCAGCACACGGTGGAAGACAACGTCCGAAACGCGGCGCTGGCCGTCGGGCGATCCGTCGACCAGAACGTGACCAGTCTTGCCCAGCTGTCGAATCGGGAGGCGCGGACCAAAGAGCTGGAGAAGATCCTTGCGACTCTGCCGGATCTGCTCAACATCGTGCTTGTACGAGTTTCCACCCGAACCGGAAGTGAGTCCTCTAGCGATTGCGAGCGCCGGCCCCACGGAGTTGCTTCTCCTCACACACCCGCGTCAGGAGAGGGCTCATGCCCTTGTTCAGCGGGTGCGCGAGGAACGGCAGCCCCTGATTGATTATGCGGATCGGACGAATACCCATCGCGTCTTCTTGGCTGCCCCGATATTCTTGAGGGATGTCGTCGTTGGGGCAACCTATGCCGAGTTCTCTACCCTACAAATGGATGAGGCCTTGGAATCATTGCGGCAAGCCTCCAGAACAAGACGATTGCTGACTGGATTGGCGATCGTGGTCGCGATCAATCTGTTTCTGTACTTCAAGGTGCATCGCCCCGTGAAACGACTGCTCACCGCCGTCGAATCGGTTTCCCAAGGAACCATGACCTCGGTCGTACCTGGTTGAAGAACAGGATGAACTCGGAGAACTTGCCGGTACATTCAACGACATGGTGAGGAAGATCCGGGAAGCCACTCACGACAACACTCAATTAACAGAATCCCTGCGGGCCATGAACGACAGCCTTCAGCTGAAAGTCAGCGAGGCGACCGCCGAGGTGCTGCAAAAGAATCGGGCGCTGGCCCACACGAACGAACTGCTCTCGGCGGCACAGCGCGATGCGGCGCGCGCTCAACGCCTGTCGGCGATTGGGCAGATGGCGGCAACCGTGGCGCACAAGATCGGCACGCCCTTGACCGCTCTGTCCGGTCATATCCAGCTCATGGCCGAAGATCCGACTCTGAGTACAGAGTCTCGACAACGGCTGGAGACGGTGGAGGCTCAGATCGAACGTACCTCGAAAATTATTCAAGACATGTTGTTGTATGCCAGGAGACCGGAGCCGATTCGATCTCCTCTCGATCTGAACGCGTGCGTCGCCGAATGTCTCGCGCTCTTCAGGCCGGAATTCGAACGCCGGAAGATTGCACTGGTCACCGAATGGAGCCAGCAGGTGGAGAAAGTCGAGGCCGATGTCCAGCAGCTTCAGGAGGTGTTTAACAATTTGATCGAAAATGCGCTCGACGCGATGCCGGCTGGTGGAACCCTGATCACGCGGATCTCTCCCCATGCCAAGCTGGAGCAGCCGGACCATCGAACGTGGGTGGAGGTGGAAATCGTCGATACAGGCTGCGGGATGGAAGCCGAGCAGATGGCCCAGATCTTTCAGCCGTTTTTCACGACAAAAAAGGCGAGACGCGGCACGGGACTGGGGCTGGCGATCGCGGTGGAAACAGTACGGGCGCACGGAGGCCAAATCAAGGTGGATAGCGACCCGGGAAAAGGGTCTCGGTTTACGATCGTGCTTCCAACCGACGGAGGATTGCGCTGATGCTGCGACAATCTCGCGTGATGGTGGTGGACGATGACGCCGAAACATTGGCCTTGCTGCGCGAGATCGTGGCCAAGGAGGGATACCAGGTTGAGACCGCCGAGGACGGGGAGTCGGCCTTGCGGCAACTTGCCGAATGGCAGCCGGACTTGGTGATCACCGATATTCATATGCCTGGGATGGATGGACTGGCCTTGCTGGCTGCGGTGCGCGAGAAGGCGCCGGATGTCCTGGTGATTCTGTTGACCGCCTACGGATCCCTCAAGACAGCGGTGGATGCCATCAAGGCCGGGGCTTTCGATTATCTCAGCAAGCCGTTTGTCGTGGATGACATTCGGTTGGTGGTTCGGCGGGCGCTCGAACACAAGAAGTTAGTACGAGAGAATCGTTCATTGCGCGACCAATTGCGTGAACGATACCGATTCGACAACCTCGTGGGAAGCAGTGCCGGGATGGTGGCGGTATATAAACTCATTGCCCGCGTCGCGGAGACGGACAGCACGGTTCTGATTCAGGGAGAAAGCGGGACCGGAAAGGAGCTGATCGCGCGCGCCATCCATGCCAACAGTACCAGGAGCAACGGGCCGTTCGTCGCGATCGATACGGGTTCGTTGGCCGAAACGCTTCTCGAATCCGAGCTCTTTGGACATGAACGAGGCGCGTTTACCGGAGCCGTCGCAAGCAAGAAGGGACTGCTCGAACAAGCGCATCTGGGCACCTGTTTCCTGGACGAGATCGCGGACCTCTCACCGGTGATGCAGAGCAAGTTGCTCCGATCGCTACAGGAACGCGAGATCCGGCGCGTCGGGAGCGAGACGCCTCGTGCAATTGACGTCAGAATCATCGCCGCGTCGAAAAAGGAATTGAAACCGCTCGTCGAGGCCGGGACATTTCGAGAGGATCTTTTTTATCGGCTGGAAGTCGTCACCATTGTCCTTCCTCCGTTGCGTGATCGGATTGAAGACATTCCGCTTCTGAGCCGGTATTTCGTCGACAAATTCGGCCGGACCAAGGAGAAGCCGGTGACCGGTCTCTCACCGGAGACCATTCCTTTGCTGACACGCTATTCATGGCCCGGCAACGTTCGCGAGCTCGAGCATGTGATCGAGCGAGCCATTGCCTTGACCCCGCATCCCATCATCACCCCGGAGGATCTGCCGGAGACCATCCGGACAACGACCCGTTCAAGACCAGGCGCGGGCTCGCGGATGGGACACCCTTGAGGATATGGAAAAGAATTATATTCTGCGCGTGCTGGAGGCCCATCATCAGGACCACGGCCAGGCAGCCGCTATCCTTGGCATCCATCGCAAGACGCTTCTCCGCAAGCTCCGCCAGTACGGTCAAGTCTGACCCGATCAACGGTCAACCTGTTCCTGGATGAGACAACTTGTCTCTAAGAGTCAGAAGTCCGCATACCATCAGGCATTCCTGCTGATCTTCTCCGACTCTTAGCGACAACTTGTTCCCGTGAACACTCGATCTTCACCGGCTCAGACCGGTCGCCCTCCAATCGTCTATCGATTTGATTTTCCGTTGAATTCCTATTGAAAGGCTCCTTTCATCCTGACGCGGTCCACCGTTTGCTCTATCATTTGATCAACTTTCAATCTTCCTTACGCCGACGGCCTGGGTGCCATTGATGCGGATGCTGATGATATTTCCAATTGGTATCGCGCTGAGGATCCTGGAAGAACACGGTCAAACCATCACAATCGTCGGAAACAGAACGGAGTGTATGGCGTGACGTATCCCCAGCGGGTGCGGAAGCCTCCAAGGAACACTTTGCGCCGTCGTCGCCAGGAAGGATAGCTAGAAAGGAGGCAAGAGCACTATGGAACGGAACAACAAAAGCGTATTAGTCGTCGATGATGATCACGATTTGCGCTACATACTCTCCGTCAGGCTCGTCAGCGCTGGGTACATGGTCTATGGGGCGGCGAACGGGTTGGAAGCCTTGGAGCAGATGGAAAAATACTCCGTTGATGTCGTGCTGACTGACTACCGCATGCCTAAGATGGACGGCTTCGAATTCCTATCACTCTGCCGCATGAAGTGGCCTGGAACCCCTGTCGTGGTCTTCTCTGCAGAACAGGACGACCTGGCCCACGAGGCGCTTGAGCGGGGAGCGTTCGCGTGGGTTCGCAAGGGAAGTGAATATCACGATGCTCTTGGAGATCCTTGCGGCATGCGGTTCAACAGTCAGTCCATGCGTAAACGAGAGAGTTGAACACGGCGCTGGTACATAAGCCCCCGAAGCATGTCGAGACCGGGATATAGCTTGGATATGTGTGTGTGGATTTTCGGGGCTTGCACATGGGAAATCATTAGAATACATTGAAGGATTCTTTGGTCGGCTGCGTCGGCACTGCATAGTCAGGACTATTCCCTGGCAGGTTAAAGACAAAAGAGGCTGTGGCATTTATGGGGGATACGGGATTGGGGAAAATTATTCCCTATCTTCTGGAAGTGAAGGGTTTTCCCACCACCCTCTTCACCTCTCACCTGAGTTCACTCCTCGAACATCCAACAACTTAGGGCATTCCCTAGTGGCACATCCCCTGCACATTTGTTGTAATATACTGACTAGGACGACGCTGCCATGGTGAATACAGCATACGTCTCTGACGTCCGCTCTTGATCCCGCTGCATCTCATTGCCAGGCCCTGCAGGCGACTCGCTCATCGGAGGCCCCAATGTCAGACTTCTACCAAAACGGTGTCGTCACGGTGCTTCACCGCCTCGGACAGCCGAATGTCGACCAACTGGAGCGAGAGTTGACGCGTTATGGGCGCGTCAATCCCATCGCCCTGGTCCTCCCCTCCCTCTATGCAGAATTGGGACGCCCGGCATTGAAGGCTATCGTGGAAACGCTCAAGAGCGTGTCGTACCTCAACGAAATCGTCATCTCGTTGGATCGCGCCTCGGCCTTGGAATTTCGCCTGGCGAAGCAGTTCTTTTCCGTACTCCCTCAGCGGGTGCGTCTCATCTGGAATGATGGCGCGCGCATCCAAGCCATCCTCAAGCTCTTGGTCGATCACAACCTCGATATCGGCCTGCAGGGCAAGGGACGAGGCTGTTGGACGGCCTTCGGCTATGTGCTGGCCAGAAACCACAGCCAGGTCATCGCACTCCACGACTGCGACATCACAAGCTACAACCGGGAATATCTGGCGCGCCTCTGCTATCCCATCGCCAATCCGAATCTCGGTTATGAATTCTGCAAAGGCTATTACAGCCGCGTCACCGACCGTCTCCATGGCCGGGTGACACGCCTGTTCATCACCCCGATGATCCGAAGCCTCCAACAGCTCGTGGGACCTCACGCGCTCCTGACGTTTCTCGACAGCTTTCGCTACCCTCTGGCCGGCGAGTTCGCCATGGTGCGGGACCTGGCCTGGACCAACAGAATTCCAGGTGACTGGGGTCTCGAAATCGGCGTCCTCGCGGAGGTCTATCGGAACTGTGCCTTGCGCCGCATTTGCCAAGCCGATATTGCGGATGCCTATGACCACAAACACCAGGAACTCTCGGATCACAATCCCGATGCCGGCCTCCTCAAGATGTGCGTCGATATCACGAAATCGCTCTTCAGAAATCTGGCGAGCGAAGGCGTCATCTTATCTGACGGGGTCCTCAAGACCTTGCGGGCGACGTATTTGCAAGCCGCTCAGGAAGCGATCAGCCGCTACGAAAACGACGCGGCCATCAACAGCCTCACGTTCGACCGCCACCAAGAACGGACGGCCGTCGAAGTCTTCTTGAAAGGCATGAAACTGGCCACCGACGGGTTTCTCGACGATCCGCTTGGCGTCCCCATGATTTCCAACTGGAGTCGAGTGACCCATGCCGTGCCCGATATTTTCGATCGCCTGGTCGACGCCGTCGAAGCGGATCACGCCTGGGACCCCACGTCTGAACCGGCAGCCACTCCATCATGAGCAACGGTCTCACACCACTCACTGCACCGACTGAAGCACGTATCCAAGATATCGGCTCGGCGGAGATTCTCGTCGGAATTCCGAGCTACAACAACGCGGACACGGTCGGGCATGTCGTGCGGGCCGTGAGCGTGGGCCTCGCTAAACACTTCCCTGGCCGTCGGGCCGTCCTGGTCAACTCCGACGGCGGCTCTTCTGATGAGACGCCGGCCATCGTCGCCCGCACCGCCGTCGACTTCCAACACCTCTTCATCGGCGACCAGCAAAGCATCCTGCATCGGATCGTCACGCCGTACCATGGCATTCCCGGAAAAGGCAGTGCCTTCCGGACGATCTTCGAGATTGCACGACGACTGAAGGCCAGGGCCTGCGCAGTCGTCGACGCGGATCTCCGCAGCATTTCACCGGAATGGATCGAACTGTTACTCCGCCCGATCATGGAAGAGGGATACGACTACGTCGCACCCTACTATCTGCGCCACAAATACGACGGCACGATCACGAACAGTCTCGCCTACCCACTCACCAGGGCGCTCTACGGGCAACGGATCCGCCAGCCCATCGGCGGGGAGTTTGGTTTTTCCGGTGCACTCGCGGCCCACTATCTCGACCAACATGTCTGGGAATCGGAAGTGGCGCGGTTCGGCATCGATATCTGGATGACGACGGAGGCCATTGCCAGCGGCGCACGGGTCTGCCAAAGCTTCCTCGGCGCAAAAATCCATAATCCGAAGGATCCTGCTGCCGACCTGTCGGCCATGTTGACGCAAGTGATGGGAGCGCTCTTTGCCTTAATGGAACAGCATGAATGCCTCTGGTCCCGTCAGGAAGGGATCGCAGCCGGTTCCACTCTTTGGATTTCCCTACGAGGTCGGGGTCGAACCGGTCCATGTCAACGTGGAGCGGATGGTGTCGCACTATCGACAGGGCCTCACCGATCTTGAACCCATCTGGCGGCAGATCCTGGCCGACGACACGTTCACTCAGTTGCGCGACCTCCAGGGGACATCCGGCACCGACTGTCGTATCCCCGATGAATTGTGGGTCCAGGTCGTCTACGATGCGGCCACCGCGTACCACAAGCGAATCATGCCACGCGATCACCTCCTGAAAGCCCTGACCCCTCTGTACTTAGGTCGGACCGCCTCGTTCGTCCATGCCACCCAAGGCCTGACGTCCACGGAGGCAGAACAGAAGATCGAAGCCTTGTGCCACACGTTCGAACGCATGAAACCCTATCTGGTTGAACGTTGGCAACCGCCGGCGTTGCAACCCGTAGCGCCGGCTCTGTTGCACCACACGACCACCGACGCAGGAGGTGATCATGAATGACTTCATTAACCAAGCACTTCTTAGAGCCGTTGGAACTGCTCGGACTGCCAGGTACTGACCGTGCTGCCCAATGTGCTCGCCATGGGCATTATCCTGCTCGGTGGCCTCTTCACCGCGTGGGCGTTCGGTTTCTTCGCTGAGCGGCTGTTTCGCGTGATCGGATTCGACCATCTCTGTGATCGGCTGGGGATGAATGCAGCGCTCCTGCGTGGAGGAGTCAAGACCGATCCTTCTCGCATCGTCGGTCGCAGCATCTATTGGACGGTGATTGTGCTGGCCTCGATCGCGGCCTTAGGAGCTCTGAACCTGACTCCGATCAACCAGTTCGCCCAGTCACTGCTGGCCTATGTGCCCCATCTGGTGACGGCAGCGGTGATTCTCCTGGCCGGGTACTTTCTCTCGAACTTTGTATCTCAGGCCGTCCTGATTGCCGCCGTCAACGCCGGACTGCCTCCCGCCCGACTCATCGCAGCCTGTTCCCGCTGGGGGATTCAAGTCCTCGCGGGCGCCATGGCGCTGGAGCAACTCGGCATTGCCCAACACATCGTCGTCGTGGGATTCGGCATTACCTGGGGAGGAATCGTGCTGGCCGGAGCGATTGCATTCGGACTCGGCGCAGCCGATCTCGCGAAAGGGTTCTTGGAACGACGGCTGGTGGCCCGATCCAAATCCAGCACGGTCGATGATCTCCATCACTGGTAACGGCGCAAGACCATGCCCAATTTGATCGTCTTCACAGACTTGGATGGCTCGCTCCTGGACGGCACGACCTATTCCTACGAGGCGGCCACACCAGCCCTCACTGCGCTCCGCGAGCAAGGTATTCCTCTCGTCCTGGTCTCGAGTAAAACGCGGGCGGAAATGGAACCGCTTCGACAACGCCTCGACCATCGTGACCCATTCATTGTCGAAAACGGCGGCGCGGTGTTTATCCCTCATGGTCTCTTCGACTTCCCCTTCGAGCGCATGCGAACCAGATCTCCCTACCAAGTCATTGAATTAGGCCTTCCCTATCACATGCTGAGGGATGTACTGAAGCAAATCGAAGATGCTGTTGAAACACCGTTACAAGGCTTTGGCGACCTGTCGGTAGAAGCCATCATGCAGGTGACCGGGCTCCCACATGCCGACGCCATTCTGGCCAAGCAACGGGAATACGACGAGCCCTATCTCCTGCAAGGTCCTCAGGCACTCATCGAAGAAGTCTGCCGGCAAATCGTCACCCGAGGCCTTCGATGGACAAAAGGGGGACGACTATTTCATCTGATGGGGGATAACGACAAAGGAGAGGCGGCTTCCGTGCTCCTACGCTGCTACCATCGACAACAACGCATGAGGGGACAAGTGGAGCGGATCGAGACGGTTGGAATCGGGGACAGTATCAACGACGCTCCTCTGCTCGCCATGGTGGATTACCCGATTCTCGTCCAGAAACCAGACGGATCTTATGACCCTGATATCCATCTGTCTGGAATGATTCGTGCGCCCAGGAATAGGGCCAGTGGGATGGAATGAAGCGGTCCTGGAACTATTGGCACAGGTACCGTAAAAGACTGCCTGAACCCGACGCGCAAGTAAAGAGCCCAGCCCTCCGGGCGTGGCATCCAAAGACGATTTTCCGTAATGTCTTCACGCGTCCAGTGGAATTTGTACCGATTCACGGAATTCATCCAAGGGCGCATTTGCGAGACCGGGGCATGGTCTGGTCATGTTGAAGATATCGCACAATCATTCTTCACGACGAACGGCCAGGATACTTCAAGTAGAGAGCTGCAAGGGGCGGCAGTGTCAGAGTGATGGAATGAGTACGCCCGTGGAGCGGAATCGGGACAGCCTCGATTCCCCCAAGATTACCCCATCCCTTCCCTCCGTACTGAGTCGCGTCGCTATTCAGCACCTCCTTCCAAAACCCACCGTAGGGAACGCCTATCCGATAATTCGGTCTGGGCACCGGGGTGAAGTTGCACACGATGAGCACTACCTCGTCCGTGGATTTCCCTTTGCGGAGCAGGCTGATGACACTCGACCCGGCATCTGTACAATCAACCCACTCGAACCCCGCCGGAACAAAGTCGCGCTCGTAGAGGGCTGGCTCATTACGATAGAGACGGTTCAGGTCTGTGATCCATTGCTGAATGCCGCTGTGCCGGTCGTCTTTGAGTAAGTCCCACTCCAGAGTACTTATCATGCGCCCACTCCCGCCGTTGCCCAAATTCACCGCCCATAAACAGCAGCTTCTTCCCAGGTTGCGCGTACATATATCCGAATAAGCAGTCGGAGATTGGCGAATTTCTGCCAGTCATCCCCCGGCATCTTACCGAGTAAGGAGCCTTTCCCATACACCACTTCATCGTGCGAGAGAGGCAGAACGAAATTTTCATGAAAGGCGTAGAGCATGCGGAAGGTCAATTTGTAGTGGTGATACTTTCGAAAATAGGGGTCCTGGCTCATATATTCCAGCATGTCGTGCATCCAGCCCATGTCCCACTTCATGCCGAATCCAAGGCCTCCCGCATAGGTCGGACGGGACACCAATGGCCATGCGGTCGATTCTTCGGCGAAGGTCTGAACATCCGGGTAGTTCTCAAATACGGCTTCATTCAGCCGCCGAAGAAAAGCGATCGCCTCAAGATTTTCTCTCCCGCCATACTGATTGGGAATCCACTCTCCCTCTTTTCTTGAATAATCCAGATACAGCATCGAAGCGACTGCGTCGACGCGCAGACCGTCCGCATGGTACATATCCAGCCAAAACATCGCGCCGCTAATGAGAAAACTGCGCACTTCGTTGCGGCTGTAATTGAAGACCATGGTCCCCCAGTCCGGCTGAAAACCTTGGCGCGGGTCAGCATGCTCATATAGATGCGTGCCATCGAAAAAACTGAGCCCATGGCCGTCAGTCGGAAAGTGCGAGGGGACCCAGTCCAGGATCACCCCGATATCATGGCGATGCAGTTCGTCGATCAGAAACATCAAGTCCTGGGGCGTGCCATAGCATCCGGAGGAAGCGAAATATCCTGTGGTCTGGTATCCCCAGGAACCGAAGAAGGGATGATCCATGACGGGGAGAAACTCCACATGGGTGAAGCCCATTTGCTGAAGGTACTGGGGTAAGGTTGCAGCCAGTTCCCGATAGGTCAGCGAGCGATTTCCCTCTTCGAGTACGCGTTTCCAGGACCCCACATGCATTTCATAGATAGATATCGGAGCATCCAACGCATTGCGTGTGTGCCGGCTTGCCATCCACTGCTCATCGCGCCACGTATAGTCCAGGTCCCACACGATCGAGGCAGTCTTGGGAGGAATCTCATTAAAGAAGGCGAAGGGATCGGTTTTTTCTACCTCGTAGCCGTTAAACCGGGAGCGAATGTGGAACTTGTAGAGCGTTCCCTTCCCGACTCCCGGAAGAAAGCCCTCCCAGATACCCGACTCTTCACGGCGGCATAGGGGATGCGCACCTTTTTCCCAGTCATTGAACGACCCGATCACCGACACCTGCTCCGCGTCCGGCGCCCATACAGAAAACCAGGTGCCAGCCATGCCGTTGCGTATGACAGGATGGGCGCCAAACTTCCGGTAGAGATGAAAATGTGATCCCTCATTGAACAGATATACGTCTTCATCGCTCATCACTGTCATCTCGTCTGATGCAACTGTTTCCGTCTGACCGTTCTTCATTGGTGCCTCGCTCGCTAAATTGCCTTACGTGTGGTCGTCTCCAGTATTTCCAGCACCGCGCGGATCGGAATCTTCACCCAGTCCGGCCGGTTGTTGAGTTCATAGCGAATCTCATACACAGCCTTTTCAAGAAGGTGCGCATCGAATAGCACTTGGAATTCCTCTTGCGATCCGGGCCAGAAGGAAGCTCGCCCCGCGATCGCGAGATACGCTTTCAGGAACACCACGCTGACCCAGCCAGACCAGAACCGGACCCACGGATCGAGCCTTCCTCCATCGCCCTCTGCGAGCAACTTTGACTGCTGGCGTGATAGTGCGGCATAGGGAGCATAGTGAAATGACCGCAGCATCCCCGCCACATCCATGATGGGGGTATGTTTCATGCGTCGCTCGCTGAGCGGACGGGCCGGCTCGCCTTCGAAATCGCTGATCACAAAATCCTGTCCGGTGTAGAGCACCTGACCTAGATGATAGTCCCCATGACAACGGATCCGCAGCGCGCTGGTCTCTAGCTCAAAAAAATCACGGAATCGATCCAGAATCTGAGGCTCAGAGTTGACCACCAGCCGAGCCTCCTGTTCCGTGTCCGACGGCAGATCGTTGAGTCGCCCCTTGAGAAGCGAGGAGGTTTGCGAAGCCAACCGGCACATGGATTCATAACGAGACCGACGATATTCCAATGAGAACGGCTCCGGCGTGAAATCAGGATTGTTCTGGACGTTCGCCAAGGCGACATGAAGTTCGGCCGTACGCTGTCCTATTCTGGACGCCTGACTCCAGGTACGGACCGATGAGCTCGCGCGCGAAAGTGGGAATCTCTTTCTGTGCCATCTCGAGAAGAGGCCCATGTGAGTGTCAACTCATCCTCTCGCCCGGTTGGCTGAGCGCGACATCGCTCCAGGTAACGATCGAAGGCCTCCAGGGTATATTTCCATGCGTCTCCCTGGTTGTGCACGAAGCCCTGAAGGATGGCCATGGTGACGGTCTCGCCGTTGGCTCGAATATATTCGATGGATCCGGCCACCGGAGGGGCTATGAGGGAAGTTCATCGTCGTCAGGATCCGTCCGATCTCCAAGTCAGGATTGACTCCGTTTTCAACACGCCGGTAGACCTTCATGATGAGGCGATCGCCATATGCGACAGACGTATTGCTCTGCTCCGCCTTCATCACCGCCGGCTCCAGCGCGGCTCCTCCGCTGATCAGCTTCCCATATGCTTGAGTGGAGGAGGCGATCAGAGTACCCGTCTCGCCAGTGAACCGGCTTCCCTGCCCGATGGCAGACAGCAGCGTCCTCGAAAAGTCCGGGTTCCAGAGCGCGTCGTACAATACGCCGGTCTGTTCGCACTCTTTCGTCCGGACCTTCAGCGTCGTCACTATGGTACCGGGCATGTCTTTCTGAATCTGCGCGGCCTGTTCACCCAAGGCTGCCGTGACAGGGAACGCGTAGGTTTCAGGAGTGCCGTCCCTGTATTCCACCAGGATGAAGAGCAGGGCCACTGCGCTCGATCGGCAGGGTATAGGTAGGGACTCGACGATGCGGACTGACTCTATGGCGCGGGCTTTCCCGGCGAACCATCGCCGCGACTTCAAGACGTCGGGCAAGCAGGCTTCCAAATGGCCGCGGGCTTCCCCTTCCAGGATACGTTCCCATCGTTCGTTGACAATCAGCATGATCAGCGTCCCGCCTCACATGTAATAGTCGAAGTCTTGTTCGGTGCGGAGCCAACGACGTACGCGAAAAATATGGGCGGGCGCAGAGTGCGGATTGATCTCTATATAGTTGCGCGGCCCATCCCAGCGATAATAGGCATTCGTCAGCAGGTCCTGCACCTGGAAGGGATGATCCGGATCGAGCCACAGGTGGTCGAGGTCCAGCTGAACCCAGCCGGAGTGGGTATGATAAGGACTCAGATTGACGACGACCAGTATGACGTTGGATCCATCAGGCGTGCTCTTGCTATAGCAAACCAGCTGATCATTATCTGTCGAGTGGAAATGCAGGCTCTCATCCCCGTGAAGCGCCGGATTCTCTCGACGGATCTGATTCACGAGGCCGATGAAGTCCTTCAAACTGTCGGCCCGCTCGATCTCCCACTGCTTGATCTCGTACTTCTCTGAATCCAGATATTCCTCACTTCCCGCCTCCCGCGGGCGGCCCTCGCATAGCTCGAAAGCGGGACCGTAAATCCCATAGCTCGCGCCTAAGGTCGATGCAAGGACGAAGCGTGCCATGAAAGCCGGCCGGCCCCCATGTTGGAGCTCCTCTGTCAGAATATCCGGCGTATTGGGCCAGAGATTGGGACGAAAATACTCGCGAACGTCGCTGTGGGTCAGTTCCGTGAAATATTCCATGAGCTCTGTTTTCGTACTGCGCCAGGCGAAATAGGTATAGGACTGGGTAAAGCCCAGCTTCGCCAAACGGTACATCGGTTTAGGCCGCGTGAACGCTTCGGCCAGAAAGATGACATCCGGATGGTCCTCTTGAATCTCGCGAATCAGCCATTCCCAAAACACAAATGGCTTGGTATGGGGATTGTCCACGCGAAAGATGCGCACCTCTTGTTCGATCCAATAGAGAATGACGCTTTTGAGCTCCAGCCAGAGTGGCTGCCACTGGTCGCTCTCAAACTCCAAGGGATAGATGTCCTGATATTTCTTCGGCGGATTCTCCGCATATTGCACAGTATCGTCCGGTCGGATCTTGAACCACTCCCGATGCTCCTTGACGTACGGGTGGTCAGGGGAGCACTGAAAGGCCAAGTCCAGCGCGATCTCAAGCCCATGCGACCTCGCCTTGTCCAGAAAATGCCGGAAATCCTTCACTGTTCCCAGTTGTGGAATGGATGGCCTTATGTCCCCCGTCCGGTGAGCCGATTGCCCATGGGCTTCCTGGATCGTTCGGCTTGGCTCTAGCTGAATTGTTCTTTCCCTTTCGGTGCGTAACACCAATGGGATGGATCGGGGGTAGATACAAGACGTCAAACCCCATGGAGGCGATGTACGGGAGGCGTTCTTCGCAGTCTTTGAATGTCCCGTGCCCGCCCCTCTTGGAACATGACCTTGGAAACATCTCATACCAGGCGCTGAACCTGGCCTTCTCTCGATCCACGACTACTATGAGTGCTCTTTCATAGAGCGTCGCGAAGCGTCGGTCCGGATACTTCGTCATTAAGGCCGCGATGTCCATGTCCAAGGCCTGTTCAATCCGCCCTGACTCCGGCATATCCGATGACTGGAGTTGGTCCGCCCATTCCTTCAGCGATGTACCTTCTGCCTTCGGGGCACGGCGACTCGCCTCGTCAATCAGCCGGGCTCCCTGAAGCAACTCCACCAGCACGTTCTGGCCTGAGTCAAGTTTCTTCTTGAAATCACGACGCCACGTCTGAAAATGATCGACCCAGCCGTTCACGGTATATCGATAGCGGCCAAGCTCAGTCACACGAAAGGATGCTTGCCATCGGTCGTTCGTGAGAAACGTCATCGGCGCCTCAATCCACTGCGCATCATGGTCGCGACGATATAGAAGGGCCACCCCCAGGAGATCATGACCGTCGGTGAAGACATCCGCCTCGACCACTACGTCTTCGCCGATCGTCCTTTTGATCGGATAGCGGCCTCCGTCGACTTCCGGCGTCACACTTTCGACAATGATCCGATGTCTCCCCTCCATTCCCGTCATCCTCTCCGTTCCCCCACTTCTGATTCTGACTCGCATGAACTTCGTCCCGTCTCTGCGCTACCTCGACGCCCTCATGAGGCTCCGCCATCAGCCCATCGGGCCTCCCACTCCCAGACTTACCATGAGCCTAGATGTGCGACATTTTGTCCTTTTCCACTTTTTTCCGACGCAATCGCTCCTCCAAAAGGTCCTTTGCAATGGTCTGTCCGCCTAAGCCGACTGCGATGGCCAGTGCCAACATGACACCGCCGAACATAATCGAGAAGGCGGCCACGACAATCTCTTTGGCGATTCCGAGTTGGGTCAGCACCATCGCCGCCGTGAAGATGAGCACGCCCCATCGAATGAAGCTGGCAATGATTCGGGCCTCTTGAATCTGGGCGTTTACGGTGGCGATGAGGGCCGCCTCCGCAATGAAATTCGCCAGAAGCATCCCGAAGAAAAGCAGTAGTACCGCTGCAAGCATCTCCGGGAAAAAGGCGATGATGCGGCTCATCATATCCGCCGTCGCCCGCAGATCCAAGGCATCGATCCCCATGAACGCGAACAGGAGAAATACGAGCCAGAAAGACAGTCGTCCGATCAGGTGGGATGGCGACTGACTCATCCCGGTTTTGGCTAGTGAAGTACCCAGCCCGAACCGTTCGCACAACGCATCAAAACGTACCGCCCTTAAGACACGTAGGAAGAAAAACTTGACGAGCCAGCCGGCAGCCAGGCCGAGCGCGAGGAATGTCAACAGGGCCATAAGTTTCGGCAATAGGTGTGCAATCCGAAGAGTGGTCTCTTGAAACGCCTCGAGCATGGCTTCCTGCCACAGAATACTCATGAGAACCTCCATCGCTTCGTCAAATAAGGTTTCATGCTCTCGAACGTTTCACACAGTGTTTCGATGACTCGTTCGACATCCTCCGGGGTCCCCTCTCTGGTCTCCAGGACGAGAGATGCCGTTCGTCCGAGATAGAGAGGAGTCAGAGACTTGAGCAGGTGTTCACGATGCAGCGCCTTCTCGTGATAGGCCAGAGCGAAGTCGTAGATCGTCTGGACCCATAGCGCCTGCAGGAAAGCGGAATTCTTCCGCCTCGACCAGGCCCAACGACGAGAATCCCCTCCAACGTTTCAGGAGCCAGAATGATCTCCCAGATGGGGAGAAGATCTCGTAATCCCTGTTGGAATCCTCTCACCATCCGTTCAACATTGATCGCGCCGCCCTCCGGGCCCGGCTTCATAAGGAGGACCAAATTGGGGGACCGGACTCGACCCTGTTCTCCCTTCCCACACGTCCTGATACGCCTTCCATCAGATGGAACAATGCCCCGACCGCTTGCGCAAGCAGTAGCGACAGTTCGATTCCGTTGAGCGTGCCATCATGAATCTTCGTTCCCAAGAACCCCTGGGAGACTTCACATCCTTCGGCGACGGCAATGGTTGTCAAGCAGCTGTCGATCCCGTAGTGCGCTGCCTCTCCCTCCCAGACATTCTTCGTTAAGTATAGGCTCGCAAGCTTCCCGGAAAATCCATAGCCGCACCCGCTCTGATAGCGCATCTGTTTGCCGTAGAGGGCCCGACTGAGCGGATAGATGATGCAATTCGTCAGACTGCCCTCATATCTCGCCCGTCGAAAGAGAGGGGCGACATAGTCCACACCCTTTTCAATCACCGGCCGAAGCAAGACCTCCATCCAGTCGGAGGTCAGGGATCGAAGATTGGCATCGATGACGACGCAGGCTTTTACCTCCAGCTCTTCCGCAACCGTAAAGAACGCTCGAAATGCATGCTCGCGACCGGGCACCCCGGACTCTGAGAGCGCCTGCAGTGAGATGGGTCCGGAAAGGAAACCCCCGGCCAAGTGTTGGACAAATGCAGTCGGATAATCGGGCCCCGCAGCCTGTTTTATGGTCTCTGGTGTGCCGTCCTGGGACCCGGCATCTGCGTTGACCACCAATACAGAGGCGTCGGGGCACACCTTGCTTATGCCTGCCTTGACGGCTTTTACCACCGGCTCCACCGTCTTGGCATTATTGAACGTAGGGATTCCTATGAGCACCTCGATCTTCCCTCTGTCACCCAACTGCTCGCGAACCTCGCGCCAAACCGTCTTGGTCATCGTCATGGCAACCCGTTATCCGCGTCGTCGTCACTCGAAGTAGACCAGGCAGTCGACGCGTCGTCATTAGTGCGTGAATATCTTCAAGAGCGTCAAGTAATCACTCAGGTGACGCGTGATCAGGAAGTTTCGTCTGACATGCTCTCGGGCCGCGCCGCCCATGCGATGAATCAAGCCGGGATTGTTCAGAAGATGCCTGACCCTGAATGCCGCCCCTTCTATAGAATGCACGGTATAGCCGGTCACCCCGTCTATGATCTGATCAGCGATCCCGCCCGCAGTTCCGCCGACGACCGGCTTGCCTTTCCACATCGCCTCAGAAACCGCCAGGCCGAATCCCTCCTTAATGGATTTCTGAAGGACAATAGTGGCGGCTCGCTGAAGGGCATTGATCTCGCTATCCGCTTCGGGCGGCAACTGCAGCACATGGATATCGGCGTCGGGCCCGACGGCGGTTTTGACATCGGCCAGCACCGCTTCTCCTTCCGGGTCGTTGGCCACTCCTCCGCCGGCCAGGATGAGACGGCAATCGAAATGTTTCTTCACCATCCGGTAGGCTGCGATCGTTCCGACCGGATCTTTAAAGCGATCGAAGCGCGCCACCTGTAACAGAATCGGCTTGTCCCTCGGAATCCCGAGGCGGTCCATCCTCCGGTTCACTTCTACTCGCGACATCTCCCGGTTCTTTTCGCTTAAAGGATCGATCGACGGATAGATCAAGAACTTGGGAATCGGAAGCCGTTGGGCAAATCCGGTGACGGAAAAGATGGCCGCGTCATAGCGGACAACAAAATGACGGAGGAAACTCCAGGCGCGGCGCTGAGGCTGTGAAAGATCCAGATAGCAGCGCCAGATCCATTTCCCGCCTTTACGATGTTCGATCAGCGCCGCAGGCTCATGGTCGTGGACCATGACGAGGTCGGCATCAAGATTGAGGACTTGGGCGTTCCGGTTGTTGATCTTGAGATAGGTTTGGGACATCTGTTCGGTAAACGACTGTTCCTGGCCTTGCAGCGCGTTGCCGATTCGTTTGGTGACGTCGAAAAATTGCTGGTCGCCTGCGAGAACTTCCCACCGGGCTTCGACTCCCAGACGACGTCAACATCGGTACGAGGCGGCGCAGGATCTCCGCCATGCCGCCGCCGTACCGGACGGCGTTCACGTGCAAGAAACTTCGTCCCTTGACCAGATCGCTCAGCCGATACAGAAAATCGACCGTCCCCTTGGTCGCGCTGTCTCGATAGTCATCCAACTCCAGTCGCATTCTTTCGCTTCGCTCCGAGAAAAATGGACGCGTTAAATCACGCTGCCTTCGATTCCATAGATGGCTTCCTCGCGAGACCGCCTGGCGAAAGCCTGAACCAGTAATACCCATATGGAGCGAGGCTCAGCATGTATGGTCTTTCACCGATCGAGTGGAAACCTCGTTTCGCCGAATAATTCTATCGGGGCCACCTCGGCGAACCTTCCGAAGATCCAGCTCAACCGCTTGAGCAGACCCGCTCAGGTTATGGACCATGAGCAGCGTGTCACCCCGATACTGCCGGAGGTAGACGAGCACCTTGTCGTTTCGTGGCCGGAGAAACTCAATGGTACCCCGTCCGAAGGCAGGACACTTTTTGCGAACGGAGATCATTCGTTTCATCCAATGCGCCAGGGAATAGGGCGTCTGGACCTGAGCTTCCACATTCGTCGCGTGGTACCCATAAATCGAGTCGATGATCACGGGAAGATACAGTTTCGAGGGGTCGGCTTTGGAAAATCCCGCATTCCGGTCGGCGTTCCACTGCATGGGTGTGCGCACGCCATTACGATCCCCCAGATGTACGTTATCCCCCATCCCGATCTCGTCCCCATAATAAATGATGGGACTTCCCGGCAGGGTGAACACGAGGCTGTTCAGGAGCTCGATCTTGCGCCGGTCGTTCTCCAGCAAGGGAGCCAGACGGCGTGCGATGCCGATGTTGCGCCTCATCTGAGGATCGCGCGCATAGGCATAGTACATATAGTCCCGTTCTTCTCCTGAACACATCTCCAACGTCAGTTCATCGTGGTTGCGGAGGAACAAACACCACTGGCAGTCCTCGGGAATGGCCGGAGTGTGTGTAAACATGTCGACGATCGGATGCCAATCCTCGCTGCGGATGCCCATAAACAGCCTCGGCATCAAGGGAAAATGAAATGCCATGTGACATTCATTGCCGTCGCCGAAATACGGGACGGACATCGGCTGGCCATTGATTCGCTTCCGCCAGCAGGATGCGTCCCTGATAGCGCTGGTCGATCCACTTTCGAATATCCTTCAAATACTCGTGCGTCTCAGGCAGGTTTTCGCAGCTGGTGCCCTCCCGTTCGATCAAATACGGCACGGCATCACACCGGAACCCATCCAGTCCCTGATCGAGCCAAAAGGCCATCACCTCCAGCATGGCCTTTCGCAGCTCGGGATTATCATAGTTGAGGTCAGGCTGGTGGCTGAAGAATCGATGCCAGTAGTACTGCTCCGCGATGGGGTCCCAGGTCCAATTGGATCGCTCTGTGTCGATAAAAATGATCCGGGTCTTCTCATACTTTTTGTCGCTGTCACTCCAGACGTAAAAGTCGCGCATGGGCGACTGAGGGAGATCGTCTGGCCTCTTGAAACCAGGCATGCTGATCGGAAGTGTGATTGAGCACGAGATCTGCAATCACACGGATCCCCCGCCTATGCGCTTCTTGAAGAAAGGTTCGGAAGTCTTCGAGGGAGCCGTAATCCGGGAACACCTCGCGATAGTCCGAGACATCATAGCCATCGTCCCTCAACGGAGAGGGGAAAAATGGCAACAGCCAGAGGCAGGTGATCCCTAACCACTCAAGATAGTCGAGCTTCTGGATCAGGCCACGAAAGTCGCCGATCCCATCGTCATTGCCGTCGTAGAAGGCCTTGACGTGCAGCTCATAAAACACTGCGTCTTTAAACCAAAGCGGGTCCAAGCGTGGGCATAGCATTATCCTCACTCGTGCTAGGCGGAACGTTCTTTCTCAAGAAACTCATCACAGACCGTTAAGAGCGCGGATCTATGACGTTCAAGACTCCCCCGATAGGGATTGATGGCGCGAAATTTCCCTGCCAACTCCGGCATCTCCAGATTCTCCTCCGATCCAGGCTGAAAAGTCGCTCTCCTGCTTGCCAAGACGATGACGGGCTTCGAACATATGATAATAGATCGCGCTCACGTCCACGTCAGACAAGGCATTACGAAATTCTTGCAATGTCCACACCTCCAGACCGGTGGGGATCTCCAGAATTCTGGACTGGTTGAAATGGAACGGTTTGCCGAAGATCACGCGCGGCACAATCGGTGTGCGGGACAAATGATCGTCGATGACTGAAATGAGTTCTTCCCGTAAT
Source organism: uncultured Nitrospiraceae bacterium (assembly GCA_963825145.1). Lineage (GTDB taxonomy): Bacteria > Nitrospirota > Nitrospiria > Nitrospirales > Nitrospiraceae > Palsa-1315. Next base: position 73,960 of record CAWGSC010000029.1, read on the forward strand.
GGTTCTAGCCCTTGTAATTCGAAGGGGTCGATGACTGCAAGCCGCTCTCCGAGAACATGATCACGGACTTCCATCGCCACCCATTGGGCAAAGTCATTTGGATACATCTGTTCGACGTGACTATGTCGTAAAAAAAAGGTGTGCGTATGATAGTAGATGGAGCCGAGCGGAACCTCTTCGAGCAATTCCACCAACCGCTTTTCATCGTCCGCTTCCTGCCCGAGAATTTCTCGTAGTTCGCTTGATCCGGTGAAGCAAAATGGTTGGTTAGCTTTGCGCACTCTCTCCTCCCTGCTGTTCCAATCATGACAATGGTTATGTTCTGTGCACCTCGCCATCCTACCATCCAACCAATGACTATGGGAGATTGTTTGGCTGGATATCCCGGGGTGCGGTAATGTTAGAGCGAACGCCTATTTTTCTTGCGAGAGTTTCCAGAGCTAGGAAGACTCCTAGTTTTTGCACTGCGGAGACCCTAGCCGACAAGTGTCAACACATTACTGACACATGAATTGGTCTTCATGCGCGACAAGATGTCACTGACAATACCCAGTTGTCCCTCCGGCACTGGTGCGGAAGTCACAGGGCGACGCATGACTTCAGAGCAGAGGAGTGCGGGCCTTTCCACGGATGCAGTAGGCTCGATACGCGATCCGTTTGATCCGCCCCTGTTGGGACGCGGTCCAGTACACCGAAAGGGTTTGCGGGCTGGCCCGAATGACCACTCGGACAAACTCATGGGCCTAGCGTGTGGGGAGGCGAGTCGTTTCGTTGAGCACCTGAATGTGGCCGTCTTCATCGATGCTCCCGATCACCTGGATCTGTCCGCGACAGAGTGCCAGCGGGTGGGCACACGGAGGGGCACGGGCACCTTGCGCCGTTCACGCGCCCATGCTGCCCCTGATGGATCAGCCTTCGTGTGAGATAGGTGTTGGAGGCCATCTGAAAGGCGTACAACCGGGCCCACAGGTGCCGCAGGGTGCGGAAACGATACCGCTGCCAGACATCCTCATGCCAGAGGCCGTTGTAGCGTTCGTCTCGGGCGTTGGCGGCGGGCTGCCGCTCGGGCGTAAAGACCGGGATGAATCGACAGACCAAACACAATCGGATCAGTTGCCCCAGATTGCGGGGATGGAACCGGCCTCCAGTCGCGCTCATGTTGTTGTCCATTGAACAAACCGAAGACGTCCATGACGGTGCCAGTCCCTCGTCAGAAACGTCGCTTGGGCTCCTCGGTCCCGCCGACCAGCCCCTGGCCATGTCCTTGCGGTTCAAGATGACGACGGAACGCCAAGCCCCCAGATAATGCCCGACGACTGGTGGCTGCAACGGTGGTCGATCAGTTTGATTGCCCGACGCCTTCAGGACAATGCCCTGTGCGACCAGGGCAGAGTGACCCATACACTCTGATCTCGATCTCGTTTTCTATTTCCATCGATCTAGGGCAGCGATTTATACAATATATATGCAAACAAAGGGCCTACAGACTCGGAATGTTAAGGGGAACTTAAATGAGACGGGATTTCAATGGCATATAGGCTCAATGCTCGTTAACAACAACGTCACCTCAGATAAGAAGAGCAAGACCTCTTGTCTTCTGAGTCAGAAGCAGTATTGACTGAAACAACCATGCCGTCACGGGATTTTTGTCGCTGACAGATCGTCCTCATCAGAACAACCTTTCCAGAGGTCCGGACTTATGAGCAGGCCGTAGCATCCGAGCTTACGGCTGCAGAATCGTACCCTGGATATCGAGAAGATGACGCAATTTCATGCAGATCATAGGGTAAAGGGCTCTCGGCAGATCATCGTGAAAGGGCTGTCATAGGCTCACCTCCTGCGACTCGCAAGTCGATTGGGTTCCCACGAGTTGTACGTAACGTCGACATCGGGACCTTTGGATCATGTTTGCCTAAGCTCAAGTCACCCGCTCCAGCAGTGCAACCGGGCAGGAACCCATGACCTCCGCCAAACGGAGGCTCTGCTTGCCTTCGGTCTCAGTCGAGGAAAGGATTTCCCCGGTCAATAGGTTCTGATAGCAGGAGGCTGGTCTCCAGGACGGCACTATCACCCATGTGTCTTCCCATACACTTGGACCGAAAGGAAACAGTTCGGTCTCTTGGCACAGTCCCTTGACCAGAATCGGAACGACCGCGACGACGGCCTGATCCTCATAAATCCTGGCGAACGCGCAGACATGCCTCTTCTTAGTCCCTTCGACCTTTAGCGGAACATATTCGCCGCTTAGAAACAGAGGAGCATGAGTGCGACGATACTGTAGACCGACCATGGTGATGTACAGTTTGATCCGCCCGTCCGGAACCGTCGCAAGCATTTCTTGAACGAGCTGACGTTGATTGGATTCTTGAATCGCGCAGAGGGGCTGAAAGTCCTCCAAGAAGCCGGTTCGCGTCCTCATAGTCGACCGGACGACGGTTGTCCGGATCGACCAGGCTGAAATCCCAAAGCTCAGTGCCCTGGTAAAAATCCGGTATGCCGGGTGCCGCGATTTTCAAGAGGACCTGGGAGAGCGAATTATACACACCATACCGCGCAATCTCCCTGTGAAAGGGAAGGAAATCCGCCAAGAACGGATTGGGCCCGGAGCGCGCTAGAATATGTTCGACGAAATCACGCACCGCTTGGTCATACGCGTGATTCGGATTGACCCAGCTCGTGTGGATCTTGGCCTCCTTGAGGGCTTTCGCCATATAGGCTTGGATTCGGTCATTGAAGTTTCTATATTCGTCATCGTCCAGTGTACGAAACGGCCAGGCTCCGATCAACGTTTGATACAGCAAGTACTCCTCGTTGCGGTCAGGAGCGAGAGTTCCGTCCACCTCGGTTTTGTACCCTTTGTTGAGTTGACTCCATCGTTGGACGCGAGTTTTCCAGACTTGCGGGATTTCTGAAAGGACACTGATCCGTGCTCGCACGTCTTCGCTACGTTTAGTGTCATGGGTCGAGGTGGCGCAGATGCTTGCCGGCCAGTGGGCCCGACGCTGACGCATACGTTCGTGGAAGGTGTGAACCGAAATCCCGAATTGCAGGGGATCGCCGCCGACCTCGTTCAGTGACGCAAGCCGGTTATAAACGTATAAGGCCGTGTCTTCGGACCCCTTCGCCATGACCGAGCCCGTGATCTGCTGAAATTTCATCACGAATTGGAGCTGATCACGGCGCTCCCGTTCGTGATGAAAGCTGGCCTGCTTGAGCAGAATATCCTGGACGAAGTCGAACACAAGACCGCTTAACGCAGGGTTCTTGCGCTTGGCCCTGGACGACTGCCAGCCGGATGTAGGACCGATCCCGATCCGTCACGGGTTCCTCGTCCGGAGTCACATAGGTCCGGTAAACAGGAAAACAGGCGATAATTTCACGAATGGCGTGAATCAGGCTGTTCAGCGTGAAGTCCCTGAACCGTCGATTCATTTCCGAGAGATGATTGAGCTGATACCCAAGCACGTTGATCTCACTCGACATGGAAGCTCGCATAATCAGCTGTTTGCTTTCATATGCAAGATCTTCAAAGGAAAGGCGGCTGCCGATAAAACGGGCATAGAGCCTATTAAAATCCTGTTCATGTGAGCCGTCCACGAACAGCCCATTGACCAGGGTGAGGAAGTCGTACCCGGTCGTACCATAGACAGGCCATTGAACAGGCAGCGTCTCTTCCCTTGTGAGGATTTTTTCAACGACGAGAAAGAGCGGCCGCTCGGCTTCCCCGGCGCGGGGGACGAGTTCAGTTTTGGCCCAGGTCTGTAGTTGCCCAAGGTAGCTGCTGGGATCGTACAAGCCATCAACATGGTCGATGCGCAAGCCGGTGACCGCTCCTTCCTTCACGAGCTGAAAAATGAGTTGGTGAGAGGAACGGAATACGGCAGGATCTTCCATGCGAATGGCTGCCAGCTCGTTGATGTCGAAGAAACGCCGGTAGTTGATCTCTTCGGAGGCGACCCGCCAATGGGCAAGCCGATACACTTGGTGGCTGAGAAGTTGATCCAGCAGATCAAAGCTTTTCGAATCCCCTTTCGTCCCGTTAAAGATGGCGACATTTTCTTGGACAAATGTCTGCACGGCTTGGCTCTCGTCCATGATGCGTGCTAGCCGCCGCCTGATGATCTCCTTCTCTCGATAGCGCTCTGCGACCCGGGCAGGATCCAACTCGTTGCGAGCGGGCAGGTGCCGAAGAGCTGTCAGGATACTCTGAAACTCCTGCACATGCGGATCGTCCGACTGCGCCCGGCTGATCAACTCGTCCAAGCCGAAGGGCCAGGATCATCGCTGAGGGTTTCGGATCAACGGGAAGCTGGTGATCGTAGTAACGAATGAAGAACCGTCCTTCGTGGTATTCCAGGATGATCTCCTGGTTCTCCACGACAGTTCCGTACTGCTCGCCCAGAATAGGCAGGAGCACTTTATCTTCCAGCTCGGCCTTGACAGGGTGCCAATCGATATCGAAGAACGCCGCATAATGGGAGCTAGGTCCGTTCTCCAAGACATCCAGCCACCAAGCGTTGCATGATTTCGCGATGCCCATATGGTTGGGCACCACATCGAGAATCTGCCCCATTCCGTGTTGAGCCAGAGAGTCAGTGAAGATCCGAAAGTCATGTTCGGTCCCGAGGTCAGGGTTCAACATAGTCGGATCGACAATGTCATAGCCGTGCGGACTTCCGGGCACCGCCCTCAAGTAGGATGAAGCATAACAATCCGTAATGCCCAGGGCATGAAGATACGGCACAATCCGAGCGGCATCGATGAATGTAAAGGTATCGTTGAACTGAAGCCGGTAGGTCGCGGTGGGAATCCTCGGGTGGGAGATCGAGAGGTTCATCGGATTCTCAGGCAGGTTCTCGGGTCGTTTGGAAGCGGTCGCCTATAGAGCCTCCTCGATGAAGCACGAGCAACCCTCTTGCAGACGTGAGCATCCGGCGCCTCAGGTCCCTCGATATTCTCAGCCACGCCTGAGTCGAATTCAACCATCTCGTTGAGGTCACAGTCAAGCAAGCACATCACCTCGACCACGATCGTGGGCAAGTCAAGAGGCTACCAGATAGAATGTGGCGGGTAGACAATGGAGGCGTGGAATGACTCCAGGAGCGACATGCAACAATCGGCTTCAATCCCGCAAGGCGTGAGCGAAGACCGATTGGACTTTGCAGATCAACCTACCCACTGCATGCGTCCTGACTGAGTGCGGCGACTCGTTCGGCGCTGGAATTACCTTGACGGGATGCTTTCCAGATAGACAGCCACTCCATATGCCGGCAGAGGAATGGTTTGTCCCTCATGTCCGATGACCACTGTGGCGGGAAAATGGTTGAGGCCAGATCCTCCGAATTCTATGTCCAATGCGTCCACCATCAGCTCCCAAGTCCCAATAGGTTTTCGCAAAGTGACTGAGATCTGTTCCCGGTTAAAGCCAAGGATCACAAGGGCTGCCGGTGACCTGAGAGCCCGGCGATGGAGAAACAGTACCTGTTCCGTTTCCCCGACCCATACAAGATGCTCATGCTGACCAGGCTGAGCTGATCCTAGCGCCGGTATGGATTTTCGGAGATCGATGAGCCGATGGTACCAGCGAAGGAGATGAACGCGTTCCGCCTGTGTCTGGGGTCCAGGATGAACCCGTGAGCGCTCGAATGTGGTGGGATCCTGTGGGTCTGGTACCTCGCCCTCCCAAGCAAACGACGTAAACTCGGCTCGTCGTCCCTTCCGGACTGCTTCAGCTAGGGCTGGGTCTCCGTGGTCGGTAAAATACTGAAATGGGGCTGTCTCTCCATACTCTTCCCCCATGAAGAGCAGCGGAATGTTTGGCGCCAAGAGGCAGGCAGCAGCCGCTACTTTCAGCGCCTCGCGCGGAACTAAGCTACTGAGTCGTTCTCCCATTGCACGGTTTCCAACTTGGTCGTGGTTTTGAGCAAAGACGACAAATTGGGAAGGAGTGCGGGAGGTTGACGAGCCCCCGTGGCGACGACGACGGAAACAGGATCGCTGTCCAGAATAGACAAAGCCTTCCTTCAGTGCCGTGGCCAATTGGTCAAGTCGTCCGAAGTCCTCGTAGTAACCTGTCCTCTCGCCTGTTAACACCGTGTGCAGGGCATGGTGAAAGTCGTCGTTCCACTGACCATCCAAGCCATAGCCTCCTTCGGCAATCGGAGCAATGACTCGTACATCATTCAGGTTGCTCTCAGCAATCACATGAATGACCCTGCCCAACCGATCGGCCTGGGCGTGCACGGCTTCTGTCAGTTCACGTAATATGTGACAGGCGCTACAGTCGAAGATGCCATGGATGGCGTCTAACCGGAGAGCGTCAATATGAAACTCAGTGACCCAATAGAGAGCATTATTGATGACGTACGCGCGGACTTCGTCGCTGTCCGGCCCGTCGTAGTTGATCGCGCATCCCCAAGGAGTTCGGTACCGGTCCGTAAAGTAGGGGCCGAACTCGCCCAGATAATTTCCTTCCGGTCCAAGGTGGTTATACACTACATCCAATACGACGGCGATGCCCTTTTCATGGCAGGCGTTGACGAAGGCTCTAAGACCTTCAGGCCCGCCATAAGAGGATTGGACTGCAAAGGGATACACGCCGTCGTATCCCCAGTTGCGCGCGCCGGGAAATTGGGCGACCGGCATGAGTTCGATTGCCGTGACGCCCACGTCGTTCTGTAAGTAATCGAGCAATGGAATAATGGCTTGAAATGTTCCCTCCCGGGTAAACGTGCCGACATGTAGTTCGTAGATGATGAAGCGTTCAAGTGGAATTCCCGACCAGCTGTGATCGGACCACAGGAACGCATCTGGATCGATGACGACAGAGGGTCCGTGCACGCCATCCGGTTGGAAACGGGATGCCGGGTCCGGACATGCCTTCTGCCCATCCAACACATAGCGATAACGCGCGCCTGGCTCGATTCCCACACGCCGTGACCTCAAAGTATCCACGCTCGCATGGTTTCATCTGAACGGGTAGGGATCTAGGTAACTGTGATCGTCCAACAAAATCGACCGATACCCGTTTGGCATAAGGAGCCCACACGCGAAAGTGAACCTTGGATGAGCCGATCGGCCATGCTCCCAGATCCAATTGCCACCCTTCTCTTCTCACCATTTCCATTTCGACAGACATGTCTCTTCGCATCAGTGTGCCACAGTGTCCATCGCTATACCAGGGATCCATCGCCTTCCCCATCAACTCAAGCTTGCACAAGCTCGTGTCCACCATTAAACTCTGATGAACTCTCTGTTCGCAGAAGCGGGCTGGACGACATGCTCCTTGTGCTCTTGAACGCCCATCATGAACCGCTGCCCTTCACTTTGCCAGCCCACAAGCGGAGTGTCCGCTGGCAGATGATCTTGGATACGGCTGCAATGAAGCAAGGCAAGAAGCAGAGCACACTGCTGCGGGGTGGAACCCCATACAACCTCCACGCGCGAGCTCGTGTATCATCGGCACGACGCGACCCGGGACGAAGCGACACAGGACATCTTCGAATACATCGAGCTGTTCTACAATCGGAGGCGTCGTCACTCGACCCTCGGCTATTACTCCCCGGCCGAGTTCGAGGCGAGGACGGCTGTGGCTTAACCGGGTGTCCATGGAATTGGGGGAAGGTCAGTACTAGGATGGCAAGCATGTGCGTGGACTTGAGCAGGAGTCCGGACAGTACCACGGTGCGACGTACCATTAGGCAAATACGGAGGGAAGAGAAGTGAGAACTTGGCCGGGAAGCCCCTATCCATTGGGAGCCACATGGGATGGCGAGGGAGTCAACTTCGCCATCTTTTCCGAGAATGCCACGGCTGTGGAACTCTGCCTGTTCGACGGACCCGACTCCGACAGAGACTCGGCGCGCATTCGAGTGGAGGAGCAAACCGATCAGGTCTGGCACGTGTACCTGCCGGAGGTACGGCCCGGACAGCATTATGGCTACCGCAGTCCATGGGCCTTATGAGCCGGAAGCCGGGCACCGCTTTAATCCGAACAACCTCTTGATCGACCCATATGCCAAATCCATCGCCGGCACGATCCAGTGGTCCGACGCCATGTTCGGCTACACAATCGGGGATCCCAAGGCCGATCTCTCATTCAACACCCAGGACAACGCCGGGAACATGCCTAAGTGTGTCGTCATCGATCAGGCGTTCACCTGGGGCGGAGATCAGCTGCTCAAGACGGCCTGGGACAAAACGATCATCTATGAAGTGCACGTCAAGGGCTTCACTGCCCGACACCCCGACGTCCCGGAACCCATGCGTGGAACCTATTCCGCCCTCACAACGCCCGCCGTGATCGACCATTTGCTTGCTCTGGGGGTGACCGCCCTTGAGTTGCTACCCGTCCAGCATTTCGTCCGCGACAAACACCTGTACGATCGCGGCCTCACAAACTACTGGGGCTACAACACCATCGGCTTTCTTGCCCCCGATAGTCGCTACGCCACATCACCGGTTCGAGGCCGCCACGTACGGGAATTCAAGAGCATGGTCAAGACCCTCCACAGCGCGGGAATCGAGGTCATCCTGGACGTGGTCTACAACCATACGGCGGAAGGAAATCACCTCGGTCCCACCCTGTCGTTTCGAGGGGTCGACAATGCCACCTATTACCGGCTGGTGGCGGACAACAATCGCTATTACACGGACTATACGGGTTGCGGGAACACGCTCAACGTCACGCATCCCCGGACCCTGCAACTCATCATGGATAGTCTGCGTTACTGGGTGACGGAGATGCACGTGGACGGATTTCGTTTCGATCTCGCCTCCGCGCTCGCGCGAGAAGTGCATGCGGTCGACCGGCTGAGCGCTTTCTTCGACATCCTCCACCAGGATCCCATCCTGTCCCAGGTCAAGCTGATCGCGGAGCCCTGGGACGTGGGCGAAGGCGGCTATCAGGTCGGCAACTTTCCGGTCGGCTGGGCCGAGTGGAACGGCAAGTACCGGGACACCATCCGGCGGTACGTGAAAGGTGATGGAGGCCAGGTGGCGGAGTTGGGGTACCGGCTGACCGGGAGCAGCGACCTCTACAGTATGAGCGGGCGGCGCCCCTTTGCGAGCGTCAATTTCGTCACGGCGCACGATGGATTCACACTCCACGATCTCGTCTCGTACGACCACAAGCACAACGAAGCGAATGGTGAAAACAACTGTGACGGAACGGACGACAACCTGAGCTGGAATGGCGGCGTCGAGGGGCCGACCGCCGATCCTGCCATCAACGAGCTCAGAGAGCGGCAGAAGCGGAACTGCCTGGCATTGCTCCTGCTCTCGCAGGGTGTCCCAATGATCTGCGGGGGCGACGAGATCGGCCGGACGCAGCAGGGCAACAACAATGCGTACTGCCAAGACAATGAGCTCAGTTGGTACGACTGGAAACTGGACCGTGCGGCCCGTGAGTTGATGGTATTCACGCAACGTCTCGTTGACCTGCGGAAGAAGCACCCGGTTCTCAGGCGTCGGCGCTTTTTTCAAGGACGCCGGATCCATGGATCGGAGGTCAAGGACATCTCCTGGTTGCGTCCTGATGGGCAGGGAATGACTGACGAGGATTGGAACAGGGGCTCTGTCCGCTCCCTCATGCTTCGTCTCGCCGGTGATGCCATGGCGGAGACCGATGAGAAGGGCCGGGCGATTGTGGATGACACCTTGCTGATTCTCCTGAATGCGCATCATACACCTCTCCCCTTCACATTGCCGGCGCACAAACGGGGAGTTCGGTGGCACCAGCTCCTGGACACAGATGCGAAGGGAGTGTCCCCGAAGTACGTGACGGTGCTGAAAGGCGGCGAACGGTACGAGGTCGAGGCGCGGTCGGTGCGGGTGCTTCGATTGAGGCCTGCAGGCTCCACTCGACGAGATCTCTGATCCGTCGTCCACCGTGATAACCAGCGGCAGGGGCCGCTCCTAGGCGAACAATTGCGTTGCAGGCGATCCTCGCTCGCCAGCCGCTATGTGGACCTGCATCGGCTCCCTGAACTGTTCTGCGGATTTGTTCGGCGCCCGGACGGAAGTCCCACGTTGTATCCAGTCGCCTGTTCCCCGCAAGCGTGGTCGGCGGCATCTGTCTTCCTCCTCCTACAGGCCTGCCTCGGACTCACCATTCAGGCCCAGGACTCGATAATCCAGTTTTCGACCCCTCTTTTGCCGGACTTTCTTCAGGAAATCACGATCACAAACCTCAAGATCGGACGGGCTTCGGTAGATCTCTCGCTCCGCCGTTATGTCCACGGTGGGGGGTCGATCTCGTCCGAAGGGAAGGAGCCATCGACATTCTTGTCAGGAAATGAAGATGGGACGAACTGCCCTCAACGGGACAACTTATGCACGTGAGAAGCTTCAGTTAGAGTAATGGGTTCTGTACCTCAGCCCATGGGAACCCTGACAAGACGCTCCGCGCGAGGTAGGTCCCAGTTGCCATCCTTCTTTCGTATCTCGCTTCTATTTCTTTGAAATTATTCTCATTAGTCGGTTACAGGTCCGGACCTCATTCGAGGGTCCACCGATTGCAATATTCTTGAGGCATAGATCACGGGCCATGGAGCATGGATTTTCGGTCTTCACTTTTGCACGAACCCTATGGAAGATACGGCGCCTTTCACGGTCACGTCAGGAAGGAGATGTCCATCATGAATGAGCAGAACCACAACGTGTCGGTCGTAGAAGATGAAGAGGCTGCCCGCTCCATGCTCGCCCTGTCTCTGAAACTTGCTGGATATAATGTCCATACAGCGAGTGATGGTGTGGAAGCCTTGGGCGAGATGAAACAACGGCGATTTGATGTCGTCGTCACGGACTATCAGATGCCGGGCATGGACGGGTTACAATTCTTGTCGCTCTGCAAAATCCTCTGGCCCAATACGGCTATTGTGATGCTCTCAGGCGATCAATCTGACGAGATTGCGGATACTGCAATGCGAGGCCGTGCCTTTACCTGGCTTTACAAACACTATGAACGGGCGGTGCTTCTTCAGATTCTTCGCCTGGCTGTCCAACAATCTGTGCACGAACCAGCTCACCTGGCAACATCCCACAGCGCCAACGAGGCTCAAAGCGGATGGAAACCTGGTCAGAGGCCACGATTCAATCTACCAGGAGACACACGACACGCACGTCGGTGAAAGCAATGTCCTCTCGTTCACCTCCGCGCATAGTTATGGGAGGAGAATTCCGATGAACAGGCTGCTGACCATCATGAAACGGTCATGCTCTGTGTTGGAACGTTCGTTCCCTTCGGTGCCGCTCAACCGGCAATTCCAGTCAGAGGCGACCTTCTGGCCATCAAAGGGGATACCTATGTCGTCAGGGTGAGCTTCCCTCTGTTTTTCGTCTTCCAACGGGTGGGGTTTCATGCTACCAGGTTTTCATCGTGTTGAGCCATACGCCAATCCTCCAGAAACTGCATCGGTGACTTGTAGCCCAGCGTCGAGTGCCGTCGCGTCCGGTTGTAGAACACCTCAATGTATTCGAAGATGTCCTGTGTCGCTTCGTCCCGGGTCGCGTCGTGCCGATGATATACGAGCTCGTGCTTGCAGAAGAAACCAACTGACGAGAACCTTTCCTCCATGAAGCCCCGCGCATAGCAAGACCAGGGGATGATTGTGACACCATCTCGTCATCAGGGAGGGTTTCATCTGGATTAGGGAAGCGAGAGGCTCCCCGTATAAGGATTCGGCGACGGGATTTGTTTGTCCCTGACATGTTGCACTGATCGGAACCCTGTGTTGGAGGCAGAACTCAAGACAAGCCATGGCTTCGGAGCATATGTTGCAGCGTTTTTCGGTGAATGCCGAGGGCTTCGGCAGTCCGACCGAGATCGTGATGGTGTATTTCCAGCGCGCCCACACTATCGTCTCGCTCGAGATTTTGGAGCGTCATCCAACCGGCAACCTGCGTTCCACCTGATGCGGCCACCGAGCTTACCGGCTTGGGACGGTCATCTAGCTCCGGAAGGCAGCCACTTATTTAGATGACCGTCATCGACTCGATGATCGCCGACTATCAGTGCCGATAGCCCCCATGATCTCATCAATCCTCTTCAGGATTAATGATATGGAGGCCCGCCGAATGACAGGCCGTCAGCAATTGTGTGTCGGCACTGACGACGGTCAGCCGCAAGGGCTTGAGTTCCAACGCCAGCGCCAGATGCAAGACCTGTGGTGATCGGAGCGCAGGATACTCCAACGCGAGTTCTTTCGTGGCTAAGTACGTCTGCATCGTCGGGGCAATGAATTGGTAGAGACCCTCCTGCGATTCTTTCTCGAACTTATGAATCACCGAGTAACAATCGTCCCGGGTGATCTCTCCATGGTGGGCTCGATTCGCAGAATGCCGTATAAAAATCGGTCACGGACCACGTCGGCAGAATCGCCACTTTACTCCGCTTTACCATGAGCCTGGCTGATGATGCGTGTGCCGCGCTCCATGCTGTACCGTTTCACCAGAGCTGTTGAGTCGAAATAGTAGTATGGCATGCGATCACACTCTCCCCTTCAGAATGATGGCGGCCAAGGGGCCCGACATTTTCGAGAGCCGATCTTGGAGTTCATCCAGCGGCAGCTCGTCATATCCTTCCTTACGGAACTTGTCGGCAAGGTTGCCTTGATTGAACGACGCCGTGTCGTTCTTGAGCCGCTCACCCAGCCGGCGTTTCGCCAAGCGACTGGGAACCCGTTGTTTTGTCACCGTCAACCCTCGGCCACGGCTGCGTGGTGCACGAGTTGATGTGTGTCCTGCTTCCGACTTCGATTTGCCCATACCCTCCCTTTCTCTAAGTTAGTGGGGTGCTGACGCCGGCGTAGATGACCAGCCCGTCCCGCGGACATCCCGCAGGCTGGCTCGCCTGTGCCGGCAGTTCCGACTCTCCATACACATGTGCCGCAATGGCCTTCGCCACATCGGCAGAAAACTCTTGCTGCATGACACGCACAACTTTGGCTGTCGCCTCACGATCCGACAGATGGCCTTCCTTGCCACCCTTTGACAAGGCGCCGACCACCCGCTGGCTGGTCACATCCACGACTTCGAAATCGCTGCACCATCGCACGAACTTGAACTGCGGATCGCGCACGTCGATCGACCACACCCGCACCACGCCCCGCACGAGCAGCTCCGGGGATGGACCACTGGAATCACCGCCTATCGAACGATCCCCTCCCCACGGCCGACTCGTGACTTGGAGCCCTTCCTTCAGCAATCCCTCCGTCAAGGCACGTTGCGCCGGTTCAGCCTGGTCGCCGGTCACCGCAACCGCCAGCACCAGATTCGTGGCAAGGAACTGTTCGAGTTCGTGCGTGAGTTCGCTCACGCGGTAGGCCGCGGCGGTACCCTGCCCGCTCGGTCGAATCACGCGAAGGTCGGCATTATAGGTCTCCCGCAGCACAAGATTTCTGGCAGCCCGTCTCAGTGCTCTGACTCGTGCCAGCTTATCGGAGGTCCGATGGGCCTCCTCGACATCGTCTCTGATCGATCGGTCCAGCTCGGTAATCCGTTCCATGAACGCGGTCTCTGCCTGAGGCCGATGCATCCCCGCCAAGGCATAGTGGAGTCCCTTGTGCACATCGACCCATCGATCGACGATCCGGACGTTCTCCAATACTTTGTCGGTCGACACACGGGTCAGATTGTCGAGCGTCAAACGTCGTTCATCGCTGCTGTGTCCGCGCTGCTCGATCACCAGATACGACTCCCAGTCTTTCGCCTGCGCACTGACCTCGGCTTTGAAAATACGAGCCACCGCTGCATAGGCGCGATCCTCGGCTGCCGCGCGACTCTCCGCCTGTCCCACGCCAACGAGATATTGACCGGACGGATAGGCGGCACTCACCCCATCGATCCAGTCCGGTTTCGATTGTCCTCCAAACCATGCACAGCCGGATAGTGCGACCAACGCCATCAGCACCACCCCGATTCGGCTCACGAACCGCGATCCGTCTATCATGGCATCACCCGTTGAATGAGCACAGCGGTCTCGCCTGGCCCGAGGGACAGGGTCCGCATGGCCTCAGGCTTCAGAGGGTCATGAAACCCGCCGGCTGACTGGCTCTGCACCTGGTAGCGGCCCGGTGGAACCCATACCCGCGCGAGGTGGATTTCATCGGGCAACGTCTGCCAGCTCCGCTTGTCGGCTTCTTCCGATGCCACCGCCAGACCTTTCGTCAGCAGCCCAACGAGAAGACCGACCCACGGCCCCGCATCTTTCCCCGCTGCATTGCTGAGCCCCTCTCGTCGTCGCCTCGGCCAGTCGCGAACTTCGTGGCGGCACGGGCAAGAGCCTTTGCGGTTATTCCAGCCATTCGTTCCGAAAGCGCCTTATCTGCCAAGGCCGTCACGTTATGCACCAACTCAGTGTTCACCGTCACCCGCGCTGCCATTGTCCGGGATAAGACTCACCGTATCGACAGGCACTCTGTGTCTTCTGCGGGACGAGCCGTGGCAAGGCCACTCGAACGACACGTCCGTTAAGCCCGTACAAGACCGTGTCCACCGCCTCGATTGGACTGTCGATTCGCCTGCGAGAACCCGCGGTTGAGGAGCACCAATTGGAGTGCATCGAGACTGATCGGCAGGTCAAGAAACTGATCCTCCTTGCGTGGTGCGCGGCCATTATAGCTGATCACGACAACTTGAGCGAGTTGTTGCAACGCACTGACTGGTCTCCCACTTCGTATCGGGAAACACGAGATTGGTACTCGGCCAATTCTTGAGTGAAGTGCAGTGCCTCTGCCGTGCGTAATAAATCCTGCCGCAGCTGTGACGGAACGGCTGTGTGCGACCATGATCGAGTGGCATCAAAGGTCTCATACGCTTTCCGATAGGCAATAAACGCATTATTCACATCGCCGGTGCTCTCATAGAGGATGCCGCTCAGATAGCGCGCAAATCCGTCATCCCGATAGGCATTCTGTCTCTTTGTGTTCGATCCGACAGGACGTTGAGCCGGTGATCGATACGCCGGGCTTCGACCAGCGCATCTTGCCACTGGCCCAACATCGCATAGTTGAGGGCCTTCAGCACATTGATCAACACCTGTTCGTAGGGATCCCCCTCATAGGGTAACGCCGTATCATTGGTCATGAACGCGAGGGTTTCCGTTCGAATCTTTCGCGTATAGAGACGATCTAGTTCCTCCTCAGCCTGTTCCAATACGGCGTTGCTCTGCTGATAGTCGCCGGCGAGGTGAAGCGTCATCCCTCGATCCATGCCATAGAGCACACGGCTTTTCTCGCCATACTCCTTTTCGGCCTGCTGGACAATGGCATCGGCGCCCTTGGGGTCGTGGGCGCGTAGGCTTGCGTCGATGAGGAGATACCGATTGACCGAGGGGCCGCATCCGGCAAGCAGCACGAACGCCAGCACGGCAAAGAGAGACTGGGTGGAAACAAAAATGCCCCACCGTGCCGGAATACAGGCGGTGGGGCATGAGGCAAGAGGGCTCAACGGAGGTCGTGGAGCCTAAAAGATGGAACGTTTCTTTTCGACGACTTTCTTGATCTTCTTCTGACCGAACCACACCTTGGCGTTGCTTTCCAAATCCACCATTTGCAGATCGACCTGGTAGAACACCGCCTTCGTCCCTTCGGCCTCGTCGAGGATCGTCGCAATGGTGCCCTTCATCATGTAATCGGCGCCGATCTCTTTCCCGGGCGCTTTCTGCGTGTCCTCGCGCGCGTACATCGCTTGCTCTTTGCGCTCAGTGCGAAGTTCCTCACGATCTCCCTTTCCTGCCACGAAGGTGACCTTCTGGGAGTTTGTGAGCTCACGTTCAAGATCGGCCACAAACGTGTTGACGTTGATATGTTCGTGGCTGGTGTTCTGAATGGTCCCGACGACGACGACCGGCTGGCGCCGCTTCGAGCTGGAGAAATTGTTCAGCCAGGGATACTCCAGCGCCTCTTTGACCATGGACTCCGCAACCATCCTGGAGTCGGTATCGTTCCAACGTCCGCTCAGATCCGTGACGACATCAGAGTCGACTCTAGTTATTCTAGTTTCCTGCGCACATCCGACCAGCGACAACAGCGCCAGCGCCACGAGTCCGATTCGTCCTCTATCCATTCATCACGCGATACCTCCTCGCAGATACAGCAATTGGCGGTCACTCCGTCTGTAAGCCCTTAGCGCGGCGCCCGTTTGTCTTCTTCTTTTTCAAGCCGGTCAAAGAGTTTATCCGCATTCTTTCTGACGTAATCACGAACCTCCGCGTTGAGTTCCTTCGCCTTTTCGAGATTATCCTTCATCTCTTCGAGATTCAGCTTGGTCAACACATAGTACGTGCTCGGTTTTCTCATCCTTGTAGCGCTCGATTGGGCGCACGCCGCTGAGGGTCGTGGTCGTCACCGTCTTAATGGCCCGCTCGACATTCTGCTCTTCTGTGTTCTTGGTAAAGTCTCCGGCCGTCGTGGAGGCCGCATAGTCACGCATCAGAGTAGCCGGTGTAGGTTTCAAAGGTCTTGGCGATTTCCGCTCTGGCACGATTTTCAGCGGTGTCCCAGGCCAGCGGCTCGTTCCGAACACCGATCACAGACCCGACACCATAAAAGGCTTTACTATCTTTTTCGTTGAACGCCCCTGACCCTTGCTTCACCCACTTCGGAGGACCGCCGCAGGCAGCAAGTCCGATTATCAGGGCGATCGCCACTCCTCCCCCGACCAACCTCGACCTGAACCCCAGTAGCCTATTCATGCGCATGCCTCCTTGGTGATGATCAGGACGGTGAAAATGGCGATGTACCAGCGGCAGATGCCAGTGACAAAGGTTCGAGAATTCACACAAAATCATGCTAACATGCACCCCTCATTCCAGTCAACGAAACCGACGGCCGATGGTTGACCGTCTCACTGCTTACCACTAACGGAGGATACCCGTGGCAGACGTCCAGATCGATGACGGCATCATTAAGATTCTGAGTCTGGAGGTTCAAGATCCCAAAGCAGCCGCAGTCCTCGCCGAATATCCTCAAGCCCGCTGGGCAGAAATTACACGAAAAGCATTAAAAATCGGGCTGGGGTATCTTAAAGGCGGCGAACGAGCCTAATGAGCCAGAAGAAAACTATCCCGCAGGACGCTCAAAAAGGCCGTCCAGCAAGGCCGCAGCGAGTGAAGACCGGAGGCGTACCCTCTCGGGTACGTTGAGGATCTGAACGATGCGAGAACGAAGCTGGCGGGCTTTTTCAGCGTCCTGCTAAGGCTTCGCGGGTGTTGACTGTGCAACAGCAGCCCTGGCACGGGCATGATTCCCACCAAGTTCGAGATAGCGAGTGAAGGCCTCGACCGACTTCGGCTGATCCTTCATCTCATCGGCGTAGAGGATGCCCAGCGAGAAATAGACATCCGCATAGTTGGGATTGACCACCAGCGCCTCCCGCATGGCACGCTCAGCTTCGGCATACTGCCCGCGCTTTTCGTGAATCAACCCGAGCGTATACTGAGAATCCGGGTTCTTCGGGGCATACTGCACCGCCAGCTTCGCCGCCGACAACGCGTCGTCAAGGTTCGGCAGCACTTCTAGCAGCACATAGCTCTTGAGCACATAGGCGTCGCCGAACGTGGGGTCGTATTCCAGCGCCTTATTCAGCCGCTCCAACGCTTCCTCCGACGATTTCCCGGTTTGGAGAAGCGCGAAGGCCTGTTCATACTGCATCTTCGCAGCCTGTCGTCGTTCGGCCGGAGACTGAGGCTCTGCCCCCATGATAAAGGCGGCCTTTCGGCCCTCGATCAAGACCGTATCCCCTTCCCCTTCAAGCTGCACAAAGAGGGGATGCTGGGCGCCCTTCGACCGTTCCAGAACTTGTTGCTTCACATAGTCTCCGACTTCCGAGGCCATGAGCCATCCGTTTTTATTACGATCCGCCATGCCACTCAGTCCATTCACCAGGACCTGCACAAAAAGACTCTTCCCATTCTCCTGACTCAACGACTCACCCTTATCGCCCGCCGTCAACACTTGCACGGCTCGCCGCTCCGTCTCGTCTTCCGGAGCCAATCGCCCTTCGAGGGACAGTGGCTGAGCCGTGCTCACCTCCCACCCACGAACCGCGGCATTCAAGAAGAAGAGAGTATGTTTGGATGCGCTACGCCGGCTGAATTCTTTCAGCTGTTCAAACGTCACTGATTTGGACACATTCCCCATCTGCGCATCCCAGGGAACGAGATACCCCAGTTCCTTGCCGTCAAGATCCTGCGTGACACCCGCATGTCCGGCGAAATAGAGCACAAGCCGATCATATCGACCGACCTTGCGAGGCAAGAAATCAGAGAGCGTCTGCTGCAGGCGGCGAGCACTCGCATCCTTGTCGTAGAGTTCAACGACCTCGTCGAAACCCAGCTGGCGGAATGCCTGGGCCACCGCTTTGGCATCCTCAATCGCGCCGGGAATTTTCGGGGCCAGGAGATAGTTCTCCACCCCGATGACAATGGCCCACGACTTGTAATACAGCCCTTCCGGCTTCCCCAGTTGGGCGGACGCCGATAGCGGACAGAACACGACCGCCAGCGAGGTAGCGAGACACGCGAGAAGGAGGGAGCCCGATTGTCTGTGGGCGATCGGCAATATCAATTGGACTGGCCTCAGTGTGTGACGTGTAATAAATTTACCCTACTCTCGCCTCTGCGCGACTGTCAAGAAACGGCAGACCGAGGTCTCGGAGCAACCAAACGACCGCCGTGTGACCCTGCATTTCCTCTCTCCCGTACCAAGGTATGGTTGAGTTCCCCCCTGCCCCTCCAGCATAATGGCGCCGATTTGCTTCCCACCTCGACCTGAAGGAGTCATCGCACCATGGCAGACAACATCGATACCCTCCTCAAGGAAAGCCGTGTGTATCAGCCGACCGCTCAGACCAAAGCCGCGGCCTATATTCAGGACTACGACAGCGCCTACAAGAAATCGATTGCCGACCCTGAAGGTTTCTGGAGCGACGTCGCCAAGGAGCTTGAGTGGTTCTCCCCCTGGACCAAGGTTCTCGAATGGAATTATCCCTGGGCCAAGTGGTTCGTCGGCGCCACCTGCAACATTACCTATAACTGTCTGGACCGTCACGTCAAAACCTGGCGCAAGAATAAGGTGGCGGTCATCTGGGTCGGCGAGAACGACCAAGAACGGGTCATCACCTATGGCGAGCTCTACCGACAGGTCAATCGTTGCGCGAATGCGCTCAAGAAACTTGGGCTCACGAAGGGAGACCGGGTCACGATCTACCTTCCGAAAGTTCCCGAACAGATCGTCGCCATGCTCGCCTGCGCACGCATCGGCGTCATTCATAGTGTGGTCTATTCCGGATTCAGCGCCCCGGCCCTCGCGAGCCGCATTCAGGATGCCGAATCCAAACTGGTCATTACGGCCGACGTCGGGTTTGACCGGGGAAAGGTCCTCAACCTCAAGCCGGTGGTCGACCAAGCCGTAGCCAATTCCCCCACCGTCGAACGATGTCGTCGTCTTACGGCGTCAGACTCCGGGAGTGGCCTTGTCCGCGCCGAAGGAAATCGATTGGCACGACTGGCTGAAGGAACGAGAAGGCGGTCTGCGAGGCCGAGCATCTGGATGCAGAACATCCGCTGTACATCCTCTATACATCCGGCACCACCGGCAAACCCAAAGGCGTGGTCCATGTCCACGGCGGCTACATGGTCGGGACCTACATCACCACGAAATACGTCTTCGATCTCAAAGAGGACGATGTCTACTTCTGTGTCGCCGACCCAGGCTGGGTCACCGGCCACAGTTATATTGTGTATGGTCCCCTCCTCAACGGCGCCACGATCCTCACAGCTGAAGGCAAGCCGGACTATCCGAACCCGGGCCGTTGGTGGGATTTGATCGAACGCTACGGCGTCTCGATTTTCTATACGACCCCCACCGCCATTCGCCTGCTCATGCGCTACGGAGAAGACTGGCCCAAGAAATACGATCTCTCCACCCTCCGCATCCTGGGCAGCGTGGGCGAACCGATCAATCCGGAAGCCTGGGAATGGTTCCATCGCGCGACCGGTGGGGACAAACCGATCATGGACACCTGGTGGCAGACCGAAACAGGGTCCATCCTGATTACACCCCTGCCGACAGTCCCCTTGAAGCCAGGCTCCGCTACCAGGCCCTTCCTCGGCATCGAAGCCGATGTCGTGGACAGCAAAGGCAACAGCCTCCCCGCCAACGCCGGCGGCCTTGCCGTCATCAAAAAACCCTGGCCTTCGATGATGCGGACCATCTACAAAGATCCGGAACGCTACAAGACCTATTGGAACACGATCCCGAACTGCTACACCGCCGGCGACATCTGCCACAAAGATGAAGACGGCTACATGTGGTTCATGGGCCGTGCCGATGACGTGATCAAAGTTGCCGGCAACCGGCTCGGCACCGCCGAAGTGGAAAGCGCGCTGGTCAGCCACCCCGCCGTGGCGGAAGCGGCGGTGATCGGCAAACCGCACAAGCTCGTCGGCGAATCCATCAAGGCCTTCATCATTTTGAAACAGGGGGAAGTGGACAGCCCGGCACTGATCCAGTCGATCAAGGATCAAGTGATGAAGGAGTTGGGCAAAATCGCCGTGCCGTCCGAAATCGACATCGTGCCCTCACTCCCCAAAACCCGATCCGGAAAAATCATGCGGCGGGTGCTCAAAGCGAAAGAGCTCGGACAGGATCTTGGCGATATCTCGACGATCGAAGATTGATTCAACCGGCTTCAAGACCGGTGATCGATGAGACGTCTGTGCGCTCAACAAAAAAATCGGAGGCCGATCATGTATACAGCAACAGGTTCCAGAATCACGATCGCAATCGGAGTGCTGGCAGTCAGCCTGGCAGCGATCAGCCCGACCGTCACCTGGGCCGCCGAACCAGTCAAGCAGGAGAAGAAGGCGAAAAAGCGAAAAAGCCGGCCCAGGCACGCACAAGCGCGCCCGCCCCAAAAGCGACTGCTCCAAAATTCGCCTCGGCAGAGACTGCAGGAAAAGCTCCATCCTGTTTCGGTGAAGCACCGACAGCTCGACAAGCTCACGCCCGACGAAGGAAAAGCCGGAGACAAAGTCACCATCACCGGAACCAGACTTCGGTGAGGCAGCCTGTTTACGTGGCGTCTCCTTCGGCCCGGGTCACCCAGCTCAGTTTCAACAGACCAACGACAGCATCACCACGACCGTGCCAAGCGGCGGAAAGAAGGGCCTGGTCCTCCTCACCGTCACCACCGCCTCGGGAGAAAACTCAAAACCGTTCCTTGTAAAATAGAAAAGGGAGCGGGCAGGCCGATCGTCCTCTTGCTCGCAGAACGCGCACGATGAGATGTGCTCGCTCGATGCGCGCAGTGAAGGACACTCTCGCTCCACTCGCGCTAAAGAGAAGTGTAGAAGAATCAGATAAGACCTCAATCGACGGCCGCACATAGATCAACATGGCTGCCCTTCCAAAGAGAGCAAAAGCAAGCGAGCGTGGAAGGGTCACCTGATAAGGCTCGTCGGACATGAAGCGTAAGCCAGGGGAACCGATCTATCTCAAACGTCATATGGTGGGCCTCGCCCTGGCCGTGATCTCCCCTATTCTGCTGCCCCTCTTATACGACCGCTACATTGGACCACTGAGCTTTACCACTCGATTTATTGCTAGCCCTGATCATCGCGGTCGGTAGGAGCCATCGTACTCTATTTCACCTATCGATCCTCAGCTCAGAACGAACCCTGATACCTGACGCAGGATCTGTCTCACATCACCTGTTCCTGCTATTCCCGCCATCAGCTCGTCGTTCTCCATCCATACAGCAGCTTCTCTCAGGTCACTCGTCTTCGTCCGCGGCTTCCCCGTTCACCGGCATCGGACCAGGAAGTGATGGTCCGTCAACCGTCGTCCGGATCGTGATCTCTCCATGGTCCACTGGTCGACCAGTTGCTGAAGGCCTCCCCGTCGAGGCTGACTTCGCAGGTAATCGCAATTTAGTGACTTGCAAAATGCAAGTTACTGGGTTACAATATATTCCGCATCTCAGCATTCCCTTCATAGGCAGCAGGTGCGTAGCAACAAACGACCTTCAACAATGGAATGACAGGATGAAATTTGAACGATCAGAATGCCCGATCACCAATGTCCTGGATATCCTGGGAGACAAGTGGACACTGTTAGTCATTCGAGATCTCGTATTGGGCAAAAGACGCTATCAGGAATTCATGTCCTCTCCGGAACGAATTGCCTCAAACATCCTTGCGGACAGACTGAAAAAATTAGAGGCTGCCGGCCTTGTGACCCGACGGACGTACCAGGGAAATCCCCCGCGGTACGAGTACCTCCTGACAAAGAAGGGAAAGGGTCTAGAGCCGGTATTGGAGGCGATCATCGTATGGGGGCAGAAGCTTTACCCGGGCACGAAGAGATTCCCTCGCGTCGAGCACCGCTAAGGGCCTATGCACATTGGCGCCGGCTGAGCTCTTCGCCTGGCAAGCGACAGACAAATAGCAACTCGGTGTTCTGGTCAGAATAGGAGGACTCACAGATGGATCATTAGCCTCTAAAGAATCGACATGACATGTTCGGATATCGAGGAGACCGTGGGTCTCCGTTTTCCGGACAAACCCAACACAAATAGTGTCCAACCAATGAGGAGGGATGAGATATGCCACTGTGGAAAGTGTATCATCCGGTCGGAGCGTTCACGGCTGAAGACAAAAAGAAGCTGGCCAAGCAGGTTACGGAGGTGTATGCGAGCATCCCGATCCCTAGGTTCTATGTGGTGTTCATTTTTGAGGAGGTAGCCAAGGACTCCTGCTTTGTCGGTGGCGAGCCGCATAACAAATTTGTCCGGTTCAAAATCGACCAAATTGCCAGGACGCTACCCGGTCCGGTTATCAGAGAATGGTGGACCAGGACACTTGATGAAGTCATTGCTCCCTTCGTCAAGGACAGGGGGTATGATTGGGAGATTTCCATTGACGAGACACCGTTCGATCTGTGGTCTCTTCAAGGGGAACTTCCTCCGCCGTTTGAATCTGTGGCTGAGAAGCGGTGGGTGAAGGAAAATAAGGCGAGTGCCTATACCTTAGCGGAAAAGCTTCCTGTCAATCTCATCCTCGCTCCCGGAATAGCGGACCGTTAGGTTCCGGCTTAGCGGCCGTGAGCGTGTGCGGAGAATCGTACCCAAGAGAGATGACGGCCAACATGGCAACGTCATCTCTCTTGGACAAGTTCCTACCTCTTCCGCCAATGTGTGGTTAGGCGCTCTTTGTATTCGGCTTCTGATGGGTCCAGGTGAGAGGAGCAGTCGCGTCGGCAAGGTAGGCCTGCCCGAATCCCAAAACTAAGTGCGCGTCCTGTAGTCGCAGTTCCCAGAGCGCAAAATCCGCAAAGCCAAACATCATTGCCGATTGAGGAAAGCGAGCCAGATACCGTTCCTTCACTTCAGCATAGTCCGACGCATCGACATTCAACAGCGCTGCCTCACCCTGAAGATTCATCCGCCGTAGAGACAAGGGGTTCTTCCCCGGCCGATCCGGCTCCGAGACAAACAGCCCCACACGAGGGTCGCGCAACAGATGTTCGGTATGCAACGCCAAGCGGCTCACATGAATGTAGGCGCGCGTCCAGTGTTCGCCAAAGACATAGGGCACATGCGACCCAAACGGCCGCCCATTTCTGAGCGTCAGCAGAACCCCTGTACGGACCTCTTCGGCCAAATTGACCCAAGCAACCTGAACCTCCTCGTTCGACAGAGCTGCAGACATTGCCATAGAGACACCCTCCTCTCCGAATCCTGATACCCTCTCTCGCCAGCCCTACGCCTCTCTCTCACCACTGGCGCTCCCATGAGTTCGTCACGAGCATCCGCACAGCGAGCCCGATGTCTACGCCTCCTGCGTGCGCACGAACTGACGCGCGTCGATCAGGTCTCTTCTGACACAGAGATTCTTCTCAAGCAACAGATGCTCCAGCGCCGCAATCCGGGCTGTCATCTCTGGCAATATGATATCAACCTGCTCGCGCAGATCCTCCAACCGTCGACTCAGTCCCGAATCCCCTCGCTTCGCAACGACTCCCTTCTTCGCCCGACCAACCGTTCGACCTTGCGCCCGCTTCCGTGGAACAATCCTTTTGACTGACATGGTTCCCTCCAGGTTGAAAATACTCCTCCACTCGACTTAGCAGGGCTGGGTTGTCCTCCCTTGTGCCCAGATCAGCCCTCCCATCTCCTATTCTCCCCCACATTTCACCTTTTACTTTTTACGTTTCACTCCGCCTAAAAGGCAAGGTGATTTCTTCAGGGGAAACCGGTATTCTTTACCACGAACGTGTGCACCGCAGCCGCACCCGTCTCATATAGGATGCGAAAAACTGTTTTGGCCGATTAAGCTTCGACAGTTTGTATATGTGGCACACCAGGAGAATAATCCCGCAGGATGCTCAAAAAGGCCGTCCAGCAAGGCCGCAGCGAGTGAAGACCGGAGCGTACCCTCTGGGGCGCACGGTGCGACGATAAGGCACCACGTCTGTGCGCGCCGCCGAGTGTGAGGCGGCGGGTCCGTTGAGGATCTGAACGATGCGAGAACGATGCTGGCGGATTTTTTCAGCATCCTGCTAAAGGTTTCAGCGGGAACAAGGAAGGGAATCCATGAGTTCGACACCAGGCATCACCACATCACGTCAGTTTAAGAAGCTCCTCTTGTCAGAGCAGCTTGAATTCATCTGTGAAGCCCACAATGGACTCAGCGCAAAAATCGTTCAAGAAGCCGGCTTTCGAGGCATTTGGGCCAGCGGCCTCTCCATTTCCGCACAATTCGGCGTTCGTGACAACAACGAAGCCAGCTGGACCCAAGTTCTGGAGAACCTGGAATTCATGTCCGATGCGACCACGATTCCGATTCTCCTCGATGGCGACACAGGATACGGCAACTTCAATAACATGCAGCGGCTCGTCCGCAAACTGGAGCAGCGCCACATCGCCGCGGTCTGCATTGAAGACAAACTCTTCCCCAAGACGAACAGCTTCATCAAGGGGGGCGCCCAACCCTTGGCGGACATGCAGGAGTTCTGCGGCAAGATCAAGGCAGGCAAAGACGCGCAGACCGATCCGGACTTTTGCATTATCGCCCGCGTGGAAGCCTTCATCTGCGGCTGGGGACTGACAGAAGCCTTACGACGCGCCGAAGCCTATCATCAGGCGGGGGCAGACGGCATCCTCATTCACAGCGCTCTGTCGGTGCCGGATGAAATTCTGGCGTTCAAACAGGAATGGGGCAATCGATGCCCCGTCGTCATCGTGCCGACCAAATATTACGCCACGCCCACCGATGTATTTCGACAACATGGGTTTTCGATGGTGATCTGGGCCAATCACATGCTCCGAACTGCCGTGGCCGCCATGCAGAAAACCGCGCGGACCCTCAAGGAGCAGGAACATTTGCTCTCCATTGAAGACAAAGTCGCGCCGGTCTCCGAAATCTTCCGGCTGCAAAATGCCGCAGAACTGCAAGAAGCTGAAGATCGCTATTTACCGCGAGGCGCCGAGGACACCAGTGCCATCGTGCTCGCCGCATCCCGAGGCGACGAATTGGGGGAACTCACCGAACAGCAACCCAAGACGATGGTCAACATTCAGGGCGCACCGATCCTATCCCACATTGTTGACGCCTACAATGCAGTGGGAATCAAGGATATCGTGGTGGTCCGGGGGTATAAGAAAGAAGCCGTCAACCTTCCCAACCTGACGTATGTCGATAACGAAGACTTTGCAGAAACCGGCGAATTGGATTCTCTCTTGAAAGCCCTCCAATCCAGGAAAGGACCGGCTAAAAACACGATCATTTCCTACGGAGACGTACTCTTCAACAAATATATTCCCCAGTCTCTCTGTCAGGAAACTGATGACTGTGTCATCTTCGTCGACAGCAACTGGCAGGAACAGACCAGCTATGCCCGCCTCGGCGGGTTTACCGAGTGCACCATTCCCAATTCAAGAAAGGCGTTTAACGCCAAGATCTATCTCAAACAATTGGGGGACAACATTCCCAAAGAATCCATCCACGGCGTCTGGATGGGGTTCCTCAAAGTCTCGCCCAGCGCAGCCGGCCACATCGCCGACATCATTGCGGAGTTGCTGGCCAAGCCTGCCAACCGGAAAGCCGGCATCCCCCATCTGCTCCAAGAACTGTTGAAACGACACTATCCCGTCCGCGTCCTCTATACAGTCGGGCATTGGCTCGATATCAACAGCATTGAGGATGTGGTCCAGGCAGGAAATTTCTAGTCGCTCCGCACTGTTCCCTCTAACTCATTGTCAGCACAGTGGAACCCCTCTATCCATACGGGTTTGCACGGTCTTGATGACTTCGGTCTGTTCCGATCTGTTCCGGCGCTTTCAGGTCAATTTTGGTGTAAAGAGAACACGCCGGGAACACCTAGGATTATTATTTAGTAGTGGCCTCTTTGCATGAGTGCGGTAAGTAGGACGCTGGCCTAGGGAGAAGGGGATATGATTGCGCCACTGATGCTAGGAGCAATCGTCGGGTAGAAGCTCTCCAGAGTGATGATAAGGACTTCCTCCCCATTGCGCCCAAAACCAATCAGTTCATCTTCGTCAGGCGTTCGTTCGAATCTGTGCTCCCACTTCAAGCCATCCGAATCAATATACGTGCTGACTGTGCCGAAGAAGTCTGCCACTCCTTCACCTTTACGCTGGTCCACCAACTTCCATGTCTTGTGGATAACCGGATGCCTGGTTGCACTCTCCCTCAGGGTAACCAGCACAAATGAACTGGCAATGGTTACCATGAAATTTCGTGGATCGATCTGGACCGCAACAGTCTGGCGAATACCGGAACTATAGTCCGCTATGACAACGGCTTTACTGTTCGTACCAGTGACGGTGCCGATAGTGGTTTTGAAGAATCCAGGGGGGTGAATCCTGCCGAAATGAGGATGCTCGATTCTTAGTAGTTCCGCCGCACTGGAAATGTGAGCGAGATCCATGGGGGTATTCTACAGCAAATGCCTCCAGTCTCATAGAGCGCGCAACGGCCTCAAATGCTCACCGTTCAGAATTCTTACTTGACGAAAGCGGTCGTGGCAAGCTTCCCCCGGTACTCCTCGGTTTTCTAATCGGCCCACGGCCACACGACACCGAAGGGCGACAGCGGCGGCGCCGCAGGCGGGTCTTTGCAGACGGCGGAGAGTCGGCGTTCACTTCACACGACCTACACACAAGGCAACACCATGAAACCCTTTTCTTCCCTTCTGACATTCGGTAGCCTCGTAGTCGTGGCACTCTCTTGGTTCCGCTCTGAATGCCGCAGGAGTCGTACCCTACATTGCATGGCAATCGGCATCTTATAGGGAACCGGAAATTACCCAGTCGGGTTCGTTCAAAATATGAATATGGACGATCACTCCAAAGATTCCACGCCAACTGAAACATTCGATCATTCCCGTGCCAGGGTGTTAGCCGCCCTACTCGACGCACATCATACGACGTTCTATACCGTCGTGAGCGTGATCCAGGCGACCTGTTTCGGATTTTTAGTTTTGGTGTGTTTCGAAGAAGGTACTCACTTTGGGACTTCCCAATGGTTACTCGCAGCCAACACGCTGGTGATCATTGTCCTGGTCTGGAACGGGTTCGTGTGAGGATTCATCGTCCTTTCGTATGTACCAAAGTTGGTCGACGGCGTGATGCCGTTCGCTCTGGGCGCCGCGCAATGCTTCGCGGCCTATTTCGCCTGGCACGACGTGCACAGCTGGTATTGGAGCATCGCCGCGCTGTGCTTTATCGGTTGCATCGGATATGTCAACGCCGAGGTCAATGCCCGAATCAACCGAAAAGAAAACGCGCATATAATGGTGTTTTATGGTCGGCAACTGCGGATGTTACAGGTGTCTGCTCTACTGATGGCTGCTCTTTGTGGAGGGATCGCGTATTGGACCAGCTGGTCAAATGAGACCCTGACGCTGCTTTCATTCGCTATCACTGCCGGCTATGCAGTGGGGGATGAGGTGCTTTGGTTGCAGTTAGAGAGATTCGCGCGCCGCACCGACTGATGAGTACGACAATGGAACTCTCATGAGTTTTCAAACCCGACAAGGATTCTGGTGGGAGGCGTTCGCCCTACACGGATCGATCACTCCCAAAGTGATGCCCAACGTCTTAATTTTCGGCCTAGCCGCCGGCGGCATCTGTGGAGCTTCTTGGCTTGTAGAAACATTGTTTCAAGTGAGAATCGCGCTGGCCATTGCCCCTTTTGAATTTGCTGGTGCGGCTTTGGGGCTTCTTCTTATCCTACGGACGAATGCGGGGTATGACCGCTGGTGGGAGGCTCGTAAACTTTGGGGAGGCATCGTAAACCAATCACGCAATCTCGTCATCGGTGCGGTAGCCTACGGACCGAACGATTTGGGATGGCAAGAGAAATTTGTTCGGTGGACTGCGGTTTTTCCGCATGTGGCACGCCTCAATCTACGGGGTGAACTCCCCTCGTCCGAGGTTGCCAACTTGGTCGGTCCAGACGATGCCCGCCGAGTAGCAACTACGGAGCACATGCCGAGTTTCGTTGCCGCAATGCTGGCTAATCTGCTTTATGAAGCCCGTGAAAAACTGGGGATGGACGGATTCTCTTTCATCCAAGTAGACCGAGAGCGAGCCTTGTTGATCGACCATATCGGGGCGTGCGAGCGAATTGCAAAGACACCACTGCCACGGGCCTATTCCATCAACATACGACGTTTCATCGTGATCTTTATTCTCATGCTGCCGTTCTCCCTCCTTCATTTGTTAGACAGCGATTGGCTTATCCCGTTCATTACCATGCTGGTAGCCTACCCGCTACTGTCTCTTGACCAGATCGGAGTCGAATTGGAGAACCCATTCTCGACAAGTAACCTGAGTCACTTGCCTCTTGATGACATCTCGGCAGACATTGAACGCGACGTACTCAGTGTTTTGAAAGTGATGCCACCAGAGCCATAGGACCATCAGGGAACACGGCGGGTACAGATGGGTGACGCCACAGAACCAGGCGCTGCGCTAGCTAATTGGACAGCTTCTAGACCGAAGAGTATGATGACTCATCGTATGATCCGGTGGACACGCTGCATCATACCGATAGGGAGAACCGAGCCATGGCTTCGGTATTTTCCTACTACGCGGCTTACTTCGACTCTTCCAGCGATCGTGAAGACCAGCTAACTCAGTCACCTCGTGCAATTGACTGCCTCCACTCCCCTCACCATATTCCTGACTCCAGCTCGATGGTCAAACGCATCCGCTTGCTTATCGCGGCCATTGTGAACCCTCATATCCGCAACGCACCTCATCCCTTCATGGAACCGCGGCGAATGACGCCGACGTGTCCGCGAAGAAACCAAGGAGGTTTCTATGACATCCTCCAGCAAGTTGCCACGGGGAGTTCTCATGCTGGTGTTTGGATTGGGCGTCGCCGGCTTCGTCGGGCCGAGTAGCGCGGCGACGGAAGGGACAGCTGTGAGTCTGCCCGTCGAAACGGTGGCGGACTATCTGTATGCCGTGATTGCAGCGGATCGTGAGGTGTACACCAAGCACGTCGTTGAACGGATGCAGATCAAAGGGGTGGTCGTTGCCTCGGAGAACTGGGAGGAGAAAAATACGCTGCCTCTCCCGGCTCAATTCCTCATGGAGTCTGGCCGCGTCCTGTCAAGGAAAGGCCTCGGCATACAGTATCGATTGATCAGCCTCTGGCCGATCAATAAACGGAATGTCGCCTCTAGCGAGTTTGAGAAACTAGGTCTAGGGACTGTCCTCACTCATCCGACGAAACCCTATACCGGTTTTGTGAAGGAAGGAGGGGCCCGATACTTCCAAGCTGTCTATCCGGATCTTGCTGTGGCCCAGGCTTGCATCGGTTGCCATAATTCCCATCCGGACAGCCCCAAACGGGACTTCAAGATCAATGATGTCATGGGGGCGATTGTGATCAGTATTCCAGTGAAATAGATATAAACAGCCGATGCCTGACTCATGCGAGACGAGCGAGACTGGCGGGAAAAGCGCGACAGGCAGGGACGGGGCTCACACGTCACGCGAGTTGCGCTCTTCGCGCATATCACGTGCCGCTCTCGTAACGTGGCACATCGTTTTCACGACGAACCGTCATGAACAATGCGGGCTAGACTCAGTCTGTTGCCGCCTTCCTTCCTGGTATAGGCCCGATAGGCCCTAGTCATTACCCAGGAAGATTCTAATTACTCCTACGTATTTCCGAGCTGGCCATATGGCCAGCTCCTCCAGAGTGACTACCTATGATATGGTTAGCCTAACCATTGTGTTTCAGGAGGTACCATGGTCAAGATTCTGGTGATTGATGATGAGCCGAGCATCCGGAGTCTCCTCGACACCCTACTCCGTCGGAAGGGCTATGACGTTGTACTCGCTGACAGCGGGCGGAAGGGTCTGGAGCTTTTTCGCCGAGAGCACCCCGATGTCATTGTGCTTGATTTGAAGATGCCTGAGATGGATGGGCTCACGGTCTTGCGGCAGATCCACAGCCTCGATCCCAAGAAACCGGTGATCATTTTGACGGGAGCCGGTAATACTGAGGCGGAACAGCAGGTCCGGGCACTTGGGGTGACCGAGTACGTCGAAAAAGAATTCTCACTGCACCTCCTGGGAGACTCTCTGAAGCGTCTTCTCAACAATCCAAACCCTTCGGCGTAACCGGAGCCTCCATCGCTCACGAAGCAGCCACAACATCTTTCAACACCTCAAAGTGAATCATCGTTCCATTCTCATCATCGACGACAACGAGCAGGTCCGTGCTTTCCTTCGGAAGGTGCTGGAAGAGGCCGGGTACATGGTCACCGAGGCGCCCAATGGTCACGAAGGGCTCCGCCAATTCCAACAGACTCCCACATCTCTCGTGATCACGGACTTGCTCATGCCCGACATGGATGGTCTGGAGGTCACGATGGCCCTGCATCGTGAATCACCAACAGTGCGAATTATCGTCCTCACCGGCGGGTCAGGAGAGAGTGATTTTCTTGATGTCGCCAAGCTCTTGGGAGCGCATCGAACGATGAAGAAACCCATTACGATAACGGAATTACTCCAAGCCGTGCAGCAGGAGTTACAGGAAGGCTGGCCCCAGAAAGAACCTGGACAACCAGAAAATCGATGATCGAAGCAGATAGGATCGGTAGGACCGCTCGCCACCTGTATGGTCTCGAGGACGATGGCACTGGAGCGGAATGCGCTCACTAGCCCGAATTATCGTCTTCTGCGAGAGTTCAGGCGTGGCTCTCCTACATCGCGGACAATCCCACAGCTAGTGGCGACAACGCAGGGATGCTGCGCTGCACTCAACCTGCTCTTATAAGAAAGCCTAGCCACGGCATACCTTTCCAAAAGACCTGAAGGAGTTACCTCTGAAGGGGGCTAGAGTGGGGTGGCAGCGGCCTTGCTCCAGCCCACACAACGCGCACTCGCCGTAGAAGCCTTCTGGTTCTGAAATCGTTTCTTTCCCAGGAGACGCCAACCGCCAGGCCGTAAAACAAAGACGCCAGACTCCGCTGTTTTTCCTTATCGCACTATGCCCAGGACGTCGGACTCACGGACGAGTACGAGTTCCTTACCGTCCAGTTCGACATCGGTTGTTCCGAATTTCTCATAGAGGACCCGATCGCCCGGTTTGAGGACCGTGGAATTGAAGACCTTCTTCTCTTTCTTTTTTGGTTTACGACCCAACTTCTGTTCCGGTGTTTCCCAGCGCCCTTTCCCCACAGCCAGGACTTTTCCTTCAACTGGTTTCTCCTTGGCCGTGTCTGGGATGAACAACCCCCCGGTTGTCTTTCCCTTGGCCTCCGACGGTTCGATCAGTGTCCAATCCTGTAACGGTTGAATTCCCATGGTGATTTCTCCTCCTGTGTCCGATCCTGGGTAAAAGCTTTGTACGAGGCTGCTTTTCTGACGTTCTCTACCGCATAAAACTCGTGCAGTGGAGGAATGGGGTCAGCTGGCCGTTGGTTCTAGGGTCAGCAACAGGCTACGTCGTTCTGCAGATGGCGTCAACTCGTCAAGGGAGGACTCGGAAACAAAGCATTCGGAGGCGGGGAGGCAGAGCCCTTCGCTCCATCGCCTCCCGGAACGGCCCTTTCGGACTGTGCCAGGCGGAAACCTTCGGAAATTCCTTCGCGGACTCAGTCAGTTTCCGCTTTCCTTCCTGGCAAAGTTTCGATGGGCACTCCGTTCCTCCGGCGAATTGCGCTCAGGGCTCTGCCTCCCCGCCAAGAAAGTCCCCATACCTAAAAAATAAGAAGGGGACAGGCCGCTTACAAGCCTGTCCCCTTAACGCTTCGCCAAATTTACTCTCCTGGTACACGACGACGCATCTCAGTTATGGTTATTTGGTGGGAGAAGTATGTCTCGGTCAGCTTACCCGCAGGCTCAACTCGCAGTGATTCCCGAAAACGGTAATGGCACCTACGGCCGCATTAATTCAGATAATGGCTTCTGACACATGCTTGAACAAAACGAAAAAGAACACGCTTGGCAAGAGTGGTTCCAGAAAAATAGCTGGGTGCTAGGCAGTGAGTTTGTTCGCATTTGGGATGAGCGCCACATCGGTGTTGAGAACATATCTGATTTCTTAATGGAAGCGTATGACGGTTTTTTAGATGTCGTTGAAATTAAGAGACCGGAAGGCGGACTCCAATTCGGGGCCGCTTCTCCAGACCATGGAAATTATGTCCCTTCAACAGATTTAACCAAAGCCATCACGCAGGCCTCTCGATACATTTATGAAGTCGAAAGAGAGGCCAACAGCGTGAAGTTCCTGGAGCGAGTGGGACAAATAGAAACCGTGAAACCTCGCTGCATCTTGATATTCGAATGCGATGTGCCTGCTGCAGGCCTGCTCCTGCCACAATCTGGTCAATTCATACCTCCGCTCAGTTGCCGTTTTAGTGAATGGAAATGAACTATTCAAAGCTGCCAGGAGACATTTCGGCCAGGCCCGCCTTCACACTGCGCCCATCGAACGAGAACAGGTTTACCGTGCGCGTTGTGCGAGCACGGGAGACCAACAGGCTACCCGTAGTTTTCTGCTTTGCCAGGTGCTAAAACATATCTCCAATACCTCATGTCGTGTCTTGTATAAGAGAAGGAACGTCTATGTCTTTGCCGATTGAGAAGTCGTTGTCCGATGAATTGGCGCGAGAAGTGGCTCGGCGGCGCACATTTGCCATTATTTCGCACCCGGACGCAGGAAAAACCACGCTGACTGAGAAGCTCCTCCTCTACGCCGGCGCAGTGCACCTGGCCGGGGCGGTGCAGGCTCGGTCGCACCAGCGTGCGGCGAAGTCGGACTGGATGGAACTGGAGCAGGCGCGCGGGATTTCGATCACCTCCACCGCGCTGCAATTCGATTATCAAGGTGTGCGGGTGAACCTGCTCGATACGCCGGGCCACCAGGACTTCAGCGAAGACACCTACCGCACCCTCATGGCGGTGGATAGCGCGGTCATGGTGCTCGACTGCGCCAAGGGCATCGAGCCTCAGACCAAGAAACTGTTCGCCGTCTGTCGCAAACGCAACATCCCGATCATGACCTTCATCAATAAGATGGATCTGCCGGGGCGCCATCCATACGAACTCCTCGAGGAGATCGAGCAGACCTTGGGCATGACGGCGGTCCCGTTCAATTGGCCCATCGGGGAAGGGTCCGGGTTTCAGGGGCTGTACGATCTTCGGGAACCTCAAGTGCTGTTCTTCCAGCGGACACTGCACAACCAGCGTCGGGCGCCGATGCGGGTGGAGACATTCCCCCACCCAAGCCTGGCTGAGACACTCGGAGAGGCCTATGGTCCGCTGCAGGAAGAAATCGCCCTGCTGACCGGCGCCGGCACGAAGTTCGATCGCGACCGCTTTCTCGCCGGCCAACTCACGCCGGTCTTCTTCGGGAGCGCGCTGACGAACTTCGGCGTCGAGCCATTTCTGAACGGGTTCCTCCAACTCGCGCGCCCCGCCGGGCCCTCGCATGAGTTCGGAGGGGCTGGTGCAGCCGACGGACGACAAGTTCTCCGGCTTTGTGTTCAAGATTCAGGCGAACATGGACCCACAACATCGCGATCGGATGGCGTTTTTGCGTATCGTGTCTGGCCGCTTCGAGAAGGACATGATGGTCTATCATGCGCGGCTGGACCGGAAGATCCGGATGACGCGACCGCACCGGCTCTTCGGCCGTGACCGGGAGACGATTGAAGAGGCCTACCCAGGCGACGTCGTCGGGCTGGTGAACCCGGGCCTCTTTGCCATCGGCGACACGCTCTGCTCCGGCACTCCCCTCGCCTTCGATGCGATTCCGCAATTTCCCCCTGAATGCTTCGGCGTGCTCCGAAGCCAGGACCTCACGAAGCAGAAGCAGTTCCAGAAGGGACTCCAGCAGCTCGAAGAAGAAGGCGTCATGCAAGTGTTCTATTCGCCCGATCATGTGCGCCGGGAGCCGGTCTTGGCAGCCGTGGGAGAACTCCAGTTCGATGTCGTCGCCTCGCGTCTCGAAAGCGAATATGGGGTCAAGACTATCGTCGAGCGGATGCCCTTTGTCCTGGCCCGCTGGGTGAGCGGCGATCCCGATGTGATCGCCCGCATCTATTGGCCACAGGACACGCGCCGGCTCGTGGATCGGGACGGCCGCATGGTCATGCTCTTCGGCTCCGATCGGCTGCTCGCCTATTGCATGAAAGAATACGCCTCTCTCAAGTTTCAGTTGCGGGAAGAAATCGGAACAATAGAAGGCTAGTGCTTTTATGATCTCTACAGGATGCTCAAAAAGGCTGTCAGCAAGGCCGCAGTCGATGAAAGCACTGGAGGCGTAGCTTTGCTCACCCGCCCGCACCCGAGCAGCTGCGCAGCTCTATCCCGATGGGCTACGTTGAGGATGCTTTCGAGGCGAGAACGAAGCTGGCGGACTTTTGCGGCATTCTGTTAAGCTCGGCCGCCGTCAAAGCCAGAGTCCCGCCATTTCTCCAGTAGCGCGATTCGTCGTGCCAGTTGCGCGACGGTCGCCTGATCGACCCTACCGCCGGTTCTCTTGATGAGTTCTGCATTCAGTCGGCGATGATCGATACCGGCCTTGCGCGCCACGGTGCCGACGAGGGAGCGGTGCTGCTCTCGCAAGTCGTTCTTCTTGTCGTGGAGCGCGACCGCCGGCTCCGCGACGCCTTTGCCCTCACCGGCTGGTTCTCCCTCATCTCCACCGATCAAGGTATCCATCCTGGCTACCCCGTGCAGCGGGAGGTACTCTTTCAGCGAAGTGGCGGCCGTACCGAACAACGTGCGCTGTACAGAGGGCATGATGTCTTCCAGCACATGGTCGCGTTCAGCCTTGATCCGTTTGGCATAGTGGACGAGGGTGGCGTCCTTCGGCAGGTAGAGCCAGGCGCGTTGCGGCTTCGGCAATCCTTCCTGCATCCGGACGAATCGCCCGACGACCTGGCGGAAATACATTTCGGTCAGGACGTTCGTGGCGTAGACGCCGACACGGAGCCTCGGAATATCGACGCCTTCACTCACCATGTTCACCGCGACGAGCCATTGCTGGGTCTTATGCTGCGCAAACGCGGCGATCGTCTTCGACGCCGACGGATCGTCGGACACGGCCACATGCGCGCGGCTGCCCGTGATACGCCCCACCAGTTCCGCTACCTGCCTGGCATGGTCCTGATTCATCGCGACGATGAGCCCGCCGGCATCCGGCTGTTCCTGCTTGCGGAGCCGGCGCAACTCGGCATGGGCATCGGTGATGACCGGTCCCAGCCAGCTATCTTGCAAGAGCGCGGTCTTGAGCCGCTCCCGCTGTAGCTCGAAGGTGAGTCCATCCTCGAACGTCGCCCGATGTTCTCGGCCTTCGGAGAGCCACGTCAGTTCCCCCTCGTAACTCGGGAACAGAATCGGGCGGCAGACGCTTTCGCGAATGGCCTCGGCATACCCATAGGTGAAATCGGCCTGGCTCTCGCCCTGCTCATACCGCACGTAGGGAATCGGATTGTTATCGGACCGAAAGGGGGTGCCCGATAAGGCCAGGCGAAAGACCGCTTCGTCAAACGCTTCCCGCAGGGCGTTGCCCCAATCCTTCCCCTCGCCCGCATGGTGCAGCTCGTCGAAAATCAGCAGGGTGGGCCGGCTCCGGCAGGCGCGCTGAAACACGGTCGGCGCGAGACAGACTTGTTGATAGGTCACGACTGCGCCATGGTAGTCGCGCGCTTCGACGGCCTGCTCGTTCGTCAGGGCAGGATCCAGATGAATTCCGACCAGTCCGGCGGCGGTCGCCCATTGCGTGCGCAGGTGATTGGTCGGACAGATGACCAGCACACGGCTGAGCCACTCGATCGGCCAGGTACTGATGGGCGATCCGCAGCGCGAAGCGAGTTTTCCCTGCAGCGGGCGTCGCGGTCGCGAGAAAATCAGGACGCGCATGGGTCAGGACGTCGGACACGGCGCGAGCCTGCCACTCGCGCAGCTTGGCCGTCCAGGGAGACAAGGTCACTGCAGCCTCTTCTTAATGGTCACTGTTGGATGGACATGGGCACAACGACGAGGACTCGGCTTCATGCTGAACCTACAAGCTCCGCACGTATTGATCGTTTTCTCACAAAACAGGTGGCCCGGTCGATCCCTATTGCATACACCCCAAAAGACCTTCTGCGTGCCGCTACAAGCTGCTCCTTTTCTAGCAGAACGTTGAACGGTCCGCCAGCCAGCTTGTACATTGGTCTGTAGGTCTGCTGGCTTATCTGGTTGAACGAGACAAACCAAATAACGAAACAGACAGAGAACACGTACATTAGGCCAGTGAAATTGCGGCGCGCTCGCAGAGCTTTCCGCAACCTGCGAGTTACAGAGTCCCTACGATTGCAGGGCAACCTACTCCCTCTTTCGTACTGTGCGGTATTTAGGGTTTCGCAAATTGCGCCAGGGCTCGCCGGAGGCGCCTCTCTCTCTCTCCAACGGGCAAACCCATATTCCCTTGATTCATCTCGTATTCATAAGCGATGTGGGCATCTAAAGTGCCGCGGCAATCGGCACTTTTCTTGCTTTTCCCCCTCCCTACTTTATGATTGACGCAGCCACACGCAGAACGTTTCGCAATAGAACACCACGTAATACGGATGAAACAACAGGCTCATATCGCTGCGATCCCTGACTCTGACAGGGTTCATCCTGCTCCCGAGAGCACGCCGCCGCTCATTTCGATCACGACAGACCGATTCCCTGTGTGGATGAAAAGTAATCCCATCCGCTGGATCGTTTCTGTGGCCGTCGTCATTGCACTGGTGACACTGCTCTGCCTGGGCTGGACCGCATATACCGTACAAGCATGGGTTAATCCAATCCAGCGGCCAGCGCCTGGTACAAGCTGCCACGGATGCCGCCGCCAAATTGGATATGATTATCCTGGAGCGATATCGCGACATCCAGTTGCTCTCCACTACTCCAATGGCTCAAGGTCAGCACCCCGAGGCGCTGACCGCATATCTCCGCGAATTGGCACGTGCCTACCCGGCCTATCGATGGATTGGCGTCACCGACTCCCGTGGAAAGATTATCTCAACAACCGATCCGTCGAGCATTTCCTCCGATCAGAGCCAGCGTCTCTGGTTCCAACAGGCACGTACCCTCACCGGCGCCAGGATTCTGGATACGCAGGTGAGTGAGAAATCCGGAGGGACCTTGGCGATTACGGTGATCGCTCCCCTGCGCAGCCCAGGCGGGCAATTTCTCGGCGCGATCGCGGCGGTTGTGGGCGTCCCCTCCTTAATGACCATCCTTGACGAAACAATCCAGCAACTCAAGAATTCAGAATGGACAGAAAAGTCGCAGGTTGAATATCAAGTCATCAACGAGAAGGGAGACCTGATTGCCGACTCGACACATCGCGTGGAAGGCAACCTCAAACAGCTTGGTCTCCCTTCAGCAACGCGTGTGGGCATGCAGGCGCGTGGCTTTGTCGAAGAAACGGATCATCGCCGCGGTACCTCCGTCATCACCGCCTATGCGCAAGTCCCCATCGCTCATGCCGACCCGATCACGCAATGGGGCATCTTGATTCATATAGACCAGAACAACCTTCTTGCTCCCATCCGGTCGTTTCTTCGGGAATTGTCGGTGCTGGCCATTCTGATTCTCCTTCCCTTGCTTGGTCTTGTGCTGGGGATGATCAAGACGCTTAACGAAGAATGGAGCTCCACGAAACGGGAGTTCGAACGAGCGGCCGATGCAGAAATGGCGCTCAAAAGACGGACGGAGGCCCTCCATTCGTTAGTGGTTGCCGTACAGAGGTTGGCTTCCCAGCAGGATCTCGACGAATTGCTGCACCAACTTCTCCATCTCGCGAAGGAGAACACGGGCGCACGCTATGCGGCCTTAGGGGTCTACGACGGCAATCCGCGTGTCGCGATACAGTTTTTGACTGCGGGAAACGATGATGCAGCGGCCCGCGCCATTCGGCTGCTTCCGTTCGAGCAGTTGTCTCGGGAATCTCTTGGGCAAGGGGACAACGTCCTCCGCCTGCCTCACTTCACAGCACACTGGGCGGCCCTCGGATTACCCGAAGAAGATCGTTCCTCTATGACATCGTTTCTCGGCGTTCCGATTCGATATCACGACCAATTCTTCGGCCACCTTTCTCTCGCCAACAAGGTACTGCCGCACGGTCTTGCGGACGACTTCAGCGAACTGGACGAACAGGTTGTGCTGACTCTTGCCTCTCAAGCGAGTACGGCAATCCAGAATCTGCAACTCCTCCACGACTCCAAGGAACAGGCCAACCACGATTCCTTGACAGGGCTGCTGAATCATTCGACGACGCTCACGGCTTTGACGCAGGAACTATCGCGGGCTGAACGAAGCCATCAACCTCTCGCGGTCCTCATCGCCGACCTCGACCATTTCAAGCAGGTCAACGATACCTATGGCCATCTCATAGGCGATGTCGTCCTTCGAGAAGCCGCAAAGCGCCTCCGCGAAGCCGCGCGCCGTTACGATCACGTCGGACGGATAGGTGGAGAAGAGTTCTTGATCGTTGTTCCCAATTGCGATCTAGAGGCATTACGAGAGTGCGGCGAACGCTTCCGGGCTTCCATTAGCGACTGGCCATTTCCTACACCAAGCGGCCCGCTTGCCGTGACGGTGAGCATTGGAGCGACGGTCTGGTCATCCGAACACCCGTTGAGTTCGGACCTCTTGCGCAGGATGGCCGACTACGCTCTCTATCGCGTCAAAAGCCAAGGCAGGAACGGGGTAGACATCATTCCCCACCCACACACGCTCATCCTAGAACAGCTGAAGAAAACCGGGTAACACCTCACCAGTTCCCCGCTGCGCTCGTCATCCCAATCCCCTATTTCTCTTTCAAGGGCGGCCTGATTGATCCTCGATTGCGCGCGTCGAACGAGCACATTGCCTATCGTGCGCGTTCCGCGAGCAGGAGGATGACCAGGCTACCCTTCCCATCCTTCTCAGGCCCGCGTTGCGCGAGCAAAGGGGACCCTCAGCTACCTCCCCCCTCTTGGCTGCTCCAGAAACAATCTCACTGCCACCTTCTGTCCCTTGATCCTGGTCCGACTGAGGGTCTCGATGATCTCCCGGGCCAATACTTCCGGCACTTCCACCAGCGAGAATCGATCCATCACTTCGACGGCGCCGATCACATTCGAATTGAGTCCGGCCTCGTTGGCAATCGCCCCGACGAGGTCGCCTGGCCGGATCCCTGCCTCCTTGCCTGCGCCGATATACACCTTGACCATACCCGCTGTTCGCCCGCCACGACCAGGCGGATTGAATGGTCTGCCCTGTCCCTCTCTCGGCATCATGCCACCGGCCCGCCCGCGAGGATCTCCCATGGGGCGACGCGCCATCGATGGCCGCTCCGGCGGCCTGGCCGACACTGCCGGGATATCGTATTCCTTCCGCTCCCCACCCTGCATGCGAAAGACAAGTTTCATGGCTGCCGCCGCCACCTCCATGGGGTCTCCCTGTTCGGCGAGCGATGCGACCACAGCTCGGAACAGGTCCAGGTCGCCGGCCGCGAGCACTTCTTCAATCGCGCTCTTGGTGCGTGCGAGCCGTTTCGTGCGAAGGTCGGCGACGGTCGGTACTGGCGTCACGACAATTTTGGCTTTCGTGAGCTGCTCGATGTTCCACAACAACCGCTGCTCGCGCGGGTCGATGACGGTGATCGCCGCCCCTTCACGCCCGGCCCGCCCGGTCCGTCCGATCCGATGGACATAGCCTTCCGGAGACGTGGGCAGATCGTAGTTCACCACATGCGACACGGATGGAATATCCAACCCCCGCGCCGCCACATCGGTGGCGACGAGGAGTTCGGTCTGCCCGGACTCGGAACGAATTCATCACGCGATCGCGCTGAGGCTGATTCATCCCGCCATGGATCGCTTCGGCCTTGTGCCCACGGCTGGTCAACATGGCGGTGAGTCTCATCGACTTCGATACGCGTGCGGCAGAACACGAGGGCCGACTTCGGAGCCTCCATATCCAGAATACGAGCCAGTGCCGCTTCCTTATGCGGTCTGGCGACGATGTAGGCCGTTTGGTGCACACGCGGAGCGGCGCCCGCCTTGAGCGGCTCCTTGGCAATCTTGATCTCGACCGGCTCCTTGAGATGGCGCTTGGCAATGGAGGCGATCCGGAGCGGCATGGTGGCGGAGAACAACGCCGTCTGCCGCTCTTTGGGTGTCTGTTCCAGAATGGCGTCCAGATCCTCGGCAAATCCCATGTCGAGCATCTCATCGGCCTCGTCCAGCACGACCATTTGAATCGTCTTGAGCTGCAGGGTCTTTCGGCGGATATGGTCCAGCGCCCGTCCAGGCGTCGCCACGACGACATCGACACCGCGCTTGAGCGCATGGAGCTGCGGACCGATGGCCTGTCCTCCATAGACCGGGAAGCACGGAGATCCTTAATTCTTTGCCATAGCGCGTGACGGCTTCGCCGACCTGTATGGCCAACTCTCTGGTCGGCACCAGGATGAGCACGGAGGGGCAGCGCCGCGCAGAATGGGCGATGCGCTGGAGCAGCGGGAGTGTGAAGGCTGCCGTCTTGCCGGTCCCGGTTGCCGCTTGGCCCAAGAGATCGCGGCCTGCCAACAACGGAGGGATCGCCTCCCGTTGGATCGGCGTGGGCTCTTCATAGCCCAGCGTGTCGAGCGTGGTGAGCAGCGCGGCCTCCAGGCCCAGCGCCGCAAAGCTGGGAGAAAAACCCTTCGCCGGTGTTTCCGCAGATGGGTGTGTGGTCTCGTGTTTCATAGAATGTATCGACTGCCTGTCTGAATGGTATCTCGAATGGTGTGTCTGCTCTGATTCGCCGCCTACTACTCGGTTCACAGCAAGAGGGATTGGCTCAATCCGGCCGTCGAATAGGTTGCTCCCTTACAACTCCGATCGTTCCAGCGAAGGCCGGCTGGCATCGTACTCGCACTGCACCAAGCTTCATCGTGCGCTCTGCGAGCAAGAGGGCACCTGGCCGCTCTCCATCCTGCAGCCGTCCATTGCGGGCACGAAGCCAGCGCGTCTGCGCTTGCACGGGAGCGCACCTGAGCGCCTACTCGCTTCATCGTGGCTCTGCGAGCAGGATCGGCCCTGCCCACTCCCCTTTGGCCAGCATCCCTGAAACCCGCCGTCCGGCCATTGAAACTGGCCGACCTCATCGACTTGCACAATAAAGGGGTCGCTTCGTGCGCCAGGCCACGGAACCAATACCAGCCGGCAGCGGTAGGCTTCTCCGTGGTCCATTGATACTCGGCCATGCGCTCTCGAGCTTCCTTTTCGCCGACGCTGCATCGCGACGTCTGATAACAGTCTGCCGCTTTCGTGAACGCCGAACCTATCATGTCCAGACTCCCAATAGAAGATGTACTGCCGACCCTTCGTCGCACGCTGACGGAGGGACGGAATGCGCTGCTGACCGCTGCGCCTGGCGCCGGAAAAACGACGCGGGTCCCGCTGGCCTTGCTCGATGCCCCATGGCTCGACGGAAAGACGCTGCTCATGTTGGAGCCGCGACGGCTCGCCGCCCGCGCCGCAGCCCATCGCATGGCAACCACGCTGGGTGAATCGGTCGGCGAAACGGTCGGCTATCGCATGCGGCTCGACACAAAGGTGGGGCCCAAGACCAGAATCGAAGTGGTCACGGAAGGCATTCTCGCTCGCCTGCTCCAGCACGATCCTGCGCTCAGCGCGTACGCGATCGTCCTCTTCGATGAATTCCACGAACGGAGCCTGCAGGCCGATACGGGCCTGGCCCTCTGTCTCGAATCGCAACGGCTCTTTCGCCCGGATCTCCGCCTGCTCGTGATGTCGGCCACGTTGGACTGTGGACCGGTCTCGGATCTCTTGGGCCACGCGCCTGTCATTGCCTGCGAAGGCCGGATGTTTCCGGTAGAGACCCGCTATCTTGATCAGCCGCTCTCAGGCCATCTCGATGTGGCAGTCGTACAATCAATCCGGCGCTCGCTCGCGCAGGACCAAGGCAGTCTCTTGGTCTTTCTGCCTGGCATGGCAGAGATTCGCCGCGTCGAACGAAAACTTCTCGATCTGAATCTGGGCTCGAACATCCTCATCGCGCCGCTCCATGGCGACCTGCCACAAGAGGCGCAGGACCGCGCGATCGCTCCCGCTCAACCGGGCACGAGAAAGATCGTGCTGGCCACCTCGATTGCCGAGACCAGTTTGACGATCGACGGAGTGCGCGTCGTCATCGATGCCGGCTTGCTGCGCGTGCCTCGCTTCGATCCGCGATCGGGACTCACGAGACTGGAGACCATTCGCGTCACCCAGGATTCTGCCGAGCAACGTCGTGGTCGGGCCGGTCGTCTCGAACCGGGCGTCTGTTCTCGTCTCTGGACCTCTGCGGAGCACCAATCGTTGGCCCCTCGTCGCCCGCCGGAAATGCTCGACGCCGACCTGGCGCCACTGCTGCTCGAATTGGCCCTCTGGGGCACCGCCAATCCAGCCGAGTTGTCCTGGCTCACTCCCCCACCGGCCGGG
Organism: uncultured Nitrospiraceae bacterium; assembly: GCA_963825145.1. Lineage (GTDB taxonomy): Bacteria > Nitrospirota > Nitrospiria > Nitrospirales > Nitrospiraceae > Palsa-1315. Next base: position 116,964 of record CAWGSC010000029.1, read on the forward strand.
GCTGTGGCCCAGGCGAGAGAGTTGCTCACCGGCCTCGGCGCACTCAATGCAGACGGGACAGATCACCGCTCATGGAAGACAGATGGCCGAGCTGCCGCTGCATCCACGTCTCGCGCACATGCTGCTCAAGGCTGTGCCGTTGCAACTCAGCCATCTTGGCCTGTGAACTGGCGGCACTGCTCAGCGAACGAGATATTCTGCGAGGCCCCTCCGGCTGGCGCAACGCCGATCTGCGACTCCGCTTGGATGTCTTGCATGGACAGCACGATCACGCAGCCGGTGCGACCGTCGACCGTGCCGCCTGTCAACGAGTCAGACGCACCGCCGACCTGTGGCAACGACAACTTCCGCGATCTGCTCGTTCGGATCGGCAGGACAGCCTCGATGAGGTCGGTCTGTTGCTCGCACTCGCCTATCCGGATCGCATCGCCCAACGCCAACGTGGAAATGACGCACGCTATCTCATGGCCAATGGCCGTGGCGCCCTCTTTGCGAACCCTGATCCGCTCGGCTCAGAAGACTATCTGGTCATTGCCGACCTGGACGGCGGCACGCAATGGGCCAGGATCGATCTGGCCGCGCCGGTACAGCTTCGCGATCTTGAGACTCTGTATGCAGACCAGATTCAAGTGGTGGATGAGGTATCGTGGGATGACACAGCACAGGTGGTTCGTGCGACGAGACAACGCCGATTGGGTTCGCTCGTCCTGTCTGAGCAGGGGCTCTCGAAGCCGGATCCTTCGATGATTACGACGGCATTGTTACAGGGCATTCGTCGGGCGGGACTCGACCGGCTGGCCTGGACTCCGGAGCTTCGTCAGTGGCGGGCGCGAGTGGCATTTCTACGCCGGATCGAAGGGCAAGAGTCACGATGGCCCGATCTGTCGGACGAGGCGCTGCTGCGGACCCTCGACGACTGGCTTGGCCCCTATCTATCCGGACTGACGACGCTCGACCGCGTCACGCGGCTCGATCTCACCCAGCCGTTGCACGCGCTCCTCTCCTGGGAACAGTCACGCCAACTCGAACGTTGGGCTCCCACCCATCTGACGGTCCCGAGCGGATCGAACGTTCGCGTGGAGTACGAGACGCCAGATCTGCCCATCCTGGCTGTGCGGTTGCAAGAAATGTTCGGCTGCAAGGACACGCCCCGTCTCGTCGATGGGAAGATTCCGGTCATGCTGCATCTTCCTGTCACCGGCACGCCGGCCAGTCCAGATCACGAAGGATCTCTCCAGCTTCTGGAAATCGGCCTATCTCGAAGTGAAAAAAGAACTCCGTGGCCGCTATCCCAAACATTCCTGGCCCGACGATCCGCTCACCGCCCCGCCGACGGCCAAAGCCAAACGCCGGCTGCACTAGCAGGATACTGGAAAAGTCCGCCAGCACGAAGAAGGTTGAGGTTCAGGCTAAGGTTGAGATAAAGAAAGTCTAATCTTCGCTCAACCTTGACCTCGACCTCATCCTGCTTCACTCGCTGCGGCCTTGCTTGGGACAAGGCGCGTCTCGGCGCGTCTGGGTTGGGCGGGTGAGACAAGCGACTGTTTCAGCGGCCTGCTAAGTGGGGATGTCTCTCGTGCCATCATACGACGTTCTCGACTGGTGGGATAATTTCACGATATCGCCGTCCTTGACCACCGTATCTTCGGCGCTCACTTTCTTGTTCACCGCAATCATCACTTCTCGATTCGCCAGGAACTGCACCAACGGGCCCATGCGATCCTGGTTCGATTCAATGAGTTTCCTGACCGTGGTCGGCTCCAAGACCTCAAATTCGAATTCTGTTTCTCCAACCGCATCGCGAAGCGTCAATCCAAAGACCAGCACGGTGACCATGTAATCCTCGTCTCTCGTTGTTCGGTTTGTATCTGGTTTATTTAGTTGCGGTGTCTCCGTCTGTCGGTCTCGCTGCCTCGTAGGCTTCCTGAATCAGCTGGGCCACGTGTTTGACCTCCGCTGCGCCCTGCAATCCCGTGCGTAGTTGAATCATACAGGCCGGGCAACTCGTGGCCACAACCTCGGCGCCGCTCTGTTCGACGGCCCGCCGCTTGCGCTCGACAATGCGCTGCGACGTCTCGAAATCCTTCACGAGATAGGTCCCGGCTCCACCCGCGCAGCGATCGGCGTCCGGCATCTCCACATACTCGACGCCCGGCAAACCTTGCAGAATCGCACGAGGCTCCTTCGTCACTCCCGCGGCCCGCAGATGACAGGAGGAATGATAGGCCACCTTGCACTTCGTCGGCTGCTGACTGGCCATGGCCGGCTTCACCGGCGATTGCGACACAAACTCAGAAATATGTGTGACCCGTTTGGCCAAGGCCTGAGCCGCCGCTTGCTCCGGCTCACCGGCAAACAAGGTGGGATAGTCCTTCAGCATGAGGGTGCAGGAGGCACATCCGGTCACCACCTTGTCGTACCCTGCCATGGACGCGAGATTGACCCGTGCCCCTTCTTTGGCCAATGCGCGATGCCCATAGGTTTCGATCGGCGTCCCGGAACAGCGTTGCGGCGGCAGATCCGGTTCGACCCCATGTTTTCGCAGCACGGCAATCACGGCATCCCCCACCCCATCGTCGAAGTAGTTGGCCGCGCAGCCATGGAAATAGGCCACTGGGGAGCGAGCAGTTTGCCCAGCCTGGGGAATCAGTTCGGGATAGCGGTCACGGAGATGTCGCCGGGCCAGTCGAGGCATCACAAGCTGAGGCGACAATCGTGCCGTCTCAGCGAGACCACGCATGAACGGCTTCGTCAGATGATCGAGCAGACGCCGCATCAGAGGCCGATCCCATATCGGTTGATACCTCGCGAGAAACTTTAAGAATCTCTCGAACTTCGCTGTTTGTGCATGGAAACGAAAGATGACACCTGCCATCTTGTTCGGATGCTCAGCGCGCCGGTCCAGAATGAGCTGAGATACATCGACACCGGCCGGACAGGCTGTACGGCAGGACTTACAGTTGAGACAGGCCTCCACGACTCGCTTCGAATTGAGATAGCTATAGTTCTTATCGGTGACGATCTCGAACCAGCCCCGCGAACTCATATCTTCCGATTGAAAGACATCGTAGACCGGGCAGACGGCGTTACACTTGGCGCAGGTCGCACAGGGTTTCGACAATCGCACATAGTCGATATGGTCCGTGAAGGGCCGGTCGCTGATCTTGATGCCGGGGTTGAGCACCCCGGAGGGATCGAAGCTCTGCTTCACACGCACAAACAGATCGTACAGCTCCGGGCCGAACATCGTCTTCACATATTCGGCGCGCACCCGGCCATCCCCGTGCTCCCCACAGATCGAGCCGCCGAAGCGACCCAAGACGGTTTGGTGAATCTCGTGATAGCCCTGCACCATCTTCTGAAAATCGTCTTGGTCGTTCACGTCGAGCAAGGGAATGATGTGAGCATTCCCATTCCCGATATGCCCGAAAATCGCAACCGGCACGCGCTGTCCGGCGAAGAACTCTTCCAGATAACGGATGAGTTCGCCGATCCGTTCAGCCGGCACCACCACGTCGTCGACAAAATTGATGGGCTTTTTCTTGGGATCGAATCGATAGAGCGTGGGATAGAGGGCCTTGCGGGCCTTCCACAATTGCTCCCGTTGCTCAGGATCGAAGGCGATCACGGGATCGGACGTGAGACGATAGCGGCGACAGATCTCGGTCATCCGCTCAGCCTGTGCGCGAAGATCGGTCCCTGCACCATCAGCATCCAACTCCACCAGGAGGGTGGCGGCCGCGTCTGCCGGGATGCCGTGCTTCGCCCGCCCGATCAGATTGAGTGTGTTGGCATCCATCACTTCCAACGCGCTCGGACTCAACTCCAGCAGCTTCGGCACCGCATCGCCCACATCTTCCAAGCGGTGAAAATGGATGAGCGCCGTGAGGGTCGCGCGAGGTTTCTCGACCAGTCTAATCGTCGCTTCGCTGAACAGACCGAGCGTGCCCTCGCTGCCGACGAAGAGTTTGGGAAGATCGAAGCGGCCTCGCGCAAGCCCATCGGCGAGACCGAAGAGGTTGTAGCCGCAACTGTTCTTGCTGACAGTCGGACGTTTCTGCGCGATCAGCGTGGCATTTTCCTGTAGCAGCAACTGCAGATCCCGAAGCGGCTTGTGCGCCTTCAGCAGATCGGCGCAGTTCGGATCGTCTAGTCCGTAGGCCTTGGCATCCAGCCACTCACCGGACTGCAGACAGACACGAAGCGCCTCCACATTATCTTTGACGGCACCGTACCGCAGCGTGTGGGGACCGGACGAGTTGTTCGCCAGCATCCCACCGAGCTTGCACATGTCGCCGCTCGAGGGATCGGGACCGAACATGAATCCATGCCGCCCCAGATGTTTATTCAACTCGGCGAGTACGATCCCCGGCTGCACCCGAGCCCAGCTCTCTTCTCGATTCAGCTCCAGACACCCGATTCAGACGCGAGACGTCCAGAATGATCCCGGACCCGATCGCCGAGCCGGTCAGATTCGTCCCGGCGGCACGCGGCGTCAGCGGGATGCCTCGCTGCACGGCGTATCGCACCGTGGCGGCAATGTCCTCCTCGGACTCTACAAGCACGACGGCCCTAGGCGCTATCCGATAGATGCTCGCATCCACCGCATAGGCGGTGAGCGTCGAATAGTCGTCCTTTACTTTATCGACGCCTAGGACGGCTCGGAGGTCTGAGGCAATAGCGTGGGAACGTTCAGGCAGAATGAGAGTTGGTGCGGTCATAGTTGAATGGATTGCTCATTCTAGACAGACTCTTGAGACCAGCACAAGTCTGGTTTCTCTGGTCCTTCTGGTTTGTCTGGTTGATTTGGTTCATCTGGTTAGTTTCGTTCAACCAAAGAACCGATAGATCAGACAAACCAAATAACGGTCTTCTTCTGCTGGCAGCCTTTTTCAGCATCCTGCTAAGATGTGATTCGTAGATAGGAGCCACCGCCTATGATCGACACACGTCCCACTCTCTACCTGTCACGCATCCTCCCCGATCCCGTCATGGCCATCGTGCGGGAGCGGTTCCAGCTGGTGCAGGATCCTCACGATGCAGTGCCTGCTCCGTCGGCCTTTCGTGAGGGACTCTGCCAAGCCGACGCCGCAATCGTGACCTTGGGCGATCGCATCGACGCCGAGACCATTCATGCGGCCACTCGGCTAAAAATTCTGGCAAACTATGCGGTGGGGTACAACAACATCGATCTTGCTGCCGCGCGACAGCGTGGTCTGATCGTCACCAATACTCCGGACGTCTTGACGGATGCCACCGCTGATCTGACCTGGGCCTTGCTCCTGGCAACGGCACGCCGCGTCGTCGAAGGCGACGCCCTCGTTCGATCCGGTCATTGGACTGGGTGGAGTCCCACACAACTCTTGGGAGCGGAAGTCTCGGGCAAGACACTAGGTATTATCGGCATGGGACGGATCGGGCAAGCGGTAGCCCACCGCGCGGTCGGGTTTCGCATGCCAGTGCGCTATCACACACGCCAGCCTATGGCCACCTCATCTCTCCCCAGCGCAGTGGCAGCATCGATCGATGCAAGATCTCCTCGGAGAAGCCGATGTGGTGACGATCCATGTGCCTCTCACGCCGGCCACCCATCATCTGATCGGTGCGCGCGAATTGTCCTGGATGCGCCCCACCGCTTTCGTGATCAATACCGCTCGTGGTCCGATCGTCGATGAAGCTGCGTTGGCCGACGCCCTCAAAACAGGAATCATCGCCGGCGCAGGGCTCGACGTCTATGAGCAGGAACCGGCCATCCACCCAGCGCTGGCACAGTTGAAGACAGGTGGTGCTACTCCCCCATCTTGGCTCTGCCACATTGCACGCACGGGTCCAGATGGGACTGGTCTGTTTGGAGAATATTCAAGCCGTGCTTAGACGGACGTCCGGCACCAAACCAGCTTTAGCTAGCAGGAAACTAAAAACGATTGTGGCACAATAGAAATACAACGCAGGATGCTCAAAAAGCTCGTCCAGCAAGGCCGCAGCGAGTGAAGGGCCGAGGCGTAACTTTCTCACCCGCCCGCCCCGAACTGCTACTGCAGTTCTATCCCGATGGGTACGTTGAGGGTCTGAACGATGCGAGAACGAAGCATGGGAAGAGGCGCGTCTTGGCGCGCCTGGGTTGGGCGAGTGAGACAAGCGACTTTTTCAGCATCCTGATCTAATTTCCGTAGCGGAAGGCAGGAGTCGGTTCAGCTGGGGCCTTGTGTGCACGAGCTGATTCGAGTCGTTGCGGTACGTCGTGGAAGGTTGGGATCGATTCATAAATTTTGGCAGCTTGGCTCCACTGCTCTTGGGCTTCGTAGAGTAAGCCGAGTTCATAGCGAATAGCCTGTGCCTTGGCTCCCTGACACTTCGGGTCCTTCAGCAGCAGCTCGAGCTGTGCACTCGCCGACTGGCATTCTCCCTGTTCTTTCAAACAGACCGCGAGCATAAGACAGGAGTCCGAGAAAAAGTCGTGGCTCTTCATCGAGAGAGCAAACTCTTCCTTCGCTTCGTCCAGCAACCCCATATTCTTATAGGCCACTCCCAGCGTGTAGTGAGTCTCCGGTTCAATCTCGTTCACAGGCAGGAACATCGACCGGTGTCTCGGCGCCAGGTACTGACGCTTGCGGCTTCGCCGAAAACCTCGAGGCCCATTTGGCCACTAATGGACTGGCCGGAGCTAGTTCTCTGACCTTCTGATAGAGACTTGCCAGACGAGTCGGGCTCCCATCGTTTGGATGTGCCAGGAGCAATTCGAGGGCACGGGAATATTGCAAAGCTGCGCCGGCGGTGTCGCCCTTGCTCTCACGTAGGGAACCGAACAGTTCTCGAGCCTCTGCATGATCCGGCTGAGCCGTGACCAGGCGACTGAGCCATTCTTCCCCCTCAGCCTGCTGGCCGGCTTTCACATAGGCCTGGAACTGCTCGGTTGTCGAGAGGACAGGCGCGGCGGGAGTCGCCGAACGTGACGCCTTTGACGCCGGCACCCATAGCTGGTCCGGCTCGGTATTTGTCCACGTAAACCCACTGTCCGGCTTAGCCGGCTCCGGTTTTGGCGACTGTGAAGGCTCCAATTGTGCCGGCGTAGGTTTCGGCTCGGCATGCGAGACATGCCCGTCCTGTAAGGGAGCAATCTTGGAGGTCCCATTCGATGGATGACTTGACGCAGCAGGGGCCGATGAAGATGTTTCCGTCTGAGTTGGGATCGAAGGGCTCGCAGCTGCTAGAGATGCAGTGGTCTTGGATTGGGTTGGAACGGGCGGTTCTTCCACTACAGTACCATGGCCATGGATGAGCGCAGTCAGTTTTTTTACCGTTGTGCTATCCGGCGCCAGTGCAGTGACCTTCTCGAACAGTTCCTCATGCAGCGTCGGCATCCCAGGTTCAGGATGTTTCAGTAACAGCTCAATCGCCTTCCCGTATTGGATCACGGCGTTGGCGGCATCACCTTTCTCTCCATAGAGTTCTCCGTAGAGTTCAAGCATCGCAACCGACTGCGGTTCGACCGCCAAAAAATCAGTAATCAGCGATTCAGCTTTCACATAGTCTTGTGCCCGTAAGGCCGCTCCTGCAAGGTAGCGATACTCGCCGAGCGCGACCTGAAGATCTCCGCGTTGCAGATGCAACTTCGCGAGCAATTGGCAGACCTCAGGATTTCCCGGCTCTTTGGTCAACAATTGATTGAGAATGGCCTCAGCCCCGGCAAACTGCTTTCCTTCGATGCGTCGGGTGGCTTCCGTCAGCAGATTGAGCGGTTCGGCACTCTTGGGCGAGGCCCCTAAAGAGCCCGCTCCCGTCTTGGCTGCAGGGTTGGGGTGTCCATCGGTCTTTTTGAAATGTTCGATGAACTGGGCGGCCTCGCTATTGGTAGGATCGATTCTCAAGACGCCTTGATACGCATCTTTCGCCTCAGCATAACGCTGCTGCGCTGAACGCTCTCGACCTAACTGCAAATAGACCTTTGTGGCTTCATCCTGCATGTTTTCTTGGAGGCACAATTCCGCCACCCGTTGCTGAGCATCTAGATTCGAAGGATCTTGGCTGACGATTTTCTTATAGATGTCCAGCGCGTCTTTACTTTTCCCCGCTTTGAGGTAGTGTTTCCCGAGTGTGAGATAATCTTGGACTGCGCTGCTCAGCAGACCACGTTCGGCATTGAGGTCTCCGAGATGCCGGAACACATCGTACCGAGAAGGATCGAGCTTCAAGATCTTCTTGAACGTGGCGATGGCCTTGAGGGTGGCCCCTTCGGCTCTGAAGGCATTGGCTGCCTGCAGAAAGGCTGCGACGGCATCGTTGGTGGCTTGGCGCTTGAGGTGTAACTCCCCGATTGAATTGAAGATACTCCCATCGCCCGGCGACTCGGTGGAGAGCTTCTTCCATTCATTGATGGCAGCGTCGAACTGGCCCCGTGATGCAAAGAGTTGTGCGCTTTGCAACACGCTACCGCGATCTATCCCCAAGTCAAACCTCCACGACGATCAAACGCTAACAGTGTCGATGGACATTGTCAACGAAATTGGGCATTTAGCCTGCATTGCTCATGAAGGTTTGTCGCAAAAATGGCGGAGTGGTGCGCGACATGCGCGAAGAGCGTGACGCGCGTGACGTGTGAGCCCTGTATCCCTACCTGTCGCACTTTTCCCGCCAGTCTCGTTCGTCTTGCATGAGTCAGGCATCCATGTTTGCAGTAAAACCATCATGAATAATACGGGTGAGATGCAGGTCTACTCAGCAGAAACACGAAGGCCTGTCTTGACATGAAAGGCAGGCCTCCCTCTGACACAATCCCACAGAACGCAAACTTAAGACTCGGCAATGGCCGTCTTCAAGACGTTCGAAGCCTGAGGCCCCTTAGCGCCCTGCACGACCTCGAACTCGACATTTTCTCCCTCTTTCAAGGTCTTAAATCCCTCCCCTTGCAGCGCGGAATAATGTACGAAGACATCATCCCCGCTCTCAAGGCGAATAAACCCAAATCCTTTGCGATCGTTGAACCATTTGACCGTACCTTTAGTCTTCACAAAACACTCCTTTCCTCAACAGCCACACCTAGTTACGTGGCCGGCCTCAGAACCCAGCTGCCGACAACATGATGATGAAAAGAAACAGACAGGAAGAAGAGCAGGTTGGAATGACGGGTTCATTGGAGAGACAACATCGATCACGAAACCCATCTCGGTTACAGTTCGCGCAGCATCTACCATGGCGTTTCAAATCTTGTCAAGCCATTCTTTGGCCCCATGCTCGCCGCCGTGAGGTAGACAAGCCTCGCTCGCTCACCTATAGTGTCGCACCGGGCTAGGAGCCTATCTGACATTGCCTTCGTGACGAGGCGAAAGAGGTGCGGTCAGATGCGAGGCCGCAGGCCTGGAAAAACCGGAGGTGTATTTACTGTCATACCTCAAGGATTTTTTCGGGCCGAGCACGACGCAGATGGCCGCGGATCGTTCGCCGCAGTAGAACGGTCAATGTCGGACAGGCTCCTAGGAGCGTGATTCTTCGAATGTTTCTACGAACGCTGCTGGATCGCTATATCTTCACCGAACTTCTTTCCCCCTTTAGTATCAGCCTCGGCGCGCTCTGTTTTGTGATGCTCACGAAGGAACTGCTGCGCTTAGTGGAACTACTCGTTTCCAAAGGCGTCGGGATTGTGGCGGTCCTGCAAGTCTTCGCCCATCTGATGCCTTCATTCCTCGTGTTAACCCTCCCAATCGCCGGAATCATTGCCTCGATCACCGCCTTCGGACGACTCTCCTTCGACAAAGAATTGGTCGCAATGCAGACTGCGGGTCTAAGCCTCATACGATTGGCCCGCCCCGTGCTGTTCTTCGCCTTGCTTGTGTTCGGGTTGACCTTGTGGTTGGCGCAGTGGGGGCAACCCTGGAGCTCCACGAACTTGAAGAAAGTGGCGCTGAGCCTCCTTCGAGATCAGCTGGTACTGGCGCTGGAGCGGGGAACATTTAACGAGCCCATCCCCAAGATGATGATTTATGTCCCGGACGGGAATTCCGGAGAAGCCACGACCGGCATTTTTGTCTCTGATGAGCGGAATGCACATGATCCCCGCATCATCGTGGCGCAACAGTACGAGGTCATCATGGATGCCTCTACAGATCAAGTCGCGTTACGCCTGCAGCACGGGGTCATTCATAGCCGACCGGATGAGGCCGATCAATACGAGCACGTGTCTTTCGCCAGTTACGATCTGAAATTCCCGCTCAATCAAAGCGGCTACTCAACGACGGAGGAACGTCCGTCATACGACGCCATTGTCGCCCAGCTCGTACAATCCCAATGGCGCGACCCGACTGCGCTCCGACGATTGATGGAGTATTATAAAGATTTGGCCTTTCCGACTGCCTCGCTGGTATTTTGCCTGTTAGGCATTCCGGTCGGCATCGCTTCGAAACGATCCGGTCGAATCGGCGGATTTGCAGTCGGCGTGCTGGTCATTATCGTATACTACGTACTGAACGTCGCCTGTGAATTCTTGGTCACGACGGCGGCCCTGCCGCCCTTTGCCGGAGCCTGGTTACCCAACGGAATTTTCTCTCTCACTACCATCGTATGGTTTTATATTATGAGTCGCCGGTAACCCCATGCGCATTCTCTTCCGCTATCTTCTTCACGAATACGGAAAAGTCTTCACGATGTGCTTCAGCGCGCTGATGACGATTTATCTCGTCATCGACTTCTTCGAAAAAGTACGCCGCTTCTTGCGCTACGACGCCGACTGGCTCGACGTCCTGACATATTTCCTTCTCAAGACTCCCGCCATTTCCTACCAAATCGCGCCGCTGGCCATCCTAATGGCCACACTATTAACCTTCGGATTGCTCTCTCGGGGCCACGAAATTACGGCCATGCGCAGTTGCGGCATCAGTCTACTCTGGATTACCTCGCCCTTTATTGCCTTTGCCACAGGGGTTTCCCTCGTGCTCTTGTTCCTCAGTTCCACTGTCATCCCGCTGGCCGCGAATAAGTCCGAGGAGATTCGGACCACGCGCATCGAGAAAAAGCCGCCCGCCGCAGCCGTGCAACTCAAGCAACCCTGGACGAGAGTGGGCGCCGACAGCCTCATGCATGTCACAAGCGTCTCCGTCGGCGGAGAACTCTTAAGCGGCATACGTCTCTTTCAGTTCGATCGCGATTTTCAACTGGCTGAAGTGACTGAAGCCGACGAAGCCCGCTATAGTGACTCCACGTGGACGCTGTACCAGGGGCGGCGCCGACAGTTTTCCCCCGATGGAACGGTCTCGAGCAACGTATTCGAACGCCAAGCCATCGTGCTGACCCTCATTCCCGATGACTTCACCACTTGGCTCGGCGGCGACTCCGAATTGATGACGTTCCACGATATCCGGGCCTACACCAGACGTCGGCACCAGCAAGGTTCCCAGGCTGCACGGCTCACGACAGACTATTACAGCCGAATCACCTTTCCCTTTGTCACCGTGGTCATGGTCTTGGTCGGCATTGCAATGAGTTTACGCCGGAGTGGGACCAGGGGGGGCAGCATGGCGATGGGCATTGGGCAGGCGCTCGCCATTGGCTTCTGTTATTGGACGACACACTCCATTGCAATCGCGCTCGGTCGTGGCGGGGTCTTAACTCCTCTCGTTGCCTCCTTGATAGCAAACGTGCTCTTCTTGAGTTTTGGGCTCTATCTGATGTTCAAGGTGCGGTATTAAGGCCGCGTGGCGAGAGAGACAGGCCGAAGGTTGAAGGTTGGGACTAGGCTGAAGTCTAAAGTGTTCGGACTCCGACCTTCAGCCTTTCCAGCTTCAGCCTGTCTTGCCTATTCCGTGGCAAGTTGACTGATCCCGGCGCTTCCGGTAAGTAGAAGCCAGAGCGTTACCGAAAGGATTTCAAGAAGATGCGAGCGCGTGTCGTCGTCACAGGGATGGGAGTCGTCTCTCCGATCGGTATTGGAGTGAGTGCGTTTTGGAAAGCCGCCCTCGCCGGCCAATCCGGCATCTCGGCAATTACGTCGTTCGACCCGTTTCCCATGGACGGCTATCGCTCCAAGGTCGCAGGCCAGGTGCGTGACTTCGCGGTCGAACGGTTTATCGATTCAGCCCATGGGGAACGCGTGGACCGTTACGCACAGTTTGCCCTGGTGGCAACGAAAGAAGCGCTGGCCGACTCAGGCCTTCAGATGGAGAAGGAGAATCCCCACCGCGTCGGGGTCATTGTCGGAGCCGGCATGGGTGGCATGGTAATGGGCGAGCGTGAAATCACGCAGCTCTATCAGCAGCAGAAACCCCATCGCGTCCATCCGAACTTTATTCCAGTCATCACCCTCAATTCGGCATCAGGCATTATCGCGATGGCCTACGGCGCCAAGGGCCCCAACTTGACCATCTCTACCGCCTGCTCTTCCAGCGCCCATGCACTCGGACAAGCGCTCCATTGTATCCGCGAGGGGCGTGCCGATGTCGTGATCGCTGTGGGAGCCGATGCCAGCATTACTCCGCTCGTCTTTGCCGGATTTTGTTCCCTGCGTGCCCTCTCGTCCAAATACAACGATTGCCCAGAGAAGGCCTCTCGGCCCTTCGATCGGTTGCGAGACGGTTTCATTATGGGAGAAGGCGCCGGGACGCTCATTCTGGAATCGGTTGCGCATGCCAAGAAACGCAAGGCGAGAGTCTATGCTGAAATCGCCGGCTACGCCGCCACCAGCGAGGCCTATCACATGGTCATCCCTCAGGAAGATGGCCTGGAAGTGGCCCATACGATGCGGCTGGCCCTTGCAGATGCCGGTGTGACTCCGGCCCAGGTGAATTACATCAATGCCCATGCCACATCGACAACCATCGGCGACGCCGTCGAAGTGAAGGCGATCCGTCGACTCTTTCAGTCGCGCGCGGACAAGATTACCATCAGTGCCACCAAGTCATTGATCGGCCACACACTGGGCGCTGCCGGATCCATAGGAGGCATCGCCTCGGTGCTGGCGCTTCACACGGGCCAGATTCATCCGACCGCCAACTACGATGACCCTGACCCGGCTTGTGCATTAGCAGGCCTCTCCCGCTCAGCGCAAGAACGTCGCCTGAAAGTTGCTTTGCTGAATGCATTTGGGTTTGGCAGCAACAATGCCGCTGTGGTATTCAAACAGGCGACTCAGTAGCTGGATAGCTGCAAGACAGGCTGAGGTCGAGGCTAAGGCTCAGATGAGGACAGTCGAATCCTCGCTGCGCCTCAATCTTAACCTCAACTTTCTCCAAGCAGGCGGAAATTTTGCTTGCGCAGCAGGTGAATGACGGAGAACGTAACCGATGGCAACCGATCCCAGCATAGCACTGAAGATCCGAACCGCCTTGGGCGAGTACCTCAAACGCGATCCAGCCGCGATATTGATCACACAACATCTACGTGACGATTTAGGTCTCGACTCGATGGCGGTGATCGAACTGCTGTATCGTATCGAAGAAACCTTCGATCTGCAGATCCCCGACCAAGACCTCGCTGGAATGACAACCGTCGGCCATGTCGTGCATTATGTTGAGAAGCGGTTGGGAAACACGACCTCACCTGCCCCGAGCAAGAAACGGGCGAAACCGTCGAAGCCAAAAATCAAAAAGAAATCCTGATCCATATGACAACGCGAGCGCGCACTCCTATCTCATTGGCACAGATCCACAGAGTAGTCGGCGGAGAACTTGTGGGGTCGCCACAAGCTACCGTCACGAACTTAGCCGGTTTTGAGGAGGCAGGCCCAAACGATCTGACCTTTGTCACTGGGGATCGGATGCTTAAGACGAGCGGGCCCATCGCTGCCGGAGCGCTCCTGGCCCACCGACGACTTGCTGAGATTGCCAATCCCCATATCGTCGTCGCCAATCCCACACTGGCCTTTGCACAGATCGCACAGACATTCTTTTGCCCTGCCTCACCTCCCCGCGGCATGGCCGCGGACGTCGCCCGTGGCATTGGCACGCGAGTCGGTCCCGATGTCTCGATCTGGACGGGAGTCACACTGGGAGACCGGGTCACGATTGGCGCGCGAGTGACACTCTATCCCGGCGTCTTTGTCGGCGACGATACAACGATCGGGGACGACACGCTGCTGTATCCGAATGTCGTCGTCAGGGAAGGCTGCTACGATCGGCGCGCGGGTGATCATTCACAGTGGCACAGTGATCGGAAGCGATGGATTCGGCTATGTACAGAACCAGGGACGACATTACAAGATTCCCCAGCTCGGCGGAGTCACGATCGAGGATGATGTCGAGCTCGGGGCGAATGTCACGGTCGATCGAGCCACACTCGGCCAAACCGTCATCAAACAAGGCACCAAGATCGATAATTTAGTCCAGATTGCCCATAACGTGACGATCGGCGCTCATTCGATCCTGGTGGCACAGGTCGGGATCGCCGGCAGTACTCGTGTGGGGCAACATGTCATGATCGGTGGACAGGCAGGGCTGGCGGATCACATTGTCATTGGAGATCAGGTTATGATTGCCGCTCGTGCGGGCGTCAATCGCAGCCTCGAACCCAACCAGATCGTCTCAGGGGCTCCCGTGATGCCGCATGAAGTCTGGGTGAAGGCCCAAGCCGTGATTCCACGGCTTCCTGAACTCCGACAGACAATCCGCACGTTGGAAGAACGGATGACGCAGCTTGAAGCATCGCTCTCGGCTCCTCAAGCCTCCAAGAAGAAGGCCAAGAAAAGGAACCGTAAAACGTGAGGGTGAAACGAGGTGCCGATTCCTACAAAACCTTTCACGTTTAACGATTCACGTCCCACGGATCACTGGCGGCATTTTTGAGCATAGCTCGCTAGTCCACAACTCCACGCCAACTAAACAACTTGGCCCAGTAGAATCCTGCCCAGGGCACCAACACAGCCGGGAAGGGGTCCAGTTCGCCGCGTAGAATGGCCACAGCTGATGCGCCGAAGATTAGGACACGCTCCGGCAATGGAGATCGCAGTAACAAAACCACGCCCAGGGTGCTCGATCGCCGGCGCATCCGTCTCGGTCTTGGCCTTGGCCTTCCTGCTGCGTTGAGCCACAGCTGTCCGCATCCGTGCCGCATACACCTCGGGAAAGGTCGCAAAGAGATAGCGGTGATAGCGTGCCTGCCCCCACCCACAGGCCGCACCGACCACGATCAAGGCAGAGCTGGTAAGAAACGTCAACCAGCTGTAGTATGGTTCACCAGCAATTGATAGGCAAGTGACCCCATCCCACCGACCAGGCAGATCAGTCCAATTGTCCCGGCAGGGAGGAGGATATGGGAACGGACATAGAAGCGAGCTTGCTCATCGATCTTCTCCGGTCGCAAAACCGTCACAAGTTTCGGCATCGATGCGTTCTCCCACGACATCCACTACCAGACTTCTCGCTTTCAACAAGAAAAGGCAGTAAGACGGCGGCATCATACCATCCTTTCGCGGCTTGTTACACGAAGGAGGAAGGGAGATTAGGCGTCTGTGTCGGGTCTGATTGAACAGGACGCTCAATCCCCTGATTAGATGAGAAATTGTGGATGACACATGAGCAACCGTAGCCAACATGCCTGGTTTTCAGATCATGGGCACTCATCTGCTCACTCCATGGTACGAAGGCAGGACGTCGCCACCGAAACGCTGCTTCCAAACAGGTGTTTCGCTGCCATGCAGCATGAAGCGCCGCAAAGGGAAAGGCGACAGCAGGGCAAGACATCGGCGCCCCCACTCTCGGTGTCCACAAAAGGTGTGTATGGTTTGTGGATAATCATGTGGATGAGCGACCAATACCATGCCGTACCACAGCACCTCACACATTGCCCAATCGATAGGCAGCACAATCCGTGCAATTTCACTGGGATGCAACTTTTTAACAAGAAGCTCGTATGGAAACCGAGTGCAGATTTCGCACGACTCAGAAGATTCTCCAGAGTCGAGCGTACGGAAGTGTGCAGACTGACAGGGTAGAGCTAGCCACATTGTTCATGACGGTTCGTTGCGAAATCGCGCAGCCGCGTTGCGAGACAGGCACGCGGAGCCGCGAAGGACCGACGCGTACTTGAAACAGTACGTTGAGGAACTGAGCGACGAGCCTGCCTGCCGACAGGTTTATCGTAGCAGCGGATCCCCGATTGCAGCAGAAGCGCTCATGAATTATGTGGGCTAACCCGGCAGGATATCACTAATGGCCGATCGTTCGACGCGCCCGATATTGCCCCACTGTTCCGCCATCGGAATCAATGCATGAATTCTCGTCTCGACGGTTCCCAGTCGCTGCGCCAAGGTCGACGTTTTTCGGTAGGCCGCGACCATGAGAAAGGATCGCAGCCCTTGCAAAAACATCGTGATCATCGTCGCCTGCACCTGGCTGGCCAGATCGTAGAGGGCCTCGACCTGTTCGAGAATCGGATCGAGCTGAGACGCCGTGACAAAATCCGTCGCCCCTTGCGCTCGTATATTCGCAAGAATGGAACTGATGATCGGGACTCGCCGACGGACTTCTTGAAGGAACTCTTCGTCGAGTCGATCAAGTTCAGTTAAGATGCGTCCGACGCCGGCGACATCAAGATGATCGGCTTCCCGCTCGGCTCGCTGGATTACCGCCTCCAGCACATCGCGGGTCGGCTGCATCGACCGGGCACGAGCTTGCTGCAGGTCCCGAAGGGCATGGATGAGCGGGACGCTGGAACTCACGGTGAATGGAGCCTGCAGCTGGGAAGCCTCAGGCTGCTCAGTCACGATGGCAGGAAGAGCCTGCACGGATTCGCTCACCGTTCCCACAGGAACGTCATCAATGTCCAGTACGTTCGTCCTCTTGGTCTCCTGCCAAGCGACGCACGGCCAGACTGATCCGATCCAACCCCTCCTGAAGCGACTGGAGCGCTGCCGTCATCGCACGTGGTTCTTGCCGCCCCACATCGTGGAGAATCGGAAGCAGATTCGAGGCCATCTGCTCGATAGTCTGGAGCTGCACCGTCGACGCAGATTTGGCGAGATTGGTAATGCCGTGCAAGAGAATCCCGTAGAGCTTCGGACGCACCGTTCCGTTGGCCCCTTCAGCGAGCTGTTTCACCGCCATCTGAATTTGAGCCAGCCATTCGTGCGCTTCGAGGGCGAATAACCCGATCACTTCCTTTTCAAAACTGGCATCCGCAAAATCCTGCGCAGGAGGCCGATCTATCCATCGATGCTCGCCCGACAGCGACGCAGTCCCGACCTTCCGGCACAGAAGTCCTGGACTCGACGGCGCCTTGAATCGCACTCGCGAGAGCGTCCAAGCCTTCCAAAAGCGACGTAAATTGATCGGATGCCGAGGGAACGACCTCAGATGTCTTGGCCGCGTCTCATCCGCTGGAAACGATACGCGTGCGACGTCAGGAGGCTCCAGTGTTTCGATGATCGACACGAGCGGGGTGAGGCTCAGATCGAGCTGCCGCCCCTCCTGGCCACGGGCCGCATCGCCCTCGATCCATACGACCGGGCGGAGTGGATAGCGCGTATTGACGCGCATGACAGACCCGACTTCTCCGGTGGTCAATCGTACCGAGGTACCCAGCGGATAGGCCGACAGCTGTTCGACCAAGGCTTTGACGACTTCGCGAGGGAACGCCGTCCGTTCCGCCACGATCAATTCTCGCACCGCTTCGTGCGGAAAGAATCGGCGGCGATACCCGCGCGGGCTCACGAGGGCATCGAAGACATCCACCACGCCGATGATTTGGGCAAACTCACTGATCTGCCGCCCCTTCAGCTTGTTCGGATACCCCTGCCCGTTCCACCGCTCATGCGCCTGGCGCACCACTTGTGCCAGCCAGTCGTATTTCGGACCCGCCTTTCGAATCGCTTGATAGCCGAGTTCGGGATGTTGTTCAATCAGCGTACGTTCATCATGGGTCAACCGACCCGACTTCGTGATCAGCGACTGTGGCACGGCAAAGAGACCGATGTCGTGCAGGAGCCCTGCGAAGGTAAGCCGTTCCAGCTCTTTCCCGTGATATCCCAGTCCGGCACCGACCTTCGTCGCCAAAATCCCGACATTCACGAGATTCGTAATCAGCGGAGGGCCTGCAGGACCGCTCATAGCCTGAACGAGCAATTGGTCGCTTCTCTTGAGCGCATCCGCAATCCCCGTCGCCAGGGCAGACAAGGCCTCGAAGTCGAGTTCGTCTTGCCGCTGCACGGCAAGAGCCACGCCCGTCAATTGCTCCTGCGCAATGCGATACCAGTCTGTCGTGCTGTATTCGTTCATGGCCTGAGGCCGTCCTCACGGAACATTCGACCATCCATCATATGACTTGCCCGACCCGCCGAACAAGCCGATCATCGATCTGCGAGACGTGCTCGATCGCCCCGGCAAAGAGACATTGATCACAGAGTGCATTAATGAGCCGCCCGATCCCCTTGCTCTGTTCGTAAATGACTGCCATCGCTTCTTTCGTAAACACGTCTGTCCGATGTGTCGCGGCTCCCATGCGTGCCGTAATATACGACGTCGTTTCCTCTGCCGTGAAGGGGCCCAGATGCGCACGAACCGCGATCCGCTGGTTCAACTGGGGAATTTCCGCAACACGATGACGCAATTCCGGCTGACCGATCAGCACAACGGTCAACAGAAATCGATCGTTGAGTTGAAAATTCGTCAGCAATCGGAGTTCTTCAAACCCTTTGACGCTTTCAATCGCTTGCGCTTCATCCACGACCAGCACCGAGCTGATCCCGCGCTGCGCATTCAATTCCAGCCGTTCATTGAGCGTCTGCAATCGTCCGGCTTTTGATCGCACGAGGCCGAGCCCGAACTGAGACAACACCTCATCCAGCAATTCGGATGGAGACAACGCGGGATTGGCAACAAGTGCGACATCATACCGATCAGGCGACAGCCCGACGATCAGCCGACGACTCAGCAACGTTTTCCCGCACCCGATGTCACCCGTGAGCAGAAGCATGCCTTTGCGGGTCTGAATCCCATAACTCAACCACCTGTGCGCTGCGTCATGTTGAGAGCACGGGACATAGAATCGCGGGTCCGGCACATTGTCGAACGGAAGGGTCCGGAGTCCCCAATATGTCGTATAGTCGATTGTCTGCGTTCATCGTGCCATCATCATCACTCGGAAGGGTACGACTCCACCACGAGCCTCGACGAACCTGTGTGCGGGATTCCAACACATTGACTACGAGTGGCCGGCAGGGAGCAACTGATCGATCGCGGCACGCTGGGCTCGCCCATGCTCCACCCACTGGCGAATGGCACCGCCCATCACATGCAGACGCGCCTTCACCGATTCCACCCGCGTGGCAGCCAGAAGCACTCGACGCTGCGCCACCACAGTCAGCAGACTGTGCAGACCTGTGAAAAACATCATGGCCGATCCCGCATTCACCTGCTGCGCTTCCGTGCGCAGACTGTGCGACGTCTTGAAGAGAGGCTTCGAGGGCCATCATGCGTGAGGAGGTCTCACCCCCGTCCATCTTGAGGACACTCATCTTCTTGAAAATCTCTGGCACTCGCTCGTCAATCGTCTTCAGAAACGACTCTTCCGCTTCGGACACCCGCGCAAGATATCCTTGAATGACCGTGGCATCGATACGTTCGACACCGGCCTGAACCTGTCCTTCCATCTGCTCGATCAGGCTGCGGATAAGGTTACGCCCTGACGCGGTGCTGGAAGACTGTTTTTCTTGCAGTTCCTGAAGCGCTTGCAGAAACTCCCTGGGAGAGAGACTCGCGTCAACCGCCTCAGCCGCCGCACCACTCCCATCGTCTTCAAAGGAGATGCCCGTCGCACGGGTCAATGCCGTATGGATCTGTCCCAGCTGTTTACAGAGCGAGAGAAAGTCCTGAACGGAGAACGCTTTCTGTGGGTCCTGGAGGGCTTCGATAAAGGGAATCGCCTCGAAGCTGGCGTGCTCGACATCTGGAAGATTGATCGTGGCAGCAGATCCGCCGAGATTCGTCACTCCGGCAGAAATCGTCCCGATCAGCTTGGCATGCCGCTCCGGCGCTGGACCCTGTTGCAGCTCATCAAGGGCGACGTGAATGTTCTGGAGCCATTCATGTGCTTCCTGAACAAAGAGATCGACCAGCTCTTTCTGAAAATCGTCTGTGGTGTCGGCAGCCATGACATCAGTCCTTCACGACAGTGACGGTTCGCGAAAAGGGATCGTACAGGATCAGGACCGTCGCTTTCCGCTCCCCAGCTGAGAGGCCAATCCCGCGATCTCACCAAGCTTTATCGCCATCTCTTCAAACCGCTTGGTGGCTTGCTCGGCCGCTTGTTCAGTTTCAGATACGCGCTTCACCAGAAGACTATTTCGTTCTCGTTCCGTCTGAAGCAGTGCTTCAACTTCCCGAGCTTTCTGCGACGCGCGCTCAGCTTCGGAGAGACGCACGGCAAGATCCTTACTTTTTTGCCTGTTCAGCAGCGAGCAGCTTGCTCTAACGTGCTCACTCGTGCAGCAACCTGTTCGATTCTCGGCCACACGACGAGTCAAGTCGCTCGTACGTTCTTGCTCCTGCGCAAGCTGCTGCGCCAAGTCCTGAGACCGAGTCACCGCCTTTTCCATCTCGGTCATCTGTTCAACCAGTTGCGTGGCAGCCTGGCGCTCAGCATGCAGAGTCGCCTCCAGCTCTTGGGCACGACTCACATTCTTCTGCAGCTCGGCTAGACGCGTTGCCTGTTGCGCGCTGTCATTCCGTTCTTTCTGAAGAGCCATCTCCAGTTCCTGCACACGCCCGCCCAGGCTTTCCGCCACGGATGCCTGTCTCTTGGCTTCAGCCGTCCGCTCTCGTTCGGTCTTGAGTGCAGATTCAAGTTCATGCACCCGCGCGGTAGCACTGTCGGCCTCTGCGAGTTGCATCTTCAGCTGGGCAGTCTGCTCTCGCTCCCTTGCCAACATCGACTCGAGTTCCTTGACACGACCCAACTGTCCTTCGAGTTGCGCCACTCGCTGAGCACTCTGTGTCGCTCGATCTCGCTCGACCAGAAGTTCTTCTTCTAGCGGCTTCAATCGCGCAACTGCCTGCTGGTAGATTTCTAATTGTTCGTCGCTCACTCGCGCGCTTTGAATCGGCTCGATGGACTCAGGTCACCTTCTCGAGACTCTTCGCGGCAGGCGCGGCAGCGCTTTGCCGCTTGGCCAACAGCTCGAGCACACGATCCTTGAGAGACGTGCCCTGAAACGGCTTTTTCAACACCCCGTCGGCGTGACAGGATTCAGCCTGCTTCGTCACCTCATCGTTCACAATGCCGGAGATCAAGAGCACCGGCGTGTTCGCTAACGCCCTCTGCGCGCGCACGAAGGCGCAGACCTCGTAGCCGCTTTTATCCGGCATAATCACGTCGGACACGATCAAGTCAGGCTTCTCTTTGGCCAAATAGGCCAAGGCCTCCTCGCCGTTCGCAGCAAGAGCGACTCCAAATCCAGCCTCAGTCAGCAACCGTTCGGCAACTTTCCGGACCGCGATGCTGTCGTCGGCAACTAACACTTTCGGCATGTTGTGATTCTCCGCTGTTCCGATTCGTAACGAGAGACCTTACGCAGGAGACTTTCCAAGCTTAGTCAAACACAGAAGGTCGATCGGCTGATCATTAATCGTGCACGTCCCCACCACGACGGGATCGGCTCCATCCGAAAGCTGGATCGATGCGTGATCAATCGACTCCAAGATCGGCATGTCCGAATCAATGCGCACTGCCACGAGCCCATCCTCGTGTTTAGCCAGCAAACACAGAGGAGGGTCACTCTCTATTGTGAGATGAAACTGCCCCGCCAAATCAAAAATCGGCAACACTTCTTTCCCCCGCCACGCAACGGCATTCACAAACGGCGTCTGGCTCGGCACCGGCGCAACCGAAGGCCATTGAACGATGCCGCTCACCTCTTCCATGCTAGCGGCAAAACGTCGCCCCCCGACGGAAAACACGGTGACCCACTGCTTGGAGATAACCGTCTTCTTTCGACTGGCTTGGGACTGCAGCATCGGCGGACTCACACTTTCTCTGTTTGACTAGACAGGGGATACCGACGTTAAACCGCCCTCGGACTCTAGAGGCGCATGCCCCGCTGCACACTCAGCGCGCCAGGGCACCACATCAGTCGGCGACACCAGCCAATCGAGATTGATGATCAAGACAAGGGCGTCTTCGAGGAAGAACAGCCCGGCAAACCACTCCCGTTCTGCTCCACGGAAATGGGGAGGCAACGGCACAATGTCCGACGGCTCGACTTCAACCAGACTAATTATGCGATCGACCGCATAGGCCTTGCGCCAGACACCGTTGGAACACAAAATCGTCCGCCCCTGGGAGGAGAATGGCGCCACCATACTGGTTGGATCGAAGCGATTCGCCAAATCGCCTTTTTCATAGGTCTCGCCCAAAAGCGTAATGGTATCCTGAAACGTCGTTTCAATTGTTTTCAAAAGACCCCGAATCCCTTTCCCTGGAATCGACATGCGCATCGGCCCACACTCGACGATCAACTGCTGATTCACATTCATCGGCGCCGTCGAACGGCTTTTACGGACAAGAAGACTCATCGGCTCCCTTCCTCCGAGCGGAACCGGCCCGGCCTCGACGGCGCTCACCTCTACGCACCTGCACCACGCGACGCCGAGTCATGGCTGAACCAGCGTACTTCCACCGACCACCCGCTCGATTTCCTTGAGCAGCGTACGCTCTTCGACGGGCTTCGTGATATAGCCGGTCGCACCGACATTAAGCGCGAGTTGCCGATGCTTTTCCCCCGCGCGTGTCGTCATCACCAAGATCGGTACGGATTGCGTTTGTTGGCGGCTCCTCAAAGTCTGAATCACTTCATACCCGTTCAACTTTGGCATCTCCAAATCCGTAATGATCACATTGTACGCTTGCATAGACGCTTTGCGGATGCCCTCTTCGCCGTCGCCAGCCGTCGCCACTTGGTACCCAGCCGTCTCCAACATTCGCCCGATGAATTTACGAATGCTTAATGAATCGTCGATCAGCAGGATCGACAAAGTCTTGGCCGGCTCCGAATCCGATGCCTCCTCGGACCGCCCTTCCCCGGCACCGAGCTCCTGTACAGCCGACCTGGTGACCATCGACATGCCTGCAATCTGGCTTGTGAACAGTCGACTGACGTCCAGCACCAAAATGATTCGCCCATCCAGATCGAACGTAGCGCCGGAAAACGTCACATGCTCCATGAGTTTGAGTGGGCCTAGCGATTTGACGACGATCTCCTGCTGACCCAACAATTCACTGACAGCGAGCCCCATGGGACCGGCATCTGTATGCACAATCACAATGGGCATCGTGCTCTCGAGTTCGGACGAACCGTGGCCGAGCAGGTTGGACAAGACCAGGATTTCTACCGCTTCATCTTCCATCGACAACAACATCCGGTTTCCCACATTCTGCATGGCGTTCAGCACCGGCAAGGTGATTTCCCGGATACTCGCCAACGGAATCGCATAGCGCATCTCGCCGACACGGACGATCAGCGCTGTTGTAATCAACAAAGTGAGCGGGAGATACAACGAAAACTTCGTCCCGCGGCCCTTTACGGTTTCGATCTCGATGCGGCCGTTCATCGAGCGGATCACACGCTCGACGACATCCATTCCGATGCCGCGGCCGGCTTGATCGGTTGATACCTCGGCTGTGGAAAAACCTGGCACAAAAATGAACCGCGTTATTTCCGCGTCGCTAAGCCCTGCCGCCAGGTCAGGATTGACCAACCCCTTGGCAACGGCCGTTGCTTTGATCTTGTCGAGATCGAGCCCGCGTCCGTCGTCTTCCACTTCAATCACCACTGCGGTCCCCCGCTGAGCCGCATGCAAACGGATTATGCCGGTCGCCGGTTTTCCATTAGCCTCCCGGACCCGAGCCGGTTCGATGCCGTGATAGACCGCATTGCGCATCAAATGAATCAGCGGATCGATCAGCCGTTCCACCACACCCGTATCGACTTCCGTGCGTTCGCCGACCATCGCCATCTCCACATCTTTGCCGGTGGCACGAGCGCTTTCCCGCACCGACCGCCGAAACCTGGTGAACAGCATGCCGATCGATACCATCCTGGCTTTGGTAGTTTGGTCCCGTATACCGGTGGTCAGTTCCTGCAACTGGTTGATTTCGTCCCGTGCAGCCAGAATCGATCCGTTCAACTGAGAAACCGATTCACTGATGTCAGCGGCCCCTTCGCCGATTCGCCGAGACAGAATGTTGAAATCGTCGTATTTGTCGAACTCCAACTCGCCGAATTCAGTCACACCGGTCAGAGCGGGCATCGATGTCGAGCTCTCTTGGGGCGAGAGGGAGGGCATCGTAAAGGTGTGTTTCTCCTCGAACGCCTGGATACCGGTAAGCAGACGGTTTTTGCAGGCCATCACTTGGTTGGTCAGCTGACTCAAGGTCTCCAGTCGCCGTTCCAATCGTCCTCGGGTGATGATCAACTCGCCAACGAGATTCAGCAGTTGCTCCAGACGATCCCGCCTGACTTTGATCTGTTGGACATCAGTTACCGGGCTTGTCACGTGGGCATCCGGAACAGACGGCCCCTCCTGCCGCTCCGACACAGAAGCCGCGGGGAGTTCTTGAACCGCCTCTGGCATCGGAACCGATGCCGGCCGCGGAACGGATCCAGTGACCAACGCCTGCCCGAGTGTCGCGAACTCTGTGCGAACCTCCATCAACCGTTCCTTCAGCCGAGGCAGTTGCTTGACATTTCTTTGGAGCACCACACGCACGATATCAATCGTCCGTAGCACGATGTCCGTGAAAGAGCCGGTGATTTCCAGACGACGGTGGCGCACAGCATCGAGATAATCTTCGACCGTGTGGAACAAGTCGCCGATTATTTGAAAATTGACTGTGAACGCGGATCCTTTGAGCGTGTGCACATTCCCAAACAGCTGGTTAATAGCCTCTTGGTTTTTTGGATCATTCTCCAGCTGGAGAAGAAGGTTTTCGATGCTTTGCAGATACCCCTCGGCCTCGGGAAGAAAATACGAGAGATCGCCCGAATCGAGTTCCGGGATGATATACTCCGGAGTCAGTTGCGGCGTCGGGGCCGATTCGAGAACGGCCGGACCAACGGAATCGTTCGACGCGACGACGAATTCGACTGGCCAACCCTGCTGAATTCTGCGCAACGCATCCTTCACGACAGGGATGTCTCGTTGAATGCCGGCCACATCGTTCGAGTCGCGACGCAGAAGCGACCGGACGATTTCCATTGTACGGTCCACGGCATTCAACAACACAGGAGTCACAGGAAGCCCGCCGTCGCGAACGGTCACTAGACAATCCTCAAGAGGATGGGCAAGATCTCCAATGGCTTCAAATCCTACCGTATAGGCCGATCCTTTGATGGTATGAACGGTTCGAAATAAGGTAAGGATCTGGTTGTCGTCGCCAGGATTCAATCGTAGGTGAGCCACCGCCTCTTTGACCGCGTCGAGATATTCTTGAATTTCAGGAACGAAATACGACAGGACCTCCGCATCGATGGTCGGCACGCAGTACTCGACCGAAATCGAGGTGCCCGTCGTTGCGGTCTGCGTCTCGTCGGCGGATGCAGCAGACGGCAAGGCGAATGGGATCAGCGCGGCATAGCGCTGGGTCAATGATGCGTCCGCGGCCTGGCCTTCGTCTGCCCACCCTTTCGCAATGCGTTCGATCTGGCGGCGGCAGTCTCCGACGATTTCACGAAGCAAGTCGACTACTTCAGGCCAACGAGCCTGAGTAATCTCGGAAGCGTACTCGAGGACCGTCTCCATCATCTCCCCATATCGAGCCAGGTTCATGTATCCGTAATTCAGGGAGGTGCCCCTAAACTTGTGCGCAAGGATGTACTGCTCTTGGAGCGATTCGCAGGATGGACACGACGCATCCGCAGGATGGAGCGCAGTCCAAAGCGTTGTCATGTCGCCCAACGTCTCAGCGGCAAAGATCTCCACCAACTCTTCGTTGATCGATTTCTCACTCATGCGCAAGCCCCCTCAGGGCAACCTCCATGTCATACCGCCGCCTCACTCGTCAGGTCAGTTTGAACTGCGCGACCGAAGCCGTCAGACCGTCGGCGAGTTTGGCCATGTCTTCGACGGTCAACCGCGCGGCATCGGTGGCTTTCTGCGTTTCTACGGCGCCGCCGGTAAAATCCTTAATCGAGCGGCGCACTTGATCGGCTGACACAGTCTGGTTCGCGGCGGAAGCGGCGATATTTCCGGCCAACTCGGCCGAGCGTTTGGCGATTCCCGAAATCTCCTCGAACACATCACCGGTCCGCATAGCGGACTTCGACCCTTCTTCCACCGCCTTGGTTTCGTTTTCCATCTCGACGACGGCTTCCTGCGTTTCGCTCTGAATGACTTTGACCAAGTCGGCGATTTCTCGCGTCGCTTGCGAGGAACTTTCGGCCAGTTTTCTCACCTGGTCGGCGACGACGGCAAATCGGGCTCCGGCTTCGCCTGCACCGGCAGCTTCGATCGCCGCGTTCAACGCCAGGAGGTTTGTCCGGTTCGCAATGTCTCTGATAGCCGACACAATCTGCGAAATTTCCACAGATCGATCGCCGAGAGCCTTGACCTGTTTTGACATCCGCTGCACGGCGGTTCGAATGCTCTGCATGTCCTCCACGGTTTTCTGCACGGCTTCACGGCCTCGATCCGTCGCTTCAAGCACCAGTTTGGCGCTGTCCGACGAGGCGCCTGCGGTCTCCGCCACCTGACGCATTGAGCTCGCCAGGTTTTCGACCGCGTCGAGTGTCTTCATCGATTCGTCCGTCTGATGCTTCGCGGTGCCGGACATCTGCCTTGCGTTGTCGCGCAGCGCCCCGGAGGATTGATTGACGCGGTCGGCCGCCTCCCGCACTTGCTTCAACAATTGGCCGAACCGAGTGATCATCAGGTTGAATCCGTCGGCCAAGTTGCCGAACATGTCTGCCGTTACCTCACCACGTTTGGTCAAGTCGCCTTTACCGATGTCCGAGACCAAGACCAGGAAACCCATCAACCGCTTTTGCATGTCATCGCGCTCGGACTCCGACGTCACAAGGGCGGTCATGCGATCCAACATTCCATTGAACGATGCGGCTATCTGTCCGATTTCGTCCTTCGAGGTGATCTTCGCGCGGGCATGGTAGTTGCCGCCTGCCGCCAACTTTACGGCGTCTGCGACATGTCCAATACCCAGCGCCAACTTGTGTCCCACCCAGTATCCGATTGCCAAACTCAAGGCCACGCCGAAGATACCGCCAGCGATCAACATGAGCGTTCCGTCGGAAACCAGGGTCTGAGTATCTTCATTCAAGTCCTTAGCGATCTCCTGCATGTCCAAGACTTGTTCATTGTGGCGAGCGATCATCGCCTCGAAGGTCGATTGTAGGCCCACTGTGAGGGCCAGTTTTCCTAGGTCTCGCATGTGTTCGGCTTGCTCTGCCGAGAGCGACTTTTCAAAACTATCGGCCATGGCACTGAGGGCGCCCTCGCCATCTTTGAAATATTTCTCAATCGCCGGTTTCAGGATCGCGAAATCCTTCGCTTCGTCGCGGCCCGATCGCGACACCCGAAGAACCCTAGCCGCGTAGCCTGCGATGATTTTTTTGACCTTTGCCTGATACGCGGTCAGCCGTGTGACGTCTGCTATAAAGTCTGCATGCCGCGTGACGACGACAATATCCATCAACATTTGATGGTGGGTTGTAAGCGCTGTACCCATTTCGGCGAATTCGGCCAGCGGGACCGTATAGTCGACATAGACTTTCTGGGACGAGGCGGCCAACTGCCGAAGCGTCAAGACACCGATTGCCGATATGGTCATAATAATGACGCTGATCACCCCGAACGTCGCTAAGAGTTTCGACTTGGTTTTTAAGCCTTCAAACCGTTGCAGGACGTTGAGCCTTGCCATGGTAACCCCCCTCTTTCTTTGCACTCATGCCTTACCGTAAGGTGCAGTGGTCTATCTAGCCCACGGTTAACCTGTGCCCTCAAAATGTGAAAGCACGGCAGATGATTCCAGAACCCCTTGTAATCGATCCTGGAGTTTGACCACCGTCGACATAAAGGGAACCGCCTCTTTCCCCGTGCCGGTCGGCGTCGGTAACAATTGGTGCTTGGTAAGAGTGCGAATCCCTTGCACCGCACCCACCTCAACTGCAACCGCCCATGCCCCGAGGTTACGCATCAAGGAGCACTGTTCTTTCGTCTGCATCTTTGAAAAAATGTCTTTCAAAATGCCGACCGTCTACTTGGCGGATGCTGGATAAAGCGCGAGCACCGCCTAAATCGTCTATACATCCTCCGGCACTTCTTGAGGGACGCGGTTCCATCCGACTCATGTTTCGCCAGGGCCCCCTGAAGGTTTTCCAATATTTTCTTTCTGAGATCGGCCAGGAGACAAATTTCAGCCTCGAAATCCCGTTTTCGCTTGATGCCGACCACGCGCACCACAGCACTATGGATAGAGGCCCGCGTTGCTGATGCGGGTACCGACCTTGCCCAACATGACGGTTGACCCTGACAACGTGGCATCAAACTTGGCACGGAGCGATTACATCCCCATCCAACCAATGCCGCCTATCACCAGCATCAAGGCGCCGCTGCCGCCGAACCCCAGCAGCTTGGGCAACGCCTTTACATCTCGGAACCATCCAATGAGTCTTGCTTGCTTGTAATCTGCCTGGGCATACTCTCCTCCTTCTGTAGGATCCTTTAAGCCCGAACGTCCCTACAATGCCATTGCCGAATACCCCGTAACGTGCTGCAGGGAGCATCATTTCGCCCCCCCGACGTACGACAGCAGCGCGGGGACTTCGACGAGACTGCCCATGCGGCCAGCCAGTTTCAAAACACCCGTCACGAAAGGGTGGGCCCCCTCCGGTGACTGTGCCGCAGCTGTAACATATTCATCAGGAAGCACGTCACGGATTTCCGGAACTTTGTCGACCAGTACTCCGATTTGCTGGACGCCCTGTTGAATCACCACGGCATACCTTGCCGAAGCCCCCGAGATCGGCAGCCCAAAGGCGGAACGCAAGTCGGCAATCGGCATGACGGTCCCTCGCAAATTGGCGACACCGCTCAACATTGACGGCACCCCGGGCACCGGCGTAATAGACTTCACCTCGAACACTTCCCGCACATAACGAAGATCGATAACGAAGGACTCGTCGGCGAGACTCAGCAGACAGACGCGCGCAGGCCTCGTCGCAGCCGTCGCTGACGTGGTCTGTACCGCCCTCACATGATGGACGATTCCTTCAATCTGAGCCATTCGGTTCAATCACTCCTTCATCAGATCACCGTTGCCGCAACACCTCTTTGATGGCGTCCAGTAACACTTCGGCTTTGACGGGTTTCACCAGATAAGTGTTGGCGCCCTGCTGGTGCCCCCAGAACTTGTCACTCTCCTGGCATTTCGAGGTGCAGAGAATGACGGGGATATTCTTGTAACGCTCATCGCTTTTCAAATCACGACAGGCTTGGAACCCGCTGCGTCCTGGCATCACTATGTCCATCACAACCACATCCGGTTTTTCCTTGACGAGTTTGTCTTCCAGGTCCATCGCATCGGAGAACGACACAACCGTATGGTGCGCCGACTTTAGATACTCCTCGATCAACTTACGATCAGCTTGACTATCATCGACCACCACAATCTTGCTCATCATCAACACCCTCTGGTTCTTGTACTGAATGGTCCCCTCGCCCCGGAAGACCGCTACAGGCGATCAACGCAGCGGTATCGTCACGCTGATGGCGCCGGCCAGCTCTCCTTCTTTCCAGCCTTCCTTGCGCATCCTGGTAATATCGCGTTCTCCCTTGGGGCTGCCATGACACGACAGACAGGACTCCGTCGCATATTCCGGCTGCATTAGACGGAGCGCCGGCTTGCCGGCCACCAGCATATTCCTTCCATAGGGTTGCCCCTTGGGATGCCTGGAATCGGCGAACATTCGCAGAACTTGCGTCTCGAAATCGTCAGGCTTGTTGCCCGGAATACGATAGTCGGTTCCCATATGTTTCAGTTTGATGCCGGTTTTCTCGAAGAACTGGGCACCTGCCTTGCGCGCGAACAGTGTCGGCAGAAACCCTTTGAAACCGATGCCGGGCCGATTGATCACTGCTTGATAGGACGCCACCACATCCTTCTGGCATTCCAGCAAGCTCCTGAGAAGTGCGCCCTGCGAAGTAGTATCTGGCCTGCTCAAATCGATGTGCTCCTGATTCCAGAATCGGGTTGTGATGGTCTCGCCCACAAAAGCCGGTGTAAATCCTTTGTCGCCTTTTGCCGGATCATTGATCTCGGCTTGATGTTCGGACACCAGTGAATAACTGAGCTCGAGCAGAGCGACGAGCTGCCGCGCTGTTTCGACTTCATCAACGACCGCCGCATCGCGAGACACGGCAATTCCCGGTACAAGCCAGATCGTCGCACAGAACACTGCAACAACCATTGTTCTGACGTTCATACTGCTGGCCCTCTTCGCCACACGTTACCGCTGACGGCTCAACGATCCGTCCGAAGTGCGGAAGTTCACCCGCGCATATCCAGAAGTGTACTGTATTCCATACCAACCGCAAGGAAATCGGAAAAAGAAACTCACTATGCTGCTATGGCGCGTGGCCGTCACACGGCTCTCCGGCCTCCCTCCCGCAATTGACGCAGGAGCGCCCTAGGAATGTCTCCAATCGGCAGTACCACATCGACGGCCCCTGCCTGAATCGCTTCCTTCGGCATGCCGAACACGACACAGGTCGATTCGTTCTGCGCGATTGTATAGGCGCCGGATTGCTTCATCTGGAGCAACCCGGCTGCGCCGTCGTTCCCCATCCCAGTCAAAATGATGCCGACGCTGTTCACGCCTGCATGCTTGGCGACCGAGGCAAACGTCACATCGACGGACGGACGGTGCCGATTGACGCGGGTATCCTGATTGAGGCAG
This sequence comes from uncultured Nitrospiraceae bacterium, assembly GCA_963825145.1. Lineage (GTDB taxonomy): Bacteria > Nitrospirota > Nitrospiria > Nitrospirales > Nitrospiraceae > Palsa-1315. The sequence continues at coordinate 147,844 of CAWGSC010000029.1, forward strand.
ACCATGTAGCGGACGCCGCTTTGCACGAGGGTCATGTGGTAATTGCCCGGAGCAATCAGCGCATAACCGGGCAGCACGCTATCGCCGTCTTCGGCTTCTTTCACGGAAATCCGGCACAGGCTGTTCAACCGATCCGCCCAAGTCTTCGTAAACCGCTCCGGCATGTGTTGGGTAATGAGAATCGGCGGGCTATTCGGCGGTAGCCCTTCGAGCACCACTTTCACGGCTTCGGTTCCGCCGGTAGAGGCCCCGATGGCCACAATGGTATCGGGAATCTTGAACATCGCGGATGCGGCGTGAAGCGCACCGCGGGCAACGCCGGGCACAGTCTTTGAGGTTACCTCATACACCTTCCCCCGAACCCGAGCGACGGCGGCCGCCTTGACCTTTTCGATGAGTTCCTCCGAGAGTTCCTCCATCCCGCGACTGATATCGACTCTCGGTTTGGTCACGATATCCACCGCGCCCAGTTCCAACGCGCGGAGAGCCGTGTCGCAGCCGTTCCCCGTCAAAGAACTGACCATCAACACCGGCATAGGTGTGGTCGCCATGAGTTTCTCCAGAAACGTCAGCCCATCCATGTGGGGCATTTCCACGTCCAGCGTGAGGACGTCCGGACGCAACGCCTCGATTTTCTTCCAGGCGCCGGTCGGGTCATGCGCGACGCCCACGACTTCGATATTTCGATCCTGCGACAACAGATGCGACAGAAATTGCCGGATCAAAGCCGAGTCGTCGACAATCAGCACGCGAATTTTCTTTGCCATATCTTCCTGTGCCGACATGTGTGACCAACTGAAGACAGCCCCATCGACAGCCTTCGATCAGAACAACGTGGCGTCGCTCTTCGGTGTGTATGGACCATACAAGGCCGTGAACACTTTCTCTGCCTCGACAGCGCGCCCACGCTCCACGGAATCGCCCGACTTCATTAGCACCCGTCCAGTCTCCGTATAATAATAGACACTTCGCGCATAATCCCTTCCGAGATCAGACGCGATTGGCGGTATTCCTTCCCGATCCAGATATTCCAAAACCCACTGCACGTTGATGGCGCCGATATCGCTGCCCCCTTCGTAGAGTTTTGCCCCACCGAATACTTTGACCTCCAGCCGGTCTCTGTGCCCTCCATGCTTGAGAATCCCGTTGATCAGCGTCTCCATGGCGTAACTTCCGTATCGGGTTTTCACGCTCCAAGCGCCGGAGGAAGTTGAATGGCCCGGCGACGGTAACATGAAATGGTTCATGCCACCCACGCCGGCATCCGGATCACGCATGCAGACCCCCACGCAGGACCCGAGCAACGTAGAGAGGACCACCGGCCGGTGTGAGACGAAATACTCTCCCGGGAAGAGCGTCACCACATCGTGATCGGGAAAACGATGATGGCGCCGACGGCGAGTCGATGGGCCCTCCATCTGCGGGACGTCGTGATCACGGAAGGGTTCATTATTCACGACTCATGCTCCCATACGCTTTGCTCTGTTCCATAAGGCCGCGGCAGTTATTCCTGTTTCCGATAAATTGTCGGCGCGACATAATGTAATTCGCGAGAAATCCCATGCAAGCTCTCCGAGTGGCCTATAAATAGGTACCCGCCCGGCTTGAGATATCGAGACAGCTTCGCCAACACTGCCGCCTGTGTCTTACGATCGAAATAGATCATCACATTTCGGCAGAATATGACGTCCAGTAACGACTTGATCGGATACCGGTCATCCATCAGATTGATCCGCCGGAAAACGGCCATGTTAGCAATGTGCGGCTTAATCTTGACAAGGTCCATGTGGTCGCCCTTCCCCAGAAGAAAATGCCGACGGACGAGATCAGACTGCAGCGAATTGATCCTTGCATGGGAATATTGACCGGTCGCGGCCTTGGCCAGCATGCGTGTCGAGATATCGGACGCGAGGATACGGCAGTTCCATGTCGAGGGGGAGGCGATCGCGTCGGACAGCGTCATCGCAATGGAATAGGGTTCCTCGCCGGACGAGCAGGCTGTGGACCAGATGCGAACCGTCTTGTCGACCTCCAGCTCCGGCAACACCCGCTCTCGAAGAAACGTGAAGTGATGCGGCTCACGGAAGAATTCCGTCTGATTCGTCGAAATGTAGTCCAGCATGGTGGTGAGTTCGGAGTCGCTGTGCCCTCCGATGACGAGGTCATAATAATCCTGAAACGACGTGAGCCGGAGTTGACTCAACCGTTTTTGCAGGCGGGAGGTGAACATTGCTCGTTTATGATCTGTCAAGTTAATCCCGCACTCCCGGTACACGAGCGAACGAAATCGTGAAAACAGATCGTTATTGAGCGGAAATTGTTGTTCCATCATGGTCTGGTCATATCCATGTTCAAGGCCAGCGTGTTCCTCTACAGCGCGGCCGCAGACTATTCCCATGATCGTCATGGGCGGATTCAGCGATCGTGGACAGGAAACGCCATGGATTTCACAGTCTGCAGAAATCGCGCCGTGGGACGCTTGCGAGGTCTTCTCATTTATTTTTGGCTTTCTTTTATGATGCTATTGCAATATTCCATCTCACAACCAGCGGTTATCCGGCAGCAACGGATGGTGGGTATCACCCATTACTCCTTCGCCGAATACTGCGTAGCATGCTGCGAGGATGAAGGCGGGAGAATCCTCCCTAACCTTGGCGTCTTCTTTGAAGCTTCGGCGGCTCACCGAAGCCTTGGCGGAGGTTGGAGCGAATGAGGGTAGCGGCTTCGGAGAATTGTGCCGGATATCCTGCAACTAGCTGCAGGGAGCCTCATTTAAGCTTCTGCACGATAGCCGCATACCATCCGAGGCCGTCATATTCCTGGTAACCAAGAGTCTTTGCAAATGCGATCACCTCATGGTCGTCATTGAAATAATGGCCCTTGTGTTGTCCTTTATGTTCAAGCACGAATGGCAAGAGAATTCCATTATCATCGGATGCTGCAATAACACGCATTTTGTGATCCAGCAATATCACGCGGCTGCGTTTCCATTCGTCTTCAGATAAGGAAGGCTCTGTCTGAACAATAGATTTGGCTTGATCTTCCCAATCAAAAACTACGCCCAGAACACCGACTATCTTTCCATTTATTCTTCCCTCCTTACGAATGGCAGCGGCGTAGACCGCCACCAATCTATTGTCATGGAGCGAAGCGCGGAAGATATCCTCAACAACATACTGATCGCCACTCGTAGTCGCCATTGCCTTCTGGAACCAAGGTAATCTCAATATATTGGCGCCGGTTACCCTAGGGAATTTAGCCGGCTGCGAGCAGGCAATAATTTTTCCGTCAATCCCAACCAATACAAGATTCAGATACACAGAATAAAACCGATTGATCAGGCCAAGCCGTTCTACCGCATGATGAATGGAGGCTTGATCCAATGACTCCAAACAGCGGACGAGCGCATCATCCGTCGCCCACCAACGAACGTCAGCAGTGCGTTCATACAAATTGCGCACGATAAACTGCACCAGGGTCTGCGACATTTCCGAGAGACGTTGACACTCTTTTTCAACGAACCGCCGCTGCAATTCACCTGTTTCCGATCGTATAGCACCCAGCTCTCTCGAGGTATTGGAGGCTTGCCCGGCAAGGGTTTTTACCTCGGAGGCAACCACGGCAAATTCCCTGCCGGCATTACCAGCTCTCGCCGCTTCTATGGTTGCGTTTAGCGAAAGAAGCTTAATTTGACTTGTTATTCTTTGATTCACAGATATATGGTCTTCGATCCGATTTTCTATGCTACCTATGATGTCTTTGATGTTATGACTGTTCAGAGAGATTTCCATTCTTTATTCTCCTTCGCCGAATATCCCGCAGCTTGCTGCGGGGAGCTTCATAGAACGCAAGAACTCCTCACCCAGCTCACTACAGCTCCTCAGACCTGACCCTGTCGCCATCTTCGAATCCAGATAGATGCTGAATTCTCTATCCACCGTGCGTCAGGGTCCGGACATGTGCATGCGCCTGGAGCACACGGGCCGCTTCTGGGCATGACGCGTGTCAGCCAATCGTCGATGAGGCGGAGGTAGATGCGCAAGCGGATAGGGAACCGGCCTTGTAGCACCCATTGGATTATCCGTCAGGATATTTATGCCTCTGCAAGACCAGTACGACGGGCACATCCGCTGGCAATTGAAACCGCATACCTCCGTGCAGTGCGACCCACCGTTCGTCAATGCTCCCTCCATGTCCTTGTGCATCGCTCTTGTGTGAGGGGAATCTGCAGGGAATTGACGGACGCTACTCGTCAGATTCCCTAGAACTCCCCGAACTCATCATCCGTCCGGTGGCGATCCTTGCCGTAGGACTCGCCAACACTCACCGCTTCCTTGGTTTCGCCCGGTTTCTGTGCAGGAGCTTTCCCCCTGGACGCCTGTTTGAGCGCATTGGCATGAACCACAGGCTTGACCGACGGCTTCGGCATGCTATGCGCAACGTCGCGTTTGATCTGGTAGGCGCTCAGTCCGGTGGTGTGCTCATCCGTGACGCTGACCTTGAACGCTTCTACTTGCCGCAAGAGTTCCACCGCCTGCTCCTTCATAGACTGCGCTGCAGAGGTGGTCTCTTCGACCAGTGCCGCGTTCTGCTGCGTGGTATCGTCCATCTGCGTGATCGCCCTGTTCACCTGATCGATCCCGCTGGCCTGTTCCTGTGAGGCCGCAGTGATTTCGGCGATGATGTCCGTGACCCGCTTGACTGAACCGACGATTTCTTCCAGCGTCTTGCCGGATTGATTGACCAGTTCACTGCCGTCCATCACACGCTGGATGGATTCGTTGATCAGGTCCTTGATTTCCTTGGCCGCTGTCGCCGCGCGTTGCGCCAGGTTGCGCACTTCGGAGGCCACGACCGCAAAACCCCGGCCATGTTCCCCTGCCCTGGCCGCTTCGACCGCGGCGTTCAAGGCCAGGAGGTTGGTCTGAAAGGCGATTTCGTCGATGACCGTGATGATGTCGGCGATCTTTCTGCTGCTCTTATTGATCTCGCCCATCGCCTCGATCGCGCGGGCCGTGACCGATCCGCCTTTGTCTGCGATGTCGCGAGCTGCGATGGCCAATTGATTGGCATGCTTGGCGTTGTAGGCGTTCTGACTCACAGTGGAGGTCATCTCTTCCATGGACGCGGAGGTCTCTTCGAGTGCACTGGCCTGTTCGGACGTGCGCTGCGAGAGGTCCTCGCTGCCCTTGGTGATCTGCTCCGACCCGGCCGTGACACTTTCCACCGTATCGCGCACGTTGGTAATGGTATGGCTAAGATTGGTGAGCGCGGCGTTGATGCTCTCTTTGATCTTTTCCAACTCGCCCCGATAGGCTCCTTCCATTTGCTGCGTGAGGTCACCTTGCGCCAGCGCGGCGAGCGACTTCTGGGCTTCGGCTATACACAATTCGAGTTCAAGTTGGGCCTTCTTCTGTGCCGTCACCTCTGTGGCGAACTTCGCCACCTTGTAGACCTTGCCTTTCGCATCCATGATCGGATTGTAAGAGGCTTGAATCCAGACTTCCTTGCCGCCCTTGCCGAGCCGCCTGGAGACCCCCGAGTCCAACTCGCCTCGATTCAGCTTTGCCCAAAAGTTGGCGTACTCCTGGCTGTTCGTGTAGGCCGGTTCGCAGAACATGCGATGATGCTTGCCCTTGATCTCGTCTAGGCTGTAGCCAAAGGTGTTCAAGAAATTGTCGTTAGCGGTGATGATCGTGCCGTCCAGGTTGAACTCGATGACCGCCTGGACCTTGTTGAGGGCATTTGTAATCTCTTTAATCTTGACATCCGAGGCCTGGAGATGTTCACCCATCTCATTGAATGCCTTCCCGAGTTGTCCGATCTCGTCCTGGCTCTTCACCTCGACGCGGGTATCGAACTGGCCGGCGGCCATCGTTCCCGCCGCAATGGTGACTCGACGGATAAGCTGTGCGGTACGCCGCCCGATGACCTGCCCCATCACCAGGATGATGGCCAGACACGCCATCGCGCTGACCACCATGCTGCGCTGGAGGGCCCATGCACCGGCGGCCGCCTGATCCTGTGGCACGCGAACGAGAGTCGACCAGTTCATACCGGGATAACCCAGGGCGCCGCGCAGGTGAGCATAACCGGACGTCTGACTGATATGCTTGCGTATATGCACACTGTGCCCATTGCCGCTCTGGCCGGCAACGGCAGCCTTGGCCGGGACGCTACCGGCGTCGACCATATTGAACTTCATGAGCTCATTGAAGTCGTGACGGACTTTCTCCGTACCCGTTACCGACGGGTCATAGCTCATGATGACGCGCCCCACTCCATCCATCAGGGTCATCTCGGCCGCTGAATAGCCGGCCTCCTTCATTTCAGTATAGGATGATTTTACTATGTCTTCGACCACCGAAAACTTCGTTCGATTGCTCCAATAGCCGATGACCTTCCCGTCCTGATAGACTGGCGCAGAAAAGGAGATCGAGAGTCCGTCTTCGTCTGGATAGGCGGCTCTCACATCCTGGTCCACATGCAGATCTTCAATGAAGGTGCCGGTCGCCTTGTTGTTGCCCGGAGCCGTGAAAGGCATCTCGGTTGTGAACCGATTGGACACGAGAGCCTGGAACCATGGAGCGTCACGATAGTTCTTCTGATAGATCGACGACGAGCGGATCGGTTTCCCGTCTGAGTCTCGCGAATTGACCGCAATGACCTTGCCTTCGAGATCGACGAGAATGCTGAGCGAGTAGACATCGTAGGTATCGACATATTGATTCATCGTCTTCACGATGTCGCTCGTCTCCTCGTTCGACTTGTACCAGTCGCTTCGGTCGAAGACGACGCGGTTTAGCCCGAACACCTGTACGTCGCTATAGCGTTCGAACAGATTCCTGTCGATCTTGTCGGCGATATTCTGAGCGACCTCCTGGAACCTGATGCCAACACCGGCTTCCAGATCCTTGCCCGCATCGTACGCAATGCCACCGACGATCGCCATCGGCACCACACCGATGAGACTGAACAGCACAATCAGTTTCGCCGTCAATCCCCAGCCGCTAAACATGTTTACGAACCGCTTCATAGCCTTGTCCCTTCCCCTTTGTTCCTTATTGTGGCCTTGGCGCTTGTGTCTTGCCTTCTTGTCACCTTGAAATTTCTCTTAGGCTGTCGCAGCAGCTGCATCTTGCATGTACTTCTCGGTCAGCAACTGATCAACATTCAGCAGCGCCACCAGCTTGTCGCCGGATTTCCCGATGCCGCTCAAGAAACTCACATCCACTTTGGTTCCAAAGTCGGGCGAGGCCTCGATGTCCTTTTGGCTGATACTGACAACATCCGACACGGTATCCACCACCAACCCGATGATGCGATCCCGCACGACCACGAGGATGATCACGGTAAGGGCCGTGTAGTCGATGGTCGGCATGCCGAACGCCGTCCGCAATTCGACGATCGGCACAATGGCGCCGCGAAGGTTTAAGACCCCTTTGATGTGCGAGGGCATGTTCGGAATCTTGGTGATGGCTGTATATCCCTTGATCTCTTTGACCTGAAGGATATCCATCCCATACAGTTCATCCCCCAGACAGAAGGTAAGAAACTGGTGGCCCTCCGCCTCAATCCCCTGCTGCTGTCCTGATGTTTGTGCGTCTGCCGCGACTGCGGTAGTCATGGTGTCCTCCTCCTGGTTTTCTGATTTATCTCGTTAATCTGATTCATCTGGCACAACCAAGCACTCGAGACAAACCAAAGCATCCAGCGCTATCTACACTGCGACTGCCTGTTCATGTCTTGCCAACTTGACCAAACCGCTGACGTCGAGAATAAGTCCGACCGTGCCGTCGCCGAGAATTGTCGCCCCTGCCACGCCATCGACCTTTCGGAAGTTCTCCTCGATACTTTTAATGACTACTTGCTGCTGCCCCAGGATTTCGTCCACCATGACGACCACGCGGTCCCCTTCGGTTTCTAAAATGAGCAAGATGGCCTCGGCAGGGTTTTTGTGCTCCGGCTGCAGATCAAACACCTCGTACAATCGCACGATGGGGTAAAAGGCCCCCCGGACATTGACAACCTCGCCTTTGCCGATGAGGGTCTTCACCATGTCGGCCTTCGGCTGGATGGACTCCAGGATGGACAACAGCGGCACGATATACGTTTCCTTCCCGACCCGAATCGTCATGCCTTCAATAATGGCGAGGGTCAGCGGCAATTTGAGCGTGAAAATGGTCCCTCGGCCTGTTGCGGTCTTGACGCTCACGATGCCGCCCAGCTCTTCGATGTTGCGCTTGACTACGTCCATTCCGACCCCGCGGCCTGACAATTCCGTGATCTTCTCGGCGGTCGAGAAGCCGGGCCGGAAGGTGAGTGCCCACACCTGGTCGTCAGTCAGCGTGTCGTTACCGGTGATTATTTTATTTTCGCTTGCCTTCGCCAAAATCTTGTCGCGGTTGAACCCGCGCCCGTCGTCTTCGATCGTGATGCAGATCTTGCCGCCTTCGTGGAACGCATTAAGCCGGATCGTGCCCTGCTCCGGTTTGCCGGCAGCGACCCGTTCCTCCGGTGATTCCAAGCCGTGGTCGGCCGCATTTCGGAGCAAGTGCGTCAGCGGATCGCCGATGGCTTCGATGACGCTCCGGTCCAGTTCGGTTTCTTCGCCGGAGATGAGAAGTTGAATCTTCTTGCCGAGTTTCGCCGACAGGTCTCTGACCAGTCGCGGCAGCCGGTTGAAGGTCATGCCGATGGGCAGCATGCGGATGCCCATGACGCGTTCCTGGATTTCCTTTGTATTGCGCTCCAACTGGAGCAACCGTTCCTGCAAGATAGGAAGATGATTGATTTCGAAACGCCCCCCCAGAGCGCTCAGCATCGACTGTGTGATGGCCAGTTCTCCGACCAGATTGACCAGCTTGTCGACTTTTTCCGTGTCGATGCGCATCGAGGCTTCCGTTTTTTGCTCTTTTGACTTTGCGCGGAGCGTTTCTTGCCGATCCAGCGCCTTGGCAAGCTGCGCCGGCGTCACCGCTTTCTGCTCGACAAGAATGGCTCCGAGCGAGTCTGCCTTCTGCCCGAAAAACACTTCGGCGAGCCGCGGATCGTCTTCCTCGTCGATAACTGAACGCGCGGGCTCCGGATCGGGCTCCTGCGTCGGTTGCGCGACTGGACTGGACGAAGACAGCGCCGTGATCGTCAGCCCGCCTGGAGGTGCCGTAAATTCGAAGACGGATTCGATGTCCTCGCGCGGATAGTCGGTCTCCAGCGTGCACGTCCAGGAAAGATAACAGCGTTCCGGGTCCAGATCGGCAAGATCCGGCAAACGGCTCGTGGCGAGCACGCAAGACGTGACGGTTCCCAAGCGGCCCATCTCTTCGAACACTTTGAGCGGATTCAATCCCCGTTGGAACAAATCTTCCCCAGGGGTCCAACTAATTTGATAGGTCTGGCGCGCTGATGTGACGGGTGCCGACGGGGCCAGCGCCGCTGCCGATGGGCCGGGAGCCGCTTTCTGACCGGGTGCCGGCACGGTGACCGTCACGCAAGTCTCCAACCTGGCCTCCAGATCGAGCACTGTTTTGTTCTCGTCGATGACCGTTCCGTTCTTTGCCGCCTCGACCAGCATATTCAAGCAATCGGCGGACTCCAACAGCAGATCGATGATCTGGCGGGTCGCTGAAAATTTCCTGTTTCGGAGGGGATCAAGCAGGGTCTCCACCTTGTGGGCGAACCGGCTCATGGTCGTGAATCCGAACATCGGCCCGGCCCCTTTTATGGTATGGACCGACCGGAAAATCCGATACAGGACTTCGATATCGTCGGGATTCTGTTCGAGAGTGAGGAGGCCGGATTCCAGCACGGATAGGTGTTCCGTGACTTCCTCAAAAAATGTCTGCAGAAACTTCGAGTAATCGCCGTTCACGCTGGCAGCACCTTTCGTATGACCTTCAGGATCAATTCCGAGTCGAACGGCTTCACCAACCAGCCGGTCGCTCCTGCCGCCCTCCCGACCTCTTTCTTTTCGTCGGTATTGTCCGTCGTGAGCACAAGCACCGGCACGTGTTTGAAAGCTGAAAGTTTTCTGATCTCTTTAACCAATTCGATCCCGTCCATCTCCGGCATGTTAATGTCCGTGACGATCACGTCTGGCTTTGCCCCTCCCTCCTCCATCATCGTCAGCTTGATCAGCGCATCCTTGCCATTTTCAGCCTCTTTGGTCGTGAAGCCGGCTTCGTTCAGCGCATGCGACACCATTCCCCGCATCGTCGGCGAATCATCGACCACTAGAATTAGCCTGCTCATATAATTCCTCCCCCACTAATACTCCGTGTCCGTTCTAGTTCTTCCATCTATCTCCATCCTGCATGATCGTTGTTTTTTCTTTCCCTGTTGTGGACGGCATCTCGCTAGTGTTCCACTTCTCCGTCTATCTCTTCCTCAACTTCTTTATATCGCGCGCTGTCTTCCTTTTCTCGTGCGTCTCCGTTCGCGTGTCATCATTCGGAGCAGAAGCAGGCCTGAATCCGATCGCCGCCATCGCCGCCAAGACAGGTTGTGACGGACTCGTCAGCGCGATACGACCGGTTCGCTGTGCGGCGATCATCACTTGTAACGCCGCGACGTCTACGCGCCGGACGCCGGCCAAATCGAGCGTCCCCGATTTCCCGTCGGACATCATATCGACCAACGCCGCTTTGAATTCCGTGACTGTCGCAATGTTCAGATCGCCTGGCGGGACATACAGCTGCGGTGAGGACATCGCTGACTCCCTTTAAATATCGACATACTGCTCTTGACATTACCCCATTTATTCCTGTGGTCAACTTATACCGAAAATTCGATGCACACGTTTTCGCGACGCGCGATTCCTTGCGATCTTACATTCTTGATTTTTGCTAGATGGTATTCACATCCCGTGTTAGGATTCTTACGTTGTTGCGCCTCGGTCGCTGGACGTTACCCGTCGCGAAAGGCACAGGCTTGTGCGGCGAGTCATCGTTCGGGCCCTCTTACCGATTCGAAAGGTCCCCTGCGCCTTGCTGGAATCCCCCGTCATTCTCCAAACGATCCTTCTGGAAACCCTTCGGTTTCCCATGAACCACCGAATCTATTTTTGGAATCCTGACCTGGATGGGGAAGGAATGATCTCCAATATTTCAAAAGGCGGATGCCGAGTTTCGTGCGAGACGCCGGTACGGGCGGGCATGTCGTTCGAAGCGTGGATCTATACGGATGGCTCGGACTGGCCGCTCAAGATTGAACGCGCAGAGGTGTGTTGGGCCCACGGGGATGAATTCGGCCTTCACTTCTCCAGTATCTGGTCTTCGCAGCGGAACCGGTTACAAGCCTTGCTGGAGCATGTGCGGGTCAGGCAGATTCCCAGACGATTGCCGAACAACGCCGTCGTCGAACTTTCCGCGGGGAACACGGGCCACATCATGCGCGAAATTCCCCTGATCAACCTCTCATCAAGCGGCTGTGCACTTCACGCTGCTAGCACAATGCTCTTCTCCGTGAATACCCGCGTCTCCGTACAGATGAACTGCCCTGATTTTCACCGGCCGCTGATCATCCAAGATGCCGTTGTACGCTGGATCGTGCGTAAACGGTTCGGACTGGAGTTTGTGACGATTGCGTATGAGGAGCGTGACCGCCTGCTACGGCACATCAATGCGTTCAAGTGGGTCAATCTACCGATAGAATGGTAACAGCCGGCTTCCTTGATCGATCGCACCAACATCACGATTCTCATCGCCATTCGATATTCCACCACTATAGGCACCGCTCGCAGTAGGCACACCCTGCATCACGCAATCGTTGTGGCGGGGTCACGATCGGAGGATCGACAGTCCCATCCGACCGAGCCTCGCATTGCTCACCGGCAAATGATCTGGTCCAAGAATGGGTCTAAGAAGGGCAACCGAAGAGCGGGTTCACATTCACTGGTCGGCCCAGCGATCGAACTCCTTGCGCAAGCGTGGCGTCCTGCCTAGATAGTTCACGCGCCGCTCAAGTCCCGTTGCCACAAAAATTCCGGCTCACTCTGCTGCTTGCCCATCCAACGGGCCAAGACAAACAACGCATCGCTCAGGCGATTGAGAAACCGCACTAGAGCCGGATCCAACGGCTCTTCTTTCCCCAAGCGCACACACATACGTTCCGCTCGTCGGCAGATCGTTCTAGCCTGGTGTAAAAAACTGGAAATCTTGCCGCCCCCTGGAAGAATGAATTCCTTCAGAGGCGGCAAGTCTTTCTGACATGTATCGATGAGTGTTTCCAGTCGGGTCGAGTCCCGTGCGGTGATTGTCGGCATATTCTTGAACGTCTGTCCAGGCGCTGTGGCCAGCAGCCCACCAACATCGAACAGCTTATTCTGTATCCAGCGCAGTTCCTCCTCTAACCGATCGGCAGACGGATGATTCCCGAGCGACTCCGCATTAAATGCCCTGACGACCCCGATCGTCGAGTTCAGTTCGTCCACGTCCCCATACGCCTCCACCCGCACGCTGTCCTTCCAGACCTGCTGCCCTCCAGCCAAACGGGTTTTCCCCTTGTCACCGGTTCTGGTATAGACCTTCGTGATGCGCATTGGTACCTTCTCCTCAGTTGCGTGACCGCTACTGCCGCTTACAATCCTTCGAAACGATAGCTGAGCCCGCCGTAGATCGCAAACGTTGGTGCTGGTACGACAAATGGCTCCAGCGCACCCCCTCCAGTGAGCGTATTGGAAGCAATAGTACCGGAGGTAGAGTACTTTGTGTTGAGGATATTGTTGAGTATCAGAAATCCGATTAGCCGCCCGCCTGGTACCGGTCGTTCATAGGCAATCCGACTGTTGAGAAAAAAGTAGTCTGGTAGCTGAGGTTGCACGTTGGTTTCGTCATTCTGATAGAACTGGGACCGACATACAAGCCGATCAGGGACAGGGTCAGTCCTTCGGTGGGGTGAACATTGCCGGTCACACTCAGTCGGTTCTTGGGACGAGCGGAATGGTATCCCCGGCACGATCGTCTTCGCCGCGGAAATGTTGAACGTAGATTGGAATGTGGCCTCCGTAAATGTGTAATTGATGACTTCCGTCAAAGTACTCGTTGTATCGTCCCTTAAAGCTCGCCTCAAACCCTTGACGCCTCGTGCTGGGGATGTTGCGATTTAGTCCGTCGAACCCGGCGATGACACATCGCAAGTGGTGCAGGTGAAGTAGATTTCGTTCTGAACATTGGACGGAAAGAGTGACAGGCTGGCCTCTCCCCAGTTCCATAGTCCGGTCTTTCCCCCAACTTCAAAATTGTCGGATGTGATCGGCTTCAAGTATTGGTTCGACGACCGACGCACCGGAAAGAGTTCAAGAAATGTGGGCACACGAAATCCCTGGCTGTAGTTGAAATACACGCTGGCATCGGAATCGAGCAAATACGTCAGCCCCGCTCGCGGGTTCGTTCGATAGAAAGTCTTATTGCGGGGGCGGGGTAACGACGGGTGGAGCAAAACGGAAACGTCTTGAAAGTTAGTCTCGAATATTATCTTGGTCGTACCGAACACCGGCAGTTAAAATGAATTGCGGAAGCAGACTCAGTGTATCTTGGGCATACAAACCCAGGATGTTTTCGTTGGTGTCTGTACGGTTATTAAATGAACGGCCGGAGTGGGATGCCCGAGGCAGCGAGCAATCGGCTCCCGAAAGTCATTACTTTGTACGTCAGCTCCCAAGCACCAGACTATTCTATGGCGTCCAAATAGGGGAGTGCTCTGTGTTAGCTGGACTGTTCCACCCCACGATTGAGTGGTGGAGATTGGTCTCGGCCGTTGAATAGGATCGACCCCGGAAAGAAAGGCTGTCCCAACCCGAACTGGGTTCGTCTAGTTGTCGATAAAAGCCGTTCACGTTGAGCGAGAAATCCGAAAGGAAGTCCTTGCCGGCCAGTCAACCTGACCACGTTGGAGTTGTTATCGGTAAAGTCTCCCGGAGTGAAATTGGCCCTCGGGTTCACTGCTGCCACGCTCACGGGGAGTGCGCCTGCCTGATAAAGTTTGTCCGTCACATAGGTATAGGAAAGGGTGATATCGGTCTCCGCTGACGGACGATAGCCGATTCTCCCATAGACACGTGAGATGTTGGCCCCTGAGTCTTGACGGTATCCGTCTTCCTTCTCCTTGGCAAGATTGATATAGTAGTCGAATTTGCCGATCGGCCCACTCGCATTGATCGTTCCCCGTTGCCGCGCAAAACTGCCGACCATGAGCTCTCCTGTCACCTGATGCTTCTCTCCTCCGCGTTTGGTAATGATATTGATCACGCCACCCATTGCATTCTTCCCATAAATAGTCGCGGGACCGGGAATGATTTCAATTCGTTCGATCGTGTCAAACGGAATGAGATCGAAGTTGACCGTGTTGAAATCAGGCTCGTTAATCCGCTGACCATCCACGAAGACGCTGGTGGACGGGACCGGTTGACCGTTGAACCCGCGTAGGTCAATGGTTTGCTGGAATGCATTGCCGACCTGATCGTACATGACGATGTTGTTGGCCCATTGAATGGCCTCCTGAACAGTCTTGGCACCGCTTTTCCGGATATCGTCCGCAGTAATGACGGTTACTTTTGCCGGAAGCGTTCTGGCGTCAACCGGAGTATCAGGCAATCGTGTACTGGAGACAACAACTTCACTCGTTTCAATGACAGGAACTGGTTCGGTTTCAGCTGGCTCTGGCATCAGCGGTGGCCAAAGGCTACCGTAGACCATATGACAGAGAAAACTAAGAAACGCGCACACGAAGAACAAGACGGATCGATACCGGATACCAGACTGCATACTAAACCTCCCTTTGACTCGAAGGGCTGTGTAGAAACATCCATCAGCTGGGTGTCCTGACTCGCGGATCGTCGTTCCCCTGCGCCTTCCCATGTGCCGAAGCACACAGTGACTTTTGTGCAGGATCACTCCCCGCTTACAGTGGCGGCACCGTGATGGTTTTGCACCATCTTCCCCGTTGCTGATGATTTCTCTCTGAGCGCTCCTCCTGGTTGAACATGAACGTGCCCCAACAAGAGACGAGAGGACCGGGCACGAATCCTTCCCGTTACAGAGAATCTCCTGATGTTCGTCGTTGAACGATAACCGGGCATGGTGACCCTGGGCACTCCCGATTCCGGATGACGATCGACTAAGACGTCACATCCATACACGGCTCGCAAGACATCGACATCAATCACTTCCTGTGGCGGGCCGAGGCGGAAGAGCGCTCCGGCCTTCAGCATCAGAATTCGATCGCAGTATTGGCTCGCAAGATTCAGGTCGTGGGAGACGAGCACCACGGTCAATCCACGTTCCTCTTTGAGCCGACGCACAATCGAGCAGATTTCAATCTGGTGCTGGAGATCGAGAAACGCGGTAGGCTCATCCAGCAAGAGGACTTGAGGCGCTTGCGCCAAGGCCCTGGCAATCATGCAGCGCTGGCGTTCACCACCCGAGAGATCCATCACCGAACGTGCAGCCAGATGGGTAAGATCCGTAGACTGCATGGCCTGTTCGGCAATCAACACATCTTCGGCGCTTTCCCAGCCGAATCCTGCACTCCACTTCGCGCCATGATGATGCGGATACCGACCCATCAAGACCGTTTCCATCACGGTAAAGGAAAAGACCTGAGGGCTCTCTTGCGGCACAAAGGCCACAGTCCTTGCCACCTCCACTTGCGGCATCGTGCCAAGATCACGCCCGAACAACGCCATGTCACCCGCGTTCGGTCGCAAGACTTTCGCCAACAGTTTGAGTAACGAGGTCTTTCCCGACCCGTTCGGGCCCACGATGCCCAGAATCTCTCCAGCATCGATGTCAAACGTCAGTCCGTCGAGAACCCAGTTGGCGGCTTCTCGACTGAGAGGTGGTACTGAAATCGCAGGGAACGCACCTGGTAGGCCGATGTGTGGCGCAACAACACCCGAGTCTCTGCGCCTCGTCAATCATCGAATGTGCGTTGCTCTGGAGACAGGCTCATGCGAACCGATCCTTCCTCCACACCAGGAGGTAGATGAAGAACGGTCCACCTGCCAGCGCAGTGACGATCCCCACAGGAATTTCTGCCGGTGTGAGCAAGCGTACGTGCCAAGGTATCGGCGATGACCAGGTACATTCCTCCAATGCACGCCGATGCCGGCAAGAGCAGCCGGTGATCCGCCCCGAGAAGAAACCGGACGGCGTGCGGGATGACCATCCCAACGAACCCGATCATTCCACTCACCGACACCACTGCGCCTGTGATCAGGGCCGAGAGCACATAGACCACTCGCTTGACATGCTCTGTGTCGATTCCCAGCGAACGCGCAGACTCTTCGCCCAAGCGTCAGCACATTCAGTCGGCGCGCCTGCTTGAGCAAGAGAAACAGACCGCCCAGCAGATAGCACGCCAATATGGCCAACGCTGGATACGACGGCGCGGTCAACGTTCCCATCAGCCAGGTCATCGTCCCGACGGAGCGATTCGGTTCCATGATGGAGGTCACAAACATGATCATCGCCGAAAAGATCGCATTGAGAATCACGCCTGCTAGCAGGAGTGCGTGAATGGGCAACCGGCCATATGAAAGCGCCATGCGATAGACCACCACTAACGACAGCAACCCTCCGGCAAATCCACAGAGCGGTAACACGGAAAAGGTCACCACCGTGGCGCCGACCCCCAGAAGAATGGCGAGGGCGACGCCCAATGCCGCACCGCTCGACACCCCGAGCACATAGGGGTCGGCTAAGGGGTTCCGCAACAACGCCTGCAGCACGACACCGACGGAGGCCAAGCAGGCGCCCACAAGAAACCCCAACAACACACGTGGAAGTCTCACCTGGATGAGAATCACGCCGGTCGTCCCGATGCGATCACTTTCAACCGTCCATTCACGCAGAACCTGCCCCACAATGTCGATGATCTGACTGAGCCCGATCCATTGTGTCCCGAACTGTAAACAGATCAAGAACAGCACAACGGACATCACCACAAGCGGCGCCATCACAGCGCTCCATCGCCTGGCCGTGAGCACAGACCCGCTGGCCATCCGGGCCCTACCTAGGAACAGGCGATGCGCCGGAATCTGTCGCCATATTCTCATGCTCGGTTTGGACGGACGCACGTGGCGGATCGGTGGTGAGATTCATACTACTCACGGTGCGATAGCTCGCAGTGAACGCTTCAGGGTGAATAATCCGAGCCAATGCTTCCAACCCCTCGACGATCCGTGGCCCGGGACGATTCAACACATCGGCAGAAATTTGGTGCAGCCGTCCCTGCTTGACCGCCGACAATGACGTCCATCGCAACCATTGCTGTTGCTCAGCTGAGTGAAATTCCTTCGGCCTTTCCGATGGGAAAGATAATGATCTCGGGATCTTCCTTCAGGACGGCTTCCATGTTGAGATGCGGGTAGGGCACGGTCGTCTGCGACGCGATGTTGGAACCGCCGGCCACTTTGATGACTTGATCGAATATAACTGCCTGGCCCGACGGTAATCAGCGGCTGGCTATTCAACACGTAGAGCACACGAACCCGCGCCACCGTTTCCATTTTGCTTCGGATCGCAGCGATGCGTTGCCGCATCGTCCATGGCAACCCCATCGGCGGAAGAGGATCGATTGAGAATGCGACCGACGGTTTGAATCCGACTGGGAATTTCCTCGAACGACTCCGGGTCGACCACAAAGGTCGGAATTTTCAATTGCTCAAGCTTGGCCAACAGGTCAGCCCGGAGAAAGGCGCGCGGGGCCAATACCAGGTCAGGCTGCAACGTGACGATGGCTTCGATATTCGGCTGGGCATACCCGATTTTCGGTTTCTGCTTGGGCCGCAGGCGGGTAATCGCAAAACTCGGTGACGCCGACAATCTCGTCATTTAACCCAATGGCATACAGAATCTCGGTAATGCTGGGCGCGAGCGAGACCACTCGTGTGGGTGCCTTAGCCAGAAATATCTTTGCGGCCGAGATCGTCGACGAAGGTGCGCGGAGTAATATTCGCCATGAAGGGCATGCCGGTGAGAATGCCCTGCTGTCGACGTGCCATCATCCGCCTCATCGGCTTGTGCAAACGAACGATCACTCCACACCCCGGCAGCAGAGCCTACGAAAAGCAGTGGCAGCCACGGCCCAACGGCTAGCGTGACGACTTCGAGTGCTCAAATAAAAAACCCCCAAGGCCTCGACAGACCCTGAGGATTGCACCCGCAACTCATCCTCGCCAATTCCCCAGCCCACGAGGGAACATCGGTCAACTCTCCTGGCAGGTCTTCTGGCTCATGGTTCACCCTACTCCCCGCGCCTTCCCATCTGAAGCGTAAGCCGTAAAACGTGACACGTAAGAGGACTGACTACTTCCCTTACGCTTTACGTTTCACGTTTCACGCTTCAAGACAGTGGCATTCTACGGGTTTCGTCCCCATTTACAGCGGCGGGACCGCGAGGGACTTGCACCCTCTTCCCTTACCCAGGAGTCACAATGTGGAGGGCACTCTAGGAGACCGAGAAGAAGGTTGTCAAGTTCATTAATGTCCGTCGGCCCCTCCCCTGCTCATATTCTGACCAGATACCTGTCCATACCCATCGGCAAACAGAGCGAAAGACCGAGGCTTTTCAGCTCACCTCTCGGCATAGGCTTTGCTCACCTCTTATGGTGGATAACTCTCGCGAGTAGGAAACGACGCTCACATGAATGGCCGACCCAACATGCAACATCTACGTACGTATCTATGAAGCACCTGATCATTAGCATCGTCGTTATCTGGGCCTTCTTCCAGATATCGAGCCTCATCTGGTCCTCAAAGGGACAACCTCCCAGCGCCACCTTCACCCGACTCCTCGAGCCACCGCAGTACCGTCTCACCAACCCCTATGAAAATGGCTACTACTATCTCCTCGGCTTTTCTGCAGACGCTGTCTCTCGATCCGGCCAAGGTGGGTCATGAAATGTGGCTGGAAACCACTGCGCCGCCAGGCGCGAGCGAATTCGATTACGACAAGCCGGGTCGCTCGGAACTACAGATTGAGCTCCCTCTGGAACAGGTCCTTCCTTCCTGGAACTCCGAGAATCCAGTGAGTGAGTTCCGGAATATGCAAGCACACGGCTTCAGGACTTTGACCAGTCGCGACCACACCCTCTTGGCGCGGTACGAACGCTGGCTCTCGATGCCCTTCGAGGACATGGGATTCGGGCACCACGGCACGCCCCGTTTTGTGGAAATGTTTGCTGGCCATCGCCTCTATGTCGCTGATGGATTTTCTCGTCAGACGGCCCTGGGCATGCAGCGATTGAAGAAGGATCTGCACATGTGGCGAAGCGTACTTCGAGACGCGACGACCATCACCACCAAAGTCATGGCGGAAATCGTCATCACCGACGATCTCCGTCTGCTCTCGACTTTGTTGTCGCAACCCATCGTCAACAAGACCGTCTTAGCGATGAGCCCCAACATTGCTCCTCCACTCACTGCGGCAGAATCATCGCTCCGTTGGCCGCTTCAACATCATTTCAGACTCGGCGTCCATGGTGAGCACAGGTGAACTCTCTCACGGAGAGACAGACTGAATCCCTCGATCCACACGAACAGTGGTTGGCGAGCGCTGCCCATCTTCCCAAACAGGCCTTTCGCCAGATCGCACATCCTCCGAGACGCTCGTTTCTTGGAATCCCACTACAGACGCGAGAGACCTGGGAAATGTATGCAACGTACTACGACGCGATGATCCATGCGACAGAAGCAGGACAGAGCACCTTGCCAAAACTTCACGAACTTGCGGGTACCGCACGCCAAGGCATCATGGAAAGCCTTGTCAGCCCAAATCCATTCGAACCGAACTGGGATCCCTTCCTCCATCAGCTGAGGGAAACCGATGCAAGGTTGCGACTCGCCTCGCTGCAGGTCGTCTTGCGGCGCCCGAGCGCACAGACCACCGTGCCGAATCGACTTGCTCAAGTCGGCTCGTCCTACTACGATCCCTTTAGTGGATTACCGATGTTGTGGAGCCCGACACAACAGAAGATCTACAGCGTGGGAAAAGACCGATACGACGATGGGGGTGACACGAGTTTCGATATCAGCGTGCCCGCTATTGTCTCGCTCGCGCCTGGGTCTATAGAATCGCAGACATCTGCTCCAACCCGCCGTGCTAACCGCCGCTAGCCCGCAGCGCAGCATGACTAATAGCTTCCCATGCCACGCCGGTCTACCCATAAACCTGCTTGTCACGACGAATGGCCCTGTGGTAGATTTCAGACGTTCCAAGCTGCCTCGACTCGAGTAGATAAAGGAGTGTACCCGTGGCATTTACATGCGATCTCTGTAGCAAACGTCGCCAATCCGGGCATAACGTCAGTCACGCCAATAACAAGACCAAGCGGATCTTCAATCCCAACCTCCAATCAGTCCGGGCACTGATCGATGGTCAGCCGAAACGCATTCGGGTCTGCACACGCTGTCTGCGCAGCGGAAAAGTTCAAAAGGCCGTTTAGCAGGCTGTTGGAAATTCCACCAACTGCGCAGTAGGATCCTCCAACCCTCACACGTTATCGGTAGATACAAAAAGGACTTGAAAGCGCATGGCTATCAAGTCCTCTATCTCGTAAGTATGGTGCGCGCACGCGCCATTCACTGCGACGACGTGTGAGGCACGCAGATCGGACGCGATCTGGATTCGTACGCCAAACTACTTCTGCGTGCGGAGACCCTGCACCACTTTCTTCTCGATATCGGCCCGGTGAGCGAAGGTCTCCAGTGGTGTCACCTTCCACTGCATGATGCTCCAGGCAGGAAGCGCACGAACAAGTTCAGTCACCTCATCTTTCGATTTGGCTCCAACAACCACAAAAGTCCCCGCGAGAGTATCGCCGGCGATGCCTCCTGCTCGGACCTTATCGTCCGTACCCAGGCTCTCGAGTGTTGGAATAATGCGTTTGTCGAGCAGTTCGATCGTCTGCTCCCGGCTCGTCGGAGTTCCGGCCTGGGTCGCCTCGAACTCGACCAGATAGAGCATATCCATGGTTGAGCCCTTACATTCACGTTCATGAAGCACAACATCCCGCCGCGCACCACCTTCGCCAAATACCTCCGCAAGAGGCACTGCGACGGTTACTGCCATAACCAGGACTCCTGTCAGCACCACAGCTATTGAATTCCTGAATAGTGTCATAGGCTTCACTCTCCTTCCCCAAAGTGACGGCAAAACCAAATCTTTTTCATTCTAGGTGCCAAGGTATTTGCAAGTCCAATTGAAAATGCAGGAATTTACGAGTGCTAGTCCTTATGGATAAGAATCCCGAGGTCAAATTCCCTCGTCTGCGCTCATCGAGAATGGGGCTACAGCGGCCTGGAAATGACTGAGTCAGAACACCATGCGTCGCTCACTGGTTCAGTTTTCTCCATTCCCACGGCGACACTAGCTCATGATCGGCTCAACTGTGTCTTGCGATCACAAGTCCCCCATCTCTTGAGGAATAGCCAAGCACCCCATTCCCACACTACCCTGCGCATAACACTATGGCTCAGGTGACACAACAGATCGAGGGGGATAGTCCGAAGTTTACTATTGACTGTGTGCTGGCGAGCGGAAGCACCCAGCTTCAAGCGGACGGGTGCATTCTCGAAAGCTCAGAGGATGGGCATAAGCTCATCACCCCTGATCATCTGAGAGCAGGGGATCTTGTGAAAGTCCAATTATGGCTGGAGGGCGAGGAGGCCTTTATAGACATCCGGCTGGCAGTAGTCAGTGGGATTCACACGCCTTGGATCACCGTAGGCGTGATCCGGGTAAGCCCAAATGATCGGATGAGACTGAAACAATTTATCCATACCCCCGCAGCCATGCCTATTGAAGAACCTGCTCTCATCGACCATCTTCTCATTCGGGCCTAGGAGCCTGTCCGACGTTGACCGTTCTACTGCGGCGAACGATCCGCGACCATCTGTGTCGTTCTCGGCCCTGAAAAATCCTCAACGTATTCCAGCGAATACGCCTCCGGTTTTTCCGGGCGCGCGGCCTCGCAAGGATCCATATTCTAGGAGGGGGTCGAAGGAAGGCGCAAGGGTTAAGGATGTGAATAGTGGTCTTTCGTAGGGACCCGTATTATTCGGCACTCGTTACTTCAGACAGACATTCCAGTAGGTTACGAGACGCGCAATCGGCTTGTACCGGCGGAGATGCTTAGGCTGGCGGCTCCAGCGGTCCGGCCCATTCACCTCCTAGTGCAATGACCGGTTCTGAGTCCGCTCCCTCAAAGCGAACGTACAGCTCTTTCTTATCCCACCACTCCCAGACGCGACACATCTTGGCCACCCTATCTTGACGCCACCAATAC
Source organism: uncultured Nitrospiraceae bacterium (assembly GCA_963825145.1). Taxonomy (GTDB): domain Bacteria; phylum Nitrospirota; class Nitrospiria; order Nitrospirales; family Nitrospiraceae; genus Palsa-1315. The sequence goes on from CAWGSC010000029.1 coordinate 170,129, forward strand.
CACCCAGGCTTGGTCGGCTTGTCCGTAGTCCAGTTCATAGTGGCGACTCTCGTAGCCCAGCCCATGCAACTGAGTCTACAAACCGGACTAACTGATGGTCCTGTTCTGGATTTCCGTTATGGAATAGCATAAAGAGGGAACGCTGATCTGGAGCGAACTGTACGAGTACCATAGTCGAATAGTTACTGAGCGCTGGCTTTCTCCAGAAATACCACCCTGGCCTCCGTTGGCTTCCCGATCGTCCAGGTCGGTATGGCTTTTCTATGCTCTGCGACTGGAACCATTGCTGTCGAACGGCTCCTTCGGCTCCATGATTTCAGGCTCTGCTTTTAATCGGTTAAGAGCAGCGCAAACCGGCCGCTAGCCTAGCCAGCTGTTGATTCACCCTTCATCAGATCGTTGATTACCTGCCCCAAACGCTGGTGTTCCGCCTCCGTGATCCGAAAAAAGGCCAGCCCGAATGTCTGGCCGCTCACCCACTGCACGCTGGCTGCCTCAACCATGAGTGGCCATTCTACGTTTGGCGCATAGATACGCAGCTCCAACGACACACCTGGCTCCACGGTGACCGGACTCTCAATGCGGCATCCGCCCGTAGACAGATCAAGCATGATGCCCATCCCTTCCAGTTTCGAGGAAGCCGAAAACGTGGTGCGGAATTGCACACGGAGGCGCGGCGTCGTCCGGCGATCCGTTGTCTTCATGTCCGTGACGGACCGGCCTTCCACCTTCCCATCAATGAGGCGTTGGCCAAAGGCAATGCCGTGGATATCGGCTTCCTGTTCTGTCGCATACACGACATCGGCTGAGAATTCACGCGTTCGGACACCACGGTGATCGTCTACTGAAATGAAGATGCGCAGCCCCCATTTCTCACCGTCTACCAGGTGATGCGGGGCGGACTCAATTGTGTATCCCTGATACTCGACAGTCTTTTCCATTGGTTTAAATCTTCCCCTTCAGCAGCAACTCCTTCTTTTCTGGCTCTTAAATCTTCCTATCTAGGACTCCGGAATCAGCGCCTTAATGGTTTTCCCTTCCACCGCTGCGGCAATCTTAGCTCGCTCCAGCAGGTCGCGTAGAAAATCGCCGAAATCCACACAACGCCCTTCACTTCACTCGCTGCTTTCTTCGCTATTATGGCAAGCATAGCACGGTGTCCCCGATGGGTAAATGGGACTGAATCTCATATGATGTGTATCCATATCACACATACCTAAATAGGCTGTGGCCTCCATGAAAATGATACGCATGCTGATTCGACTGCCGGAACCGCTCAATGCGAAGAGTGACGCCCTCAAGCAACAGGGCACGACCGTGCACTGCGTTTGTGCGTTCGCTCATTGAATGGGAGCTTTCTCAGAAGGAGAGGGGCAGAAACCCAAGTGCAGGAAACTAATTGGAGCGGGCGATGGGATTTGAACCCACGACAACTAGCTTGGGAAGCTAGGACTCTACCACTGAGCTACGCCCGCTCGCTGCAATACGCTGTACCAGTTTATGTTTATACAGGAATACCCAATTAGTGTCCAGTCGCTCCTCTGTCGTAGATCTGCGAATATCTAGAAACCGCATGAGGTATGAGAACGACACGCACCTCGCCGTTCCGGGCTTTCCCTGTAAAGCTTCCGAATGGCATAACCTCTCAGCCTCTTGACTTATTCATGCTCAAGGTACTGTCTCACTCACTGATGAGGCATGACGGACAGGTCACTGACCTACCCAATGCTTGGTTAGGATCCTTAATGGAAATAGGGACCGTCGAGACATAGGAGAGGACCAAATGTATCACCAATGCCCGCAGTATTTTCCTGAAACCAGCTGATCGTTCCCAGATAGGGATTCACGACATCCCTCTTCCTCTCACTGCCCCTTGCGCTTTCTTTCGCATCCCTCCTACAATATGGCTCCCCGTGAGGCCCCATGCTCTTCACATGTTGTCCCTACAGTCCCTTCTCTGTGCAATGCATCGTGACCTGCAATGCCGGCCTATTCCAATGCCAAGGAATTCGGTCCCTGCTCACGTATTCTCAAGATCGAAGGAGGCGAATCCGGTGAAGATTAAATGGGCAGCCGGCGTTGGGCTATTTCTTTCTCTGCTGATACCGGTCAACCTGACCATGGCAGCGGAAGTTAAATTACATATTCCTCCGGTGTTTCAGGAACGCCCTAGTTGGTGTTGGGCCGCCGTTGGAGAGATGGTCTTCAAATACTATTACGTTCCAGTTATTCATCGGACAGACTATCAGTGTGGGATCGTGCAGGGTAGAAAGCTTTGCACAGAGAGACCGAATTGCCTTGAATGTGATCTCCCGGCTGGTGACGAAGCCACCATGGTTAACATGCTTGAGCAATATCCATTATTGGCTACACTGGGGGTTGCAGCTGGAGCGATCGCGCTGACAGTTCAATCCAAGGACGGAACCCTTTCCGAGGCAGAAGTGAAAGGCGAGCTAGATCACGGCCGCCCCATTATCGTTGGAGTTTCACCGAGGGGATTCAAAGTCGATGATATATCTCAACACATGGCCCTCATAGTCGGCTATGACGATAGCTCCGGCGAACTGGTGCTCACCGTGAATGATCCGTTCCCCTTCGAAGACGACAGATTTATGTGGATAGGGACCCCCTATCCACGCACGAAAGTATCAGGAGCAAACGATGGCCAATATGAGATCCGACTTGAAAAATTCCGCTCAAAGCTGAAGTGGACCAAGACGATGTACGGCATTACTTGCACAGGTCAAGGTTGTCCGTCCGAGAACCTTGAAGTTGCACATGGCCCCACTGGGAAAGACGACCGTGAAGTGACGCAAATCGTGCTAGCGGCATCCTCTGGGGACTTCAAAACCTTACGAACAGGACATAAAGCTGTCAATACCGATACCGGTACCACATGGCGGTCAAACGTGACGTTTTCCGGGGCCAAGCAGTGCCTGGTGAGAGACAAAGACGATCATCATGGAGCTAACTGGAGTTGCATGTTCAGATTTGACGACAGGCCAGAAGCCGACATAGCGGTAGAGGATCTCGTCAATCGGTTGCGCAAGAGCTTGCCTCTTGGTTGGATCGGAACAGATCTCGATGTGGATTCTGACACAGAGCTCTACACCAAGACGGAAAAGTTTTCTGCAAACAAACCCGGAAATAATTCGGTTATTCGGGTTTACTTAATTGACACCAAGAAGGATGGGCGGGTCAAAGTGTATCTCTCCGTGGATAATAATTAACCTCTGTAAAAGCCGGTGACAGAATCTGTCCCTGCGCCTCGACGCTGCCTCTTTTGTCAGGTGTTATTACAGTGTTAGGACCGGCTTGAGCAATCCCTCTACTTCAGCTTGGGAAGCTAGGACTCTACCGTTGAGCTACGTCCGCTCGCTGGGTCGAATCTTTCGCTGGCATCCAATTCAGCAAAGGCTTCAGCCCTCGGTTTCAGGCCTAAACTCCACAATCGCAAATTTTCTTCGACCAATCTTGAGACGCCTTCGTTGATTTACTTTGAAAGTAATCAACTTATTAGGATCAGACTCTTTCTTGTCGTCAACCTCAATACCACCTTGAATAATCAGCCGTCTCGCTTCGCTTTTGCTTGGGACCAGCTTGGTCTTTTCAAGCAGGTCCGGCAATCGAATGTCGCTATCTTCGCGGAAGTTAATCCCGATCATGTCCCCTACGCGCAACGTCAACAGCACGTCTGGCTCCGACGGAAACTCTCGTTCAGAAAACTTCTGTTGAAAATCGGCATGGGCCCGCTTGGCCGCGTCGTTACCGTGATACCGAGCGACGATCAACGCCGCGAGTGCCTGCTTCGCCTCCATCGGATGAGCGGCCTTGACTCCGGCCAAATCCTCCGTCGTGAGCAACTCGTAATACCGGACCATCAACGTGTCGCTGATCGACATCAGCTTGCCGTACATGTCGTTCGGTGTGTCTTCCAGCGCGATATAATTGCCAACGCTCTTGCTCATTTTCTTCACGCCGTCTGTACCTTCCAGCAACGGCATGGTGATGACGACTTGCGGTTCCTGCCCATGGCCTCGCTGGAGGTCACGCCCGACAAGCAGGTTGAATTTCTGATCGGTGCCGCCCAATTCCACGTCGGACTTGAGCGCGACTGAATCGTAGCCCTGCACAAGTGGATACATGAACTCATGGATACTGATCGGCTTCTGCTCGTGATACCGCTTATGGAAATCGTCCCGCTCGAGCATCCGCGCAACACTGTACTGTGCACTCAGATGGATCAATCCTTCCGCGGTCATCGTACTCATCCACCGACTGTTGAACTCCACCAGGGTCTTCGCAGGATCGAGGATTTTGAAGATCTGCCGCTCGTAGGTTTTGGCATTCTCTAGTACTTTTTCCTTCGAGAGTGCGACGCGCGTCTCCGATTGGCCGGTCGGATCGCCGATCATCCCGGTGAAATCGCCGATCAAGAAAATCACGTGATGTCCGAGTTCCTGAAAATGCTTGAGCTTGTGGATCAAGACCGTATGGCCCAGATGAAGATCCGGCGCGGTCGGATCGAAGCCTGCCTTTACGCGTAGCGGCCGGTTCTCTTTCAAGGAACGTGTCAGCTTCGATTCAAGTTCGGCTCGCTGAATCACCTCCACGACTCCGCGGAGGATCAAGTCGAGTTGACGGGAGAGTTCGCTCATGTTGCCTTCTTCCGCTCTGTCTGAAAGTCCGGCATCCGGCGTAACCGTGACCAATGGACGAATCTGCTCAAACTTCTTTCTTCCAATCCCTTTGACCGCTCGCAATTCATCAAGAGAGTGAAAGGCTCCAACCGACTGCCGATACTCCATAATCCGTTCGGCCAACTTGGGACCGACCCCGGGCAGCGCGTCAAAATCCCGGTCCGTCGCCCGATTCAGATCGAGGAGTCCTTGGGTGGATCGTTTCGGAGCTGCAGCAGTGGACCGCTGATCCGCCAATGAAGCGAGCAGGAGATGGGCTCACCGTGGTTACGCGTCCACTGCTCAGAGGAAATCTCAGCCTCCGGTCTCTCCAACGATTCGGCTAGCAATGTTGCGCTCACGATCGAAGGAGGTCGGCAGGGTCCACCCGATCCAGAATACGACTCCCATGGTCGCCGCGAACATGCCGAGCTTGAGGAGAAGCGATGACCACATTATTGCATCCGCTTTCTCGCCTGGTGAATCGCCATTCCTTCGACATCTTCAGCCGCTTCCATCATGCCTTCGGACAGCGTCGGATGGGCATGGATCATCTCGGCCATTTGCGTCACCGTCGCGCCGACTTGCATCGCCAAGGCCGCTTCATGCACCAAATCGGCTGCGTGGGCGCCGACGATATGCACACCAAGAATCTTGCCGCTCGATGACTCGGCAATGACCTTGAACAACCCCGTCGTGTCCCCTGTCGCTTGCGCCTTCCCCAATCCGGCATATCGAAAACGCCCAACCTTGAGCGCCATATTGGAATCCTGCCCGGCAGCCTGGACTTGTTCACGGGCTTGCTGTTCCGTCATACCGACGCGACCGATCTCCGGCAGGGTAAAAATTCCGGCAGGGATGACATCGTAGCGGACCGTCGCCTGATGCCCCATGATATTCTCGACCGCAACTTTCCCCTGCGCCGAAGCGACATGCGCCAACATGGCCTTGCCGACGACATCGCCGATGGCGTAGATCCCCGGCACAGTGGTTTCCATCCGCTCGTTGACGAGAATCTCCCCTCGCCGTCCCGTTTGCACCCCCACCTGCTCTAGTCCGATGCCTCTGCTATTCATTCCTCGACCCACGGATACCAGCAGCTTTTCAGCCGCGACCTGCGTGCCATCTTTGAGATGCGCGGTGATGGTCGCCGGTGACCGCTCCAGTCTCTCGACGGTGGTCCCGGTCAGGACCGTCACGCCGCGTTTCTTCAGCTCCCGCTCCATCGTCGATGAGATGTCGTCATCCTCCAGAGGAAGCACGCGCGCCATCAATTCGACAATCGTCACCTTCGTCCCTAGACCGCTATAGAGCGCCGCGAACTCGCATCCTTCGACTCCCGCGCCGACGATCAGCAGACTGGCAGGAATGCGATCGAGGTCCAGGAGGTGCTGGCTGGTGAGCAGCTGCTGGCCGTCGATCGGAAACTGCGGCAGGTTCGGCCAGGACGATCCAGTGGCAATCACGATTGCGTCGGCCTGAATGTCCCGCGTCGCGCCATCGGCTCCGGTCACCGTGATCGTCTGCCGGTCGCGTAGCGATCCGGTTCCCTGCACATGCTCGATATTCCACGCCTTAAAGAGTGTCGCAATGCCCTTCACGAGAGTCGCCACCACCGTATTCTTTCGCGCGACCATCCGAGCGAGATCGTACGTGACTGGTCCTTGGACGAGCAGCCCCATGTCCCCGGATTTTTTGACCTTGTCGCCGAGTTCGACGACCGACAGGAGGGCCTTACTGGGAATGCAGCCCCAATTCAAGCAGACGCCGCCGAGCGCATGGGACTCAATGACGGTGACGCGGGCGCCAAGCTGGGCCGCCCGGATCGCAGCGACATAGCCACCAGGTCCAGCGCCGAGAATGGCGATGTGCTTCTGGGAAGTCATTGAGTCATCGGCTCATTGCCGATTGATTCATTGCGAGAACTCACCAATGATCCAATCACACAATGGTTCAATGTTTTTGGCCGGCAAGAAAGACTTCATACTGTGCAGCGGTCATCAGCTTGTCCACCTCGCTCGGGCTCGACAGATCGATCACCACCATCCAGCCTTTGCCATAGGGATCGGAGTTCACGACTTCCGGATGGTCTTTCAAATCGGCATTGACTTTCGCAATGGTGCCGCTCACGGGCGTGTAGATCGTGGAGGTCGTCTTCGTCGATTCGACCTCACCGATCTGCTGCCCGGCCTTGACGACGGCACCAGGCTTCGGCATATCGATGAAGACGATATCGCCCAACGCATCTTGGGCAAAATGACTGATGCCGACCGTCGCCTGCGTGCCGCTCACTCGCACCCATTCATGTTCTTGGTGGTAACGGAGGTCTTTCGGAATCATGCGCGCTTCCCTTTGGAAAAGGTCTAGGTTAAGGTTAAGATCCAGTGAAAGCCAGGCACTCACTTGTAGCTACTCAACCTGAGCCTTAGCCTCGACCTTCAAAATTTTATCGCGGGATCGTAGTGGTCCACGCCTCTTTTGTCAAGGAATCGACGGCCCGTTCATCAGCAACAGATGTGTCCCTGCTTGCCCTACTTTCGTCGCGAGTATGGCTCTCACAGCTGTAACGAGAGACGATGGATCCGACGCGACAAGGGCCACGCCCAGCCAGAGTTGCCGTTCATCCCGCGCGGCCGGCGCCAATCGTTGCTGCATCGTTTCCAGCCTCGCCCCTAGGTCATCAGATCGTTCGGATATGCCCGGCTCTGGCTGGATGACCACATGAAGCCCACGTTGTTTCGTCTCGAGCACGTCTTCTCCATACTCCGTCAAGGCATCCACAGGCGAGAAGACCGCACGCTCATGCACGACCACGGCGACTAGGAGTCCCGATCGCGTCTGTCGCAACTGCTGGGTGAGTCGTGCCACAAACCCAAGATAGGTCCTCGTCTTCCATCCAGCCCAGCGCCATGCGTCTGGTGGGACAGACTGATCCTGGTTATCGAATGAAGACCCAAAGAGATTCTTCGAACATCCGTCGCGATGTCGGGCTCCATTCTTCGGCAAATCCTTTGGCCCTCCTGGCCCCAACCACGAGCCCGTCGATGTCTGTCAGCAACAAATCCTGTGCCACCTCGCCGACGAGACGCTGATAATCAGGATGGAGCACATCAACTGACCAATCGGCTGGAACAGTTGTTCTGTCCTGTTGGCCATGGCGATGCCCCACTCAGGATTCACCGTCATCCATCCAGGCTCATGCAGATTGAGCGACGCCAACACCGCCATCCCTTTGGCATGGGCTGCCGGCACAATAACCTTTAAACGATCCTCGACGACCGGAACCTTTGACGTCTGAAAGTACACCCCCATGGGGCCCGACTGCATCGTTTCGCGCGAAGGAGATCCCGCCTCGACAATCAACGCCGTCACTCCTGCATCAGCGAGTTGCTCAATCCATGGCTGGATATCAGGAATCGCAAGCCAGTCCTGGCTCGTCAGCCAAAGCGCAATCTGTTTGCGTTCTAGCAAGAACGATGGACCGACGACTCTGACGAAATGCATCCAGCCGATTGAGCGCGTGATACTCATAACTGCCGGCGAGCGGGGTGGACCGCTGGCGCCTCCCCGACCACGGCGCGATAGGCAGACATCGCGGCTGGGAGGTCCCCTCGCTGCTCATACGACCGCGCGAGCCACCAACGAGCTTCGCTCAGCCTGGGAGAATTGGGATAAGAATCGACAAATCGTTGGAAGAGTGCACTCGCGAGTGAATAGCGCTCTTGCGACAAAGGCACGATAGGCAGACTCAATCAGCCGCGTCTGAGCGTCCAGTGCCGGATCGACACCCGACGCTGGCAGGCGGCACCGAAGGAGGGAACCGGTGCGTCAGACTGGCGCACCCCGGAAGGACCACGAGCAGCACATACGAAATCCATCTCACAACTTGCGGCCAACGATGAACGGGAAAAGAGCACAGCCGTTCACGCCTGCCGACAGGCGTCCCTATCCGACAAGATCCATTTCGAGGAAAAAAGTATCCAATCTCGAACTTGGCGGTCTCCGGCGAATCCGATCCATGCACTGCGTTAAATTCGATGTTCGCCCCATGGGCCTTGCGAATCGTGCCCGCCTCCGCCTTGGCCGGATCGGTCGCACCCATCAATTCCCGATTCTTCTTGATCGCGTTGTCACCTTGAAGTACCAGCACCACGACTGGACCGGACACCATAAACGTGCAGAGGCTGTCGAAAAACGGACGGGCCTTATGCACGGCATAAAACCCCTCGGCCGTCGCTTTTGAGAACTGCATCATGCGTATGGCGACAGGCTTCAGACCGGCTTTTTCATAGCGGGCAATAATGTCGCCAATCGCGTGCTTCTTCACAGCATCGGGCTTGATGATGGCTAATGTTCGTTCACTCATGGGTTCTGAGATTCCTCCTGACAGTTAAAGAATAGATTGAAGAACGCTGGCGCATTATAAGTGGCTGATAATGGGCTTGCAAGGGTCGGAGTGGCAAAATGCTATGACTGAAACTGTGCGGCGAGTTCGCTCGGCTTGAAGACGCCTCGTTCGGTGATGATGCCGGTGATCAATTCCGCCGGCGTCACGTCGAACGCAGGATTGTAGACCGCTACTCCGGCTGGTGCCACGGGATGGCTGCCGTGAATGGTGGTGACTTCTAATGGATTCCGTTGTTCGATCGGAATGTCTGCTCCTGTTTTGGTCTTCAAATCAATCGTGGAATAGGGCGCGGCCACATAGAAGGGAATCCCATGGGCTTTCGCCAGCACTGCGACTGAGTAGGTACCAATCTTGTTCGCCACGTCCCCGTTGGCGGCGATCCGATCAGCCCCCACGATACAGAGGTGAATTTTCCCCTGCCGCATGAGTGAGCCGGCCATATTGTCCGTAATGAGCGTCACAGGAATCTTGTCCTGCATCAGCTCCCAGGCCGTGAGCCGCGCGCCTTGCAGCACCGGCCTGGTTTCGTCCGCAATGACCTGAATCTGCTTCCCCTGCTCCCAGGCCGCGCGAATGACACCCAATGCCGTGCCATAGCCGGCTGTCGCCAAGGCACCGGCATTGCAATGGGTCAGGACCGTTTGGCCGCTCGCAATGAGTTCCGCTCCGTGCTGTCCCATCGCCTTACAGAGGGCGATATCTTCATCGAGAATGACTTGTGACTCCTTCAGTAACGCGGCTTTGATGGATGCAATGGGCTGCGTGCGTAACGAGGCGAGCAGGCGTTTCATCCGTTCGATGGCCCAAAACAGATTGACCGCCGTCGGCCTGGTCGCCGCGAGGTGATCGCAGATCACGAGCACTGCTTTAGCGAAGGCCTCGTAGTCGGATGCCGTGACGGTCTGGGCACCAAGCGCAACCCCCATCGCCGCGGTCACGCCGATCGCCGGAGCTCCTCTGACTTTGAGGCTGCGAATGGCATCGGCGACGGTCTGATAGTCCCGGCAGTCCAGAAATTCGACGTACTCCGGCAACCGGCTCTGGTCGAGCAGCCGTACTGCGCCGTCTTTCCATTCAACGGTAGGAACCATGGAGGAATCTTGTAGCGGGAACTGGGATGCAGTGCAAGGGGTGGCTATTGTTTCTGGCGACCGCTCCACTCCAAAATCGTGATCATGGCCACAATCAAGCAGGCTTGCACGAGCAGCAGCAGTGCCTCAGCCGTTCCGGCATGACGGAGAGCTAAGGCCGCCAGCCCGAGGCAAATCGTCATGAGAAAGATCATCGCGACACTGGCCTGGCGAGACCCCAGCGCACGCTCCAACCGATGATGGAGATGGTCTTTGCCCACGTAGTCGAGCCATTCCTTGATGGAGCGCACTTTTCCTGTCGCCACCCGTTCCACGGTGATGTGGATCATGTCGTAGATGAGCACGCCGAAGATGAGGAGCGGATTACTGAATGAGACGATCGGACTATGATCCGCCCAATTTCCTTTGACGGCGAGACAGGCAAGCGTGAATCCGAGGAAAGTTGCCCCACCGTCTCCAAGAAAAATCACGGCAGGCTTACGCCCTCGAAAATTGTAGGGAAGAAATCCCACCCCTGCCCCAATGATGGCGATGGCAAGCCAGCCCAATCCCGGCTGGTTCGTTTCAAATGCCACCGCCCCCATGAATCCGGCTATGAGAATCGCAAGCCCCGTGGCCAGACCATCCATGCCGTCGAAAAAGTTGAAGGCGTTCGTGATCCCGACGATCCAGAGCAACGTCAGCAGAACATTCGCGACATCGCCGACTGGACCGCTTGGAAACAGGGTCAGAACCTTGCCCGTGGCAATGACGATCCCGGCTGCCACAAGTTGGGCGACCAGCTTCGAAGACAGCAGGCAATTCCCACATGTCATCGATGACACCGACGATCAACAATAGCGATCCGGCCGCGAGGGTTGCGATCATCCAGTCCGGCAGGATCGAATTCAGGAGCACCGAGCCAAGGAATCCAAGATAGACGGCCACACCACCGAGTCTGGGAGTCGGGTGCACATGGATCTTCCGGTCAGATGGTTGATCGACCAGCCCCCACTGATGACTGAGATGCACCATGAGCGGCGTCAACGCGCCGGCGCCGAGAAACGCAAAGAGGAGGATGTAGAGCCACCGAAGACCTTCGAACACGAAGAGTTCACGAACCGTGGGAACCGCCAAGGCCACCACACCCAGCAGAGCACCCAGCGCAGCCGGTGTCAGCCAGCGCCGGCTGCTGCGCAACGCGAACGGTGAGACCTCGACGTCAATGGCTTTCACGAAAGCACCTTGGCCAACGATTGTTGAATCTGCCGGACTTCGTCGTCTGTGAGATCGGGATAGAGTGGAATCGAAAGCGCCGTTCGGTCCGCTTCGTCGCTGTTGGGGAAACCAGACTGATCCAGATAGCGATGGAGCGGTCGAAAGACGGGCTTGCGACAGTGAATACCCTGCTGCTCCAACGTACTGATGAGACCAAGCAGACCCTCAGGATCGGTTCGGAGATGCGGGAGTCTAATCACAAATCGATAGTATCCATGCGTCCTGCCTGGCGGCACGCTCGGACAGACACGGTCTTGGAGGAGAGGACTTCTCGATAGGCCGCCGCGAGAAAGCGACGCCGTTCATGAAAAGCCGAGAATCGTCCCAACTGGCAGAGCCCGAGCGCTGCTTGCAAGTCGGTCAGCTTGAGATTGAAGGAGGAAGGCTCCAGTGTCGGTGCGCCATCATATTCGCGCAGCGATCTGACTCGTTCGAGTAAGGCCCCCTCATTCGACAGCACCATCCCGCCTTCTCCTGCGCACAGCAGCTTTGTCGCGTAGAAGGAACAGACGGTGAGTCGCCCGACCGTGCCGACAGGCCGACCCTGTTCCGTCACCCCTAGCGTCTGCGCACAATCTTCAATCAGCGGAATCCCCAGCCGCTCAAGTGCCGTCAGATCAGCCGGCAGGCCGAACAAATGCGGGACAATGATCGCGCGAGTCTTATCGGTCACCGCCCGGCAGGCTGCGAGTGGATCGATGTTGAACGTATTCAGGTCGATGTCGACAAGCCTGGCCTGTGCCCCGACTCGTTGCGTCGCGAGCCAGGGCGCCGGACAGACATAACTCGGCATGATGACTTCGTCACCGGCTCCAATCCTGAGCGCCCGCAGCGCCAGCTCGAGCGCCGCAGTACCTGAACTGACGGCCACCCCACCCTGCAGGCCAAAGAACGCTGCCATGTCACGCTCGAATCGCTCAACCCACGGCCCTTGGGCAATCTGCCCGGAACCAAGCACCTCGGCTGTCGCTCGCAAGTCCTCCTGGTCGATCGCAGGCCGTGAGTGGGGAATCATTGTCGCCACAGTCGTCATACGCCGATATTAATAAACAATCGCAGCGGAACAAAGCCTTCTGCGTTTTTCACCCGACCTTGAATGCCGCGGAAATGCGCTCCGGCCCGAATCACATCCACGATACTCAGACCTTCGATGTTGGTCTTTTTCACCTGCGACGCGTGGGCCTCGATCGATTTGACCTTTTCCTCGACCACCTGGTCGATATCGACAAAGACGGTCGGCGAGAAGTTCTGGGTTGTCGGTCCTTCGTAGAACAGCACGTTCTTGGTATAGCGGGTCGCGGTGATCGTACTCATCGCCAGATGCCGATGGTCCTGATGGGTATCGTCGTGATAGTGCGAGAAAATAAAGTGCGGCTGAACCTCCTTCACCACCTCTTCGATCTCCTGAATCAATTCGCGTCCCATCGGAACCGCCGTGTCCTCATACCCGCCCCAGAAAATCTTTTCGACTCGTAATTGTTTCGCCGATTCTTCCTGCTCGCGCTTGCGAACGCCGCTCGAGCCACCCTTATCGCCGGCGGTCATCACCATCAAGAAAAATGCGATGCCCCTTTTGCGCATACTTGAGCAACGTTCCGCCGCACCCGGCCTCAATATCGTCCGGATGCGCGCCGATTGCCAGGATCCGCATCGGCACTCTACGTTCGTTCGCCATCTCTTCCTCCTCGCTCGGTAGCTACGCGGCCGTGACCACATTCTGTCCCGCCCGTGCCTCGCGCAATCGCGTCAGCGCCTCTGGGCCGCAACAGAACAACAGATCGATTGCCGACATCGCCGGCATGAATGGTTCATAGACTTGCTGATACATCGGATGTTGGAACTGTTGAATCTCCAGCCTCAACCCGGACGATTCAAACCGTGTGGTGTCCAGATACTGCTCCCCGCCAGGACCGGAGAGATATCCCGATGCTCCAACGGCATGGCAGAGATCGATCAATCGGTCGGTGGGCTCTTCGCGCGCCTCCCACTCCGACGCACAGCGAACGGGCGTCGTGATACCGAAGGCCCCGAGCAGCCAGCGAATCACCGCCATATTCAAGTCGTGCAACCGCTCCCATGGCGACTCATAGAGGCTGCGCAACTCCGGCAGATAGCGGTCTCGGAATGGCGCCCGCGCATAATGCATCTCGATCGCGCGCAGGTGCTGACTCCGCCAGGTCACGGCCTGATTGATCCGGACATCTTTCACCAGTTGGCCAAAACGATGGAGGACCGGCACGGTGATCCATTGGCAGCCGTCCGCAGTTCTGATCCGATTGCGATTTTGCCACTCGTTCTTCTTGAACTGCACCGAATCCAAGGCGATGAACAGATCCGCCTGATCGATCTTGTCCAGATATCCAAGCCATGGCAGAAACTGCGGTTGATGAATCGTGACACGCATGAGCGAGCTTTCAAGTCTCAGTCGGCAGGTCGTAGTTTCGAAGTTGGCATTTTCCCTGAGCTGACCACTGAGGGCTGAGAACTGACAGCGTTCGCCTCGAGAATCGGCCCCACGAAGATCGGATTACTCAAGAGCTCACCGCTGCCGGTGATCTCCACTCGATAGGTCATCCGCTCTTCTGCCGGCACAGTGGTGTCGGCCCAGTCGACGCGGAACGGTGTCTCACCTGCCAACTGAGCGACCACCTGGCCGGAACGAATCACCCGCACCTTCACAGGATGGCGCCCGCGATCGGCTCGCTGTGACGGAGAGTCGGACCATGAGATCGCGCGCCCCGCCTGGATCAAGCCTGTCACCGACCGATGCCGATTTGGTTCCACCCTGGCATACCACTCGAAACTCATCCAGTCGAAGCTGGACGTGATGATCGCCATCTCCCACCGCATAGGAGTGACCGGATTGAAGCGCCTCCAGCACACCGGCAGCGGTTCGTTCTTTCACCCAGAGCGCCGTCACAAGACGATGCAGATCCTTGCCGGCATCGTTCAATCCGTGAAACGCCAGCTCTCCGATGAGCACCGGGATCGGCCGCTGCTCACTCGCAGACAATTGCAGCAACCGATCCCACAGTTCACCCGGCTTGATGCTTGTTCGCCCATCCTGATAGAGCCCGCCAAATCCGGTATACCCTGTCGTCTGCAGCAACGCCTCAGGGTGGGGCTCCGTCTTGACGGTGACGGTTCCCAGTGGCCCGACAGCATACTCCTGAAAGTCCCGCGCTTCCGTCATCGACCAAAAGACAAGCCCACCCTTGGCGCTCACATCATCGATGAGGGCCTGATAGGGACGATACCCCAATCGATCGTCATACGAACTAAACGCAGGCTGACTCAGCGGCCAGGCATTGGCCACCAGTGCCACCGCAAGGACGATCAGGATACAGGCAAAAGTTCGCCGTAAGGATCGCCGATCGGTACTGCGCCTGAGTGGCCTCCACAGCCAGACGGCTGGAACAACCAACAATATCGGCGCGCCATTGACCGCCCCTCGCCAATCGAACGTGTAGGACCCCGGATTCCCACTCGCAGGAAGAGACCGATAGTCCTCCGGCTTGGTCAGGCCGAGCACCAGCAGATTACGTTGAGCATTGTGCATCGTCAACGTGCGTCCCACTATCGAACCGGTCCAATAGTAATGGGGGGCGACCTCGACACCCGGCAGGATGATCAGCTTCGGGTGACGGCTCTGCGCTGCCGCGATTTCGTCCAAGTACCGTTCGATCCCATACTCCAGCACGGATGGAAACCGAACCTGTCGTTTCAAGAGACCAGGCAAGGGCCAGAGTCCATATTCATAGCGGAGAGCAAAGTTGTCGGTCAAAATCAGCACATCCAGACCGAGTTGTTCCGCCCGTTCGGCCAGCGCCTCAACGGTCAATTCACCGGTGCTGGCAGTACTATGGACATGCACCGTGGCCAGCAACTGCTGCCGTTCATCCGATGCCTGCGCGCGCGCAACAGACACACGGCAGGCATGACACCACGATCAGCACATGACAGTATCAGTCGATGCGTACATGTCTTCTGTCCGTCTCGCTTACCGATGAACACTGAGCGCCTCGGCAAAGATTGATTCGATTGCGTGAACCATTGAGACCGACCCATATCGGCTGTCCACGCTACGGCTTGCCGCCACACCTAATTGCTTGGCCCACTCCGGTCGATCAAGCAACCGACGCAGCGCCTCAGCCAACGCACCGGCATCACCAGGAGGCACCAGCAAACCAGTGTCGCTCGTGGCTGATGACGGCTGGAATACCACCGACGCGGGAGGCAATCACCGGCAGTCCAGCTGCCATGGCTTCAATCAGCGCACGTCCCATCCCTTCATTGAGCGAAGGCAGGACGAACAGATCCATCCCGGCGAGACAGACCTCGATGTCGTCCCTGTGACCCAAGAGATGCACGGCATCGCGGAGACCGGCCGATTCCGCTTGCTGCAAGAGCGCGTCATGCCGATCTCCACTCCCGACGATCACGAGATGGAGGGAGGGAAAGTCCGGCTTCAACTTCGCGACAGCCTCGATCAGATATTCATGGCCTTTAATATCGGTGAGCCACCCGACCGATCCGACGACCAGCGCATCCGGTGGACAACCAAACCAATCCGGCTGTTGTTTCCCCTGAATTCTCGCCTGCCCGAACCGCTCCCGATCGATCCCGCTCGGCACCACGGCGAACCGGTCGGCCGTGCCGACAGCGCGATCGAGGTGATCCTGCCGTTCTGCTTCCGTCAGCGCAATCATTCGATCCGTGAGCACACTCAGCACCCGTTCGATCTGAAGAAACAGCCAGGATCGGAATGGACCGAAGTGGCCGTAGAACACATGGCCGTGCGGCGTATGGACAATGACCGGCACCCGCGCGAGCCAGGCTGCCATTCGCCCTAACACACCGGCCTTCGATGTATGGGTATGGACCAGTGCCGGCTGCTCTTGCCGGAACAGGCGAATCAATTGCCACAGGGCCTGCGCATCCTTGATGGGATGGACCTCTCTCGTCAGCGATGGAAGCAACATCCAACGAATTGCGGCCTTCTCAAGTCTGCCGACAATTCTCCTCGGTCGCTGCCTGGCCGCCTTGCGCATCCCAACAACCTGGATGCCCGGCCACCACTAGCGGCTCGAACTGCGCACGGTCATGGCCGAGAGCGGTCAGCATCGTGTTCTGCGCCGACCCGCCATAGTCGAGGCGCGTGATCACATGGATCACCTTCCGCGCCTTAGAACCCTGTTTGATCCTCGACAGGCTCACGAACAGACGATCCAGATCGGCCGTATGCGCCACCCAGTTGTAGCGTCGTTCGACGACCTCCCGACCTTTCTTTGACGAAGCGCTCTCGCTCACCTGGTTGATCACGAAACCGCTTCAGCAGCAATTGTAATGTCTTTCGCGAGAGACTGCTCCGTCCGTCCCTTCCGTCACAAGCAGCGGATCGACCGTGCTCAACACTTCTGGAATCGCGCCGACCGGCGTCCCCATCACCGGTGTGCCGCAGGCCAGCGCCTCGACCGTCACCAAGCCGAATCCTTCGAGTTGCAGCGTCGGCATCACGACCAAGTCAGACGCCTGGTAGTACTTCGCCAACTGTTCCTCCGGCACGAATCCGAGCAACTGCACTGAGTCTTCTAATCCCTTGCTACGAATCAATTCTTCCAATCGCGAGCGCAGTTGGCCCTCCCCGCCGATCAGGAGCAGAAGATTCCGATGCTCTTCCCCGAGCATCGTCATGGCCTCGAGAAGATGTTCCAACCCCATCCGAGGTACCAGATTGCGAACCGTAAACAACATCGTGCGGCCCTCAGGTAACTTGAGTTCCCGTCTGATCTCATTCCTATCGTGTGGCGGATAGAACGTGGCCGGATCGGCTGCGCCGGGAACCACGGTAATGTGCTTCGGCGCAATTCCGTGCGTGGCCATGACTTGTCGCTTCATGAATTCACTCAAGACGATCACATGATGACAGCGGCGGATCACCGTTCGTTCAATCCAACGCCGGGCGCGCACGCTCAGCCGCCGCCTGACCCCTTCCAGCGTCGTCGCCGCCCGTTCCGCTCTGGTGAGATACTCCTCATGCGCCAACGAATGACAGACATAGACCCAGCGACTGACCATCCCGTAGCGGAACAAGATCGGACCGAGACCAGCCAGTGATTGATGAATCATCGCGATATCGACAGGAGAGGTCTGCTGCGTGAGATCAAATGCCCGAAGGGAGTTCTGCACCGAAGACCAGACAAATGCCGGCTCGCTGGTTCGCGTCACGGAATACCGCCGTTCGGTCACGCTTCCAATCGATAGGTTGGCCTCTGCAGACTCGAAGGGAGCCCGCGCGATCACGCGCACAGTAATGACCCAGCTTGGCGAGCCCCAATGCTTGCTGCCGGAGGACTCGCTCGGCGCCGCCGATCACCTGTTCGATCGTGACTTCTGCAAGCAGGACGACGTTCATGCCACGCCTACTCCGATCGGAGGGCAGGAGACAGGCTGCGCCACCTGCCGGTGCCACAATTCCAACACCATGAGCGCATAGAGTTGATCCGTGAAATTCCGCCGGCCACTGTCGTGCTCTGCGAGCAGCCACTGCACATAGGCAGGATTGACATAGCCCCGCCGTCGAATAGCCTGATCAGAGAGCAAATCCCGACTCATCTCGCGCAGATCCTCTCGTAGCCATCGTGCGAGTGGCAGCATGAATCCTCGCTTTGGAGCAGCAGATAATTCTTTTAGGCAAGATATCTTGCAGTGCTGACCTCATGAATCCCTTTAATTTCCATCCTTGCAATCTGGTGGCTGCCGGCAATGAACAGGCGAAGGCCAGCAGATGGTGGTCGCAGAAGGGGACACGAAGTTCGAGTGAATGGACCATGCTCATCCGATCGCCCATCCGCAACAGATCGTCCGGCAGATAGGTCTGTAGATCGACGCCCATTGCGCGATCGGCTGGTTCGTGTGAAGGCCATTGGCCAAAGAGGTTCCGGACATGGCGAAGAGCCGAGCTATCGGCTACAGCGGAACGGAGTCCATCGGCAAACAGCGGCGCGTCCCATCCAGCCGGCTGAAACGTCGTCCAGCGGAGATATTGCTCATCTAACGGACGATAGCCATCCAGCAGAAATCGTTTGATGCGGCCACGAACGTCGCGGCCTCCTGAACCATCCGGCAGACAGGAGGCGGCACCAGACGCAATCCATGAGCGCATCGCCACAGGAAGCGCCGCATAGCGAGCCGCGGCGCGCAGCCCAAGATAGCGAGGATAGCCGCCGAAGAGTTCGTCGCCGCCAATACCGGACAGCGCAACCGTCACGGACTGTCTGGCCACCTCGGACACCAGATACGTGGGAATGGCCGAGGAATCGGCGAATGGTTCCCCCATGCCGGCCACCACGCGAGGAAGCAGCGAGACCGCATCGGGACGCAGCACGGCTTCCGTGTGGTCTGTCCCGAAGTGTGTCGCGAGGAGCCGGGCGGCCTTGATCTCATTGTAGGATTGGTCTTCCGGCGCGTCGTACCCGATGGAAAATGTTTTGATCGATCCAGGAATCGCCTCGCGCATGCAGGCCAAGATCGACGCGGAGTCCAACCCACCGGACAAAAACAAGCCGAGTCGGCACGTCACTGACCAGATGCGCCTGCACGGAATCACGTAGCGTGCTCAGAAACCGCGCTCGTTGGTCGCCCTGCGAAGGCTCAACCATGACACTGGGCCTCTTCCTCCGGACGATAATAGCGCCAGAATTCCAACCGACCTCGTGCAATCTTGAGGGCCTCCCCCGGTCGAAGCTGATAGACACCCTCGACAATCGTATCGGGACTCGGCACATAGAGCAGCGACAGAAAATCTGCGATGGCCTGCGGACGGATCGTCCAATCCGGCAAGCCCTTCCAGCAGTGACGGCAGTTCCGACGAAAAGAGCACACGATGAGCCGCGCCCGCTTTCCCCGGTTGGACGGAGTAGTACAGGGGTTTGATCCCCAACCGATCGCGGACCAGCAGCACGAGGTCCCGCTCACGATCCCAGATGGCGTAGGCAAACATCCCCCGCAGCCGGTAGACCGCCTCCGGTCCCTCCTCTTCGTAGAGATGCACCAGGACTTCGGTATCGCAATCGGACTGAAATCGATGGCCTTTCTGGATCAATTCCCTGCGGAGTTCGCGATAGTTGTAGATCTCACCGTTCAAGACTGCCCACACAGAGCCGGTCTCGTTCCGAACCGGTTGATGGCCACCGGTCGGGTCAATCACCCGTAATCGCCGCACACCGAGGGCCACGCCTGCGTCGTGATGCGTCCCTTCCTCGTCCGGCCCCCGATGGACAAGCCGATCGAGCATCCGGTCAAGCAGGACCGGATCGTTGTCCCCCACAAGGCCGCAAATACCACACATGAAATGGCGACTCCAAATTGAGCGTGCTACCGACTCTTCTCCGTCAAACTCGCTCTCGCCGTTCATACTCCTCCCGCTCCTTCTGGTGGCGGGGCGAGACCTCTTGAGGCGGCACATCGACCGGCTCATATCGGGTATGTTTGGCAGACCCCACCGAGGTAAACAGTGACCGCACACCGAGCGTGGCTAATGCAGCGAGCAGGCAGAGCGCAACGACGATGCCCCAAAAACCTGATTGAACATTCGCCACCGCCGGTGCCTGAACCAATGGGATGTGCTCATGGCAATGCCTCACTCCGCTGGGCGATGAGCTCAAACGAGGGGGCCCAGACCATGCGCCCTCCCGTCACCTTATAGAGCACCTCCGCACAGGACCAGAACGCCGTCGCACCAATCCGCCACTTGAGGCGACTCATCCACGGATTTGCCGGGGTGAGAGGGCCTCGACTCGGAACCGAGTTGTGGATTGCGATGGTGTGCAATCCAATCCCCTTCAGCAACGAACGGAGCGCCTGAGGCGAATACAGAAAGAGGTGAAATGCTTGATCATAGCGAGACCCGACCCACCGAGCCGGCGTTCGCATCGGGAGATGAAATGCCCCATTGGTCGCTCTGATGACGACGAGACCCGATGGCGTCAGTGCACCCGCGACCTGCCGTAAGAGACTCGCCGGATTCGTCACCGTCTCCAATACGTTCACGAGGGTGATCACATCGAACGGTTCGCGCTCCTCAGTCTGTTCCAACCAATCGGACGGAAGCACCGTCAGCCGACGACGAGCCGCGCGCGCGACTGCTTTCTTCGACAACTCCAGCCCGTAACAGGTCCATCCCGCCGACTGACAGAGCGACAAGAACGCGCCGTCTCCACAACCGACATCGAGCAGCCGACCGGGAGGCTGCCGGTACAGGCTCAAGACGGCGCGCGACACTCTCAAAAACCGGGTCGCGATCCGACGATGCCTCGGCCTCGCCGTAGGCCTCGTCGTAGTCTTCACGGTAAAACTCTTCGACCAGGGTTCCCAATGGACGAGGATTCAGAAACACGAGATCACAGCCAGGACAACGCACATAGCGTCTGGTCGGCGTCTGAAACACATCGACCGGCATCGCCCTGACTGCCACAGGGACAGACGATCTGTTCTGTCTCTGGCATGGCTGCCGTCTTCACGCCGCCACCCGTTTCTGGACAGGTGACGCGCACGCCCGCGTCCTGCATGGCCGCATCAAAGATCGCCGTCGTATTCGCAACCATGTGATCCACTGTAAACCGCTCCCGAACCACGGCTCGCCCTTCTGCTCCCATCTTCGATGCAGCGGTCGGATCGCTCAGTACTTCTCGAATCGCCGCCGCCAGCGCCTGGGGATCTCGCGGCGGCACGAGCAAGCCCTGTCTTGTGGTCTTCAATCAATTCCGGAACACCGTTGACTCGCGACGCGACGACAGGACAACCCATCGCCAACGCTTCCAATAGTACAAACGGAAACCCTTCGGATAGGGACGGCAACACGACGACATCCGCAGCAGCCAGGATATCGGCGATGTCCTCACGAACCCCCACAAACCGGCAGGCCCGTTCGACACGCAAGTTCAATCGCCAGGCGATGCAGTTGGTCACGAAGCTCGCCGTCTCCCACGAACACACAACAGAGCTGTGGCCATGTTTCAAGCAGGCGTGGAAGTGCCTGCAACAGGTAGCGATGCCCCTTCGCTTCAGTCAACCGCGCGATCATGACCAATACCGGTCCTGATACGATACCGAGCTCCTGCTCGAACTTTCTGACGATCCGGATGGGAAGGAAAGGCCGACGGGTCCACGCCGTTGTAGACCGTCTGCGTCTTCGCCGCCGCAGCCGGGCACTCCTCGATTAGGTCCCGACGATTGGCATCCGAAACACAGATAATCCGATGGACAAGTGGGGAGCGTCAGACGCAGCAAGAACGTATAGAGCCCTCGTCTGAGCGAACGGACCTCGTAGTCTTTCAGCGAATTATGGACGGTCGAGATAATGACCGGCACGCCGGCCAGACGTCCTGCAATTCGTCCATAAAAATTTGCTCTGGCTCCGTGCGTTTGGAGAATCGTCACTCGCTCCCGCACAAGCAATCGCGTCAACCGCCAGAGGGCAATGGGATTGAACAGCGGCGCCAAGTGGACGAGATGCGTCTCCACTCCGCGTTCTTTCATCCGCCTCACGAACGGACCAGGCTCCGGACAGATCAGCAGCGCTCGATACCGAGCGCGGTCGAGACGGTCAAAGAGCAGTTCCAGATACCGTTCTCCGCCTCCATAGGCCGCCGACCCGGCCAGTTCTGCGAGGACGATCGGGTGTCATGGCTTTCTCCCCAGGATCAATAAACTCCCGCGCAAGTGCGGGATGAGATAGAACGGCACCTTGGCCCAGTCGATCGCGCTCTGGCGAGCGGTCTGTCGACAGTCCTGCGTGTCCTCGCCCAGAAAAAACCGCGACAGCGCGATCTCAAACCCGACGTGGCGCAGCATGTCTGCCAGCTCATGCATCGCGTATTCCCGCGCATGCGGTCGCCACTCATCGTTCGGATCGTCGTAGCCGGGAGGGGCCAACCGATCGTTGGGCGATCGACCGATCAACAGCTTGAAGATATTGCCGATGCGAGTGACATTCGGGGTTGTGATCACGAGATGGCCGCCGGACTTCAAAATTCTATAGGCTTCCGTCATCAGATGAAACGGCGAGGTGAGGTGTTCGACGATCTCCAGCGCAAACACGAGCTGCGCGGAATGGTCGGGCAGCGGGACTTTTTCCTGGTACCCTTTGGACGCTGAATTGTTGCCCGACTGGATCAAGGTTGACGGTGAGAATCTCCACATCGGCATCCTGTTTCATGAACTGAACGAACTCAGGACTGGCCATCAGTCCGGCGCCGAACAGACGCGCCGCTCTCGTCGGCTCGATCCCACGCAAGAGACGCAACAGGCTGCCTGGGAAGGGACCGAAATCCACGATCGTCTGCGGTCCGTCCGGCAACCGTTGCAATCCGCTTCGGAGCGCAACATGGAGACGATCACGACATTTCAATGCGTGATTCATCGGCGTGGTGAAGCGCGCGTCCTGTGCTCCAAACGTCTCATACTGAGAGGGTTGGTAGGCTCGCACCAGGTGATTGAATTGGCTTCTGGTGAGGTCATAACCCATTGGATTCACGGCCTCATGGGAAGAGGTTGCCGACGACGCAGAGACACCATCGGGAGACCCATGCCTGCGCCAGGACCGCCACCGACAGAACCATAAGGCACGGTAGCACAGGCAGCGCATACCGGCCAGCTTCCACTGTGAATGGAATGTAGCCGAGCATCAGGCCGATCGGAAAGATATAGAGCGGCAGGAGCTCCCGCCAACGAGACCGATGGGACCAGGCACTCCAGAGCGCCAGCACGATCAAACCAGGAATCAGCAGCAGTCGTTTCGCCACGCTGTAGGTGGCCACCAGCCAGCCTCGGTCGGCAGCATCCACCGTGAGCCCCTGCACAAATCCCTGATCCGAGCTGACCAGGTAGAACGAGTTCCCGATCCAGAAATCGAAGGCTCGCGTCAGGGTCAGCCAGAGGTATCGAACCGGCTCTTCTGTAATGCGCGCCCATCCCTTCGCACGCAAGATCCGATCGGTCGACACGTCGTACATCGCATGGGCATAGGGCAACGGTGTAATCCCGGCACTCTCCCAAATCTGGGTCTCCAGTCGTCAGCGGCATGGGCCAACTCCCTCGCGACAGTGGATCGCTGCCCATCCAGAGCCCGGCGCCTACTCCAGCAGAGACAGGAATCACCGGGTCGAACGCCCGATAGTTACGCATCGTCCACGGCAACACCACAAGCAGACACGCAAGCAGATAGAGGCTCGCGCGAGCCATCCTGACGCGAACGGAATCTGTGCCGAGGCAGGCAAGACCGATCAGCGCAACGGCAAGCAGGATTGTCACCGGCTTGCACAGAATGGTGAGACCGGCCAGCAAACCGGCTCCCACGAAGGAGAACATCCGTGTCGAGGAACGGCACACGACCGTGGCCCACAACCAGGCACTGAGCAGACAGCGTCAGCAGACTCTCACTCCTGATTCGAGGATCGTAGGTCCAATAGGCTGGGTAGAGAAACAGGGCCGCAGCCGCGATTGCACCGATCCAAGGATGAAGAGCCTCGCTCCGACCAGGTAGATACAGAGGCTGGCAGCGACATCAAAACCGACGTGCAGATACAGCACCCATTCAGGCCGGTGACCGACCACCGCATAGAATACGGCCAGGACCGACGGATACAGAGGACCGACATGGGCCGACGGCGTCATGCCGTCCATGGTGAACGTTCCGAGCGTCACCAGATTCCAGGCCAACGCATCGAACAGATCATCGACGGCATATCCTTGTCGTGCCGTGTGGAGAATCGTCCAGGCTCGCGCCAGCAACCCAAGCGCACCGGCCAATATCAACAGCGCGGTGGGAGACCATCGTCCGGCTCGACTCTTGTCGCTGAGCCTGCGTCATTTCATGCAAATCCCGATGAGATTCGTATCGCCGGCCACACCTTCCTCATATTCAATATCTTCAGGAGTGATCGCCTCCAATGTGGGCCCACCTTGAAGCCGACTGACCAGACCACCGAGCCAATGCCGAATCGGACGCGGAACGAGATTGCGAATGCCACCCGGATCGAATCGCCGTACGGCATCCATCGACCGCTCTGCCGCTTTCAATCGCGCACCTTGGCGGCGACCGAACCAGCGGATGGTCGAGAAGTAGGGCGACAGGATGTTTCGAAACTCCTCCTGGTTGTACTCTCGCACGTGATAGGGGTCTTCCGGCTTGTATGCCACACCCTTCCCGTGAGGCGTAAAGATGACGAGCGTGCCGGTCTTGCGTAAGACGCGCGCGACTTCGGCCACGAACCGTCGATCGTCCATGATATGTTCGATCGTATCTTGCGACAGGATACAGTCGAAGGATTCGTCCCGAAAACCGAGCGCACAGCCATCCATCGCCAAGAACGATGCGCCTGAATGACCATAGCGGGCACGGTTGCGGGCGACGATCTGAGGCGCGCAGTCCACCCCGACGACTCGACCGGCCTTTCCGCTCAGATAGTCGGATCCATAGCCAGTCCCGCAGGCAAGATCGAGTACACAGCAGTCGGTCAAGCTGTGGGACCTGTCTGGCTGCCCACACATATCCCGACAAATTCACGATGTGTTGTGTGTCGGTCGGATAGGCGTCGCGGCGTTCCATGAGATCGTCCTTCTCCCTACCCTTGCGGTCCGGATGAATAGGCAAGCACCTGCTCGACCGACTGCGGTCCACTCCACAATCGACGGATCGTCGTCAGACAACTCTGTATCCGCCTGCGCCGTTGCGCCGCCGGCGCACACCACATCGACTGCACCAATCGCCATCCGGTGCCGGCTGCGATCCACCCTTTCATGATCCGGCGCTTGACCGGAGAAAAATGTTTCTCGATATAACGAATGCGACTGAACTCCCATACAAGCTGCAGACGTTCACGATCGCGGCCGCTGCTGCGGCCGATGAAGTGAATAATTTCAGCCTCAGCGAGATGACGCACGCGATACCCCTGCTGGCGCAGGCGCCGGCACAGATCGACGTCTTCAAAGTACATAAAGAATGCTTCGTCCAATCCCCCCAGTTGCAGCAGGAGCGATCGTCGGACCATCAAGCAGGCCCCGTTCGCCCAATCGACATCTTGGGATTGCGTACAATCGACTGCTTGCGTCGCTGCGGCGGCCGCTTGCATGGTAGGCGCTACTCGTTGGAACAGGGCCGAATAGAACAGGTGATCGCGAATGGAGGGAAAAGGGAAACAGGTTTGGTTCAGGTGTCCGTCTCCAGTCCATTGCTTACAACTCACCGCCCCGACGTCAGGATGATCGTCCAGGTATGCGACCATGGTCGCAAGCGCCTGATCCCTGACAAGCGTGTCGCTGTTGAGCAACAGCACGTGCCGGCCACGGCTCACGGCCAAGGCCTGATTCACGGCCTTCGCGAATCCCCGATTGTCCGGATTCGCAATGATCCTCATGTCAGGATAGACATTCTTGATCGCGGCCACCGTCCCATCCTGCGAATCATTGTCGACGACGATCACTTCGAAGGCGATGCCCGTCGTGTGGGCATGGATAGACCGAATACAGTCGAGGAGCACCTCTTTCGTGTTGTAACTCACAATCGCGATCGACAGATCGATCGTCGATGAAGGTCAGAGATTGTGTGTCAGACGGCGTCATGCACACTCGTTGCTACGGATCGAACTCCGCCACGATGATCTGTCGGTAGCAGGGCCGATATTCAACCAACGCCGCACATGGACCAACGCGATGGCCAGGCGATGCAAGACATAGCTGACCCGGTCCGTCCGCATCCACAGACGAAGCAGCATTCCGTGCACCCATACATTCAGGTTCGGTTCGCAGTGGAACCGAATGGGTCGCTCACTATCTTCAGCAATGCCCTCCATCTCCGCGAGGACAGCCTTCAGCCTGGGAAGACCATTGGCAACGTGTTCGTCGAGAAAGGGAAACGACTCACCCCTCTGCGCCCGATAATACTGCTGTAAGGCCTTATCTTCCTGTTCGGCTTGAGATCCCATGGGACATCCTATGTACATTCGCCGCCTGGTGACCCTCATGAGTTCCCGTAGAAAACGGTTCCGGTCTGAAGATTCGATATGTTCCAACGTGTCCATACAGACCGTGCAGTCGAACGATCCGGACTGAAACGGTAACGCCTGCCCCTTCGCGAGAACGGGAGTGACGAGTGCAGGGCACTCGACCCTCCAGAACACAATCCACCCCAACCACCGGCCGACGAAGATACGTGGTCAGACCAGAGAGGTTCACCCCGACCTCCAGAATCAAACCCCGCGAGGATTCAGCACAGATCGACTCCACCACCGGCAAGTACCGCAATGCAATTTCAGGCACCCAATCCGGATAGCGGCGATTCCACCAGGCTGTGACTAGATGCAGCATGAACTCGTCGACGTCAGTGATGATCCCAGAGCACTTTCAGCCTGGCATTTCCACCGACCAGAGATACCAGCCATACAGTCCAAGTCCCCCCAGGCAGGCGGAGACCAGCACCCAGGAGGCCGGCGGCGTTGAGGGTGACTCCCGACATCAGGAGAATAATTCCGGCAAGGAGTCCTGCGAGGAGACAGGCTCTTCCAGCCGACCGGAATGTGGCACTATTGCCGTTCCGATGAGGGCTCTGGTCCCGATACCTTGCAACAGCACTCCCACCACATAGCTGGCGACCAGCGCGAGCGCGCTGCCGGTGAGACCAAACCCCATGGTCAACGGCACAAGCATCATGGCGTAGACCAGAAACTGCCCTCCCCAACTCTTCATCTGGAGATCCGGCCGGTTCGCCCCATAGTGCAACGCGGTCATCACGCTCAAATACCCGGCGCAGACGACATACAAACAGAGCATTCTGAGCGGCTCGACGATGGCGAGCCATTGAGGACCAAATGCCAAGGGCACAATGACCGGAGCGAGCACCGCAACGCCGACCGCCAGTGGAATGAAGATGAGTCCAACCAGGCCCATTTGAAGTTCAAATACACGAACCACGCCAAGTCGATCCCGTTGAAGCAACGCGTAGGTCGGCATGCTGATTTGATGGATCAACACTGTGGCCCGCACGCCCAACAAGAGAGGAATCGCCAGCGCAATCTGATAGAAACCCAACGCCTCTTGGCCGAGTATGCGACCGATCACCAGCTCTCCCCCACTCATGACGCCGAAGATACAAAGCGTTGTGACATTCAATTGCTTTCCATAGCGTAGAAAATACTGGCACGCAGGCCGATAGAGCGACAGGCGTGGCCGGAACGGCGCCACCCAGAATGACAACAGGCTGCCCACGCACATCCCGACCAACTGCCCAAGCAAGAGCGCCCATACGTTGCGGAGCCACAACGCGAGAGCGATGATCGCGCCAGCTTCAATCACACGGCGAACGAGATCCATGATGACACGCAGACGCAAGTCCAGGTTCTTTAAGACGATGGCCATGGCCGGACTCTGTAGCCCCTGCAGCACGAGCACCCAGGCATGTACCCGCAACAACGACGCTAATTGCGGCATCTGCATGGCCTGGCCGATCACATCGGCCGCTGCCCAAAGACAGGCTGCCATAACGACTCCCCGCACAATCGCAATGGTCCACGCGACGGACAAATCCTCACGGTCAACCTCAGTCTTGGCAATCAGGGCCGATTCAAGACCAAGCTCACTGATTGTCATGAATGCCAGGACAATGGTGGCGGATGCAGCCATCACGCCAAAATCGGCCGGAGTGAGCAGGCGCGCCACCACCATGAGTTGGATCGCCGCGATCACTTTATCCAACACAAATCCCGCCCCGGCCCATCCACCAGCCTGGAGAATCCGATGGCGCAGACGAGGCGGGGCTGGTTCAGCCCTATCATGTTTGACCTGGGGTTCTGCTAGTACCATGTCACGACTGGTTATCATGCTGTCCGCCGCGTTGCAGCAAGCGCCGCGTTGCATACGTGTTCCAGTTCCTGGGCTCGTGCTCCCCATGTATGGGCCTGGATCACCGCCATCCGACCTCGTTCGCCCATCTTTATTCGCTCATCAGGGTCCTCAAGAAGACGGACCAACTGCCGGGCCAAATCCTGCGCATCGTCCGGTTCCGTCGCGAGCCCGCATCCGATGGCCTCTACGGTCTCTCCATACCCCGGACCGACCGTCGTAATCACGGGGCGCCCACAGGACAGATATTCCCACAATTTCATGGAATCACCGGGATACGATCGAGTCTGCCGATGCAACACGACACAGACATCGCAGGCCGCAATCCATGTCGGCACCTGCGCCCAATCGGCCCGACCGACAAAATGAACGATTTTCGTCAACCCTTGTTGCTGAACCAGTCTGTTCGAGCGCTTGGCGTGTTTGACCTTCGCCCACCAGCAAGAAGTTGGCGGAAGGAACCTTGGCGCGCACGAAAGGCACAGCTTCGATTAACGTCTCCAACCCATGCCAGGGAAAGAATCCTCCGACAAATCCGATGTAGAGACCTTTGGCAGGAAGTCCAAGAGCTTTCCTTGCAAGCTCATGCGATTGAGGATGAAAGCGATCCCCGTCGACTCCGTTGCGAATTACGTGACAACGCTCCGGTGGGATTCTCCAGGCGTCTTGCATCTGCGTGACAATCTCGCGGCAGATGCTGACCACCGCCTGCACACGGCGTGCAGCTGTTTTCAACGCAGCGCGAAGTGCCCATCGGACGAACGGAAGCCGCCAGATCCCTTGCACCTCTTCTTCTGGGAAACCATTGACAAAGAGTACGCTCGCACAGGCATGGTTAGACAGGGCGAGTAGCGGGGCCATCTGCCCTGGCGAATCGAACCACAGCAGCACGTCCGGACGCCATGCCAACAGTTCCTGCCGCAAGACATTCCATGAAGCAATCAGAAACGACAAGGGCCGAAGACCAGCCAGCCGCCAGACAGACACAGGCCGAAACGACAGCGAGGCGAACTCCCGCGCGAGCTGATGGCCTTGAGCAGGCTGGGGCGCCACAATTCTGATGGTATGGGTACGCAGGGAAAGGGCCTTGGCAAATTCCAGCACCTGCCGGGCTCCGCCTGCCGCAATGCTCAGGTCTTCATCACAGAACACGAGGATGCGCATGGTGTATCGATGGCTGCTCGGTGGCCAGCCATTCTCTCAAGCGATTGGTGAGGTGTGTCCAGCTAAATCCTGTGCTCAACAAAGTGTCGTCCCATAGCTGCCATGCGGACCTGCCGGTCCGGGTCGTTTAAAAGTGCCAGCACTGCCTGAGCCAATGCGGCTCGGATCGTCCGGCGGAACCAAGGCGACTCCGGCCTCTTGGACAAATGTGGCGGAGACAGAAGGGATCGCGCTGGCAATCACAGGCTTTCCGCAAGCAAGGTAATCAAAGATTTTGACCGGAGACGTTTCGCCCCGGTCCCCTCGGAACGGAGCCACACAGAGCGTCATGGCACCGATCCACGTGGGAACCTCCTGATACGGTAATCCTGCCGGCCCAGGTAATACAGGGATTCAGGACCAGACGATCCGCCTGTTGTTTCAACTCCGGAGCGGCTTCTCCGTCACCAACTAAAAGAAGATGCACGGATGGTATGGTGCGTCTGATGATGGCCATCGCATCCAGCAAACACTGCAACCCTTGATATCGGTAGAAACTCCCGACAAAACCGATGTAGTCACGGTCTAGCCCCAACCCGATTCGACGCCGACATGCCGTTGACGTCCTGAGGGACAAACAACCCGGTATCCGTTCCACTCGGCAGCACGGCGACGCGCTCAGCGGCAACTCGATAGCGGCGAACGACGAGAT
Source organism: uncultured Nitrospiraceae bacterium (assembly GCA_963825145.1). Classification (GTDB taxonomy): domain Bacteria; phylum Nitrospirota; class Nitrospiria; order Nitrospirales; family Nitrospiraceae; genus Palsa-1315. The sequence goes on from CAWGSC010000029.1 coordinate 200,315, forward strand.
CGCGTAATCCTTCTGTCAGAACGACCACGCGATCGCAGCGGCTGAGGGCAAAAGACGCCAGCCAATGCTTGAGTCTCCTCTTGAGCGTGCGGTCGGTCTCTGACCAATCAGGCACCGGCTCCCCGTTCACTTCGCAGACGCACTGCGCTCCGACCAGTCTCGCAAACAACAACGGATGCGGACTGTCCATCCACCGGTAATAGACGACGTCCGGTTTCGACCGAACGGCTCGCACGAGAGCGACGATACAGGAGAGAACCGCGTAGGAAATCGGACGCAACACCGGCCATGGAATGAGCGGAATCGGAGCGGTCGAGAATCCTCGCTGGAGCAACGAGGATCGATACCGTGGAGGAAGGACTGTCACGCTGTCGCCCCGTTCGACGAGCTGGCGCGCCAAGGTCCAGAGACGGACGAGCCCTACGGGATCGGATGGTGCATCCGGTTCATACCAATAACAGAAGAGGAACCACCTCATACGAGTGCTCGCTGAGGGGCAGGGTCCTTCTGCTCCGATGTCAGGCGTGGCAAGATCATGACGAGCCCCGCGCACAGCCAGAAGGGCTCCATGATGCGGATGATAATGAAGGTGTTGGCTCCGATACCATGCGCGAGCATGGCCACCATGCCGAGCAGCAATCCATGGGCCAAACCCTTACAAAAGGGATCCTGTTCGGCCAGAAAGGTCTCTCGTGCGCGCCGCCACAACCGGACGATCAGGAAGATGAACGCGACGAGGCCGGCGAGACCCGTTTCGCCGAGGATCTTGACGTATTGGGCGTCCGCCCAGGCATAGCCCGTCACACCGCGGCCGAGCACAGGACTGTGGAGCCAATCTTTCAGCACATACTGCCAGGAACGCAGCCGCTCTGTCGTGGAGAGATCCAACCCGACAGCGTCCCACTTTGATTTCGCCCCCATATTGACGTCCGAAAAACGTCTCGTTGACCCGATTCTTCACATTGTCCGGCGCGACAAAAGGGAGCATGACCGCGAGCAGGAGTATGAGCGCGACCACACCAGGGCGCCGCCATTGCGTCGCGGCGACAGCCAGGATCAAGACACCGGCAGCCAGGTAGGACGAGCGGGAGAGCGTGGCCATGAGAGCCAGACTGATGAACCCCATGAGAAGTGCGAGCAGGACCCGAATCGGTCCGGACTTCAAGTGGAGGAAGAGGCCCATGACGATCGCCATGATAAAGACCAGGTACCCGCCGAGCGTATTCGGTTCGCCGCTTTCCCCTTCAAACGGTGCGCTCGCCCGTTGCCCGCTTGGAATCTGAACGATGGCATACACACTGATGACGAAGACAGATCGCCAGTAACGCCGTGACCAAACTGACGACCTGTCGTTTGGTCGACACATGATTGACGACCATGAAAAACACAAAGAAGTATTCAAAATATTTCAGGATGAAAAAGAATCCCGTGAGCGGACGGACGCGACCGGCGATGACGCCGATCAGCGTCGCGAGCACACAGACCAGCATATAGTAGACGATGGGACGATTGATCGGGGTCTCGCGAATGAGGGCCAGATCGCGATAGATGATCGTCTTGACCAGCCAACTGAATCCGATGATCACGAGCAAGAGATCGTCCACGCGCAACGAGAGTTCTCGCTCACCGACGCCTCGTCCCTCCACTCGCCCGATCGCGATCTCCGGAGAGAGCAACATGGAAAAGATCAGCAGGAAGAGCGAGGCGGGAACCGACGTGAAGGCCACCAGTACAATGAGAAAACCGAAGACGACTTGTACGCCGACCATCGGAGTCGTCAGCGTGAGGCCAAGCGCGAGCACGGCGGCCAGCACCGAGACGATGACGGCATCTTGCGGTTTTACCATCGACGCATGCATGGGATGTCGGCTCCTACTGCCGCGTCAGCGATATTCGTAGCGGTAGACACCGTAGTCCGGCGTGACCTCGGATTTCACGTTCGTCAAGACGATGCCCATCACATTGGCCTGCGCATGGTCTAGGAGGAACTTGGCCCGCTTGAGGGCATTCCGACCGATCCGCCCGACTTGGTAGACCAGGATCGTCCCGTCGACGCGTGAGCTGAACGCCACCGCATCCGTGACCGGGAGAATGGGAGGAGTATCGAAGAGCACGAGGTCGTACTCTTCATTCATCTCATTCACGAGCGTCTTGATCTTGTTCATGTTGAGAAACTCGTTCGGATTGCCGACCTCCGACCCGCTGGTCAGAATATGCAGGTTGTCCAACCCCGGCGTGCTCATCACCCGATCCGCGCCCATCGGCCCGAGCATCAGATCCGTCGCAGACCGCACGTGGCTGCGCCAGGAGGTACTGCCCACCAGGGCATCCGCCAGGCCGGGGACCCGATCGAGACCCAACCGCTGATGCACAATCGGCCTCCGAAGGTCTGCATCGACGAGTAATACTCGTTGCCCCTCCTGGGCGAGCGTGATCGCCAAATTGGTGACACAGGTACTCTTGCCTTCTCCAAGGCCCGCGCTGGTGAAGAGGATGGATTTGACCTTCCGATCCATGCTGGCGAATTGAATATTCGTCCGCAGCGACCGCAGACTCTCGGACAGGACAGACTTCGGATCGATCAGGCAAATGAGTTTCGAGAAATTTTCCACGGTCGACGCAGAGGCATCGGCTGGAAGCGCCGCGCGGGCGGCTTCCTCCATCTCCTTACTGTCGAACTGCGGGATGACGCCGAGGACCGGCACCTTGAGAAATTCCTCGACCCCCTCGATGGTACCGATCGACGTATCGAATGATTCGCGCGCAAAGGCTATGACGATCCCGAGAAAGACTCCCATGAGAGAGCCAACCATGAGATTCAGTCTCCGTGTTGGGCGAATTGATCGGTGCAGCTGGGTATAATGGCCGGCGCCACGATCGTGACTTCTTCAATCCGTTCTGCACTTTTGATCTGCAGTTCTTGGTGCTTGCCTTGAGCGTCGCCAACAAATCAGCGTTGACTTTCACGTCACGCTCAAGGCGGCTCATCTCAATCGCCGCTCGCGGGAACTGTAAATACCGAGTTCCGATAGCGGTCGCGCTGATCCAGAAGCGTGGCTTCCCGGTCTTGCATGGTCTTGAGCTTGGCTCGGAGTTCAAGAACCATCTCGGCTCTGACGTTATCGATCTTCTTCTGCTGCTCCAGAACTTGCGGGTGATCCGTCGTGTAGTTGATCAGGAGGGTATTTCGTTCCTGGAGGAGATCAAGGAGGCGCTGATTCAGGATCGTGAGCAGCGCATTCTGCTCCTCCGTGAAGATCCGACCGGTTTGATTCCCAATCACCGCATCGGTTCGATTGAGCACCGCAGATCTGCCGTTCCCCCTCCGCCCGCTTTCGCATCACTTCATTGTGCTGCTCTTCCAGCTTGGTGAATGTCTCCAGCGCGGCGCGCGCCTCATCGGTCAGAAAGACCTGCCCTTCCCGTTCCCTAAAGGCTCTCAGCGCTTCTTCCGCATTATTCAACTGCTTTTCAAGCCCGGCCAGCTGTTCCTCGACAAACCGTCGCGACTCCATGACGAGACGGTTCCGGGTCATGATATTTTCAAGCCGATACGCATTGGCCACTGAATTGGCCGTCTTCTCTGCCATCTCCGGTTGATCCGAGGTGGCCGTAATGCGAATGATATTCGTATCGCCTTCCCGCTGCGTCTTGATTTCCTGACCGAGGTTATACACCGTGTTGAGATAGGTGGCCGATCGCTTCTCCTCCGGCGACACATTTGCCGGCACGCGACCTAATTCCATCGCCACGCGCTCCATCACGGGGAATCCCCGGATAAACTCGGTCTGGGAGTTGAGGTCGTTGGCGTTGGAGAAGGACATGGTCTCGATCAACTGTTGGGCTACGGTGCTCGTTCGGTCGAACTTTACCCGCGCAGACGCTTCATACAGCGGGCTCGGCTTGAACATTTCTGAAAACAGGAACGTGAACAACACCACGAGCCCCGCCGCCAGCAGAATGAGATACTTCCGCTTCTTGACGATCAGCCAGTAATCGATGACGTTGAGTTCGTATTGGGCCATAGGGTCAGAGTCCTTCTCTCGTGTCGATTGCGACTATCATTTCAGCACTGCGTTAGCGGGTTAATAAGGAACACCGGGTAGAACGGTGCGATCGCAGACGTAATGATCGGCATAATCTTTTTTCCAGCTTCGGACGCATCGCCCAGATGTTCGCGCGGCACAAATACGATATCGTTTTCCTCCAGCGAGATGTTCCTCGTCATATCGCCATAGGTAAACGCGCGCGCGAGATCGGCCATCAGAATGTGCGGCTTTGCGAGGTCGCCGCCTCGAATCACCCGGACTTCCTCCATCAACGCCGTTTCCTGGTACATGTCGACTGCGGCAATGGCTTGCAGCACAGTCATGTGTCTCTGGCATGGGAACCATCCCGGGTTTCTTCACATCCCCAAACACGAAGACGCGCTTGACCTTCAACACTTTCTTCTTCAGCAGGACCTGCACACGCGGCTGGCGCATATAGGGCACCGCGGCTTCCTGGACACGGGCTTCCGCCACAGCCGCGGTGACGCCCCCGACATCCACCTCCATAAACCCGACCGAAATCTTTCCGTTTTCCCGCACGACACTGGCGAACTTCTCCTCGCCGGCACCACGACGAATCACCACCTCAAGCGTGTCACCTGTTTCGATGGGTGTTTCCGAGGTCGGGACGGTTTCATCGGCATAGACATCTCCCTTCGGCAACGGTGGGATCGCCGTCCCAGGGGGACTGATTGCCGACGGCGGCAAAGACGAACTGACCGGATTGTGACACCCGAAAAACGCCACAGCGAGAATCGCACCAGCACCCAGAAGACCGATGAGATGTCGGGGTATTAGCTGTCGCACGGCCTCATCTCCTCTTCTCCTATCGCGGATCAACCGATGGGCACCACTTCCACAATGTGCAGGGAGGTCTCGGCTCGCAAATCTACCGTCTTCGATGCCGGTGCGTGACCTGATACAGCCTGTTGCGAGACTTGCAAGATCGGACGCAGCGGGTACTGCCGATTCAACTGAGACACGACTCCGGTCTCGCCGGTGTTCAGACGAACGGTCGTGCCTAACGGATAGATCGAGAGTTGGTCGACCAACGCCTTCAAAAGATGATGCGGAAACATCGTCTTGCCGTCTACGAGCAGCGCGCGGATTGCCTGATGAGGCGACATGCCACGTCGATAGGGCCGTGGACTCATCAGGGCATCAAAGACGTCTGCCAGTCCGATGACGAAGGCCATCTCATCGATTTGATCACCGGTCAGCCGGTTAGGATAACCGCTCCCATCCCGTCGCTCATGTTCCTGGAGAATCACCCTTCCCACCCATGGATAGGCTTCTCCGACATCCTTGAACAGACGGGCTCCGTGCTGTGGATGCTCCCTCATGTCCTGGAGCTCTTCTTCTGTCAACGTCCCGGTCTTGTACACCAAAGAGTCCGGCAGGACGAACATACCGAGATCGTGCAGCAATCCGGCTAACGCAACCTGTTCGAGCTTCGCCGACTCGTATCCGAGCGCTTCAGCAATCTTCACACTCACGATTGCAACATTCACGGCATTGTTGACGAGATAGTCTCCGGCATCGTGCTGCAGAACCGTCTGAACCAGCTTGTCATTGGCTCCAAGAGAGGCCACGACACCGGATGCGATCCGGATTAATTCATCGAGCGTCCAAGGCTGCCTCGTCTGAACCGCACGCTTGATTCCCTGAAGCTCATGACATGCACGTTGATACCAATCGGTTTCAGCAACAGACGGTGAAAGTGTTGGAAGGTGGAATGGGAAGCAGTCGGTCTTCTCATGGAATGGGTGGAGACTTTTCACATCAGGACTAACGGCTTCCTGACTCGACTGTCCTCGAATAAGATCGGTTAACCGCGTCACAGCCCCCCCAGCCTCTCTCTCATGATCAGGCGTATCACAAGCGGCTACCGGCTATTCACTCGTTTCCCAACTGGAAAGGGCGTCACAGGTTTCTCCTCCATTTTGGCAAACTCCCGTTCCAACATAGCCCTGATGAAGCCACTAGTCGTGTATCCTTGCTGTTTCAGGTTATCGAGCTGGGTTTTGAGATTCACGGGTAACTGAATCACGATTCGTACGAGATTTGGCATACCCTAGCTCCCTTAAAAATTAGACACTACTATGCTAAGCCAGCACGGATGAATGCACATGCTATGCCTTGCTAGCAAGTGATGAAAAATGAACAAAGTTGAGAACTTATGCTATGAAGCTTTCACTGATGGTGGAAGGAGAGACGAAAATCGCCTTGCCAAGACGTGAAATGTGCACTCTCTCATCGCGTCGAATTCTCCACCTAAGAATCAGCGACAGGGTCCTGTAGCCTAGGTCTACCCTATATGGCCGAAACGGTGATCAATGAAGGTCCCGCCATTGTTTCCAAATCCGAGCCCAGTTCGCCTCTTCACACGTCCACAGGCACGAGGCACTGTTCGTCGGCTGCCATACCAACTCTCTCGCTCGATGCACGTGAAGCGCCGTGTCGGAGACTCCTCCGGTAAACCACACCCCGCCGTCACGGTCGGTTCGTAACACCGTACTGCCTTCCGACCCATACGCATCGAGAACAGCAGCGGCCGGGTGTCTGTAACGGATTATGGCGTCCTGCTGAAAATACGGCATACTGGGGATGCAACGATGCCAACCACTCACGATTCAACGAGCTCACCGCTCCGTGATGAGGCACCTTGAGGACCTCGATCGGACCGTGAGATGGTGAGCGGGTCATCCGTGACAAGCCATCATGCTCGACATCCGCTGCGAAGAGCATCGTATGATTACCACAAGTCAGACGCGTCACCACTGAATGATTATTCAGCACATGCCCACCCACATGACTATCGTGGAGCAGCACATCGAGATGGCTCGTCGGCTGGTGGGTTGAGGATCACCAGCCGACAGGGGCCGGACGACACGATCTCCTGTCCTTCTCTGGCCACCTGCTTCTTGTACTCCTCGATCGGCCAATGACTGCTGCAATCGTCGATAGAACAGTTCTTCGCGGGTCTCTCCCGACCCCCAATAGCGCTTCACGATGAAATGGCGGACCACCCAGGCAAGACCTCCGACATGATCGAGTTGAGGATGTGTGCCGATGACCTGGTCGATGGCATGGATTCCCCGGTTCCAGAGAAACGGAGCCACCACCGCACGGCCCATGTCGAATCGCTCATACGTCGCCCCTCCGTCGATCAACACCACCTGTCCATCAGGCAGCTCAACGACCGCGCTATCGCCTTGCCCGACGTCAAGGAATGTGACTCGAAAGTGATCCCCATCAAGAAACATCCGTGGGGACCAGGCCCACCACAGCAATACCAATAGCACTCCGGCACCCGCTGCCAATCGGAATGCCGTGTTGCCCACTCGCTGCCACAGCAGCACGAGACAGCCATAAAATAGCAACATGGTGAAAGCCGAAGGAGCCGCGACATGCCATTCCCCTCCTGGTAGCATCGACACCAGACGAACCGCAGCCACAAAGTGTTCGAGGAACCACTGATTCAGCGAAGCCAGGGGCAGCACGGTTCCCCCTATCACGATCTGCCAGATTCCGGCAGCAAGTCCGATCGGGACAAGCAGGATCCCCATCACGGGAACGGCCACCACATTGGTAAAAAGACCGAGCCAGGGCAATTGATTGAAATAGTACGCAACAAGAGGAACGGTCACCAGGGTCACCACCCCGCTCATGACCACAGACGTCTCTCCCCCATCGAACGCAGGTTCTCAGGAACGACGGCTCGTTCGGCAGCTCCTCCGTTTCAGCTGCGGCCGGCCAGGAGAGCCACCCGGCAATGGCAATGACGGACAAAAATGAAAGCTGAAAGGAGATATCGAATAGCGCCTGAGGATCGTGCAGCAAAATACCCACCGCGGCGGCAGAGAGGGCATGAAACAGCCGACGCTCCTGGCCGAGCCAGATCGCACTCAAGCCCGACAGTCACCATCAGCAACGATCGCATCGTAGCCAGTTCCGCCCCGGCCAGGCAGGCGTAGCCTGCGACAGGAAGGAGCGTACAGACAGCGGCCAGACGAGTCGGCGTGATTCTCCGAGACAGCGCAAGAAGCCAATCCGCAGGCAACAGAATCATCGCCCATCTGACGACCGCGAAGATGAGCAGCGCGACGAGGCCCAGGTGGCTCCCTGAAATAGAAAGGAGATGGACTGTCCCGGTCACCATGAACTGATCACGCAGCTCTGGATCCAAATACCCTCGATCACCGATGATGATGCCCACATAGAGTCCCAGTGCAGGCTGGGGAAGGGTTTGTAGCGCGGCGAGACGGATACTGCTCCTCCACCGATCGAATTGATTCCAAATCGCCCACCAGACATGCGCACGCCCAGACTCAAGAAACTGCACCGCCTCGGATCCGGTCACCGTCGCGATCGCATCGATCCCTTGCCGCTCAAGATAAACCGCATAGTCGAATCCACCAGGATTCAATGACCCGCTCGGACGGCGCAACATCGCCCGAAAGCCGACCCGATCGCCTTGGAAGAATACTCGTTCAGGCGTGCGCCAGGTCAGCCGAACATGTCTAGACGCTCCCGATGCATCGATTGGATCGTCCGACCTGATGATCATGACCAGTCGATCTGGCGCCTGTTGCACGGGTGCCACGATACGACCTGTCACCTCGATCGCCGCATTGAGACGGATGGTCGACCATCGGGTCATGGGCAGCCAGGTTGACGGCCACCGCCCAATAGACGACTCCCGACTAAGAGTGCTCCGTAGAGCCAAGTCGCCTGGCGGACGGAGAACCGATTGAGTCGTTCAAGGACGAAGGCGCCTAGCGCAGCGAGAAGGAGCAGGAATGAGGCGGACAGGGGAAAATAGGGAATCTGCGATCCGACGAGGAGTCCGGCAATGAAGGCAACGGTGAGGGACGGCAGCATGAGCCTCCCTCAATGGGGGGCGACAACCCTAACCCAGATGAGTCTTGACGACGTCGACAAGTGATTGGCCACTTCACGAATCTGGTCATCGCACTCACCCTCGACCATCACCCGCAAGAGCGGTTCGGTCCCGGAGTAGCGCACCAACACGCGTCCGCTGCCGTTGAGACGCTGTTCACTTTCTCGGATCGCGCGTTGGAGTTCGGGGACTGTGTCGAGGTTCGGCTTCTTCGTCACGTTCACGTTGAGTAATACTTGTGGCATCGCCGTCATGGCCTTGGCCAGCTCGGACAAAGGCTTCTCCGTGCGCTTCATCAGCGACAAGACTTGCAACGCCGAAATCAAGCCATCACCGGTCGTATTATGATCCAGGAAAATGAAATGACCTGACTGCTCTCCTCCGAAGTTATAGCCCTCGGCCGACATCCGTTCGAGCAAATATCTATCACCGACGGCAGTCCGCGCGAGAGTAATCCCCGCTTTCGTCATGGCCAGCTCCAATCCGAAGTTGCTCATGACGGTCCCCACCACCGTCTGCTTCGCCAATTGTCCCTGACGATGAAGATCGAGCGCCAACATCGCCATAATATGATCGCCGTCCACGACACGTCCTTGTTCGCAGACAAAGATGGCGCGATCGGCATCCCCGTCCAGAGCCACTCCGAGATGAGCTCCCTGCTCGCGGACCGCCTTCTGCAGCAGTTCGGGATGGACCGCACCACAGCCGGCATTGATATTCATCCCGTCAGGCTTATTGCCGATCACTTCGACCTTCGCACCGAGTTCGCGCAACACCGTTGGCGCGACCTTGTAGGCCGCGCCATTGGCACAATCGACCACTATCTTGATCCCCTGAAAATCCAGTTCCTTTGGGAGAGACCGCTTGACGAACTCGATATATCGCCCCTCGGCATCATCGATTCGATAGGCTTTCCCAATGGCATCGGCCGTCGGCCTCAGATGGGCAATCTCGTTCGAGACGATGAGCCCCTCAATACGAGCTTCCATCTCATCGGGCAACTTGAACCCATCATTGGAAAAAAACTTAATGCCGTTATCCTGGTAGGGATTGTGCGAAGCCGAGATCATCACTCCGGCATCGGCACGGAGGCTCCTCGTCAAGAACGCAATCGCCGGCGTCGGCATCGGACCGACCAGCAAGACATCGACACCCATCGAGCATATCCCAGAGGTCAACGCCGACTCCAACATATAGCCGGAGATACGGGTGTCCTTGCCGATTACGATCTGATGGCGTCCGGCTCGGCGCATAAACAAATGCGCAGCGGCTCGCCCCAGCTGCATCGCTATTTCGCTGGTCATCGGATCGAGATTGGCGACCCCTCGGACCCCATCGGTACCGAACAATTTACGCATGTTGTGCTTTCATGGATACGGTCGTCTGTCGGCTAATCGCTGCTGCCACCTGCACCACATCCTTCATGGCTCTTCACGTCGTGTACGCGAAGGATTCCAGCCCCACGATCCACTGCCATCGCCACCGCTGCGGCCGTGGCCCACTGACGTTCCTGAACCGGACGATCCACAAGCTGCCCAAGGAACGCCTTCTGCGAGACACCGACCAGCAATGGACATTCAAACTGCTCGAAACGAGTGCAATTGGGCTAACAGCGTAAGATTATGCACCAGCAGCTTACCAAATCCGATACCTGGATCAAGAATGATTTGTCTTCGAACAATTCCATGTGCCATCGCGAAACGAATTCGTTCCTCAAAAAACTCTGATATCTCACCGACCACATCATCATAGTGGGGGGCCTGCTGCATCGTACGAGGCGTACCATGCATATGCATCAGGACGATTCCGGCTCCTGTTCTGGCGACCACATCGACCATGGCAGGATCGCCTCGTAATGCCGTGACATCGTTCACGAGAACCGCCCCCGCTTCGAGTGCCGCGCGTGCAACAGCAGCCTTTGAGGTATCGATTGAGATGGGAACGGTGACGGCTCTGGCAACTGCGGTCACAACGGGAATTGCACGACGACACTCTTCTGCCTCATTTACGATATCGGCGCCGGGACGCGTCGACTCTGCGCCGATATCCAACAGATCCGCCCCTTCTTCCACCAATCGAACGGCATGGGCCACGGCGGCTTCTGCATCCAAATAGCGACCACCGTCGAAGAACGAATCCGGCGTCACATTCACGACGCCCATAATTAACGGTCGGTCGTGGAATTCGATCAGCCGATCTTTCGCCTGTCGTGTCAATGATCTTCGGTTCTAACACCAAACGACGGACCTCCGTATAAGGGATCCGCTATACAACCCAAGACCGCCACCTATCGTATCCGTATAGGATACACGTCACAACACACCACTTGCGAGAAGGACTCTCTTCTCGCCTATCGTCTTTCAGATGTACTGCCCAGGGACTCCAATGCCCTGAAATGGCGTCCCGGATCAGCGATGCAGAAATATTTAGGCAGGAACCGCTTGGGATGTGGACTGCATGAGAATCTGATCAATATCGGACCCGTCGAGCACTTCTTTCTCCAAAAGTGCTTCTGCCAAACGCTTCAGACTGGCCATGTTTTCTGTGAGCAACCGCTTCGCCCGCTCATAGTTTTCAGTCACAAGCCGCCTGACTTCCTGGTCAATCTCCATGGCTATTTGATCGCTGAAGTCGCGCTGGCTTCCCATCTCTCGCCCAAGAAAAACCTGTTCGTTTTGTTTGCCAAACGTCAGAGGGCCCATCTTTTCGCTCATGCCCCATTCACAGACCATCTTCCTCGCGAGATCCGTCGCTCGCTCCAGATCGTTCCCCGCTCCAGTCGTCATCTCCTTCAAAACCAACTCTTCCGCCACACGACCTCCCATGAGGATGGCAAGCTGGTTGATCAAATACCCCTTCGAATAGCCGTGCCGGTCATCGACGGGGAGCTGCATCGTCACGCCCAAGGCACGGCCCCGAGGAATAATCGTCACCTTATGCACGGGATCCGTTCCAGGAATCAGCTTGGCGATCAGCGCGTGCCCGGCTTCATGATAGGCCGTCGTCCGTTTCTCCTCGTCGCTCAAGATCAGACTCTTCCGTTCAGCCCCCATCAGTACTTTGTCTTTGGCCATCTCGAAGTCGACGACTTCCACTTCTTTCTTATTGAGTCTCGCGGCCCAGAGCGCAGCTTCATTGACCAGGTTTTCCAGGTCGGCCCCTGAAAATCCAGGCGTGCCGCGTGCGATTTTTTCCAGCTCCACGTTCGTCGCAATCGGAACTTTCTTTGTGTGTACCTTGAGAATTTCAGTTCGGCCTTTCAAGTCCGGTCGATTGACCACGACTTGCCGATCAAACCGCCCAGGTCTGAGCAAGGCAGGGTCGAGGACATCAGGCCGGTTGGTCGCAGCAACCAAAATCACACCTTCTGTCGTATCAAACCCATCCATCTCGACGAGCAATTGATTGAGTGTCTGTTCACGTTCGTCATGACCTCCGCCCAACCCTGCTCCACGAAGCCGACCAACGGCATCGATTTCGTCGATAAAGATAATGCACGGCGCATGTTTTTTCCCCTGCTCGAAGAGATCGCGAACACGAGATGCTCCGACACCGACAAACATTTCCACGAAATCCGATCCGCTGATACTAAAGAACGGCACACTGGCTTCACCGGCAATGGCCTTGGCCAGTAATGTTTTTCCTGTACCGGGAGGACCGACAATCAAGACACCCTTGGGAATGCGGCCGCCGAGCTTTTGAAACTTGCGCGGATCCTTGAGAAACTCGATGATCTCGAGCACTTCGTCCTTGGCTTCATCGACACCCGCAACGTCGGAGAACAATACCTTCTTACGCTCCTCCGTCAGCATACGAGCGCGGCTCTTCCCGAATGAGAGGGCCTTATTACCCCCCATCTGCATTTGTCGCATCAAGAAGAACCACAATCCTAGAAACAGTACAAAGGGCCCCCAAGTCACAAGGAACGTAATGTACCAAGGGCTTTCGTCCGGTGGCTTTGCCTCAATCTGTACGCCACGATCCCGCAAGACCTGCACCAATTCAGGATACTCCACCGAGTAGGTTCGAATACGAGTCTTATCTTTCAGGACGGCGCTGATGTGGCTGGCTTTAATAATGACCCGCTCGACCTCTCCCTTGTCGAGCTTGGTCATGAACTCACTGAAAATCACATCTTCTTCAGGCTCATGGTGCGGCACGCTGAACAGGTTGAACAGCAAAATCATGAAGAGGCCGACGACGACCCAGAAAAGTATGTTCTTTGTCCTGGAATTCATCCAGATCTCCTTGTGGATGGCAGGGTCAGATGGTCAGAAAAACCACCAACGTGAGTGATGTTACCATAGGTACGTTCCAACTGACAACCGTGCGGCCAATGCCTTACTCTTGATCTTCCTCCAGGTCCAACACAGCTAGATAGGGAAGGTTCCGGTACTTTTGCTGGTAATCGAGTCCATACCCGACTACATACTTATTCGGAATCTTGAATCCCACATAGTCGATGGCGACATTGATGGTTCGACGATCTGGCTTGCTCAGCAAGGTGCAGACTTTAATCGACCGAGGCTTCTTTTTTGCCAAAGTCTTGACCAAGTGTTGAACCGTCAGTCCGGAATCGACGATGTCTTCAACCAGCAAGACATCTTTGCCCTTGATGTCCTCGGTCAGCTCAGTCACCACTTTAACTTTTTTAGCTTTGCCGGAAGTTTTTTTCCGAGCCCCCTCACTCTTCACCATAAGAAAATCCACTCGCATGGGAATTCTGATTGCGCGAGCCAAATCGGCATAGAAGGCATAGGCCCCCTTCAACACTCCCACCAAGACGAAATCCTTCCCTGTGTAGTCGGTCGTAATCTGTTTGCCCAACTCACGAATCCTGGCGCGCATTTCTTCCTGTGTCACGATCGGCCGACCGAAGATCCGCTCCATGCTCTCTTACTCCTTCTCTGACACCCGGTTGCTCACCGAAACAACCAAACACCGTGTCGTCTCATCACGAACGACGAAGCGCTCGTCTTGCCGCATTCCCACCACCCAGAGAATTCCCTCCGGCGCCACCAATAATGGAACCGTCCCCCGTGCGCGGCGGGCAAGCTTCCTATCGGTAAAGAAATCTTGTAGTTTCTTGCTCTTCCCCTTCATCCCATGGGGGAAGAATCGATCACCGGCTTGCCAAGGGCGAACGACCAAGGGCTCCGAAAACCGGTCGGCATCGAACAATGCCAATCCGGGTGAAGGAGATATGCCCAGCGCATCAGCAGCACGACGAGTCGTGAGTTGTACATGAATTTGCTGATTCGTTCTAGTCCATGAGACCGTTGAAGGCACCGGAGTTGCGAGCATCTCTCTCCTTTCTTGCGCTGAATCAATCTGATGACTGCGATCTCCTCCTGCACCTGGGCTAAATCGCACCGACCCCTGATCCAGAATCACGAGGGTCTGCGTCAAAGACAGCCGGGCTCCACTCCGTCCTTTGAGAAAGACACGCCGAACTGACTCCACCACGCGAAGGCTGCTGGCGCGTCCCTCTTCGTCGTAAGTCCGTAAGATTGCCCGAACGAGACGCCGCTGAAGGGCAACCGGCAATTCGATGAGGGCCTGGCGATCGACTCGTTGCACGCCTCTGGAATCATGGCTAACGAGTGTGCGCACCAGCTCATTTGTCATTTGTTCCAGGTATTGTTCGTCCTCGCGTAGCAAGTCCGCCTGCCGCTGCAACACACGAACGGCAGCCGGCGCCAACTGCGTGATGACAGGAAGGAGTTCTTTCCTGATCCGATTACGATGATAGAGTGGTTTTTCATTGCTCGAATCACGACGATAGGTCAGTCCTTCACGATTCAAGTATGCCGTCACCTCCTCGCGGGTGGCTGCGAGAAGAGGACGAATAATCCTGTCTTCACGAACGTACGGCATTCCCGCCAACCCCGTCATACCCGCCCCACGCAACATCCACATGAGTACCGTTTCCGCCTGGTCATTGGCGGTATGACCGACCGCAATGCGGTCAGCCCCTACCTCGTGAGCCAGTTGCTTCATAAAGTCATACCGCGCGTCGCGCGCCGCGGCTTGAAGCGATGAGCGCTGTCGTCGTTTGACCAGCATGGGTCGATGGATGACAAGAGGCAGGTCCCGTTCCCGGCAGAAGGTGGCGACAAACGATTCGTCACCGCCGGACTCCGCTCCGCGCAGCCCATAGTTACAATGGACCGCCGTCAACGTGAGGCGCCAGGATCGGACCAGGCGATGGAGGAGAGACAACAACGCGATTGAGTCGGGCCCGCCTGACACCGCCACCAATAGGTGCTGACCTGGAACGAACAACTGTTGCTGACGTACCGTCCGAACAAGATGCGACAACAGTGCCGGTCGTGCGGCGGACCTGGATGACGGCCTCATGATCGTCGTCTCAGCAGCCATGGTTATTGAACTTCCTCCGGAATACGCTGCAAGCTGATGCGCGCCTGCTCCACATCACGGGCAATCTGCTTCGACAGCTCATCGGCAGATGCAAAGGTATGATCGCCGCGTACCCTGGCCACAAACTGCACTGCGATCTCCTGGCCATAGAGATCGCTGGTCTGATCCAACAGATTGACTTCGATCAGCCGCTCGCCCGCTCCGAAGGTCGGCCTGGTTCCAATGTAGGCGACCGCATCATGGGTCTGAGTACCGTGGACAGTCCGCGCGGCATAGACTCCATCGGGGGGCACGACGCGATCCGCTGGGACGCGCAGATTGGCCGTAGGCCAGCCCATCGCCTGCCCCTGTTGCATCCCGTGCACGACGGTGCCTCGAATCCCATACACGCGTCCGAGCAACGTGGTAGCCCGCTCCATCTTCCCTGCCTGAATAAGCTGGCGAATCTTGCTTGAACTCACCACGTCCCCCTCAATCATCACGGGAGTCACGGGATGCACGCGGAAACCATACTGCCCGCCGAGACGCACAAGGTCATCGATACGCCCTGCTCGGCCCTTTCCAAACGCAAAATGATTCCCCACGAACAATTCAGACAAGGTGAGAGAGCGATACAGGATGTCTTCGGCAAATTGAGCCGGGCTCATGGCCGCGAACGTGGGGGTAAAATCCAGGAAAACCACTTCATCGATCCCCGCAGCTTCGAGGTGCGCAAGCTTTTCCTTTGGGCTGGTGAGAAAGCGAAGATCGACATGGGGTGCGAGGATTTTTACCGGATGCGGATCGAAGGTCAGCACGAGCGCCGTCCCCTGTGCCTTCCGGGCCGTCTCGACCACCGTCTGCAAGTAGCGCTCGATGGCCCAGGTGGTGGCCGTCGAAATTGCCGATCGTCGCGACCGGATAGGCACGTGGACACTCGCCGCACAGCCCACGCGTTACTTTCAGCATGGTCGTCAGCGGAGGAGACGCGCGGCGTCTTTGGCAAAGTAAGTCAGAATGAGATCTGCGCCGGCCCGCTTAATCGAAAGCAACGATTCCATCATGGCCCGCGATTCGTCTAGCCAGCCGGTGTTGGCAGCCGCTTTGATCATGCTGTACTCCCCGCTCACTTGATAGGCCGCCACCGGCAACAATACCTGCGCCCTGGCTGCGGCAATGATATCGAGATACGGCAGCGCCGGTTTCACCATGATGATGTCGGCCCCTTCTTCGACATCAAGGGCAATCTCTCGAAGCGCTTCCCGGCGGTTAGCGGGGTCCATCTGGTACGACTGCCGATCGCCGAACTGCGGGCTGGAAAATGCCGCATCTCGAAACGGTGCATAAAAGCAGGACGCAAATTTGGCGGCATAAGCCATGATCGGCAACTCTGGAAAACCTGCCTGATCCAGTTCCGTCCGGATCGCTGCCACCCGCCCATCCATCATATCGGACGGGGCAACCATGTCGGCGCCGGCTTGCGCATGGGTCCTTGCCATCGCACGGAGACACTCCAACGTTTCATCGTTGAGAATGCGCCCGTCCTTGACGATACCGCAATGGCCGTGATCGGTGTATTCGTCGATGCAGACGTCAGTCACGACCATCAGCCCTGGCACCTGGTCCTTCACCGCTTTGACGGCCCGTTGCACGATGCCGTTTGGATCGAATCCCGAACTCCCGCGATCATCTTTCCTGTCAGGAATCCCAAAGAGAATGATGGCGGAAATCCCCAAGGCCGCAATCTCACTAGCCTCTTTTACCAAGAGATCGACTGAAAGCCTGAACTGGCCCGGCATCGAGGCGATCTCCTCCCGCCGATCTCGCCCTTCAACGACGAACAGCGGAGAGATCAAGTCGGACGGAGCCAGGCTCGTCTCCCGGACCATGCGACGAAAAGCCTCATGCTGCCGCAGCCGCCGGAGCCGCTGTATTGGGAAAGCCATCGACTCACTTCCTCGGAAGATTCGTCAAAAACACCACGATATCGCGCACAGAAATCATACCGGTCAATTTTCCGTCCTGGGTCACGCCGAGATGGCGGATATGCGTTTTGGCCATCAGATCGTTGGCATCTAATACGGTCTTATCCCCTTCGATCATCACGATTGGGGCCGACATGATTTGTTCGGCCGTTGTCTTGCGCATGTCAACTCCAGTCGCGACCACGCGCCGGACCATATCGGTATCCGTGAGGATACCGATAATCTCCTTCCCGTTCGTCACGAACAGGCTGCCGATGCCGCGATCGCGCATGATCCGTGCCGCCGTCTGTGCATCCGTATCCCGCTCAACAGTAACAAACTTCTCCTTTGGCACCATGAAAGACTTGACTGGAACCATACAATGTCCTCCCTTAGCTAATGCATCCCACTACTCTACCGTTTACAGCAACCTAGCTGCGCGTAGAAACGGCAACTCGGGCCCCTTCCTTGAAATGTCTCACGATCGCCTCTGCCAGCGCCGGCACCGTATTCTCATCCGGCATCACCGTGACCGTCATTCCATACTCTTCGGCCGTGCGTGCCGTAATGGGCCCAATGCAGGCTACCACCACCCCTGCGAGCAGAGGTCTCACCCTGTCCCGCCCCCCTAAAAGTTCCACGAAATTGCGGACGGTGGAGGAACTCGTAAATGTCACCACCGCCACCTGGCCATCGTGAAGCTGTTGCGTCAAATATGCAACGTCCATCACCGGAGCGATCGTGCGATAGACAGGAATCACATCGACGGTTGCCCCCAACTCACGCAACTGATCCGGCAAGATTTCGCGAGCGACTTCGGCGCGTGGGATCAATATGCGGCTCCCATGGATCCCCACACGAGCCAATGCGGCGATCACACCCTCCGCCTGAAATTCGGTTGGAATGACATCTGGAGTCAGTCCATAGGTCCCCAGTTCCTGCGCCGTTCTTGGTCCAATCGCACACAGGCGGAGATTCGCCAACGCACGCGCATCTTTCCCTGCCGCATGAAGCCGGTCCATAAAGGGTCGCACCCCGTTCGCACTGGTAAAAATAAGCCATTGATAGGTACTGAGACGAGTCATTGCGTCATCAATGGCCTCCCAACTGGCCGGAGGCACGATCTGAATCGTCGGAACTTCAACCGGCTCCGCGCCATAGGCCGCCAGTAGCTGGGAAAATTCTCTCGCCTGCTCCTGTGCGCGGGTCAGAACAACCCGTTTTCCAAAGAGCGGCTTGGTTTCAAACCAATTCAGCTGTCCTCGTAATCGCACGACCTCACCCACGACGATCACAGTCGGCGGTTCGAGATGCGCGGCTTCCGTTTTTGCAACAATATCGCCCAATGTCCCCACGATAGTCTGTTGAGCGGCTTTGGTCCCCCAACGGATCGCCGCAACCGGCGTGTCGGACGGTCGTTCTTCCGACAGTAACTGTTTCACAATCGAAGGAAGATTCTTCATGCCCATCATGAACACGAGAGTTCCCGATGCGCTAGCCAATTTGGGCCATTCCAACAATGCCGCCGGTTTGGTAGGGTCTTCGTGACCGGTCACAAACGTCACCGTGGACGCCAACGTGCGATGGGTCACCGGAATGCCCGCATACGCAGCAACCGCGACCGCCGCCGTCACACCAGGCACAAGCTCGAAGTCGACCCCTGCAGCGGCCACCGCTTCTGCCTCTTCTCCACCACGTCCAAAAACAAATGGGTCGCCCCCTTTGAGCCGAATCACCACATTCCCCCCTTTGGCGCGATCAATGAGCAGTCGATTAATATCGGCTTGGTCTTGATACTGCCCACGTCCCCGCCGACCGACATAGATGCGCTCTGCCGTGGCCGGGGCATACTGCAGCAAGACTGGATTGGCGAGGTAATCGTACAGGACAACATCGGCCGCCTCAAGACACTCCTTACCTTTCAGCGTCAAAAGCCCGGGATCCCCTGGGCCCGCCCCGACCAAATAGACCTTCCCAGATCGTTTTGGTTTCGTCATGTGGTTCCGTAAATCGCTTGAAGTATTCTATCGCCTCCGCGTGTGAGCAGCCGTTCCGCAAGTTGAATGCCGATCGACTCCGGATCCTCAATTGTTCCTTCAGCGGTATCACGAAGCAGCTCTTTGCCATCCACGCTGGATACCAGTCCTTCCAGTCTCACCTTTGTCCCGTCGACTGTCGCGTATGCCGCGATCGGAACCTGACAGCCTCCTTGAAGCCGATGAAGCAACGCACGCTCGGCAAGAACGGCTGTTTTACTTTGCGCATGGTCCAAACCACTCAACAACGAACGGATAAAGAGATCGTCTCGTCGGCCTTCTATACCCAGCGCCCCCTGGCCAATGGCAGGCAAACTAATCTGCGGAGCAAGATACTCCGTAATCTCATGCGCCCAGGCCAATCGCCGGAGCCCGGCTGCAGCAAGCACGATGGCGTCGAACTGTCCCTCTCGTAATTTCTTGAGACGGGTATCCAAGTTCCCGCGCAACATGGCAATTGTGAGGTCGGGTCTGGCATGCAGGAGCTGCGATTGCCGGCGCAGGCTGCTGGTCCCGATCCGGGCGCCACGAGGAAGGTCCCTGAACGACCGCCCATCACGACTAATCAGGGCATCCCGAGGATCCTCCCGTGGCGGCACGCAGAGAATGGCCAATCCCTCGGGCAACTCCGTGGGGACATCTTTCATACTATGCACCGCCAAATCGATCTCACCGCTCAACAGTGCTTCTTCGATCTCCTTTACGAACAGTCCCTTTCCGCCAATTTGAGCCAGCGGGACGTCCAGAATCTTATCCCCCGACGTTTGAATCTTCTGCAGCGTCACCGTCACATCCGGAACCAGCGCGTGCAACTGTCCCTGCACCCACTCGCTCTGTTGCACCGCCAGCTTACTAGCGCGCGTTCCAAGCACGACGGTTGATCGTTCATGGCCGACTTGTGACATGGCTCCCTTTCACCGACTCACATCTGGTCTATCTGGCTCATCTGGTTTGTTTTGTTTATCTGGTTCGTTTGGTTCAACCATTAACGAGACAAACCAGATAGACTAGACAAACCAAATAGCGGTCTTCTCACGCTCACTGATCCGGCATCTTCGAACCAGATCTCGGAATCACCTCTTCAACATCCCGGATATCTTCTTGTGACGAATGACACGTCTCCGACTCAGTGGAGGCATGTTCATTAACATTCGAGATCGCAGAGTCGCCGAGGCTAAAAAACCGTCTCGCCGCCTCGACAAAGGCGGCCCCCTCGGAGGAATTCACCTCGGTCTTGAGCGTCACCATCGTATTGTGAATGAGCTTGTTCACGATCGACGACGCCATCGCCTCAACCAATTTACGCTCCGGCGCGGACAAATTCCCCAATCGTCCCAAGGTCTTGTCCAGCTCGGCCTGCTTGATATCGTCGACCCGCGCGCGGAGAGCCACAATAGTGGGAGTGACCTCAAGCGACTGGAGCCATTGCTGCACAATCCCGACTTCATCCACCACGATCCGCTCGGCCTTTTCAGCCTCGTTGAGACGCCCTTCGCGATTTTGTTCGACACGCGTCTTCAAATCATCGATGTCGAAGAGAAAGGCGTTGTCTACATGCCGCACCGCCGGGTCGATATTGCGCGGGACCGAGATGTCGATCAGGAACATCGGACGATTCATCCGCTGTTTGACCGAATGCTGCACGTCATCCTCACTCACGAGATAATGCGCGGCACCAGTCGACACCAAGACGATATCGGCGGAGGCCATGTCTTCACGAAAGTCCTCGAAGGCGACCGCGGTGCCGCAAAACCGGTTCGCCAGTTCCAGCCCATGTTGCGGATTCCTGGTTGTGACCCGCACATGCCGGACACCATTGGCAATGAAATGTCTTGCCGCCAACTTGGCCATCTCCCCCGCCCCCACCAACAGGACCGTCTTCTCACTTAAGTCAGAGAAAATCTTTTTCGCCAATTCGACCGCGGCATAGCTGACCGACACCGCCATCTCGGAAATTTTCGTTTCCGTCCGCACGCGTTTTGCGACCGAAATCGCTTTTTTCACAACCTTGTTCAGAATAATGCCGGTCGCCTTATGTGTGAGTGCAACCTCGAAGGCCTCTTTGATCTGACCCAGAATCTGCGACTCGCCGATGATCATGGAGTCGAGACTGGAGGCCACGCGAAACAAATGGCTGATCGCTCGATCCCCTTGATGCCAATACATGTGAGGGGTCAGTTGCTCCGAAGACAGCGAAAGATGGGCATCGGCCAGGAAATCCTGAATTCGTCCATACCCGGATTCGATCTCATCGACGACGGCATACACCTCAACACGATTGCATGTCGATAGTAATATCCCTTCTCTCACCCCCTGATACGAGCAGAGACGGGTCAAGGCTTCGCCCATCCGGCTCTCAGGAACCGCGAGCTTCTCGCGGATTTCGACTGGGGCGGTCTTGTGGCTCAAACCGACAGCGACAATGTGCATATCAAGACACTGGTCCGTGGCTCTTGAGTACCACCCCAATGAGGGTCAGAATAACCCCCGCAAATCCGATAATCGTCAAATACGCCGCTCGTTTAGCTCTCCAACCCACCGTCAGTCGTCCTGTCAGTACGACAAAGTAGAATACCCACGTCACTAAGGCAAAGGTTTGCTCGGGATTCCAGTTCAGATACGTGCCGCGGGAGAACTCGGCGGAAAGCGCACCTGTAATGATGCCGAGCGTGAGCAGCGGAAAGCCCGTGACGATCGACTGTTGATTCAGATGGTCGAGAAAATCCAGGGCGGGCAGCTTTGAGTAGAGGACATTGAAACGTTTGGACTTGAGAAGTCCATCCTGAATCAGATACATGACACCAGCCACGAAGGCTACGGCAAACCCCACGGTACCGAGCATGCTCAGCGTGACATGGACCCACAAGGTTCCAAATACCGGCGTAAGGGACGGAGCTGCTTCCGGCAACGCTGCGGCAGAGACCAGCGAAAGCAATGCCAGGGGGACAATAAACGAGCCAAGTACATGCACACGATGGCGAAACTCCACGACAAGAAAGACCAAGATCAGCACCCAGGAAAAGAACGACAGGGCTACGTGGAATCCTGGCGTCGAGACTTCCGTCGCGCCGACCATCCCTGCGCCCAACGCGACCGTGTGCGAGGCAAACCCCGTCGCCGTCATACCTAACGAGACGTTTGACAGGCCCTCAGAAGGCCAGAGCAGATAGGCAAGAAAGGAAATGGTGGCCGCAAAATACAGGGCCATCGTCACCACAAAAAACATGGCGGCCATAGAGGGCTATCCTCTCAACTTTTCAGGACAAACAGACTGGCATTAAGCGGGGAATTATATCGATGGCGCGAGATGGGAGTCAACCAAACGATTCTGGAGTGAGAGGCCGGACGACCACATCTCATCCCACCGGCACCCTCTATGTCGTCAGCATGCCGATTGGTCACCCAGACGATATTACCCTTCGGGCCCTTGCCACGCTGCGCTGCGCCACAGTTGTTGCGTCAGAGGACCCTCGGGTGACACAAGCACTCCTGGCTCATCATGGTATCACTGCAACAGTCACGAGCTACGGCCCGCTCAATCGCGACGAGAAAATACGACTGCTTCTGCATCGGCTTGCGCAGGGACAGAATGTCGCCCTCGTCTCAGACAACGGCACACCGGTCATCTACGACCCAGGCAGTTTCTTTGTGGCTGCTGCCCATCAAGCGGGAGTCCCGGTCACGGTCATTCCTGGCCCCTCTACCATGACGGCAGCGGCAGCGATCTCTGGCTTTTCCGGTGATGCAATCATCTTTGAGGGACATCTTCCCTCGACCAGTCGTCGCCTCGCACAATATCTCTCCGGACTCCGCAAAGATCGGAGCACCCTCGTCTTCTATGTGGATC
This sequence comes from uncultured Nitrospiraceae bacterium, assembly GCA_963825145.1. Classification (GTDB taxonomy): domain Bacteria; phylum Nitrospirota; class Nitrospiria; order Nitrospirales; family Nitrospiraceae; genus Palsa-1315. The sequence continues at coordinate 223,474 of CAWGSC010000029.1, forward strand.
CCGGCTCCCTCAACAGACTGCTGAAAGTTCTGGCAAAGATACTCCCCACCAGACAGATTGCCATCGCCATGGATCTCACAACGTGCAGGGAAACTCTCTCTCGCGGAAGGCCTGGTGAGCTGCTGGATCGGATCAGGCCAGTACCAAAGGATTCAGCCGTGACGGTCATCATTGAAGGATATGGGGTGGGATCGCACACAGAATCGATGAGCCGAAAAGCGCCACGAACTACTCGTCTTCGCGGCGGCGAATGAGCACTCGATAGGACCCTTCAATACGATCTTGCGAAAGGACGGTGTGCCCTTCATTGCTCACGCTGCGGGGGACATTTCGAATTGGATCGCCGTCGTCCAACAGCACTGAAAGAATTTGTCCTTGCTCCATAGCTTCCAGTTTCAACTTTGTTTTGACGAAATTATAAGGGCAAATCACTCCCCGCAAATCCAACTCGGTATCCGATTGGCCTGTCACTGTCGTGAAGTCCCTCTCCATCTCCGGCCACGTCTTTTCCTTCATATAATTTTGACGATTCACCACACAGGGCAGGAACCAATCCTAGCAAGGAGTCGGCTGCCCTGCAAGCACGGCACCGAACATACGGCCTGGTTGAGTGCAAAAAAAAGGGGCAGCGTCTCGCTGCCCCTTCTATGCCCTCGCGGCATGGATCTCGACTTAATTCAGACCCTTGACCAAGTTTGGCTTGGAGTAGTCCGCCCCATAGTCTGACTTGGTTCCAACTGCGGCATTGCCCCATCCTGGCTGTGGTTCACACTGCCAGCAGGGGGCCGAACCGGTAAATTCACCGATCGGGCTGGTGATACCGGACTCAATCTTTCCTGGTAGCACAGAGCCAGCAACTCCCCCGGTAATTCCGCCACGATTCGTCGAAAACGCGCGCTCATTCTCAGGATCCGGGCGTTGCCCAAGTCCACCGAACCCCTGCTTCGTTGCGTCAATGTGGACTACGTACGCCTCGAGCACAAGCTTGTTCCCTGTGCCATACGGATGCTCAGGGGTCGTCTGTTCCCTGACTTGAATGCTGACATCGTCGCCGACATTAATTGATTTGAGACTCTGCATATTTGAATGCTCATCAATGAGTAGGGTCATGACCGTCCGAGCCCCATACCCTGACTTGCCTTCCTGCCCTTCGTCAAATACCTTCCCTGCCCCGCCCGTTTCGATCATCAGCCTATTTTGCGCCAGGTCAAGCGCAAATACCCGTCCATACACTGTCTCCGGCTGGGACAACCGATCAAGGAACTGGGTTCGATCAAAGGTGGTCACGCGAGTACTCGACCCAGACACATCGCCAACTCCCTCGCCCACACCCATCCCGGATTGGTTAGACTGCAAGCGCTCCTGAGCGATTGACATACTCGCAGCACCGACAAAAATAATTGCCGCTCCCAGTGCCAACACGCTACGCATGTGCTGCCTCCTTGGTGAGATTTAGAGAATAAATCGATGTGGCCGACGCTAATAAGATGGGACCAACTTCATGACTGTGAAGCTTATTCATCACGCTCAGCGGCAAACTATAGGCCACCCATTTGGACATGTCAACTGGGATATGTGGAGTTTGATATGTTTCGGCTTCGCGCACAATCCAATTGCCATCAACAAGTCTGGGAAAACCCGTGTCTTACTTACTGACCGGCTGTGAACCGATGGTGCCCAGAGGGAGGGTCGAACTCCCACTCTCTTGCGAGAACCGGATTTTGAGTCCGGCGCGTCTGCCAGTTCCGCCATCCGGGCGTAACGATTTCAAAAAGGAATTCTTCTTAGCATGAAGCCATGTGCGGGTCAATCCATTCCCCTCTTTATCTTCGCACGACCGCGGTGTTACAATCCTCGTCGCACACTCATCTCACAATGTATTCGGGAGGATCCTCATACCATGGCAGATGTCCAGTGCGTCACGTGTGGACAAGTCGGAGAAACTATTACAGACCCCCTCTTCATGGGCAAGCTTGAAACCGAGATCAAAGCCAAGGTCTGCAAGCCCTGCTGGAAAAAGTGGGAAGGCATGCGGGTCATGGTCATCAACGAGTATCAGATCAACCTGGGCGAAGAAAGCGGCAGAGAACTTGTCAAGAAGCAGATGAAGGCGTTTCTCAAACTTGGCGAGCAAACTGATACCGGAAAATTGGATCAGAACTATCGCCCACCGGCCTAGCGCAGGCAGTTCTGCGCCGGGCATACAGGTCCTCCGCTAGGCCGTTGATCACCAGAATCTTTCGTGAATTTCTCCAGCGATCTCGCAGGCTTCGTTGACAGGCCAACTCCGGAAATGTTACAGTCCGCACTTCTTGATCCATCCGCCAGGATGATCAACCTCCCCTCGCAACTCATTAACTGAGAGGGATAAGGAGTTCGTTTGTCGTGATTTCACAGATGCATGTAAAGGGGTTGATGTTCGACCCCTACAATAACGCCTATATAGTGGTGCTGCGTGACGACGAGAATTCCGACATGCTCCCCATTTGGGTCGGCAAGTCAGAGGCTGGCGCGATCAGCATGTCGCTGGAAAACGTCACGCCTCCCCGGCCGATGACGCACGACTTCATGAAGTCACTCCTTGATGCCTACAACGCAAAAGTCATCAGCGTCGTCATTACGGACCTGTCGGAGCACACCTATTTTTCGAAAATCCATTTGATGTACGAAGACTCAGAATATACCGTGGACGCCAGGCCCAGCGATGCGATCGCCCTTGCGCTTCGAAGCAACGCGCCGGTGTTTGCAAATAATTCGGTCATCACCAAACAGAGTTCCGAAGAACTCGAGCAGTGGCTGGAAAATCTTAAGCCGGAAGATTTCGGCAAACTCGACTCCTGAGTCACCAAGACGCGATATGAGCACTGTCGATTTACCCAAAGAACAAGACCTAGTCGAGTACCGGGTGGATCGCATCCTAGAAGAGGCCAATACCGACACAAGAATTGTCGTCTTAACACGACAGGACGGCGCCCTCGATACGTTTCCAATTTGGGTCGGAGCCGCAGAAGGCAATGCCATTAAACTAGCGCTCGATACCATGATCACGCCACGGCCAATGAGCCATGACTTGATCAAGAGTTTCGCCGAGCATTTGAACATCACGATTCAGCGCGTCGTCATTGTAGACGTCAAAAGCAGCACCTACTACGCCATGGTCCATGTCTCCAACAAAGGCGTGGATCGGACAATCGATGCCAGGCCCAGCGATGCCATCTCGTTGGCTCTCCGCGCTCCTTGCCCGATCTATATTACCCAAGATGTGTTGAAACGGCGGAGCACAACGAATCTCGACGCCTGGTTGGCAAAATTAGAGTCGAAAGATATCGGGACACCGGAAGTACAAGAAACTTGATTCACTCGATAGCGAAGGAGCGGGAAGAGCGATGTTGACCTACATGCAAAAGCCTTTGGAAGTGCAGGAAAAGTGGTATCTTGTGAATGCCGAAGGGAAAACGCTGGGCCGATTGGCCGCCCGCGTCGCCGGAATGTTGCGCGGCAAACACCGACCCACCTTTACCCCTCATGTAGACATGGGTGACCATATCGTCATCGTGAATGCGGAGAAGATCCATCTGACCGGCAACAAAATGGCCACGAAGCTCTATCGCCGTCATAGCGGCTTTCCGGGCGGACTCAAGACTGCGACGGCGCAGCATGTCTTCCGAAAAGATCCGACAGAGCTCTTGACCAAAGCGATCGAAGGCATGCTTCCCAAGAACCCATTGGGGAATCATATGACAAAGAAACTCCGCGTCTACGTCGGGCCAACCCATCCGCATCAAGCGCAACAACCGGAACCGATCACCCTATAGTTTTCACCGCAAGCGAAGAAGGAGACGTTGTAGCATGGCCGTAGCGACTCAATATGCAACCGGACGACGAAAGTGCGCAATCGCCAGAGCCTGGGTCACTGGGAGGGCGGGCGACATTACGATCAATGACCAACCGCTAGAGAAGGCCTTCCCACGCCTGACCTTGCGGCAGATCATTCAGTTCCCGCTCGAAATCGGCGGTGTCGTTGGACAGTACTCGATCAAGGCCACGGTGCAAGGCGGCGGGCAGGTCGGACAAGCCGGTGCCTTGCGTCATGCCATCGCGCGCGCACTGGTGGAGCTCAACCAACCCCTCCGCACGCCCTTGAAGAAAGAAGGCTTACTGACACGCGACTCGCGCGTCAAAGAGCGGAAAAAGTACGGACAGAAGGGTGCGAGAAAGCGGTTCCAGTACTCCAAACGATAATCATCGGAGCCACAGTCGGAAAAAGGGAAGGCTCCACGCCTTCCCTTTTTTTGTGCCCGTGGCACACATGGCAGGTGATACAGATGAAAAAAGTACGCGTCGCCATTGCAGGGGCCAGTGGATATGCCGGAGCGGAACTCGTTCGCCTGGCAGCCCTCCACCCGCACTTCGATCTCCACGCTGTGACGTCTGAGAAGTCCGCCGGAGCCCTGGTCGGCACAGTGTTCCCTAGTCTGGCCGGCCTCGTGTCTCTCTCCTTTCAAGCGCTTTCACCGGAAGCCTTAGCGGAACAGACCGATGCGGTCTTCTTGGCCCTTCCCCATACCAAATCATTGGAGCCGGTCTCTGCCTGTCTCAAAACAGGCAAACTGGTGGTGGACCTCAGCGCTGACTACCGCCTCACGGATCCCGCTGTCTATGAACAATGGTATAAAACGCCGCATACCTACCCGAGCTTGCTGAAGGACGCAGTCTACGGACTCCCTGAATTGCATCGAACCGCCATCGCCAAGGCAAGATTGGTGGCCTCGCCTGGCTGTTACCCAACAGCAGCCGTTCTACAATTGGCCCCACTCTTCGCCCAGGGTTTCGTGCAGCCGCACACCGTCGTCATCGATGCGAAGTCCGGCATCTCCGGGGCCGGACGAAGCCCGGCGCTCCCCTATCATTTTCCTGAAGCCCATGAATCCTTAGAGCCTTACAAAATCGGAGGGCACCGCCACATCCCTGAGATCGAACAAGAACTCGGTCGGTTACTTCAACGCGTCTCTCAACCATCGGACACAGTGGCCGTACAGCCGATCGTGACATTCACTCCGCACCTCGTCCCGATGAACCGTGGCATCTTGAGCACTGCCTACTGCAAGCTGAAGAGTCCAATGGCGTTGCCGGACCTGCGCGCGTTGTATCGAGACTTCTACAAAGGTGAGCGATTCGTCAGATTCCAGGAAGAGACCATTCCGAATCCGCGCTATATCAAGGGCTCTAACTATTGCGACATCGGAGTCTACCTCGATCCTCGCTCAGGATCGGTCATTACGGTGGCCGCACTGGATAATCTTGTGAAGGGCGCAGCAGGCCAGGCCATCCAAGCCATGAACCTCATGCTGGGATTCCCTGAGGAGACAGGCTTGATGGCGCCCGCTGCCTATCCCTAGTGCGGATGGATCATCAGGACGTCTCTTTCACAAGTATGGCCAAGAAATCAGCACCCTCATCTCCACGCCACGGGATCACCGCACCACAGGGCTTCCAGGCAGCCGGCATTCATTGCGGCATCAAGAAGCCAACCCTGCTCGACCTCGCGCTCGTCCTCTCTGAACAGAGTGGGCCCGTCGCCGGGGTTTTCACAAAAAATCAGGTGGTCGCGGCGCCGGTCATTCTTGATCGTCTACATCTTCGTCAGGGAATTGGACGGGCCATTCTCGTCAATAGCGGTAACGCGAACGCCTGTACCGGCGCCAAGGGATTGGCTGCCGCAAAGAAAACCGCACGGTTGCTTGCACGACACATCGGAGTACCCTCGCACCAAGTCTTCATCGGATCCACCGGCGTAATCGGTCGTGTGTTGCCGGTCAATCGAATCATCAAGAGCATGCCGCAATTGCTCACTCGGCTCAGCGACCGTGGAGGCCCGGATGCAGCCAGGGCGATCATGACGACCGACATCCGTCCCAAATCCATCGCCCTTCAAGACACAATCGGCAATCGCTTGATTACCATCGGCGGAATGGCCAAAGGCTCTGGAATGATCCATCCCAACATGGCCACGATGCTGGCCTATTTCACTACAGACGCTTCGATCACGAGAAGCGCCCTCCAACAGGCTCTCACTCTGGCGGTCAATGAGTCATTCAATTGCATCACGGTTGACGGAGACACCAGCACCAACGATACCGTCCTGTGCATGGCGAACGGGATGGCGCAGAACCGCATGATCAAAGAAGGCACGATTGCCTTTCGTCGATTCCTGCTGCTCCTGACAGAAGCCTGCCAGGCACTCGCGTTGGCCATTTGTCGCGATGGGGAAGGTGTCACCAAGGTGGTGAACATTGAGGTGACCGGAGCAGCCACTGTGGCGCAGGCACGGCAGGTAGCCCAAACCATTGCAACCTCGAACTTGGTGAAGACCGCCCTGTTCGGCGAGGATGCCAATTGGGGTCGTGTGATGGCGGCGATTGGACGAGCCGGGGTTCCGATTGCTCCTTCGAAGCTGAGTCTATCGTTCGGCGGAGTTTCGATGGTAAAAAAAGGGATGGGCCTCGGACTTGCGGCTGAAGACCGCATCGCGAAGGTCTTTCGCCAAAAAGAATTTACAATCAGGGTGGGGTTAGGGCAAGGCCGTCACCAGGCTCATATCTGGACGACCGATCTGTCGTTCGACTATATCCGCATCAACGCAAGCTACCGATCATAGCAGGATGCTGAAAAAGCCCGTCAGCATCGTTCTCGCGTCGCTCAGATCCTCAGCGTACCCCAGAGGGTACGCCTCCGGTCTTTGCTCGCAGTCGCCCATGCCAAACGCCACCCCAATTATTGGCTGAACCGCCTTCAAGCCACCTGAGGCTTAACGAGCAATTTCGGTGCAACAACGAAGAGATGTCCTGCAGATTTTATAGTTCAGCTGTGACCTGAAGAGGTCGGACGTTTGAGGTCACAATTTGTGACCTCAAAAACTGGATCAGGAGGAGAGCGCTATCGCATCTTTCCTGAACCAATCGCACCGCCCAGCTGACGGTGGACTCGAATCAAGAGAAGATCGGGAGCGGCCAGGTGCCCTCCTTGCTCGCAGAACGCGCGGCCTAGGAAGGTCCTCGTTCGATGCGCGCAGTCGAGGGCAACCTTGGCCACTCCCTTAAAGAGAGGTGGAGACAGGACGCGGAACCGGAGAACACCCACGTTGGTCCTATGCTCCCGGAACACGCGCCTTCAGAAGGGCCTCGCTCGACGGTCGCAATTGAAATACCCTGGGTACTCTGCCACGATGAAACAAAAACTGCACCTTTCTGATGCAGGCTCAAGCAGCAAGGTTGGGCCCCTACAATATTGGGGGGAAAGCCCAGCCAACCAGTTCTCTTTGTTCCTCTTGGGTCCCAATTGGCCCAAAAGCTTTCGCCGGGATTGTAGAAAGAAATAAAATAGGTCATACATACCTCCAGTTCACGAACTAGACAATCCAATGACCGATATATCTGCCAAGATACGGCTCCGGCCGACCCGTATTGGTTTCCTTGTGAAACCAACGGACATGGCTTCCATCCGTAAGTGTTGTGCCCCGGTAAAATGTAGACAGGTCCTCTAAGCGAGGAGGGATCCATGGACACTGCAGTGAAACCTGTCCAGACTGGTCGGGGGCGACGGCGACGGTGGAGCGCCGAACAGAAGTTGATCGTGCTGCAGGAGTGGCAGACTGGGATCTCGCTCGAGGAGATCTGCCGGAAATACGCGATGAATGCGGCGCAGATGTACCGCTGGAAGCGCAGCCTCGATCAGGGACTGAAGGAGCCGGGCGAGTTGGTGCCCAAGAGTCAGGTGCTGGGCTTGCCGAAACGGGTCGAGGAATTAGAGCGGGCGCTGGGGCGGAAGGCCTTGGAGGTGGATGTGTTAAAAAAAGCCTTCGAGCTCAAGGGACTCAAATTACCCGAGGGAATCTAAGATGGTTGGCGCGGGTCACGGGATGTTCTATCGTCTGAGCCTGTCGGGTCTTGGACAAGCCCCGGAGTTGGTTTTACGACCGACGGTCGTCCGGGCTGGGATGGCCGGTGAGGCGGCCGGAGGTGGAAGCGGCGATTGGCCAACTCCTGGGGAGCAGCCCGGCCTCCTATGGCTACCGGCGGATCCACGCGCTGCTCACGCGCCAGGGGCTGACGTGCGATCTCAAGACCGTGTGGGAAACGATGCGTCGGCGGGGCGGGCTCTCTACCAGTCGCACACGACTTATCCGGTCTGGGCGGCGACACGAGGGGCAGGTGCGTGGGGCCGAACCGAATCGGCGCTGGGCCTCGGACATCACGAGCATCCGAGCGTGGGACGGTCGGAAGGGACGCTTGGCGATCATGATCGACTGCGCGGATCGGATGGTGTTGGCCTGGCGCTTCGCCACGCGGATCACCGCCGAGGATCTGGCCGAGATGCTGCGCGAAGCGATATTCCGGCGATTTGGGGAGACACGAGCCCACGCGCAGGGGATCGAGTTTCTCAGCGACAACGGGCCGGAATACACGTCGCATCGGTTCCGGCCGTTCGTGCGAGCCATGGGGCTCATCCCCTGTCACACGCCCCGGCGGAGTCCGCAGTCGAACGGATTAGCCGAGGCCTTCTTCGGCAGCTTCAAACGGGATTATGTGTACCAGGCGTGTCTCGACACGTTGGAAGCGGTGCAGCGGCAGGTGCCGGCGTGGATCGACCATTACAACCAGGAGGCGCCGCACAGCGCCTTGAGGATGCAGTCGCCGGTCGAGTTCTATGCGGCGTGGTTAGTCAAAAACAAGACACGACCTGTCCACAATTAAACGGGGCAGTACAAGTTTGACTTCCCACCATGAGAAGGCGCAAATTGACATCTCTTATCCATAAGACACAGAGGTGTATTGTGAGCCCCTTGCTAGTTTCGGCCAATCCAGCCACACAGAATCATCTAAGAACTGAATCGCGCCCTCTTGGCAGTCTTCGCCATGAGGGCGTTGTTGTTTGTGCAGCAGTACCACCCATCGGCATGATGTCCTGGGTCTTAACCTCATCGAAATGGAGATTGAGATGAAACGATTGGCAATCCTATCGGCCGGACTGATCCTGGGATCGCCCGCGCTTGCCCTGGCAGAAGAAAGTGGGGGGTATCGAGGAATCGGAACGCTCTATTTCACCTTCATGGGCGCAATCCTGATCTATGGCGTCTACGATAGCTTCGGCAAGAAGGCGATGTACGTGGCAGCGCCATTCATTGTGATCGGACTCTATTTGATGTTACCGGCACACTAGAGGCTGACGGCATGGTGCAATGGAAGAAGGTTGGCCTGCCTAATCCAGCCAGTCCTTCTCTTTCAGTTTTCGTGGAAGATATTTTTTCGTGAGGTACTGAAAGTCTTTGTTGGCGAGGGCGTCCAGTTCGTATTTGAGTCCGCTTGCGAGCATCCTCTTAATTTCCGCCTGCCAGGCCGGCTTCTGGAACCACTGATAGTTGAGAAGCTCTTTCGCGCGGGCGATGTCCTTCTCATTCAGCTTGATCCCAACGTTACGCGGAAGTTCGTACCGTTCGGGGTCGGCGCTGGAAAGACCGATGAACTTGGCTTTGGGAATGGCCATCCGTTGACTTTCAAAGGCCAGATTGATCGAGCCTTGCTTGACGACGGAATAGATATAGTATCCCCAGGGGTCGTTATCGACCAGGACATAGACGGGAAGCCGATACTCTTCATGCAGTCGCCGCGCTAAACGGCGGACCCCACGGGGTGGCTGTCCATTTCCAGTCAGCAGCACGCAGTTATACCGTCGCCAAAACTTGTCTTCCGAGAGGCGATTCCACTGGGTGCCCTTTTCGACCAGCAGCACAAAATCCGCCGTGCAGCGGCGGATCTCCACATACTCCGGCTCGACTATCGACGGGACCGAGTAGCCACCTTTCCCCAACTTGGCACAATCAACGCGGTCGCCGTCGTCTCCGAGCACGAGCGGGCCGACGACACTCCCCCCGTTCTCCGCGCGCACATGCAACTCTTCCCGGAGCGCCACGAGCGACACTTCCAAATCCTCGATAATCGGGTCTGATTCGTCCTGGGTATCGAATGTATTTTCGTGCGAGTCCTGAATGGTGTGCTTGGTCCGGTAGTAGATCTCTCTGAGCGACGTCGTCAGTTCAGCGCGCTGCAGTTCGGAGAGGGCATCCGCAACCAACATGGTCTGCATGAATTTCTTGGCCATGCCCACGTTGAAGAACGAGCGAGCCTGTTTCTTACTTCCCATCTCAAGCAGGCCCTTGCGCTCGTTGAATGTCACGTTCGAAAGGGCGCGAATCGGAATTGCCATCGTCGGATCTTTTGCCCGCTGCGCTGCTGTGATCACCAGATCGGCCAGCCCGATCAATTTCTTCTCGACCGTCCCATTCTTCGTTATCTTCGTTTTGGCCATGCGTCGTCCTATTTTTTCTTCCCTGTCAGGCGAGCCTTGCGACCTATGCGTGCCGCACCAACCTGCTGCTGTGCGGAAGCGCCCTTCTTTGGAACCGATGGGACGGCTGCGGCCTTGCCAGGCCCTTTCTTGACAGACCTCGTCTTTGTCGTCTGTCGCCGTCTAGACTTTGGGAAAACCGGCTTCTCTTCGGTTTCTATTTCATCGAGAACGGTGGTCGCCGGTAAAACCTCCCCTTCAATGCCTTCCGCTGTGACAATGATGGAGTGCGGCAGGCCTTCCGGTCCTGCGCCAGTCTTGCCGAGTGTTTCATCCGTCTTCATGCCGCCGGTCCGCGAGGACGCAATTTTCTGCAGTTGCGCTCTTCAACTTCTCAATGGGCAGCTTCCCGCCTTTCAACCGGTTACAGGCTTCGACGACTTCCTCGATATAGAGTTCAAAGATATTTCGCCGCCGGAATTCACTCGCCGCTCGTTCGCGTCGGCGCAGGAATAGCCCAAGCCGACGCCCGCACTCGCGGAGCGCGAGGGTGATTTCCTTATGGATTTCGTCGTACTCCGCGATCGCTTCTTTGGACTCGCTGGTAAAGGGAACCCAGACGGAGGCGATGTGCACGAAGATGACCATCGGCCCGGCCGGCAGAGCTCCGCGTGATTGGCTGATTCCATAGTTACGCCAGGTTGTGGCAAGCACCGCCTTGAAGATCGCACAGGCGGATTGCTGATATAGCAGCGGGACCCGGTTGGCATAGCGAATCACGCGCGCCAGTTCCGATTCTCCCTCCTCCTGTTCTCCCTCCGCCAGCGGCTGCGCCGGCTTTTCAGGTTTCGCCACGCTGTCCGGTGCTTGGCCGAATGCCAGCCCTGCTTCGATGATGAAGGGATTGCCGCGATAGACGGATGGAGGCCGGCTCACTGCGGTATAGAACTCCCCTTTGATCTGCTTGTAGAGGCCTGAGAGGATCGCCTTCTCACCGATCGGCGAAAGGCAATTGGTCGGCGGCGCCATGATCTTCGTCGCTTGAATAGTGTGATAGAGCCTTTCGGCAATGGCGCCGCGAATGTCCCGGGGCTTCGCCTTGGGGGAAACCTTCGCCGTCTTGCACATCTCATCCGCAAGCGCAGGCGTCACCCGACAGAAATCGCTCGACAGAAAGCCCGAAAGGGTCTGGCTCTTGGCCTCCTGGAGCATCTTGAGGAGCATCCCGAACTCGATGCCGTAGGGATGAGGCTTGATTTCTTTCGGCGAAGGAGGCAGTTCGTGATAGGCGCGTGGATATTCCTTTGTCTCGCCATCCGGCGTTCGATAGATGAGTCGCACATGCGGATTGGCGATAGACGTCTGATCGAGATACTCGTCCACTGATGCGCGGCCTTTCTGGTAGCGGCCTTCGACTTCGATCGCCACCTGTGTGCCACGGGGCTGCTCCCACTCGATCTGCTTATTCTCATGGACCAGGGGTTCGTTCTTCTTCGTATCAATCTGTACCTCAAAGTAATGCGCCGAGGCTTTGAGACCGGTACGCGAGATGATCTTCACCGGTTTGCCAGTCGTCAGCTGGCCATACATCCCTGCCGCTGAAATGCCGATCCCCTGCTGGCCGCGGCTCATGCGCAGGCGATGGAACTTGGAGCCGTACAAGAGTTTCGCAAAGATCCTGGGGATCTGTTGACGGACGATTCCGGGGCCGTTGTCGGTCACCGTTACTCGAAAGCGTGTCGCCTGACTTGCCGGCGGAACGGTTGAAGATCCGATAGCCACGACATCTAACTGCACCGTGACCTCAGGAAGAATCCCGGCTTCCTCACAGGCATCCAAGGCGTTGTCGACCGCTTCCTTGACACAGGTCAGCAGGGCCTTGCGCGGGTTGTCAAAACCGAGTAAATGCCGGTTCTTGGTGAAGAACTCGGAGACGGAAATCTCCCGCTGTCGCGCGCCCATCTCCGCCGCTGTCACTGCCGAAGCTGCACGGGGATCTGTTTTCTTGAGCGCAAATGCAGGTCGCGTGTGTGTGGCCATTTATCCTCTCAAATCAATCGTGTGACGACACCGAACAGGCATTGTGCTCAGATTGTGTCCATCATTTAGCCCTCACTCCCACCTCTATCGGTTGAGATGACACAGCGGACCTCTTCACAGTAAAGAGAGGATCGCTGGAGCCCATGGCGGGGTAGTGAGACGAGGGAAACCGCCAACCGGAATGAGCGGGAGATTAGGGTGGGAGGAGCGCGCACCTGCCGAGGACAGCTAGGTACGACGGAGATCTTGGCGGGACTTTAGGCTTCCCAGTCAAGCTGGGCTTGCACACCATCCCGACGCTCGACCCCCTTATGAACCATATTCCCTCGGGGCGTTAAGCTCCTCCCACAGGGATACGATATTCTTCCGATGCGGACGAGTCAAGGATTGGCTCACTATGCGTGGCCGCTGCCTTCTGCTTCTTCGTATTCGTCGATAAGCTGCTCGAGTTCATCGAATTCGGCTGGCCCGACGTTCTGAAACGAGACACCGAATGTGTCCCCTTCAACCCATTGCACGCGCCCTTCATCGATCGAAACCGGTTCCTCCGCGCCGGGAATGACCAACCGCACACGGATCACCTTGCCGGGGTAGACTTCGATGTCGCAATCGAACCTGGCGCCACCGACCGAAAGGTCGAGAGTAACCGCTTCAATTTCATGGGAGTTCCCCAACAGAAATCCCTGCAACTGTGCTGGCACCCGCCGGTGTTGTCGTCGTTCCATGTTACTCCCACGGTTCCTGTTTCGCATACGATTCAGGAACGATACGGAAGAGCCAGATCCCGCGCATCACAGGGCCCTCCACGCAGGGATGGAGAATTCCGTCATCGGAGCTTGAGGATTTTGCCGTCGAGTTTGGTGTCTGTTACGAACTTCTCGAAACTCTTGTTGTACAATTCGTTGAGCAACTCCTGGGCATCCTCCGGATCGAACCAGAAGACCTGGCTGGCTCCGGTACTAGTGAGCGTCTCACGGACTTGACTGCCGTCAGCGTGGTTCTCTACTTGGACAATCATCCGGTTTTTGGCGTTAAGGGTGGTCTGTCCGATGCCGCTTGTGGCATCCACACCGACATCGATCAGTGTGCCGGTGATAGTCATGTCTGCCCCGGCTGCTCTATTGCCATCGGCGACGGTTGCGTTCCAGCCTTTCCCTTTGAGATAGTCGGCGAAGGCCTGTGCGGTGGCCTCGCTGAGGGTGCCGTTGGAAAGGCTGAAGTGACTCTCCCCGCCCCAGAGGTGATGTCTGGTACCGAGACGAGATCGGTCGGTGCGATGGTCCTCAAACGGCTGAATCGCGACGGTCGGAGAACTCATCGCAACGACCTTCCCACCTGCCCCGCTCACGATGGGGACTGTCAGATCGATGCGCTCGCCTTTGCCTGCACAGCCTGCCGCTACGATAATCCCGAGAAGTCCAATTCCTACGATGCGGACGTGATGGTGCCTCACATAATCCTCCTTCGTGTCAGACACAGATGGCAGATTTCCGGTGACACGTACTATTGTTACTTCGTCACGAAGTGTGCCCGCCGATTCTGTTGATAACAGTCTTCGTTCTGTTGCTTGCAGAAGGGCTTCGTTTCTCCATAACTCGTGATCTGAAGCTGCGAGGCCGCGACACCCAGATCCAGAAGGTATTTTTTGGTGGCTCGCGCCCGTTTCTCGCCCAGAACAAGGTTGTACGCCACAGTGCCTCGTTCATCGCAATGGCCTTCGATCAGCACGGTCTTATTCCCGTTGGCGCGAAGCCATCCGGCATTGGCGTCCAACAGCGTCATGGCATCCTTACGGATTTGAAACCGGTCGTAGTCGAAGAATACGTCGCCTAATACACTGCTCTCTGAATCCGTGCTCCGCGCGAGCGCAGGATTGACTGGTGTGCTGCCGGATGGCCGGTCAAACGAGCGCTCCGGCGGTACCATCTTGATCTCGTCAGGCTGGATCTGCTCGCTCTTGGTCTTCCCTCCCTGTGAGGCTACATCCCCAGACGAGGAGGAGACGGTCTTACCCGCGCATCCCGCAAACAGAAGCATGAGGCTCAGACTCAGACACAGGCTGATGACTCTTCGATCCATGGCATAGCCTCCAATTAATCGTGATCAGTGGTCGCGCCGCTTTGTCAGGGTCAGAATGGTCTGTCTCTATTAACTTGAGCAGATCCAGTCTCCACGGGCTTCATGCAGGCACGGAAGCCGGATTGTCACTCATACTTATAGGTGCTCATCGAGCGTCCGTCAACCCAAAATCTCTCAGTTCGGCCATGACGGCGTATGGGCAAGCAAGTCCTGCTCAACCGGAAGTTGCATCCATCTCCAGCTTTCGCTAAGGTGCGGTTCATGACCCATTCCCTCGCGCGTTCACTCGTTCTTGCCGGCGCGAGCGGGCTGTTCCTCCCACTGAGTTTCCCAAAATCTGATATCGGAATGTTGGCCTGGATCGCCCTCGTGCCGTTGCATTGGGCGTTGGACGGCAAGACCAAAGCGCAGGCGTTTTGGATCGGCTGGCTGTCCGGCACGATTGCCTTTACAGGCATGATGTCCTGGGTGGTCACCGCCATGAACACCTACGGCAAAGTTCCGCTGGCGATCAGCTACGGCCTCATGTTGCTGCTCACGGCCTATCTCGGCCTGTATGTCGGTCTCTATTCCGCCGGGGCCGTGTGGTTTCGGACCATGATTCCTCGCTACGGTCTCTTCGCGTTTCCCTGCTTATGGGTGACCCTCGAACTGATCCGGACGTATGCTCTGAGTGGATTACCCTGGGGCCTCCTCGGCTATTCTCAATATCGCCAGATTGAGATTATTCAGATCGCGGATCACATGGGGGTATACGGGGTCTCGTTCCTCATTGTGCTGGTGAATGTCGCGCTGGCTGAATTTCTGATGTGGCTGATGCCGCTGTTCCGAGGATTCCTCCCGGCACGGCTCCCCTGGGAACTCGCAGCGATGGCGGCGTTGCTGGTGACACTCTCGTGGGAATATGGTCTTGCAACGTTATCTGAAGCGCCGTTTTCTGACATTCCCCGATCATCCATCAGCGTAGGAGTGGTGCAGCCGAACGTCGATCAGGCAGTGAAGTGGGATACCGCCTATCGAGAGCAGACTCTCGCACGCTTTGACCGGCTGACGGAACAGCTCGGCCGTGCCACAGATCTGGTGGTCTGGCCGGAAGCGGCAACACCCTTCGTCTTTGAGCGTGAGCCGGTCTATCAGCTGCAACTCATTGCACTAGCCAATCGAGCCCAAGCGCCGATCTTATTTGGAAGCCCCGCCCTGCGCTTTTATCCGGATCGCCGGCCATACCTGTTGAACAGTGCGTATCTCCTCTCCCCCGACGGCCAAGTGTTGGGACGTTACGACAAACATCATCTGGTTCCCTTCGGTGAGTATATTCCGCTCAAATCTTCCCTTCTGTTTTTCCTCGACAAATTGGTAGAAGGGATCGGTGATTTCGAAGCTGGAACTGGTCAGACGGTCTTGACATTGACACCGAAGCCCCGGTCTGCGGCTGCAAGCCAGGCAGGGACGACGCCGAGACCGATAAGTTTTGGGGTGGTGATCTGCTATGAAGTGATCTTTCCGAATCTGGTGCGGCAATTCGCCGCGAATGGGGCGGAGTTCTTGGTGACCGTGACGAACGATGCCTGGTTCGGTTCCTCGTCGGCTGCCTCTCAACATTTTTCGATGGTGGTGTTTCGTTCGGTCGAGAATCATTTAGCCTTTGCTCGATCAGCCAACACCGGTATTTCAGGGTTCATCGATCCGTTCGGACGCATCGTCGAGGCGACACCGATTTTCACAGAGCAGGCCGTCAAGGCGACAATGCAGGTCTGGCGCCCTCATACGTTTTACAGCCGGCACGGCGATGTGTTTGCCTACGGCTGTGCTATAATCTGCGCGCTTTTGTTCCTGTTGGGCCTTTTGCGCACCAAGGGATCTGAGCCGGACGCAGTGCGCGGTATAAGAAGAAAGGATCGCTCCATGTTGGACGAGGTTAAGAATCGCATACGGGCTGTCGAGCAATTGGTCTTGGAACTACGGGGGCATCTTTGACTTTGCTCGCATGACAGCCGAGTTAGCCCATCTGGAGCAGCAGACCGCGCAGCCGGATTTTTGGAACCATGCTCAGAAGGCCGCCAAGATCGGACGGAAGAAGGCCACGATTGAACACGATCTGCAGCAGTGGCGGGACATCGATGGGAAAATGAACGATCTGGGCGCGCTACTCGAGCTGGCAGAAGAAAGCGACGATGCCGGGCTCGCGAAGGAGTTGACGGTCGAGCTGGACGAATTTGAATCAACGCTCACCGCCCTGCGGCTTGAACTTCTGCTCTCGGGAGAGCTGGACCCCAACAATGCGATTGTGGCGATCCATCCCGGCGCCGGCGGGACGGAATCGCAGGACTGGGCGCAGATGCTGCTTCGCATGTACGTCCGTTGGGCCGAAAACAAGAAATTCAAGGTCGAAACGCTGGACCTGCTCCCGGGAGAAGAGGCGGGCATCAAAAGCGTGACGCTGTTAGTGGCAGGAGCCTATGCCTATGGCTATCTGAAGGCCGAAGCCGGCGTGCATCGGCTGGTGCGCATCTCACCCTTTGATGCGAACAAGCGGCGGCATACCTCCTTTGCCTCGGTCTTCGTCTATCCTGAGGTGGACGAAGATATCGACCTCGTCATCGAAGACAAAGACCTCAAGATCGATACCTTTCGGGCAGGCGGCGCCGGCGGCCAGAATGTGAATAAAGTCGAGACGGCCATCCGCATGACCCACCTGCCGACCGGGATCGTGGTGCAATGTCAGAACGAACGGTCTCAGCTCCAAAATCGCAACGGCGCGATGAAAGTCATGAAAGCGCGCCTCTATGAACTGGAACTCAAAAAGAAAGAGGCGGAGTTCAATGCGATCGTCGGGGAAAAGAAAGATATTGCCTGGGGTAGTCAAATCCGATCATATGTGTTCCAGCCCTATCAAATGGTCAAAGATCATCGGACCGGTTACGAAGTGAGCCAGGTAGCCGCCGTCATGGATGGCGATCTGGACGGGTTCATCGAGGCCTATCTCAAAGGAAAAATGGCAAAAGGCACGAGACTAGAGGCGATGGATGAACCGCCCCTCTAGCCTGAAGTAGTTATGGACGAACTGACCGAGCAACAACAGCAACGCATCAAAAAGCTCGACGCCTTGCGTGAAGCGGGCGTGGCGCCTTATGGCACTCGTTTCGAAGTGAAGGACTCTGCGGGCCAACTCATCACACTCCATGCCGAGAAAACCAAAGAGGTCCTGGAAGAAGAGAAGATCTCCTGTACCTTTGCGGGACGAATCATCGCACTGCGGCGATTCGGCAAGGCCGGCTTTGCGGTATTGCAAGATGGATCCGACCGGCTTCAGGTTTATCTCAAGAAAGATCATCTCTCGGAGCAGGGCTATCGCATCGCCGAACTGCTCGACTTAGGCGATTGGATCGGCGTGACCGGCACCCTCTTTCGCACAAAGACCAATGAGTTCACCGTTGATGTCGCACAGCTGACCTTCTTGAGCAAAGCCCTCCGGCCTCTTCCGGAGAAATGGCATGGGCTGACAGACGTGGAAACACGCTATCGCCAACGCTATGTCGACTTGATCGCCAATCCTGAGATCCATGGCATCTTTGCCACGCGCAGTAAAATTATCGCCGGCATCAGAGCGTTCTTGATCGAACGAGGGTTCCTTGAAGTCGAAACACCGATGATGCATCCGATTCCCGGAGGAGCAGCGGCAAAACCCTTTGTCACGCACCATAATGCGCTCGGCGTCGATCTCTATCTCCGAATCGCGCCAGAACTCTATTTGAAACGGTTGATCGTGGGCGGTTTTCCACGCGTATTCGAAATCAATCGCAATTTCCGGAACGAAGGTATCTCGACGATTCATAACCCGGAATTCACGATGCTGGAGTTCTACGTGGCCTATGCCGACTACCAGGACTTGATCGTTCTGACAGAAGCACTCGTCTCCTCGTTGGCACAGGAGATATTCGGCAGAACGGTCATCACCTATCAGGGCAAAGAAATCACGCTCACGCCTCCGTGGCGACGCTGGTCATATCACCAGGCGATTCTGGAGGTAAACCATCTCGATCCTTCTGTCCTTGAGGATAAGGAAACGGCGGTTGCCGCGGCCAAAAAGCTGGGCATTGCGGTCGATCCGAAATGGCCGCTCTTCAACATCGTGAATGAAATCTTCGAGGAAACGGTCGAGCCCAATCTGCAGCAGCCAACGTTCATTACCGACTACCCGATTGAAATTTCTCCGCTCGCGCGTCGCAAAGATTCAAACCCGGCGTTGACCGATCGGTTCGAGCTCTACATCGCCGGTCGGGAAATTGCGAACGCCTTTTCAGAGTTGAACGATCCTCTGGACCAACGGAAACGGTTCGAAAGACAAGCGGCGCAGCGCGCGGCGGGCGACGAAGAGGCGCATCTAGTCGATGAAGATTTCTTGCGCGCCTTGGAATACGGCATGCCACCGACTGCGGGCGAAGGCATCGGCATCGACCGGCTGATCATGCTCTTTACCGACCAAGCATCGATCCGCGACGTCGTCCTCTTCCCACAACTGAGGCCCGAGAAGTAACGGTGGCCCTCCCCTACGAAATCTTTGTCGGATTGCGGTATCTGCGCGCGAAGCGGCGGAATCGCACCATTTCATTGAATACCGTAGTTTCTATTGCCGGAATCACACTCGGTGTGGCTGCCCTGATTGGGACAGTCGGCATCATGACCGGCTTCAAAGAAGACATTCAGGCCAAAATTCTTGGAACGACAGCCCATATCATCGTACAGGATCGGATGAAGGACGGCATGAGCGATTACGATCCTGTTGCCAAGCAGGTCGCAACCGTGCCGGGTGTCGTGGCGGCAACCCCGTTCGTACTCAAGCAGGTCTTACTCACCACCCAAAGCGGAGTGCAAGGCATCGTGATCCGCGGCATCGATCCGGAACGCGAGGGCACGGTGACCGAACTGGCCAAGAATCTCTCGACTGGGCAGTTAGCCGACCTCAGCCGACCGGTCAAGGTGAAACAACCATCCGCAGACGACCCGACCGGCCCGGCGGTCGAGACAGAAAAGCCCGGCATCATTCTAGGCAAGGAATTGGCGCTTCGACTCGGTGTGTTTGTCGGCGATACGGTTAATGTGGTGTCTCCTCCAGCCGGCCCGATCAATGCGATAGGGATGGTGCCGAAGATCAGGACCTTCGCGTTGATCGCTCTGTTTCAATCCGGCATGTACGAGTACGATTCGTCGCTGGCCTATATCGATCTCGCGGAAGCGCAGAAGTTTTTCAACATGGGGCACACGGTGACGGGCATTGAAATTAAGGTCGCGGATGTCTTCCACGCATCGGAGACGGCCCGTTCCGTGGAGCAATCGCTCGGCTTCGCCTATGGGGCGCGCGACTGGATGCAAATGAACCGCAATCTGTTTTCGGCCCTCAAACTCGAGAAGACGATGATGTTTTTGCTATTGGTGCTGATCACGATCGTGGCGTCCTTCAACATCGTGAGCACCCTCACCATGATCGTGACGGAGAAACAAAAAGAAATTGCGATCCTCAAGGCGATGGGCGCGACACGCAAGAGCATTCGGCACATTTTCATGCTGAACGGACTGATCATCGGTCTGTCTGGGACTGCCATCGGCATCCCGCTCGGCTATACATTTCTCTGGCTGATTCAGACATTCTGGACCTTCGATGCCTCGGTCTATTACATCTCGCAGATTCCCGTCCATGTACAGGCGATGGATGTCGTCCTTGTGGCGGGCTCCGCAATTCTGATCAGCTTTGCCGCCACAGTCTATCCCTCGCTTCAAGCCGCTAAGCTCGAACCAGTGGCCGCGCTGCGCTACGAATGATCATGCCTGCCGCCTCATCATATTTCTTTCATTCTGGAGTTCCGGCGTGATCACCGTCACCGATCTGTACAAATCGTTTCCGATGGGCGGGCAGCCCCTCACGGTGTTGAAGGGCGTCAATCTTCAGATTCAGCGTGGAGAGCTGATCGCCATTGTCGGGGCTTCCGGAGCCGGAAAAAGCACCCTGCTCCATATTATCGGGACCCTCGATCGTCCCACGACAGGGACGGTGCACTTCGACGGCAAAGATATATTTCACATGTCGGAAGGCGAGCAGGCGGACTTTAGGAATCGACGTATCGGATTTGTCTTTCAATTTCATCACCTCCTGCCGGAATTTACCGCACTCGAAAATGCCTATATGCCGGCTCTGATTCAGCGACGGCAGCCGGCGGAGATTGAACCGGAAGCCATCGCGTTGTTGCAGGAAGTTGGACTGGGAGCCCGATTACATCACAAGCCCGGTGAGCTGTCCGGCGGTGAACAGCAGCGTGTGGCGGTCGCACGAGCCCTCTTGCAGAAACCCGATCTCGTATTGGCTGATGAGCCGACGGGAAATCTGGATACGCATACGGGCGAAGCGCTCTTCGCCATGATGCGTGAACTGAACAAAGCCCGCGGCACAACCTTCGTCATCGTCACTCATAACGACAAACTGTCCGCCCAAGCCGACCGGATCGTCCATATGCAGGACGGCCAAATTGTGTAAACGAGCTGTCGCACCCGCCCGTGTTTGCCAGAACGCTCTCGTTACAAGCCGACTCACCGGATTCACCCAAAGGATAGATCCATCTATCCTTGACGAGTGCCATTTCATCCAATAGACTCATCGAAGTCCCTCGGCTCGCAAGGAGTTGCCCTCCAATGTCGTATTTTCGGTCGTTTCGTGCCATCGCTATATTCGTGGGCCTGATAGTTCCTGTACAGGCGATGGCCCTGGAATTCGTCTCTGTCGGACCTCGTGCGACAGGTATGGGCGGGGCCGGTGTGGCCATCACAACGGATGCCTTAGCCACTTATTGGAACCCTGCAGGGCTCGCGATGACCCAAACGCTGGATGTTCGGCTCCAAGGCGGTGGACAAGTGATCGATCGTCTCGGCATCGCCGACGCTGTGCACGATCTCGAATCGTTTAATCCCAATGATCCGAATGCGGCAGCGAAAGCTCAAGATATCGCCAATCGAATCAACAAACCTGGCGCCACGGTATCGGTGAACGGGTCCGCAGGCCTCTATATCAAAGGACATCTGGGCGAACATGCATTCGGTGTGAACATCTCGGACGTGGCGACAGGCGGCGGATTCGTCAGTACACCAGTGACGGTGACTCCAAACGGCAACTTGAGCGGTGCTATGGCCCTCCCCGCGTTCGAGGCCAGACAGGTGGCGTTTTCCTATGCGTATGCCTTCTCCGATAAGATGTTTTCATTTGGTGTGACGGGAAGGCTTATTCAAGGCGCCGCCTACAGTGGGAACACCACCCTCACCGGAGGAACCGACGTGTCGATCAGGGACAACTTCGGGAAACCCACGCTTTCGACGGCCTTCGGTATCGACCTGGGCGCCATCTACCGTCCCTCTTCATGGCTGCGCTTTGGCGTAGTGGCGAAGGATCTCAATCAACCGACCTTTGATACTCCCGGTGCGGGAGAACTGAAATTGTCACCTCAGGTGCGGGGCGGCCTAGCAATCAATCCATATTCTTCGCTGACGTTGACCGCAGATGTCGATGTGACTTCGAACAAGACACTTGTTCCAGGAATCAAGAGCCAGGTGTTGAGTCTGGGAGCTGAACAGACTATCTTCTCCGAGTTCCTGTCGTTCCGTCTCGGCGCCTTCAAGAATATGCAAGACGCCGGTACACCTTTCACCCCTACCGCAGGGTTGGGTTTACGGATCTATGCATTCCGTATCGATGTCGGCGGCGGATACGACTTCCGAGAAGAGGGCGCGCTGGTATCGGGCTCTGCCTCTTGGACCTTCTGAATGGTATACTGAACCTATGTTTATGCTGCAGAGCCTGCGACGCGCCCTGGTGCTGTGCATGCTTCTTCTTATCGTCGCCGGCTGTGGCGGCTTGCAGGAAGTGTGGGAAGGCCCAGGGGCCAGAATGTTCCGGCCTCAAGCCATTGCCGTGCTTCCTCCAATGGCGAGTCAATACGACAACGCGCGCGAGGACATTCAAGAAGTCTTGTCCGCCGCCTTGAACAGAACAGCCAACATCGAGCGTGTGGTGTCTCCGGAGAATGTGACGGATATCTTCCAGGCCTCGAAAGAGGCG
This sequence comes from uncultured Nitrospiraceae bacterium, assembly GCA_963825145.1. Lineage (GTDB taxonomy): Bacteria > Nitrospirota > Nitrospiria > Nitrospirales > Nitrospiraceae > Palsa-1315. The sequence continues at coordinate 246,038 of CAWGSC010000029.1, forward strand.
TTCGATGCGCTGGTGTTCTACTTCTCCCGCTTGGAAATGACGGGTCAGTCCGACAAGGATTCCGCTGTGAAGTTGGGCAAGGCGCTGAACGTGGACTCGTTCTTGGTCGTGCGGGTCAATTCGTGGGAATACATGCGAAAGGAAGGCGACAATGTCGGGCGTGTCGGCCTGAGCCTCCGACTGGTCGATGCCACGACCGGCACCACGGTCTGGAAAGCCCGCCACGAAAAATCCAGCAGCTATATGTTTTACAGACCCAACTTGAAGGATATCGCCAAAGACCTGGCCGCTGAAATGATCGCGTTCATGCCCCCCCAAGCCAAGCGATAGTCCCGCCCCATCTGAATGTTCCTCAATGGTTTGAAGAGACCGACTCTCGTCAGGTCGAGTAGCGCGCGCTAGCTTTCAATGAGAATAGTGTGGATCCATCGCCTAGCGTGTATTGGGCTGAGCCGCACGCATGGCGGTTTTCAATGAGCGGACAAATTCTGCCACATGCTTCACCATCTCTGGTTTCTCTCGGTATGCGGCAATCAGCTTGACAATTGCACTGCCGACGATCACGCCATCGGCAATAGCCGCAACCTTGGCAGCATCCTCCGGCGTCGCAACCCCGAAGCCGACCGCCACAGGCAGGTGGGTGACTTTCCGGATTTTCTCGACGTTCTTAGCTACATCAGCCAAATCGAGCAATTTCGCGCCGGTGATCCCGGTCAGCGACACGTAATAGACGAAGCCCTGTGACTGGCGCGCGACAAAGGTCCGTCGCTCTGCCGTGCTCGTGGGAGCGAGAAGAAAAATCAGTGGAAGCCCAGCCGCGGCAGCCGGCCCTTTAAGCGGTCCTGCTTCGTCCGGCGGCATGTCAGGCATAATGAGCCCGTCAACACCGGCGTGGGCGAATTCCTGGCAGAATCGCTCAGGACCGAACGCATGAATACTATTATAGTAGGCCATTAAGACCAGTGGAATCTGGGTCCTGGTCCTGAGGCGTTCGACCATAGAAAGGATTGTTCGAAGCGCTGTCCCGCTGCGCAACGCTCGTTCTGCCGCCTGTTGGATCACGGGACCGTCCGCGATGGGATCGGAAAACGGCACACCCAGTTCAATGATATCAGCCCCGGCCTGTTCTAACTCCACGACAAGTTGCTCAGTCTCTTGCAGTGAGGGGTCGCCTGCCATCACATAGGCAATGAGGGCCTTCTCACCTTTCTGACGAAGTTGTGCAAAGGTACGGTCGAGCTTCGATATCACAGCGCGATCCCCCGCATCTTGGCGATCTGCTGAACATCCTTATCCCCACGACCGGATAGATTCACGACCAGAAGCTGGTTCTTCTTCATCGTGGGCGCCACCTTCACTGTGTGGGCAATGGCATGGGCGCTTTCGAGGGCCGGCATAATCCCCTCTTCCCGGGTCAAAAGATCGAATGCCGCCATGGCTTCGTCGTCGGTCACCGACGTGTATTCGGCTCGACCTTGATCCCGCAAATAACTATGTTCGGGACCGATCGCGGCGTAATCTAACCCGGCTGAAACCGAATGGGTCAGATTCACTTGTCCATCGTCACCCTGAAGGAGATAGGTCATGGTGCCTTGCAAAACGCCAGGTCTGCCACCGGCAAAACGCGCGGCGTGCTTTCCGCTCGCGACCCCCATACCGCCGGCTTCGACGCCGATCATTTTCACCTTCTTGTCCCGTATGAAGGCATGGAAGAGTCCAATCGCATTACTCCCTCCGCCGACACAGGCGATGAGGCTATCAGGCAACCGGCCTTCTGCCGCCAAGATCTGCCGCCGAGTTTCACGTCCGATGATGGATTGGAAGTCCCGGATCATCATCGGATAGGGATGCGCCCCGAGCACTGAGCCAAGAATGTAGTGGGTTGTGCGGATATTCGTCGTCCAATCCCGCATAGCTTCGCTAATGGCATCCTTGAGCGTGCGGCTTCCCGCGTCGACTCCCGTGACGGTCGCGCCAAGCAATCGCATACGAAAGACGTTCAGCGCCTGACGCTGCATGTCTTCCGTCCCCATATACACTTCACATTGCAGTCCAAACATCGCCGCGACGGTTGCCGTCGCTACCCCATGTTGCCCGGCCCCGGTTTCAGCGATGACGCGAGGCTTTTTCATCCGCCGGGCCAAAAGCCCTTGACCGATCGCGTTATTGATCTTATGAGCCCCGGTATGACAGAGGTCTTCGCGCTTTAAATAGATCTTTGCTCCACCCAACCGCTTCGTGAGCCTTTGCGCAAAGTAGAGCGCGGTAGGACGTCCGGCGTAATGCTTCAAATAATAGGCGAGTTCAGACTGGAAGCCCCTGTCTTTTTTCACACGGGCATATTCCTGCTCCAATTCAAGCAGGGCAGGCATGAGTGTTTCAGGAACATAGCGTCCGCCATACGCGCCGAAGCGACCTTGTTTGTTGGGAACCGAAGCCATCACCATCCTCGTGCTCGTTTAACAGGTCAAAGAAAAACCGCTGTGGCACAGCAGAACTTCGATCACCTGCAAGTCTGGAACAAAAAAAACATACTCAAAGGATGCTCAAAAAGGTCGTCCAGCAAGGCCGCAGCGAATGACGGTCCGAGGCGTACCCTCTGGGATACGTTGAGGGTCGGAACGATGCGAGAACGAAGCTAGCTGACTTTTTCAGCATCCTGCTGATTGCCGCAGTATAGACGGGCTCATGTCGGAGAGACAACCTTGGCGGCTTGAATGAATGCACGCACTTTCTCATGATCCTTCTTGCCAGGTGCCCGCTCGACGCCGCTGCTCACATCCACGCCGTACGGCTGGACCGCTTGGATCGCCTTCTCAACATTATCAGGGGTGAGCCCCCCGGCCAGGAGCACACTCGCAGCTTTGGCTGCCTCTGCTGCGAGTTGCCAATCGATCACCTGTCCAGTGCCTCCATAGGCCTGATCTGAAAAGGAGTCCAATATGAACCCTCGAACGCCGGCCCGCCCACGAAACTCCGCCAAGGCCAGAAATGTGCTCCGATCTTTCACGCGCAGCGCTTTGAGAACCGTACGACCTAACTCTTTGCAATAGATCGCCGACTCATCTCCATGCAACTGTGCGAGTCCGAGGCCACAGTCGTCCATGAGATTCCGAACCACTTGTTGGTCTTCGTTGACGAACACACCAATCGGTATCACCAAGGGAGGCAGGCTCATAATGATCTGGCGAGCCAGCGTGGGTTCGATATACCGGGGACTTTTCCGATAAAACACGAATCCTAAAGCATCCGCCCCCGATTCGACTGCTGCAGCAGCATCCTCGGCGTTCGTGATACCACAAATTTTGACTTTGAGTGTAGCGGCCATCTTAGCAGGCTTCGGATAAACTTGGTTTATATACCATACACTGTCGGAATCCTACCTGCTGGTACCGATGTCAACAGAGCCGCAGGATGCTCAAAAATCCCGGACGTCTCACCCGCCCAACCCTGGCGCGCCGAGACGCGCCTTCTCCCAAGCAAGGCCGCAGCGAGCGAAGAGGCGAGGAGGTACGTACCGCACTTCGTGTTGCCGTTCACCACTAGAATGGATCTTGGTGAACGGATAGGCCCCGCCAGTGTTTCCGAACTCCGAAACGTTCTCTTCAACGTTGAGCCTCTGAGCGAAGCGAGAACGAAGCTGGCGGACTTCTTCAGCATCCTGTTAGGTTAGGCGTGCGACGGAGCCGGAACTCCTCTCAATTCACGGATCTTATCCCCGATGTCATCGGCTCGAATCAGTGATTCTCCAATGAGCATGGCATGGATGCCGGCTTCGACCAACCGAACCACCTCGGCACGCTGGTGGATGCCGCTCTCGCTGACGATCAGCTTGCCGGCCGGAATCCGTTTCGCCAAGCGTAGTGTAATCGTCAGATCAGTCGTGAAGGTCTTGAGATCTCGGTTATTGATGCCGATCAGCCGCGCCTCCGGAAGTCGTTCCAATACTGTATCGAGTTCGCGCTCGTGATGAGTCTCGATGAGCACATCCAGGCTCAGCCCCTTGGCGAGCGCGTAGAAATCGATCAATTGCTGCCGTTCGAGGGCGGCGACGATCAAGAGGACCGCATCGGCCCCATAGGCTCGTGCTTCGTAAAATTGGATCTCGTCGACCATGAACTCTTTGTTCAAGACAGGCATGGGCACCGATTGTTTGATCTCGCGGAGGTGGTCGAGGCTCCCCTGGAAAAAATCCTTGTCTGTTAAGACGGACAGCGCCGAGGCGCCATGGGCATGATAGCTCTTGGCGATCTCGAGGTAGTCAAACCGATCAGCGAACTCGGGACGAAGGAGGCCAAGACTGGGTGAGGCCTTTTTGACTTCGGCGACCAGCGAAGGACTACCAGCCGTTTTCGTGGCTTCGAGGGTCGTGGCAAAGCCGAGTGGGCCAGGTGCGTCCTGAATCCTCGCTTTCAGCTCGGAGAGGTAGCCCCGACTTTGCTTGTGCCGGAGTTCGGCTTTCTTATGCTCAAGAATGCGAGGGAGAATCACAATGGCGTCAGCCCTTATTCGTAAATGCGATGAGGCGAGCCAACTTCTCAGCCGCGGCACCGGAATCGATGGCCTGGCCCGCCAAGTGAAATCCGTCTTGAAGGCTTGTCGCCTTGCGCCCTGCAACAAGAGCTGGAGCGGCATTCAAACAGACGATGTCCCGTTTGGGTCCTTTGCGCCCTTGGAGAATGTCACGAGTGATCACGGCATTCTCTTGCGGTATCCCTCCGGCTAGCTGTTTGGCTGGGGCTAGCGCCAGTCCGAACTCCGCTGGGTGCAGAAGAAAGTTCGAGAGTATGCCCCCTTTGGCTTCTGACACCTGTGTTGTTGCGGTAAGGGTGATCTCATCGAGTCCGTCCATCCCATGTACGACAAAGCAATGTTGTGATCCCAGATGCATAAGCACATTCCCCAGCAGGGAGGTCAATCGCCCTTCATAGACGCCGAGCACTTGAATAGTGGCTCCTGCCGGATTGGTCAGCGGACCCAAGAGGTTCAGCATAGTCCTGATGCCCATCTCCTGTCTTGGGACGGCACAATGTTTCATAGCTCCATGATAGAGCGGGGCGAAGAGAAAGCCGATCCCGACCTCATTAATACAATCGGCCACACGTTCGGTCGGCAGATCGATCTTGACCCCGAGGGCCGAGAGAACGTCTGCACTCCCTGACTTAGATGACACCGACCGGTTGCCGTGCTTTGCCACGGTTAAACCTGAGCCTGCAAGAACAAAAGCCGTCGTGGTGGAAATATTAAACGTGTGCGCCCCATCCCCACCGGTACCACACGTATCTACGACCAGGGGATCTGCGACGGCAATGCGGATGGCTTTGGCACGCATAGCCCGCACGGAACCGGCAATTTCTTCGACGGTTTCTCCCTTCAGACGGAGCCCCATCAAGTAGGCCGCAATTTGAGGCGAAGTCGCTGCGCCATCCATGATCTCGAGCATCACCGCTTCGGCTTCTTGTTCGGTGAGGGAGGTGCGGTCGGCAAGCTTGGCAATCGCGTCTTTGATCATGGATGGGAGACCCGGCCAGCCAGCCTACAGTTTAAGGAAGTTACGGAGGAGGTCCTTCCCCGCTATGGTGAGGATCGATTCCGGATGAAACTGCACCCCTTCGATACCCAACGACCGATGGCGCAGCCCCATGATTTCCCCCTCAGCCGTTTCAGCGGAGATCTCAAGACAGAGTGGCAGGCTCTCTCGCTTCACGATAAGAGAATGATAGCGTGTGGCCTCAAAAGGATCAGGTAGCTGATGGAAAATCGTCCTCCCGTCGTGCCGAATCTTCGATGTTTTGCCATGCATCAACCGTTTGGCTCGAACGACTTCGCCCCCAAACGCCACCGCTAGAGATTGATGTCCGAGGCAGACGCCTAAGAGCGGGAGACGCCCACCAAAATGCCGGATAGTTTCGACCGATACGCCGGCTTCCGTCGGTGTGCAGGGTCCCGGAGAAATGACGATGCGGCTGGGTTGTAACAATTCAATCTCTTCGATCGTAATCTTATTGTTGCGGAATACCCGAACATCTTCACCCAGCTCCCCGAAATATTGCACAAGGTTATAGGTAAAGGAATCAAAGTTGTCGATCATCAGTAGCATAATCAACCGTGAGGTGTCAGGCGTCAGGGGAAAATCGGCGAGACTCTGATCGCCTCACCCCTTACCCCTCACGCCTTACGTGCTCATTCCAGTCCCTGTTCGGCCAATTCAACAGCTTTCATCATGGCCTGAGCCTTATTACACGTCTCTTCATATTCGTGCTCGGGATTCGAATCGGCGACGATGCCGGCCCCGGCTTGAATGAAGGCCTGGTGCTTTTTCACGACAACCGTCCGGATGTTGATGCACATATCCATGTTGCCGGAGAAACTGAAGTAGCCCACCGCGCCGGCATAGGGGCCTCGCCTGGTAGGTTCGAGTTCATCGATGATCTGCATGGCTCGAATCTTCGGCGCCCCGGAGACCGTGCCGGCAGGGAAACAGGCTCGCAACACGTCGTACGAGGTCTTTGAGGTATCCAGTTGTCCCGTGACGTTCGACACAATGTGCATGACATGCGAATACCGCTCGACGTGCATGAGCGAGTCGACAACGACCGAACCTGGCTTCGCCACCCGGCCGACATCATTTCGCCCTAGATCAACCAACATCACATGTTCGGCCCGTTCTTTTTCATCCGCCAGGAGCCGCCGTTCCATTTGTTGATCTTCTTCGGGCGTAACACCGCGGCGCCGCGTGCCGGCAATGGGACGGAGAGAAATGACCCCGTTTTCGCATCGGACGAGCGTTTCGGGAGAAGAACCGACCAATTCGACCCCAGCGATACGCAGGTAATACATATAGGGAGAAGGATTCACGACGCGCAACGCACGATAGAGTTGCAAAGGCGGCGCTTGAACGTTGGTCTCCCATCGCTGGGATAGCACGGCTTGTACGATATCGCCGGCCCGAATATATTCCTTCGTCCGCACGACCATTTTCTCAAAGTCAGCCTTGCTCATGTTCGCCGTAAAGCTCACCGGCCGACGGCGGCGATGCGGACGCATTCGGCGGAGCGGACGTTTGAGCCTCGTGATCGTGCGTTCGATTCGCTCCGTCGCCGATCTGTAGGCGGCCGTCACACCACGGGCTCCCTTTGCCGTGACATGGGCGGTGGCGACGACTTTGATCTTCTGTGCGACATTGTCGAAGATCAGCATGGTATCGGTCAGCAGAAAAGCGAAGTCCGGCAGTGTCAGTGAGTCCTTCTGCCGGGCGGGCAATTCCTCGAACGTGCGCACCATATCGTAGCTCAGATATCCGACGGCGCCGCCGACGAACGGGGGAAGGCCCGGCACGGTTACCGGACGATAGCTTTCCATCATCTCTCGAAGACGTTCGAGCGGGTTCCCACGGCTCGCAATACGCTTCTTGCGCGTGCCCTGCACGACAAGAAGGTCGCCACGATCCTCGTACACAACAACAGGCGTCCCACTTCCAAGGAAGGAGTAACGTGCCCACTTCTCACCCCCCTCAATAGACTCTAGGAGGTATGCTGAAGGGCCATGGTCTATTTTGGCAAAGGCAGATACGGGAGTCTCATAGTCCGCGAGAATTTCCCGATAGAGCGGAACGAGATTGCCCTCTCCGGCATACTGCCGAAATTGGTCGGGACTGAGAGAGTATTGCGGCGGGGCCACGCGGCCGTCCTATTTACTCTTGACCCACGATGAGCTTCTGTCCTACCTCGATAATGTCGTCCGGCAGCTTGTTCCACTTTCGGATCTTGTCGACTGAGACGCCATGCTGCCGGCTGATCCGATAGAGTGTTTCGCCCGGCTTGACGACATGAACGGCGGACGATCGCATGTTTCCCGCCAACAATTCTGATTCCCCGGGGGCGGCCCCGCCGTCCGGAGCAATCCCGAGAGCCGACGCGCTCAAATCCACGGAATCGGACGTCGGATCAACAGGTACTGCCTTGCGCGTCGGCTTGAGCCCGCGCTTCATGTCGGTTTTGGCTTTGCGATCCAGCACGGCAAATTCTTTCATGGCCTCGGATTCTTCCTGCACACGGGCCAATTGATCCCGGGAGGCTTGGAGCTGCGCCGTGAGCTCTCGATTCCTGGCTTCATACTCCATCATTTCATTCTTGGTCCGCTTCACTTCACTGTCGAGCTCGCCGGTGCGCTTCTCTTCTTGCGCGAGAAGGCGCTGGAAATTCAGGCTGCGCGCCTTTTCCGCATCGTATTTCTCTGCCATGACACATCCGCTCAGTAACACCCCTCCGCAGATGATGGTGACGATTCGATAACTGAATCTAGACATCAACTTGTTCACGGAATTCTCCCCTTTCATGGATGCCTCCCCTGACGCTCGTAACGGATTTTCCCTCTCGCAGCAAAGGTTGTCCATTGGCTGCCGAACAATGATAAACCGGCTCACAGAAGTGTCTTAGAATAGTGTCTATCGCGGCGAAAGTCAAAATGAATATGGCACCGTCGCTGTTTGACCCACTCCTTAGCCCTATGGTACGGTCAGAATTGTCATTCTTCTGTTCGACACCATCCAGTCCTATGGCCCACGCCGAGATCCTTGCCAAGCTGATAGCCCTCAGGAACGAAATCCGGCGCCACGACTACCTCTACTACGTCAAAGATCGCCCGGAGATTTCAGATTCTCAGTACGATCGCTTGTTTCGAGAGCTGGTCGAACTGGAGCAGGCCCACCCTGAGTTGGTGACGCCAGACTCTCCGTCGCAACGAGTCGGCGCGCCGCCGCTCCAGGAATTGCTCAAGGTCCCCCACGAACAGCCGATGCTCAGCCTGGACTCGATTGTAGAGGAAAGCGAGGTCCTGGCATTCGACCAACGAATGAAACGCGAATTGGAGACCCTGTCCGTTGAATACAGCGCCGAACCCAAATTCGATGGGTTATCGGTCGAGCTGGTGTACAATCAGGGCTTCTTTACTCGAGGAGCGACCAGAGGCGACGGAACGACTGGAGAAGACGTCACCATCAATCTGCGCACAATCCGTTCCCTCCCGCTGCAATTGCAGGCGCAATCAATCCTCCCGGATCATCTTGTCGTACGGGGCGAAGTGTACATGCGCCTCGACGATTTCCAAGTCTTGAATCGCCGCATGACGGAACGGGGTGGGGATGCCTTTGCCAATCCGCGGAATGCGGCTTCTGGTTCCCTCCGACAACTGGACTCTACGATTACCGCGACCCGTCCGTTAGTCGTAACCTGTTACGAAATCATGGCTGTATCAGGGTCTGGCCCACCGACACATTGGGATGAGCTGGAGACCTTGGCCCAGTGGGGTCTCCCGATACCTGAGCGTGAGCGTCGACGACTCTGCCCTTCCATCGATGATGTGATGGCGTTTCACCGTGAAACGGAATCACTGCGCGATCAGCTACCTTATGAAATCGATGGCGTGGTGGTGAAGGTGAATCGCCGAGACTGGCAAAGTCGCCTCGGCATGAAGTCTCGCAGTCCACGATGGGCCATCGCCTACAAGTTTGCACCGCGCAAGGAAATCACCGTCGTCCAGGCTATCGTCGTGTCCGTCGGAAGGACGGGAACCCTCACGCCCGTTGCGCTCTTGAAGCCTGTGGAGGTCGGTGGCGTCACCATCAGCCGCGCAACACTGCACAATGCCGATGAAGTGGCACGGAAAGACATTCGGGTCAACGATACCGTCAAGGTGGAACGGGCCGGCGATGTGATTCCCGCGATTACCGAACGTATCCCAATCCCTGGTGAACAACGTGGCAACCCCTTCTGCATGCCGGATCACTGTCCCGTTTGCGGATCAAGTGTCGCTCGCGAAGGCGCCTATTTCTACTGTACCGGCCAATTGGTCTGCGGCGCTCAATTGAAGGGAGCGATCGAACATTTTGCCTCCAAGCATGCACTAAACATTGAAGGCTTAGGGAAGAAGACCGTGGCGCAGCTGGTTGATCAAGGACTGGTACGATCACTCGACGACCTCTATCGACTGACCAAAGATGACCTCATTAAACTTGATGGGTTTGCCGATCGATCCGCCACGCTCCTCTTGGAATCGATTGCGGGGAGTAAAACCGTTTCCCTGGATCGATTTCTGATGGGACTCGGGATCCGGCAAGTCGGACAGCATATCGCCAAAGTCCTGGCCCGAGAGTTTGGCTCGCTCAATGAAATCCTATCGGCGGATCGGGAGCGACTTCAGCACATTCGGGAGATAGGTCCTGAGATTTCAGATAGCTTGGTGGCCTATTGCGCAGAATCGCGCAATCGGAACGTGATCACACAGCTCCAGGAATCCGGCGTACAAGTTTCGCCGGGCATGGCAACGGGCGATCGCACGAAATCTCCGCTCGCAGGGAAGACGTTCGTGTTTACCGGTGGGCTGGATCACTTCACACGAACCGATGCACAACAGGCCGTGGAAGCGGCAGGAGCGCGCCTGGCCTCAAGCGTGAGTAAAAAGACATCCTATGTAGTGGTGGGAAGAGATCCTGGCTCCAAACTTGAGCAAGCCCGTACGCTCGGTGTGACGATTCTGACAGAACAGGAGTTTGCTTCCCTGGTTGGGAAGGATGAGAAAGAATTTAGCCCGCATAATTCATGAGCGCTTCTGCTGCAATCGCCGATCCGCTGCTACGGCCGGCGGGCTCGCCCCTCAGACCCTCACCGTACTGCACGAGTACGCATCGGGTCCTCACGGCTCCGCGCGCCGGTCTCACGACGCGGCTCAGCGATTTCGCGACGAACCGTCATGAATAATGCGGGCTAGCTGACGAGGTCGAGGTTTGGAGCTTCGACGTGAGCCGGCGATTTCTCTTCACGAAAGATCTGGACACTGCGGATGGATCGTGGCTCGGCTTCATGGATGAGAATTCGGCAGTTGGCGATCCGCACTTCTTCTCCGACCTTGGGAATTCGACCAAGCTCCTGTTGAATAAGGCCGCCGATCGTCACGGCTTCATCACCGAGGTCGACTTTCAGGAAATCGTTGACCTTGCGCACTTCGGTTCTACTGTGAACAAGGATATGGTTCTTCCCTAACCGTTTGATCAGTTCTTCCGTGATATCGGTTTCGTCCATGATCTCCCCGACTACTTCTTCGAGAAGATCCTCAAGCGTGACAATCCCCATCACGCCGCCGAACTCATTCACCACGACGGCCATATGCCGTTTCTCCTGCTGAAACTGCTTCATGAGGTCGTCCGCCGTCTTGCCTGAGGGAACGAACAGCGGAGGATAGGCAATGTCCTTGAGTTTCGACTCATTCTGCCCCTTGGCGAGTTCGGTCAAGGCCCTTGTCTTGTAGAGAATGCCCGTAATGTTATCGAGCGTCCCGTCATACACGGGAATCCGCGAGTATTTCGAGTTATACAGGAGTTCCTGAGCCTCTTTCAGGCACAGGTTCCCGTCCAATGAAAACACATAGAGACGAGGAGTCATCGCGTCTTCCGCTGTAATGTCTTTCAGCTGGAAGACGTTCTTGATCATTTTCACCTTTTCGAACTCAATCGTCCCGGTCTTCCCCCCCTCATCCAGCATGATCTTCAGCTCTTCCTCAGTCACAAGGGGAAGTGTCAGCCCTTTCCCTCCAGTGAGTTTGTAGATCATCGGCACAATCACAAACAATAATGGTTTGAGAAGCAACTGAACCCCATAGACGGGGTAGGCCATGTTCAGAGTGACCGGAACCGCAAACTTGGCGGCTAGCGTTTTGGGGATGACATCGACGGCCACCAAGAGGACAAAGGTCAACAAGCCGACCATGACGGCAATCGCCTCGTCAAAAAAAGTTTGGCCTCCATAAATACTCAGGGTGAGAAAGGTGGCATACATCGGTGTCGCCACGCCGATCAAACGGTCGCCGACCAAAATGGTCGAGAGAAGCTTTTGAGGGTCACTACGGAGATGGAGCGCTAGCTTCGCACGTTTATTCCCAGTTTGGGCGAGCGCCTTCAGCTTCGTTGAGTTGACCGCAAAGAAGCCGATTTCGGCCGTGGATATCACAGCTGAAAGAACAATAAGACCTAAGAGGATGAGAATATCCATGGATGGCAACGTACTAGAGGCGACCGGCTAATATATCGGTCGGCCTGGAATACCGGAGGGTCCAGGGGCTATCCCCTATTGCCTTGAACCGGCAGTGCGAGATTTGGTGGAACCGAATCACTTGATAGAGACCTATCGGACCTGTAGCCATTGGACTGTAGATGTATCATACGACGGGGTGGCGAGCAAGCATATGATGAAAACACATCACAATATCAAGCAGTTGCGTTGCATGTCCGCGGAACAACTGAAGAATTAAAAAATAGATGAACGAGTGCGTGTCTCCTATGAATCGTCTCGAAATACAAAGGCCTGGAGGTCAAGAGAGGACTCAAGGTTGGATGCGGCCGCTTCTGCCTGAGCTTCCCGGGTAAATTGACCGATCTGAACTCGATATCGCTTCCCTTCCGGCAGATCGATAACCTGGATTCTACCTCCTGAGTAGAGCTGTTTCGCGCGTTCCAAGAGGTTGAGCGCATTCTGCTGATCAGAAAAAGACCCGACTTGCACTCGTAAGAACCCCATCTCGGCAGTTCGACCTTGATACCCAATCACCCGTAGCTCAATCTCGCCGGTCCCTACCCCAGTTATCATCAGAGCCTGCGCCCCGGCGAGTGAAAGGTCTAGCACCCGCCCTCTGGCGAAGGGACCGCGATCATTAATGCGGACGGTCACCTGTCGACCGGTACTCATTGAGCGAACGACAGCAATTGAACCGAGTGGCAACGTCCGATGAGCAGCCGTCAGCTGATGCATGTCATATCGTTCTCCATTTGCTGTTCTGTTTCCGTGAAATCCTGGGCCGTACCATGAGGCAACACCACGCTCGACAAAACCAACAGGGTAGCCGGGAAAATAGGTGGGTTTGGGGGCGCCGCCGCAACCGGCCAGGGCAACGACGAAGAGGGTCGCGAGAAGAAGAACCGGCCAGCAGGATCGGCAGGATCGAGGTCCGAGAGACATGTCTAGAACTCGTCGAGCGATTGATCTCTGAGAATTGTAAGCGCTTTTTCCGTGTTTGAAACTGTCAGAACCACAATCGCACGTTTCCCCTCGCGTGAGGGGGTGCAGTAGCCACATTTAATATTGATGCGAGCCTTATTCAGTAGATCTGCTACTTCTTTCAATGCCCCCGGCTTATTTTCGAGGCTTAACAACAAGGCGGTTTCCTCTGTAAACTTGATCGTGGCCGCCTTCAGCGCTGCACGAGCCTCTTCAAGATCCGCAACCAACAATCTCAGCTTTCCCGTTCCGGCGACTTCTGGAGCAGAAAAGGCCTTGATGTTGACCTTCGCCTCTCCCAGGACCTGGGCCACTTGAGCCAAGACGCCGGGCCTGCTTAATCCGCTAATGACCAATTGTGTCGTTGTGGGCATGGGAGTTACTCCGTAGCATGGGGCATGTGATGATACCGATCTCCTTACCGAGCTTCAAAGATCGCCACCCTCCTTTTGGAACCGGAAAAATCGATTCTATCAAAACCAAGGCCTGTGTCGATAATTGCTGAGTCAGATGTCCGCAACAGGTACCGGTTAGCGCACCTGACATACGCCGTTCACAAACGTGTACTCGTAAATACCGCTCACAGGGACAGACGCGTCCCCCGCCAGCTTCTGTGCCGCCTCCTTGAGGCCACGAGGTACGAGCAAATAGAATGGAATGCCGCGCACGACCGTCTCTTTCCATTCTGAAACGGTTGCGACATCTCTGATCGAATCATCGGTTTCCACCTCAGCCATCCATTCCATTCTGTTGCCGGCCGAACTCACTTGCCACCCGACAATATCGCACTGTTGCTGAGGATCAGCCCAAGGGTTTTCCTCAAGACTGGTATAAATCGTGACCTTACAATGAAATGCCTTCGCCCATCGCTGCGCCACCCAACTCACGACCTGATCGTGGACTGTGACAATCCCATGCTCGCGAAGCACCGTACTCATTGAGTCCTCCCTCTTACGAGCAACCGCTCGTGGTGCCGCAGGTTTCACACTTGAGACAGGTCCCATTCCGTACCATGGTGAACTGCTTGCACTCTGAGCAGGGATCTCCCTCATAGCCCTTTTGGCGAGCCACTTGGATGGCGGTCAAGGTCAACGTTTCACGCTTTAGTTCGACGGTATGGGCTACGCTACCGTTCCCATTTCCATGGCCATTGCCCTTATGGCGCGGTATCGCCCCGCGTCGCGCGGGAAACATTTCGGTACTGATCGAGGCCGAAGCCAGCGTTTCAGGAGTGGCTTCCTCCTCGACACATTCAGGATCTTGCTCGTCCATTTTGACGGAGTCCATTCGAAGATCCTCTTCCTGGACCTGTGCCAAGTCATAGCGGTCAAGATAGGTCACGGCAAGCTCCCGGAATATATAATCGATGATCGATGTGGACATTTTGATACGATCGTTCAATTTGACCGGCCCATTCGGCTCGAAACGGGTAAACACGAACGCTTCGACGAACTCCTCCAGTGGAACGCCATGTTGGAGGCCCAGTGAAATAGCAATGGCAAAACAGTTCATGAGGCTGCGGAATGCGGCCCCTTCTTTGTGCATGTCGAGGAAGATCTCGCCGCAAGTACCGTCCTCATACTCACCCGTGCGTAAATAGAGCTTGTGCCCCCCGACGACGGCTTTCTGCGTGTACCCATTGCGTCTGGCCGGAAGCGGTCGGCGCTTTGCCAGGTATCGTACCAACACTCGCTCTGTGACCTTTTCCGCAATCGATATTATTTCGGACGAGGCTTCGACCGTCCTGCCGCTGTCCGTTGAGGCCGATAATGGTTGGCTCAACTTCGAGCCGTCGCGATACAGAGCCACGGCCTTGACCATGCTTTTCCAGGCAAACAAATAGGCCGATTTCACTCCATCTAGCGTCGCATCGGCCGGCATGTTGATCGTTTTGCTAATGGCGCCGCTAATGAATGGTTGTGCCGCCGCCATCATACGAATGTGCGCATCGACAGCGATATATCGCTGACCAATCCTGCCGCAACGATTGGCACAATCGAAGATCGGAAGGTGCTCGGCTTTGAGATGTGGGGCCCCTTCCACCGTCATGGTGCCGCAGCAATAATCATTGGCAGCGGCGATTTCTTCTTGTGTAAACCCCAGCGCTTTCAGCATGTTGAAGTTAGATTCATTCAACTGTGCGTCGGTCAATCCCAACTTCTCCCGGCAGAAGTCCTCACCCAACGCATACTTATTAAACGTAAATTGAATCTCGAAGGCCTGGGACAAGCCGCTTTCCATTCGCGCGAGTGCGGCGTCGTCGAACCCCTTCTGTCTCAGGGACTCATGGTGAATGAATGGTGCGGTCTGTAAGGTTTGCCGGCCAACGCAATAGTTCACGATGTCCTGAATCTGAGACTCGGTATACTCCAAAGCTCTGAGTGCAGCGGGTATGCTTTGATTGATGATCTTGAAATAGCCTCCCCCAGCCAGTTTTTTGAATTTGACAAGTGCGAAATCCGGTTCGATGCCCGTCGTATCGCAATCCATCACGAGCCCGATCGTGCCCGTAGGAGCAATCACCGTGACCTGGGCATTGCGATACCCGTAGGCCGTCCCCAATTCGAGGGCACGGTCCCAGGCGCGACGCGCCGCCACGAGCAACTCGGGAGGACAATGCTCCGGCTGAATCCCTATCGGTGTAATCGTCAAGCCTTCATATTCTTCCGGAGTGGCATTGTACGAGGCTCGCCGATGATTACGGATGACACGCAACATAGCCTCGCGGTTTTTGGCATAGCCCGGAAAGGACCACAGCTCTGCGGCCATTTCAGCCGATGTGCCATAGGCCTCACCGGTCATGATGGCGGTCAGCGCACCGCCGATGGCCAGCGCTTTGGGAGAATCGTAAGGAATGCCTTGCCGCATCAGCACAGTACCTAAGTTGGCATAGCCAAGCCCCAACGTTCGGAACTCAAAACTCTTCTCGGCAATAGAGCGGCTGGGAAACGACGCCATGAGTACGCTAATTTCCAGTACGATCGTCCACAGACGCACGGCGTGCCGGAAATTCTCCAACTCGAATTGGGCGTCGGTTGAGAAGAATTGGGCAAGGTTGAGCGAAGCCAAATTGCATGCCGTATCATCGAGGAACATGTATTCGGAGCAAGGATTGGAGGCATTGATGCGGCCGTCCTCCGGACAGGTATGCCATTCGTTGATCGTGGTGTCGTATTGCGTGCCGGGATCTGCGCAAATCCAGGCGGCCCAAGCGATCTGATCCCAGAGATCCCGCGCCTTGATGGTCTTGGAGACTTTGCCGTCGACCCGTCGCGTGAGTTGCCAATCGCTGTCCGCCTCCAATGCCGCAAAAAAATGATTGGGAATGCGCACACTGTTGTTTGAGTTCTGGCCGGATACCGTTTGGTAGGCCTTGCCATCCCAATTCGTGTCGTACTCGTGAAACACAAAATGTGTGAACCCTTGCTGTGCATAGGAATACATCCGCTGGACGTAGGCTTCCGGAACCGCATCCCGCCGGGCGGCGGCCAGGGCTTCCTTGAGGATCGGATTCTGCTTGGGATCGATCTCGATCTTCATCTGACCGGCGCCATCGACGACGTGGCAGGCTTTGAGAACAGCATTGAGGCGCTGTGCGCAGATTTTCGAACCGGTCACCATCGCGGCAACTTTTTGCTCTTCCACCACCTTCCAATTGATAAATTCTTCAATGTCAGGATGATCCAGATCGAGACAGACCATTTTGGCAGCCCGTCTGGTCGTCCCACCGGACTTAATGGCGCCTGCCGCTCGATCGCCGATGCGAAGAAAAGACATCAATCCAGACGAGCGGCCGCCGCCGGACAACGGTTCGGCATCGCCGCGAAGCTTGGAAAAGTTGGTGCCGGTCCCTGATCCGTATTTAAACAGGCGCGCCTCCCGCACCCAGAGATCCATGATACCGCCGTCGCCGACCAAGTCGTCGTCAACGGATTGGATAAAGCAGGCGTGCGGCTGCGGGTGCTCAAACGCATTGGTGGCTTTGACAACTTCACGGGTCTTGGGATCGACATAAAAATGCCCTTGTGCAGGTCCTGAGAGTCCATAGGCATAATGAAGCCCCGTGTTAAACCACTGGGGAGAATTGGGCGCCGCCATCTGGTGCGCGAGCATGTAACAGAGCTCATCATGGAAGGCATCGGAATCTTCCGGAGTCTTGAAATAGCCGAAGTTTTTCCCCCAAGAAGTCCAACAACCGGCGAGCCGTTCAAACACTTGTCGGGAGTCACGCTCCCCTCCCAATTGCGGCTTGCCATCCGGCCCGACGATTGGATTTCCCTGCTCATCTCGCTGCGGTACTCCGGCTTTCCGAAAATATTTCTGGGCAAGAATATCGATCGCAAGCTGGGACCAGGGCTCGGGAATGTCGATATTTTCCAACTTAAACACGGTCGATCCGTCGGGATTACGAATTTCCGACGAACGTTTCACGAATGGCAGGTTTTCATAGGGACCTTGCCCACGACGTGTAAATCGACGTTCTATTCTCACGATTTTCCCTCCCCCAGTCTGCGAAATTGGTATGGAACTGCTTTCGATCCCAAACAGGAACAATCAGGCTTGAATATCAATATGACGATGTCCTTTGAGCGCCCTAATTTTGGTATCTCGACGATTGATCCACCCAAGGAGCATGGACATAAAGCGATCAGGATGGATTGTCAAAATAATGACCTCTTTTATCCATGCATTGCCCATGCATGCTCCACGGAGCATCTACATATAGCGATCTGGATGAATTGTCAATACCAAATGTAGTGGTTTGGCTGGGGAAACGGAGGAAAACCTGTGAGTAACTGCAAATGATTGGGAAACGCCATCTCACGGGAGTTTAGATCAACTTATCCACAGTATTTTGATCGAAAACAGACCTCATTTTGACATCCACGGGATACTCATGGACCAAAAAACTAAAAAACACGGCGGCCGAGAGTCAGAATGGCTTCATCCACTCCTTCAATAGGAATGAATTGGTTGCCAATGCCGATAACCACAACCTTAGTACCCAGTACCGTTGTTTCAAATCGGCTGAGGACTCCCCAATTTTGCCGCATGGTATGAGGACGCACCATGCTATTGAGCAACTCCTGACTGTGCCTACGAAAAATACTTCTGACCACCGCTCCCTCCCGTTCGGGCGTGGACTGATCCATTCGATCCAGAGCCTTTGTGAGTTCGGCTTGCACAAAGCCCAAATATTCATCGATGGTGGGATTCGTCAGTACCAACACAACACTCACAGCCAATGCCGCCACAACTAAGCTTAACCGCAGGAGGCTCATATACGGCCCCTTAGATTCATTGCTATCGAACCACAGTGGCAACAGGCTCCAGGGAAATGCAACCGCGCAAACCCCTTTGACAAACAACAGCCGGATGATTAGCCTACGCTCGGCAGGTCTGTTGCGGCAACCATGCTGCTCACATTGCTTGTATTAGGAGGATTACATGTTTGTCTGGAGCAAACGCCTTGTTGCAACCTTATTGGGATTATTTGTACTCACACTGGGAATCTTTCTTTTCGATGCAGCTCCGGATAGTGCGAGCGGCCTGAAGCTTCATACTACACGCTGGATGGCTCTCAACTACTTAGGCTTGGTTGTGTGGGTATTTGTCTGGATGATCGATCAAACCCGCATGCGAGGGAAAAATGTCTGGGTCTGGCTTATTCCATTCGTCCTGGCACCCCTTCCGACGTTAATGTTGTTCGTCTTGTTCCTCCAGCGGCGCATACAGCCGTCATAGATCGTCTGAGCCTGCTCCGGTATACGCATCGCGGCCGGCTTCTTGACGCAACTTCTCGCGGAGAGCCCACACCAGCCAGATACCGGGTATAGCGACCAAAAACGACCAGAAGAAAAATTGTGCCCAGCCGACCATTTCAACCAACTCAGCCGAGGGACGACCGGAGAACACTCGCCCGAGCGCTTCCAGGGAAGACAGCAACGCGAACTGGGTTGCAGTATAGCGGTGATCGCACAGCGTCATGATCAGTGCGACAAACGCTACGGTGCCCATGCCACCGGTCACATTCTCGACAAGAATCGACGTCATGAGCGCCGCATAACTCTTGCCCATCCAGGCAAGCCACATGAATCCCAAGTTCGAGGCTGCTTGCAAGATACCAAAAAGCAGTAACGACCGGACCATCCCGAGCTTGGCCATTGCGGCACCCCCGACCAATGCACCGATGAGTGTGGCTCCGATCCCTAAGCCCTTCACATACCCGACATCGCTGACAGAGAAACCCATTCCTCCGATAAGAAACGCCGTTTGAAGCGAGGCCGCAACGGCGTCTCCAACTTTATAGAGGACAATGAGGGCGAGGAGCCCGACCACCCCTGGACGCGCAAAGAATTCTTTCAGCGGTCCACCAATCGCTTCGGCCAGACTTGCCGGCGTGGCGCTTGGCTCTGGCGGTTCCGGACTGACGAAGATCGTGATAATTCCTGCCGCCATTAATGCGGCAAGCAGCAAGTAGGTGTTTTGCCATCCAATATGATCGGCCAACAGGAGGGCGCCGGCGCTCGCAAGCAACAGCGCACATCGATAACCATTCACCCACAATGCGGCGCCGAATCCCCGTTCAGGACGTAAGAGCACATCGGTCCGATAGGCGTCGAGGACAATGTCGAGTGACGCAGAGAGAAAGGCCACCACGAGGGCCACGGCCCCGAGTATTTCCGGACGCTGGCCTGGGCCAGTCAACGCCATGGCCGCCAAGCCGATAGCGACACAGAGCTGCATCACCAACATCCATCCGCGCCGGCGTCCCAGCCAGGGGGGGACCAGACGATCCATCAATGGGGCCCATAGGAATTTCAGTGTGTACGGGAGGCCGACGAGCGTAAAAATGCCGATGGTCTTCAAGTCGAGCCCGACAACCGTCAGCCAAGCCTGGAGCGTCCCAGCTGTGAGGGCCAATGGCAACCCAGAGGCGAAGCCCAAGGGCAACATGATGCCGATACGCCGGTTCGCAAGAATCTGAATGAACGATGCTGTTTTCATCGAGCCGTTTCGGTAAGCAAGGCTGGGGCTATCAAATAGCTTTGGGCAAATTTGCCAAACCCAGGGTGCTCAGATGAGTACCCTGGCGGAGGTAGCATAGCATCGAGACTGAGAGGAAGCTCAGGACATTCTCGAAATCTCACCTATCGAGAGGAAGGAGGAGTGGGCTGAAGACACAACAAAGAACCATCCCTCACAGCTGCGCATCGAATCTCAGCAGGGTTGTCCATTGAAGGTGCAGGGCTTGTAGCGCGAAATATCAAACTCCACGTTTTCCTGGTAGACCCGCTCGTTGCCGTTCACGCCATCCTGCTCTGGATCGTTATACATGGTGTGGTTCCACCAATAGAATAAGGGGTAGGCCTCCGTCTGGTATACCGGATTCCCGTAGTTACTGCGGGCATATTCCCGAACCAACCGCCCCGTCACGTAGTCGACTTGACCATTGCCATTGAGTGAATACAACATCAAGAAGAGCCGAGCCTCGTGATCGTAGTGCTCATCAATTCTTGTTGCGAGGTCAGGTTCGAGAGGAAGGATCTCCTTCGTCCCCCCACCGGCCACAGGGAGGAAGAGGAGAAGAGATATCATGAAGATGGAAGCCCCCAACTGTGAAGGTGTCACAACAAACTCACAATCAATACACGGGGTGGGCAGGCCGGTGAACTCTACCATGGCTTTCTAAGGCCTTCAACCGAGGACAGCGCAGCGACATGAAGAACTCGCGGGAGATCCTTGCTCCCATCGCAAGGATCTCCCTATAATGGCCCAACTATCATGAAACGTGTCTCTCTCCATACACTCGGCTGCCGACTGAACCAAGCAGAAACAGCGGTGCTCGCGGCTCGCTTGCGTCGCGATGGCTACCGCGTCGTCGAGTTCGGCGAGCCGACAGACTTGCTCGTCGTCAATACCTGCTCTGTGACAGAGGATGCAGAACGAACCTTCCGATATGTCATTCGCAAGACATTGAGACATTCCCCCGATGCCTTTGTGGCAGTGACCGGCTGTTACGCCCAGACCGGCGTTCATGCACTGCGTACCATTCCCGGAATCGATCTTATTGTCGGTAATCAGTTCAAATGGGACTTACCGTCATTCCTTCCAGCCCCCCAGGCTCTGAAAAAACAGCCGAACCCGGAAGTGCTCCACACTCGCACCATCGACCGAGAGGATTTCACTCTGCCGGAGTATGGCGAACCAGACTCCACCAGAGCGCTGCTCAAGATCCAGGACGGTTGCAACGTGATGTGCAGCTTCTGTCTCATCCCCTTCGCGCGCGGGCATGAGCGAAGCCGCCTCCAGGATGACGTGATCCGAGAGGCTGAAATCCTTGTAGCGGGCGGGTATCGAGAAATTGTGCTGACCGGCGTCAACGTCGGGCAGTATCGCCAGGGTGAGACCGATCTGGTTGGGTTGATTGCACAACTGGAGGCGATTGAAGGACTCGAGCGAATAAGGATTTCGTCCATTGAGCCGACGACGATCACGAATGCTCTTCTAGATCGAATGGCTGCTTCATCGAAGCTTTGTCCTTACCTCCACATCCCCTTGCAAAGCGGAGACGACGCCATCTTATCGGCGATGAATCGCCCGTACAATGTCGAAGAGTTTACTCGTCTGATCCGCAGAGCCGTAGCGGTGATTCCTCGCCTCGGGCTAGGAACCGATCTGATGGTCGGGTTTCCCGGAGAAACTGAGGAAGCATTCGAGCATACTCTGGGGATCGCGCGAGAGCTTCCTTTCTCCTATTTCCATGTCTTTACCTATTCGCAACGGCCCGGCACTGCTGCCGCGAAGTTGCCGGACCAGGTGGCGATCGCAGTCGCTCGGCAACGTGCGAAGATACTCGCCGAGCTGTCCCGCCTTAAACGCCTGGCCTTTGCAGAACGGTATATCGGATCCACCGTGTCCGTCCTCTTCGAGTCAGGAGCAATGGATGGCTTTAGGTTGGGAGTGACACCGAGCTTTTTGAAAGTGGGAGTTCCCTCAAGCATCGACCTTGCCAATCGTCTGAAAGAGGTGCGAATTATCGGAACGTCAGACCGTTGGGCGTTGGGTCAGCTGACAGCCGAGCATCAACACATGCGAGGAGTGCCGGTTCTATGAAGATCAAATCTACAGCAACTCACGTGCATCTTGAAACCTTTGGCTGTCAGATGAACGAGTACGACTCGGAACTCGTTCGCTCACTAATGAAACAGGATGGCTTTGTGTTTACCGACGAGCGAGAACGTGCAGACGTGATTTTGATGAACACCTGTGCAATTCGCGAGAATGCCCACAATAAGGTCTACAAACGCTTATCTGAGCTCAAAAAACTCAAGCGGCAACGTCCCTTGGTCGTGGGCGTCTTGGGTTGTATGGCGCAAAACCTGAAAGAAGAACTGACGGGCTTTCAGCCGCTGGTCGATGTGCTTGCCGGCCCTGATGCCTATCGCCAGTTACCGATGTTGATCCGCAACGCGATGCGCTCGCAAGAAGAGGGGCTGGATCGGAGGGAACTCGCGGTCGACCTTTCGGAATATGAAACCTATCACGATGTCATACCCGACCGAAACGACGGAGTGAACGCCTGGATTGCCGTCATGCGAGGCTGTGACAACTTCTGCAGCTTCTGTGTAGTCCCCTACACTCGGGGGCGGGAGCGCTCCCGCGATCCAGAAGGAATCGTTCAGGAAGCTCGCCGAATTGCCGAGCAAGGATTCAAACAGATCACGCTCCTGGGGCAAAACGTCAACTCGTACCGATTCGGCGCCTGGGATTTTGCACGATTGATCACGGCCGTCGCGGATGTACCCGGCATCGAACGCGTGAGGTTCACGTCCCCGCACCCAAAAGACTTTCCCTTTTCATTGTTGGAGGCCGTCGCATCCCATCCCCACATCTGTAAGCAAATTCATTTGCCACTGCAGTCCGGTAGCGACCGCGTACTCGGCCTGATGAATCGCACCTATACCAATAAAGAGTATCGTGCCTTGGTCGACCGTATCCGCATCCTGCGGTCCGACATCGTCCTCAGCACCGATATCATTTGTGGTTTCTGTGGGGAAAGCGATGCGGAATTTGCCGAGACGTACCGGCTTGTCGAGGAGACGCGGTTTCACTCAGCGTTTGTCTTCAAATACTCTGAGCGTAAGAACACCGTTGCCGCGCGCAAGTTTTCAGATGATGTTTCCGAGCCGGTAAAGACCGAACGGGTGACGCGACTCTTCGACCTGCAACGGAACATTTCCTACGAGCGCAACCGGGAATATCTGAAGACGACGGTTCCCGTCCTAGTCGAAGGGGACTCTAAACGATCCACCGCGCAAGGTATGGGGAAATCGGATGGCAACATCACCGTCATCTGGGACAAGCGTGCGATATCCTCTCAACCAGGAGACATGGTTTCTCTTGCCATCTATGATGCTTCATCCACTACGTTGTATGCGGAGCGTCCGCCGGTGAGTTGAATCCTTGGCGCCCATCCTACTTCTCAGTAATCATTTCTGTCGAAAATACTTCCAAAACGAACAGTTCCGAACAAGATCCGTGTATGAATCTCTCCGTTCCTCACGATTCTCAAGAAGTGATGCAATGTTGCCATCCCAATCGTGATTTGCGGCAGAACGGGAAACTTTTCTCAGAGTCCATGAAGCAGTTCGGTACAGTATTGAGATTTGCGTCATACTATCATGCACTTACATTCAGTGCCCTCCTGCTAATCCTTATCAAATCTTAGACAGCCCATTCCATAATAGTTCCCATCCTCTCCTGTTATTGCCCTAATACATTACCGAGGCTGCTTCATTCCTATTAGAGGCATAATCTTTGCTTTACGATGAATCGCGTACTATGTAACCGACAATCTCATTCATTTGGAGATGGGCATGATCGAGAAGCAAGATCACCGCATAAAAGAAAAAACAGATACCTCCATAAGCTTGGAAACCCTCATTGCGATGGGACTCTTCGGATGGATTGCATTGAGCATGGCGCTGATGGGCCTGGGAATCTGGTAATCCCCCTGACGCACCAACACAACATCTCGCCCCGGATAATCACACACACTTGTTTCGAAAGAAGGAGTGTCGCGATGAAGAGCTACCTCCCCCTCACGAATATGCAGCGTCCGTTCATGCAGGGCCTTATTGGGATCGCCGCCTGTGCCCTCGTCATCGCCGGTTGCGCAGGCGGGACAAAACTCGCCCAGACTTCAAAAGGCAGCGTCTACTTGGAGGAAGTGAGCGATTGGTCATATGAAGCCAGCCATCCCGCCGTGATCGATCAACTGACCATCGCAAAGATCGTGAAAGGGTTATATCGCAATGACGACGTGAACGGATCTTCGAAAATGTCCGCTGGTGGCAGCACGCCGATGAGAATTTTCAGCGATGAGGATGCAGAATTTCTCTCTCCCCTGCTCGCCCAAGGCCTATCCAAGGCGAAACCCGAACAGTTTGTTGGGTTCCGCGTATCCTCATCGGCAGGGTCAGGCGCTGAGCCCACCACGGGCAGCATTTACGTACAGAAGGGATCGATCTACGTGACCATTCAAAAGGGCGCCGAGCCTACTGGCTTTATGCCTGAGTCGGCTGTACGCATCGAACCCGCTCAGGCCTATGCCGCCGGCGGTGCACGCGGTGTCATGACGATGATCATCGACTATCATGCACTGGCTAAGGCACCGATGCCCGTCTCCATGCCCATGCCAATGGCAAAAACCACACCGATCGCGGCACCGACCACTCCAGCCGTGCCTATGACGGCGGTTGCTCCGGCGAAAGCTCAGGCAGTCTCTAGCAGAGCGGAAGAGGACGAGCTTTTGGCTCAGAACCTCAATGATGTGAGGGTAGCAAAAGAGGCTCTCGTCAAGAAAGATTCCGAGATCAAGATGCTTCGCAAGGAGTCGGAATGGATGAAACGCGAACTGCGGGACCGCAACGAAGAAATCAAAGCGCTCAGGTTGACCAAGGTCTCCTCTAAACAAGTTCCCAAGAAGAAACCGGCACAGGCGACACGGACTCGATAGCCTCCCTCAACCAACATTCAGCAACTCCGGCTGGAGCAAGACCACTTCACTGGACAGAGGCTGCCGGAAATTCATCCGGCAATAACACGCATACGTCACATAGGTATCTTGTAGGCAGTATCGAGCCAACTCAAGCCCCTGTCCCTTCCCCCACATCTCAGCCACCTGAGCCCCACTGCCGGATTTGGTTTCGACGTCCAGCGCTCGCGCCAGCACGTCGAGTTTCACCCACCCACGCGTATCCCAATTACTCCAGATCGCCATCGTGTCGTATACCGGTTCCGTGCGGAACTTGGCGAGGTTGACGTCCAGGCTCGGCTTGACTTGGTGGATGATCGATCGCTTCTTAACAAACGGCAGGTCGAAGCCCAGACCGTTATGTGTAATGAAGAGAGACGGGCGGTTCTGGGCCAAACGGCTCCAGAATTGTCGCAGCAACTCCCGCTCATCCCCGCCATACCAGGCCACGGACCCACGCGGCTCAAGCTGGTCGGAGAATTCCAACAGGCCAATGCAGACGATCTGACTGAACGTGGCGTCGAAGGCAGACTTCGCATACTGTTCATCCTCAGCACGTCGCTGAGCTTCGGCAGCTCCTGCCGTAAACAAATCGTAGCCCTCACCTACCGGCTCAGACTGACTGCTCGACGGAAACTTTCCCACCAACCTCGCCCATTCCTCCCGAGGCGCTTGAATGGTTTCAATATCAAGAACAACCTTCATAAAGTCTGCTCTAGGCTCTGTTGCCGTAAGGCCTCGATGATTGGACGGTCCGCTGGAGGAAACTCAAAGTCGCCCAACTCGTGTGGCCAGACCCAACGAATTTCCGCGCAGTCGATTGCTGTCGCGTGACCGGTTTCGATCCGGCAACGGAAGAAATGCAGCTCCACAGTTTTCTCCGCATACTCGTGTCTAACGACTTGAAACGGTATCGGCACGTCAATATGAATACCCAGCTCTTCGAATAACTCCCTCCGCAAACATGCTTCCAATGTTTCACCTGGTTCGCACTTACCGCCTGGAAACTCCCAAAAACCCGCCAAGTGCACGCCCGGATTCCGTCGGGCGATCAAGTATCTGCCCTCACAAAAAACAAGACCGGCAGCGACTTCAACGACCTTCACGCCGCACCGTCCCTCTTTGTGGCGTTTGATGGAAGGGGTACGTCTTGCAAAACGATTTCATCGGACATTGCCGGCAGGATGGATTTCTTGCCGTGCAGCAGGTCGCCCCAAAGTCCATGATGGCTTGGTTGAAGTCATAGCCCTTCCCAGGTGGAATTAAGGCTTCTGACAGCTGCCAGAGCCTCGCTTTTTGAGTCTTGGGATCGCCCTTCGCCATGAACACCCGATGCAGGACCCGAATGACATTTGTATCCAGGATCGGCGCATCTTCGTTGAATGCGAACGAGCGAATCGCGCCGGCCGTGTAACGTCCAATTCCCTTAAACGACAGCAATTCCTCCGTATCGCTTGGCAGATGGCCCCCATACCGCTCCACAGTCTCGCACGCGATACTATGTAACCGCTCCGGCCGAATGTTATAGCCTAATGGATACCACGTCTTCTTCACATCCGAGACCGGGGCATCGGCCAACTCCTCAAAACTTGGGTAGCGGTCTAGAAACTCGTGGTACTTCGGAATCACTCGATCGACCTGCGTCTGTTGCAACATCACTTCAGAGACCAGAATGTGATAGGGATCGGAGGTCTTTCGCCAAGGCAAATCACGGCCATGTTTGTCGTACCACTTCAGCAACCGAACCTGAAACCGGTGTTTTTTCGAGGCGTCGAGGCCGGGGGACGTCTTCGACCTCTTCTTCTTGCGCTGAGAGGATGTTCGCGAGGTAGAGGTGGTGGGCATCGCAAGGTCAATCCAATGGCGGCATTCTAGAAGCGCGTCCACCGAAAATCAAATGGTACCCAGGTGGAACAAATGCTGTGGCCGATGCACTAAGAGTTGCTGCAAAATCCGACAATCATCCGTCATATTTGTCTGAATCGTCCAAGCTTCCCCACGCTTCAGCTTAGTTAGTGCATGGTCTGCTCACAGAGCGTCATCCATCTGGCCGTCACCGTATGTTATCCAAAATTTATGGCACCCAAAACTTCGAAAGATCTCTATTCCTTTGACAACTATCCATTCACCGACTAGCCTTTCAAGAATGCGAGGCCAATGTCAGCGGGAGCCTCATTCGCGAGGCCTATTTAGAAACGGATAACTGTTGAAGGTGCCACTATGACGGAACAGAGGCAGCACGTTCGCTATCAGGTCGAATTCCCGGCTATTTTCGAGGGCGACCATGATGGGATAGGGGTCGTATATAACCTGGGAATAGGTGGATGCAAGGTCGTGAGCGATCTTGCGGTACAGAAGGGCGCTCTCCTCGCCGTGCACCTCCAGATTCCGGAACAGACTCGTGCCATCACCATTCGAGCCGCCACAATTCGGTGGATACTGGATCTCGAGTTTGGGGTGGAATTTCTTGAGATGCAGGAAGGGGAGCAAGCCCGGCTGAAGCAGTTCTTGGCAACCCAAGTGAACATCGCTCCATAGGAACCACTCAATACACAGCTATGGTCACCAGAAAGTATCCCAGATTTTCCGTATCGCTCTCCAGCACCTTGGTACATAAGGATCAGTTCCGCCATGCGGGGTCCGTCCGAAACCTTTCGGCCAAAGGATGCCGCGTAGACAGTATCATCAGTCCCTATACCGGCATGCAGCTCACCTTGCAATTGCATATTCCTGGTGAGTCCAGGCCGATTGTAATCGATAATGCTGCAGTCCGTTGGTCCGGGTCCGCCGGCATCGGCCTAGAGTTCCTGACTGTGGCCCCCCCGCATCAAGACCGACTGGACCACATGATCCAGCAGCTCCAGCCCAAGACCGGCACTCAGTAGGCAATCTTCTCTCCAGCCCGCATCAATCACGAAGGCTTCTACTGCAACCGCCGATACGCCGCTGCGACATGCCTGGCGGCGGGCGGGCTCGCCGCTCGGTCAGTCAACATACTGTTTCAAGTATGCCTCCCTCCCTCACGGCTCCGCGCGCCCGTCTCGCTTGGCCTCTCGGCGGTTTCGTCAAGAACCCTCGTGAATGATGTGGGCTAGTTGCATTCTAGGCACTCGCCTCCGTATCCTTCGTCTTCATGGACCTCCCCCAACTTTCCCAGAAACAATTCACAGACCTCGTGCGCGGTATCGTCGATGATCGTCTGCGCGAGTTACTGGGTGATCCTGACCTCGGACTCCAACTTGGCAGCGGCCTGCGCGCCCGCCTGAAAGAGTCCTTGTCCAGTACAGAGAGACTTTCCGGCGAAGAGATCGCAGATCAGCTCGGTCTTCACTGGTAAGGACGGCATGGCCTGGTATCGACTTGCCTATCGCCCAGTCATCCTCCAAGATCTTGTGAGCCTTGAGCCTTCCATAGCACAGCGACTCTTGGACAAGACCAAATGGATCGCCTCCAACATCGATAACTTGCGCCACGAACCGATCGCGCCGGACCTGCCAGGCCTTTCCAAATATGCGGTCGAAGACTGGAGAATCTTCTACTCCATCGACCGGGAGGATCACCTCGTCGATATTCACGGCATCATTCGCCACACGGAGCTCCGTTCATGATTACCCTCACACTTACCGCCATTGCGCAGCTGAAAGCGATTCAAGCTCATCATCCCGAGGATCCGTTCGTCCGAATTTCCGTACGCGACTTGGACGATTCACGCTTAAGCTTCAGTATCACGTTGGAAGCGAACACCGAGCCAGACGACGACATTCAGCATATCGAGAGCCTCACAATTGTCGTTGATCGGCGGAGTGCTGCGCGGATGGAAGGGGTGACTGTAGACTACACTGAGGCAGCCGGATTTCGCTTTTTACACGATGGCGAGGGCCGCGCCCTGCCACTCCTTACGATTCCCACACTCAATTGATCGGTATCAGGATGCTGAAAAAGCCGCCTTATCACCCACCCAACCCCGGCGCGCCGAGACGCGCCTTTTCCCATGCGGCGTTCTCGCATCGTTCAGACCCTCAACGCGGAGGAGGCGTTTCTCGGAAGTGGGAAACGCTGGAGGGGCTTTTCCGTTCGCCAAGACCCATCGCAGAGAGCAAACGGCTCACACGAAGTGCGGTATGTACCTCCTCGGTCCTTCACTCGCTGCGGCCTTGCTGGATGGCCTTTTTGAGCATCCTGAGGGTTAGGGGAGTCGGTCCGGGAGGGTCGCCACATGCACCTGAAATACGCCCCGCGTCATGTCATCGACATAGCGACGCAACGCCTCCTTCACCACGGGGAAGGCAATCTCACCCCAGGGAATCGCAGCGAGGGAGAACAATTGCACGTCGAGGCTTTCTTCACCCACACCGAAATCCAGCGAACGCATCGGCCCTCGGAACACCAGATAGGCCTGACCGATGTGTGGAAGACTCAGAACCGCAAATAGAGAGATACACTCCACCTGGGCCTGTGCTTCCTCCAAGGTCTCGCGAACGGCCGCTTGTTCAGTACTTTCGCCGATTTCCATAAAACCGGCAGGAAAGGTCCAGAGCCCGGACTTGGGCTCGATCGCGCGGCGACAGAGGAGAATGTGACCGTCCCACTCCGGAATACAGCCTGCGACGATCTTGGGATTATGATAATGAATGGCCAGGCAGGTATCGCAGACAAACCGTGGCAAGTTGTCGCCGGCGGGAATCTTCTTGCTGACTGGAGCACCACAGGCGCTGCAATAGTTCATAACGAAGACGTATCTCTTGAAGCGTTGTTCGTGAAGCGAGAGACAAACGACCCTTCACGAACAACGATGCGATGAGCATGGATAGCACAAAACTACGGTTCTTTGCACCCTGCCCGCGCGGGTTGGAGGGGGCTCTCGAACAGGAGATCCACGACCTTGGCGTGCCCAATACCACGAAGACGGACGGCGGGGTCTCCTTCCAGGCTCCCTGGTCCACGATGTACTGGGTCAATCTCAAGAGTCACATTGCCAGCCGCGTGCTTTGGGAAGTCGGACAGGCCCCCTATCGCTCGGAAGACGATGTGTATCGTGCCGCCTATCACCTGCCCTGGCCGGATTGGTTCACCCCCTCACAGACCATCAAGGTGAAGGTGAGTGCGCGCCGTTGTCCGCTCACCAGCTTAGACTTCGTCACGTTGCGGATCAAAGACGCCGTCTGCGATAAATTTATGTCGGTGCGACATAAGCGACCGAGTGTGGACACACATCGCCCGAACATCCGGCTCGACGCCTTTCTCGACGAGTCCACGGCGACCTTCTACCTGGACACCTCCGGCGAGCCGCTCTTCAAACGGGGGCATCGTGTCGTGTCCGTCGAGGCGCCGTTGCGCGAAAACCTGGCGGCTGGCTTGCTCCGGCTCACTGGATGGACGCCCAACGACGTGCTGCTCGACCCCATGTGCGGCAGCGGAACTATCCCGCTTGAAGCCGCGCTAATGGCGCGACGGATCGCACCGGGACAGTCTCGGTCATTCGCGTTTGAGCGACTGCTTGTTCACGATGCCAAACGCTGGGGCCATTTGCGCGAAGCCTCTCGGCTGAAGCAACTGGCAGAGCCGCCGGCAGCCATCTATGCCTCTGACCAAGACCCTGCTGCGGTCAAAGCCGCACAGCGAACGTTTCAGGGAGCGGGAGTCGCAGTTGACATTCGCCTGCGACAGAGCGACGTGCTCGCCCTCGAGGCTCCAGCTGAACAGGGTGTGCTGATCATCAATCCCCCCTACGGAGTCCGGCTCAGCCGGCCGGAGGAACTCGATGCCTTCTATCCTCAACTGGGCGACTGGTTGAAACAGCGATTCAGCGGATGGCGGGCCTATATTTTCACCGCCGACTTGCGAGTCCCGAAGTTGATCGGTCTCGCACCATCGAAACGCATTCCTCTCTTCAATGGTCCGCTGGAGTGTCGACTGTATGAATTCAAAATCGTGTCGGGATCGATGCGCAAAACGATTCCCGCGCCCAAAACTAACAGATGACGTCTTATCGCCTTTGGGCTCGTTGTCGATCGGTTAAGTGAGACTAATTCTCAGCCTCCTCAGCAATTACACGTAGTTGCGCGACTCCTTCATCCCCTCCCCTTGACTTGTGTAAGGCAAAAGCTATCTACCTACCTAGACGTGTATCTCCTGTCTTTTCACCGGCCGAGCGAAAGGACGCTTCCATATGAATAACGGGACAATGGCTGTCACGCTACCAGTACTCTCGATTAAACGCACGGTGCTATTTCCTGGGGTGATGATGCCCTTGACGGTTGGGCGTGCACGGTCGATTGCCGCAGTAGAGGCGGCGACGAAAACTGAAGAGAAGACGATTCTCGTCGTCGCACAACGCGACCCTCAGACAGAAGAGCCGGGACTCGAAGATCTGTACACGATCGGCACGAAGGCCATGGTGAAACAGATCGGTCGGTCAGAAGAAGGCATGATCCACGTGCTCGTGCAAGGACTCGAGCGCGTCGCGTTACTCAAAGTCGAACAATCAAATCCATGCCTGCTCGTACAGGCTCGGCGACTCGATCACCCCGAGGGCCAAGGCACCGAAGTCCAGGCCCTCCACAGAGCCATCCAGGAATTGGTGACAGACCTTCCTCGATTGATTCAGGCGCCTGGTATTCAGGAAGCAGCCGCGGCCTTCAGTAATGAGGACAATCCCGTCTCCTTGGCCTATCGCATAGCCTCGCTTCTCAATCTCACCGTGCAGGACGAGCAAAAACTGCTCGAAAGTTCCTCCACGATCGAGCTGTTGCGATCGCTGTACGGGGCACTTTCAAAGGAAATCCAGATACTGCAATTGCGGGAAAAAATCACCAACGACGCTCAAACCAAGATCGGCAAGAGCCAGCGGGAGTATGTCCTCCGTGAACAGCTGAAGGCGATTCAAGAGGAACTCGGCGAGGGCGAGGGAGAAGGAAACGAGATCACCGAACTGAAAAAGAAGATTCAGGATGCCGATCTTCCCGATCATGTGCGAAAGGAAGTGGAACGGGAAATCGCCCGATTGGCGAAGGTGCCACCCTCCTCGCCTGACCATCAGGTCCTCAGAACCTATCTCGATCTGGTGCTGGAACTTCCCTGGAAGAAGGCCTCGAAAGATCAGTTGGAGCTGAGCAAGGTGCGTCAGGTCCTCGAAGACGACCACTACGGCATTAAAGAAGTAAAGGAACGGATCGTCGAACATCTGGCGGTGTTGAAACTGAATCCGACGGCCAAGGCGCCGATTCTCTGCCTGGTCGGCCCTCCAGGGGTCGGGAAAACCAGCTTGGGGCAATCCATCGCAAGAGCCATGGGTCGCACGTTCGAACGGTTCAGCTTGGGCGGCGTGCATGATGAAGCAGAACTGCGCGGCCATCGCCGGACCTACGTCGGCGCGCTACCAGGCCGCATTATCCAGGCCGTGCGCCGAGCCGGCGCCAACAATCCTGTGTTGATGCTCGATGAAGTCGACAAGATGGGCCGAGACTTCCGTGGCGATCCTGCGGCGGCACTGTTGGAGATCCTCGATCCAGCGCAGAACCACACGTTCCGCGATCACTATCTGGATCTCCCGTTCGATTTGTCGAAGGTGTTCTTCATCACGACGGCGAACACGCTCGACACGGTCAGCCAACCCCTGTTGGATCGGATGGAGATCATCCGCCTTCAGGGCTACAGCGAACGGGAAAAGGCCGAGATCGCCCGCCGTTACTTGTGGCCAAGACGGCTCAAGGAAGCAGGCATCGACGCGAGCCAGGCAGTATTGTCGGATGACGTGTTGAATCTCGTCATCAGCCGATACACGAGAGAAGCCGGCGTGCGCCAACTCGAACAGATGCTGGGAAGGCTGACAAGAAAAGTCGCGTTGGCCTTTGCTGATCTGCCGGAAGGCGAAGCACGGCAGCCCGTCAGCATTCGTCCCGATGTCCTCGAAGAGTGGCTGGGCTCCGAACGGTTCATGCCGGAAGAGGCGCGCAAGGTATTGCCGGCCGGCGTGGCCACCGGACTCGCCTGGACTCCGACCGGCGGGGATGTCCTCTATATCGAAACCACGCTACTCCCCGGCAGCCACGAGCTGACGATCACCGGCCAATTGGGCGACGTGATGCAGGAGTCGGCACGCGCGGCCCGAAGCTATCTCTGGTCGCATGCCGAAAGCATGGGGCTGGATATCTCACGCTTCAAACGCAATGGTGTCCACATCCACGTGCCGTCGGGAGCCATTCCAAAAGATGGACCCTCAGCCGGAATCACGATGGCCACTGCGCTGGCATCCTCGTACGAAGGGAAAGCCGTCCGTAGCGATACCGCGATGACCGGCGAGATCAGCCTCAGCGGATTGGTCCTTCCGGTCGGTGGGATTAAAGAAAAGGTGCTGGCGGCTCACCGCGCCGGCATCAAACGGATCATTCTGCCGAAGGCGAACGAGAAAGACCTGAAAGACGTGCCGCAGGAAGTGCGCGAGAATCTGACGTTCATTCTGGTGGAACGAATCGAGGAAGTCCTCCCCGCTGCGTTCAACCATGATTCAGCAGCTGACGGAAGCTTCCGCTTCGGGATGGGCATTGCCCCAGCCTCAACGTGATCGGGCTGTGCCAGGTGAAGCGCGAGAAAGACGCGACAAGTATCACGCACAAACTCTGACTTCGAGTACGCCGCCAGTCTCCGCGATGCGCTTTTTGCTGCCTTGCTCCCCAGCCAATCTGTGTGTAAGGATACTTTCGGTTCCTCGACTCAGCTCGGAGACGGCCACACAAGAAAGGAACAGAACTATGCCGCCAAAGATTGAAATTGGTCCTGTTGTGAAAGTGACAAAGACGGATGACGAATGGAAGAAGCTGCTGGCGCCTTCGGCATACCGGGTGTTGCGGCACGAAGATACTGAACGCCCCTTTACCGACAACATGCACGACAACAAGAAGGCCGGTGTCTACTACTGCGCGGGCTGCGACCTCCCGGCCTATTCGTCAGAGCACAAGTTCGACAGTGGCACTGGCTGGCCCAGCTTCT
Source organism: uncultured Nitrospiraceae bacterium (assembly GCA_963825145.1). Lineage (GTDB taxonomy): Bacteria > Nitrospirota > Nitrospiria > Nitrospirales > Nitrospiraceae > Palsa-1315. The sequence continues at coordinate 280,112 of CAWGSC010000029.1, forward strand.
GGCAACCGATCGATCCGAGGGTGGTCGAGAGCACGACCGATTACAAACTGATTTTCCCAAGGACCGAAGTCCACTGCGCTCGCTGCGAAGGGCATCAAGGGCATATCTTTAAGGACGGCCCCAAGCCGACCGGCCTGCGCTACTGCATCAACGGCGCGGCGCTGAAGTTTGTGGCGGGTTAGTGTGCGCACAAGCGGCTGGACAGCCAGGATACTCAAAGTAGACAGTCAGAGCTGCAAGATATCGCTCCCTTATTCCCAATGGTTTAACATTAAGGAGATGTGAATGAGCGAGTTCGGTCGCCGGATCCGCCCGTACGTGGCGAGTGAGATTCTTGCTGCTCGTGAAGCTGAATCACGAGGGCAGCCGGATGTCGCCTTCTCACATCTAGAGCGCGCGCATGTACTTGGGCAAGCATCGACGGTAGAGCACGTTCGCGCGCATTGGCATATGCTCCTCTGGAGCATTCGTCAGCGTAACGTCCGAGAGTGCCTGGGACAGCTGCTCCGCATCGTCGGCGCGGCCATGAGCACTGCTGCCGGTCTCGTGCCGCAGGGAAACACAGGCGGTACGAACGTCAACCCGTTTAAGAGTATGCCGTTGCCGCCGGAGCTTGCGTCGCGCATAAAAGAAGTGCGCACTTCTGGGCGATGACGCCCAAACAGTCAAACCATGCATGCATGACTAATAGGGCATGAGTATTCAATAGTTTATGACGCTATGTGTCATTGATGGTAGAGGTATTATTTCTCCTCGCTAGCCACTGCAATCAGTCTGCCCATCCTCTGACGAATCTTTTCGCACTTCTAATACGAGAAGCCTCGCAATTGAGGCAACAATTAATTCCGCATACTTCGGTCTAACTCTGCCGCCTATCAGGATCATGCCCACTCGATGCCGAATATCATCTCCTGAAACCCGCTGAAAAGTTTGGAATCGCTGAAAAAAGAACTTGCAAAGAAAGATCATGATAGCTACGATTCGCGCCATGAAAACCTACCCCTCGGCTCAGAGCCTCGGATGCCTCGATACCACGCGAATTACAACCAGAAACGACTGAAAATCAATCAACGGCCAAGGACACAGGTCATGACAACCCAAACGAGAGGAGTCACAATGAAGCCAGCCAAACCGAAACCCGAACTCCGACAAGTTGGTCTCCGAGGTTCTTTTCTGTTGCGGAAGAGCCTTCTCGGAGCCGTGGCCTTCTGCTCGGTGGCGATGCTATCGCCCTGGGCGGCAACGGCAGCCGACTACAAACTCGCGATTCCTTTCGGCCTAGAAGAAACTGCCGTAGTCATTCCTGCCGACAATCCTTTGACGGCTGAAAAAGTCGAATTGGGCCGGACGTTGTTCTTTGACAAACGCCTGTCGCAGGACAACACCATCGCGTGCGCAAGTTGCCACCTGTCAACAAACGCGTTTACGGACGGCAAGCCGGTCTCCACGGGCATCCGAGGCCAGAAGGGCGGTCGTAGCGCGCCGGCATCCTTCAACCGGGTCTTCAGCAGCGCTCAATTTTGGGACGGCCGGGCTCCAACGTTGGAAGCCCAATCGGTCGGTCCGTTTACGAATCCGATCGAGCACGGCTTCGCCAACTACGATGTGATGAATGCGAAGATGATGAAAATCGCAGGCTATCGGAAACTCTTCAAGCAAGTTTTCGGCGATGAGAACATCACGACGGAGAGGGTGGGCAAGGCCATTGCCAGCTTCCAGCGTACCGTCCTTTCCGGCAACAGCCCGGCAGACCGGTTCGATCAGGGACAGGAAGCAGGAGCAATTCCAGAAGCGGCCCAAAAGGGCCTCCTTCTGTTCCGGGATAAGGCACGATGCACGAAATGCCATTCCGGATTCAACTTCACCGATGAAAAGTTTCACAACATCGGCATCGGCTGGGATGACAACAAAGTGGATCTTGGCCGCTATATGGTGACCAGTAACGCCGAGGAACTCGGCGCATTTAAAACCCCGACCTTGCGGGAGATCGCCAGAAGCGCCCCGTATATGCATGACGGCCGCTTCAAGACGCTTGAAGATGTCGTGAATTTCTATAATAAGGGTGGTGTCAAGAATCCTCACCAGGATCCGTTGATCCTTCCGCTTGAGCTGACGGACCAGGAGAAGAGTAATCTTGTGGCGTTTCTTCACACTCTGAATGGGCAAGGATGGCAGCATATCTCAGCGCCGAAATCCTTTCCTAAGTAGAACAGGAACGGCACAGGCGCTGCCATAACCCTCTCTCTCTGAACAACGTAGGTGACAAAACCAGGGCCGGTCCCGACCACAACGGTTGGGATCAGCCCTGGTTACATTCAACCACATCTCCCAAAAGAACCTTGACCGGATGTAATGGGTTGCCTTTTGACTCAAGCGAGACGGGCGGGAAAAGCGCGACTAGCTGAGACAGGCGATTGCAGCAGAAGCGTTCATGAGTGACGACCCTTCAGCAGTCCACTATACAAAGGTTGCCAGTTCGACCACGAAGGTCTGAAGCACACGGTATTCGGCGAAGGAGAATACTGCGGGTTCTGGGATGCAGCTAGGAAGGTGCCCGCCAACAACCTCGTCAGAAAACTGAAAGGGGGTCACTTGAAGTGACCCCCTTTCATACTACCAGAAAAGAGTCCCGCCCCTATGACGATTTACTTCCGGCAGGACCGAATCGTCACGTAAGTCGGTTACTGGAATTATTCAGTGACTTTTACCAGCCATCCGTCGCTGACTTCGCATTGATTGACGCCTCTCGCATCGATGTTAATTTTTGCGAAGGCTCCTCTTAGTGAATCTGGAAGTTTGCCGGACACCTTAAACCCACCTTGTTTTTCTATCACCGTGACCGGTACGGACTGGCCTTTTATCGTCACCTTAATGCTCTTCGGATAGGTTGCAGGGGACGCATAAAACGAAAAATCAGAATGTGGGGCCACTTCGGCATTATTTATTGGCGAGAATTCGGAAAAATTCACCTGCTTACACATCCCTGTACCAGTGCCACTGGCACTGTTGTCACCATACGCCCAGACAGTGCCGGGGATCATCAATGCAACCGCGACTAACAATACATTCTGTAATCTCATCGTTAAGCCTCTTGTGTTGTTGTTATTGAATGAGTTGACCGGTTTATTACTAAGTCGGTGAACGGGCTGCATTGTCAGCTATTTTTCAATAAAAAACAACCCCCAAGCGACTGAGATGATTCAGAATGTCAGTCTCGCGTATTCACAACACTCTGACTCCCCTTCATCATGATGGTTCGTCGCAAAATCATAGAGGAGCCGGCGAGAAGCACGAGACGAGAGGGAAGCCTCTGAATACAGTACCCGTCAAGTAAGATGGTGAGCAGAGCAACTTTTTCAGCACTCTGTTAGAGTCATTCCTTCCCTGAAGGTGGTAGCCCTGCGTCGACATGGCATTCAAGGTTGTTCGTCATCGTTCCCCCCGTATGAGCATCTTGACAACAACCGAGGAAAGAGCTAATCACAGGGATCTATTGAGGCTTTTTGAGGGTGTTTCCGACACCCCCCCTCAAGAGCCAAGTCCTAACTCACCCGGAAAAGGACGGTCATGCGAAAAACATTCGAGCAACTCTTCGAACAATTGAGCGCTCATGCGCGAGATGTGTCTTTCCAGGTGCAGTTCTGGGATGGAGTCAAAAGATCCTTCGGTTCCAGTGAGCCGCAGTTCATTCTGACCTTTGTCACGAAACGCGCGGCAGAGCATATCCTCGAAAGCGGGTCGTTGGGCTTCGGCGAAGAGTATATGGCAGGAGACATTCAGGTGGAGGGGGATTTCAGGCAACTCCTCCGCTTCGGAGCGGACGCCGCGTTCCTCAATCTGCCTCTCGGATTGAAAGCGAAGCTCGCCATTAAGCACCTTCGCCAAACATCGCTCAACACGCTCTCACGTTCTCAAAAACACGTCGCGCACCATTACGATCGCGGAAACGACTTTTACAAGCTGTGGCTTGACGACAGCATGTCGTACTCCTGTGCATACTTCCGCTATGAGAACGACACACTCGATCAAGCTCAGCAGCAGAAGTACGAACACATTTGCCGGAAACTTCAGTTGAAGGCCGGAGAAACACTGGTCGACATCGGCTGCGGCTGGGGCGGGATGCTGATCTACGCAGCGAAACACTACGGAGTGCGCGGCGTCGGCTGCTCACTGTCGAAACAGCAAGTTGAGTATGCGGTCGATCTCGTGAAGCGTGAGGGTCTGTCGAAAGAGATTTCGATCGTGTTTGAAGACTATCGGAAGATCCAGGGCGAGTTTGACAAATTCGTCTCTGTTGGAATGTTTGAACATGTCGGAAAGGAATTTATTCCGACGTTTATGGAAAAAGCGCAGTCGCTCTTGAAGCGCGAGGGCATCGGGCTGCTCCACACCATCGGACAAGAGCGGCCAATACCAGGCGATCCCTGGACATTGAAATACATCTTCCCCGGTGGATACATTCCCACGCTCGACGAAATCGTACGGACCATGGGCGAAGCTAAACTCGTGCCGACAGACATCGAAAACCTTCGCCTGCACTATGCGAGAACGCTCGAGGAGTGGGCCACACGATTCGAGGGCCACGTCAAAAAGGTCGAGGCGATGTACGATGCGTCCTTCGTTCGCATGTGGCGGATGTTTCTCAATGGGAGCGCCGCCAATTTTCGCTATGGGGACATGCGGCTCTATCAAGTCCAGTTTACGAACGGATTGAACAACGCCATGCCCTTCACGCGCGAGTACATGTACCGCTGATGGAACCGATCACAACCGTCGCCTCGCGCTTGCAAGCGGTCCGTGCCCGCATTACCAGAGTGGCGCAATCCGTCCAACGACAACCGGACGAGATCACACTACTGGTCGCGAGTAAAACCCACCCTGCCGAGCGAGTGCGGGAAGCCTGGCTCGCCGGACAAACTATTTTTGGCGAGAATTATCTGCAAGAAGCGCTGGCAAAAATGCCGGCCCTTGCCGATTTACCGATCGAATGGCATTTCATCGGTCCGATACAAAGCAATAAGACAAAGCGCATCGCAGAGAACTTTGTCTGGGTTCACGGTGTGGACAGAGTAAAAATTGCAGACCGCTTGGCAAAAGACCGGCCCGAATCGCTGCCGCCGTTGCAAATCTGTTTACAAGTAAATGTGAGCGGAGAAGCGAGTAAAAGCGGTGTGGCGCCTGAAGAGCTGGCCCAGTTGGCAGCCCATGTCGTGCGCCTGCCCCGACTGAAATTGCGCGGCTTGATGGCCGTCCCCGAACTCACGACTGCCACGGCGTTACAACGCAGCCAATTCCACATGCTGTGGGAATTGTTCGATCAACTCAAGCGGGATGGATACGAACTCGATACGCTTTCCATGGGAATGTCAGAAGATATGGACGTCGCCATTGCCGAAGGCGCGACCATGGTGCGCATTGGTACGGCGATCTTGGGACCAAGACGTTACCTAATACCAGAGGAGCTTGCTGCCCGCGCTACGCGGTGAGCCAAGACCTCGAAGAAGGCCGGACTGTTCCCAAAAGTCGGGCACATTGAAGACCCCCCTGACAAGCTCCACCCACGTTTCTCTTCGACAGACGAAACATCGAACACCCTGGTCTCTATCTTCGAATCTTACATTTTCGAGGGACCATTGCTGCTACGATATGGCCGGGCGTATGGTTCACCAACGAGGCCGATAACGGGGAGCGTGCCTTGAGACACAACGACACTCATTCCGCAACGTTCTCCCCTGTCGGCTGGGTTCGCAACTGGAGTGGCCGGATCATTGACCGGCGAGATGCTCTTCGGAGCGACGAACAGCAGCGCGCAGACTACCGATGCCGATGCACCTGCTGCCGAAACCAACAACACCACCGGAGATTTCAGCTCCGCCGGAATCCTGCTGCTCCTCCTGCTCGTGGCAGCCGCAACGGTTTTCTATTTCCTGAAAATACAACGCCCCTCCCTCCCTGATTTTTCCGGGGTCACAGGCCGCGACCCATCCAAAGACAATCTGCCGGCAAAGCGGCCCTCCACAACCAGACAGAAATTACCGGTTGATAGTGTGACCTCCGATGACAAAGCAGCCTTTCAACAACTCCTGATCGATGTTCAAAAGGCCTGGAGCAACCAGGATCTGACCGAGTTGCGGCAGCTCGTCACGCCGGAGATGCTGAATTATTTCAGCGCCGCCCTAGCCGACAATACCAGTCAGGATATCCGGAACCATGTCGAGGATGTGGTGCTCCTCCGTGCTGAGATCCTGGAGGTCTGGACCGAACAGGCGAGGCAGTACGTGACGGCGGGGCTTCGCTGGAGTGCCCGTGACTACAACCTGTCCCTGACAAAGAAGCGCGGAGAACCAGGCTATCTCGTCGAAGGCAGCGAAGAGATACCGACCGAATCCGGCGAAGCCTGGACCTTCATGCGAATCCAAGAAGGGAAGTGGCGGCTCTCGGCGATCCAACAATGAGGGGGGAGGAGCCTGATGATCTTCTGTGCTCGCGCAACGCGCGGTCGCAGACTCCCCTCGTTGGACGCGCGCAGTAGAAGATCATTCAGCCCCCATCCCTGAAGAAGTAACGAGCAAGCTTGGAGGGAGCATTATAGAAACGTGCTCATCCGATGCGCACAGTCAAGGGCAACCTGGCCACTCCACTAGAAAGAGATCTGCGTACGTAGTAGGAGGGATGATATTGCTATACAGGGAGGTCCTCCTCCCGTGCTTCCCAGAGAAAACTATTCCGCCAGGGGGTCGATTATGGGATCGAACTTGCTTTCCACGAGGAGATGAACTCCGAGTAATTGCCTTGAGCTCGGCAGATTCTTTTCAGCAGTGAACTTGTCATAGCGCCGAGCGACGGCTCTCCAATAACTTTCAATCATTCCGTTAACTGCAGTGTCTAGCATCTTCAAGACCTCACGATCATTGCAGAAGGCGTACTGATTTCCCCAACCCTGAAGTATGTTATTCACATCAGCAAGGGTCGCAACTGCGCTCAGATCTGCCCGCATCAACTCGTGGGGGCGGTCCATAAGCACTTGGCTCTGATCGAGCGCTGCCTTGACCGCACCAATGATGCGCTGCCTTGACTTGCTCGCGGGGCTGATCATTCCTGGCCTGATATTGCAGCCCAAGAATTCGAATCCATGTCGTATTTCCCCCATACTCGCTTTGTCTGATGTGAGCTTCGGGTCGTACGCGGTCAGACCATGCTTGGCAAGGATGCCCAGAGCACTTCGAAATGCAGCCCCCACTTTGTACATACTAGGGCCAAGAATGATGAAATCATCAATGTACCGAATGCAAGTGATTCCACGTCCGTTCAATTCCTTATCAAACGTCTCTAGCAAGATATTGCCCAGAAGGGGAGATAGGCAACATCCTTGAGCAACTCCGATTTCATAACTCGGAAAAACCGCGACTGATGCTCCAAGGGATGCCAGGTTGTCTAGTTCAACGTGGGTAGCTTTCTCGAGAAGATGTTGAAACTTCGAATCTGGAATTACAGAAGAAATCTTTGCAAGGACAGTACTTCTAGGAATCTTTGTAAAGAACGAGTCGATGTCGGACTTTATATAAAACTTCGCACCATCAGATTTAATCGCTCCATAGACAGCCCTGACAGCACCAGGCACACCAAGCCGCTTCCCCCTAATGCCACCAAAACTTGACGGGTTCTTGTAATAGGGCTCGATTGCGGGGTCTGCTTGTAAGACTTCTAAAATCGCGCGCTGAACGATGCGGGTTGGGATAGGAGATTTAACTATAGGACGCGACCTCTTGCCCTTCCGTGGTATGAGGATTCCATGTGCAAGCAGAAATTTGAATTTCTCCTTGAGGAGTTGGCGGTAGATCTTCTCCAGGTGACTTTCAATGCCAACGCTAAACTCCTTAACTAGTTTCTGTGTCTCCTCTTTGTCTGAAGAGATTCCGCTCGAATAGACAGCTCGCCACGCCGCATGTAGCGTTTTCCTGCTGAACACTTTTCTGTAGTGAGAATATGATCCCGATGTGATTGCGGGAACTGAGCCGCCACTGGCTAGCCTCGGCTCAGCTGAAGCAAGAACATTCATCCTGTGGGGGCTCCAGCTTGTGGACTGACCCATCCTCGCTCCTGACTTGGAGCGACGGCGCAACCTCTAGCTTGCGCAGCACCGTCTCCCGGCCCGCTGACTAGGGTTGTCAGGACTACGCTGAGGCTGACGCAGAATACTGCGCCCCCCAGCATCACCCCGGCACGTTTTTGCAGGCAATGGGATTTCTCACGTTTCCCTCCTCCACTTTACGTTTTTCGAGGTTCGTGTCAACCCCTCAGCCTGCTCCACCCTCGCCCTATAATAATTCTCTGCGACCGTCCAGTGGGAGCTTGTCGTCCAGGCTCCGGTCATCTGCAGACCCTCTAGGCGAAGGTTCTCCTCTGTGGGGGCTCCAGCTTGTGGACTGACCCATCCTCGCTCCTGACTTGGAGCGACGGCGCAACCTCTAGCTTGCGCAGCACCGTCTCCCGGCCCGCTGACTAGGGTTGTCAAAAGATAGCCAACGCTACCATATGCAGTGGCAATGAGTCAAAGTGCTACCAGATAGTGGGCCTGGAGGAGAATTGCGAGAGCGGAATCATATTTTTTTTCGCAGGGCAAACAAAGGGGTCGGGAATCTTTTCTGATTGTTCAGTCTGAAAGCCCGGCCAATACCCTACTTCGACCTATCTACTTCTTGCGCCTTACGCCTGATGTTTCATGTCTATTCGGTTTTGCGGCACGTGGCGGGGATCTGGTTCGTTTGGTCTGTCTGGTCTATCGGGTCTTTCTGGTTTATTTGGTTCGACGAACGAGAGAGACAAGAGAGCCCGCGCGCCAGAACGTAAGAAAAGAATCAAGGCAGGGTCTTAAAGCGATCCTGTTTCGTACTGTTTCAGAGAGCATCAATATCATCGCAGCGAGACCGATTCCAATCGCATCCGTCACCAGATCATCGGCGGTCGTTTGCCTGCCTTGAACCGATCCTTGGAACACTTCGGTCCAGAGACCAAAGACGAAGGCCGCAGCTGCTGCGACTGGGAGCGCATAGGCCTAGTGGCCATGCACGACGCTGCAGTCCGAGAGTCAGCAGCAGGGCCAAGATTCCATAGCCTGGCGCATGGGCCCAATCAAACAGAATCCATGGCACTAATCCTATCAGGTATCCGGAAAGGCCGACCCCCGGCACGATTGTCGCGCCGAAATAGAGCAGCCCTATGTAGCCCAGCACAGCAATTCCAAACCCCACCACCACCTCCCAGGACCATTCACGTGTTGGGAGGATACAAGAATCCAAGGAAGGTAAACTATTGGACATTAGTAGGGGGAGGAACGGCAGTCTGGCCATCCCAAGGCTCGCAAACACGCATAAAGATAGAAGGCAGGTTGGATTGTCTGTCTGGTTTATCTGGTCTACTTGGTCTGTCTTGTTGCCGGATCGGCAAACCCACCAGGCGGATCAAAAGACCGGGAGACTGTAGAAGAAGGCGGGCTAGAGGGTCTCCCATTGCGCGCAACTTTCTCACCCGCCCACCCACTGGCAGATATTTTTCACCCGCCCTACCCTCCGATTGCTTCGCAATCGATTTCCCGGGACTTGCCAATAGCCCGGGCGAGGGCTTTCCGATTCTCTCTACCTTGCCTTTAGAGGAGTGGCCAGGCTGCCCTTTACTGCGCGCATTTTCTCACGCGCCAGCCCTGGGCGCGCCAAGATGCGCCCTTGACCCTTGCGAGCACGTTTCTACGATGCTCCCTCCAAGCTTGCTCGTTACCTCTTCAGGGATGGGGGCTGAATGATCTTCTACTGCGCGCGTTCAACGAGGGGAGTCCGCGACCGCGCGTTGCGCGAGCACAGAAGATCATCAGGCTCCATCCCCTCTTTTCCTTATTTTTTGTCCTTATGAATGTCGATGACCTCTCCCGTGTCATTGACTTCGATCGTGACCTCAGAGCCGACAGCGATATCCCTGAACATGCGGCTCTCGGGTCTGAGGTTATAGCTCTTCTCCCCTCCCGACGTCGACAGCGTCATCTTGGACTTGCCATTATCAATCGATGTGAGCGTACCGGTGATGAAGTGAGGAGCCTTGCCGGGCTGTCCTTTCGGATAGGCAGCCATGACCATGTTGCCTTCGTTGACCCAGAGCGTCATTTCATCACCGACTTTCGGGACGGGTTTGCCGAGGCGATCGGCCGTATTCTCGGTCAGAGTGAGCGTGGCTCCGGTAGACGACTTGACGATAATGAGACCGGACTTCAGCTCAGTCACCACCCCCTCCACCTTTTTATGCCCGGCTTTCATATGAGCGACTTCTTCCGAGTCCGCCGGATCCGATTGGGCGGCCAGAGGAGTCATCAGCACGACGGCGGGTATGATGAAAACTGAGAAAATCGAGAATATCTTATGAAGCATAGTAGCCCCTCCTTTGTTCAACTGGCTTTTATATCACCCACTTTACCGGAATCATCAATGGGGAGAATGTATAAAATGGAACAGACTGAGAGGAGTAGTCGAGGCTGCCCTTTACGCGGATCGAACGATATACATGCTCCCTCCAAGCATGATTTTTCTCTCTTTTACCCAGCTAAGCAAGGGCGTGAGGAGCTTTTGACTCCAGCCGTCGAGCGAGATTTGAAATACTCCTTCCAAGCTCGCTTGTTTCCTCTTCAGGGATGGGGACTGATTGATCTTCCACTGCGCGCGCAACGAGGGGAGTCTGCGACCGCGCGTTGCGCGAGCACAGAAGATCATCAGGCTCCATCCCACTCTCTGTTCCGCGAGCAGGAGGACGACCAGGTCGTGCTACCGAAAGCCCTCTCCGCTTGTGCCTCCTCCGAACCCGCCGAAATTTCCACCGAAGCCACCCTGCCCGGTTCCCCAGTACTCGCCTTTTTGAATCCGTTTGTAGGGATGCCGAAGGTCTGGACGGGTGATCCACCAGAAGAACGAGAGCGCCACGATGCTGCAAAAGATGGCGAGCCCAAAGGCGAAGGCTTTGGAATAGGTCTTCGCGATGATCCCGACACGCACTTCCTGCGCGGGAGAGGCCAGCGCCACCACCGAGAGATAGAGGCCTTCACCGAAATGTCCTAACTCAATGGCCGGCTGCAGACTCTCGCGCCCGACTTGATTTATCACCGTGGGAGTAATCACCGGGAACATCTGCCGGCCTAGCGTGATCGCAGCTTGTCGTTCCTGCACCGCGACCAGCACGAGCACGCCATGTTCTTGTTGCGTCGATCCGATTCCCCACTTCTCATACAGTGCCGTCGCGTACTCATTGGCCGACTCGAACGGCTTGATGGTCGGAACGGTCACCACGACCATTTCTACGCCGGTCTTCCGCTCAAGGTCCTGGCAGACGGACCGGATGCGCTCTTTCCAATCCCCATCGATGGCATGCGCATGGTCGCTCACAAAACCTTGAGGCCCTGGCAATTGGATCTTTGGCCGATCATAGGACACCGCCTGGGCGAGGCCCGCAAAGAAGACAAGGCAAAGCACCATTGCTAGGCTAAGGATCCTCATCATCGATGTTCCAACTGCGACAGTGGCTCAACCGCGCGAATGAGCAGCGTCGTGGCTTGCAGATACCGGTCAAAGAGACGAGGCACTTCGTGGGGACCGGGAGAAATCTGCCCGCGCTTGATCGACCACACATCGAGCAATCCCTGCAGATCGAGCTTCAACTGCTCGGCGACGTCCGTGATCGCCGCATCGGAGTGAGAGAGTGCCGGCCGCCCAAGGACACGTTGTACCCCACGCAGCAATGGAAGCATTGAGGTGATCGAGAGGGACAGCAAAATCGTCGTGGCATCGTCACCCCCACCTCCTTCGACATAGCGTTGGCGGAGACGTAATAATTGGCTCGTAAGGCCCTGGACCACGGCCTCTCTCAGCCGATCGGTCTTCACGTGAAAGCCAATGAAGGGATCGCGCCCGCCCAGGACGCGATGCTGTTCCTGGATTTCCAGAAATTCGAGCGGAAAGACGGCTGCCGACATGCGTAGCTCCTCTTCCGTGAGAAAGAGGGGGACCACGATCTGTTCCTTGCTCCATTGACGGTGCAACGCACTGTACTGTTTGAGTACGGCGCTGTCGTATGACGACACCAGGAGGAGGATATTGAGGTTGGACCGCCCCGGAATAAATTCCCCACGAACGGCGCTGCCGTAGAGCAGTATGCCTTCCAGTTGCTCCCCGAAGACGCCTGTGACTTCCTTCGCATAGGTGCGCAGCAGCTTTTGTGTGTCGTCCGGCAATCCCTCGATCACACGCTCAGTCGTCCCCATATTCCTCACGAAGACATCGGATGTGGAGTTTTCTCATTTGCACGTATATCGGGGAGAAGTCCCGCGGCAATCACGCGATCGATCAGATTAAATGGCGGCGTCGACCGCAACCCCGCCGTGGTCGACAAGACCTGATAGCGAAGCCGTGCGTTCCGATCCAGCGTCTGAAACACGCGATCGCGCAGGAAGGCCACCACCGGATTTCCCGTATTCCAATAGAACACTTGTTGATCGGCCAATTTCTGCAACATGGTGACTTGCGGCCGCCTGATTCGTTCAAACTCTTTCAGCCGGGCGGCTGAATAATCTTTGTCGGCAAGACAGCCCGGCAACAGATCGGACAGTGCCATGGCATCCACCATCGCCTGCATGCGCCCCTGCGAGGCATGGGGATTCATGGCATGGGCGGCATCGCCGATCAGGACGGCTCCGTCTGCGACCCAGGTCGGCGTTCGTACCCGCCCGGTCGGCATATAGGCAGTCTGGCTCCAATCGCTCAGCCGCCGAAACAGCCCGGCAAACTGCGGTGCGATCTGACTCCACGTCTGCTGCAGCGCGGGGATGCCCCGCTGCTTCAGAGTCTCCATCGAATCCTTGGGGATCATGTAGAAGAGATAGACCTTATTCCCCGTTGCTGGAAACACGCCCAAAATGCTCCTGTGTCCGATGTAGTAAAAGGATTCCGATACCGGCTCCTCCGATTCGAGAATCGCAATCAGATACGCGTCTGGATAGAGACACACGTCGGCGGGAATCTTCAACGCTTCACGCACTTTCGAAAATGCGCCATCGGCACCGACGACAATCTTAGCACGGATCGTGTTCGTACCTTCCGGACCCTTTGTGGACAATCCCACCACCCGGTTGCCCTCTCGCAAGAGTCCTGTGAAAGAGGTCCCGTAGCGGAGCGTCACGCTCTGATACTGCTGCACCGCCGCGACAATGGCATGGTGAGCCACGTTTGGCAAAGTCACGATCGCGCGATTGTAGGGCGCCGGCAAATCGCCATAGTCGATACTACAGAGGCGCGTCCCTCCGGCCCGGCAAAAATGAAAGTGCCGCACGGATCGCGTAGCATCGACCGGCAACGATGGCAATACGCCCAAACGATCGAGAACTTGCTGCCCGTTCGGTTGGAGAATTTCTCCCCGCAAGCCCTTGGGTGGACCGGCAGCCTGATCCAACACGACGGTACTGATCCCTTGCTTAGCCAGCGCCAGGGCTAAGACGGCTCCGCCACCCCCTGCCCCTACTACCGCGACGTCGGTCTCTTCAGTCATCACGTCTCACAAAGGAAGACTGAGATCGAGGTTTAGGTTGAGGTCGCACGAAGATCGGTAGTCCATCTTTCTTCACTTCCTCAACCTTGGCCTTAGCCTCAACCTTCTTGTTTACTTCCACGCCCGGTATCGAGTGTGATCGTTCCACATCGCCAGGAACTTCTCCCGGGCCTTGACCGTGATCGCGTGATCGGTAATGACGTCGAGCCGCTCATCGTTATAGCGATTGCCGCTGGTCGTGTGGTTCATCGAGCCTGTGGTGTTCACTTCATCGTCGATCACAACCTGTTTGAGGTGCATCAGCCCATCGTGGACGTTCACAAGAATGGGAATGCCGGCCAAGTGCAGCGTCTGGAGCGCGGTGTGTTGCTTGAAGTCCTCCGTACGCTGCGCATCAGTGATCAGGCGCACATCGACCCCCCGTCTCTTTGCCGCGACCATCGCCTCCACCGCACGAGGAGAAGTGAACCCATAAACTGCCACATAGATGTAGCGTGTTGCGTGCCGATAGAGCGTCGTCAGGCGATCGAGTGGCGCGTCGTCTGGCCCGTAGTAGACCTCTACCGTCGCGCTCCATCCGGCCCCGGCTGGAACCGCAAGCATCAGCACGACGAGACAGATCGAGCGCACAATAGAGTGGGCGAGGACTGCTCTCATTGCTATTCGAGTTCAAACAACATCTTGAAATGATCGTCCGTCGCTTCCCAGGCCTGGGGAGCCGAGGTGGCGAGCCATTGCTGCAGAAACTGTTTTTGGCCCGGGGTAAGCAATTGCTTAATCTGGTGGGAGCGGCCTTGGAGGGGCTGCAGAAACCCGACCCGCTTCTTGAAATCCAATGTCGCCGTGCGGACATACATGTTCGTGAAGGCCGTCGGTGTGTCGCCCTCCCCATCGCCTTGAATCCAAACTGATAAAAACTTCTCTAACTGGAGTCCGGTGCTGTCCATGGCAGGATCGGTGTCGTGAAATAGCTCGTTTTCAGATTCTTCGAGCGGAATAGCCTCAGCGGACCTGAACATGAAGTTGCGATTCCACATGTCGTTGCTCATCCAAAAAGTGGCATAGTGGCGGCGGATCGCGGACAAAGTCAAGCCACGAGGCGGACGAGTTCGTTGCCTTGACAATGGCGAAGTCGCTTTGATAACGTGTTGAAATTGTTTAATCTCTAGGCCATCTTAGGAGTCTTGATGCAGGTCAAAATCAATGGGAAGACGGAAGAGTTTTCAGGGGGAACGGTCCTCGATCTCCTCCAGGCCAAAAAGATTGAACCACAAATGGTTGCGGTCGAAGTCAACGACACCGTGTTGGACCGGAATCATCTCGCCACCACCAACCTATCCGACGGCGACCGGGTTGAGTTCTTGTTCTATATGGGAGGTGGCCGGTGACGATGACTGTGCACAAAGACATTACTGAACTCATCGGACGGACTCCCCTCGTCCGCCTGAACCGGTTGTCCCCTGCAGACGGGGCGACGATCTATGGAAAGGTCGAATTCTTTAATCCCGGTGGAAGCGTCAAGGATCGGATTTGCCTCAATATGATCAACGAGGCGGAACGGCTGGGCGCATTAAAGCCTGGCGGCACAATCGTTGAGGCAACCAGCGGAAACACCGGGATCGGACTGGCATTAGTCGCCGCGGTCCGTGGTTATAAGCTGATCCTCGTGATGCCGGAGAGCATGAGCATGGAACGGGCGAGCCTCTTGTCGTCCTATGGCGCGCAGCTCGTCTTGACGCCGGCCTGGGAAGGGATGAAGGGCTCGATCCGCGAGGTGGAAAGCATCATCGCGCAGAATCCGTCGTACTTTATGCCGGATCAGTTTTCCAACCCGGCCAACCCGGCCATGCATAAAAAGACCACGGCGATCGAGATCCTCGAGTCGCTCGACGGAAAGATCGATGCGTTTGTGGCGGCGGTGGGCACAGGCGGCACCATTACCGGATGCGGGGAACTCTTTAAGGAACGAAACCCCAGCGTGATCGTGATTGCGGTTGAACCGGCTGGATCGCCGGTCTTATCCGGCGGAGAGCCAGGGCCCCACAAGATTCAAGGCATCGGCGCAGGGTTCATCCCAAAAGTGTTGAACCGAGCCATTCTTGATCGGGTGATGACTGTGACCGACGACGAGGCCTATCAAACGGCCAAGCAGATCTCGAAAAAGGAAGGGCTCTTGGTGGGAATTTCCGCCGGGGCCAACGTGTTCGCCGCGCAGAAGGTGGCCCAGGAACTTGGACCCGGCAAGAACGTGGTTACCATCCTCTGCGATACGGGCGAGCGGTATATTAGCATCGAAAAGTATTTCAACATTTAAGGATGCTGAAAATGGCTCCCAACTTTGTTCTCGGCTCAAGAAAATCCTCAACGGGGACCCGGCCGCCTCACCACTCGGCGGCGCGCACGGACGTGGTGCTCCTTATTCGTCGCACCGTGCGCCCCAGAGGGTACGCCTCCGGTTTTCTCTCACCGGCGGCCTCGGTCGGTGAAGGGCGCGTCTCGGCGCGCCGGGGTTGGGCGGGTGAGAACATCGACCATTTTGAGCATCCTTTGGGATTCGCGAACTGACCGTCATGGAATTTACCGAAGATCAGATAAACAGGTATAGCCGGCATATTCTTTTACCTGAGGTCGGTGGCAAGGGGCAGAAGAAGATCGCCAAGGCCAAGATTCTTCTGGTCGGCGCGGGAGGCCTTGGTTCGCCCGCGGCACTCTATCTGGCCGCAGCCGGTATCGGCACGATCGGCCTCATCGATAGCGATGTGGTGGACCTGAGCAATCTTCACCGACAGATTCTTCACCATACGTCGGACGTGGGGCGTCCCAAAGTCGTATCGGGCAAAGAGAAGATTCAGGCGTTGAACCCGGACGTCCAGGTCTCGACGTACGAAGAGCGGCTGACAGCCGGTAACGCGCTGAAGATCGTCAGCGCCTACGATATCGTCATTGACGGGGTCGACAACTTTACGGCCAAATTTTTGATCAACGACGCCTGTTTCTTCGCCGGAAAACCATTAGTCCACGGCGGCATCCTCCGCTTCGATGGACGTGTGACGACCATTGTGCCGAAGCAGTCCGCCTGTTATCGTTGTATCTTCAAAACTCCACCGCCGGCTGGGCTCGTTGCCTCCTGCCAGGAAGCGGGTGTGATCGGCGTGTTGGCCGGCATCATTGGAACGATCCAAGCCACCGAGGCCTTGAAACTCATTCTGGGTATCGGTCATCCTCTCACGAATCGGTTCCTGGATTTCGACGCACGCAAGACGCAGTTCAGAGAAATCAAAGTGAAACGCAATCCCGACTGCGCGCTCTGCGGTGCGCACCCGACGATTACCGAACTGTTCGATGACGGCGATCCGTTTGCCGGCTGTGCCGTCCGGCCGTAATTATATTGACGTAGCAAGGTGGAGTCGCCATGGGCACAATGAAAGCGCTGGTCTGTCGCGAGTGCGGAAAAGAATATCCGACGAAAGCGATCCATGTCTGCGAGATGTGCTTTGGGCCCCTCGAAGTGAAATACAACTACGAGGAAATCAAGAAAAACACTTCCCGCAAGAAGATCCAGGACGGGCCACACAGTATCTGGCGCTATGCCGATCTTCTTCCGGTGGAAGGGCCGGTCTTTCTCGGCCCGCATGCCGGAATGACTCCGCTGGTGCGCGCTAAAAATCTCGGCGCCTACCTCGGATTGGACGAGCTCTATATCAAGAACGACACGGTCAATCATCCCACGCTCTCGTTCAAAGATCGGGTCGTGGCCGTGGCCATCACCAGGGCTCGCGAGTTGGGATTTGAAACCATTGCCTGCGCCTCGACCGGCAATCTGGCCAATTCCGTCGCCGCCCATGCGGCTGCTTCGGGGATGCGCGCCTATGTATTCATTCCCGGCGATTTGGAAGCCGCTAAAGTCCTCGGGAATTTGATCTATAAGCCGAACGTGGTCGAAGTCGAAGGTAATTACGACGACGTGAATCGCCTCTGCAGCGAGATCGCCGGCGAACATGCCTGGGCTTTTGTGAATATCAACATTCGCCCCTACTACGCGGAAGGCTCGAAGACGCTGGCCTTCGAAACCGTGGAGCAACTCGGCTGGCGCACGCCAGACCAGGTGGTGATCCCGATGGCGTCCGGCTCGCTCCTGACCAAGATCTGGAAAGGCCTCCATGAAATGAAAACCCTGGGTCTCATCGACGACGTGCGGACGAAGATCAACGGGGCACAAGCGGAAGGCTGCTCCCCTATTTCCACAGCCTTCAAGTCAGGGCGGGACTTCTTCAAACCGGTGAAGCCCAGAACGATCGCCAAATCGCTGGCCATCGGCAATCCCGCCGATGGGTACTACGCCCTCAAAGCGACCGCCGAGAGCAAGGGCGCCATGGACATGGTCTCGGATGACGAAGTGGTGGAAGGGATCAAGTTATTGGCCCAAACTGAAGGGATCTTCGCAGAAACCGCCGGCGGTGTGACGATCGGTGTCCTCCAGAAGCTCGTGAAGCAAGGCACGATCAAGAAAGGCGACGTGACGGTCGCCTATATCACCGGCAATGGCTTAAAGACGCAGGAAGCGGTGATCGATGCGGTCGGCAGACCCCACCGCATTCAGCCGAGTCTTGTCAGTTTTGAACAAACCTTTAAGGTAGGGAAACACGGGAGTGGTGACGCATGATTAAGGTTCGCATTCCAACCCCGCTCCGTCCTCTGACGAAGGGACAGGGAGAGGTCGACGCACAGGCCAGTACGATCGTCGAGATGATCGACACCTTGAATGCAGCCCATCCCGGGATCAAGGATCG
Organism: uncultured Nitrospiraceae bacterium; assembly: GCA_963825145.1. Taxonomy (GTDB): domain Bacteria; phylum Nitrospirota; class Nitrospiria; order Nitrospirales; family Nitrospiraceae; genus Palsa-1315. The sequence continues at coordinate 298,477 of CAWGSC010000029.1, forward strand.
CCTCTGCGACGACACGGGTGAGCTTCGCCGGTTCGTGAATATTTACGTCAACGAGGAGGATATTCGATTCCTCAAGGGCAAAGAGACCTCGCTCAAAGACGGCGACGAAGTCTCGATCGTGCCCGCCATTGCGGGAGGCACATCATGCCAAATGTGAAAGTGCATATTCAGTTTCCGGAAGACAAGATTAAAGAACCGGTCATCTATCAGATCGGTCATGAATATAAAGTCGTCACCAACGTCCGGCGAGCCGACGTTCGAGAAACTACCGGGTGGATGGATCTCGAATTGACCGGGGACAGCACGGAAATCGAACGGGCGATCGTGGGCCTTCGCAAGAAAGGCGTCGTCGTCGACCCGATCGAATTGAATGTAGTGGAATGAAGCGGCGTGAGACGTAAAACGTGAAAGGCCATAGGAAGCATCTTGACCTGATCCTGCACGTTTCACATTTTACGTTTCACGTTTAACGGGGCCCCATGGAACTCACCGAACAACAGATTCAACGATACAGCAGACAGATTATTCTCAGCGACGTCGGGGGCAAGGGCCAGCTGAAGTTGAGCAAGGCAAAGGTCTTGCTCATCGGAGCCGGGGGGCTCGGCTCGCCTGCAGGACTCTATCTCGCTGCCGCCGGTGTCGGCACCATCGGACTGGTCGATGGCGATGTCGTCGATCTCTCGAACTTGCAGCGGCAAATCCTGCACTCTACGGCTACGGTCGGCATGCCGAAAGTGGAGTCTGGCCGCAAGACTCTGTCGGCGATCAACCCGGAGATCACGATCAAGACCTATCACCAGAACGTCGACAGCGACAATATTCTTTCGCTAGTATCCCAGTTCGACATGGTGCTCGATGGATCTGACAATTTTGCAACGCGATTTCTCGTGAATGACGCCTGCTTCTTCGCTAAGAAGACGCTCATTTCTGCCAGCATGTTCCGCTTCGAAGGCCAACTCACGACGATCAAGCCTCATGCCGGTTACCCCTGCTACCGTTGCCTCTACCCGGAGCCACCACCGGCTGGACTTGTTCCGAATTGCCAAGAAGCCGGTGTCTTAGGAGCGCTCGCCGGGACCATGGGCATTCTTCAAGCGTCGGAAGCGATCAAGGAAATTCTCGGCATCGGCGAAACCCTTGCCGACCGCCTGCTGATCTATGACGCTCTGGAGATGAAATTCAGGAAAGTCGGCCGCCCCAAAGACCCGGCCTGCCACCTCTGCGGGCCCGCACCGACGATCACCAACCTGAAGAGTGACTATACTGTCACTTGCTCCATCTAATCGTGGCGGATCTCGTCATTCCCCAGCACATCCTCGACGACATGGTGGCCCACGCGAGGGAGCTCGATCCCTACGAGTGTTGCGGGCTCCTGGCCGGAACCAACGGAGCCGTCACCCATGTCTACCGGATTAAAAATATCGTGGCGCTCGAAGGAGCCGAGAAATTGTCTTCCTTTGACCCGGCAAAGGCTGCGCATCTGGAACGACTGTCGCCGGCCGAACGAGCCGAGATTGCCTTCGTCATGGACATGCAAGACTTTTCTGTTGCGAAGAAGGATATTCGAAGCAAAGGGCTTGATCTGCAAGTGGTCTACCACTCCCATCCTCACGACCCGGCCCGCCCCTCCATCACCGACATCAAGATTGCCACTGACTACGAAGACATCTGGCCAAAAATCAACCTGCCCATCCCCGCCTATCTGCTCATCTCCCTCATGGAGAAGTCGAAGCCGGATATTCGCGGATACTGGATCAAGGGTGGGAGTGTCACGCAGGCGCACATCACGACTACTCTCTAGCAGGATGCTGAAAAAGCCTGCCAGCTTTGTTCTCGCATCGCTCAGAGACTCAACGTACCGCAAGGGTACGCCTCGCCTCTTCGCTCGCTGCGGCCGCGCTGGACAGCCTTTTTGAGCATCCTGCGGGAGCCTACTCCTGCTGTGGTATAGATCTAATCATCGAAGTTCTTGCACACCACCCCACTCGACAATTTCTAATTTGTTTCCTCTTGGCCTCGATGCGATAATGGTTTCCTGATTGGACTCTTAAGCAGGAGTGCTCGTCATGCCATACATGCGTACGACTCTTCTCGCCATATTCTTCAGTCTCTTCCTCCTCTGCCTGATAGCGTCCCCCAGCTTTGCCGAGGATAAAAGCTTCTACAGTCCGGTCATTAGTGTCGATAGAGAAAACCACCGAATCTTGATTTCCACCTTTGGGTCCGTGTTCTGGATCGACGTTCCGGAAGCCGCCAAACCGCACATCGAGAAACTCCCGATCTCAGGCCTTGTGGATTTCGTCGTCGAGATGAGAGAGAACGGGCAAGCGCCCCTGCTGAAGACCTGGAAAGTGAAATCGGGGGAAACCAGCTGCACCTACTTCGATGGAAAAACCTGCAAGTAGTTTCGTTGCTCGTCCGAAGAAAAGAGCATATGGCGTATAGCCGACAGCCTATGGGCCGGAGTGGAGGACTTGGGTCTAGCTTCACGGCTGAGCGCACTTGATGGCACAGACATAGTTCAGTTGCCGCGTACGCTCGGCTATGGCGAGACGTTTCGCTTGCTGTTCGCCATAGCTCGAAATGAAGAACTTGCGCTGTCGTCTGGCACCATGCTCATTGACCCAGTAGGCAAGCCAGAATACTTGAAGGCGTCCTGTTTTTTGATTGGCGACAACTTCATATCGGGCGACACCAGGAATGCCGGATGTATTGTTCCTGCGAAGGCGAGTGCGGAGCCAGACTTGATGTTTAAACGGCGAGTGTTGCAGGAGAAGTGCGTTTCGATATTCAATCGCAGCCTTCAATGCTTTGCGCTTTCCGTTATGAACTGAGTCGGAGAATGTCTTGACGGTAATTCCATTCCACCGTTGCAGCGTGGCCCGCCAAGCATATGTGCTGCTTGCTTCGTGATCTATGCGGGTGATGTTGCGGAGACGCGTCACTCTGGAGAAGCCTACCTGTGTATTACCTGGCCACGCATGACAAACTACTTGCATGGAGTCTTACATAAGACCTTTTCGAGATTCTGCCAGGACCGGGACCTTTCCGCGCATCTACACTTCGACAATATCTGCTTTCAAGGATTGCACGAAGGCGACCACCTCACTACGCTCAGTCTGAGGAACTTTAAAAGCATCCAAGGTCGCATTGACGTGCCCAAAAAATGCCGCCCAATCGGCCTCACTGATCTTCATCCCTTTATGAGAAATCTTCATGTCTCGCCCGGTGTAGTACATGGGACCCCCGGCACTCGAACAGAGAAAATCGACCAGGAGTTGCTTTTCGCGCTTGATGCCGTCCGCTCCTCGATGGTCCCAGAAGCGTTTCAACCGCGAATCCGACATTAAGCGTGGCAACAAGTCATCAGAGACTGCACACATAGCGTCATATCCGCCGAGACGTTCATAGAGTGTTTTCGTGCTCATTGCTTGGTCTCCCTCTGGGTAAAAGATGGGTGCATGACCCGAGCTGACCCGACAGCCTGTCGCCAGCTCGTCCAACTCAACACTTCGGCGCCAACTTTACTGAAAATACTAAACCGATGTCCACTGCTACCCGCGGCAACGACCAACAAGCGATTGTTTATCCCGAGACCGACTGGACAGGTATTTTGACAGGGCTTGGGCAGGAAACTCTGGCGTACCGATGCTGCAGTGCAACGTCAAGCAATGACCTCACCTACTTTGATTAACACTTCTTTCTTTCGAAGTTGTTTGTCCAACATAAATGTTCCAAACGGAATCACTGACGCAAGCAGTGCATACAGTGAAAAACTGAAAGACCATCGTTGTCTAAAATGCAGCATGGCCAACAGGCCAACATAGAGCACAAATAATCCCCCATGTATTGAGCCCACGACTCTCACGACCTCTGGCATCCCCATGAAGTACTTCATCGGCATAGCGATGAATAACAAGGTGAGAAATGAAATCCCTTCGGCTAACGCGATCATTCTAAAAACTCTAATCTGGCTCATAGTTACTTTTCTTCCTTCTTCCCATCAAATATTAAATCCGGTAACGTGCCAATCAAAGACTCCCGACCTCTCCTAGTGGACGTAGGTAATATGTAATGAGGATGTTCAAAAAGCCCGTTCAGCGAGGCCGCAGCGAGCGAAGACCGGAGGAGGTACAAACCGCACTTCGTGTGAGCCGTTCGCCCCTGCAAAAGGTCTTGGCGAACGGAAAAGCCCCTACAGTGCTTCCGCCTTCCGAGGGACTCCTCCTCAACGTTGAGGATCTGAGCGAAGTGAGAACGATGCTGGTGCAAGGCGCGTCTCGGCGCGCCAGGGTTGGGCGGGTGAGAAAAGAGGCTTTTTCAACATCCTCACTCGCCACTACCCGCCATGTCGTCGATGAGAGGACGATTAATATCGGTGCAACCGAAGCAGATGGTATCGAAGAGGGCATCAGCATTAGCTACAAAGTTCTTTTCGTCGGTTAGTTTATCGGCGATGACCTGGGTGTAGCAGGTCTCGCACAGCATCATCAGCCCACGCGATACGCCTACAGTTTTTCTTCCCGTGCTCCCAGCCATGACGGCTTACACCGACCCTTTCTGCCTTGCCAGCCAAAAGTCTTCAGCTTCGAGATCGATCCCGCACACAGCACATTCGTAGACCTTCGCGTCAGCCGGAAGTTGGATTTCCGTCCGATCGATTCGCCCACGGCAGACATGATAGAAGCGTCCGCGCGCGTCCTCGTTATCTAACGGATCGCTTTCATAGATCAGCACCATCGGCCAACTCTCCTCAAAAATTGGTCTTAGTATACTGGTGGGCAAGATCCATCCGCAACGGCCAGGCATCTGTTAGCAGGATGCTCAAAAAGGCCGTCCAGCAAGGCCGCAGCCGAAGAAAGCACCGGAGGCGTAGCCTCTGGGCTACGTTGAGGATGCTTTCGAGGTGAGAACGACGCTGGCGGGCTTTTTCAGCATCCTGCAGTTAGACTTGGAATTGGGCGTCATACAGCCGTGCATACACCCCTTCGTGCCCGATCAACACTTCGTGCGTCCCATCTTCGACGACACGGCCGTGGTCCACGACAATGATTCGATCGACGCCATGGATTGTGGAAAGTCGATGCGCAATGATGATCGTCGTCCGTCCTCTCGTGAGATCGTCCAGCGCCTCCCGAATCTTGACCTCGGTCTCCGTATCGATGTTGGACGTGGCCTCATCGAACATGACGATCGGTGGGTCTTTGAGAATCACACGGGCGATCGATACACGCTGCCGCTGTCCGACTGAAAGCTTGACCCCGCGCTCTCCGATCCAAGTATCGTACCCATTCGGAAGTGCCATGATGAAGTCGTGCGCACGAGCCACCTTGGCCGCCGCCTCAATCTCGCCTTGACCGGCCAAGAGGTCACCGTACAGAATATTCTCTCTCACCGTGCCATTGAACAAGAAGGGCTCTTGCTGGACCAATCCAATTTGGCTTCGGAGAAAGGCCAAGGGCAACTCGCGGATATCGTGCCCATCGATGGTTATGCCTCCCTGCGTCACATCGTAAAAACGCATTAGCAATTTAAGCGTTGTGCTCTTTCCCGCTCCGCTCGGGCCGACAAGCGCGACCCGCTCTCCTGCGTGGACCGATATCGAGACGTCGGTCAAGATCGGCGCATCGGCTCGATAGTGAAACCCAACGCGATGAAACTCGACCTCTCCTCGTAATCGAGGGACTGGTATCTGCGCGTCCGAACGATCCTTGACCTCCGGAACGAGATCGAGCACTTCGAACACCCGTTCGCTTGCGGCCAAGGCATGCTGCAGCATGTGATTGACGGAGTGAATCTGATTGATCGGCACATAGAAGAGCGCGAGATACGAGATGAACATCACGAGCTCGCCCACAGACAGACGGTGCTCCAAGACTTCGGCAGTGCCGAACCAAAGCACCATGGCCCCGCCAAGACTCCCGATCAGCATCATGCCTGGAGAGTAGTAGGACCAGAGGTACATGGCCTTCAAGGTATCTTGCCGGCAACGATCACTCTTCCGGTCAAATCGCTCCTGTTCATAGGGTTGGCGATTGAAACCCATCGTCTCCCGGATGCCTGCCAGCATGTCTTGCAAGAGGGCGTTCAGTTCGGCCGCCCCTTTTCGAATCGCACGATAGTGTCCATGGACGCGTTTGGTGAAGAGCGCCGCTCCCACCACCAAGAGAGGAATCGGCACGAGCGCCAACAGAGCCAGCTTCCAATTGAGCATGAACAGCATGATCATGATCCCGATCAGCGTCAGTCCAGCCGTAATGATTTCTTCGAGCCCGTCGACGAAGATGCGTTGCATGTGCTCGGTGTCGTTCAATACCCGTGACATGATTTCGCCCGTCGGACGATTCTCGTAGAAGCTGATCGATAATCGCTGGAGCGCGGAAAATACCTGGACGTGCAAGTCATGGACAACTTGCTGCTCCAGCCCGTTGTTCAGACGAATCCGGATCGACCCGCACAGGTTCCGCAACACATAGGCGGCACAGAGCCCGAGAAATACCCATGCCAGGAGCTGGGTCTGACCGGCTTGAATCACATCGTCGATGATGACTTTGATCAGCCACGGAGGGATCAATTCGAACGCAGTCGCCAACCCGGCAAACAGGAACGTGCCGACCACCAGAGAACGGTGCGGGCTGAGATAATGGAGCACTCGAAGCAGAGTTTTCACAAGGGCAGAATCTTTACCGCGAGTTAAATCGCCGGGGTGGGATCGTGCTGCCAGTACCTGCCAAATTCGTGGAGTTGCGTGAGCGTCGACATATCCGTCATACGATCCAAAAATACCTTGCCGATTAGATGATCCATCTCGTGCTGGATACAGACGGCATAAAGACCCGTCGCTTCGAAATCCATCGATTTGCCATCACGATCCAGCGCCTTAACCCTCACGACTGATGGCCTCGTGACCTTTCCCCGCAATCCATCCACGCTTAAACAGCCCTCCCAGTTTTCAACTTGCTGCGGACCATAGAAGACTATTTTGGGATTGATAAGAACGGTTTGGGGGAATCCCTCTTCCCCTTCACAGCCCATCACGACCAATTGAATCGAGCGCGACACCTGGGGTGCCGCCAAGCCGATCCCCGGCTCATCCAGCATCGTCTCAAGCAGATCGTCGATGAACTGCTGCACGTCGTACGTGCGAATGTCTCGAGGATCAACTCGAGCCGCAATCTGGCGCAAGATGGGATTACCGAGTTTCGCAATCCTGAGAACAGGCATGCAGCGTACCTAATATCCTTCTATTAAGCCCTGCGGTGAAAGGGCAGCTCACAAAATATAACACAAGATTTTTCGGCCCTGCAAGGAAAGGCATGGCACGCGAGACGGGTTGATCTGGTTTGTTTTGTTTATCTGGTTGATTTGGTTCATCTGGTTAGTTTCGTTCAACCAAACAAACGAGACAAACCAAATACACAAGAGCAACCGCCGACTCGCGCGCTTCGCGCTCGGCTAGCGAGCCCGAGCGGGCCGTTTTGGGTCCAACATTTCGAAACTATCCTTCTGGCCGTTCCACCATTCCGACCACTCGGTCGCCCACTCTTGACGGTCTTGTTTGGTCGACGTCTCCCAATCGTGGAACTCCGTTTCATGTCGGGTCAGAATCCAGAGCGACTGCACCGCTGAGAGTGCAACAAAACGTTCCTCATCGGCAATCATTCCGATCAGAACCGGTACCACCGGCTTCTCTCTCACATATCGCGCCTCGAATGCCGCGGCTTTCCGAATCGACGAATTCTGATCCTTCGACATCACCTCGATCGCATCCACGGCTTTGGGCGCGTCCAATCGAACGGCCACCCGTAAGGCATGTTCACGCACTCGTGGGATCTCGTTCGGTTCCTTGGCCGCGGTGACGAGAGCCGGAACCGCCGAGGCAGCCTTCAACATCGAAATCGTTTCAATGACGTTGTAGCGAATGCGCGGCCCCGGCATGTTCAAACCCTTGACCAGAACCGGCACGGATGGCTCACCGAGATGTACGAATTCTCCCATCGCCCAAAACTCTTGCGCGCCTTCCAACAATGGCAGCAGGGCTTCCGCCCGCTGGACCTCTTCCGGCGTCAACGGTTTCGTATTCTGTGGGACGGATTCAGCCGGCAAATGCTGTCCCTTCGGAGGCGCCTCGTAGGGCATCTGGACCGGAACGATCCATCCCTTCCCGATAGGAGTCTGTTCGACATTGTCGGAGAGACTCCTAGCCTCAGCCCACAGGGTCTGCACCATTCCCAATATCAGCGCCATCAAGACGATCACCCGCCGACAGGAACATCGTTGCTGCATGGTCATTCCCTTTCACCCCCATCGCTATGACGCGCATCGCGCCCATGGATCATTTCGTACAACACCGGCAAGACGACCAAAATCAATACCGCTGCCGTCAGCATGCCTCCCACCACAACTAGTGCGAGCGGTTTCTGCGCCTGCGATCCAATGCCCGTCGCGAGCGCAGCCGGCAAGAAACCGATGGCTGCACCCAACGTCGCCATGAGAATCGGACGCATCTGCACATCGGCCCCCTTCCGAACGGCTTCCCGAATGGTCAGCCCCGTGCGCCGGAAATCTTCAATTCTGGAAATCAACAACACTCCTCCCAGAATCGCCACACCAAGCGTCGAGATGACACCCACCGCAGCTGAGATACTGAAACTCGTGTGGGTGGCCACGAGCGAAACCGCGCCTCCTATGAGCGCAAAGGGGACGGCACTCAACACCAGGAGGGCATTCTTGATCGAATTGAAGGCGCTGTACAACAAGAACAAGATGATGACCAGACTGATCGGCACCACCATCGCCAATCGTTTTTGCTCATCTTTGAGCTGATCGTATTCGCCCGCCCATTCCATCCGATACCGATCTGGAAGACTCACCTCCTTGGCCAGACGAGTTTGCGCTTCTTCTACGGTACTTTGGAGGTCACGATCCCGCACACTGAACTTGATCGGAATATACCGCTCGTTGTTCTCGCGATAGATCATGAAGGCGCCGGACTGCGTCGTGATCGAAGCCACCTGCTTCAAGGGAATGCGCGCTCCATCCGGGGTGCTGACCAAGATATTACCGATCGCATCGACATCCTGCCGAAACTCAGGGAGAAACCGGACGACAAGATCGAACAACCGTTCTCCTTCATATACCTGCGTCACAGCCTGGCCTCCAACGGCGGCCTGCACCACGGCATTCACATCCGCCACTCGCAGCCCATAGCGCGCGCCTGCCTCACGATCGACCTGGATCAACAGGTTCGGCTGCCCCAAGAGGCGGAAGATCCCAAGGTCCTTTACGCCTTTGATCTGCTGCATGACATGCTCAATCTCGACAGCCTTCGCCTCCATGGTTTTCAGATCGGGGCCAAAGAGTTTGATGGAGTTCTCTCCCTTCACCCCCGACATCGCTTCTTCCACATTGTCCTGAATTACCTGAGAAAAATTGAAGGTGATTCCGGGAATGCCTTTCAGCCGCCCATCAATCTCTTCGATCAGCGCATCCTTACTCAACCTGGGGCGCCATTCCTTTTCCGGCTTGAGGTTGGCCAGAAACTCGGCGCTGGAAAAACTCGTCGGATCGGTACCATCGTCAGGACGACCCAGTTGTGACACCACAGTCGTGACTTCGGGCGATTCACGGAACAACCGACGAACATCGCTCGTCAACCTCGCCGCCTGGTCGAAGGAAATATCCACGGGCATCGTCGCGCGAACCCAGAGATTCCCCTCTTCCAGTGCCGGCATGAACTCCCCTCCAATCACCCGCAGCGCCCCAAAGGTCATCGCTAACAGCCCGAGGCAGGCGCTGACCACAACAGCCCGATGATCTAACGCCCATTCCAACGTGCCGGTGTAGAGACGACGAACTCCCCGCACCACCACCGTATCGTCCTCACTAATCGTGCCCTTGAGTAAGAAGGAGCACAACACAGGGGCCAGCGTAAAGGCCATTAAGAGCGCGCCCAGCAAAGCAAACCCATAGGTGATGGACATGGGTGCGAAGATCTTCCCCGGCACACCCGTCATTGTAAAGAGCGGTATGAAGGCGACCACAACAATCGCCGTGGAATAGAAGATCGGCTGTCCTACCTGTCGGGCGGCTCGCACGATCTGTTGGTGGAACGTCAAACCATGGGTCTTCTTTCCGTGTGCCAGATGGAAAAAGATACTCTCTACCATGATCAGTGTGGCATCCACGATAATTCCGAAATCGATGGACCCGAGCGAGATCAAATTCGCCGACTGTCCAATAAGGACCATCATCGAGAAGGTAAAGAGCAACGAGAGCGGGATGGTCAGCGCTACAATCAGGGCTGCTCGCAAATGCCCCAGGAACACGAACAAAATGACAAAGACCAAGACCATGCCGCTGATGAGAATGTCCGTGATGGTCTCCACCGTCGTATGAATCAAGGCCGTGCGGTCGTAGAAGGTTTTGATCTTGACGCCGACCGGCAACTTCCCGCTGTTGAGGTCCTCAACCTTTCTTTGAACCTTCTCAAGGACACTGCGCGCTTTGTACCCCCGCTGGAGCAGCACGACGCCTTCAACGACATCGTCACGCTCATCGATGCCAACCTTCCCCAATCGAACCCGGGACCCGACCGCGACCGTCCCAAGTGTCCTGATAAAGATCGGTGTCCCATCTTTTTCTGCCACCATCACGTTCTCAATATCGGCGATCCCATTGATGAGGCCCAGCCCACGAATGTTGTAGTTCTGAGGCCCGATGGTCAGATAGCTGCCTCCAACATTGGCGTTGCTATTGGTCAAGGCAGACATAACCTGCGACAGGCTGACGCCGTAGCTGATCAATCGTCCCGGGTCGATATCGACGTGATATTCTTTGGTCGTCCCCCCGAACGCCGTAACATCGATGACCCCGGGAATGCGCCGGAACTCCCGGCGCACCTGCCAGTCTTGAGTCGTCTTCAAGTCCGTGAGCGTGGTCTCGCCAGCCCCCGTGAGTTCATATCGATAGATTTCGGCAATCGCCCACCAAGGAGATAGCGACGGCGCCGCCCCTGGTGGCAGTTGCACCGAGCCCAGCCGATTCAAGACTTCCTGGCGGTCGCGAAAGATCTCCGTGTCAAAATCGAAATAGATTTTGATATCGCTCAACCCAAAGATCGAGAGTGAGCGAACATCCGTGACGCCCGGCATACCGTTCAGTGCGACCTCGATGGGAATCGTGATTTGGCGTTCGATCTCTTCAGCCGACCAACCGGGGTACTGAGTGATCAATTCCACCATCGGCGGCGAGGGATCGGGATAGGCGATCACATCGAGGGTATGAAAGGCGTAGAGCCCGCCGAACAGGAGGAGAAAGCCCAGGGTGCAGACCAAGACCCGCTGGATCAGAGAAAGTTCGACGATTCTGGCTATCATGGGATGCGATCAGATTCCAAATCGAAGGAAGACAATCTCACGTGGGGCACTATCCCTTGGCGTCCTGTCCTCTGATCAGGACCGCACCTTTCGTCACAATGCGTTGTCCCGATGTCAAACCCTCCAAGACACGCACCTTATCCGGTGAAATCGTACTGACTTTGACTTCCCGTTTGACATATTGATCGGGGCCTTCGACGACATACACAAACTGTTTCCCATCCTCTACTACGACCGCTTCGCGAGGAATCACCAACAGCGGCGTGGACTCGCCGACCTGGACATGGAGGCGCGCAAACATTTCTGGCTTCAGTCGATGATCCTTATTATTGACCCAGGCACGCAGTTTGATGGTTCTGGACGTCGGATCTACCACGTCGCCGATGGTGGCCACGGTCGCGGGAAAGTTCACGTCCGGGTACGCTTCCACACTGACTTTGGCAGACTGCCCCTCCTTCACCAACGCAAGGTAGGCAAGATCCCGTTCATACACATCCGCCACCACTTGCAACATATCGAGATCGGCCACCGTGAACAGCACCTGACCGGACTCTCCCCCTGATCGACTGTCCAGGCGTCACGTTCCGCTCCACCACAGTTCCGGACAAGGGACTCTTCATTTCGAATCTCGACGTGATTTTTTGCCGCTCGAGGGGTTTCTCCAATTCCTGGGCGGGAACCCGCAATGACAACAATCGTTCTTTTGCACGGCGGAATTCTGCGCGTGCCTTGATCAATTCATTTTCCGCTTGCTTGAGATCTTTCATCGCCAGCGCTTTATTCTCATACAGGTCCTTCGCCAACTCATACGCGCGTGTCTCGTAGCGAAGCTCGGAGTCTTCCTTGGCGTATTCTGCGTAGGCTAGGGCAATTTCCTGGCTGTCCAATACCAACAGTACACTACCGGTCTGCACGTGCTCGCCCAAATGCGCCCGCACCTCGAGGACTCGCCCTTGGAGTGGAGAGGACACTCTGGAATAGCGATCTTCCCCGTAGGCGACCTTTCCGGCCAAACTGAGGTCATGGACCTCCGACCCGAGTTCGGCGAGAGCCGTTTCGACCCGAGGTGTCGATTCCCGACAGGTTCGGCCTTTTGGGGTGAAGCCGTCGCGGCATTGGAGACGGTAGGTTGCTCTCCTCTCCCGCAGGCAGAGAGGACCAGACAAACCGCGGCTACGGTTGAGACTGATAGCATGAGAAGAAGTCTGCGAGATTCATTCAGACGTTCAACCGTTGCCCCATCCTGAAGCTGGCTCGTCACGATTTGATCTCCTGCCCCACGGCGCTTTCTAGCTGGAAGAGGTGATGCTGATAAGTAAACAAGGCTTCGATATAGTTTTGCTGAATGGTCCGTGAGGTGCGCGCGGCATCGAGTAAATCGAGAATCGTTGCGCCGCCCCGTTCATAGGCCCGTTCGACGATCGTAAACGTTGCACGGGCATCTTCCAACACCTCGCCGAAATAAGCTTCGACCAATCGTCGGCTCTGCAGCAGGTTGCGATAGGCGACTTCCACTTCATTCTCAACGAGATTGACAGTCTTGTTCAAATCGGCTTCCGCCGACTGGAGGGAAACCTCCGCCTGAAGAATCCCACCTTGGTTCCTATTGAAGAGGGGCAAGGGAATGCCGGCGTTGAACGCAACTTGGCCTGGATTATCAGGCCCCTGACTTCCCTGAATCGCGTACCCGGCCCCGATCGTCACATCGGGGATCCTGTAGGCCTTTGCCAGTTTCAGATCGGATTCCCTCTGGAGAAAGGTGTAGCGTTTTGCACGGATGTCCGGACGCGCCTCGAGGGCGGTCACGCGCAACGTTTCGATATCGGGATCGATTCGGCGGAAAGCCAACTCCGTGGTCAATTCCAGCACCGTCTTGGGGGATAGCCGTAGTAACTGACGAAGATCGCCTCTCGCCGATTCTGCCTCCTGCAACGATCGAATCACCTGCGAATGAAAGTCCACCGTCTGCAAACGAATTCGAATGAGATCGATTTCCGCGATGTACCCCTTATTGAATCGGAGAGTATTAATTCCGAGGATGCGGGAAAAACGGTCGCGATTCTCCTCTGCCAATACTAGCCTGCGTTGAGCTAACTGAACCCGGTAATAGGTATCTTTGACGGTAAACCCGAGTTGTCGCACCGCGTCTTCGAAGGCCGCTTCTGCCGATTGTGTGCCGAACCCGGCACTTTCGATTCTATAGCCCCGTTTCCCTGCTAACTCGAACAACTGAGCGACTTGCGTGAACAGCTGCCCGCTATTGGACAGCGTCCTCCCTTGCGTATAGGAACTTAGTGTCCCCTCGTCACCAATGGATTCGGGAAAAGCCGCGCGGTGACTTCCTGCCCTTTTGTATAGTCGATCCCGTACTTGGCGATGAGTACATCAAGGTTTTGGCTGAGGAACAGTCCCAGCGCCTCGTTGACGCTGAGACGAAGCACCTTCGATGTCACGGTAGCCTGTTCAGAAACCGGAGATAGCGAGGCCGCACTGGAGGGATAGGCAGAAACGCTCAGAACGCTGAGAACTATGATGGAACAGAGGGAACACAATTGTCGATCCACAAACACAGCCAGTCCTCCGTATAAACCACTGCATGATGCGGAGGTGCGTACAGTTGACTGAATCGTTCTCTCAGGCGAAATCATTATACAGCGTGCGAGGGCCGAAGCAAGGAACCTCTTGAGAAATGAGCCGAACTTTCGGTTATTGAGTTCAGGAAGGATTCTCGTGCTCATCTGGCTCCGGCCTATCACCCAGGTATTCTTCATGCCCTGGGCTGAAGTATCAGAAATTATACAAGGCTAGGGGCTAGGGTTAGAGCGCGCTACCTATGCGCGCGGCGCCTCCGGGTTCCCTTCCCACCTTGATTCCGAATCGGTAACTATGTGATGGTCTCACACCGGTTCACCGGAAGCGCTAACGTCAGCCCGTACATCGGCGAGACGTGCGGGCGCTGTGGGCCAAGCACCACACCGTGCACATCATACAACGAAGGACATCACCTATGACTCCGTCTACTCTGCTCAAGCGCTGGCCTCGCATATTGCACTGGTCATCAGCCTGACTGTCGTGCTTGTGGGATGCAGTAACGTGCCGCGTAAATATCTCAGGATGGCTGAGCCCGGTGTGACACTTAGCGAGCTGATCGCCCACCCGGACAACTATCGCGGGAAGGTGGTGCTATTGGGGGGCACGATCATTGAGGAAGAAGAGAGTGGGCCGTACCTCTGGTTGTATGTGAAGAACCGACCGCTCGACCAGGATTATATGCCCCATCGTCCCGCGGACATGGATGGCGACGAAGCCGGCTACTACTGGGTCATGATCCCCAAGCAACAAACCCCTCGCTCGTATCGACACTGGGCGCGCATGACGGTGGTCGGACAAGTCACGGGCTCGCAGCGATCGGCGACCGAGCCGGTGCTGTCGCTCCTCTACGTACGAGGCTGGGGGACAAACCAGGCTCATAATTCGGTCTGGGAGAAGTCTTCTGATCCCAATTATGTCCCTTCGGTTCCGGCAGGCCTCGGAGGTGAGTTCAAGGGGGCTCTGCCATAGGATGACGCACACGGCGTTCGGCTCGATTTGAGGTGTGTGGAGGGTCAGGAGACAATGGCAGAGGGGGAGGGTCTGGTCTTGTCATCCAGCGTGGTGGAACCTGTCTACGTGCTGGCTCTTTGAGGCGGCCGGTCCGGTTCACAATGGCGCTGCTGTCGTGCTGCCGGCTGACGTAGTTTATCAACGGAGGCGCCGGGATGATCCCCGCGTGGGCGCGCCGTGTTTTCAAGACAACTCAATACCGCTCCGCTTGCTTGAGTCAGGCATCGACGCTTGCAGCAGAAGCACTCAGGAATAGTGCGGGTTACGATCCTACGTGGGTGGACTCGCGGAGTGGGATCGTCGGCAGGAGATGACGTGCTCAGTAATCGAGTCCTACCTTAGAATTGGAGTCGCGAAGATGCTTGCGGACCCGGACTTGCTCGTGATGCTTGCGCAGTAGCTGCCGCCGAATGGCATCGCGATCTTCGGCCACGATGCGCACCAACCGATCGACGTCCTCCGCATGTTCGCGGACCAATTCGGACAACTTTGCCATTTGACTTTCAAGATGCTCTACCCGCCGGAGCGCGTCGGCACTGCGGTCCACGGCCGGCCTCTGAGCCGTCTTCTGTTTCACCAGCGACGTGACTAATACATCCCGCTTCATACTGACTCCTTTGCTCGAATACTCATCGATCTTCCTAGCAGGATGCTGAAAAAGTCCGCCAGCGTTGTTCTCGTATCGCTCAGAGACTCAACGTACCGCAAGGGTACGCCTCGCTTCCTCGCTCAGTGCGGCCGCGCTGACGGCCTTTTTGAACATCCTGCAAGAGTGTTCCCCAGTTGCGCACTACTCACCACCGAAATTCTCATATACCAACATAGTCTTCTCATAGCCTACTAGACTGTCTCGCCTAGTATCGTCTCAGAATCTCGCGATGTCAACGAGTCTGCATTCTTTCTATTTCCTCATCGTCCTGCTACAATTCCCGGCAATGCTGAACATGTTCACCATGGTGCTGGCGGGCGGGAAGGGCGAGCGTCTTCAGCCTCTCACAGAACATCGGGCCAAGCCGGCGGTTCCCTTTGGCGGGAAATATCGAATTATCGATTTTACGCTCAGTAATTGCCTCAATTCGGGGCTTCGAAAAGTCGCCGTCCTCATCCAATACAAATCCCACTCGCTCGATCGCCACATCCGCACGGGCTGGAACATCCTCAACGCCGAACTCGGCGAATTCATCGCCTCGATTCCACCTCAGCAGCGGATCAGTGAAGAATGGTACCAAGGCACCGCCGACGCGGTCTATCAAAACCTGTTTCTCCTCGACACCGAACAACCGGACTATGTGCTTATCCTTGCCGGCGACCATATCTACAAGATGAACTATATGGAGATGTTCCATTGGCTGATCGCCAAAAGCGCCGATGCCGTGGTCGGCGCGATCGATATTCCGATCGAAGAGGCCCATCGATTCGGCGTGATCGACGTGGATGAGGATTTCCGGATTGCGGACTTTGTAGAGAAGCCGACTCGCCCGCCGTCGATCCCCCACGATCCGACCCATGCCTTTGGCTCGATGGGCATCTACCTCTTTCGCACCAACGTCCTCCGCGAGTACTTGAGTGCCGACGCCCAGGAAGGCGGTAGTCACGACTTCGGGAAAAACATCATGCCAAAAATGATTCGAGATCGTCGCGTCTACGCCTACAAGTTTGTCGACGCGAACAAAAAGGACGTGAAGTATTGGCGGGACATCGGAACATTGGACGCATACTGGGAAGCCAACATGGACCTTGTCGCGGTGGATCCCCTCTTCAATCTCTACGACCAGCACTGGCCGATTCGAACCTATCAAGGGCAATTTCCACCGGCTAAATTCGTCTTCGCTCAAGATTATCAGGGCGGCAGAATGGGCGTGGCCCTGGATTCCATCGTCTGCGGCGGCTGCATCTTCTCCGGTGGCCGGGTACAAAACTCAGTGCTTTCGCCGAACGTCCGTGTCCAGGACAATGCGGACGTGCGTGAATCGATCATCATGGAAAACGTCGTCATCGGCGCGCAAAGCCGTATCAGACGAGCCATCATCGACAAGGATGTCATCATCCCGCCCAACTCAGAGATCGGCTATAACCGAGAGGCCGACGCCCAGCGATTCACCGTCACCGAATCCGGCTTGGTCGTGATTGCAAAGGGAATGAAACTGCATGCCTCCCTCGATTCATCCGGTTGATCTGATTATCGCTCTTCGCGACAAGCATTTGACCCCTGCCATCGTGTTCCTCACATCGCGCCGCGCCTGCGATGAAGCGATGCAGGCCTTCGACCATAGCCGCATCCTCCTCCCCCCTCCTCGCCAGCAGGCCATCGCCACCGTGCTGGAAAAGGTGATCTCCCAATATCCCAGCATCGCCGAACACCCGCTTATTCCGACCGTTCAGCGCATCGGCGTGGCTGCACATCACGCAGGCCATCTACCCTCGTGGAAAATTGCCGTTGAGGAATTGATGCGTCATGGCTGCCTCGATGCCGTCTTTGCCACGACCACACTCGCCGCCGGAGTCGATTTCCCCGCGCGAACCGTCATCATCACGCAGTCCAGCATTCGGAAGTCACGCGACTTCACGGACTTGACGATCGGCGAGGTGCAGCAGATTGCCGGCCGCGCGGGACGCCGAGGCAAAGATCTCGTGGGCTTCGCCATCGTCACCCCTTCGCCCTACATTGATCTGAACGTGCTGACCAAAGGGTTCACCGGCAATCCGGAAGCGATCAACAGCCAATTCGTCATCAGCTATCCGATGGTCCTGAATCTCTTGAAAGCCCATGCCCTGGATCAAATCCAACCGATTCTCGCCAAAAGCTTTGCGCAATTTCAGCTCAACCAGCGCGCCGAAGTCCTGGAACGGAAATTGGACGGCCTGCGCGATCAGATGGAACCGTTCGGGCCACGCGTCTGCACCGACTGGATCACAGAGTGGCAGACCTTCGATCATGTCCGCCGGCAGAAATCTCACCGCACCCCCGTCAGAAGGCACGAGCCGCCGGAAGTCGCCGCACGCTTTCACTTTCTTACCCCCGGTCGCGTCGTGGGCTTCGGACGAAGCCGAGGGGTGGTCCTCCGGCAATATCGCAGCAAGGGACAGAAGAGCCCGATGATCACGGCACTGCGTCTGGGCGGAGGCATTACCGAATCCCCTGCCTCCACGGTGACCGAAGTATCCGACCGTGTCCTC
This sequence comes from uncultured Nitrospiraceae bacterium, assembly GCA_963825145.1. Classification (GTDB taxonomy): domain Bacteria; phylum Nitrospirota; class Nitrospiria; order Nitrospirales; family Nitrospiraceae; genus Palsa-1315. The sequence continues at coordinate 316,635 of CAWGSC010000029.1, forward strand.
GAGTGCGTGGACGCGCCGACTTATCCCTGGTGCACGCCGGAGAGTGTGGAAGAGTTACTCCATCACCTGGAAGAGTTGCCCGGCAGGCTGCCGGAGCTTCCCATCCTGGTTCCGAAGGATAATGAACCGATTCCGGACGCCATCGTGCAAACCCTGGGCGACTTTTCCTGTCCAACCTGTCCTTCGCGTTCCGCCTGTCAGAGGGACTACCCCCTCGCTTCCAAGCTTCGACAGGAACAGCATAGGCATGTCAAATCGATTCAGGCTCTGAGGACGAGTCTCTGGCACCGTTTCCAGGAGAAGATCGACGTCCTGCAACAGTTCGGGTATCTCACACCGACGGCCCGTCTGACCGATGACGGCGAATGGGCCAGGCTCATCCGCATCGACCACTCGTTGCTCATCACAGAATTGCTCCGCGCCGATGCGTTCAACGGGGCCGATCCCGCCATGCTGGCTGCCGTCATGTCGAGCATCGCGCATGACGACGATCGCCCCGGCGCGTTCCCTCGCGTCAGTTCCGGATTGGGTTCATTGCTCGGACAGGTGCGAAAACTGGCTGTGTCGCTCTCGCCGCATGAAGATCCCCCGCTCCTTCGGGCCGACATTGCCGCAGTGACGGAACGATGGATCGGCGATCCCACGCTCACATGGATCGGTCTTTGTAAAAGCACGACGATGGCTGAAGGAGATATCTATCGTCTCTTAGCACGAACCTTGGAGTTCCTCTCACAGCTGCACACGCTCAAAGTCACACACCCCGGATTGGCAGATACCGCCTCGCGCGCCATCGCCACCCTGCGCCGTGGCGTGCTGGAGGAATTGCCGTGACAACGTTAACCGTTCAACGTTGCACGTTAACCGTAAGAATAGCGTACGGCCCTTTTTCGTCTGGACGTTTCACGAAAAACGATTCACGAATAACGGCATCGAGATGACCACCGAAGAACTCGAACAACTGCTGGCTCAACAACCGATCGCACTCTTGCACCGTCTTGCGCGCGGGCGTGTTCAGCGACATTTCCGCGCAGGCAAACGCCGCTTGATCGAAATCTTACTGCGCCACTCCGCTGAGAACCGCGCAGGCTTTGAGTCCGATCTGATGACCTTGATCGGCGAGAAAGAGGCTCGCCCCGCGCCACCACCTCTTCAGTCCCCCGCCGCGCGACACGCAAAATCCTCGGCGCCGCAGCGTCGCACCACGCACAGGCCGGTTGAGACGGAATCCCATGAGCCGGCTATCACCCTGTCCAACTGGTTGGAGGGGCTGGGAGTGCCGCCACCAAAGCCCTTTGTCTCGGATGCCTGGCAAGATGACGCCATCGCCAAACTGAGAGAGAGCGACGTAGTCGTGAGTGTCCCGACAGGAAGCGGAAAGACCTATGTTGCGGTCGAAGCGGCTCGTCGCGCCATCGCGGAGAATCGGACCGTCATCTACACGTCGCCGCTCAAAGCCCTCTCGAATACCAAGTACACGGAGTTTTCAAAAATATTTGGTCCAGACCAGGTCGGCATTCTGACCGGCGATCGGCGCGACAACGGGCAAGCGCCCCTGCTGATCATGACGACGGAAATCTTGCGGAATCTGCTCTACGACGCAGGCGGCGGTGAAATCGACGTACGGTTGGATACGTTAGGGCTTGTCATTTTGGATGAGTCGCAATATATCGCAGATCCGGAGCGGGGTGTCGTCTGGGAAGAAACGATTATCTTCTGCCCGAGCCAAGCACGGCTGCTCTTGCTCTCCGCCTCGATCGGCAACCCGCACGATATCGCCGAATGGCTGAGCTCAATCAGACCGACTCCCTGCCACTTAATCCGCCACAGCACGCGCACCGTCCCGCTTCGCGCCGGCTATTTACACCCGAACGGCAAACTCACACCGCTCTTCCGCACCGTCGGCATTCCCCACGGCCATCCGAGCCATCTCCATCCAGAAGCCAAACGGCTCTTTACCCAATACGAAGACGACACGCTGCCGTCACGTTCCCGGCGGTAATCTTACCCGGTAACCCGATACTAAAACGTGAAGTTGAGACCGGCCGTGAGGCCTTGGCGGAGGGATTGAAACTCCGTGAGGGGAAAAGAATCGGATGGCGCACCGACATTATGAAACTTCACGGTCCCGTCAACTGCATGGTTCCACCAGACACGGTAGCCGACATTGAGAAAAATGTTCTTGACCAGCATCAGCCTTAATCCGACATCTGCATCGGCTCCAACCCCCCATCCTTCCATTGAGATACTCGGATTTTGCTGAAGATCAGGTCTCAGGTGATGAATGTCCTTGTTATCGATGATGGTCAGCGGAAGAAACGCCGCAGTTGCCACCAGGCTTAATTGCCGCGTCAGTCGATACTCCGTGGAAGCTCCGGCACGAATCGAGTACCAATTGGAGGTATTGGTAATCACTGTCTGCCCTTGGTTCGTCACAGTTCCTGTTGGATTGCAGGTAAGGCCAAACGACGGAGGCACAGCCGAATTGTCGCAGGCCACCTGCGTTACCCCCGTGGCTTCGTACTTCGTATACCAGTACTGAAATCCTCCAAACACGTCCAGCCAACCCCGATGATTTGGATATTCAGCTAGCCTGAAGCCGCCGTCTGCATTCAAGTACCACATGCTGTCACCAGATAGGTTGCTATTGGTACTCGAGAACAATCTCTGCCCGCCGTTTGATCCATAATCGTCATCCGTGAGTCTGCCGCCTCCGATCCCGGCATAGCCCACATTGAGTCGGCCATACCACCTCGGTGTCACCCAAACTTTTCCGGTAACTTCAAATACATTCGTCCCAACGTCTTTATAGGTAAGCTTTGAGGTCGGATTCCCCAACCCCGCTATGGAGGATGCATCGTGCGCCCAGTGTGTATTGCCTGTGCTGATCCATGTTCCAATCGCAAGATCAAATTTTGGGCGTGATTCTGTAATGGAGTCCTGCGCCGCTGCAATCTGAACCACGTATGCCGGACCAAGGATAGAGAGCCACCCGCACAGCACAGTGACGGATGCCAGTCGACTCCACCCATTCATCGTCTCGCCCCCCCGCGTTGAATAATCACTGTGTCGACACAGCGCTCCACAGTATCAGGCATCACACGCACACACGCGGCTTGTATATCCTCTACTTGAAACTTCCGCTGCAAGGAAACCGAAAACCAGACCAGCCACGTACCGATCACAGCCGCGAGCACCGCTCCCACTGCAATGCTGCCCCACACCGACCATGGACCGATTGAACCAGCCGCGGGGAGCGGCGCTTGCTCCTGTGAACCGATGTCCGGAGCAGCCTTATCTATTTCCTGCGAAAAGGAACGATTCGAATTCATTCGGATCACCCCAGAGTCATCACTGGGGAATCATACCTGATGACCATACACCTGAACAGAATTTTGCCGTTCTTCTTCCTATCGAACTGACCGCATGCGAACTTCAGTTACCAGCCCGAGTCAGACAGAAGTTCTAATTTTCCCTCCCCGCTGCATGACCACGCCTACGATTGCTCGCAAATCCAATCTGTAGGCCGCTCCAGACAGCATGGTGACAAACCAATCATTGGCGGAGCTTTGTGCTGTATGGTTTTGCTTTAGCACAATGGCACAGCCATTGCTCAGGTCACAGGTCGCATCAGGTATTCGAAGGTGCGAGCCGGAACACCGAACGGCTTCACTACGAACGTGGGCAGAGGAGTCACAACATGAACCCGTATTTCATTCCATATCTTCCTGTACATCGATGGCTCGTCGGAAAGGGCGTGGTCTTCGCGCTGCTTGCACTCTTGGCACATGATGGAGGACTCTCTGTCAATCCAGCATTGGCGCTTTCTGGAGTCACCATCACGCCGTCTGCAGTATCCTTCACTGGAACGGTCGGACCAGGGCCACTGACCATCCCGGTTACCTTCACAAACTCCGGCGCCTCGTCGGTCAGTTTTACCTGGACCGATTCTATTCCTTGGATTAAAGCCGGCTATCCCTCCGGCACGCTGTCCCCCGGTCAATCACGCTCATTTACCATCACCGCAAACATCTCCAGCCTAGCCGCCGGAACCTACAATGGAATCGCAACTGTCACAGCCGGAGGAATCACGAAGCAGGTCCCAGTCTCTCTCGCGCTTTCATCGACAACCACAACTCCGACTATCGGGACTAATCCAGCCGCAAGCTCACCTTCGTCGGCACCGCAAGGAGGAGCCAACCCAACGGCGCAACTCATCGCAATCTCGAACCCGGGCGGAGGCACATTGGCCTGGACGGCGAGCGACAATGCTCCCTGGCTGATGCTCACCACGGCTGCGGGCACTAATGCCGGATCCGTGAGCGCGGCGGTCAACCTGAGTGGGTTGACAGCAGGTACCTACACCGGCGCCGTTAGCATAGCCGCAACCGGCACCACGACGAAAACTCTTCCAGTCACGCTGACCGTGACGAGTTCTTCACCCGCTGCAGGCGTCACCGTCACACCGTCGACAGTCGCCTTTACTGGTACCGTGGGGCCGGGACCGCTGACACTCCCTGTGACATTCACAAATTCCGGCGCCTCGTCGGTCAGTTTTACCTGGACCGATTCTATTCCTTGGATTAAAGCCGGCTACCCCGCTGGCACCCTGTCTCCCGGTCAATCACGATCATTTACCATCACCGCAAACATCTCCGGTCTAGCCGTCGGAACCTACAATGGAATCGCAACTGTCACAGCCGGAGGAATCACGAAGCAAGTCCCGGTTTCCCTTGCGCTCTCGGCAGAGGCTCGCCCCCCGACCATTGGGCTCAACACGACAAGTCTAGGCTTTGCCGGAACGGTCGGAGGGACGAATGCCTCCGCTCAAACCATCGCTGTTTCGAATGTGGGCGGCGGCACCTTGTCATGGGCGACCTCTGACAATGCAGCGTGGTTGACCCTCAGTCCCTCGTCTGGCGTCAACAGCGGTACCGTTACCGCGAATGTGAACCTCACAAGTTTGGCGGCCGGCACCTACAATGCCACCGTCGCCGTGACGGCGCCCGGCGCCCCGAGCAAGACCATCCCGGTGACGCTGACCGTGACGGCCTCAACGAATCTTCCGACGATTGGTCTCAGCCCGACCAGTCTCACGTTCACCGCAACAGTGGGAGGTACGAGTCCCGCGACTAAGCCCATTAGCATCTCCAAAACCGGCGATGGCACCTTGTCCTGGACGGCCTCGGACAACGCAGCGTGGCTGACCCTGGGTCCCGTGTCCGGCACCAACAGCGGAACCGTTACCGCAAGCGTGAATACCAATGGCCTGGCCGCCGGAACCTACAACGCCACCATCACAGTAACCGCTTCCGGATCGACCAATAGCCCGCTACAGATTCCTGTGTCGTTAACACTCAACGCCACAACGGCCGGGACAGCGATTCTGGCCTGGAATGCCAGCACCGAATCGGATTTAACAGGATACAAGGTGTATCGGGGGACGGGATCGGGAACCTATGGAGCACCCCTCGCGACGCTACCCAAGACGACGACAAACTATACTGTGGCAGGACTACAGAACGGGACCACATATTTCTTCGTCATCACAGCGTACGATAGTTCTGGCAATGAAAGTACATACTCCAACGAAGTGAGTAAGAGTATTTTTTAATCGGAATTCCTGCAAGGGGAAAAATGCGGGAGGGCTCGAACCCTCCGCACGTTCACACGATCGAGCAATCATCCGCTTCACACTACGGCTTTCCCCATCTCGGCGAGTCCGCCAACTCAGTTACCAACTTTAATACTACAGCCAGCTTGACCCCGCGATTGCATCGCCTGTATAAGGGGCGTGTTTGTTATCGATTTCCGTCCATCGAGGATCTTGCCCAAACATCTTGTAGACAGTATCTCCATATCGTTTCTTCACGCGCCCGTAGCTCAATGGATAGAGCACCAGACTACGGATGAATATGAGGGGGGTTGCTCAAGTCTTTGATGACTTGGGCAATCCCCTTGTCATTACTGGCGATTCGCACATTCAACTATTCCCTTCTACTCGGCTCTTCTTGTCGCTAATCCAGTCAGTTTGTCGCTATTCCTAACACCCTATTAACACCTGAAAGCTAATGCACGAGATGGTGGCTGAAGGGGTACCCCCGGGGGTGGGCCACCCTTGCGAAGGGGTGTCAGTTGTGGGGCGGTTGCCTGTCAGGTAAAGGGAGATACAGTGCACATAGAAAAGAGCTTCACAAAAAATTTGGGAAATTTCAAAAAGGCTGGAATGAGCTGGAGTGAGGTGGAGTTGAGCGCAAAATGAGCACAGTCGGTACCGTTTGGGGGTCTGGCCAAATCCCAATAACAAATGGGAAAGGTCTTATCCAGCAAAGGGAACGGTGGGTTCTTAGTACCCTGTCCGTTCCCCTACTTTTTCTATCGCATCGCCCTACCGTTTGTCACTACGATTTTAGGGAGCCTGAATGACACCACATGCCCAACGTACCCCACCACCGCCCAGTGGAGCCGGTTGGTCTGCGTAATTATCGCCCCCTGTATGGATCATCAGAGCACGGCCTTTGAGGTCAGCCATTTTCAAACGTGGCGCCAAGACAGGACTGGTGTTGCCATTTGCATCCGCGAACAATGCGGGTAAATCCCCCTGATGACCGTCGCCCCATGGCGTACTATGGCGTTTGCTGCCTGCCGGATCATAGTGGCCACCTGCCGCTAACGCAGGCATTTTCTTGCCGTCTTTTTCCTTAGGCTCGCAACTCGCATTTTCATGTACATGGAAGCCATGCAACCCAGGTGGTAGACCGGTGATTGCGGGGCTGAACACGAGACCGTATGCCGTTTCACTGATTGTGACTTGGCCAATCTCCTTTCCCACACCATTTTCATCAACAAGATTCATACGGACGCCGGTAGCTGCTTGTGCAGTGGCACTTACAGACAGTGCGCCCACCCCCGAGCCTCCACCCTGTTGGCCCTTCACTGGATTCGTGGGACTTCCGCTCTCTGCTTCCGGATTCCTGACTCCGCCTGGCACGCTCAGGTCCACCACGCCATGGAACGGCTCACCCTTAAAGCTTCCGCTGGCGGGAGAACCCTGTGCCATGAGCAATGCTTGAGAATGCGTCTTGCCCTCAGCGGAGTCGGAGGTTTGAGCGTAGGCTCCACTGCATATGAGCCCCGCTGCAACAGCGCCTGCTGAGACTATCTTCGTAAGGTTCATCGTCAGCTCCTTGGTTAAGAATGAAACGCACCATGCCCGTGTTGGGCCTCGCGACCCTCGGAACCGAGCCGCTCATCTCTTAGCCGGAATTTCCATTATGGACTCCGGCCGACCGACAACATATGCCTGACCGCCCCTGAATGCAATCTGACATTTCACCAACTCTCGAATGCCAGGTCAAAGGTCATGGTGCAATTAGAGTATGATCCTCAGGGTTTGCCCGAAATTACAGTAGAGGTATTGGGAGTGGTGTCTTCGAAGGTCCAGGGAGATCTCGAGGGGTTCTACCCCTTTTCCACGGACGGTTGAGTGAAGAGTAATTCCTGTTGCTTCGCTTCTTCAAGTCTACGTCGACATCGTGGGTTATAGAATCGCTCAATGTAGTCGAAGATGTCCGCACGCGCCTCACGACGGGTTTGATAGATGCGGCGGTTCACCCGCTCGCGTTTCAGCATCCCGAAGAAGCCCTCCATCGAGGCATTGTCAGCACAGCTGCCCACCGCACTCATACTCTGGATCAGGTTATGGCCATTCAGAAAGCGCCGGTACTCGCCGCTCGTAAACTGGCACCCGCGGTCGGAATGCAGAATGACCGGGGAGCGGTCCGTCCGCTGCCAGAGAGCCATCAGGACAGCTTGGAGTACGAGGGCGCGCGTCTGGCGATGACTCATGGACCAGCCTATGATCATATCGGAGTAGAGATCCTTGACGGCACTGAGATAGAGCCACCCCTCGACTGATTCAATACATGTGATGTCGGTGACCCACTTGGTGTTCGGCGATGAGGCCCGGAAGTCGCGGGCCAGGTGGTTCACCACTCCCGCCGGACGCACGGTGGCCTCCTTCGTGCGCCAACGTCTCTTCTGCGGGATCCCCTTCAGGCCCCGCGTGTGCATCAGCCGGGCGACTCGGTTGACGCTGCAGGTCTCACCCGCCACGCGGAGGTCTTCCCAGATCCGGCCCGCGCCGAGCACGCCGTCACTGTCGGCGTGCAGGGTTTCAATGCGGGCCAGCAGACGGCGGTTCTCCCGATCACGAGCGCTGGGCCGACGCTCCCGCCAGCCGTCGTACCCGCTTGGTGAGACCGCGAGACACCGGCACATCATCCGGACGGGGAAGGTGTCGCGGCAGCGGTGGATCATGCGGTACCTTACCTGGATCCCTTCGCGAAGAACGCCGCCGCTTCTTGCAAAAAATCTCGCTCCTTCTTAACCCGGGCCAGTTCCCGCTTCAGATGGGCCAACTCTTCGTCTTTCGGTCGGCCCGGACCCGGGACCGCCTGGCCGCCCTCGGCCTTCGCCTCCCGACACCAGCGCGACAAGAGGTTCGGACTGATTCCCAGCTCACGCGCAACCTGGCTCACCGGTTCGTCACTGGAACAGGCCAATTGCACCGCTTCGTGCTTGTACTCCTGAGAGAACGTCCTGCGTCTCGCCCTGACACACCTCCTCGCCCATTATGGGCTTCTTAGATGTGTCCGTGAAAGCGGGGGAGAACCCCGAGCGATTTAAGGTGCTCATCGAAAAGCGATGGCGCCCGGCTGGTCGCGAAACAATCTTCGATATCGCTGTCGGCAAGACATACTGATTTCGATAAGGTCTGGAGAGGCTTTGACACGGCACGGTCTTAGCCTTTCTCCTGCGAGATGGCTAAGTTACCAAAATTATTTGTTTTTGGAACGGCCGAAAGGATACGTCAAAGTCCTAGAAAAATCGACTTCTCCGCTCTTGACCATGAGAGAGGTTTTTGAACACGGTAGGCAGAACGCCTAGACAGGTGGCAAGAAGACGGTGGTGAGATCGCTCGTGCTATCGGCTCCTCTTTCTCCACTCCCACGGCGGCACGGGGTGCGGATCAACCCACAAGCCTTTCTTCGCCTCTCGTGCTTCCTTCTCTAGCCCTTCCAGCACCGTATCTCCTGGCGCATACTTCCGATACCACCAGCACCAGCCTTGCTTGACCAGTTCCTCAATTGAGGTACCCCCTCGTCTGTGGGGGGGGGTGCTCCACAACTAGGGTATTTTCTCAGATATGGGTCTGATCCAATATGACTACCATCACGGACACCTTTCCCTTGGTCGAATGTTTTTGGGCAACAGCTACAGAGCCCGACGGAAGAGGGAGAATCTAGCATGCACACGAGTTACATAGATCGTTTTGGTAAAAACAGCGGGCTCCTTCACGCGTACGCGGACGATAATTCCCCACGTGCATCGGAAATTAAACCTTTGTACGATGTGATGAATCTCCAGGAAGTTCAAACGGTTTTAAATGTACCGTTCGAAGGTAATCTTGCTTACGCAATTTGTCCCGAATATAGAGATAACGCTGGCTGATTTTGTTGTTCCAGACTCTTTGAAAGACTGGAATATCGTAAAGACAGACTACAATCTCGCTGGTATACCCAGCGCCTATTTTGACGTAGTTCTATCCATGGCAGGAATCCATCATCTCGATAATGATGAACAACTTCAATTTCTTATGTGCAACAAGAAGAGTTCTAAAAACACATGGACGGTTGCTCATGGCCGAGGTGAAAGATGACTCTCGCACAAGTCACTTTCTCGATCAATTCGTCGGCAAATATACGGGTACTGGTCACACCGGAAACTATTTAAAAGAAGACTTTGTCAGCGTAGCTGCTCGTGCTGGATACGACACCATCAAACGAGAGACAATAGTTTGCCCTTGGGTATTTGCGAACGAAGATCATCTATTCAATTGGATGAGCAAGTTTTTTGGCTTATCGAACATTTCGAAGCAGATTTTATTGTCTCAAGTGGGAGACATTCTAGGACTGAGTAAGGAGAATGAGGTCTTAACAGCCAATTGGGAGTTGGATTTTATTTTTGCCAAGAGCTAAAGAATACCTCTGAAAACTTCTTTTCCCCGCCAGCGGGGAAAAACTTTCCATTCCCGCCTGCGGGCAAGTTGGTCAATTCGCCAAAAAGTACCCGTTCACCATCGGTGTAAAAGTCTACTCGTATGTAACTGAATTCTCCAGAGAGAATTCTTGAGCTTTTCAAAAGGCTGTTTAAAAAGCCCCAGTCTTTTGGTTCGAATTCTTTCAATGGATAACCCAAGCTCACTCCTAATGGAGATTTGTTTGTATCGAAAGATTGACGCTCTTTAGTCTTTCGATCAATCAAGCTAATAATTTTTGGTTCTCCGCTCATGCAATGAACTGATCCTTCAATTGCGAAAGTGTCGTCTATATATTTTTCAACGATGATTTTCTTTTCAAGTTTCGCGTAGTTCCTCTCTAGGTCTCGTAGAAAAAAGTCATGATTAAGCCAATCTTTAATTTGTGTTTTCGCTTTACGGTAATCAGATTCCGAAAACACTACGACAATCCTGCCGCTGCTATGTGTTGGTTTGATCACTACTGGATATGTGGCCGGGAGGTACGTTTCAACTTCCTCTGGCGTCCGCAAAATACAGAGAGTGGCTGAAGTTGTTCCGGCGCCAAGCTTCTTTTCCACATAGATTTTTCCAAGTTCTTTATCGGTAATGAATGTTCGTAAAGGGCTCCCAAGTTCTGAGCTGGCTTTTAGCTGGAACAGAAAGTCGTTAAATAATGTATTTGGTCTAATTGGAAGTCTCTCTGTGTACCGCTAAGAACTGAAAAAGATGCCTTAAATACAGTACAGTTTCAAACATTAGAGAGTGAGCCCTCATGTGGTACAGCTTGAGCGCGACTCGTTTAAAACATTCGTGTAAAATGCTTGCGATCTTTCCGATGGAGCGACGATAAAAATGAATCAAGAAGGGCATAGGGGCCTCGTAGGGAGGCGTATTGTAGGAGGGACGCGAAGGAAGGCGCAAGGGATTAGACGCGACGATCCTTAGACCCAATACAACTTCTAGTCGCCTGGGAGCAAAACAAAGGCCCGACCCCTTTCGGAGCCGAGCCGTTTATTTCAGATTCCGCCATGGCTGCACTGCATGCACACGGAGGCGAGTGTGCCTGCACAGGGCTTCCATAGCGGTTTCTGAACCAACGCCGCGCTACTACACCCCTGGCGTCGGGCTACCTCTCCATCCTTCCCCTTCAGCCCTCGTCATGAAGTGGGGCTTGAATGGGCAACCTGCGAGCCAAGTGAGAGCTGATAAGTCGAGTACCCCTGTTGGCGAAGCAACACGCGTCCGTCCCACGACATCCGATCAATAGTGACAAATATTTCTCCAGTACTGAAACTAGAAAGGTGGGTAACGACATCGTCTAGGGAGCATGGACCGCTTCGCAACTTTTCAATAATTGCTTCTTCTATGGGTAGCATGGCGTCAGACCTCCGGCTGAGGTACGCGGCGCGGGGCTGCCCTGAATGGTGACAGGAAAGAGGTTATGTGGGAAGTAGGAAATGCACTGATCTTGGCGTAAGAAATGGCCTACGAGAAACCCCTAGAGACGATGCATGAACTTGCAGGGATATTGCCAGGTTATGGCTTCTTGGCAACAAGTTCACCGCAGTCCATGCAGTAAAAGTTGCCCGTGAAACTGCCAGCTCCATTAGGTTCCAATTTTAGTGTGAGATGCTCACAGGATGGTGGTTGATCTACTCGCTGTTTCCTCATCTCTCGTACTTCAGCAGCTTGAGCGTTCATCATGATTTCTCCTTTCCCAAGTACTCCAATCCCAACTGCTTAGGCATTTCCAGCTCTTTTGTACACTTTGTACAATTCGAGCGGGACTGGAGAGAACCCTAGGGTGGTGCAGTTGGTGAGGCAGGCTTTCGGCATGGGCCGACACGCGCGTATGTACTAGTCAACAATCGGGCTGAAGGCACGTTTACAAGCTATTGCCTAGTGACAAGGCTGTGTATAAAAAGGAGCAGACTAGGGAGGCGGACTGGATCATCATGCCGCACCATGGAGCAGTGCCTCACCACTTCCGTACTGCTCATCGATGGGAGCAAGGACCAGCGTGCGTACTGGGCAGATCAACTGAAGCGTTGCTCCCTCGACTACGAGATCCTTGAAGCCTCAGATGGTCAATCTGGGATGGATCTCTATCGGTCTCAACGGATCGACTGCGTGGTGCTCGAACTCTCACTGCCTGGGCAATCGGGGTTCCAGACAATAGTAGACCTAATCCCCAATGCCAGCAGGCCGCAGGTTGCTGTGGTGGTACTCACCCAGATGACGAATCGCGGGGTGTGGCAGGCAGCCAAGCAAAGGGGGGCGTATGACGTGTCTGGCAAAGAAATTCGAACGACAGGCGACGGTTTGGATAAAGCGATTCAGCATGCGGTGGCGTTGGTGGGGCA
>CAWGSC010000030.1:0-28612 GCA_963825145.1 uncultured Nitrospiraceae bacterium
CATCATCCAGGCCATCGAAAATCGAGCTGAAGCAGTTCAATTCTCGAAGTGGGCGAAGAAATACGGCATGCGCGTCATGATTTATTGTGGGGGGACGTCGCTGCCGGATGTTCCAACGACCAACGCCGCAGGGATCATCGAGGTTCAGCCGGACGTACTTGCTCACCTCAACGGCGGACCGACGGCGTTGTCACCAGACGATATCGACAAGTTAATGCGAAACACAACCTGGACCATCGGCCTCGTTCGTTTTGGAAATCCCAAAGCATTAGACCAAATTGCGAAAGGGATCGTTGAATTGGGCGCCCATCGCCGGGTCATTCTCGGCATAGACTCGCCGACCGGAAATGGCGTCGAGCCTCTTGGTATGCTTCATCTCATCACGCACTTGGCCTCGCTTACCGGCATCAAGGCCGAGGAGGCAATTTGCATGGCGACCGGCAACACCGCTCGAGTTTACAATCTACCGACCGGCGTTATTGAGCCTGGTCGAGCAGCGGATGTCGCGTTGATCGACGCACCGGTGGGATCCATCGCCCAAAGTGCAATCGAATTGTTCACCATTGGCGACAGCCCCGCCGTCGCGATGGTCATGATTGATGGCCTCCTGGTGGTGAAGCGCAGCAAGAATACGATCCCGCCGCAGAGAAACTATCGGCTACAATGAAAGCCGCTAACGTCCGCGATTGAACGTGATACGGTGTGAGGGCGGCGCTCAGGCCGCTCCACCTGGTGGATTGGGTCATCTGCAGGGCATTGGCCACGACGTTGAAATCCCATTCGACAAACCCTTTCGCGATTCCCGCGCCGATCCCCTGCGAAGCACCGGTCACGATGGCTGTCTTGCGCGGGCCGCTCATGGTATTTACCTCGAGAAGGTCTTTCTCTAGCGAGAATGCGGCGCCATCGCTTTTGCCGTCGTATCCGTGGCATTCTGCGTGACCATCTTCAGAAGCGCATGAGCTGCGGCGGTAGACGAGGCGGGGTTCTGCCCGGTGACCAGACGACCGTCGACAATCGCAAAGCTTTCCCAATCTGCAGCCTTCTCATAGCGGCCGCCGATTCTCTTGAGCTCGTCCTCGACAAGGAACGGCACAACATGGGTGAGGTGAACCGCTTCCTCTTCGCCATTGGTAAAACCCGTCACCCGCTTACCCTTCACCAGCGGCGCGCCCTGATAGGTCACCCGATGGAACACGCCGGGGAATGGCAGACCGCAGCAACCGGCTTGCCGGAATTGTAGAAGGACTCGATCAAAGCGATCGAATCGGGATTATCGACGAGGTCCCACATTGGGCCGTGCCCACCCACGTAGAAGATGGTGTCGAAATCTTCCGCTTTCATGTCGGCAAGCTTGACCGTCCGGGAAAGCGCCTTTTGCGCCGCCGGATCCTGCTTGAACCGCGCCATGGCCGGGGTCTGGTTTTCCGGTAAATCGCTCTTCGGATCGATCGGGGGCTGTCCGCCCTTCGGTGAGGCCAGCGTCAGCTCGACACCGGCATCCCTGAATACAAAATAGGGGGCTGCGAATTCCTCCAGCCAGAAGCCAGTCTTGCGGCCCGTGTTTCCCAGTTGATCGTGGGATGTTAGTACCATAAGTATTTTCATGTTCTGCCTCCTTCTTTCGTCGGCTTTTATCGGTTTTACCGATTGTCGTATTTGCTGTAATGCGTGTTAATGAGTTGCGAATCATGCGGATCAGAAATCCGCATCCAGTACGATGCGGTAGCGGGCCTTGCCTGCTTCAAGTCGGGCGAAGGCCTCGTTGATTTGGCTCATCGGGAAGTGCTCGGTCTGCGGCACGATATTGTGCCGTGACGCAAAGTCGAGCATTGTCTCGATCGCCACCGGCGAGCCGCTCGGCGAACCTGAGACGCTGCGCTGCTGCAGGATGAGCGAGAACGCCGCGACCGGAATGGGCTCAAGCACGGCACCGACGACGTGCAACCGGCCGTTGGGTGCGAGCGTGCCGATCATCGCGTCCCAATCGAGCGTCACGTTGACGGTGCTGATCAGCAGATCGAAGCTGCCGCCGAGTTTCGTGATCGCCGCCGAGTCCTTGCTCACCACGACGTGATTTGCCCCGAACCGTTTGGCATCATTAAACGTGCTTTCGCTCGACGTGAATGCCGTCACGTCGCAGCCATATGCCGCCGCAAATTTGACTGCCATGTGGCCCAACCCGCCGATGCCGATGATGCCCACCCGGTCGGTCGGCTTGGCGTACCGCACCAGGGGCGCGAAGACGGTGATCCCCCCGCACAAGAGCGGTCCGGATTTGGCGAAGTCCAGCTTGTCCGGGAGCGGGAAGACCCAAGCCCAGTGCGAGCGGATGTGGGTGGCGAATCCGCCGCGGTGACCGAAAATGGTCGTTTGCACTTGGGGGCACAGGTGATGGCTTCCCGACATGCACTGGTGACAGTGCATGCAGCTCCCCGAGTTCCAGCCGATCCCGACGCGCTGTCCGACCTGGAGACGCTTGGCATTCGGACCTACGGCCGAGACCCGACCGATGACCTCGTGGCCGAGTATCGCGGGGTACTGCGTAATGCCCCAGTCATTGTTCAAGGCGGAGAGATCCGAGTGGCATAACCCGCTGTGTTCGACCGCGACTTCCACGTCCTCGACCCCGAGCGGTCCAAGATCGACGGGTTCCAGCACCATCGGCTGTTTCGCCGCCTTGGCGACCCATGCCTTGTAGTTCCTCGACGCTGGCGAGAGTTCTCGCATCACCGCGCCAGCGGGCTTGTCGTGGGTTTGGGTTAAAGTAGACATGGCCATTCCTTTCTGCGCGGTTGGGCGCGTGTTTGCGGAAATCGATCAACTCGCGAAATCAGGTTAATGTTCGCCATCGTAGAAGAACTGCTCGCGCGTGATCTTGTCGTCCTTGACCGTGTAGACACCGACTTCTTCGAGCGTGATGCGCTGGCCGGTGGCTTTGGGCGTGACTTCGAAGGTGAAGTGGACGGCGAACTGGTTGGGGCCGTTGAAGAACGGACCGCGGACCCTTTCGCCGTCGATGGTGTTGTTGGCATGCCAGTACTCGGACTTCTTGATTACCGGTGTCTTGCCGGCGGTTTGCTCGCCGTTGGCTTCGACGGACACGATGTCGGGAGCGTACATCGCGTGCATCACGTCGAAGTTCTTGCCCTGGTTGCACAATTCCACTGCTGTTCTCTCATCAACGCTGTGATCTTCAGCAGGCGGTGATACCAGCTGTGCTGAACCAGCAGCAAAAGCTATTCCAAGCTCGACGAGGTTTCAACAAGTCTGCAAATCCCGCCTAAAGGTTGCAGATGAAGGATCAAGACTGATTGGGACGCAGCAGTATGGTGAGGTGTGTTGAGAAGAGCGCGTCGACATATCGACAGCTGTCGACATGTCGACGTCATCAGGGTCAATGGAATGTCGAGCCGTTGCATTTTCGACAGGAGCGTCGTGTGTTTCAGTCCAAGCCGCGCAGCGGCTCCTGCGGACCCGCCGATGACCCCGAAGTGCTGGGGTTGCTAATTCTTGCCCTACGCGATCTTCGAGAATTTGAGTGCATGTGCTTGTCATTCTGAGCATTGAATTCTGTAAATCTGGCCACGTTGACAACCATCCTAGAGCATGGTGTGATTCTTCAAGCCTAACTCTCTCACAGCTGGCCTCCGCATGCAGATGGCATCGCGTTTGCGTCTCTTTGCTTGCCTTGTCTGCTCAACACAGTACGCCAACATAAAACTACGTCCACAGCCACCCGAGTAGGAGCACACATCTGCTCGATACTTCATCAACGCGGCGAGAAGAGAACCGTGCCCGTTACAGCAGAGGAATCACGAACCCGCATGCGGTAATGAAAGCACCGAGAGAGAAATAGGACATCGATATGAATGAAGCCAATGCGTTCGTATCTCAATATGGGGAGATCCTGCTCTTTGCCGTGGTCTTTGCGGAACAAATCGGATTGCCCCTGCCTGCCGTTCCGATCCTACTTGCGGCCGGGGCCTTGGCCGGTGCCGGAAAGATAGATCTCACGGGAGCGATCGTCCTCTCCGTCATCGCCTGTTTGGCCGGCGATCTGATCTGGTATGAGCTGGGACGCCGACGGGGCAGACGCGCGTTGAACCTCTTGTGCAGGATCTCGCTGGAGCCGGACTCCTGCGTACGGCGCACGGAGAATTTCTTTACCCGGCATGGCGTGGGATCTCTCGTCTTGGCCAAGTTCATTCCAGGATTGAGTACGTTAGCGCCGGCGCTTGCCGGGCTGTTTCGTATTGGCATGCAACGATTTCTCCTCTTCAACGGGCTGGGTGCTGTTCTCTGGACCCTCGCATTTGTCCTGCCTGGTTATCTGCTCAGCGACCAAATCGAACGCCTGGCGGAAGAGGCCGAGCGTCTGGGTTTATGGCTGGCCTCTATTTTCGGCGCCGGGATTGCCGCCTACCTCGGTTACAAGTTCTTGCATCGACAGCTTCTTCTGCGCGAGTTGCGGATCGCCCGTATCACGGCGGAGGAGCTGAAGCAGATGATGGACAATGGCCATGAGCTTCTGGTGGTGGATTTGCGGGGTGCGCTGGATCACGAAGCCGATCCCTATACGATCCGAGGCGCACTCCGCATGACGGCAGAGGAACTGGAGCAGCGTCACCATGAAATTCCGCGCCACCAAGATGTGATCCTCTTCTGCGCTTGCCCGAATGAAGCCACCGCTGCCAAGATGGCATTGATGTTGCGGAGTAAGGGGATCACCAGAGTCCGGCCTCTTGCCGGAGGCATCGACGCGTGGCGTGAAAAGGATTTCCCGTTGGAAGCTTCGAGGGTGGTCGAAGTTTCGACGCCAACCGAGACTACTTGACGTGGTGCACAAATGAATGCCGCCGTACTGAAACGGATCGGTTTCTCGGCCCCGGTTGGTCCTCGCGAAATCATCTGTTGTAAGACAATTCACCGGATAACGACACTGTTGATTGCAGTTAAGAAGCAGTGACTTTAGCGTCACCACCCAATCCCTACTGATCTCCGCACTCGGATAGCTAGGGAATGTCGTGCTACAGACGTCCCGCGGAGCAGGATGCGTCGTGAGGATTGGCTCCGTCTTGTTGCTGTCCGTCTGGCTTGGTGAAGGAAGGAGGTGGGAATGCCGAAAGCTTCTTCATCATCGTTAGCCGAGCCGTGCCCACCGCGATACGAGGCGCTGCTGGCAGTCTCGGAAGTAATCAGTCTCCAGCGCGATCTTTCTGCGTTGCTGCAGGATCTGGTCCGGCACCTACGCCCGGTTGTCGATTTCGATTTCATCAAGCTGCTCCTCTACGATGCAGACAAACATGTCATGCGGCTGCACGTCCTTGATTCGCCACATACGGGTTCCACCTACCCAGGTTACGAGGTGTCGGTTGAAGAGTCTCCTGGAGGCTGGGCGTGGCGGACACAGAACCCTGTGGTTGTTCCTCACGTTGATGAGGAGACTCGTTTCTCGGCATTGATCCAGGTACTCCGGCAAGATAGTGTGAAGTCGTTTTGTGCGCTGCCATTGACAACCAGTCTCCGACGGTTGGGCGCCTTGGTGTTCGGCAGTGTAGTGGAACATGCCTATGCTGAGAGCGACCTCTTTTTTCTGCAGCAGGTAACCAACCAAGTCGCGGTTGCTGTCGATAATGCGCTCAATTATGAGAGTGCACAGTCTGCCCGACGGGATCTGGAGCAAGAGCGGGATCAACTTCGGTTGCTTTTGGAAGTGAATAATGCGGTGTGCACGATTCTCGATGTGCGTCAATTGATGAAGGCGATCGCCAGTAGTCTGCACCGTGTCCTCCATCATGAATGTTGCTGTCTGTCGTTGTATGAACCTGAATGGAATCAATTGCGCGTGTTTGCCTTGGACTTTCCGGGAAGCACAGGCTGGATTCAGGAGGGCATGGCGAATCCAGTGGATGACTCGCCAGACGGGACCGCCTTTACGACCAAGAAGCCGTTTCTTTTCAACGCGACGGAGTATGAACGATATCATTCTGAATTTGTCCGTTGTCTGATTGCGGAAGGTATTCAATCCTCTTGCTCTTTCCCCCTCATCTCCCGCCATCGCATTCTGGGAACATTGAACGTGGCGAGTCGGCAAGACTTATCTTTTACACCGCGTGAGATTGATCTCTTGACGCAGGCAACGAATCAGATCGCGATGGCAGTGGACAATGCGCTGGCGTTCTCACGAATCGATGAATTAAAGGACAAACTCACCGGAGAGAAGGTCTATCTGGAAGAAGAAGTCAAGACTGCCTACAACTTCAATCAATTGGTAGGGGACAGCCAAGCGCTCAAACGTGTCCTCAAACAGGTGGAGCAGGTTGCGCCGACCAGCTCAACCGTCTTGATCCGAGGGGAAACAGGAACAGGGAAAGAACTCATCGCGCGCGCGCTTCATCAACTCAGTCCACGCCGCCAGCACACCTTTGTCAAAATGAATTGCGCTGCCATTCCGACTGGCTTGCTGGAAAGTGAACTGTTCGGCCATGAGAAAGGCGCGTTCACCGGGGCGATTGCGCGGACGGTCGGCCGCTTCGAACTGGCGCATCAGGGCACGCTCTTCCTTGATGAGATCGGGGATGTTCCTCTCGAATTGCAGTCAAAACTGTTGCGGGTCCTCCAGGAACAGGAATTTGAGCGACTGGGAAGTGCCCGCACCATCAAGATTGACGTTCGCGTAGTGACGGCGACGAACTGCGATCTCGCGCACATGGTCGAGCATGGGCAATTCCGGAGCGATCTGTATTATCGCATCAACGTGTTTCCGATCGTCGTGCCCCCGCTCCGTGACCGAGCCGAGGATATTCCTCTGCTCGTACGGTACTTTACCCAAAAACACGCGCGCCTCATGAATAAAAATATCGAGACGATTCCAACCATCGTCCTCAATGCGCTATCCAAGTACGACTGGCCTGGGAATATCCGCGAGTTGGAGAACTTGATCGAACGTGCCGTGATTTTGACTCAAGGCTCCGCGCTCCACGTGCCGATCGGGGAATTGAAGCCGCACCGAAATACCATCGGCGTCCCGAGCGTGAATGGAGCCGTGACCCTTGAAGAGGCCGAACGCATGCACATCGTCCGTGTCCTGCACGAGACCGATTGGGTAATCGGCGGATCCGCAGGAGCCGCTGCGCGGCTTGGACTGAAACGCACGACGCTCCTTTCGAAAATGCAACGGCTCGATATTCATCGACCCTGATAATGTCGATATGTCGACGCCTGTCGATATGTCGACGCGCTCTTCTCAGCACACCTCACCATACTGCTGCGTCCCAATCAGTCTCGATCCTTCATCTGCAACTTTTAGGCGGCATTCGCAGACTTGTTGAAGCCTCGTCGAGCTTGGAATAGCTTTTGCTGCTGTTTCAGCACAGCTGGTCTCACCGCATGCTGAAGATCACAACGTTGATGACAGAGCAGCAGCCGAAGGTGAGGCGTGCCGGCGCACGGTCGGCGGTGTATGTCGTGTCCTTATCGCGTCGAGCCCAGGCACCGCGAAGCGGGTGTGATCAGGAGGAAATTTCATGAACACGAAACAAGCGTCTCAAGTTCCAATTGATATTCGCCGGAGTCATCAGCGGTTTCACACCGAAATTAGCTGGCTCGATTCTCACCACAGTTTCAGCTTTTCGGACCACTACGATCCCCACAACACCCATCATGGACTGCTTTTGGTGAGCAACGATGACGTGGTGACACCCAACGCGGGGTTCCGCACCCATCCCCATCACGATATGGAGATTGTTACCTGGGTGCTCGACGGTGAACTGGAGCATAAGGACTCGGAGGGCAATACTGGAATCCTCTACCCTGGGCTTGCCCAGCGCATGAGTGCCGGGACAGGGATCTGGCATTCGGAGATGAACCCGCAGACAGACAAGGACGTGCATTTCATCCAGATGTGGGTCCCGCCCGATACGGAACATATCAATCCGAGCTATGAGCAATTGGATATCAACCGAGAACTGGAGCGAGGGAGACTGATCCCCATTGCCTCGGGGCGTGGTCATGAGTGCTGCGATTTCCATCAAGCAGCAGGGTGCCGTGCTCTGGGGTGGGCGACTCAAGCCGAGCGGAATCGGTACAGGTTCCCGACGCTCCATATGTGCATCTGTTCATCACTAAGGGGAATGCTGAACTCGAAGGGGCCGGTGCGCTCCATACTGGCGATGCGGTTCGTCTCGTAGCGGCCGGTGCGCGGCGCCTCATGGCTAATCCCACCACAGGAACGGAAGTGCTCATCTGGGAGACCAATCAAGACCTTGAGGTCTAAGGAGGGAGAGCTATGACAACCACGATTGCGAGAAATGATCCCGCATTTACCAATCAGTCACCCGAGGAGGAGACACGATGAGCACGACGAATCTACAGCAGCGGCTGAACGATCTGTTCGGTTACATCCGACAGGGCAAAATCATCGACGCCATGAACGAATTTTACGACAAGGACACGGTGATGCAGGAAAATGCCAATCCACCAACGGAGGGACTCGGCCGCCAATGTCGAACGGGAAAAGCAGTTCATGAGTGGCGTGAAAGAATGGAAAGGGTTCACAGTCACCGCGTCCGGCGTCGGCGACAACGTAACCTTCTATGAATCCACGAGTGACTTTGTCACAACCGGCGGCGTGCCCGTCCATGTTGAGCAGGTTTCGGTAGCGAAGTGGAAGAATGGCAAAATCGTGCACGAGCGGTTCTATAACGACATGGGCAAGAAGAACGATCCGCTACCGAACAGGAGGTTCGGCATGAAATTGTGGTTAGAAGAGTGGCACCGTTCACAACATATTCAACAATACCGAGAAGGAGGCGCTATGATGAAGCAAGTCACCCATCGTCGGTCCATGAGAGTTCAGTATCTCGGAGTAATCCTGCTCCTGAGTGTTGGTCTATGTCTCCTATCCGGCCCGCTGATGGCTCAGGAGGGTAAGGTCACGCCGCTCATGTCGGAAGTTCTGACGGACATTTCCGGCAAGGAAGGCCTGATGATCACCGTCGAGTATGCGCCCGGCGGGTCGAGCCCGATCCATCGTCACAATGCACATGCATTTGTCTACGTGCTGGAGGGCTCCATCGTGATGCAGGTGAAGAGCGGAAAAGAAGTCACTCTTACACCAGGACAGACCTTCCATGAAGACCCCAACGATGTTCATGTCGTTAGCCGGAACGCCAGCACGACCGCGCCGGCAAAATTCCTTGTGGTGCTGGTCAAAGACAAGGGCGCTCCAGTAGTAGTGCCAGTGAAGTGACTGCGGAATGACCGATAAGCGAGCTTGAGCGAGAGCGGCAGTCCACTACCGCTCCGAAGCTGATCTCGGGCGGTACTCGCCCGGTTACGGGCGACAAACGAAAGGATAATGTATGAAGATCGTTGTGATTGGTGGAAGCGGGCTGATCGGTACAAAACTTGTGAACAGGCTTCGCAAGCAAGGGCATGACGTGGTGGCGGCGTCACCGAAATCGGGCGTCAACACCATCACGGGTGAGGGGTTGGCTGAAGCGCTCGCCGGCGCTCAGGTTGTCGTCGATGTGGCGAACGCGCCTTCGTGGGAGGACCAGGCCGTGTTGAAATTCTTCGAGACGTCAAGCCGTAACCTCCTTGCCGCAGAAGCGGCCGCTGGCGTGAGGCATCACGTCGCGCTGTCGGTCGTCGGCACCGACCGCCTTCTCGAGAGTGGGTACTTCCGCGCGAAGATGGCTCAGGAAAATCTGATCAAGGCGTCAAAGATTCCCTATACGATCGTCCAGTCAACGCAGTTCTACGAATTCGTTAGGCGCCATCGCCCAATTTAGCACCGTCGAGCAAACGGTTCACCTGCCACCCGCTCTTGCGCAGCCCATCGGGTCCGATGACGTGGCTGCCGCAATGGCCGACGTCGCAGTCGGGACGCCGGTGAACGGCACGATCGAGATAGCCGGTCCCGAACGGATACCTCTCGACAAACTCGTCGGACGATTCTTGACCGCAACCCACGATCCACGCAAGGTAGTCACAGATGCTCACGCACGCTACTTCGGCATAGCGGTGAACGATCAAACGCTCACCCCTGGCAAGAACGCGAGAGTCGGTTCGACAGGTTTCGAGGCCTGGCTCAGCTCCATGCCTCAGAAGTAAGTCAGCCAGGCAGTGTTTGAGGGGTCATGCCTCTTTAATTTTTTGACAGCGTTCCCTGTGGCACGCGGGAACGCCGGACGAAGGCGCAAAGGCAGTCTCGTCTCCCGCGTCGGATGGCAGCAGCTACGTCATCGGTATCGAATTGTTCATCGGTGGGGGCATGGCACAGGTCTAAATGATCTGAGTCGGGCAATGTCCCGACGGGATACATCGCATATTCTCCGAATAGTCCGCGATGGATAGAAGGAGAAAAGACCATGTCACAGAAATTCGCAGGCAAAGTCGCCCTCGTCACCGGCGGCAATAGCGGGATCGGTCTGGCGGCAGCTCTCGCGTTTGCGAAAGAAGGCGCGCGTGTCGTCATCACGGGACGCGATCAGGCTACCTTGGACAAGGCGGCAGCACAGCTCGGCGAGAAGGTCATCGCGGTGCGAAACGATGCCGGGAGTGTCGCCGATGGGATAAAGCTCGCAACGTTGCTACAACAGCAGGGCGTGATGCTCGACGCCGTGTTTATCAATGCAGGCGTGGCCAAGCTCGCTCCGTTCGAAGCGGTCGGGGAAGAGATGTGGGATGTGACCTTCAACACCAACGTGAAAGGTCCGTATTTCTTGATCAAGGCGCTGCTACCACTCCTGAATCCGGGAGCCGCCATCGTGCTCAATGGCTCGATCAACGCCCACATCGGCATGCCTAATACGAGCGTGTATGCCGCCAGCAAGGCCGCGTTGATCTCGCTGGCGAAGACGCTGTCCTCCGAGCTGTTGAGCAGAGGCGTCCGTGTCAATGTGGTCAGCCCTGGCCCTGTCACGACACCTCTATTGGCCGCCTGGGTCTCCCTGCGGAGCAGCTCTCCGAAGTCGCGGCGGGCATCCAGGCCCAGATCCCGCTCAAGCGCTTCGGGACGCCCGACGAAATCGCGAGCGCGGTGCTGTATCTGGCATCGTCCGAGTCGGCGTTCATCGTTGGCACCGAGCTGGTGGCTGACGGTGGCATGAGCCAGCTCTGATTTTCACCGATGACAGTTCAAGCTTTACGACGGCATGCAGGAATAGAGAGTAGAAGCATTCAGAATTTTGAGGAAAAGAATATGGAGCAGGTTTCGGTGACCCAAGTAGAAGAACGGCAAGATCATCCAGGGCGGTTCTACTACAACACGAGCAAGCACTAAGGCGAATCCACTTCAATCTCAGTGTCTCTATATGGATGTGAGATTGAGAAGTAGAGCCGCGCGAGGAGGTCATCCCAATGAGAGCAATACGGTTACATCAGGTCGGTGGGTCGGAAACACTTCTCTATGAGGATGCGCCGAAACCCAGTCCGAAGGATAATCAGGTGCTCGTCCGGGTATATGCCACGGCGATCACACCGACGGAGTTCGCCTGGTATCCCACCTTCCATACTCCCGACGGCGCGACCAGACCGTTTCCCATTATTCTCGGTCACGAATTTTCCGGTGTCGTCGACGCAATCGGACCGGCTTGCATGGGTGTCCAGGTCGGTGATCCTGTCTATGGCTTGAGCGATTGGTTCATCAACGGTGCCCAGGCGGACTATTGCCTGACCGTTCCCGCCAACATCGCGCCGAAGCCTGACTCGCTTGACCATACTCAGGCGGCTGTAGTCCCGATTTCGGCTCTGACCGCCTGGCAGGCACTCATCGTTCGCGCACAGCTCGCGGAAGGGGAACGGGTATTAGTCCATGGCGCAGCTGGTGGGGTCGGCAGCTTCGCTGTGCAGGTGGCCCGTCATAAGAAAGCCCATGTGATTGCCACAGCCTCAAAGACGAATGCCGACTTTGTCATGACGCTCGGTGCCGACGAAGTGATTGATTACCAGTCGACGCCGTTCGAGACTGTCGTCCGAGACGTGGAGGTGGTGTTCGATACTGTCGGAGGAGACACGAGAGACCGCTCGTGGGGGATCCTGAGCAAAGGCGGTCGGTTGGTGACCATTGCGGCTGACGCCGAACGGTTTACCCAGCCGCGAGTGCGTGACGCCTTCTTCATCGTTGAGCCAAACCGGGTTCAGTTGATCGAAATCGCGCGTCTGATCGATGCCGGTGTCATCCGACCGATCGTGGGCGCCGTCTTCGCCATGGAGGACTTTCGGCAGGCCTACGACCAGAAACCTGTGCGCGGCAAGCATGTGCTGCGCATCGCTGAGCCGTGATGTACGCAACGCAATAAACGGGAAAGGAGCACTCCGATGATGACGATCGCATCCTTTGCCCGCAGGATGGTGAAACAGGCACTGAAATGGACGGCACTGGCCGGAGCGGCCCTCACCATGGGACAGGCGCCAGCGCTGGCAGGAGACAGCGTGTCGGTGCTGATGAAACAGTCCTTGGCCGACATGGCTTGGAAAGTGGCCACAGTGCTGACTGTGGACTATGCGCCGGGGGCCGCATCCGACCCGCACGTCCATCCGGGCTCAGTGTTCGCCTATGTCTTGGAGGGAACGGTCATCACCCAATTAGAGGGTGAGCAGCCGATGACGTATACCAAAGGTCAGAGCTGGTATGAGCTTCCTAAGAAGCCGCATATGGTGTCCAGAAATGCGAGTGTGACGGAGTCGGCCAAATTGCTAGTGTTGCTCCTGTCGCAGGTAGGCGAGGCGCTCAAAGTGCCGGTGAACGCACCCGACAGCGGGAGGTGATGCTCTTGTTCGTCTGTCCAAGCGATGTGGCAGTTGCTCTTGTGGGGAGGGCAGACAGCTTGGAGGTCAAGCCGGGAGTTCAATCAGTGGATCGATCGGGGTTTCCAGATGAATATACACATGGAGAGAGCTGCGTCTCGACAGAGGATTATGCGAGGGCAATGATTGATGACGTGGAAAAGCCGAGCATATCCGGCAGCGATTTACGGTGGGGTACCAATGTCCAGCTCTAAATAGGTTTCTTATCTCGGTACACCAGCTCGGTGGAGTGACGAACGATGAAATTGGATGGCAACGTCGTACTGATTGCCGGGGGGGCAGGAGCGCTGGGGCAGACGGTTGTTCCTTCCTTCGTCGCGGCAGGTGCCCGGGTCATCACGGTCGACCAGCATCCACCTTCCGTTCAAGCGGAAGGTCGCACGGACATGAAGGCCGATGTCACCGATGAAGCCGACATCCGGCGCCTCGTGGATGAGGTGATCCAAACGGCGGATCGCATCGACACGTTCATCAATTTGGTCGGCGGGTTTGCCATAGGTCGTGTCGTGGAAACCGACGCGTCGCTCTGGCAGCGGATGTTGACCATGAATCTCACGGCGGCCTTTCTGCTCTCAAAGGCGGTGTTGCCTCACATGCTGGAACGGCGGACAGGACGCATCGTGCATGTCGCCGCCCGAGCGGCGCTGGAGCCGTTCCCTGGGGCGGCGGCCTACATCGTGTCGAAGTCGGGCCTTGTCGCTCTGATCCGCACCCTCTCGCTAGAACTGACCGGATCGGGCGTGACGGTCAACGGAGTTCTGCCCACGACCATTGATACGCCGGCGAATCGGAGCAGCATGCCAGATGCCGATCCGTCGAAATGGGTCAGGCCGGAATCCATCGCGCAGACCTTGATCTTTCTCGCATCTGACGAAGCGAGCCAGATAAACGGTGCGCTGATTCCGATCGGGTAGCAAGGAGTCTACAAAGGTCGCCCGAGCGAGACTCGGATTATTGGATGACGCCGATCAGATAGCGAACGCCACGGCCTTGTATATACACGGGATGCCTGCTCCAACAACGGAGCTTCAACATGGCCACCGCAGCATCTGCTCACCAGGCTGGCTTGTTTGAGACTCGTGTCTCAAGCGATCGAACAACCCTCACACTCCTGATGACCGGTCGTTTGGATGCGAACACCACCGGAAGGCTATGGCGGGACGCTCAGCACATCCTCGAGCAATCGAACCCGATCCGGGTCGTGATCGATGCGTCGGAGGTGAGCTATTGTGACGGGGCGGGGGTCGCCTTCATCGTCACGCTTCAGCAGTACCAGGCGCGCATCGGGGGTGATGTGACGATTCACGGACTGCGTGAGGAGTTCCGTCGCCTGCTCGACATCTATGGGCAGATCTCACTAGACCCTCCGCCAGGACGTCGCCGCGAACGCTCTCGGTCGTTGAACAGGTCGGGCACGCTGCACTCGGACTCTGGCAAGATGTCCAGACCTTACTCACATTCGTCGGAGAGCTGACGGTCACCCTGCTCCGCGCCGCTCGCCACCCCCGTCTTGTCCGGTGGGCGGATGCCTGGCTCAGTGCGGAACGGGTCGGCGTCGATGCCCTCCCCATCATTGCGCTGATTGGGTTTCTGCTCGGACTCATCTTGGCCTTTCAGTCGGCGATTCCGATGCGCCGGTTCGGAGCGGAGATCTTCGTCGCGAACCTCATCGGAGTTTCGATGCTTCGGGAGATGGGCCCGCTGATCACCGCCATTATTCTGGCCGGCCGGTCAGGCTCGGCCTTCGCCGCCGAACTGGGACGCAGCAAGGTCAGGGAAGAAATCGACGCCCTGACCACGATGGGGCTCGAACCAGTTCGGTTTCTCGTCGTCCCTCGCGTCCTGGCGGCCGTGATCATGACCCCGCTCTTGGCGCAGTGTTCGCGAACCTGTGCGGCTTGATCGGAGGCGGCGCTGGTCATGCGGTCGCTGGGGTTTCCGCTCGTCACGTATGTGAATCAGATCTTGTCCGCAGTGACGGTCGGCGACCTTCTTGGGGGCTGTTCAAATCCCTGGTCTACGGCATTGTGGTGGCCGGGATCGGCTGCCTGCGCGGTCTGCAGACGACGACAGGCCCGAGCGCGGTCGGTCAATCGGCCACGAGTGCAGTCGTGAGCGGGATTGTGCTGATCGCGATCGTGGATGGCGTATTTGCGGTCGTCTTCTATGCCCTGGGGCTGTAACCCCTATGAATTATACGCGGACAAGACATGAACCCATCATCCAAGTGCAGCACGTCACCGCTGCGTACGAAGACTCCGTGGTGATTGACGACATTTCCTTTGAGGTCTATCGCGGTGAAGTGTTCGCCATTCTGGGTGGGTCTGGATCCGGGAAGAGCACCCTGCTGAAACACATGATCGGCCTCTACCAACCTGTGGGTGGCCGCATTCTGATTCAGGATGACGATATCGTGACTGCCGAGGGCGGACGACGCACCACGATCCTCAAGAGCATCGGCATCATGTATCAAATGGGTGCGCTCTTCGGATCCTCGACCCTCTTAGAAAACGTCCGGCTGCCGTTGGAGGAGTACACCGACCTGCCGCCTGATACCATGAATCTGATCGCTCGCATGAAGCTGAAATTGGTCGGGTTGGAAGACTTCATGGATTATCTGCCATCCGAGATCAGTGGAGGCATGCAAAAGCGCGCGGCCATCGCGCGCGCCATGGCGCTGGACCCACAGATTCTCTTTCTCGATGAGCCGTCCGCCGGGCTCGAC
Source organism: uncultured Nitrospiraceae bacterium (assembly GCA_963825145.1). Taxonomy (GTDB): domain Bacteria; phylum Nitrospirota; class Nitrospiria; order Nitrospirales; family Nitrospiraceae; genus Palsa-1315. The sequence continues at coordinate 15,542 of CAWGSC010000030.1, forward strand.
CCGATTACCTCCGCAGAGTTGGACCAACTAATTCTCGGCCTCGCCCGCAATCTTGCGATGACATTTGTGGTCGTCACGCATGAATCGCCGAGCATTTACGCCATCGCCGATCGCGTGATCATGTTGGACAAGCGGGTCAAAAAGATCGTGGCGACGGGACGGCCGCAGGAGCTGCGCGAGCACTCGACGGATCCGTGGGTTCGGCAATTCTTCAACCGGGAGGTGTCGATCCCATGAGCGCACAAGCCCACTACTTTAAGATCGGAGTGTTCATCCTCAGCGGTATCACGCTCGCTGTGCTGGCGGTCATGGTCCTCGGTGTCGGGACGCTGTTCAAGAATAAATTTATGATGGAGACGTATTTCGATGAATCGGTGCAAGGCCTCAGCGTCGGGGCTCCGCTGAGGTATCGAGGAGTGACGATCGGGAGCGTGGAGCACATCGGGTTCGTGAGAAATGACTACAAAACAGAGCTCAGCGACGACGACCGGTATCGCTACGGTCACTATGTTGTGGTCAAGGTGTCTGTCAAAGAAGTGTTTCCCGGGGAGTCGGATGAGGAAAGGCGGATTAGATGTGGAACGGCGAATTGAGGAAGGTCTCAGAGTTCGGCTGACCTCACAGGGCGTGACCGGCGTCGTCTACTTGGAAGCCGATAATTTTGATCCACACGAGTACCCGCCCGTGACCATCGCATGGGCACCGAAAACGTTGTACATCCCTTCCGGACGCAGCACCGTCACCGTGCTTGGCTCAGCCTTGACCAAGATTGCCAAGGACTTGGAACAGGCAGAGGTCCACAAGGTGACGGCTGATCTGGATGCGTTGCTCCTCTCGCTCACAAAACTGACTAGTCAGACGGACATGAGCGAGCTCAGTGTCCAGGCCGGGCAGACCTTAAGTGAGACTGCGGGGAACGCTGCAACAGGCTCGGAGCATTCTGGCCAACCCCGCGATTCCGAGCTTCCTGTCAGACGCAGCTGCGACAGCAGGAGAGGCAAAGCAGCTGGTCACAGAGCTGTCACACACATCGACAGCAAATCAGACGGATGTCCGAGGAGCTGCCCGGCACCCTCACCCGATTGGATACTACCGTTCGGCGAGTGGATCATCTCGTGGTCAGCAAAAGCCAAGATATCGACGAAATCCTGGCGAACCTTCGAGTCGTGTCAGCAGACCTCCGGGAATTGATGACGAATGCCAAGCGATACCCATCGCAAGTATTCTTAGGTGAGCCTCCACCTCATGCGAATTCGGCAAGACGGTAAGTCCAGCAGACGGCGCGTATGGTTCACCTGGGTGGCGCCTATGACGCTCTTTGTCTTGAGCGGCTGCGTCAGCCTGACGAAGAGCTTTCCTGACAAACATTATTATGCGCTGGAGGTCACACGGCAAGGGGAGCCCGGTGTTCCTGCTTCCGGGGCCGTCCTCGACGTGCGAGGATTATTTGTCTCGCCTGGTTTTGAAGGGAAAGAGCTTGTCTATCGGATGGGCGACACACGCTACGAATCAGACTTTTACAATGCGTGGTTTCTCTCACCCAGTGCGATGCTGACCCAGCAGATGCAGGACTGGCTGAGACATGCTCGGCTGTTCGAGCGTGTCGTGGCGACGTCCAGCTATATGGACGCGACACACATTTTGGAGGGCACGGTGACGGCCTTGTATGGCGACTACCGTCAAGAAGGGGGGCATAAAGCGGTCGTTGGGATCCAGATTGTATTGATTGAGGATACCTCGACGAGGCCGGCGATTGTGTTTCAACGTGACTATCAGCAGCTGGTGGAGTTGACCGAGACATCTCCCGATGCGCTCACTCGAGGGTGGAATCAAGGCCTTGAAAAGATTTTCATGACTCTTGAAGCGGATCTTCGAAGGGTCGATTTGAAGGCAAACCATCAGAAACCGGCTTCCCAGCGATGAAGGTTGTACCCCACTTAAATTGTGGACAGGTGGCTTAGTCAGTGGATTTATCAAACTCATTGGAATTATTCAAAGCCCATTGGAGCAGAAGATAGCCGAGGTCTCTTACCGAGTGTACCCGGCTGTCCCATTAGAAGTGGAGACTCAAAAAGGGCTGGAATCTCTGTAGAACTGATGGTGAGCAATCTTCAAGAAACTGTCTAGAAATTAAGTGCGGCAGTATAGGAGGAGAAGAAAATGACCCATGAAGAACAAAACGAAAAACGCGTCCGCGCATTCTACGAAGCTACTGTTCCAGGACATCGCGAGCCACTGCGAGGTCTCCAAGCGCCACAGGTTGTTTACGATTTGCAAGAAGGGATGCCCATCGGAGGCGGCCACTTCGAGGGCCTCGAGGACGTGCTTGAGCGCTTTCTCACCAACTTCTATGGAGCTTTTGACGTTCGCTTCGTCGCTGAAGAGTTCATCGCTGCGGGCGAGCATGTCGTCGCGATCGGTCGTATCGAAGGAAAGACCCGAAAAGCTGCCGTACCCGTCAATGTGCCCTTCGTCCACGTCTGGACAGTCCGCGAGGGATATCTTCAACGACTGCGTGGTTTCACCGACACAGCACTGCTAACCCAAGCACTGGCGAAGGACTGAACTACACGGGGTTGATGGAGCAACATGAAATGACGGCCTGGATGTTACGGGCGATGTTGGAGAGCCAACTCGAAGGCAGCATACGACTTTTTAGAGAATGCCAAGGTGCGACATTCATTCTGTCGGTTCGAACAAGGAGGTCGTGATGCATATGATGGGGCGTATCGGGTTCATGGGATTGGGGATCGCGTTAGTGGGCTGTCTCGGTGGAGCGCCAGTTTTCGCGGTGGAGAAGCCGACTGAGGACGGGCAGAAGATTATGATTACGTCTCCCAAGGACGGGGATAAGGTCAGCGACAGCTTTGAGCTGAAATACGAGGTCACCAAGGATGAGCAGGTCGGACATGTCCACGTGTTCGTGGACAATGAATATCAGAGGGGTTTTCACGGAACGTTTAAGGGCTTGAGTAGAGGGGAGCACCAGATTACCGTGAAAACTACCAGCAAGGATCACTCAACTGTCACGGCCAGCCATACCATCATGGTCGACGTGCAATGACTCTGCGATCAGCCATCTTTAAGCCATCAGGTCTGGTCGGCTGTCACCTCCGGGAGCATGAGCCGTAGGTCTGGTGACCTGCCCACTTAAACGAATCCAGATCCTATGTTAGGGTCGGGCCGAAAGGAGGGCTGCATGCCACGTCTGCGTCACACCGTCGAACAGATCCTCGCTAAGTTACGTGAAGCCGAAGTCGCCCTGAGTAAGGGACAGTCCGTGGCTCACGTCTGCCGTGCGCTCAGTATCACCGAACAAACTTACTATCGTTGGCACAACGAGTACGGCGGCCTCACGGTGGATAAAATCAAGCGGCTCAAGGACCTGGAACGGGAGAACACCTGCTTGAAGCGGGCCGTCGCTGGCCCTTCACCAAGGAATGCAAGACACCCGGAGATGTTGCATGCGTGAACAAACCACATACTACCTGGAACTGCTGACAAAAGGCCTTGGACACTACAACAGGAGAACCAAATGCAATATCGCCATTGTTGGGGCTGGGATGGCAGGGTTAGTTGCCGGCTGGCTGCTTCAGAGAGCAGGCCTACACGTTCGGCTATATGAAGCGAGCCAACGAGTTGGTGGGAGGGTGAGAACGCTCAGGGAAGGGTTTTCGAGCGGGCTCTATGCCGAAGCTGGGGCAATGCGTATCCCTGCACCACATAAACTGACTCTGCATTTATGCAAAACGTTTGGCTTGCAGCTGACAGAGTTCATCCAGGACAACTCAAACGCCCTCATTTATATCAACGGAGAACGAGGACGCAGGTCAGACTATCTCAAAGGCAAGTATAACTTTGGCCGTCCCTACTCCCCCAACAAAACGGCCGAAGACATTGTTGAGAAGGTCTTGAACCCTCTCACGCAATTCTACAAAGACAAGGATCGACGGATCCAGCTAGACAAGATTTCCTGGGGTGAGTATCTCCATGCGTTTGTCCATGGTTCCAGAAACCCAATTACCGAGGACAACATCCCGAAGGATCTGAAATTGACACATGGTGACATTGACCTCATAGGGTTTGTTTTTGGAGCAGCAGAGTTCCGTGCCTCACTTCTAGAAGCAGTCCGCGACCATATGGTTATGGGGTCAGGGACGAAATATCAGATACTGGGCGGAATGGATCTCTTACCACGCAGCTTTATTACCCCCACTTCTGCTAGACAGACGAGCCTTGTTGACTCGGTCCGATACCATGCACGCGTTACGCAGATAAACAGAGTACGGCCGGGGAAGGAGTATCAGGTTATTTCGGAACATACCCTCACAAAATTGCCCCTTCCTGACGAAAAAGCTGATCACGTAATTCTGGCTGCACCGTTTTCGGCTCTGACTCATGTCAGATTTGGCCATAACGTCCTACCACCTGAGCGGCTTCACGCGATCAGAAACCTTCACTATGAAAATGCCACCAAAATAGTCTTAGAATTCTCAAGGCGGTTTTGGGAAAAAGATAAACAGATATACGGCGGTCGCAGCATTACCGATCTACCAATACGTTGGACGTACTATCCATCAATCGGCCAAAACCCTGTCAACTCAGATCGCGGGCTACTTCTTGCCAGCTATACATGGGGTGACGACAGCCTACGGTGGGGCTCACTCAATGAATCCGACCGTATTCGATTTGCCTTACGTGACGTCGCGGAACTGCACAACATGAAGCAAGACGAATGCGAAAAGCTTCTAGTGGGGGGAATGAGTCATAGCTGGGCCGAAGATGAGTACACATTTGGTGCCTTCGCGCTTTTCGAGCCCTATCAAGAAAAAGAGCTTTTCGAAAATGTGTGGAAATGCCATGATCGTATCCATTTCGCTGGGGAGCATACCTCGCTTAAGCACGCGTGGATAGAAGGAGCCGTTGAATCAGGAATCAGGGCGGCGAGAGAAGTATTTAAGGAGGCCTCCGCATGAACTTCCATGTCCTCAGGAAAAAGCCATCATGGGAAGTGTGCTATGGAGAGGCGCACGCCCAGCTCAGTCACGGCCAGAAGTTGGTCCACTATGTCTTGGGACCAGTGGCAGTGCCTCTCGCTGATTGCGTAATGTCTGGTCCATTGGTTTAATTCTTCCCCTTCGACAGATCACCGGAGAGGACGGGCTTCCCGTTGTGGTGCTTACATGATCGTGTCCAGATCCAGGCCAGCTGCTCTGAGTGCCTTGGTGAGCTTGATGTGCCAGCGCCCAGCGTCGTCCATTGTCGAATAGAGAACGTCCCCTATATCGGTCGGGACCTCAACGCGACCCTTCAGGAGGGCGTACACTCTGGAGTGTCCCAATTTCCCAAGAAAATAACGCAGATCAAGCACGACATTCCGACGCACGTGTGGTTGGGCTTTAGATCGGGTGTTTTTCGAATGGACTACATCGCTGGGCGTCAGGATCACGACCGCGAATTTCACGTCTGCGTGGCGTTCAACCTTTTCGATAAGGGTTTTGCCTGTGTCCGGTTGCTCGTGCAGGATGATCGCACGCAGCCCAAGTCGCTCGATGACGAGCGCGACTTCGCCCTCCGCCCCCGTATCATGGCCATGAACGATGAAAATATCGCGGCTCGGTGCACGGGTTGCCATATAGCCGACCTTTCGGCGGGACGCCTCCATTTGCCTTCTAGGGAAGACTGTGCCCGCCAGGGCCTATATACCACCTCGCACCACCCTCCGTCACCCACAGTTGAGGATGCCCCGGAGGGACAGTACAATTACCGCTCACTCACATCAACATCTCAACATCCAGAGGAGGTTGTCATGACAACGTTGGCGAGACCGGGTGTTCCTGCCGGGGGATTCAAGACTGTCGGACAAATTCATGCGACGAACGATCTTGTATTTCAACGGAACCAAAATGCCATGGGGGTCGCCGTCGAATTGCTGTCTACGCACACCCCTGGTGCTCCGGTGGTGGATGAACGAGGAGAATTTATCGGGTTCGTCAGTGAGTTCGACATCCTTCGCGCCCTCAAAGCAAAAAAGGACTTGAACCAGTTGACGGCAGAAGATGTCATGGCAAAGGAGCAAATCTCGGTTACGAAGGACACCAGCATCGATGAGGCCGTGAAGATCATGGAAGAGAAACGACTCCTCAACCTGCCGGTCATAGTGAATGGGAAGGTGGCCTATTCGATTACGCGACACGATCTGCTTCGGGCCTGGATCGGCCTTGGAATGGACATAGAAACCAATATGGCGTAGTGAAGAGGCTCCAAGATTGCGTATTAGCGGGCTGGAGGGGTAGCCGTTCAATTTCAATGGCTGACCTGAGCCAGCTACTGCGAAGCTACCAAATTCCCAGGTTGGATCGAGTTTGGTAGCGTAACGGAGACGCACCTTGGCGACACGGCTAAAGTATCCATTGTGATAGCTTTACAATCAGGTTGTCCCTCCGCGGGTCGAGGCGTAACCCGCTGACTATTCGCGGGGAGGTAATCGGCCACAGCGGGCGTTGTGCTGTCGTGTGCTACTGCGCGAAGCGCACTAGCCGTCCATTAACCATCTGGTTTATGACCACGCCTGCACCCTCCGGTGACCTCCTGATCTAACACCGACTTAGCTCCCTACAATCTGACAGGGTTTGGAGACAGGGCTCCGCCCTCGCCTTTGGAGGCTCATCCTAGCCACGCCCTCCAACAATGGGGAGAAGGAGATTGAAGTGGTCTCAATGGACGCGCGCCGTCAAGGACCATCTGGCTAGTCCTTGCGAGATAGGAAAGGCCACCAATTTCGATCTGGTGAAACGGCCTCTATCTTGGGTGGTATGGATTGACCCCCAATGTGGCAAGCGCATAAACTCCACGCGAAGTGATGTTGGCGTGAACCGAAGGGTGAGGCATACAGCCCCTCGGGCAGGCTGCGACTCAAGGTTTCTGAGCGGGGGATGGTGCGGCTTATAGGTAGTCGGTCGGCAATCCTTCGTTAATCTGCAGGTGGACTTATAGGTGCTGGCCACGAATCTAAGTTCGTCAGGCGAACGCTAATCTATGATTCACATTGAAACAGTTGACCTATCTCAGCGTGGCGTCATAACTCCCGAGTCAACGCGTCGGGATGGTCATCATCGAGTGAAGGATTACTCTCCGCAACGAGTCACCTGCGATGCATAAGATACTCAGCGTACCCTGCTCAGGCCGGCAGATCCACCATCGACTGTATCTATGATGCATGATCGTGTATCAGCGTGGCTGAATCACCTTGGTCTCGGGATCTACTGTGAGTCGTTCCAGCACAATGCGATCACGTGGGATGTCCTACCCGAGCTGAAGGAGGGCGACCTGGAGGCGCTGGGTGTCTTACTGGGACATCGGAAAACACTCTTGCGCGCGATCGCGCAATTGTCACCGAGCGCTGAAGGTATGGGCCCGGGGTCTCTACCCATTGCCGTCAGTCCGGACACGCAGCCATTCCCTCCCGAACGAGATCAAGCAGAACGTCGCCAGTTGACGGTGATGTTTTGTGATCTGGTGGATTCGACCGCCCTGTCTCGCCGGTTGGACCCTGAAGACCTCCAGGATGTGATCCGACGGTTTTTAGACGCCTGTAGCCAAGCGATTGGTCGGTTCAATGGCTATATCGCACAAATACATGGGTGATGGGATGTTGGTCTATTTTGGGTACCCCCATGCCCACGAACACGATGCGGAACGAGCGGTCCATGCCGGACTGGCTATTCTGGATACGGTGAAGGCGCTTCATCACGATAATCCCCATCCAGAGTTTGAGTATTGCTGCACGAATCGGGATCGCGACGGGTCATGTCGTCGTCGGCGAACTCATGGGGCAGGACACCGCCAAGGAACGGTCCGTGTTCGGCGAAACCCCGAATCTCGCCGCCCGCCTCCAAGCACTGGCACAACCCAATCAACTGATCATTGACCCGGTGACGAAACGTCTTGTCGGACATGAGTTCGAGTTCGCGGATCTTGGCGCCGTTTCGCTGAAAGGGTTCGACACACCCGTCCAAGCCTGGCAGGTTCTGAGTACTAGGTTGTCGGCCAGCCGGTTTGAGTCCTATCGAGCCAGCCACTTAACCAATTTCGTCGGCAGAGAACAGGAGCTCTCACTCCTGTTGGGTCGCTGGCGCGAAGCCGTCGGCGGCGAAGGACAGGTCGTGCTCCTGTGTGGTGAGGCCGGCATCGGCAAATCGAGAATGACCCGTAGTCTGTGTGACCGCCTCGCCGATGAGCGGTACCAGACGATTCAATTTCAATGTTCACCGTACCATACCAATACGGCGCTCTATCCGGCGATCAATTTTCTGCGGCAGGCCGCGGGACTGACCAGTCAGGACAGTGCCCAGGCGCAACTGGAGAAGCTCGACGTCATGGCTCGCGAAAGCGGAATCGAGAACCAGGACACGGTGTCATTGCTGGCGGATCTGCTCTCGATCCGAGGAGATCACCGGGACCCGCCGCTCACGGTGTCATCCGAAAAACGCAAGGACATGACGCTGGAAGCACTCGTGCATCATCTACAAGGGCTGGCCGATCGCTGCCCCGTGTTGTTCATTGTGGAAGATGCCCATTGGCTTGATCCCACGACGCTGGACCTCATGACGCGAATCATCGACCGCATCCGGCAGATGCGCGTGTTGTTGCTGATCACATTTCGACCCGACTTCAAGCCGGTGTGGGCGGAATATAGTCACGTGACGTTTCTGACGCTCAGCCGGCTTCCACGTCGGCAGAGCGCCGAACTCGTGGCGGCGATGACAGGAGGAAAAGCGCTTCCGCCCGAGGTGCAGCAGGCGATTCTGGCGAAGGCCGATGGCGTGCCCCTCTATATCGAAGCGTTGACGGAAAATGTGCTGGAATCCGGGCTGCTGACTGAGGGCAACGATTCATTTACCGTGAAAGGCCACATTAAAGGAATTGCCCATTCCGGACAGTCTGCACGCGTTGCTCATGGAACGGGTGGACCGATTGGGGCCGGCCAAGGACATTGTCCAAACCGGGGCCGCGATCGGGCGTGAATTCACCTACGAGCTGTTACGGGCCACTGTCGAAATGCCGGACAGCCAGTTGAGGCAGGCACTCGACCTGTTCGTCGCGTCCGGGCTCATTTTCCAAGAGGGCGAGATCCCTCTTGCGACCTACCACTTTAAGCATGCGCTCGTCCAAGACGCGGCCTACAGCACCCTACCCAAGAAACCCCGGCGTGTCCTCCATGCGCGCATTGCCAAAACACTGGAGAGTCGGTTCGCCGAGCGGGTCAAACAGGGAACCGGAACTTCTGGCGTATCACTATGAACAGGCAGGATTGGCCGGTCCGGCCGTGGAGTATTGGCATCGTGCGGCTCGTCGAGATGCGGAACGATCAGCCAATATCGAAGCGCTCAATCATTTTCATCAGGGCGCTCGAGTTGCTCAAGGAGCTGCCGCAAGGCCCGGAGCGTAATGCCTTGGAGTTGGAGCTCCTCCTCGCACGCGGAGCCCCCTTGCTGTCCGTCAAAGGATATGCATCCGACGACATGGAACACAATTATCGACGGGCGAAGGATTTGTTACAGGAGCACAGCGGTTCCGTGCATCAGTTTCGCGCCATTCGGGGATTATGGGTCTTTCATCTGGTCAGAGGGCACCTCGCCAATGCTCGCAGCCTAGCCGAAGATCTCCTCGCTCTGGCTCACCGCGAGCAAAGCTCGGATCTACTGATTGAAGCTCACCAGGCTTTGGGTTCGACCTATTTCTTCCTTGGCCGGTTTGACGAAGCCAGAACCCATCTGCTCACCGCAAAATCCCTGTGATGATCCGAATCAACACCGTTCACATGCCTTACGCTACGGCCAAGATCCCGGGATAACCGCGAGGATTATGCTGGCCAGGACATTATGGATCTTAGGTGAGGTTGAGCAAGTAGAACCGCTGGCGCTGGAGGCCATGGGCATGGCGAGGGAGTTGGAACACCCATTCACTCTGGTTTTTACCTTAGCTGCCCTTTCCTGGATCTATTCCACTCTCCGCAACGCGAAGAGAACGCTGGAGCTCACCGACGAAGCCATTGCGGTTTCCACACAATACTCATTTGCATTGGGGTTGGCGTGGGCGACGGTCTCGCAAGGCTGGGCGTTGGCCGAAAATGGCCAGGAGGAAGGGCTCGGCACGTTACTACACGGGCTTTCCGCTACTCGGGCCACAGGTGCAGGTCTCAACAACACGTTTACCTTGGCGTTGCTGGCAGACATATATTTACGACACAACCGCATTGACGAAGGCTTGGCCGCCATTGAGGAAGCGCTGAAGCTTGCCGTCACTGGGGGAGAACTGTTTTGGCACGCGGAACTGCTTCGACTGAAAGGCGAACTGCTGCTCGGACAATCCGACCCATCAGTCCAGGCAGCAGAACAGTGTTTCTGTGAAGCCCTGAAGATTGCGCAAGATCAGCATGCGAAAATGCTTGAACTTCGAGCCGCCACGAGCCTGGCGAAGCTCTGGAGGAAACTCAATAAATTGGATGAGGCCAAACGCATCTTACATTCTGTGTACTCCAGATTCACCGAAGGCGTCGACAACCTCGACTTGATTGAGGCGAAAACAGTCCTTGAACAGCTTGAGCGTGTGAAGTCGTTGCTGTTGTGGTCGGTGTTGTGTCCCACTTGAGATTCGGCCGGGCAGCTAAGTCAATGGTGCCTCGACCCGCGGAGGGGAAATCTGATGCCCTGATCCCCAGCCGGTGCCGCCGTGGGAATGGCGGAAGAGGAAATCGCGTTAGTGAGCAGGCTCATGTCTAGAACTGTAATAGTATTCAAGCCACTGGCAAGAGGGTGCCATGGGATTTCTTTTTTGCATCGTCTTTTTTTTAACTCATTGTCAATGAACCCCTGAAGAGGATGTGACCATTTTTGTGACCAGACGAGGCGGGAAAGGAAAGGAAGGAACGGGAATATATAGACTCAATGGAACGCGACAGGCCCTCGATATTGCTAACTAAATTGGGGAAACCGTTGCAATAGCGAGCTTTGTGAGAAATGGCCGTTTGTCACTCTTAATCAGCGGGCCGTAGGTTCGACCCCTACACGGCCCACCAAAACAATCAAGTAACACCTAAGTATTATATATCTCACCATCTTCATCCTAAGTCCTCACATCCCAGCCTCCCATCACATTCTTTGACTGAGTACGAGTACAAGTTGGATCACATAGACGGCAGACTGCTCAGATAGCACGGGGTTTCTTCAAAGTCCTGTGCCAATTCAGGGGAATCTAGGGTGAACGGAATTGTCCTCGAAAACGTGAACTACCTTGTGAGAAATTTACAAGAAAGGCCTATCAGGAGAGGATGTGTTGAGCCTACTCCATGCTTGGGTATCAGAATCGTCTTTTGTTTATTCTTCGCAAAAGTGTGACTCGAATTATCCTTTTGCTATTTCCGCATGTAGGTGCCATGACTCCACAGTATGCCCAGGCCCTGGGTTCGAGTCCCAGGCGGCTCACCAGTTCGTACGGTAGACAGAACCTTCAAAACGACCTTCAGTCTATTTCCGCTTTCCTAGACGTCCTGCGCGCAGTGTTCAAAAACCTCTCTCCATTTCAAGACTCGTGAGATCGATTTTTGCGGGGCTTTGACGTATCCTGCTGCCTGTTCCACAAACAAATGATTGTGGCTTGGCGTCTCTTTAAAGGAGGTTGATAAGAACATGATCCAGCGCATCTCGCTACTCGCTGTCTGCGGACTTACGTTGGGACTCACAGCACCGTCTGGATGGGCAGAGACTGGAGATCCGGCTAAAGGCAAGGCAATATATGAAAGGTTATGCGGTGTCTGCCACGGAGCTCAAGGAAAAGGGGATGGGCCAGCAGGCGAGATGATGAAACCTCCAGCCGCTGATCTGACCGGTTCGAAGCTCAAAGACAAGCCTGATGCTGAATTGTTCCAGACCATTCGAATCGGAAGACCGCCGAGCGCAATGCCAGCCTTCAAGGGACAACTTCCTGATCAGCAAATCCACGACGTCGTAGCCTACATACGCAGTTTGGGGAAGTAAGAGGCGCTAGCGAGCGAAGATCACTACCTGGGTCAAAAACAGTCCTTTTTGAGCCGATGAGGTCAAAAAACAAATGTTTTTGTGATTGATAGGAGCTAGAAATCATGGCACACCTCAGGAAACCTCTTGCCGTGGCGTTAGGCCTCAACACCGCAGTTCTCGCGGTGGAAACCTTGGGGACGTTCGAAGCCAATAGTCTCAGTCTCGCCACCGATGCCATCCATAATTTGTCTGATGAAACCGGCCTGGCCTTTCTGCTCTTGGCCTACACCCTTCGGACAGGACTGAGCAGCCACTTCCTTCGAACGGCGAATGTCTTCAATTCGCTCGGTCTCCTCTTCATCAGCGGTTTAGTGGTGTGGCAAGCTGTCGACAGGCTTTTCCACCCTCAACTCGTGTTGGGAGTCGTGCCGATCGTCGCAGGGTTGCTGGCAGCGGCGGGTAACTGGGGCGTCGCCAGATCATTACGCGAGCCGAGCAAGGAAGATGTCGCCATTCGTCTAGCGTACGTGCACAACCTCGGCGATGTCCTTGTCTCGTTAGCACCCGTGGCAGCGGGCCTCGCAACACTTGTTTCGGGAACTCCGTTGTTCGACTCGGTCAATCGCCATCGGCATTGCCGTGTTTATCATTGCCACGACCTTGAAAGCGGTGCTGGGATCACAAGAAGCATTATTATGGCCTGAGAACGTCGATTGCGGACATCATGACGAGCCCATGAAGAGGGCATAATACAGGGTCTGGCGAATGTCAAAAACAGTTCTATATGCCCCCATGTTGAATATATCGCAGATCATCAATGAAATTAGATAGATACCCGCGAGGCGCGCACAAACATTTTGACCCCTTAAAGACTTCGCTTTAATCGGTATCAATGAGAGAAAACGATTCGTCCTATCTGTGATACCTTTCTGTAGATAGCCTCCCGTGTTGAACCGTTGTTTCTTGATGAGAGTTCTTCCACCCGCCATGCTCCCTATTTAAAGGATTTATGTCAAACGGGAAACCACGAGTGCTGATTCTGGGTGGTGGG